>NZ_JBSWWI010000019.1:0-200 GCF_056160005.1 Microbulbifer sp. ABH2_005 | reverse complement strand
GGTAATCTCGATCGTATCGGCTAAGTCTGAACCGACAAGGTTTTCACCACCAGTACCCGCTACCTCAATCTCTTTAAATACGATATTGCTGGTAATGAGTTCTTTCGCTATTCCGGTGAGCTCGACGGTCTTGCCTGCTAAAGCATAAACAGTGTCGACAAAGCTGGCATCGCTACCGGCCAGTACAGCACTAACATCCG
>NZ_JBSWWI010000018.1:0-212 GCF_056160005.1 Microbulbifer sp. ABH2_005 | reverse complement strand
TCGCTTATACAGTAAAAGATGCCAACAAAGTTTTCGCCAAATCAATCACCTTCTCCGGTGTTGATCGTATTGAGGATGATGGCTCTAGCGGCGCAGCCACCTCTGAAGTCAGTGACCAACAATGGCAGTTAGTATCCGCTGATAATGAAGTTGAGCACTCAGGCATTACCTTTGCAGGAATGCATAGTCTGACGGGTGGTAATAACACCCTT
>NZ_JBSWWI010000017.1:0-225 GCF_056160005.1 Microbulbifer sp. ABH2_005 | reverse complement strand
AAATCACTTGATTCAGCAGCCCGGATGTGTAGAATACGCGTCCCGCAGTTAGAGCCGAGCGCTCAACTGAGTTGTTTAAAAATTCGATCAAGCAATATGTGTGGGTGCTTACGGATCGATGAATCGATACATCTAGCTTCGGCTAGAAAAAGATTTATCGGAAGTAAGTAACTCGAACAATTCGATTTACGTTTTATTCCGAGCAAGACTTAAGTCTGATCGAGG
>NZ_JBSWWI010000016.1:0-287 GCF_056160005.1 Microbulbifer sp. ABH2_005 | reverse complement strand
AACCATCTCTGTTGTATGGTCAAGCCGCACGGGCAATTAGTACTGGTTAGCTCAACGCCTCACAGCGCTTCCACACCCAGCCTATCAACGTGGTAGTCTTCCACGGCCCTTTAGGACTCTCAAGGAGTCAGGGAGATCTTATCTTGAAGGAGGCTTCCCGCTTAGATGCTTTCAGCGGTTATCCCGTCCGAACATAGCTACCCGGCAATGCCACTGGCGTGACAACCGGAACACCAGAGGTTCGTTCACTCCGGTCCTCTCGTACTAGGAGCAACTCTTCTCAAATC
>NZ_JBSWWI010000015.1:0-300 GCF_056160005.1 Microbulbifer sp. ABH2_005 | reverse complement strand
GCGGCGCAGCCACCTCTGAAGTCAGTGACCAACAATGGCAGTTAGTATCCGCCGATAATGAAGTTGAGCATTCAGGCATTACCTTTGCAGGAATGCATAGTCTGACGGGTGGTAATAACACCCTCGCTGGTGCTGCTGATAAAGGAGACAGCTATCAGCTTTCCCTGACAGGCGATATCACCGTTGACTCCATGATCTTTAAAGGTATTCGCACAGTAAATGCGAATACTGTTAGTAGTAGTTATACGGATACAGTCGGTGCAACCGGTGCAGTTACTCTTCAAGGTAATAATGCCTTTG
>NZ_JBSWWI010000014.1:0-353 GCF_056160005.1 Microbulbifer sp. ABH2_005 | reverse complement strand
GTGTAACCATCGACCCTAATGGTAGCAGCTATGACATCAACTTCAGTGGTATTGATGCGGTTACTAATACAGGAACCCTAACCGGTACTGCTGGTGAAGATGCCTTCACCGTTGAGGGCGATAAAAAGCTGCGCAGCAAAGGCATCCAGTTCTCGGATGTTAGTGCTGTACTGGCCGGTAGCGATGCCAGCCTTGTCGACACTGTTTATGCTTTAGCAGGCGAGACCGTCGAGCTAACCGGAATAGCGAAAGAACTAATTACTAGCGGTATCGTATTTAAAGAGATTGAGGTAGCGGGTACTGGTGGTGAAAACCTTGTCGGTTCAGACTTAGCCGATACGATCGAGATTACT
>NZ_JBSWWI010000013.1:0-359 GCF_056160005.1 Microbulbifer sp. ABH2_005 | reverse complement strand
AAAGCTGCGTAGTAAAGGCATTCAGTTCACAGATATTACTGCTGTGTTGGCTGGTGAAGGCAATGATACTGTTAGCACACTTGTAGCCGACAGTACATGGAGTCTCTCTAATACAGATAGAGAAGCCACAAGCAGCGGAATTACCTTTACCAATATAGAAAAAGTCACCGCTTCAGATAGTCAGGGTACACTGGAAAGTAAGAACGATGACAATGAATTTGCCCTGACCAATGATGGACGTATTGATGCTGATAGTATCCGCTTTACTGGATTTACCACAATTGAGGGTAATGGTACTGCGTCACTAAATGCCAGTGCTATTAGTGGCAATCTTCTTTTGCTAGATGACAACAAGGTAA
>NZ_JBSWWI010000012.1:0-382 GCF_056160005.1 Microbulbifer sp. ABH2_005 | reverse complement strand
TCAACATCAAAAATATTGTGTGTCTCTCAAGCACACAATCCGGCGTTCAGGCCAATGATTTATTATTGAGTCTGAATGTTAAAGTCGTTAGTAGTCGTTTGTGTTGTATGGTCAAGCGACTAAGCGTATACGGTGGATGCCTTGGCAGCTGGAGGCGATGAAGGACGTAGGAGCCTGCGAAAAGTCTAGGGGAGCTGGCACACAAGCTTTGATCCTAGAATGTCCGAATGGGGAAACCCACTCCTTTTAGGAGTATCCCTAACTGAATACATAGGTTAGGGAGGCGAACCCGGGGAACTGAAACATCTAAGTACCCGGAGGAAAAGAAATCAACCGAGATTCCCTGAGTAGCGGCGAGCGAAAGGGGATTAGCCCTTAAGCT
>NZ_JBSWWI010000011.1:0-454 GCF_056160005.1 Microbulbifer sp. ABH2_005 | reverse complement strand
GGGGACAAGGCTTTCAAGGCCAATGAGATAGCCTTTACCGGTATCTCAAGTCTCAATACCGGTGAGGGGACTGATACAGTTAGCACCAATGTAGCTAATAGCGCATGGAGTCTCTCGAATACGGATAATAAGGCCACAAGCAGCGGAATTACCTTTACCAATATAGAAAAAGTCACCGCTTCAGATAGTCAGGGCACACTGGAAAGTAAGAACGATGACAATGAATTTGCCCTGACCAATGATGGACGTATTGATGCTGATACTATTCGCTTTACTGGATTTACCACAATTGAGGGTAACGGTACTGCCTCACTAGATGCCAGTGCCATTAGTGGTAATCTTCTTTTGCTAGATGACAACAAGGTAAAAGCTGATTTTACTGATGACAACATTATCGATATTACGATCTCCGGTATTAATGAAGCGGTAGCGAGTAAGCTGCTGGGTACGGATA
>NZ_JBSWWI010000010.1:0-496 GCF_056160005.1 Microbulbifer sp. ABH2_005 | reverse complement strand
TCCAACGCCCACGGCAGATAGGGACCGAACTGTCTCACGACGTTCTAAACCCAGCTCGCGTACCACTTTAAATGGCGAACAGCCATACCCTTGGGACCGGCTTCAGCCCCAGGATGTGATGAGCCGACATCGAGGTGCCAAACACCGCCGTCGATGTGAACTCTTGGGCGGTATCAGCCTGTTATCCCCGGAGTACCTTTTATCCGTTGAGCGATGGCCCTTCCATACAGAACCACCGGATCACTATGACCTACTTTCGTACCTGCTCGTCATGTCTGACTCGCAGTCAAGCGCACTTATACCATTATGCTCATTGCATGATTTCCGACCATGCTGAGTGCACCTTCGTACTCCTCCGTTACTCTTTGGGAGGAGACCGCCCCAGTCAAACTACCCACCATACACTGTCCTCGATCCGGATAACGGACCAGAGTTAGAACCTCAAACATACCAGGGTGGTATTTCAAGGACGGCTCCACAGTAACTAGCGTTACTG
>NZ_JBSWWI010000009.1:0-682 GCF_056160005.1 Microbulbifer sp. ABH2_005 | reverse complement strand
GGATGTTAGTGCTGTACTGGCCGGTAGCGATGCCAGCTTTGTCGACACTGTTTATGCTTTAGCAAGCAAGACCGTCGAACTCACTGGAAACGCAAAAGAACTCATTACCAGCAATATCGTATTTAAAGAGATTGAGGTAGCGGGTACTGGTGGTGAAAAGCTTGTCGGCTCAGGCTTCGCCGATACGATCGAAATTACCGGAGATAGGGCCTTTAAAGCCAATGAAATAGCCTTTACCGGTATCTCAAGTCTCAATACCGGTGGGGGTACCGACAGTATTATTGACGGTACTGGGCAAACCGGTAGCCAGTGGATTTTGGGGGCAGAAAGTGAAGAAATCACAGGCTACAACATTGCATTTAGTGATGTAGAAACTATCCAGGCAGATACTGGTGAGCTGGTTGGCAGAAATGACCAAGATGAAACATTTAAGCTTTCTGCTTACACAGACAATGGACAGCAAAAGACCAAGATCGATACTAAAGGCATGGCCTTTACCGGTATTGGCATTTTAAGCGCTGGGGACTCAAACTCTTTTACAGACACGATTGAAAGCAGTGTTAACAATAGTAATTGGGCGCTCACAGCAATTGATAATCAGGTAGAGCATGCCGGTGTCACCATTAATGATGCCGATATATTGAGTGGCGGCAAAGGAATACTGCAGGGTGCTTCCAATAGC
>NZ_JBSWWI010000008.1:0-781 GCF_056160005.1 Microbulbifer sp. ABH2_005 | reverse complement strand
AATGATAGCTACCAGATTGTAAAAAATGCTGATAGCACAACGGCGATTCAAGTTGATGGGATGAGCTTCAATGGTCTTACCCGAGTGGAAGCCGGAGCACATGCTGGTGTTAATACAACCGATATTCTGCTCGGTACCGACGGGGCCGATACGTTTGGCTTCCTTAATGGTGAATTGCATACTTACAATATCAGCTTCACCGGTATTGAAGAAGTTAATGCTGGTGGCATGAGTAATGATGGAGTTTCTGATCAACTGAATACAGAAACTGATGTAGATCTTACCGGAAATCAAGAAGAACTGCGTAATGCCAATATCCTGTTCAAAGATATTGAACAGGTCGAATTTATTAACAGCTCGAACGGAAAGATCGTCGGATCGGCTGTAGACGACAGTTTTATTATTGCCAATACTGCTGACAAAATCACAGCGAATAACATTGAATTTACTGGCTTCAATAAAACGATTGATACCGGCGAAGGCACGGATACTGTTAGCACACTTGTGGCCGACAGTACATGGAGTCTCTCTAATACAAATAGAGAAGCCACAAGCAGCGGAATTACCTTTACCAATATAGAAAAAGTCACCGCTTCAGATAATCAGGGCACACTGGAAAGTAAGAACGATGACAATGAATTTGCCCTGACCAATGATGGACGTATTGATGCTGATAGTATCCGCTTTACTGGATTTACCACAATTGAGGGTAACGGTGCTGCGTCACTAAATGCCAGTGCTATTAGTGGCAATCTTCTTTTGCTAGATGACAACAAGGTAA
>NZ_JBSWWI010000007.1:0-945 GCF_056160005.1 Microbulbifer sp. ABH2_005 | reverse complement strand
GTCAGCGAAGTTTCCACCTGTCAGCGTGCTAGTGCCGCCACTAATTAAATTCGCATTTTTTATAATAATCCCTGCATGACTTACTTCATTATCATTAGCTGTCAACGCCCAGCCTAAATTTGAGTAGCCTTCTAACCCTGCGTTATTTGCAATTAAGTAAGAAACATCAAAAAATGTAATGCCGTTATTCGTCGCAGTATTAGTGTTATTAATTATCCAACTATGGCCAGCTAAACCAGTTACAGTTCTTGCATATCCATTTGTTTTAACACTTGTTACACCACTGAAATTAAATTCATATCCAGGATTTTGCGAATCGGTATCAGATGAAACCAATCCATCCCCTAACACATAAAAATCTCCTTCTTGGGACGCCCCAATAAAAATACTACTGGAGATAATGTCACTGAGATTAACGAATTGGATACCGTTAATTTTTCCATTCTCTAGATTTGCCTCACCTACGGATAAAGTGTCTTGTCCTCCTAGTGCATCGACAAGTGTCACCCCAGAAAAATCGATCGCTGAGGCAACAACAAGGTTGTCAGTACCGTTTTCGATAATGCTGAAAGCATCAATATTATCGGTGCCATAGAGCGTTGTGGTGTAGGCTTCTTGAATGTCTTGGAAAAGTAACCCCTGAGAATAAAGCCGTAATTCTCCAGCAGTTGCTGTCAACTCCAGGCCATAGGAATAGTTTTCGGCATTTACGTAATCATCACCGCCCAAAGCATTGACCGTCTCAAAACCACTAAACGTTAAGCCATTAACCAATAGCTCAGCATTACTATTAAAAGTAAATATTTCTGAATCATTGGTACCGAGCAGAATATCTGTTCCAGCATACGTTCCAGCTTCCACTCGGGTAAGACCATTGAAGCTCATCCCATCAACTTGAATCGCCGTTGTGCTATCAGTATTTTTTACAATCTGGTAGCTATCATT
>NZ_JBSWWI010000006.1:0-1534 GCF_056160005.1 Microbulbifer sp. ABH2_005 | reverse complement strand
GTGTGAAAAAATAGTTAATAAAAATAATAAAAGCGGAAAATAAAAAAAGAGTTGGAAGAAAAGAGTGCTCTGGTAACCAAAGACTTCTCTTTGATGTATATCGATCCGAGGTTTCGCATTATTTAATTGATGAAAAGTCTTTTAGGCTCCCGTCGGTTCTAATTTCATTCAAAAAACACTTTAGTGGTCATTTATTGTTCACCAATTCCGCTCTTTCTAGGTGGTTGAGCATCGCCAGGCAACATCTTTTGAAACAGCCAAGTGTGTCGGTTATTGAGGGTATCTAGACTAAAAGATAAACTTCAGTTGGAACGGAATAAAAATGATGTAGCTATTGCTGGCTACTCTAATCGTCTTGTAGCCATTATTAATATCAAAAGTAATAACGAGAATAGGGAGTTTTCTTCATGTCAGATGGAATAAAGCTTTTACTCATTACCTTCGCTGCGATGCTATCTTCATGTGCAACTGTAGAGCTAACAGATGGAGGTAGAGACATACAGGTAGTTCAGCAAATTTCAGTTTCTGATCTTGATAAGTACTACGATGTTGGTGAGGTTGCCTGTAGCTTTGGATTTAATGCAAAAACAGCAATAACTAACATAAAGCAATGCCGAATTGATTTGAAAAATCAGGCGGCACTGTTAGGTGGTGATGTGGTTGTTATTGAGCACCAGCAACTTGGTACAGGAGCGGCAACCTACGCACAGGGATACTCGGGTTGTGGAAACTGTATTTCGATGGTGGGGACTGCCTATAAAGAAAAGGTTACCACTGAGGATCACGAAGGGTGATTCGTTAGGAGCAAATGGCTAATAAGGAGCTTTTAAGAATACATTGAAAAAACGCAGATTTTTCCAAAATTCTACACTTTTTAAGTGCCATATTTTCTAGAGCTGTCATTTACCAGAGCTGCCTAATTAATTCTAGTCCGACCGTACATAGCCTGGGGTTTTATAAACTCCGGGTGTTATATTTTGCAGCTGAACTCATATGTAAAGCTATTTCTATGTGTTTTGAGCCTGAGAAAAACCGAAGATAAATCGCTCAGATTATTTGCCGATGTAATGCTTCTCAAGTAGCTCCTTGCTAAAGCTTGGTGCTAGTAAATAAATTCCGGGCGTGAACCATACGAGTTAAGGCTTAAATTGCACGGAAGGCTCTGCTGGTCTGAATATGCTTCCAGGTAATAGTAATGAGAGTTGAAAGTAATTTATTTCGTTACTTTTTTTGCTCCACCATGAAGTGCTTTTCAAGGGCAAACTATAACCAAAAATCTTTTTAAAAAATTCCTACAAAAAGAGCTTGCGGTGCCCCCGTGAAGTCCGTATAGTTCGCCTCCTCGCTGCTCAAGCAGCAGCGGGAAAGCGGCTCTAACTCATTGATTTTATTAAGAAAATTGATTTGAAAAAGAGCTTGCCAAGCACGGAGAGGTCGCTATAATGCGCGCCACTTCAAGCAGGGGGCGGAAACGACCTTGCCGGGATTCGAAAAGGGTTTTGAGCCACTCGAATCACCGAGAAAAAGCTGTAAG
>NZ_JBSWWI010000004.1:0-1838 GCF_056160005.1 Microbulbifer sp. ABH2_005 | reverse complement strand
TTTATGTTTTAGTGGAAGGTTCTGGAAAGTACCGCGATACAGGGTGATAGCCCCGTACACGAAAAGGCATTTAGAGTGAAATCGAGTAGGTCGGGACACGTGTTATCTTGACTGAATATGGGGGGACCATCCTCCAAGGCTAAATACTCCCAGCTGACCGATAGTGAACCAGTACCGTGAGGGAAAGGCGAAAAGAACCCCGGAGAGGGGAGTGAAATAGAACCTGAAACCGTATACGTACAAGCAGTAGGAGCCCTTCGGGGTGACTGCGTACCTTTTGTATAATGGGTCAGCGACTTATTGTCTGTAGCAAGGTTAACCGCTTAGGGGAGCCGTAGAGAAATCGAGTCTTAATAGGGCGTTTAGTTGCAGGCAATAGACCCGAAACCCGGCGATCTATCCATGGGCAGGTTGAAGGTTGAGTAACATCAACTGGAGGACCGAACCCACTAATGTTGAAAAATTAGGGGATGACCTGTGGATCGGAGTGAAAGGCTAATCAAGCCGGGAGATAGCTGGTTCTCCTCGAAAGCTATTTAGGTAGCGCCTCGCGTCTCACCCTCGGGGGTAGAGCACTGTTTGGGCTAGGGGGTCATCCCGACTTACCAACCCCATGCAAACTCCGAATACCGAGGAGTGCAATCGCGGGAGACACACGGCGGGTGCTAACGTCCGTCGTGGAAAGGGAAACAACCCAGACCGCCAGCTAAGGTCCCAAATACCAGTTAAGTGGGAAACGATGTGGGAAGGCCCAGACAGCTAGGAGGTTGGCTTAGAAGCAGCCATCCTTTAAAGAAAGCGTAATAGCTCACTAGTCGAGTCGGCCTGCGCGGAAGATATACCGGGGCTAAAACTGGTAACCGAAGCTGCGGATGCTCTTAGGAGCATGGTAGAGGAGCGTTGTGTAAGCCGTTGAAGGTGGATCGGGAGGTCTGCTGGAGGTATCACAAGTGCGAATGCTGACATGAGTAACGACAAGGGAGGTGAAAAACCTCCCCGCCGGAAGACCAAGGGTTCCTGTCCAACGCTAATCGGGACAGGGTTAGTCGACCCCTAAGGCGAGGGCGAAAGCCGTAGTCGATGGGAAACAGGTTAATATTCCTGTACTCGCTATTGCTGCGACGGAGTGACGGAGAAGGCTAGGCCAGCATGGCGATTGGTTGTCCATGTTTAAGGTCGTAGGCTGGGGACTTAGGCAAATCCGGGTCCCTAAGGCTGAGAACTGATGACGAAGCCCACTTGTGGGTGAAGTGGTTGATGCCCTGCTTCCAGGAAAAACTTCTAAGCTTCAGGCAATAGTGAATCGTACTCTAAACCGACACAGGTGGTCAGGTAGAGAATACCAAGGCGCTTGAGAGAACTCTGGTGAAGGAACTAGGCAAAATGGTACCGTAACTTCGGGAGAAGGTACGCCGGTTTTGGTGATGGGACTTGCTCCCTAAGCTGAGGCCGGTCGAAGTGACCAGGTGGCTGCGACTGTTTATTAAAAACATAGCACTCTGCAAACTCGTAAGAGGACGTATAGGGTGTGACGCCTGCCCGGTGCCGGAAGGTTAATTGATGGGGTTAGCTTCGGCGAAGCTCTTGATCGAAGCCCCGGTAAACGGCGGCCGTAACTATAACGGTCCTAAGGTAGCGAAATTCCTTGTCGGGTAAGTTCCGACCTGCACGAATGGCGTAACGATGGCCACGCTGTCTCCACCAGAGACTCAGTGAAATTGAAATCGCTGTTAAGATGCAGTGTACCCGCGGCTAGACGGAAAGACCCCGTGAACCTTTACTACAGCTTTGCACTGAACTTTGAGCCTACTTGTGTAGGATAGGTGGGAGGCTTTGAA
>NZ_JBSWWI010000003.1:0-248561 GCF_056160005.1 Microbulbifer sp. ABH2_005 | reverse complement strand
ACTATTGGAAGCACCCTGCAATACCCCTTTACCACCACTGAATACTTCAGCATTTAAAAAGTTAATCCCGCTATGGTTAACTTGATTATCCAGAGAAGTTAGAGTCCATTCGGCAGAATTAACTGTGCTAGTTACAGTATCTTCACCGCCAGCGGTATCAATTGACTCAATGTCAGAAAACGTAAAATTTGAGTTATCTGATGCATACTTAGATAAAGTAAAAGCCTTATCACCAGTAACGGTTATTTGATCATTTTGATCATTTAGAATAAAGCCATCAGTGCCAGCTCCACCAGTAATTATAAAGTCTTGGCTTTCATCATTGTTTGTGTAGAAAAGATTACCCAACACGTTTTGTGAGCCATCTCCATTGATTCCAACCTCCAAATAAAAACCAACTTTATCGCCGTTAACTTTACCGTTAAACTTAATATCGCCATAGTTTTTAAATGAACTACCAACCTTGAATCCTACACGCTTAACATCAATTTCACCATAATTCTCAAAAGAACCATTGGCTACAACATAAAACTTTCCGTCTTCAGCTTTGATTGTTACACCAGTGGAAACCTGTACATTGCTGTAGGAGTCTAGCGTAAGACTCTTCCCACTACTCCAACTCAAATTATCTGAAACACGAATTCCATATGAAAATGGGCTGTCTGCACTCGAATCTTTATTTACACCAACATCACCAATATCAGTACTAGCCGTATTTTCATCCGAAACAGTGATTGTTATATTATTATTACTTAATTTACTCGTTAGTGTTGAGGATGAAATACAATTAACTACATCAACACCACAGCCATCTGTGATATCTAACCAGCCTGGATCTAAAAGCCAAAGGCCAGTTTCCCCGCCAGATTTTGCCGCAGTAGAAACTGACATGAAATCTTCATCAAAAAATAAATTAACTTTCCCTGATGTTTCTACAAAGCCCCCATCACCACTTTGCTCACCAGATTCGGCTAAAATAGTCCCAGCAAAATTCGTAGTATGGTCGGCCCAAACAATAACCTCACCGCCATCACCTTCCCCTATACCACTCGCATTAATATGAGCGTCTTTAGTAACAGTGGTTTTTTCGGCATTGCGAACCTGGGAATTCTTCCCTTGATAATCCCCACCGATTAGGACCTCACCACCCGCGACAGTACCGCGCGCATCAATAGCACCACTGACAAGAACTTCATCGCCGAGAACCATAGCCTCGCCGCCACGCCCAGCGGTGCTGCGGACATCAATTTTACCCCTATGCTCTGCGGTATCCCCTTCGAGTACCACCTGTCCACCAGTGGTACCTGCGACTTGTAATTCGCCGCTATTGATTACACTCGAGCCGGAACCAAATAAACGGATTTTGCCTCCGCTGGTATCGATTCCCTGGGCTTTAATCGTGCCCTCGTTATTTACTGCAGCAGTAAATAAGTCACCGGATACGCTCGCTTCCAGGAGAACCTGGGCACCATCGATATTACCCTCATTTAAAACGGCGCTATCGACACCGAGGTCGTTTTCCATCACCTCTTTAGTGACTTGTACACCGATCATGCCATCGGCATCGAAAGTGAGTATCGCTTCATCTGCGGCGGCCAGGCTGACCAGCTCTGCACTGATCAGGCCCGATGAAGCATTGGTGACCTGTTTGCCCACCAATACGGCACTGGCGGCGTTGATTACACCTCTGTTAACTACAAAACCAGCAGAACCGTCTTCCCCTTTAAAGGTGAAGTTGCCATTCATAAAATCCTCCGGACTCATATCGAGTCCGGAAGCGGTAATAGCGCCGACGTTGATGGTGGCACTCTCGGTAAAGAGCACTCCGCGTGGGTTTACCAGAATAACGTGGCCATTGGCTTCAATAGAGCCATGAATTGTACTGGCACTCTGATCCAATATTCGGTTGAGTACGACCGAGGAGGTATTTGGCTGAAGGAACTTAACCAATTCTTCAGCGCTTAAATTGAAGGAATCCCAGTCGATAGAGAGCAAATCGGTATTTTGATCAATTGTAGTGGTAGTGCCATTTACATCTATTGTGCCACTACCACCGGTTACCACACCGCCTTCCGGGCCTGCATGTGCCAGAGGACTTAGTAAGCCTGCAAACATGCCAGCATACGCTAAGCGGGATACCTTGATTGCAGAAGTCAGTTTTTTCAGTTCAAGAGTATTTTTTTTGGCTTTCATACCGGTACCTTGCATAGAGCGGTCAGGTCAGCTTCAGCTATCGATGAATTCTGAATTATTAGTTATAAAAAATAGAAAAGTCTGCATAGACCATTGGTTGATCTATATCTTCACCAGTACCTTCTATTGAGGAGGCTTTTTCAATAGGCCAACCCACTGATACTTTGCTGGAGAAGAATTCATTCCAACTGAACTTAAACATGAGGCCACCTCCGGCAAGCCTCGCCCAGTCATCTTCTTTTCCATCTTTGTAATTATTAACAACGCCGTAACCCACATCGGCAAATAGTGCAACTTGCACCATATCATTAAGGCGTTGACCAAATAGGATGGGATTAACCACTTCGGGGAAGCTGGGATACCACTCAGCAGATAAAAGCCCAGCGCTATCGGCGGAAAAATCTCGCACATCAAAGGCTCTAACACCATTGGCGCCCCCCAAGGACATCTGCTCAAAAGCCGGGAGCGGGTAATCACTGTGTTGTGCGCGGCTTTTGATAATTAAGCGGGATTGGTCATTGGTAAATGGCATAGGTAAAAACAGCAATGAACTACTATTTAAAGCAACCTTGGCAAAATGATCACCACGCTTCGCCTCCAACTTATCTTCCAGTTCTCTTTGATGCTCACCATACTGGATACTGCTGCTTAATATATTAAGCATAGAAACAGTACCACTGGAGAGATGGTCCACATAAAAGCCCAATTCACCGCCGTATACATGGTCACCAGGCTCATCAAATTTAGTAATTGCGCGCAGATTCGACTTTTTCTCAGTAAGACCAAATGAGCCGGTTAAATTGAAGCCCCTTGAACGACGGAATTTATGATCCACTGTGAGCGCATAGCTGGTATTGTCTCCATGAATATCGAGTACATTCACAGGGTTATCAGGATCTTCAACATCGCGCAAAACAAAATCGTTGTAATCTGCAGAAAGCTGAAGCCTGGTACGCGGTCCAAATAAAGGAAGGCTGTATCTTAACTGACCAAGATCAGAGCCAAAATCAGAATCAAAATCTGTAACATTGGTTGATTTCAAGTAGCCTATGGTCAGGGCATCCCCTATACCCAAAGGGTTTAACCAGTCTACGGTTGTATAAAATCTCTGATCTCCGGTATACGCTGATCCGTGGTTATCCATTCTAAAGGATGTTTTCCAACCGCTAGCATCGCGTACTTTTAGGTTCAGCTTGGTTTCACCAGGATTTTCACCGGCACTAAAATATCCGGTGACATTTAAGCCAGGCAAATCATTGAGTAGGTAAAGCCCCTCTTCAATATTATCGTGGTTAACCAACTTACCCTTTTGTTCTTCAAAAGGCTTAGCCAGTTGTTCCAGAGCGTATTTGTTATTATCTTCTGCAACGACTTGACCCAACAGGCCTTCTTGTACGGTAAATGTTACAACGCCATCTTCAACATCTTGAGCAGGTATTTGTACCTGCGCGAGAAAAAGTCCCTGACGACGGTAAAAATTAGTCAGCTCCGCAGCAATCTCTTCAAGGTCGGCATAACTTAACCCACGTTCTTTATTCTGCTTTTCGATGACACTGACAAGTTTTTTGAGTTCTGCCGGGCCCAAGCCGCCAGGGCTAAATTGGGCTTTCATATTGCCCAATAGAATGGCCAATTCCTCGAGGTTATCTACGGTATAACCGCTGGCAAGGATTTTATCCTCTTTCATATATTTAACGCGAAGCTTCTCTGCCATATCCTCGATAACTTCACGTTCGATACCAAAGTCTGGATACTCCTCCAGCCGGTGAAATCTAAATTTTTTAACCGTAATTCTAGGGCCTTGATTACGCTGGGATATCTCGGGGATCTCGGTATTGAGATTCGGATCTTCGGCTTCGTAGGTGCGCTGCAGGAAATCCTTGGTAACATCCGTCTCATTAACAGTGGGTGTATCCTGATCAAAGGCCTGCCTTACGCGACTGCGGAAGCTGGAACCTTCATCTTGAGCATAAACTGGCAAATTCGATAACAGAAAACCTGCCCCCACAAACAGTGCCAGCTTACTTTTTCCAAGCCCAAGCATAACTCCCCCAAAATACTCATTTTTATAAAGTCGCCCACAGTCCTTAAAGGGAAGGGAACAACGTATTTCTTATTAATTCACATCCCTGACGATGCGAAAGCCAGTTAATTCATCCGCGAGGCCTGCATGAAGCCTTTTGGTTGTAGCAAGACAGCGGCTCATAGGGTCTTGTCGATTACCGCCGAGTGCGAGTAACTCCCCTTCGGTTCCTCTGGCCCACTCCTGGACATTACCTACAGCATTTACCAGGCCAAACCTGTTTATCGAGCCGTCCTGCGCGGGCACCAATTCGACACCTTTCTCGATACCGCCGTACTTTAAGTGGCAATTGCGATCTGCTACCTCTTCCTGGCCATTGGCACTGGCTGCGGCAAACCATTCCTGCTCAGTGGGAAGACGATAATGGTATCCGGTCTCCTCGGATAACCAGCTGAGATAGGCTTCTGCGTCTTGAAGAGTTAGGTTATTAACTGGCAAATCGCCCGCCGCGATATCTAAAGCCCCACACTGCTTGGTTGCACTGCAGTAGTAACCCAGGTCACGATTGCTGACTTCATACTTACTAACAGCCAGGGGGCGACCACTCACCCCTCTGACAACCACCATCGCCGGTCCCTTGGTACCATCTGCAAGGCGATCACGGCAGCTGTAGCGCGCCCCTCTGCCGCCACTACCTGGCACCAGGTGACCACAAAAATCCAGCTTAAATTCTTTGAGTGGCTGGTAACCCGGGAGAAGCGCCCTAAATTCATCGACCAGCGCCTCTGTTCTTAGGGGGTCTTCTGCACCCAGCTTAGTGGCACAGTTATTCAGTTCTTCACCGACAACCGGGCGAATCTGTCTAGCTTTAACACTATCCAGCTTTGCTAGCTGTGATAACTGGGCTCCCACGGCGGCGACATTCATATCGAATCCACAGGTGAGAGCGGCTTCCATATTGGACAATACAGTATCAATCTGCTTGTTTTTTATGGCAGCCAAGCGACGGCGTTCGGCCCGCTCCTCCGCAAGTCGAATGCGCTCTGCCTCGCGTTCAGCCTCCAGGCGTTCAGTTTCCAGGCGAGCTCGGAGATTCTCTCTATCGGTCGCTAACTGGGATTTAATCGCCACAGCCTGACTGGATACGCCATACCAACTCGCGGCGCTTTCTAACATGGAGTCCGCTTGATCCAGGTTGCCGAGGTTTAACTGCCCCGTAGCTGCAGCGAGGAAGAGCTCTGAAATCTCACGACGTTTATTATCGAGAAACTCCTCATCACTAGGGTTAAGCTCCGAATACTCGTGTAGCTCAATACGGAGATCCTTTTCCCAGGCTGGAGTGAGGATACTCAGAGACACCAGGCGATTTATCGCTTCTTTTTTGTCGCTAATTCGCCGCTGCAGAAGTTCCTCCTGGAGCTTTTTCTCCAGTTCGACTTTTACCCTTGCCTGTTCAGCCGTATTTTGCTGCTCCAAGTGGCTATAACCCACACCGGCCCCTACAAGTACCATGGCAAAGGCACCGCCCAGTACCCATTTCCAGGTATTGCTGACAAAAAATGCCTGGACAAACTTCTCTACAGAATCGGTGCGTTCTTCTCGTGTAAGCTGCAAAGCGGCTTCGAGGGCACGCCATTCCCGCCGATTTAAACCCTTAATACGTTTGGGCCGGAGCTTCTTCTCCAAAGCCTTATCGGCGGGAACCTTGTCATAGGGATGCCGACCGCAAAACAACTCATAGGCTACACAGCCCAGGGCATAGACATCATCAGATGGGGCTGGCTCTGCCCCTTTGAGCATCTCATAACTAGCATAAGCCGGGGTCAGTGCTCCCAGGCTTCCAGCATCAAAGACCGTAGTTTCACCGGTCTTGTTGGCGATTCCCCCTTCAGAGACCGCCCTGGCAATACCAAAATCAAAAACCTTTGCGCCTTTCTTACTAGTGACAAAGATATTGCCGGGCTTAAAGTCTGAATGGACGATCTTATGCGAATGGGCGTAGATCAGAGCCTGGGAAATATCAGAAAAGACGGATCGCGCCTTTTCCGGCCCCAGTCCGACATCAGCGTGCTCTCTCAAGAGCTTGTCAAGCGGAGCACCCTCAAGGAACTCCATTGTCATAAAGACCCGGTCGCCATCGCGGTCGAAATCGTAGACGGTTACGATATTGGGGTGCGCCAGTGTCTGTGACTTGCGTGCTTCACGCTGCAGGGAAATAAAAGCATCGGGATGTTTTTGGAAGTCATCATTTAACAGCTTAATGGCCACGTAGGGCTCACTGTCATTGGCTTCCAGCTTACGGCGATCAAGAGCCTTATAAACCGCTCCCATCCCGCCAACCCCAAGCAGCTTATCCAGCTCAAAACGCCCTTTGATAACCGTTTTGGTAACAGCTCCGGAGGGCAATGGCTCAAATGAATCTGAGGTATCAATGGGATTCGCTGGGAATCCGCCTGAAAGCTGACCTGGCTCTCTCTTTTGCCCGGTATTCTTTCGTGGAGTGGGACTAAAGACTGTAGCGTCCGCATTGAAGCCAGCTGCAGCGGACGGCAGAATTGCTTGAGCTCCACGTACTGGTGGGTGGTCATTTTTCCCGGTGGAGTCCTGATGGACAACGACTGTTACATCGCCATCTTCTGTCAGTCCCTGCTTAGATTTATCCGGACCGGGCAGATTGCCGTTCGGCCGAACAACACGTGTCTTATCGTTCAATTCCGCCTCCATGGGAAAGCTTTTCGACACACCCAGAGACCGTAACAACAAAATGCTACAGACCGGTTGTCAAGCTAAATAGGGGCAAAGTATATCGAACAGCCCTGGAGGCAACAATGAAGGGGTAAGCAAATAAGATCGACTATAAACTACTTTGAACAAACCTCTCGGGAATTACAGGGTCTGCGGAGAACCCAACCACCAGCACAAGTAATTACACTGCCTTACAACTGCAGATAGTAAGCCAAAAACCTTATTTCAATGTATTTCACTAAGATAATGCCGTTAACAATTCTTAATTTTTTAGCAGCCAGTCGCGTGTTTTTGGTCAATGATCCTTACTGGGCGATAGCAAATTAATTAGTGTCAGAGTCGAATAAGCACAACCTGCATCCCCTCAACGATCAAGATTCTCTCTTCAGTAATTAGTGCCAGAGTCGATTTAATAGGGTGAAAATTCGGTTTTTTTTTGCATTTTCCTCTGTTTAAATCACCTTAGTTGTCATTGCGACACCACCTGAGCTGCCGCACTAATGTGGTAGTGAGGAATTAATCACCTACATCTCAAGCCAACAAAGAGGGATTTCCCATGGCTATCTACATGAACTTCAACAAATTGGCCACCAAAGGTAATGTTACCGCCCAGGGTTATGAAGACTGGATCGAAGTTGACAGCTTCAACTTTGGTGTTGGTCGCGGCATCACCATGGAAGCCGGCGCTACCTCCAACCGTGAAGCCTCTCGCCCAAGCCTGAGTGAAGTTACCTTCACCAAGCGTATTGACGCTGCATCCGGCGGCCTGTTCAAGGCTTCTGTAACCGGTGACGAAGGTGTACCTGTCGAAATCCACGTTGTACAGACTGGCGCTAACTCTGTAGAAAAGTATGCAGTTTACAAGCTGGAAAACGTACTGATCTCCTCCTACAGCATTGGTGCTTCTGCTGGTGGCGCTCCTCAGGAGTCCATCTCCCTGAGCTTTGCCAAAATTGAGGCTGACCTCAACCACGCAGACAAATCCAACAAGAACCCCAAAAACATGCGTGTTGGATACGACCTCACTACTGCTACTCCGCTGTAATAGGTCTACTTCCTTTTTGGAAGAAAGATGGCCTGCAGAATTCTGCGGGCTATCTAAACAGGTCTTTAGCTGAGTGCTTATTGAGCTTTCAGCTAAAGATCTGCAAATCTGCTAGTTTCTCATTTCTTTCAGGCACCGTAGGGATAGTTGGGGCTGCCCATGGCTACACTCAATCAAGATAAAAGAATGATTACGGTCGATAGCCCGGTTGGCACAGATGCGCTAATTGCTACGACCCTGCAAGGCGAAGAGCACATATCTAAGCTTTTTCGCTATGAAGTACAATTGCTTTCTGATGACCATGCTATCGAGCAAAAGGATATTGTCGGCAAACCAGTAACGGTATCCATTCATCATGCAGAAACACCACGTTATATTAATGGCTACGTCACACAGTTCTCCCTGCATGATGTCAATGCTGAGGGTGTACGCAGTTATAGCGCTATTTTACAGCCCGGTCTGTGGTTTACTAGCTTGGCTGGCAGCAACAGGGTATTTGAAAACAAATCAGCCAAGCAAATCTTGGAAGAGGTTCTCGGAGAGTACAGCCGTGTTATAAGGCTAACCCTAAAGCTAAACGCCGAATATATTGCTCGTGAATATTGTGTTCAGTTTGATGAGAGTGACTTTGAGTTTGTCAATCGCCTGATGGCTGAAGAAGGCATCTCTTATTATTTTAAGCACTCTGCGGGACAACATGAGCTTGTGCTATGTGATGACTCCCAGGATTTCTATGACTGTGAGAGCGAAAACATCGAATACGATGGCGGAGGCAGTCACCCCACCAAAAATACTGTGAGTAGCTGGAGAAGAAACTTCAATTATCATGGCGGTGGGTTTGAGCTAAAAGACTATAGCGAGTACACCGCTACCAAGGATAACAAGCAGCAGGTAAAAACCACCAGCCAGCTGAATGATGTTGCAAACTATATGCGCGGCCTCTATGGCTTAAACCATTTCCAGGCCGACGGTGAGCACAAGCATAAATTTACTGACAGCTATCACAAGGCACTTGCCGAGCGGGCGATGGAAGCGCAAGAAGCGCTTTTCGATGTGAGCCATGGTCGTAGTGACTGCCCATCCTTTACCGCAGGCGGGCGCTTTAATTTCGATCACTCGCTGTCCTCCGAAAAAGGAAAGTATCTTATTACCTCCGTGCATATCTCTGCTGCGGATGGAAACGGTATAGATACCCACTTCCACAACACCTTTAGCTGTATACCTTCTAGTGTGATGCCTCGCCCTCAGCCCAATGTGTGCGCGAAGAAAATCCATTCACCGCAAGTAGCACGGGTTTTAGAAGTTAAAGCAACGGCTTCAGACAGCTCTCAAGACCCCTACACACAGCTCAAAGTTAAGTTTCCCTGGAACTCACAACAGAACAGTTGCTGGGTAAGAGTTATGCAGTCTTTTGCCGGCAAAAATTGGGGGGCTAATTTTGTCCCCAGAGTTAATCAGGAGGTGGTTGTCACCTATATCAATGGTGATCCAGATCGACCCTTGATTACCGGAGCCGTTTATAACGGAGACAACCCGGGGCCCAACTACACAGCCACACAAAGCGGCTGGAAGACTGAGTATGAAGGCAGCACCTTCAATGAACTCAGATTTGATGACAAGAGTGGCAACGAAGAAATATATATGGAGGCCGGGAAGGATCATAACTTTGTGATCCACAATGACCAAACCGGTAAAATAGAAAACCAGCAGACTCTAGAAATCAAACAGGATCGAAGTATTACTGTTACTGACGGCAGTGAAATTGTCACTATTGCCAAGGGTGACCAAAAACTCAATGTCAATAAGGGTAACCAAGTTGTCACCATCGGTTCAGGTAATCATACCCTTAAGGTCAGCAAGGGTAGCCAGACCACTGATGCCATGGGGGCAATTAAGATAACCTCTAAAGCATCTATCGAGTTGAAGGTTGGCGGCAGTAGCATCAAGCTAACACCAGCTGGTATCACCATCAAAGGAACCATGCTTTCCTGTAAAGGGGACGCAACTGCGGAAGTTAAAGGCGGTGGTATGCTCACCTTGAAAGGTGGCGTTACCATGATCAATTGATGGGGTTTAACAATAGATGACCGATCTGATCAAAGTCCAAGCGCTCACTGCAGCTGAGCTTCTAAATAATTTTGAGGTCAGCGAGGAGGCAGAAGAGCACCTGGTACCTGACACAGCACCTGAGGTGAGTATTAATCAGCTTGTGGAAGCTGGTCTCTATCCGGATGCCATAAAACTACTAGCCCACGGCTTACCTAAACGTGAAGCAGTATGGTGGGCCTGCCTTGCAGCACGTGATATACAAAGTCCTGAAACTGACGAAGACAATGTCAGTGCGTTGATCGCTGCAGAGACTTGGGCCAAAAAACCCAACGAAGAGTCACGATTAAAGTGCAAAGCTCTGGGCGATAAAACCAAACACAAGACGCCGGCAAGCTGGGCCGCTACCGCAGCCAGTTGGTGTCACGGCAGCTTAGCTGCCGAAGGCGAGCCTGTTGTTGAACCACCCGAGCACCTGTATGCACACGCGGTGGCCGGCAGTATCACATTGGCTGCGGTCTTATCTGACCCGGTTGACCCTGCAAAACGCTTCGACCGCTATATGAAGCAGGGGCTGGATTTGGCCCGTGGCGGTAATGGAAGAATTAAGGAATAAATCATGGGCAAGCCAGCTTCACGTATCACCGATATGCATGTCTGTCCAATGGTGACTGGGACGGTCCCGCATGTAGGCGGCCCGATTCTCAGCCCTGGTGCTCCGACGGTAATTATCGGTGGTATGCCATCTGCCACCGTAGGTAGCACCTGTACCTGCGTAGGACCGCCGGATACAGTTGCTATGGGCAGTACTACCGTGATGCTGCAAAAAAAGCCTGCTGCCCGAATGGGAGATACTACTGGTCATGGGGGTAAGATTGTTATTGGATGCCCCACCGTATTGATTGGTGGATAGATTATATTCTAGCCAAAGCAATTCAAATAAAAATTATACGGAAGCTGTTAAAAAGTAGCCCTTTCTGCCAATAAAAACAATAATTAAACGGATAATAATTTTCTGACTAACATCAGACATCCTGATCAATAATAAAAAAATAGACTGCCTGATTCCTTAGCCATCAATCTGCTCTCTTCACAGTCTAGTAAAATAAAACCACTATCCTTTATGTCCACCATTTAAAAGATATTGGACCAAAGCTACACATTGAATATTTAGAATGCGAAGCTTCTATTACAAGCTTCGAAACCTGCACCATTAAACTTACAAATCAATGTAGCACAATAATTTTCAAGTTGAAAATTTCGTATAAATCTATATTTACAGCACCCATTAAAAATAAAACCTGACATCATGACAAAAAATATATCTCTTCTCACAACAATACCAATTATTTTAATCACTCTATTAACAACAGGAGGAACTTACGGAATGGCATTCTTGAACCCGTTAAAAGCATGTACATTTTCCGAAATGAAAATCAAGCTTACCCTGAATGGCAAGCCTGCGGCAGGTGCTAAGATTATTCGCACAGTTAACTGGAAGAAAGAAATTACTGACACTTTTTTTTCCGATGATACCGGATATATAGAACTACCGGCCTCTTATGGCAGCTCCCTTACCCAAGCACTTCCCGTAGAATTCATCTCCTCGCAAACCATTAACGTGGAATATCAAAACAAGAAATACAAAATTTGGGTCTATGCGAAAAGAGATCCGGGAGAAAATTCAGAACTCAATGGTGAACCATTTAATCTCTCTTGCGAGCTTCTCGATGAACCCAAAACGGAAAGAGCTTTCGCTTCAGTATTAAAAACATCATGCAAACTTAAATAGCACACTATAAACAGGAGCAGAAAAATGCTTACGCCAAAATACAGTGCTCAGTTAGCTTATGACATATATATAATGAAGGCCCCAGAAACAAGAAAATTATTCTTTGAATTGTACAAAAATGATTTTAGAGTGGAAGATATTAAATCGAAAACGCTAGACGGAAAAACTGGAGCATTTATTTTTCTGAAAAGTTCCCACACCATGGGTATAGCGGCCTATGGTAAAGGACACTACAAAGGCCAGGCAATAGTTGCTTTAAAGGGTACCGCCAGTGGCTATGATGTACTTACAGACCTAAACGCTGGTATCAAGAGATTTCATACCGGTGGATCTGTACATCAAGGGTTCTATTATACATTTGAGAGCTTTCTTCCCCAGCTAGAGGAATTCGCTCAGAATCTATCTCCTGATATCCATACAATTCACTGTGTAGGACACAGCCTGGGAGGGGCTCTGGCAACCTTAGCTGCTGATTGGCTATCTTCTAATACAGGTAAAACAATTAAATTATATACCTACGGCAGCCCCAGAGTTGGGCTTGATCACTTTGCTAGTGGATGTAAACGAAAGTTAACAGCAGATAATATTTGCCGCGTCTATCACCGTAATGATCCTATCCCTATGGTACCCACTTGGCCATTTATTCACGTTCCAAATGGAGGTATCGGTGATTTCGAATTACCCATGCCTGAATCCAGCAGCAACCCAGCCAGCGCTCACAAAATGCAGAATTATATAGCATCCGTCGCCCCAAATGATGCAAGCCTAGACTGGGGTACCGTCAAACAAAGAAAGCCTAAAGGAAGTTTAGAAAGAAGTATTGAGGCCTGGTTAAGATCAGACGGTATTATTTCCCTATCTATGAACACAGCCTGGATGGCGGGAGAAGCTCTGCTCTGGGTCTTAAAAAAGATAGGTCATCTGGCTGGAATTTCTCTGGTTGTGGCAGGAAGTACAACATTTACGATCTTAGACAGACTGGCAATTTTCTTGCACAACGCTTACCAAATCAGCAAAGATATTTCTTTCTGGGTAATGCGTCTTATACGTAGATTTGCGCAATTAATTGGGATGGTTGTTGTTGAGGGAGTTGATATAACAGTTTCATTTATCCGTATGGTATTCCTACGGATGCATCGAGCTATCTCTGACTTAGTCATGAGAGCAGGAAGAATGATTCACTAATAAAGTCAACAGAAGTAACGATAACACATGATATTAAGTGGTACCCAGCCCAGTAATGAAATCCAGTTAATCTCACTACTGGGCTAGTTTTAAATTATTCTACGTTATAGGCAAAATCACCCTCTTCAGTCGCAGAGACTTTAATTGCTTTAACCTCTTCACCCTTCGCCATTTTATCCAAGCATTCACTAGCCAATTCTGGCAATAGGGTCTTATTTAAGATCACCTCAATATTGCGAGCTCCAGTATCGGCTTCGTGACAACGTGCCACAATATTGATGAGCACATCCTCATCATATGAGAAAGAGGCACCATAGTGCTCTCGTACACGCTTTTCTATCTTACGCATATTGATCTTACAGATTTCCACCAGATTCTCATCATCCAGCGGATAGTAAGCAACTACATTGGCGCGACCAAGGAATGCCGGCTTAAATTTCTGTAGTAGGTGCGGACGAATATTATCGAGGAGTACATCTGGTTCCGGCTTTTCTTCTACTTGGCTGAATATAGCTCTGATAGCATCCTCACCCGCATTGGAGGTCATAATGATAACGGTATTCTTGAAGTCAATATCACGCCCTTCACCATCTTTAATGGAACCCTTATCAAATAGGTTATAGAAAATATCCTGAACGCCGGGATGGGCCTTCTCCATTTCATCCAACAGAATTACAGAATAAGGTTTACGTCTTGCAGCTTCTGTAAGAACACCTCCCTCTCCATAGCCGACATATCCAGGAGGGGACCCCAACAGCATAGATACTTTGTGTTCTTCTTTAAATTCGGCCATATTGATTGTGGTGATATTTTGTTCGCCACCGAATAATTCATCGGCCAATGCCAAAGCCGTTTCAGTTTTACCTACACCACTGGTTCCGCAGAACATAAATACACCTACGGGCTTACGCGGGTCGGTTAGACCAGCACGCGAGGTGCGAATTGCCTGGGCAACAGCCTCAATTGCATGAGGTTGCCCAATCACGCGCTTATTGAGTCGCTCTGCCAGAGTTTTAACCGCAATGATTTCATCACTCACCATTTTTCCAACAGGTATGCCCGTCCAGTTGGCGACCACTGCAGCAATAGCCTGTTCGTCAACGGCCGGTTGCATTAATGGAGTGTCACCCTGTATGGACTCAAGTTCTGCAGAGAGGCTTTTTAACTGCTGTTGATAGTCAGCTAATAAAGCGGGATCAGGCTCCTGTTTATCGCCCTTTCCTTTCATGAATTCGGAATCAATTTGATCGCGAATTTTTTGAACCTGCTCAATTAACTCATTTTCTTTAACAAGCTGTTGTTCCAAAGTAGCTAAACGCTGTTCTTCAGCTAGCTTGAACGCCCTCAATTCAGTTAGCTGCTCTTCATGTTCACCCATAGCTGCGTTTTCACGCTCTAGCTTGGCCAGCGTAGTATTCGTTCGATCAATATTGATTCGAGCATCTTCAATTGCACCAGGGGTAGCGGATTGGCTGAGTGCTACACGTGCGCAGGCTGTATCCAGCAGACTTACAGACTTATCGGGTAACTGACGACCAGGGATATAGCGATGAGATAGCTTAACTGAGGCAATAACTGCTTCGTCCAGGATACGCACTTTGTGGTGTTCCTCAAGAGTAGCAGCAATACCGCGCATCATATCTATTGCATCTGTCTCAGAGGGCTCTTCAACCTTTACAACCTGGAAACGTCGGGTAAGGGCAGGATCACGTTCAAAGTACTTTTTATACTCAGCCCAGGTTGTTGCAGCCAGGGTCCTTAACTCACCCCGTGCTAACGCTGGCTTGAGCAAGTTAGCTGCATCACCCTGGCCTTCTTTACCCCCAGCACCAATCATGGTGTGGGCCTCATCAATGAATAAAATGATAGGTGTTGGCGAGGATTTAACCTCTTCAATTACAGACTTGAGACGATTTTCAAACTCCCCTTTTACACTGGCACCCGCCTGGAGTAAGCCCAGGTCAAGTGTCCTCACGGCAACACCACGCAAGGGTTCAGGCACATCGCCACTGGCAATACGTAAAGCAAAGCCCTCAACCACTGCGGTTTTACCCACTCCCGCCTCGCCAGTAAGAATCGGGTTGTTTTGCCTGCGACGGGTCAGAATATCAATACACTGCCGGATCTCTTCATCTCGCCCAAGAACAGGATCAATTTCCCCTTTCTTAGCTCTTTCGGTGAGGTTGACCGTGTACTTATCAAGAGCTGGGGCCTTGCTAGCAGCAGCTGCAACTGCAGCGGCCCCATCGTCCGTAGTACTTGCGGCTCCAATATGGCTAGACTCGGCACTTTGACCGAACATAACTCTAGCTGTTTCACGAATGGATTCCGGAGCTATATTTTTGAGCTCTGGGCAAGACTCCAGAATTTGGCGACGTGAAGTTTCTTCTAATAACAAAGCCGCAAGAAAATGCCCAGAGCTGATAGCACGGTGGCCATAATCTATAGAAGCCAACATCCAGGCATTCTTAGCTGCCTCTACAATGGTCGGAGATAACGCAGGTGGACGACTGCTACCCGAACGAAATCCAGCAATAGCAGATGCAAGCTGTTTTGCAAAATTTGCAGGATTACAGTCATGCTTTTCAAGCAGGTGATAGAGGTCGGTATCTGATTGGTCCAATAACTTCAGCAACCAGTGCTCAAGCTCAACGTTATATTGATTTTGTGATAGACAGAGGCCGGCCGCACCCTCTAGGGAGTCGCGCATATGCGGTGTCATGGTATCCACGAGCCGCTTCAAATCGATATTTATCACAGTGAAAAGATCCTTTTAAAAATTATTGTTAACGAATAATCATGCCGCAGGTAATGCTTCATCTGGCGACATATTGTCAGCACTTAATGTAATTTGTATAAGTTCTGCAGGCTCCTGCTCACTGGCCATGTGGGTATTCCACCCTAACAGAGGGTCGTGATCAGACTTGCGGTTTAATTGCACCGGTGAAACCTGTTGGGCAGGTAGCGAGACTGACAGCTCAAAATCCAGTTCAATTCCAGCACTAAGTTTGATAAATGCTTTTAGGGATTCCAATTTCTGTGTCCCCGGAGCAATAGTCATGAATTGATCATAGGCCATTGGCTCGATAACTATCCGAAATTTGTTCTGAGCCTGAAAACAATGTGTACCCAAAATTGTATTAGTTCCGAGGCAGTTATTAACTCCACTAGGAGCTTCCTCACAAGGCAGACGACAGAGAATATCTTCCGGTAATTCATCCCATTGTCCCTGGAACTGCTCAATAGAAACATTCAAACCAAAGAAATGTTGAATCATACTGGTCAGTGCCACTGCCGAGCAGCGCCCCTGCCCCAAGTGCCCCGCCATACCCAGAAGTGCTTCATCGGGAATTGGCATTCGATAGCGCATCTCACTAGTGCCTAGTCCCGCTAGAGAAGCAATTGCCTGGGTAAAAATGTCAGGGGCTCTTTCATTGCGCAAGCGCTGACGCTCATAATTTACAGGCAGTTGGTATTTATGCCAGGCCTTATAAAGTAGAGAGGTATGACGATGATTGAATATGTCAAGAAAATCCCGCAAAGCGGTATTATTCTCTTTAAGTTCTTTTTGAACTAGCTCTGTAAGATAGTAAGGCATAACGCCCTGGCTACCGATTAAACCAGTGAATCCAACCTCCATATGCCACTGGCTAATCTCTTTATCTTGTATCTCGGCATTGTTACTTAATTTTTTTTCCAGGCGTAAAACATCAGACCCAATAAAGGACAACCCAGACTGGGCACTGAAGCGAACCATTTCTTTAGCTGGCGGGGCTGCACTGGCTATAGGCTCTTCACAAAATTCGCCATCAGCCATAGATACAGCCCGCTCCAAGATTCGAACAGCCTGATAGAAATCGAAGTGATAGGGCTCTCGACGCAGCCGCTCTATTACAGTAAAGCTTTTTCGCCTGCGCGAGGTGGCCATCTTTTCAGCTCTCCATCTCTGCCACTCATGGTAGCAATCAATTTAGTAAATGAATTAATAGAACAATAAAGACCGAGAAACCGCTCAATAATGCTGGCAAACAGTAATGGGCTGGTTCCAGTAAGCATCATTGAGTCGAGCTCAATTTCGACTTCAGTTCCTCGACAAAGAACTACACTTTGATCAATCTGAATAGGCGCCGTGATTGGCTTGGTATTCAGTTTTAATAAAGACTCGATCAAATTTCGAGTACTCGCTGAATCCCTAAAATCATAAAGCCTGAAAATTTCCTTGAGGGCATCACACCCCTGACTTCCGGACAGAGAAAGATGGTTAAGATTCAGGTGTGAAATTAATTTCCAATAGCCTCTCTCTCTTCTGGGAGGCCGCAAGGTTGCCGTTGGAGCAACAACACAACTAATACGGCTTGCCGGAACATCACCATCAACGACTTCGAGATATGGCTGGGAATTACCACTGGGTAATTTTTTAGGCAGATTCCGATTACAGCAGGTTAGCTTGATATCGAGTGTCTGATCATTAATTCTGTGTGGATTAAAATCTAAATCTACAAGACTTATATCGACTTCAGATGCCTGCTCATTACGGTGTTCGCCTTCAATAATTTCACGACGCCGACTAAACCAGAAAGCAGACTGTTCTGCATGATGTTGACTATGTTTAATACCATAGAAGGGTCTATACCTGGTTGTCTCACCATCTCCATCTGTCGCAGCAACTTCATCAATGGAGTAAATCTCTAACCCATCACTGCGGCGCGCATCGGCAACAATATGATATTCATATTGAGTGTGCGTCAGTGGAATAGGATCCGCACTCTGCTTAAATAGGTTGATGACAGGCGTACAGCCGAGGGCAAACATACTTGGTACAAGCTGTTTTTCCAACTCCTCGTGAGTCTCGGAGAGATAAAAATATAAATTTAATGTATCTGAAAAACTATCATTCAATGCTTCCTGCAAATTTGCAATGTCCAGGAAGAGAAATTTTTCCGGAAAAGCAAAATATTCAGTCAGCAATCTATAGCCGATAAAAGCGGTATCAGGATAAGGCAGCAAGCCCTCCTCTGCCTCCATTCCCACTTGTCGAATATCTTCTGGCGATAGAAACGTAGGCTTGGGGTCACTCTCTCCATTTGCCACAACCAACTTTACACATTTAGTTAAGAGCAAATCATAGAGACTATAAACATGGGTTGCTTGACCGCGCAAAAAAAAGCGAATTTTTTCCGGCTTCATTTCTGCAAAACTAAGATCAGGGCTTAATGCTTTAAGAGACAGCTTAAGGACTGCGTTTGCTCCTTGAACCTCATTACAGCCAGGCGCAATAAACGGACGTGGCATCAAGCTAGCGCTGACAGGCTGAAAAGGGTTAATTTTTACTGGATAACAGGTCGTAAACCTACAGGTTTGCCCCTGAAAGCTATCACTCTCTAATAATGTTTTTGCTTCAACGGGAGTGATTGCATCCAGATCTGAATCCGGCTCGAATTGTACAATGGCACAAGAGGGGATTGGGCGTAAATAATGTGGATACAGTGTTTCCAGCATTGCATCTGTCAACTCAGGAAAGTCATCACTGAGTTTTTGTTGAACCCTGGCATTCATATAAGCAAAACCAGACAACAAACGTCCCACAAGTGGGTCATCTACGGTATCTGCATCTAGTTGCAGGCGTGATGCAGCAGCAGGGTGCATGCGTGCGAACTCAGCAGAGGTTTGCTGAATAAAAGCGAGCTCACGCTCATAAAGATCTATTAATTTTTCGCTCATCACATAATCTCAGAAACATCTACCATTTGTGTCACCGGATTTAAAGCGGAGTCAAAAACGATGACTTCCGAAGCAGGGTTAACATGCAATACCGCCTCTACACGGAAACGAATACTGGGATCCTCCACATCTACTTTATCCTGGGTGGTAACCTTTACCGAGCGAATTCTTGGCTCAAAATGAAGAATAGTCTTCTCAATATCACGGCAAAATTGTTTTCTACTTTCTAATGAGGATAAATTAACAGTAGATAAATCCGGAAGACCATAATTAATATTCGACTCTTCAAGATGCCGTAAAGCATCAGGAGGAGAAATACAGCGATAGCGGGTATTAAACAAATACTCTAGATCGCGCCGCACTCCTTCGCGTAACTGGCGAAGAATCTGATGGGATTGGTGCATGTTTACTTTGCTAGATGATTCCAATAATCGATCTAGCACGGGAGCCAATAGCCGTTTTTCTCTTGCCATAATCCTATTAAGCCCCAACACCAATCGTTGCCAATGCCGTAGTGAGCTTTAGTTCAGATACTAAGTGATCCACTGTATAGTGGCTTTTTAGATGAATAACACTTTGATAACTGCCAACCTTGCCCGGCTCATCGGCCACCCGTACGCGTGCCTCACGCAGTGGGTAACGTGCCAGCATCTCCCAGGATAAGTCATCTCGGCCAGTTGTATATTGATCCAGCCAGTGTTGAAGCTGACGTTCACAGTCTGCAGCATTCATATAGGCGCCCACCTTATCCCTGATCATGACCTTGATGTAATGTGCAAAACGCGATGCGCAAAGAATTTGTTGCAACATCGAGCTTATACGCGCATTCGCTGTGGCCGCCTTGGAGCTATATTGTTTAGCCTTTTGTAAAGAGGGCACGCTGTTAAAAGCGCTATAAGGCGTATCGTAACAGTGACTCAGGCAAGCAAAGCCTAATTCGGAAAGATCTCTTTCTACAAAATCTGTAACTAGAATTGAAGTTGACATTTTCACCATGCCCGGGCGACTATCCGGCCTATAGGGCATAACAGGTAATTGCGTAACCAATCCACCACCAAAGTGATCGCGAGCAACACCGCGTATATGTGAAAACCAACCTACCTCACTAAATTCACGTAAAAGTACAGCACCTATTGCAAAACAAGCATTACCCCATAGATAACGCCGGTTATGAGATCCGGTTACCTGCTCTGCAAATCTCAAACCACGATATTCTGAAAAGCTCAGGTTATAGGGCTCACGCATAAGCACCTGAGGCAAAGTAATGGCCAGAAAACGGCTATCTTCTAAATCCCGTAAGCTGTTCCACCGTATATACTCCTTCTGGCGAAAAACCTCTGAAAAACGAATAGGCTTGGCCAAGTCATCGAAGTGATCGACACCGAACAACTGAGGAGTAGCGGCACAAACAAACGGTGCGAACGCGGCTGCTGCCGTATGGGCGATACCTTGTAAGGTAAAAACATCATCATAAGGATGGTCAGGCAAGGGCCTATGGGAAATATAATAATCTCCCATTAACAAGCCAAAAGGCTCCCCACCCGGGGTGCCGAATTCTTCGTTATAGACTAAATGAAAAAGTCCAGATTGGTCGAAATCTGGAGCTCTTTCAATATCTTTACTTAAATCTTTCCAGTTGGCATCTAGTAACTTTATCTTGATATTGTCTGAGTGCGGCGTATCAAAAACCAACATGGCGAGCCCACGCCAACTTGCTTCAAGACGTTGAAAACGGGGGTTATGGAGAATCCGGTTAACTTGATCGCAGATAAGTT
Source organism: Microbulbifer sp. ABH2_005 (assembly GCF_056160005.1). Lineage (NCBI taxonomy): Bacteria > Pseudomonadati > Pseudomonadota > Gammaproteobacteria > Cellvibrionales > Microbulbiferaceae > Microbulbifer > Microbulbifer sp. ABH2_005. The sequence continues at coordinate 228,036 of NZ_JBSWWI010000003.1, read as the reverse complement.
CATCAAGTTCAACAATAATACGACTTAAGTATTGTCGAACAGAGAAGTTTTCTTTTTTAGGGCACGGACATATTTCCGTCAGCCAGTATTCAAATGAAAATAATTCATCTGGCTCACGTAAGAACTTCTGCAGCTCTGCTTGATTTTCGCTCGCTAACTTTTCCGGTAAAATATCTAAATAATCTTCCGTAAATGCATTTTTTATTGCGCCGGGCACCGGAAAACTCCCATTAGCATTTTCTTAAGAAATCTAATTATATTCAGGTCCTTAATAAGACCTTTCAAATAAGAACGCCCGCTCCTAATAAGAAGCGGGCATCGAGTTTTATCCAGCAGACGGGATATTGGCAACCATACGCATAGAAGTGGTCAGTTCTTCCATTTGCAGCCATGGTTTCAGGTAGGCAACAGCACTGTAGCAGCCAGGTTGACCCGGAATTTCCTTAACTTCAACTCGGGCCTCAGAAAGCGGGTATTTTGCTTTCATTTCAGGGCTCGCATCCGGGTTAGAGTTAGTGTACTGGGTAATCCACTTGTTCAACCAGCGCTCACAGTCACTTGCTTCCATAAAAGAGCCCACTTTGTCCCGTGCCATTACTTTCAGGTAATGAGCAATTCTGGAAGTAGCCATCAAGTAGGGAAGACGCGCGGAAATAGCCGCGTTCGCGGTTGCATCCGGGTCATCATAAGCTTTAGGTTTCTGTGCGCTTTGAGAACCAAAGAATACTGAGTAATCAGTATTTTTATAGTGACACAGCGGCAGGAAACCCTGAGCGCTCAATTCAGCTTCACGGCGATCAGTAATACCGATCTCTGTCGGACACTTCTGGTCCATATCACCGTCATCACTCTTGAACACGTGTGAAGGCAGGCCTTCCACTTTACCACCACCCTCAGCACCACGAATGGCAGTACACCAAGAGTTCTCAGCGAATGCCTTTGTCATGGTTGTGCCCATTACATAGGAAGCATTCATCCAGCAGTATTGATCGTGATCGGCAGGGCGCGATGCTCCAGACTCATCAACTTCAAACTCCTCAAAGTCGAATGCTTCGATCGGCTTGGTGTTTGCACCATAAGGCGTTCTGGCCAATGTACGCGGCATAACCAGAGTAACGAAGCGAGAATCTTCGCTATCGCGGAAGCTACGCCATTTAATGTATTCCGCAGATTCAAAAATACCGCCGAGGTCGCGAGGTTTTGATAGCTCAGTAAAGTCATCAAAACCAAACATGCCTGCACCAGCTGCTGCAACAAATGGGCAGAAGCCCGCGGCGGCAACATTGGACATTTTGCTCAGCAACTCTATATCTTCTGGGTGGCTGGTGAACTCAAAATCGCCAATCATGCAACCGTAAGGCTCGCCACCAGCGATACCAAACTCTTCTTCATAAATCTTCTTGAAGGTCTGGCTCTGGTCAAATTCAACGGCCTTGTCCAGATCCCGGAACAACTCACGCTTACTCAAATTGAGCATGCGAATTTTCATGGTTGCACCGGTTTCAGAATTCATCACCAGGTGATTAAGGCCACGCCAGGAGCCTTCAAGCTTCTGGAACTTCTCATCATGCAGAATAGCGGCCATTTGTTTGGACATAGCCTGGTCAATAGCACTAACCGCTTTCTTAATCGTCTGGGTCAGGTTGCGGTCCCAGGAAACTGTGCCTTTTAAAACCTGCTCGGTCAGGTTGGCGATCAGGTCCTGCGCTTCCTGCGGCTCTGTTTGCTTGGTTGCGGCAATTGCCTGCTCCAGAAGATTAACCGATTGTTCCTCAGCTTCACCTTCCGCAACATTTTCTACTTCTGTGCTCATTCTGAGTCCTCTCCTTTATCCTTGTTCAACCCTAGTTGCTCGGAAATAGCACCGACGTTTTCCGTGCTCTTCAGGATATCTTCCAATACTTTTTCCAGCTCTTCAGAGCGGTCAGCCTTACTGAGAAGGTCGCGCAATTTGCTACGAGCTTCCAGGAGTTGTTTCAGCGGCTCAACCTGATCGACAATTTTTTCCGGTGAGAAGTCTTCCATGTGTTTGAAATCAAGATCAATACCAATCTTGCTGCCATCACCGGACAAGGTATTTTCTACTTGTAAGTTCAGCTTAGGATTTACCTTCGCCATTACGTCATTGAAGTTGTCGCGATCAATTTGTACAAACTTACGATCTTTCAGCGCTTTGCGATTCTCTGCGTTATCCCCTGAGTAGTCGCCCATAACACCAGCTACAAAGGGAAGTTCCTTTTTAACTTCCGCGCCGTTGGTTTCAACATCGTAGGTAATATGTACACGTGGTTTGCGCACACGCTTAAGTTTATTGTGAATACTCTCAGACATCTCAGGTCTCCTTCCTAGATTTAGGGACTGCTATTCTTAATTAATTACCAACCCGTGCTGTCTACTTGTGTTTCGCCACCCCAGTTCTCCTCAGCTGCAGGCGCAGATTCAGTGGGGCTTGAAGGTGGCTCAGATGCAGCTGGAGCTGGTGAGGGGGTGTTACTCATTGTCGGTGGTGCAACATAGCGCTGGGTATCCGTGCCATCGAGTCGGACACCAGTAAGCTGGGAGTAGAGTGCACGGGACTGCTCATCAGGCAGTAATTCGGTCATCAACTCAGAGACTGTCATGCGCCCCCAACCAATCAATCTCTCCAAACCCGGCGCCAAGGGCGTATGAGGCTCGTAAGTTCGAAAATATTTAGCGGCTTGTTCTAGCAGCTTAAGAGCATCTTCTCGAGAACTCACAGGTCCAGTGGGAGCAGCAATGGCATTTGCAAGGATTGTTGCCGCCACATTAGGCACCGATTCGTCTGTAGTAGACGCACTCTGCTCCTCTTCGGGTGCTACAGGAGCCTCACTCTGGGCGATCGCGTCCAATTGGCTCTTATAGATAAATCTTGCCGTACGCAAAACTTCATCAAGCAGTGAGGAAATATTTGTTGATGGCGGAGCATCGTGACCACAACTAGAGCGCAGGGCTTCATTGATATTTTTATAGCTACTGATAGTAGCCTCTATAGTCTCAATGAGATGATTGGCCCAATCATTACTCGCACTGTTCACACATTGGTTTACATCTTCTAGGCTATAACCCAAAGTCTCAATGCGGGCAGCTTTAGCATCGTCATCGGCAATGCGATCTGCATCTCTGGCTTGCTGGTGCTGAAAGAACGAAAAGTCTCCATAATCCCCTTCCGGGGTTATTGGCGCACTACGGATCGGCATCATTAAAGTACCATCACCGCCATCACCATTGAGGCCCGTCAGTGGTGCTACTTTTGTTTCAATACCATCTTCATCGGGAAGTGGATAGAGACCGTCCCAAAAATTGGTAACCAGCTGCTCTATTAAGAGAAAACCATCTCTTAAACCACTAAAACCATGAAGACGAATAAGAGCCTCTGTGTACCAGCTGGCAACTTCCAGATCTTTACTTTTCTTGCTCAGGATCTTTTCTGCGGCCTTTGCCACATCGCGCCAGGGTGCGAGCAGATCAGAGTCCGTATCATCAAACATGGCCGAACGTTCTGCGGCTCTAGCGCTATTTCGCGCATCTTTGATGGAGTAGTAATCAGAAGTCGGTGATCGATCCTCTCGAATATCCTCACCGACAGGGCTCTCTGCAGAAACTTGAGCTGTGAGTTCTTCGATATTTATTGTATTTGGGAATGCCATGAAAATAAGTCCCTTCTACCCAATCAATTCCTTCAATAAGAATTCCGAGAAGAGTACACGTTGTAAAGATCTAATCAAGGCAAATGACACAATGTATCCGCAATAGCCAAAAAAAAGTGCAGAGCTCACAATGTTAAACGAACCATTTTTGCTATTTTTTTATATTTTCTTGATCCTGACAGGCCCATTACACGGCAATTACAGCTGAGCCCTTATTTTCTGTAGTAGTGACTCCTTCTTCTGGGGCCTGGAAAGTTGCCACTATTTGAATAAATTCAACTTTTGCTTGTGCAAAGCTTTGCAAAGATGTCCACAGGAAAAGGGTATAGAAACTCATTTTTCCCTGAAAAAAAGCCACCATATACTGGACTGAATCATTACCTACATTCGCACACATTTCATACAATAAGCCTGTTTGCCAATCACGCTCTAAGGCCTTCGGCCCACTTACTAGCCGTCCATCGGACACTTTAGCCAAACACTGTTGCATCTGAGCATCAGCATAATCTGTCAGGCTAAGGGTTACAGGGAGCTCAGAACGCTTCTGAGCCAACACGATCAGGTAGCGATTTAAATCGGTATTACCTACCTGGATCTCTGCATTGGGATTCAAGTTATCACAGGGTACCCAGTTTCGTGGTGCGCGCAATAAAAGCTGGGAGTCTCCGCAGTGGAGTTTGCCCATCACTACGGGTAGTGGGGAGCCGCCACTCTCTACCGACGTCTTTGAGCAATGTATGAGCTCAGAATCCAAGTACAGCCTGGAGTGCCAACCTGCGTTCCACAATTTTTGTATAAAACGACAGGCTTCGGCTCTATCAACGGTTTTCTTGAGTTGGGAGCGGCTACTGGCCATAAGTGCCTTTATTTGAGAAAAACTCAATCCAAACTCACCACCCAGCGCGGCTATTGCCTTTCGCCTCTCAAAATGTGTGCGGATTTCTCCCGTGAATACCACGATATACGACATACCCTAATCCTTGCTTCCTGCAGTGATTGATAGGTTGACCCCATTGAGAGCAACCTGAGCGCCCTGCCAATAGGCGGTTTTTACCTTAGATGTCTCTTTATAGAATTTCTTTACTAACGGTGAAGCTCTGAACAAGCCAGTTAACCTGCCGATACTTTATTGCCCAGATACAGAATTGCGCAGATAAAGAGCTATAGCCAAGCTGGGACGAGCTCTTACTACATCACCGCTAGTGAAGTAATTTTGCATGATATCTCTTAAATAACCGGCTCAGATTCGCCGATTGCTCTAGAGAAAGCATATGAGCATATATAGCCGACAAGTAGCCAAGCTCTTTTAACCTTAGAAAGTCCCTATCAGTCAGCGCATTTAGTCGCTCAGCGGTCACACAAAAAACCCCGGTTAAGCGGTGCTTTGTATTACCCGGTAGATCGACTACCACCACCTGCTCCTGAAAAAGCTCCATCTCGGTCAGGCAATGGATAAACTCTTTACTTTTTATTTTCTGCTGATGAATTCCACTCAATAAATTGCTGACCTTCGAAAAGGTTTTGGTCACCTGACCCTCGTCGTCAAAAAGTCTCTTTCCTTCACCATCAAAATTACCAAGTGAGAGCGAGGAGGAATCAACGCAGATAACAGGGCTTGTGCTAGCAATATCCTTATAGTGTAAGTAAAAAGGATAAGCTCTCAAGGTCGCCGGGATATAGTTACCCTGCCACTTTCCTTGCTGCCAAAAGAGGTTTTGTCCCGGCTTTATACCCAGTAATGCACAGCTCTCCAGGGAATTCTCCCCCTTGGATTTTAAAAATATGATCGGACATTGCCCAGCTAACATTGAGAACTCAGATAGATATACCTGGCAGACATGCCGGTTTTCACTGTGCGAAATATCGCTAGTCAAAACGTTATACTTGCGGTGCTTATTTCTATCTAACGTAACTATTTGACTCACACTCGCTGTCCTTTCCCTATTTTTTCACTGTCTCTGCTGACTGCCACCAAGCATTGAGCAGTAGAACTCAGGGCCGGGCAATGTAGGACAGAGCACACTGGTCGGCGCCAGGTGTTGCGATCCCTCACAAGACCAGAGACTGAAACTGGCAAATTGCTTGCGACATACCTGTCCAAGCAATCCCGCATAACGTTTTTCATTACCCGTAACAGCATTACTGGCTACAAAGAAGTCATTCTGTGTTGGCGCACTCAACTGCCGCCCCAGCTCTACAGGTACGGCACTGAAGGCCTCAAACAGCTGATCAGCATGCAACATATTTTGTAATGCACTAACGGCCAGCTCTGTAAGCTCCCTATACCAACCATCGGCCTCAGACATAAAAGAGATGATGTCTGCCGCAGTTGGCAACGGTGCGGCTATTGTCAGTGGGAAATAGCGCCCAACACTATCCACACTCGGGACTAGAACCCCAACCCAAGGGTTTTCATCAATAACCCCTTTGCTGTGGGCAAAACGCCAAACTGGACTGGTCAAGTAATAGTCAAGCCAGCTTTCCCCCATAATTTCACGGGACCCATGCACTGCACGCTGTAGCCATTCGTCCCACACTCTGACGAAACTAGCAGGAAGCTGACGCTGGACAAAATCTCCATGTCCAGGGAGCTTGCCAAAGATACCAATGGTGTTTTGCAACTCACTCACTCCTTACTACAGAGTTTCCGGACACCGGTAACCACGCAACAAACTGCGATCGAATGGATTGTTAACATTCGATGCCACTAATTTGAACTGCGCTTTGCGCCCCTCTTCCGAGAAAGTCACCAAGCGTTCCGCGTTGCTTCGCCCTGTCTCAAGGTCTGAACTTGCAAGCAGTCGATACCACGCCCAGTCACCTTCAAAGTGCTTGCGGTGTACGGTTTCATTGAGGTCTTCGAAAATTATCCGGACCCTATTGCTCTCACCACCGCGCCAGGTAAGTTTTTTGCTGGTCTTGGGCCCGTGTGAATAAGGGACACGTTGGTCTCCCAGTTCTAGTTCAAACAGGCGCACACTGGAATCCAGCTTCGTTGGCTCAATACGGAAAGAATAAGCAGCGCTTTCACCCGACTTAAAGAAAGTCTTGCGGATTTTCTCCGCCCTACGCAGCTGCGATAAGGACTCCCTGGAAAGATTCATGCCCTGTCCTTCGACATACTTCACTTGCCAGGTTCTTGTGTCCACAAAGGGCTTTAAATATTCATTGACAAATTTTTGCTCAATACCGCCGGGCTTAAAGTATTGATTAAATTCAATAACCGGAACTTCCTGATCGCGATCACTGCGCAGTGGGTAGCGGTTGGCCAGGCTATTGGCATAGCTTTGATAAACCTGCTCGCGCCACACTCGATTGAGGTGACTCTTGGCCTTAGACATCACTAGCGCCCAGGTGCTATCGGCAATATCGGTCAGCCACTGGTCAAAAGGTGCCGGCGCATTGGCCGCTTTGACTCTCAGCTGTTTTATCGCATCACCACTCCCGGCAAAACGCGCCTTGGCGCTGGTGAATGCAGCTTCATTGGAATCCGGGGCGCTATCAATTTCAGTCAGGTACTCCTGAATCTTATTGATGGTCAGGAGATACTCCTGAACCCTTGCGGGCCTGCCCTTCTCACTTTGAGTGATCCGCTGTATCTCCTCAAAACGCACATCGACAATATTGGGCTTGTAATGATCCTTGAGGGCCCCTGCAGCACTATCCAATGCCGCTCCACCTAAGCGGCGCGTCGTGCTGGACACCGGTAGCGGTACACCTTTGGCATCTACAGACAGCTCCGGCCGCGGTGTCAGGCGCGTGTTATCCGAGGTGATTTCTGTGATCGCCAGCAGTGGTGAATAGATAGGGTCTGACAGGGTCGAGAGAACCTCAAGCGCCTGGGAGGTGCTGTTGAATCTGCGGATACTGAAACCACCGAGAAAGGATTGCCAATGTTGCAGGTATTCCCCCAGATAAATACGCTTTACATCCTCACCCAGCTTCTCGCGGTCGGCCTCGGTAAAGTCCTCGCCACTGAGGTCACCACCGTAGATCCAGCGCTCTTCCGCCATATTGGTCATCAACTGGGAGTCGGCACCAAAGTCCATCTCCTTATAGCCCGCCTTGGTGTACAGGAAGGGGATATTGAAACGCGAATCACCGGCGCTCACGCCAAATACCTGTTGGGTGTCACCGCCGATCTCCTGATACAGGTCCACAGAGGTCTGACCCAGGTCGCTATTTTGCAATTGCGCAAAGAGCCTTTGCGGCACAGGGATGCGTCGCAATTGCTGACGGGCGCGGGCCACTACGCGCTCATTTTGCTGAACACTGGCGGGGATTGGGCGAGCTAACACCTGGCCCAGGTGAAAACGCAGTTTATCCTGCTCTTGAGCCTCGCCTGGTAACTGACGCTCCCAGCGGCCGCTGTAATAACTCTCAACTGTGGCAATATCCAATTTATCCGGGTTGAAGAACATCAGATAGGTTTTGAGAGTACTCACCAGTGCCGGATCATCGCTGCCCAAGCGACTGAGGTTACTTTCAATATCCCGCAGTAACGCCGGCAGGAAAACTGTTTCGAGCTTTTGCTGATAGAGATTATCCAATGCCTGGTCTATACGGGTGTCATACAATCCCAGGTTGGAAATCCAGGGATGTTCCTCGCGGTCATATACCGAAGTGGCCTGCCGCAGTAGCTCAAGCATTTGCAGAACATCCGCGGGGGTGGGCCGCTTACCCTTGAGCTTTTCCTCGGCCTGTTGATAAGCCGCCAGATTGTCATTGACCTCGCCCATGGACAGTTTGTTAGAAGCGAGGCTGCCACTCCAAAGAAAGATCGACCCCACAAAGGCCGCGGCCAAGGTGGCATATACCCCTCTGCGCAGCCACAGATTGGCACTTTCTACCTTGCGATTGACTCCAACCAGCTCGGCCTCGGGGAATACCACATCTTTAAGCAGGCGGTGCAGGAAGAAACTTTTTCCCACGCCCTGGAACTTGGGCCCGACGCTGCGCTCCAGGCCAAAATCCGCCGTTACCGAAGCCATCATGCGGTCTACCGGGCTGCCCTCCTGGGTGCCACTGGTAAAGTAAATACCGCGGACCATAGGGACGGTTTCATAACGGTTTGGTTCGAAGGTTTGCTTGATAAAGTCGGCCAAAATCTCCGACAGGCTCTCCATACGGGCGGGAAAGCCTTGCAGCAAAGCACGCTTCTCGACGTTGCGCTCCTGATGCACCCGCCATAACACTCTCTGATTCAAGCGTTCAATCAGCTGATTGAATTCGGCCCTGAAATTATCCAGTGGTGCACCGACGGTTGCATTCGCCTCACGGGGGAAGCTCATACCCCAAACCTGTTCGCGTTCGGCCTGCGACAGGTTGTCGAAAAATTCGCTAAAGCCCGCAACCAAGTCGCACTTGGTAAAGGTGAGATAGATTGGGAAACGGATACCCAGCTCCTGCTGGAGTTCATTTACCCGCTGGCGGATTGTCTTGGCTTGATGCTGGCGCTGCTCATCAGTCTGGACCATCAGGTCCTGCAAGCTGATTGCAACCAGTGCGCCATTAATCGGCCGGCGACGGCGATAGCGTTTAAGCAGCCCGAGGAATGCGCGCCAGGCACTGTTGTCGTAAACCCGGTGGCTGTCTTGGGTGGTATAGCGGCCGGCAGTATCGATCAGCACGGCGTCATTCGTGAACCACCAATCGCAATTACGTGTACCACCTACGCCTCCGAGGGCCTCTTTACCGTGACTTTGCGCCAGGGGAAATTCCAGCCCGGAATTCACCAAAGCAGTGGTTTTACCGCAGCCGGGAGGGCCGATAATGACGTACCAGGGCAACTGGTATAGTGAAACCTTGCCCTTCTCCGATTTAAAGCGGGCATTGCGCAACACATCCATGGCCTCACGGAATCGTCCCGACAGGGCCTCGAGCTCTTCACGGGAGTGCTCTTCATCCGGGTCCTGGGCTTCCTCCTGGGATTCCTCAATGCCCTGAATCAGTGCCTGGTTTTGGCGCCGCTCCACCAGCCACTGACTCAGGTTCCATACCAGCCAGATGGCAAAAATAAATACAATGATGGTAATGCGAACCGTGTGGGAGAGCGTGGCGTTGTCACTGCCAAACTTTATGTAGTCCGCCCCAAACCAGATAAGAACCGACAGGGCTGCAAGGCCGATAATGCCGAGCACCCATTTATTGGTAAAAAAGTCGCGCAAGCGTTTCATGAATAGCTCCATCTCCCGGGCTCAAGCAGCACCGGATCAATTCGGTCCGAGTGTCACCCTTCCCCTTGCGGGGGCTCGCTGTCACTGCCTGTTAATTCCACTACACGGTCTGCCACGGGTGTGGTCGTTTCGTAAAGCCACCAGCGATAGCCACTATAAGTAGCGACCAACAATCCCAGCGCAACACTCATAATCACCCACAGAGGCACATAGTGAATCAGGCCGGACTTGCGCTCGACACAGCCCTGCCAATGCGGGGAGAGGTCCCGGTCCATGGCCGCTTTATGCTGCTCTATCGTGCGGTACAGCTCATCGCGAATCTGCTCAATTTGCTCGTGGCCCCGCTGTACCAGGCGATATTTACCCTGAAAGCCGAGACTGAGACAGAGGTAGAAGAGCTCTAACAACTCCAGGTGTGAAGCTGGGGTTTCCAGCATGCGCTGCAGAATGGCAAAGCATTTCTCACCGCCGAACGTCTCCTTGTGGAACAGGCTGAGCAGAGAATGCTGGCTCCAGCCGCTCGCCGTTCCCCAAGGGGTGGTTAACACCACTTCGTCCACCACGGTACACAGCAGGTAGCGGGCAGTAAGCACCGTTTCCGGAGCCAGGCCCAGCTGTTTGGACTCCCGCTCAAATGCCTGGATTTCCTTGGTCAGGCGTTTGTGCAGATCCGGCACATTGGAGTGGTTCATGGTTGTGCGCAGTTTGATAATCACCCCCAGCAGTTTGGAGGCGGCGGATACCAGCGGGTTCAAACTGTTGCGAATCTGCATATCCGCAGAACTGCCGGGATTGGCGAAGAACTGCGGCTGTGCCGCCGGACCGGGCTGCGCCGGAGCTGCGGCGCCTGGGGTAGGAATCATTACTGTCCTGTCACCCGCGTTAGGTGCCGGCGGGGGGCTGAAGCTGTCATTGCTCATATCAGTTATTCCTTATGGCCCAGAGCTCCATGGTCAGCCCTGGGAACTCCGCTCCGAGATGCACAGCAAAACCACCAGACCTCTGCATGGCCTGCCACAACTCACCGCTGCGCTCCATTTCGAAATAGGTAAAACCTGAGTGATAGGGAATTTGTCTTGGCGCCACCGGCAGGGGGCGCAGTGACAACCCAGGCAACTGGGCGGAAATCAACTCGCGGATGGCCTCCACCGGCGCCACTTTGGCTTGGGTGGGGAAGCGGCTGCGCAGCAGGTCTCCAGGCATATCCGCTTTGGCGGCCATCACGAAACTTGCCGTCTTGAGCAGTGACGGATCGGAAACCGGAGCCACATAGATACCGAATTTTCTCTGCACCAACTCCATCGCAATAGCGGTCTGCTCCAGGACTGTGGAGAGGGACTGACGCAAGGCAGAAAACAATCCGGAGAAGCTGAGCTGCAGGTTTTCGTGCGAGTAATTGGGTATTTCCGGAGGGCGCTTGGTCGATGAGGTAAATGTCGATAACTCGCCAGCCAGTTGCAGCAGTTCCACAAACAAGCTGTGTGGGTGCAGGCGCGGCTGGGCAGTAATCTGTTTTAACAGAGGTTCAAAACGGTTGATAACCTGCAGTAACAGATAATCGGCAATTTCTGCGGAACCACTGCGACCACTGTCACTCAAGCGATGCCCCAAGGCTGAGCCGCGGTGATCCAGCAGTCCCTTAACTTCTTCAATGTAGGCGTTGATGACCGCCGAAGTCTCTGCATTCAAAAGCGGGGGAATATAGTCCGAATCCAGTTCAACAGGCTTTTCCGGCTGGCGTTCGCGTATTCTGGCAATGCCAATAGCTGCGTAACCGCTGAGGTCGTCGCTTTCCAATTTGAGACAAACGCGCAATTTACCTACCTGGATACGGGCGGATTCACCGGAAGCCGCCGCACTATTGCGCGCATCGAAGTTTGCGGTTTGGTAGCGCGCCTGGGGGAAATCTTCCTGGTCGCGAATCGATTCCTGGCTGCCGGGGCGCTTCATCGGTACACACAGGTAGACGATCTCATCGCGGGTGTTAACCGGCACATCCAGGACATCTGGCAAAATTTCATTTTCGGGTGCCAGGATGGGTGTACCATCAGGAAATATCGCCCTCACGCGGGAGAGTGATATTTTGCCCATAGAGAGCGGTTCACTATCAATCGCCAGCTCCAGCACACCCCAGGTATAGGGCCCCAACGAAGCCGTGCGCGCTTCGACCAACTGCTCGAGATAGCGATCCTGTTGCTGGAAGTGTTGAGGGCGCAAGAACATGCCCTCACTCCAGATCACCTTGTTGTTAACCGACATATGTCTTCCTTGCAAAGCCCAACTCAATTGGAATGGAGCTTAATTAAAACTGGCCTGAACGATGCTCTACTTGGATTGCTCCGCTTCCTGAAGGCGCTTTTTCATCAATTCATAATCTTCACTGGAGAGTGTTACCGTATCGCCGTCCTTGCCGCCATCATCATTGCGCGACAGAGGCGAAACAATACCCCGGCGCCGTTTGGCAATATTCTCCGGTGTGCCAATGCGGGTATCCGCTAAGGCGACCTGATAAGTATTTTTCTTGTGATCAGTGATCGGCAGCACCATCAGTGCATCTGCTTTTTGATACTGAACAAATTCCGCCAGCAGACCGATATATTTCACTTCCGGCGTCAAAGGCAGCTCTTCCACACGCTGCTCGCCGGGAGCGAACTCTTTCAAGATAACGGTATCGAGAAGATCATTACCGAGACGGGATTCTGCATTTTCATACAGGTTGAGAAAGTCTTCGCGGGCAAACTGGCGATCGTCTGCCAGCATAAACACACGTACCACAACCGGCGATGCGCGACCGTCATCATCCGGATTAACGTCCTTGCGGATATCCACCGACAGCTCGACACTGGTGTCCAGGTTCAGAGTGCGTCTGGTAGTCTGGCAGGCCGCCAAGCTGACCACCAGTACGCCGAGTAGGGTGAATTTCAGTAGCTTAGATATCGTCACGACCAATTCCCTCTTTCGATTTATTAACTTTTCAGCTGTCTGGCATTCTTCAGCTCAGACAACTGGTTTTCATAAGTCTCTGCAAATTCGTCACCGAAGAGCTTGCGGTAACAGGCGTCCGGATCGCCCACTAATTCCCGGTACATCGCGCTGAAGCCCTCCCATTTTTTTGCATTCTTATTGCCGAATACGCTGGAGGTATTGCCCAGGCGGCGCTCGATATTATCTGGACTGAAATACCTCAGCATCGCATTGTAACCAGCGCGCATTCCCGCCAGCACCGCGACCTGATGATCGGAGAGATCATCGAAGCTATCCCGCACCGCTTCTTTAGGCTGTAAAAACGCACCGTTACCGGCAAACATCGCCTCTAATGCATCCCTCTCGGTGGCACTAAATTTCAGCGGGTTATTCGCTTCTGTCTGGATCATGGTGCGCTGCACCCGCAGCTCATTTTTGATACTGCTGCGCGCACGCAGCAGATCAATAAGGCGAGCGACGGTTTCACGAACAATTTCTGCAGCCTGTTGATCCGCGATTTGTTGTTGAGCGGGGCTCATATGCAGGCCCAAGGTTGCAGCCAGCACACTGGATACCGGGGTAGCCGGGGGGGGCTGCACCGGTGGTACCGGGGCTTGCGGAGTCGGGGCCTGTTGGACAGGAGCCGGCTGTTGCAATTGGGAAAAGCTCTGCCCTTGAGCGGCAAAACCCATGGGGCCAGCAGGAGGCGCCTGCCCGGCATCAAAACCCGGCGCGCCGGCCACTTGTTGCCCCTGCATTGCAGCAAAAGAATCTGCAAAAGGGTTATCCTGTGGGCTCTGCGGGGGCTGAGCTTGCGGTTGTACTTGCTGCTGCGGCGGCGCTGCTGGTGCTTGCGGCGGAACGAACGCAGATTGCTGCGGGGCAACTTGCTGCTGAGGGGGCGCAACTGGTGGCTGAGGAGTTACCTGAGGCTGTGGGGGAGGCGCCTGGAAAGATTGCGCTTGAGGTGCCTGGGGCTCTACAGAGGAAGGGGGCTCGATCGACTGTTGCGGCGGAGCCTGTGGGGAAATGCGCACAGCGTGTTGATCTGCCGGCACATGGTCCTGGTCGCTGCCATCTTTCCACCACTCATCATCAGAATCAGACCATTGACCTTGAGCGGCCTGTCCCTGTGGCTCAGCAGCAAAAGAGCCGAAACCCTGTACATCCGACGCCCCAAAAGATTGGGGTTGTCCAAAGGCCGACATAGGGTCCAGGGGATCCGAGTCTGCGCCCAGTAGATTATCCTGGGCGGGAGTATTCTGGTTACTCTGAGGGATATACCCCCATTCGCCGGACTGGGAAATATCGCTGCTGCCACCAGGCTCCAACCAATTATCCAGCTGCTTGGCCTCCGCCTGGCTCTGCATCTTGGCCATAGCGCTGGCATTGAAGGTGGTGCGATCGGAAGTATCGAGGAAGTCGGCACTGTCCAATCCTTTCGGCAGGTCACTTTCGGCCTGAGGCTGTCGCAGCGTCACCTTAAGGCGGTAATCCCCCACATTAATAATATCCCCCTCATTCAAAGGGAGTTTATTCCCTTTACCCAAGGGAGTATCCCCATCGTTATGATAGGTACCGTTAGTGCTGGTATCAGTCAGGAAAAACTGTCCATCACTGCAAGAAATTTGCGCGTGTTGCGATGAGACAACTCGCTCGGGATCGGGCAGCACCCAATAGTTATCGGCGGAACGCCCCAAACTGCCCCCTTCTTTGGTGAACAGTTTGGTGTGCTTGAGCATATTGGCCCCTGCGGGGTCGGCCAACACTGAGAGTATTAGATCCATGTCTTCCTGACTCACACAGTTGATGTACTTCGCACTTTCGCCGGATGCAAACTACAGAGATCAGTACGAAATGATCCGGGCGCACAGGCCTTTCACATAACAAATTCAAATCCGGCTCGCAGAGATTGCCGTGCCGGAAAAATATTTTTTAGCCCCAAGGCCCCCTTAAAGCGCCACCAGCGAGAGACCTTAAACTGGGCAGGAGAATCTGATCGCGCCCCTGTACCGAGCGCATAGTACTCAGCCCGGCCCGATCAAATTCTGCAGCTGCCCGGTCGGTGAGCAAGGCTTCGGCACAGGGCGTAATCCACTGCCCCTGGGGCAGCTTGCGCAAGTGCAGAGGCAGGCTTTCGTAAGTCGCCGAGGTGGGGGCTTGGAGCCTGCCGGTTGTGGAAAAACCCTGGCAGATTGCCAGGGCAAGCAGATAGGCACTGTTGCCCCACTGGTAATACTGATGCCCCTGTTCAGGTGTCAGCTCTTCAAAATCAAAGTGCTCGGTGGTGGAGGTCTCTCTACCAAACGGCAAGCGCAGCATAAAGCGGGGCCCAGCCAGAGCAACATATTCACTCGCGGAGTAATCCCGCACCGCCTGCCAGCTTTCTGCAAAGCGCTCACTCAAGGGGTAATACCAGTCATCCGGATCGACCGAACCGGCTAAGTTGGGGCAACCGGCCAGTTTGGTATCACCACCGAGGAGCAGCGCACTACCAGCCGCTTCTGCGATTGTGGAGAGATCGATCAACAGGTGCAGATCCCGCTCTTCATCGGTGATAAAAAAATCACCCAGAACGAGGTTGTAGGGACGGTCACCGGCAACGGTTTCGCGCTCGACCAGCAGTTTAAATACCTGGGACTTTTCCAGGTCGCTCTCAGCACTGGCAAAATCGGCAAGCAGCTCCTCCTTGCTGACATCAATCAAATGCAGCTGCAAATTTGGGTGCTCATCCAGCCGTCTCATTAAAAAGTGCAGACTGAGCCAACTCGCCTCCAGTTGGCGGAAATCACTGTGGTGCATCACCTTGCGCATAGTGTCCGAGGTCGCTTCGGCCAGAGCATTTAAATACTCCCCCTGCATGGGGTCCGCACTCTTTTGCACATAGGGCGCAACGATATCCCTAATCAACTGATCCACTTGGAAAGCACTACCGCTCTCCCTGGCCAAGCGCTCGCGCCCTGCCGCGAGGATTTCATCGAGAAGAGACTGCTCGGCAGAATAACCCGCAGTTTCTCGCGCTGTTTCAGCCAGCTCCGGTTTCCACTGGCGAATTTCCTCGGCGGCTTGCTGGAATTGCCCAGGATCGCGCAAGCGTTGGCCGAGTGCTATAAATTGTTTGAAAAGTGGCAGGCGGCTGTAGAGATAATCTGGATGTAAATCGTCGAAATAGGGCAACTGCAGGGGCTCATCCATCACCGGCAACTGCAGGCTCACCCCCAAATCGCTAAATACACCCTCGAAGGTATCGCGATTCAGCACATATACCCTGCGCTGGGCAATAGTTTCCGGCTCACACTGGCGACGGCTTGAGCGACCACTAAAATCACCCAGGATTGCGACTTTCAGGCTTTCACTGCCAAGGTCCATGGTTTGTTCCTTTTTATTGTTATCGCCGTGGATTTGAAATCCGGCAGTTATCGTGGCTCTACTCACAGTCAATTATCCACAGGTAAAAAAAATACGCAGTACGGCGAAACCACCTGTACTCATCATGCGTTTTTATCTAGTTGGTTTCCACCAATTGTTTTTCGACTTTTTTTGGCTTTCTCGGGCGCCCTCTTTTAAGTGGACGAACCCTTTGGTTGGCGATTTGTTCGATCTTATCTTTAAAGGCGTCACCACCGAGAACATGCCCCAGCTTGATGGTCTCAGCGATGTAATCGAGTAGACGGCTATCGAAGCTATAGCGAAAGAGCTTCCGATAAGCCTGGGCGCGCTGGGCTGCATTCTCACCCAGGTCGGTATATAGGCGATGATCCTTAATCAAGTGATTATGCTCAGTATTCACATGATGATTAAAACTTGACCACCGGTAATTACCCAAGGAGTCCGCAAGCCCCAGATAGAGCGGGCGCAGCTCCACATAGCGGTAACAGGTCAACAAATAAGCATCGGAGTCGATCAGGCTGGACTTGTAACGCCCGCGCCAAATTGTGCCGGAACGCTTATAACGGTGATTGACAAACTGAACATAGCGACGACCCAAAGACTGCATCATTGAGGGTATGCCATCCGGGACTCTCGGGGTGGCAATGATTTGAATCATATTGGGCAGTAAGACGTATGCATGTACGTCCACACGGTACTGATCAGCAGCATTTCGCAAACTAATCAAATAATATTGATAATCCTCTTCATCAAAGAAGCACGGCAAATTGTTGTGACCGACTTGCACAATATGCTGGGGGATATCTATTAGATTGAGCCTGGGCAGACGAGGCATTTTGCCAGCAAATCCTTATTTATAAGGCGCGATGCCTTTCTAGTGATGATTAAAGGTTTTATTATCGCAAATCAGGGAAAAAAATTTCAAACATCATCTGATGCCAAGTTAACATGAACCCTGGTTAGTGGTTGTAATCATGTTACGCTGCATTTTATTGCTATTTAAATAAAGGGGAGTTGCACCAGACATGGATCAGATAAGTCTGGCGGTCAACGGACGCACTGACATTGGTCAAGTTCGCGAGGAAAACGAGGATAGTATTCGCT
The DNA here is from genome assembly GCF_056160005.1 of Microbulbifer sp. ABH2_005. Lineage (NCBI taxonomy): Bacteria > Pseudomonadati > Pseudomonadota > Gammaproteobacteria > Cellvibrionales > Microbulbiferaceae > Microbulbifer > Microbulbifer sp. ABH2_005. The sequence continues at coordinate 210,734 of NZ_JBSWWI010000003.1, read as the reverse complement.
GGTATGCCAGTGCCGACCAACCTTTCGCTTATATCGTAATAGCGGATGGTATGGGGGGGTACACAGGTGGTGCCACAGCCAGCAAAATAGCGGCAGAAACAGTCCAATTCCACTTAGAAGACCTCTTAAAACACACCTTTCTATCCTGCACTCCTGAGCAGCAACAATTAATTTTACGCGCGACTCTAATCGACGCCATCAACAGTGCCAACAACGCCCTCCTGAATACCAAAAGTACCAATCCCCACTTTGCAAAAATGGGAACTACTATTGTTGTTGCAGTCATGTGGCACGACTTTTTAATTGTTGCGCATATCGGTGATTCACGTGCTTATCTGTGGAATAACTTCGGATTACAGCGCCTTACACGAGATCACAGCGTTGTTCAGGAAATGATAGATAGCGGACAAATAACTGAAGAACAGGCACAACACTCTAGTGTGCGAAACCACATAACCCGCGCATTGGGCGTTTCCAATACCGTAGAAGCAGAAATTAACAGCTGGAAATTAACAGAAAACGCCCTGTTATTACTCTGTACTGATGGTCTGACCGAATATCTGGATGACCATGCGATTGAGCGTGTGCTAGCCACTCACCGCCCCGCGCTAGAGTGTGTCTATCGTTTTATCGACGATGCCAACAGAATGGGGGGGCGCGATAATATTAGCGCGGGGATTCTCGAATACTCCTCCCAACCCGCAGCACAATTACTAGCGCAAGAACAAAGCGCAACCCAAAGACCAAAATCACCCGATGTAACCATCCGAAAAGCGCAACGCTAAACCCGTTTGCCGGAAGCTGAAGAATGACACCGGAACGTCTCACCCAGCTGGTCCCCAACCTGCTCAAGATCCTCAGTCCCTCCACAGCCTCCTTCCCCCAGGGAAACCCCGCGGCAGTATGCCGCTGGTTGGAGGCTATTGAAGAGTTACCTGAGGCCCAAACTACAAGCGACTGCAGCCTACCTCTTTGGCCAGAGCCACCGGCAGTTGAGGTCAATACCTTCACTATCGCCTCAGCACCGGAAGTCGAGCTGTTACCCGGAATCGGTGAGGGCCCAGTTCAATTTGTGAATGTCCCGGGCACCAATCCGCAGGGCACTCAGGTGCCCTCACTTCAGCGCTGTCACTTGGTAAAGGACCTGGTCATCGCTGCAACCGGCGAGCTGAACTTCGATCGGGTGGACCTCACGATCCCGGGGCCACTGCCATTTGTTTGGAAACGCTACTATCGCTCTAGCATTAGTGAGGATTGTGGAGTCGGGGCGGGCTGGCGCCACTCGCTGAGCGAACAGCTAGTGGTGCAGGATAATCAGATAGAACTGTATACCGCCGAAGGGCGCAAGGTGCAGTTCCTGTTACCCGCAATTGGTCACAGTTGCTACAACCGCTTCGAACGCTTACTACTATTTAGGCAGAGCCTGCACAGCTACCGGATCTCATCTGTTAACGAGCCCGATAAAATTTTTCGCGCAGATGGAGTCAACAGCGCTCTCCCGCTCACTGAAATTCGCGATCAGTTCGGCAACGCACTGACGATCGACTATAGCGAAGGGCTGCCCAGAAAAATCGTCAGCTCCTGGGGGCGGGTGCTGGACTTCGAAATTCGCGGCGGCCGCATCGGAAAACTGCTCAACAATCACGCTCCAGATGATCAGCGCACGTTGTGCTCCTACGAATTCCAGGGCGGATTACTGACTGAAGTTAGCAGCAACCACGATCGGGAACGCTACCAGTATCACGATTTATTCCTGGTGCAAGCGCACAGCGGTGTGAAGGGCAAACGTCAATTTGAATACGATTTGCAGGGGCATTGTCACAGGCTGATACAAGAGGAATCCGAGACCTTGCTAACCTGGCAGCACAGCCGAGGGAATTGCCTGGTGGAAGATACGGGTCTAACCCCACAACAGTTGCACTTCAATCAATTCGGCCAGCTCACCAAAGAGCGGCAGGGTCAGCGAGAAAAAAACTGGCTCTACGATTGCTACGGAAACCTGTGCCAATACATTAACGGTGATGGGCGACGCAGCTTCTTCCGCTACGATGAGTTCGGACGCCTGCGGCGCAGTACCAAGGGAGTCAACAGCAAACGCTATCTATACGATGAAAACGGTTATCCCCAGGCAGTCCTACTCAACGAGGACTTGTCATGGATCTTCCGCTTCAACGGTAAGGGGCGCCCGCAGGCAATAATCGATCCAGAACAACAGGAGTGGAAATTCCGTTACAGCGAACGCGGCCTGCTCTCTCAAATCACCGACCCTGAGGGTGGCTCAGTGGAATTTTCCTGGGATGGCCAGGGGCAATTACAAACCGTTCGCCGCGGCGAAAAACAATGGGGCTTCGAGTACGACCACTGGCAGCGTATAACCACACTGATCGTAAACGGGGAAACCTGGCGCGAATGGCATTATGGACCCGCCGGCGAATTGCGCGAGTGTCACATTGGTAGCTATCAATACGGGATTGATTACTGCGAACGCGGCCAACCTCACGCCATCCATGCCAGCAACAGCCAGAGTCTTCAGTGGGAATACGATCAATGCGGCCGTATTTGCCAGATACATTTTGCCGATGGCAACCAGTGGGCACTGCACTCTAATGGCCAGGGGCAGTTGACCCAGCTGCAAACTCCAAGCGGAGATTATCTGTGGCAATACGATGGGCTCGGCCAGTTAACCAGTCACCACGCCCCGGACAAGCGCTGCGTCAACTGGAACTACAATATTGACGGCAGCCTCAGTGAATACTGCGATAACGATTGCCGCTGGTACTTCCACTATAACGACGATGGCAGCCTCGCCAGCATACGTAATAACAGTGGCCAAATTAGTGAGTTCCACTACGACGCACAAAAGCGTCTGATTCAGGCCAATAATTTACACTCCTCAGTCCGCTTCAAATACGATCAACGCGGCCGGGTTATCGCCGAGAATCACGACAGTAATGACGTGCGCGATTTCAGCCTGAGATACCAATATGACTCGCGCGGTTGGCTGAAAAGCGCCAGCTCCGACAATCTCGATCTGGCCTATACCCTCACACCCTGCGGCACACTCTACGGAGTGGATGCCAACGGCGAACCGGTGTTGCGCACCGAACTCAAGGGACAGAATTCAATCCATGTTCAGGGAGAAGTGCGCAGCACTTTCAAACACCTGTTCGGTCGCCCCGCCAACCTGGAAAGTGGCCTTGCCCTCGCCTGGCAATTCGACAAACAGCCCCCATTGCAGCTCACAAATCCTATGCGGCAGTCAGGGTTTACCCAGGCGCAGGTCGACAGGGATAAGCGCGGCAATGTGGTCGCCGAGCGGCAAATTCCCGGGCGCAGGGATTATCAATACCAGTACGATGGTTGGGGGTTGATGAGCACAGCGGAATGTGGCGATTTCAAAACTTATTTCCGCTATGATCCATTTGGGCGCCGGCTGAGTAAAACCTGTACTCACCGCAAATCATCCCGCCAACGCCGGGTCACCACCAGTTGGAGCGGCCTGGGCATCTGGGCAGAGGCGCACCAGGTCGACGGAAAATCCCGGGGTATCGGCCACTGGATTACCCACCCTTTGCACGGGTACGTACTGTGTCATTGGAGTTCCGGCCACTGCAAGCACTACCATACAGACCCACAGGGAAAACCCCTGGCCATTTTCGACGCTCAAGGTACTGTACAGTGGTCACAGGGAAATGATGCTGAAGACGTTGATGGCAGAGGTTTCGGGCAGACCCCCGGCCCCTGGCGTGGCACTAACATAGTTGCCGATATCGAGACCGGACTCTGGTACACCCCCTCCAGGTATTGGAATCCGGCTCTACACATGTGGCTCAATGGCCCGAGGATTTTTACTCACATCACATCCAATGTTCCACTGACCAGGCTCTGAACCCTTCGTCGGCGCCCCGACCCGGGGCCCTCCGGGCCTGTGCCTATCCCTACACCGTATCTATTAATTGCGTAGAAAAGTTATGCAAGCATCCCCGGATTTTGAAATCGGCGGTATCGCAGTGGCTAAGGGAGAATCCCGCCATATCGACCTGCCCGTGGTGAGCCTCTATACCAACACAGAGATGGCTATCCCCGTCTATGTACAGCGCGGTAAGCGCGAGGGCCCCACCATATTTGTCTGTGCAGCAGTGCACGGTGATGAACTGAACGGCATCGAAATCATCAGCCGTCTAATTCAAAGCCGCAGCCTGAAGTCTCTGCGCGGTACGCTGATCGCCGTGCCCATGGTCAATGTCTACGGGGTTCTCCAGCATACCCGCTATCTGCCTGATCGCCGCGACCTCAACCGCAGTTTTCCCGGCTCCGCCAAAGGCTCCCTGGCTGCACGCATGGCCCATGTGTTTTTGCGCGAGATAGTGGCCAAGTGCGATTACGGCATAGACCTGCACACCGGAGCCGCCCACCGCAGCAACCTGCCCCAGGTGCGCGCCAATCTCGATGACGATGTGACCCGCGCCATGGCCAAGGCATTCGGTGTGCCGGTACTGCTCAATGCATCGATTCGCGATGGCTCCCTACGCCAGGCAGCTGCAGATCGGGGGGTGAGAATCCTACTGTATGAGGCCGGAGAAGCTCTGCGCTTCGATGAGTTGTGCATCCGCGCTGGCCTGAAGGGGGTAACCAATGTACTCAGGCACCTGGGTATGTTGCCGGCGAGGCGCAGACGCAGCCTGATAGAACCCTTTATCGCCCGCAGCAGTGGCTGGTTACGCGCCGGCGACAGCGGTATTGCCACCCATCTCAAAGCGCTGGGAGATCAAGTCTATGCGGGAGATCTGCTCGCCACGATTGCCGACCCTTACGGCAACGAGCTCGACCAGGTGCGCAGTAATGGCGAGGGAATCATAATCGGCAAACAGAATATCCCCCTGGTGCAAGAGGGCGAGGCGATGTATCACATCGCCTATTTCCACGAGCCCCAGGAGGTGGTTGAGAACCTCGAGTTACTGCAGGACAGCCTGCTGCCGGACGAAAATTTCTAAGGGCGCCCTACTGTTTCTGGAGTAACTCCAGCACCTCTTTGCTGGGGAAGCCCTTCTCCTCCACACCGGCGCTCTTTTCGAATGCCTTGATGGCTTTGCGGGTCCCCGGACCGGCTTTGCCATCAATCTCGCCGCTGTAAAAGCCCTTTTGCTTCAGCAGCTTTTGCAGCTGCTCAACCTGGCTGCCGTCGAGGGGAGTAAAAGGGCGATTCCAGTCTTTTACCAGGGGGGGACCGCCGCCGATACGATCCGCCAACAAACCGATCGCAATGGCATAGCGATCCGAGTTGTTGTAACGCTTAAGAACGAAGAAGTTCTTAAACACCAGAAAAGCCGGGCCGTTGCGCCCATCTGGCAACTTCAGCTCCGCCACGGCCTTCTTGCTCGGGAAAGGCTCGCCATTGGCACGCTTGACCCCGAGCTTTTCCCACTCCGCCACCGTCAGTTTGCCCCCCGGCATTTTGTTGACGGGAATGGAAACCTCATAACCCCAGGGCTTCGCTTTTTGCCAGCCATTACTGGATAAGAGGTTGGCTGCGGTAGCCAGGGCATCCGGCACTGAATTCCAAATATCGCGCTTGCCATCGCCATCGATATCCACCGCGTAGGCCTGGTAACTGGTGGGGATAAACTGCGTATGTCCCATAGCGCCCGCCCAGGATCCCAGCAGGTGCTGGCCTTCGATATCACCGGCCTGCAGAATCTTCAGCGCCGCCAACAGCTGCTGTCGACCGAACTTCTTGCGCTGTGGGTCTGCATAGGCCAGGGTGGCGAGGGAGCGGATTACGCTACGCATCACCGTCTCGTTGCCAAGGACGCCGCCAAAGCTCGACTCCACCGACCAAATGGCCAGGAGAATATTGGGGTCCACACCAAAGCGCTTCTCAATCTTGTTGAGCCAGGGCTTCATTTTCTCCTTCTCACGCTTACCCCGCTCGATAGCGCGCTTTTGCACCCGGTTGTCGAAGTACTGCCATACCGGCGCCTTGAACTCAGGCTGGTAGCTGGCCCTATCCAGCACCCACTGGTCCGGAGAAGTAATCCCCTTAAAGGCCTGGTCGTAAACCTTGGGCGAAATCCCATTCTTAATGGCGGTTTGGCGAAATTCCTTTACCCACTTTTCAAATGCCGGGTCCGGCTTATCAGCAGCCTGGGCGCCCTGGATCATAAAGGCTAAGCAAAGGGTGAGAACATAGAACAGCGTGGGGAACCGGTGCAATCTGGGCATGGGAGTACCTTTGACACGACATTTCGCTCGCACAAGGTTAGAACGAGCCTCTCTCTTCCGAAAGGCGGATTTCTCCAATGGTGTCATCCGCCCGATCAGTCATTAATGGGGACACTGGACTGAAAGGGAAGTTCTGAGAATTGCCAGGCCCTGTGACCAGGGCCTCAAAATCAGGGAATCACGTAAAAGAGTACGGCGAAGAAGTGCAGGATACCGCCAGCCAACACAAACAAATGCCAGATGGCGTGATGGAAACGCAGGCTGCGCCATAAGTAAAAGGCGATACCACCTGTGTAACAGAGACCTCCCAGTACCAACAACCACAGGCCGCCGGTTTCGAGGCTATTCGCCAGGGGTTTGATTGCGGCGATAACCACCCACCCCATCAGGGCGCTGAGAGTGATCGACAGTGCGCGGATCTTTTTCAGAGGGGTGAATTGGATAATCAGCCCCAACAGGGCCAATCCCCAGATAATGCCAAACAACCACCAGCCCCAGGGCCCGCGCAGGGTCACCAGGGTAAACGGGGTATAAGTGCCGGCAATCAGGAGAAATATCGAGGTGTGGTCCAGAGTCCGCAGAATCGCCTTGGCGCCTATGTGGCTAACAGCGTGATACAGGGTAGAGGCAAGGAAACAGAGGATCAGGGTGGAGGCGTAGACGCTGGAGCTGACGATGTGCCAGGCATCCCCGCGCAACGCGGCAAAACCTATAAGAACACCTAGACCGGCGATAGCCAGTACGGCTCCGACTCCATGAGTTACGCTATTGGCAATTTCTTCAGCAAAGCTATAGCGGCTGGCAACGGAAACGGATGAGGTCATAGATTGGCCCGATTAAATTCTGGTACTGAGTGGCTCCAATAACCACTCGACCGATAACTGGAATCAGGTCTAATGATCAAAGGCCTCACTAAAAATAGCAAGGCCAGGATCAGACCGAAGATTCACAACCGGGCCGCTAGGGCTTAAACACTCGCGTTATGGATTCCCATTTCGCAAAGTGCGGAAGAGGCGCGAACAATAGTCTCATTGCGATCGGGGCCTGTAGAAACAATATCTACCGGTGCACCCACCAACTCTTCGATGCGGGCGATATAGGCCTTGGCATTGGCCGGCAGGTCCGCTTCGCGGCGCACACCAAAAGTATTCTCTGTCCAACCGGGCATACTCTCGTATACGGGCTCGACACCCTCCCAACCGGCGGCGTCGAAAGGCACCGGCACTTCTTCTCCAGCGCTGTTGCGGTAGCCCACACAGATCTTCACTTCCTCAAGACCATCGAGCACATCCAGCTTGGTCAGGCACAAGCCGGAGATACTGTTGATGCGAATTGCGTGGCGTACGGCAACTGCATCGAACCAGCCAGTGCGGCGCTGGCGCCCGGTAGTGGCACCGAATTCATGCCCCTTCTCGCCCAGGTGACGCCCTACTTCACAGTCGAGCTCGGTGGGGAAAGGACCGCCGCCAACACGGGTGGTGTAGGCCTTGGTGATACCCAGCACGTAGTCCAGATAGAGGGGACCAAAACCAGAACCGGTGGCGGTGCCGCCGGCAGTGGTGTTGGAGGAGGTCACAAACGGATAGGTGCCGTGGTCGATATCCAGCAGGGAGCCCTGGGCGCCCTCGAACAGGATGTGCTCGCCCTGCTCGCGGGCCTTGTGCAGCTGGTCGGCCACATCAATGATCATCGGCACCAGTTGCTCACGCCAGATCTTGGCCTGCTCCAGGGTATCCTCGTAGCTTACCGGATCAACCTTGTAGTATTCGGTCAGGGCAAAGTTGTGGTAGTCGATCAGCTCCTTGAGCTGATTGCAGAAATTCTCCCAGTTGCACAGGTCACCGAGACGCAGGCCGCGGCGGGCAACCTTGTCTTCATAGGCGGGACCAATACCGCGGCCGGTGGTACCGATGGCCTTGGCGCCACGGGCCTTCTCACGGGCTTGGTCCAGGGCCACATGCACCGGCAGAATCAGCGGGCAGGCCGGTGACAGGCGCAGGCGCTCGCGCACTGGAACACCGCGTTCTTCCAGCTCTCCCATCTCCTTGAGCAGTGCTTCCGGTGACAACACCACACCGTTGCCGATCAGGCAGGTGACGCTGGGGCGCAGGATACCGGAGGGGATCAGGTGCAGTACGGTTTTCTCACCGTCGATCACCAGGGTATGGCCGGCGTTGTGTCCGCCCTGAAAGCGCACCACCAGGGAGACCTGCTCTGTCAGCAAATCGACAATCTTACCCTTGCCTTCATCGCCCCACTGGGTACCCAGCACTACTACATTCTTGCCCATCTGTATCAATCTCTAACTCAGGTTTCGTTCTGCGGGAGGCCAAGAGGCCCCTACATCAATGGATCTTGCGGAGTTCACCGCACCAATATGCACATTATCGGCACATCCACTGCGCCCGCCTGTGCTCAATCCCGGGGCTTCACCACCCAGGAATTGCCTTCCAATACCAGTTCGCGATCACAGCGCGAATAGACATCGCTCTCTGCGCTATCGGAAAGCGTGGCAATCACCACTTCTCCCCGCTGGCGCAGCTCGTCAACTATGCGCCAAAGCTCGGCGCCTTGCGGGCCGCTCACTTCCGGCGCGAGTATGGCGCCCTCACTGGGGGTTGCACTTATACCCAGGGTATTGAGGGCCACTAAATCACTACTAAATCCTGTTGCCGGCCGATCCCGACCAAATACCGCGCCTATGCCGTTGTAGCGACCCCCGTTGGCGAGCGCCTGCCCGTGGCCCGGCGTGTAAGCGGCGAATACCAAACCGGTCTCATAGTCGTAGCCACGCACTTCACTCAAATCAAAAAAGAGCGTCACTGCCGGGTAGCGCTGCCCCAGAGCCTCGGCCACCTGCTGCAGGTCAGACAATGCATCCAGCAGTGGCTGCGGTGCCCCCGCCAACTGCGTGGCGGCCCGCTCCAGGCAATCGAGGCCACCAGCGAGACCCGGCAGAGCCTGCAACCAGGCTGCTACCTGCAAGTCGCTAATATTCTCTGACACCCAACTGTGGACATCGGCACTGGCCTTGTTCTGCAGCAGCGCGGACAACTCTTCACGCGCACTGTCGCCGAGCTCGGCCGCCTCGGCGAGGCTTCGGTAGATGGCGACGTGACCGAGGTCCAAATAAATATCTTCCACCCCAGCAACCTGCAGACTCTCCAGCATCAGGGAGATCACCTCGATATCCCCAGCGAGGCTGTCCACGCCAAACAATTCCGCACCTATCTGGATGGGCGCGCGCGAGCCCATGGCAGTGCGTGCCCGGGTGTGCAGGACCTGGCCCGCGTAACACAAGCGGTTGGCCCCGGCGCGGGGAAAGCTGTGCGCATCGATGCGCGCGGTCTGCGGGGTAATATCGGCGCGGATGCCGAGTGTACGCCCGGAGATCTGGTCTGTGACCTTGAAAGTGCTCAAATCGAGATCGCGCCCCATGCCAACCAGCAGGGATTCGGTGAATTCCAGCATTGGCGGTATCACCAACTCATACCCCCAGCAATGGTAGAGGTCCAACAGTCGGCGGCGCAGGGTTTCAACTTGAACGGCACCCGCGGGCAAAATCTCCGCGATGCCATCCGGCAGCATCCAACGATCGGCTTGAGTCATGGTGTAACGGACTTTTTAAGAGTTAATGAGGCGCGTCGGCTTCCACAAAAAAACCGGGCGAGGCCCGGTTTGCGTGATTTTAGCACCAACTGCCGGCAGGAAGGTAGGGCTGTCGCAAGGACAGCCGCGACCTTGGGTAAACGGCTAGCGGTTAGGGATAATCCGCTGCCATTTGCCCCGCGGGCTGGTTTATTGCCCTTTGGGATCCTTCAGGTAGCGGAAAAACTCACTATCTGGATCCACCAGCATCATGTCGGATTTACTGCGGAAGGATTCCCTGTAGGCCTGCAGGCTGCGGGTAAAGCGGTAGAACTCGGGGTTCTTGGTGTAGGCCGCGGCGTAAATAGCTGCCGCCTCCGCATCGCCGGCACCACGCAGTTCTTCAGCCTGGCGGTAGGCCTCAGACTCGATCACCACCTTCTGGCGATCGGCATTGGCCTTGATACGCTCACTGGCTTCCTGGCCCTTGGCGCGATGATCCCGCGCTTCGAGCTCACGACCTGCGCGCATACGCTGGAACACAGACTCGGAGACTTCCGGTGGCAGGTCGATACGCTTGACACGTACATCAATCACTTCCACACCCAAATCACCCTGAGCCACCTTGTTCAGATTTTTGGTGATCTCCGCCATCAATTCATCGCGCTCACCACTGACCACCTCGTGCAGATCGCGCACACCGAACTGGTTCCGCAGCTGGTCATTGACCCGCTCAGATAGCAGGCGCACCGCATTGCGTTGATCACCGCGGGTAGCGATGTAGAACTTACTCACATCGGAGATACGATATTTAGCGTAGGAGTCCACCATCATGAACTTGTTTTCGCTATTGAGCATACGCACCGGACTGGAGTCGACCGTTTGGATACGTGCATCGAACTTGCGCAGCTTTTCCGCAAACGGGATCTTGAAGTGGAGACCCGGCTCGGTATAGGTGCGCACCAGCTCACCGAAACGCAGCAACACGGCCTTTTCCGTTTCCTTCACTACAAAGGCACTGGAGGAAACCAATAGGATGCCGAGCAACAGTACGACGATAATTCCCAGAGTTTTGTTGTTCATTCCATCACCTCCTAGCGAACAGTCTGGCTGCGACGGCTGCTGGCAGCATCCTGACGCAGGCGCTCGACGATACGCTGGTAGACCTCTTCGATTATGACCGGGGAGGTGTCTTTGCGCTGGACAGCCTGAGTCGTGCTCTCCTGCGCCAGCTTATCCAGCGGCAGGTACATCATGTTGTTGCCACCCTCGACATCGACCATCACTTTGGAAGTGCTGGCCATCACATCCTGTACCGCATCCAGGTAAAGACGCTCGCGGGTCACTTCCGGCGCGCGCTCGTACTCTGTCAGCAGCTTCTCGAAGCGCACTGCCTCACCGCGGGCACTCTCTACAACACGAGCCTTGTAGGCCTCGGCCTCCTCGATAATGCGCTGGGCTTGACCGCGGGCAACCGGGATCACCTGGTTGGCGTATGCCTGGGCTTCATTTTGCAGACGCACCTCGTCCTCGCGGGCCTTGGTCACATCGTCAAACGCATCTTGCACTTCGCGAGGCGCCTTGGCATCAGTGAGGTTCACCACATCAATGCGGATACCCGTCTGATAGAGATCCAGGTACTCCTGCAGGCGCTGCTGAGTGTCAGTGGATACCTGGGTCCGGTTTTGTGAAATCACACCGTTTAGAGTGAGGGAGCCCACCACGTGGCGCAGGGCGCTGTCAGTGGCCTCCTGCAGGCTCTTCACCGGCTCGCGCACACGCAGCACAAAAGATTCCGCATCACTCACTTGCCACTGAACGGTCAATACCACTTCCACGATATTGGCATCTTCGGTCAGCATCTGTCCGGTGGTGCGCTCGGTACGCACCTCAGTCATATTGACCTTGGTGACATGATCAATCAGCGGCGGGTTCCAGTGCAGACCGGCGGACTCAGTCGAATGGTATTTACCCAGGCGCAACACCACCGCCTGTTCGTTGGCGTTAACCTGATAAATACCGAGTCCCGCATAAATTAATACCGCGATAACAATCACCAGCATCCATGGGAATTTACCCGTTCCGGTGCTTGGGCTACCGCCAAACAATCCGCCGAGTTTCTGCTGGACTTTGCGGAACAGCTCGTCGAGATCCGGTGGACCATCGTTATTGCGGTTACCGCCGCCACCACCCCAAGGGTCTTTGCCGTTGTTACCACCCGGTTCATTCCAGGCCATCTAAATTACTCCAACTCTGATCATTTAAGCTTTTACTCCGGCGGATTCTAGCATTCCCCGCCGGCAAAATATTGCCGCCAAACCTCTGCCAAAGGCAATTTTGTCGAAATCGCGGCCGCCTCAGCCCTTCTACAAGAGGCTGGCACTAAGGCTACTGCGCTTCGCTGTCGCTACTGCTATCGCCACGAATATTTTCTTGTGGCAACCACTCCGGCTCTTCACCGGCATTTAAAAATGGAGCCAGCAAACGCTGGAAATCACTGCGCGGCAACAATAACTGCAACTCGCAGTCGCCATTATCCCGGTATTGTTCGCTCTGCACTGCATTGATCTGATAGAGCTGGGCGCGCAAGCGGGATTGCTGTGGCCTCACTACCAGCAGGCCCTGCACCATTTGCTCGCCCAGGCGCTCCGCAATCGCCTCCACCAAAAGATCACAGCCTGCGCCTGTGACCGCGGACAGCCAAACCGCGCGTGGCACGCCCTGTTCATCGCGATCGATGCGAGGCTCAAAGTCGGCGAGCAGATCGATTTTGTTGTACACCAGCAGTTGTGGAAGATCCGATGCCCCGATTTCCTCGAGCACGGTCTGTACCTCTTCCATCAAGTGCAGGCGATCCTCTGCGGCGGCATCCACTACGTGTAGTAGCAGTGTTGCCTGGGCGGCCTCCTCCAGAGTCGCACGAAATGCCTCAACCAATTTGTGTGGCAGGTGCGAAACAAAACCAACAGTATCTGCAAGGATCATGGCGCCAACATTGGGTAATTCAACCCTGCGCATGGTCGGATCAAGGGTCGCAAACAATTGATCGCGCACGTATACATCGGCGTCGGTAAGCCGGTTAAACAGGGTCGACTTACCGGCGTTGGTATAACCCACCAGGGAAACTGTGGCCACCTCGGCACGGGAGCGCGCACGCCGGCCCTGTTCCCGCTGGCGGCGGACTTTTTCCAGGCGCTTCTCAATGGAATCTATACGCGCGCGCAGCAGGCGGCGATCAGTTTCCAGCTGGGTCTCACCCGGACCGCGCAAGCCGATACCGCCTTTTTGCCGTTCCAAGTGGGTCCAGCCGCGCACCAGCCGGGTGGCCATATGACGCAACTGCGCAAGCTCCACCTGTAATTTACCTTCGTGGGTACGCGCACGCTGGGCGAAAATATCGAGGATCAGACCGGTGCGATCCAACACCCGACACTTGAGTTCGCGCTCAACGTTGCGCTCCTGACTGGGAGACAGGGTGTGATCAAAGATCACCAGTTCGGCACCCTGCTCTTTCACCACCTGGCGAATCTCTTCCAGCTTGCCCCGACCGACAAAAGTCTTGGGGTCTGGAGTGGCGCGCTGTCCAAAGATAAAACTGACCGGGTCTGCTCCGGCAGAGAGGGCAAGCTCCTCAAATTCGCGAGGATCATCTGGGCTGTCTATAGCGGAGAGTTCGAGGTGTACCAGTACTGCCAGTTCACCGGATTCCGGTCGATCGAAAAACAATGGGAAATCTCTGTATGAGGAAGTGGACGCCTACCCGGCTCCCTGATTGAAGTGGCAGCCGGAAATCTAATATCAGATTCACACGGCTGCTAGCGCCCCGGCAATGGGGCGCGAGTCTCGATAACACGCAACGCAATCAGCTGAAAGATTCGCGCTCACCGCCTTCACCATTGCCCTCTCCGCCGTGTTGTGCGGCTGGGTTCAACAGTGGAACGCGCACAGCGCGCGACGGTACAACAGTGGAGATAGCGTGCTTGTATACCATTTGGCTAACGGTATTTTTCAGCAACACCACAAACTGGTCGAAAGATTCAATTTGCCCTTGGAGCTTGATGCCGTTTACCAGATAGATAGAAACCGGGATACGCTCTTTGCGCAGTACGTTGAGGTAAGGGTCTTGTAAGCTGTGCCCTTTTGACATCTTTTTTCTCCTTGTCAAAAAGCTGAATGCGGATGCAGGCCGCAATCGCATCCGCGAAGAGCGCGGATCAAAAAACGACTGAGGTCGAATACGCGTATAAGTAGTGTAGTAGCGAGCCGGAAAAGGCCGGCCCTGTGAAAACTGACTGACTGAGCTTGTCGTTTTATAGCCCAACCACGTTATGGATGCTTAAGCGAGAAATTTCAAGGCTTCGGCCAATATTTCATCATTCTCACGCACCCCGCCCTCACTATCCTGAGTGTACAAAATTTCCAGCTCAGGCCAGCGCCGCAACCAGGTCAGCTGGCGCTTTGCCAACTGGCGGGTGGCGGCAATTCCCGCGGCAACCATCTCATCGTAATCGCAGCGCCCATCCAGGTACTGCCACACTTGACGATAGCCCACTGCGCGAATTGCCGGCAGGTCCTCGTGCAGATCGCTGCGCCCATACAAACCGCGCACTTCCTGCACAAATCCGGCTTCAAGCATCCGCCGAAAACGCAGTTCGATACGCTCATGAAGTAGCGACCTATCGCGAGGCATAATCGCCAACTGACTCAACCGGTAGCGTTCCTGCACACCACCCCCAGCCTGCTCGCGACGCAACTGGGACAGAGGCACACCGGTAAGCCGATAAACCTCCAGTCCCCGCTCGATGCGCACCGAGTGATTGGGGTGCAATTCCGCTGCCAGCTGTGGATCGACTTGTGCCAGCTCCGCGTGTAACGCGGGCCAGCCCTCGCGCTCGGCACGCGCTTCAATTTCCGCACGCAGTTGCGGGTCGGCCTCTGGCAATTTTGCCATTCCTTCTAGGAGAGCACGGAAATACAACATAGTTCCGCCAACCAGTAAAGGGATCTTACCGGCTGTGCTGATTTCGTCCATAGCTTCGAGAGCATCTTTGCGAAAACGACCGGCGGAATAGGACTCGCTGGGGTCACAGATATCAATCAAACGGTGGGGGTAGCGGGCCAGCTCCTCTGCACTGGGTTTGGCCGAGCCAAGATCAAGACCCCGGTAGACTAGGGCCGAATCCACGCTAATTAATTCCACCGGCAGGCGATCGGCCAAGGCCATAGCCAAATCCGTCTTGCCCGATGCCGTCGGGCCCATCAGGAAAATTGCGTGGGGTTTATCATCCAGAGTGCGCTCGTTCAAATCAACACCTACTTCCCAAACGCGGTTATTGACCGCGCATAAACCACTTATCCATATCCGCCAGTTTAACCTGGGTCCAGGTCGGGCGGCCGTGATTGCACTGGCCGCTGCGCTCGGTGCGCTCCATGTCTCGTAGCAGCGCATTCATTTCCGGCACCGTCAGGCGACGGTTGGCGCGCACAGAACCGTGACAGGCCATGGTGGCGAGCACTTCGTTGATGCGCTCGCCAATGCGCTCACTGTCGCCCTGCCCAAGTAAATCCGACAGTACATCGCGCACCAGTTGCTCCACCTGGGCACCGTGCAACATGGTGGGCACCTGGCGTACCAGCAGGGTTTCCGGGCCGGCGCGCTGCAGCACAAAGCCGAGAGAAGTGAAAACCTCACTGCGCTCTTCGAAGCAATCCGCCTCGCGCTGGCTCACCGCCAAACTCACCGGCACCAGCAATGGCTGCGCCTGAATGCCGCCGGCGGCATGGGCCGTTTTCATCTGTTCGTAAACAATACGCTCGTGGGCAGCGTGCATGTCCACCACGATCATGCCCTGTTCGTTCTGCGCGAGAATATAAATGCCGTGCAGCTGAGCGATGGCAAAACCCAGCGGCGGGATCTCTTCCCCACTGGCATTGTCGTTGGCAATTGGCATCTTCACTGCCATAGGCGCAACTGCAACGCCAGGCTGAGCCGCGGCTATGTCTGTGGCTGCAGACTCGGCAACACCCGCCGGCTCCCGGTAGGGTTGATGCAGGGCGCCGTAGGCATTCATTTGCTGCTGCAAACTCGACGGTGAGGGGCGATTGGAGAGCGGCATTTTTTGCTGGCCGGAAAACTCTCCCGCCTGAATACCACTGACTCTTTCAGCAGCACCATTCTCTTGCCCATCAGCCTCTTCAGCTTGCTCATCTTTCTGCCCTGGGCGCACATCCGCCAGAGCCCGATGCAAACTGCCAAACAAAAAGTCGTGTACCAAGCGACCATCGCGGAAACGCACCTCGTGCTTGGTCGGGTGTACATTTACATCCACCGATGCCGGGTCCAGCTCCAGATAGAGCACAAACGCCGGATGGCGGCCGTGATAAAGCACATCCGCAAAGGCACGGCGCACCGCGTGACTCACCACTTTGTCGCGAATAGCACGCCCATTGACGTAGAAGAATTGCAGATCGGCCTGGGAGCGGGAAAAAGCCGGCTCGGCCACCCAACCCCACAGGCGCAAACCACTGCGCTCAACATCGATATGCAGGGCATTCTGCATAAACGCCGGACCGCATACCTGGGCCACGCGGCGTTCCATCTCCACGCGGCCGCTGCCGGCGCGCAGGTTATGCACGCCCTTACCGTTGTGGCGCAGACTGATAGACACATCGAAGCGGGACAGTGCCAGGCGCTTGATGGTGTCGTCGATACGATTAAATTCGGTCTTCTCGGTGCGCAGGAATTTGCGTCTTGCCGGCGTATTGAAAAACAGGTCGCGCACATCCACGGTAGTGCCACGCGGGTGGGCCGCCGGCGCCAACTGCGCCTGCATATCTCGGCCCTCGGCACTTACCTGCCAGCCCTTGCCGCTCTCATCGCGGCTGCTAGTCAGGTTTAAGCGCGCGACAGAGGAAATACTGGCCAGTGCCTCACCGCGGAATCCCAGGGTAGCCACCGCCTCCAGATCTTCCAGCACGTGAATTTTAGAAGTGGCATGGCGCGCCAGCGCCATGGGCAAATCCTCTTTCTCGATACCCTTGCCGTTATCGCGCACTTTCATGCGCTTGATACCGCCGTTATCAATATCCACTTCCAGCCGCGTGGCGCCGGCATCCAAACTGTTTTCCAGCAGCTCCTTGATTACAGAGGCGGGGCGTTCGACCACCTCACCGGCAGCGATCTGGTTGGCGAGACGCGGAGATAATTGCTGGATACGTTCGTGCATAACTCTGACTTGTTAACGCTAATTTGAAGGGCCGATAAGGCGGTAACTTTGAGACTAACCCGAGGGGATACTCAGAGTCTGCCCCACGCGGATCACTGAGCTATTAATACCGTTGGCTTTCTTCAGGGAGGCCACGGAAATCCGGTAACGTGCAGCGATTCCAGACAGTGTCTCGCCGCGGCTAATCACATGGCGGTGCGACTTGGCAGGCTTGTTGGCCGCCAGCCAGCTACCCGCCGGAGGGTTAGCACGAAAGTAAGCCACTATACCCTCACTGAGCTTTTCTGCCATACGCTGTTGAAACTTGGGATTACTCAATCGCCGTGACTCGTAGGGATTAGTGATAAAGCCCGTTTCCACCAAAATTGAGGGAACGTCCGGGTTTCGCAACTCCGAAAAATTCGCCTGCTCCACTTTCTTTTTGTGCAAGTGTGTAAAGCTGGCCAGTGAATTCAGTACACTGGCACCAATATCCAGGCTGGCATTCATGGTGGCAGTCATCGACAAATCCAGTAATACCCCTGCCAGGGTGTCATCCTTATCATCCAGGCTCAAGTCACCAGCACCGCCTATCAGATCGGACTCGTTTTCCCGCTGGGCCAGGAAACGTGCAGTCTCACTGGTAGCACCACGCGAGGAAACTGCATAGACACCGGCACCGCGGGCCTCCTTGCGGGTAAAGGCATCGGCGTGAATCGAAATGTACAGATCCGCGCGCATTTTGCGCCCCTTCTTCACCCTCTGACGCAGGGGAATAAAGTAATCGCCGGTTCTGACCAATTTCGCGCTGAAACCCCGCTCGCGATCGAGTTCTTTATGTAGTTTTCGCGCAATAGCCAGCACCACATCTTTTTCGCGCAGACCTCTTGGTCCCAATGCGCCAGGGTCCTCCCCACCGTGACCAGCATTCACGGCAATAACGATGTCGCGTTCAGTGCTCACCTGCTGCAGGGTCTTCTCTTGATTTTCCACTTTGTCGTAAAGATCAAGCACCAGGCGATCCGGCAGTAACTCATGACGGCGCAGGGAAAAACTGCGCGGATTGATCTGCTGCTTCAGATCGAGGACAACACGCAGATCTTTCTTATTGTGGCGGGCGTGGCGCACTTGGGCGATGGGGGTCTCCTTAAGGTCCAGAGTCTCTAACTGCGCCTTCAATTGGGTATCGGCAATATCTACCACCACCCGGTGCGGTCCGCTCAGGGTAAACAACTTGTGTTCCGCCGGGCCGCTCAAGTCGAAGACCAGGCGCGTGTGATCCGGCGCCCGCCACAGGCGCACGCCCTCTACTTCTGCCGCTGTCAACGGCAGTGCGATTGTCAGCCCGATTATCAGGGCCACCAGCGAGCGCCACATCCTACTCATTACTTCCCAACCCTTTCACTTATTGTTTTTACACATCCCTGAATTCAGGCCAATTCCTATTTATGTAGCATCTTTGCCAGGGTATCGAGCACCGCTTCTCCCTGTTTGGAGTGGGTATTCAACAGCAGCTGGCGGCCGCTGTCCGGCACTTGCAGAGTCAATTCCAAATCTGGTTCGGGCAAAACGCCAGCGCCGCGTTCCGGCCATTCCACCAGGCTCAGGCTATGCGCGGCGAAATAGTCCCGCACGCCCATAAACTCCAACTCCTCGGCATCTCCCAAGCGATAGAGGTCGAAGTGATATACCCGCTGGGGGCCGAGTTCGTAGGGCTCAACCAGTGTGTAAGTCGGACTTTTCACCGCGCCCTGGTGCCCGAAGGCTCTCAACACTCCGCGACAAAAGGTGGTCTTGCCGGCGCCCAGCTGGCCATTCAGGTACAGGGTGAGCCCCTGCTGTAGGCCACTGGCCAGGCAGGCGCGGCCCAGCGCTTCGCCGCCGGCCACCGTTGCCTCTTCGTCCGCTAAATGCAATTTCAGTTCACTCACTATCAGTCCACCAACCGTCGAATCCAGGGCAATAAATCTGTGGCCAGTAAGCCGCGCTGACCATCCTCCGCGGCGCGGTTACCCGCTTCGCCATGCAGCCAAACTGCCAGGCGCGCCGCATCTACCAAAGGCAGGTGCTGACCGATCAAGGCCGCCACTATTCCGGTGAGCAGATCTCCCATGCCTCCCGAGGCCATACCCGGATTGCCGCTGTTGATCAGATCGACACCGCCTTCGTGGGCAATCAGGGTGCCGGCGCCTTTTAGTATCACCACACCACTGAATTTCTGCTGAACTGCCACCGCCGCCGCGCGGGGGTCCGCCAGTACCTCGGCGGTATCGCAGCCGAGCAGGCGCGCCGCCTCACCCACATGGGGCGTCAGCACCCAATCATCGCGTTTTACGCCAGCGAGTACCCGCCCGGCGGCGAGGATATTCAGCGCATCCGCATCCACCACCAGCGGCACCTGAGCGCGGCCGGCGCGAGCCAGTAGCTGCTCGCTCCAGGGAGAGCGGCCGAGACCCGGGCCCACTGCGATGACATCGGGCCCCTCTAAAAGTGGTTCCAGTTCCTGGCCAGAAATAACCGGATGGGCCATGACCTCTGGGCAGCGGGTCAAAGCGGCAGTTAAGTGTTCCGGGCGGGTCGCCAGGGAGATCAGACCGGCGCCACTGCGCGCAGAGGACTGTGCCGCCATCAACGCTGCGCCACCGAAACCGCTGTCGCCACCGACTATCAAAATATGGCCAAACATATTCTTGTAGCTGTCCGCAGCACGCTCGGGCAGGCGTTTCAGACTGGAGCCCTCGAACCGTTGCGCCAGGGGCTCTAACGCTTGATAAACAAGTGCGGGGGCACCCAGATCGGCAAAGATCACCTCGCCACAAAGCGCCGGGCCACGTCCACAGTAGAGGCCCAGCTTTCGACCGATAAAGGTCACGGTCATATCGGCCTGAACGGCCAGATCCGCGCTGCCACTATCGGCACTCAGGCCCGAGGGAATATCCACGGAAAAAACCGGACCGGGACTCTTGCGAATTCGCTCAATGGCATGAGCAACATCCTGACGCAATTCACCGCTAAACCCTGTCCCCAGCAGTGCATCCACGATCAGGGTGTTGCCGTCGGCACTGTCCAGCTCGGTCAGCGAGGTCAGCACCTGAACGCCTTCGCGAACGGCGTAGGCATGAGCCTCGCGGGCATCGCCCTTCAAGAGTTCGGGGTCGCTACAGGCAAACACCGTCACCGGTATCTTCTTCTGCGCAGCCAGAGCCGCAATCACATAGCCGTCACCGCCGTTGTTGCCACCGCCACAAAACACCTGGATGCGGCCGATATCCGCCCAACGGGCGCGCAAATGGGTGAAAGCGGCGCGGGCCGCGCGCTTCATCAGTTGTATCGAAGGAATTTCCAGCGCGGCGATTGTTTGTCGATCGAGTTCCCGTACCGATTCGGCACTGTACAGAGGTTGTGGCGTATCCATGCGGCTCCCGCAATGTGGTGAAGATGTCATCTGTGGCAAAATGGGCGATTGTATCGCTGCCACTTGCACTGACAGTAAAGTATACCGCCCCGGCCAGTCATTGTGCTTGCATGGGATATCGAGCCGCTTTATCTATGACCGAATCACTGCTCGCCGAATTAGCCGACCTGATCAAACTCTGGGGACGGGAGCTGGGCTTCCAGCAGGTTGGTATCACCGACTGCCAGCTGGAGGAGGACGGTGAGCGCCTGCGCGCCTGGATCGATAAGGGCTACCACGCGGATATGGAGTGGATGGGCGCCCACGGGGAAAAACGCTGGCGCCCGGCACTATTAGAGGAAGGAACCGTGCGCGCCATCAGTGTGCGCCTTGACTACCTGCCACCGGATACCCAGCCGATCAAAGTGCTCAAGGATTCCAGTAAGGCCTATGTCTCCCGTTACGCCAATGGTCGCGACTACCACAAGCTGATCCGCAAGCGCCTGGCCAGCCTGGCCAGGAAGATCGATGCCTTCTGTGCCGAACAGGGCATCGATTCCAAGGGCCGCGCCTTCACCGACAGCGCACCGGTGATGGAACGCGCTCTGGCGCGCAAGGCCGGCCTCGGCTGGGTCGGCAAGAACTGCCTGCTGATCAATTCCAAAGCTGGCTCTTTTTTCTTCCTCGGCGAGATCTATACCAATCTGCCCTTGCCTGTCGATGCCGGAGATTATACCGACGAGTGCGGCGATTGCGTGGCCTGCCTTAAAGTCTGCCCAACCGATGCCTTTATCGGCCCGCGCACCTTAGACGCCGGGCGCTGCATCTCTTACCTGACCATCGAAAACAAGGGGCCGATTCCGGAGGAATTCCGCGAGCCCATCGGCAATCGGGTTTTTGGCTGCGACGATTGTCAGACGATTTGCCCCTGGAACAAGTTTGCCAAACCCACCGCAGAGCAGGACTTCCACCCGCGCCACGGCCTCGACAACGGCGAGCTGCTGGCGCTGTTCAACTGGAGCGAGGAGGAGTTTTTGCGCAAGACTGAGGGCTCGCCAATCCGCCGTATCGGCTACGAGCGCTGGCAGCGCAACCTGGCGGTGGCGCTCGGCAACGGCACGGCCAGCGAAGAGGTTTTCGAGTGCCTCGAAAAGGCGCGGCAAACGGCCACACCTCTGGTGCTGGAGCATATCGATTGGGCCCTGGTGCGGTTGCGCAGTGGACGCAAGCGCAAGCGCAAGATCAAGCGTGAAACCTAAGCCCCTAAACGAGGCTCGGAAGAGAGTCGAGGTGGCAGAAAAGAGGCTCCTCTCAGCCGAGTACCTTGCTAAATCGGAAGCTTAACTGAGGCGGAAGAAGGTCTCGCGGTAGTGGCGCAGCTCTTCGATGGAGTCGCGAATATCGTCAAGAGCCAAATGGCTGCTGTGCTTTTTCACCCCATCCAACACATCCGGTCGCCAGCGCCTGGCCAGCTCTTTTACCGAGCTCACATCCAGATTGCGGTAGTGGAAGTAGGATTCCAGCTGCGGCATATATTTGACCAAGAAGCGGCGGTCCTGGCCGATAGAGTTACCGCACATCGGCGAGGCCCCCTCCGGTACCCAGTGGCGTAGGAACTCCAGGGTCTCCCGCTCCGCTTCCCGCTCGGAAATATTCGACTCCTTTACCTTTGCCACTAAACCAGAACCGCCGTGCTGCTCGGTGTTCCAGTCGTCCATGGCATCCAGAAGGGCATTACTCTGGTGAATCACCATCGCCGGGCCCTCGGCGAGTATATTCAGCCGCGAATCGGTCACAATGGTGGCGATTTCGATAATGCGCTCTTTGTCCGGATCGAGGCCGGTCATCTCCAGATCTATCCAGATCAGGTTGTTCTGATCCACAGCGGGTCTCCTCAAACTTTCCGCGCAAGTTACCGCAACTACCCGGCAATGGCTATAATCCGCCGCTAATCTCCAGGTGCCAGTGCATGAGTAAACGCAAATTAAACCGCCGCCAACAGTGGCGCGTCGCCAAGATCCAGCAGGAACGCGAGGCCCGCGCGCGCAAGCGCGAGGAGTCCGCAGAGCAGGCCCTGGACGACGGTCAACTGGGCCAGGAACAGACTGGCCTGGTCATCGCCAATTATGGCACCCAGATTTTGGTGGAAAGTGAGAGCGATGCCTCCCTGCGCCAGCGCTGCCACATGCGTGCCAATATCGACACCCTGGTGACCGGCGATCGCGTCGCCTGGCGTCCCGCCACCAGTGATAGTGATGGCGGCTATGGGGTTGTGGGTGCGCGGTTGCCGCGCAACTCAGAGCTGCAGCGCCCTGATCGCTACGGCGACCTGAAAACCGTAGCGGCCAATATCGATCGCATTGTGATCGTTATAGCCCCCTACCCGGAGCCCTTCGCCAATGCCATCGACCGCTACCTGGTCGCCGCAGAGACCACCGGCATAGCACCAATCCTGCTGTTGAATAAAATTGACCTAATCGACGATGGCAACCGCCAGGCACTCGAAACCCTACTGGCCCCCTACCCCGACCTCGGCTACCCAGTGCTGCGTCTTTCCACTAAAACCGGTGAGGGCCTGCCACATCTGCTCGAAACCCTGGCCAAGGGCAGCAGCGTCTTTGTCGGACAGTCCGGTGTGGGTAAATCTTCGCTGGTCAATGCCCTGCTACCCAGCGCCGGCGCCCGTACCGGCGCCCTGTCCGAGGCAACCCTGAAGGGCACTCACACCACCACCGCGGCGGAACTGTTTCACCTGCCCAGCGGGGGCGATCTGATAGACTCTCCCGGCATCCGCGAGTTTGGTCTCTGGCATATGGAGGAGGCCGCGCTACTGGAAGGGTTTGTGGAATTCCGCCCCTTTATCGGTCACTGCCGCTTTCGCGACTGCAGCCATCAGGGCGAACCCGGCTGTGCCATTCACGAGGCACTGGCCAACGGCGACATCAGTGAGCGCCGTATGAACAGCTTTTTACACCTGCGCAACAGCCTGGAATCGGAGAATAAATTTTGAACCTGATTATTGAGGCGGAAGAGCTCGCCGCCGAGCTGGAGCACGAGGAATTATTGGTTGTCGACCTCAGCTCCCTGCAAAACTATGTGAACGGACACATCCCCGGCGCCCTGCACCTGCCATTTCAGGCACTGATGGCGGGTACTGCCCCTGCGCCGGGTAAACTCCCCAGCGCCGAGCAGCTGACCCGAGTTTTTCGCGCTATTGGCCTGCGCCCGGAAACCCATGTAGTGGCCTGTGATGATGAAGGCGGCGGCTGGGCCGGACGCTTTCTGTGGACGCTGGAGTGTGTTGGCCACCGCAATTACAGCTACTTGAACGGCGGCATGCACGCCTGGCGCGGCGCCGGCTTGCCGCTGACCACTGAGGAATCACAGGTTACCCCAAGCGATATCGAAGTCTCGATCGATACCGATGCCGCCATGAATGCCCAGGAAATCCAGGAGCACCTGGGCAACCCCGACTTCCTCGTTTGGGATGCCCGCTCCCCCCAGGAATACTGCGGAGAAAGGGTCTTGGCTACCAAGGGCGGTCATATTCCCGGCGCGATCAACTGTGAGTGGACCCAGCTGATGGACCCACAGCGCGACCTGCGTATCCGCACCGATGCGCGCGAGCTACTCGCCAAGCTCGGCATCAATGAAGCACATAAAATCGTCACCCACTGCCAAAGTCATCACCGCTCCGGCTTTACCTGGTTGGTGGGTAAATCCCTGGGTTTTGATATTCGCGCCTACCCAGGCTCCTGGAGTGAGTGGGGCAACCTGCCCAATACGCCCGTCGAACAGTAAGCATTACCGGAAAACGTTGTACCCGTATGAATCCAAAACTCTTTACCGCCCTGCAATACCTGACTCCGCAGCACGCTCTTTCCCGCGCTGCGGGCTGGCTGGCGAATACCGAGATCAAGTCGATCAAGGACCCCTTTACCCGCTGGTTCGTCGAGAAGTACGGTGTCGATATGCAGGAGGCCAAAGAGACCGATTGCACCGCCTATCGCACCTTCAACGACTTTTTTACCCGTGAACTCAAAGAGGGCGCACGGCCGATTGTCAGCAGTGAAGATAGTCTGGCCTGTCCGGCAGACGGCGCTATTAGTCAGCTCGGTGCTATTCACAATGGCCGCGTGTTCCAGGCCAAGGGGCACGACTACAGCCTGCTGGAATTGGTGGGCGGTGATCCAGAGTTAGCGGCCCAGTTTGACGACGGCCACTTCGCCACAGTGTACCTGTCACCCAAGGATTACCACCGGGTGCATATGCCTATCGACGGCACACTCCGCAGTATGACTTATGTGCCGGGTCAGCTGTTTTCGGTCAATACCGTGACCGCGGAAAATGTGCCGCGCCTGTTCGCCCGCAACGAGCGCTTGGTATGTGTATTCGATACGGTCGCCGGACCCATGGCCATGATTTTGGTAGGCGCCATGATCGTCGCCGGAATCGAGACCGTTTGGGCCGGTCAGGTAACTCCCCATACCCGCGATGTACGCACCACCAACTATATGGAGAGTGCACCTGTTCACCTGAAAAAAGGCGAGGAGATGGGGCGCTTTAAACTGGGCTCCACAGTGGTCATGTTGTTTGGGGCGGAGCAAGTGCGCTGGCTGGACAGCCTTGAGGCGGAAACCCCTGTGCGCATGGGTGAGTATTTCGGCAGCATGATAGCCGACGCCGACTAATTTTCCGTGAGAGCGGTAAGCAGCGCCGCTCTCACGGCTTCCCTCAAGGAATTACTACCTGGCCAGACGCGAGAAAAAGCGGGACAACTGCCCACCACTATTGAAAAGGTAATCGTCCCGCACCGCCGAGGTATTCACTTCCGGGTAAACCCCTGGCTCTATATCCCGCACTATGCTGATCTTTTCCTCTGGACGCATCTTGCCCCGCTCAATCAGCTTTTCGGCACGGTCTTCCGCAGCTGCCAGGTCAAACAGGCGCGGTTTGCTCAGTTGGCGCTTATGCGCGTCCAGCACAATCATCACCTTCGGGCGCAAACGACGGTCGTAAGTCTGCTCTACCACGACACCCACTTCTCCGCTGGAGAGTTCTACCTGGGTACCGGTGGGATAGAGACCTATCGCCTGAATAAATTCGACAACCAGCTGTTCCTGGTAGGCAATGCCGCGCAGATCATAGAGTTCCGCCACGGCCTTGGAAGGCGCAATGGGCTGGCTGATGCCACGGGGGTTCGTCGCTTCATCGTAAAAGGTCACGATGCCACACATGCGCGCCAATACGGGAATCTTGTCACCGCGCAAACCGCCGGGATAACCACCGCCGTCGTGTCGCTCGCGATGAGCGCGCACAATATCGATTACCTGGGGATCGACCTGGGCATCCGCCGATAGCATCTGCACACTGTGCTGCACAAATTTGCGGTACTCCAGTTCGCTGCGCGGGTCACGCTGGAGCATCTGCAGCACTTCTGCCGGAATCGATAACTTGCCCACATCCTTTAACAGGGTGGCCACCCCCAGCTGTACCAGCTCGTGCCGAGCCAAGCCGATATGCCGGCCAAACAACACTGCCCAGATACTGGCACGCACCGAGTGGCTGTAAGTGTGCTCATCCCTGTCGCGCACTCGCGCCAGCCAGGCAAAGGCATCCGGGCTGCGCAGCACGCTCTCAACCAAATCCTCTACCACCCGGTTCATCTGTGGCACTGGCAGTGGTCGATTGTTAGCTACCAGTCCCATTACTTCACCCATGCCGCGCAATATTTGACCGTGCAACTTGCGCGCATTGCCGGCCTCGCGCTGGGCGGGCTGAGGGGGGGGATAAGCTTTGTGAGAGACCGCAACGGGGCGACAGGGAATCGTGACGCGCATGGCAGCTCGGCCATGCCTTTTAGAGCTTGCGCCACTGGCGCCGACCAGGCGACGCAAGGTGACACCGGCACTACCTACCGTCTTGTGCACGTCTACATAGACAAAACGGCAGTACTTCTGCAGCTGGCGAATCTCCTCCAAATCGCGGATATAAAATCCCTGTAGCGCGAATGGCGTCTGGGCCCAGGGCTTGTCTAGCCTGGACACAAACATACCGCGCTGGAGATCACCGACGGAGATTTTTGCCTGTTCGAGTGCCACTTCGGGAGGTACCGACCACTGTAATAAATGCCTGGAGACCGCCCTCAACAAGGGCCCCCGCTCTATCTCTGGGGCCCCTCGGGCAAGCGCACATTTATATCACGGACAGATATTGGCGAGCACCTATACAAAGTGAGACTGTATTCACAGACTCAGACACTAGATGCCACAGTTAAGCGTGATATTTTGCGGAAAGCTCTACCACTGCCTCGATCATGGCGCCGGCGTGGGCTGGGTCGACTTTCGGGGTAATACCGTGGCCAAGGTTGAAAACATGGCCGCTACCCTGGCCGAAGGACTCCAGCACAGCTTCCACTTCTTGACGGATGCGCTCCGGGCTGGCGTAGAGCACGGAGGGATCCAGATTACCCTGCAGGGCAACGCGATCCCCAACTCTGGCGCGGGCACTGCCGATATCGGTGGTCCAATCGAGCCCCAAGGCATCGGCACCGGTATCCGCCATCGCTTCCAACCACTGACCACCCCCTTTGGTGAACAGGATAGCGGGTACCCGGCGGCCATCGGCTTCTTTGATCAGACCGCTGAGAATACGCTGCATGTATTGCAGGGAGAATTCGCGGTAGGCGCTGTGACTCAGGGCACCGCCCCAGGTATCGAAGATTTGTACCGCCTGGGCACCGGCGCGAATCTGTGCATTCAGGTAGTCGGTTACAGAATCGGCGAGTACGGTCAGCAGCTGGTGCATCAGCTCGGGGCGGTTGTAGAGCATTTCCTTGCTGCGGGCAAAGTCTTTGCTGGAACCGCCCTCGATCATGTAGGTGGCCAGGGTCCAGGGGCTGCCGGAAAAACCGATCAGCGGCACGCGGCCATTCAGCTCGCGGCGAATGGTGGACACCGCATTCATCACATAGTCCAGATCCCGTTCGCTGTTGACCACTTCCAATGCCTCGATATCAGCGGCAGTGCGCAGTGGCTTATGGAATTTAGGGCCTTCGCCCTCAGCAAAATAGAGACCGAGCCCCATGGCATCGGGAATGGTGAGAATATCGGAGAACAAAATGGCCGCATCGAGAGGATAGCGCTCCAGTGGCTGCAAGGTGACCTCGCACGCCAATTCGGTATTACGGCACAGATCCATAAAGCTACCAGCCTCGGCACGGCTGGCTCGGTACTCGGGTAGGTAGCGACCCGCCTGGCGCATCATCCACACTGGTGTTCGATCCACGGGCTGGCGCAGCAGGGCGCGGAGAAAGCGGTCGTTTTTCAATTCGGACGGTTTGGTATCAGACATAGGTACACCGAGCGGGCTAAAAAAACGGCCATTGTACAGGGGGCGGGGCCACTAGATACAGCGTGGCAAAAATATCATTCAGGCAAGTTGAGAGCTGGCGCTGATATACAAAGATATAAAAATGGGAGGCACAAAGCCTCCCATCCGCAGCCTGGGAAATCAGATGTCCAGGTAATCGAGAATACCCTCGCCGGCCTGACGCCCTTCCCAAATGGCCGTCACTACCAGGTCGGAACCGCGCACCATATCGCCACCGGCAAAGACTTTCTCGTTAGAGGTCTGGAACTTGTACTTCTGTTCTTCCGGGGCCACGACACCGCCCCAGTCCGCCACTTCGATATTGTGCTCGGTAAACCACTCCGCCGGGCTCGGGCGGAAACCAAAGGCAACCAACACAATATCTGCCGGGATAATCTCTTCGGAACCGGATACCACCTGAGGGCGGCGACGCCCGTTTTCATCGGGCTCACCCAGCTCGGTGGTGACCACTTTCACTCCAGAGACCTTGCCATCACCGACAATTTCCACCGGCTGGCGGTTGAACAGGAACTGCACCCCTTCCTCTTTGGCGTTGCCCACTTCACGGCGGGAGCCCGGCATATTTTCCTCATCGCGACGATAGGCACAGGTCACGCTCTTGGCCCCCAGTCGAATAGAGCTGCGGTTACAGTCCATGGCGGTATCACCACCACCCAGCACCACTACGCGCTTGCCTTCCACCGAGACAAATTCAGCGGGATCCTTCTCCCAACCCATGTTGCGATTGACGTTGGCCACCAGGAACGGCAAGGCGTCGTGCACGCCGGGCAGGTCCTCACCGGGGAAGCCGCCCTTCATGTAGTTGTAGGTACCCATCCCCAGGAAGACGGCATCATAGTCATTGAGCAACTGCTCAAAGCTGATGTCCTTGCCCACCTCGGTGTTGAGGCAGAACTCCACCCCCATCTCAACGAACACCTCGCGGCGCTTTTCCATCACCGACTTTTCTAGCTTGAACTCAGGGATGCCGAAGGTGATCAGGCCACCGATCTCCGGGTGCTTGTCGAAGACTACCGGCTGCACTCCGTTGCGTATCAGGATATCAGCGCAGCCCAGTCCGGCGGGGCCTGCGCCCACGATCGCGACTTTTTTACCGGTCTTTTCCACATGGCTGAGATCCGGGCGCCAACCCAGGGCAAAGGCGGTATCGGTGATGTATTTTTCTGCATTACCGATGGTCACGGCGCCGAAACCATCGTTGAGGGTACAGGCGCCTTCACACAACCGGTCCTGGGGACAAACGCGCCCACACACTTCCGGCAGGGTGTTGGTCTCGTGGCAGAGTTCCGCCGCCTCAATCACATTCCCCTCGCTGATCAATTTCAGCCAGTTGGGAATGTAGTTATGCACCGGGCACTTCCACTCGCAGTAGGGATTGCCGCAGTCCAGGCAGCGGTGTGCCTGGCTCGCCACCTGGTTTTCACTGGATGGCTGGTAAATCTCCACAAACTCACTGGTGCGCGCGATGATATCTTTCTTCGGCGGATCTATACGGGCCACGTCGATAAACTGGAAATCGTTGTTCAGTCTGTCTTTCATACTGTCTCTCCACCCCAGCCTTATTCGCCGCGCTTGCGCACGTCAGAAAGAAGATCCGCAAGGCTCGCCGCCTTGGGTTTAACCAGCCAGAATCGGCTCAAGTAATCGTCGAAGTTGTCCAGTAGCTCTTCACCCCAGGCGCTGCCGGTCTCCGCGACATAGGTTTCGATCACCTCGCGCAGGTGACTCTGGTGCGGCTCGAGAATTTCACTACTGATTCGGCGCAGTTCGATCAGCTCGTGGTTGCAGCGGTCGAAGAAATCGCGCTCTAGGTCCAGCACATAGGCAAAACCACCAGTCATGCCAGCGCCAAAGTTGTAGCCGGTGCGCCCCAGCACCGCGACCATTCCACCGGTCATGTATTCACAGCAGTGATCACCGGCACCTTCCACCACGGCAAAGGCACCGGAATTGCGCACGGCAAAGCGCTCGCCGGCGCGGCCTGCAGCAAACAACTTGCCGCCAGTGGCGCCATACAGGCAGGTATTACCGACGATGCTGGTGTCCTGGGAGGCAAACTCACTGCCCTCAGGTGGGCGAATAACCAGCTTACCGCCGGCCATGCCTTTACCCACATAATCATTGGCATCCCCTTCGAGATACATCTCCAGGCCCCCGGCGTTCCAAACGCCGAAAGACTGCCCGGCGACCCCTTTGAGGTTCAGTTTGATCGGCGCCTCCACCATGCCCTGGTTCCCATGGCGCTTGGCGATCTCACCACTGAGGCGCGCACCCAGGGAGCGGTCGCAGTTGGTCACTTTAAAGCTGAACTCACCACCAGTCAGGTTTTCGATAGCAGGTAGGATTTCTTCCACCATGCGCTCTGCCAACTCGCCCTTATCCCAGGGCTCGTTCTTGGCCTGCTGACAGGTTTGCGGTTTGCTGTCGAGCAGCGCATCGGTATGTAACAGTGGCGACAGATCCAGCTTCTTCTGCTTGTCGGTTTCTCCCTCCAGGATTCGCAACA
This sequence comes from Microbulbifer sp. ABH2_005, assembly GCF_056160005.1. NCBI lineage: Bacteria > Pseudomonadati > Pseudomonadota > Gammaproteobacteria > Cellvibrionales > Microbulbiferaceae > Microbulbifer > Microbulbifer sp. ABH2_005. The sequence goes on along the minus strand of NZ_JBSWWI010000003.1, from coordinate 180,427 downwards.
AATCCACGCGGCCAACCAGCTCTTCCATGGAGCGAACCCCGACACTCGCCATCCATTCTCGGGTCTCTTCGGCAACAAAACGGAAGAAGTTCATCGCCATCTCGGCGGTGCCAATATAGTGCCCATCGCGCAGATCCTTGCGTTGGGTCGCGATACCGGTGGCACAGTTGTTCAGGTGACAGATACGCAGGTATTTACAGCCGATGGCAACCATCGGAGCTGTGCCAAAGCCGAAACTCTCCGCGCCCAGGATTGTCGCCTTGACCACATCCAAACCGGTTTTGAGACCGCCATCGGTCTGCACCCGCACCTTATCGCGCAAATCATTGGCACGCAGAGTCTGGTGCGTTTCCGCCAGACCCAGCTCCCACGGTGAACCGGCATAGCGGATAGAGCTGATAGGACTTGCGGCGGTGCCACCGTCGTAGCCGGAGATGGTAATCAGGTCCGCATAGGCCTTTGCGACGCCAGCGGCAATGGTGCCAACCCCTGGACGGGACACCAGCTTCACCGACACCAGTGCATCCGGATTAACCTGTTTGAGGTCGTAGATCAGCTGGGCCAGATCCTCGATGGAGTAGATATCGTGGTGCGGTGGCGGTGAAATCAGGGTGACACCGGGCACTGAGTAGCGCAGCCGTGCAATCAGGTCATTCACCTTGCCGCCGGGCAGCTGACCACCCTCACCGGGCTTAGCGCCCTGAGCCACTTTGATCTGCAGCACTTCGGCATTGACTAAATAGTGAGGCGTCACGCCGAAACGTCCAGAGGCGATCTGTTTGATTTTGGAGACCTTGTCGGTGCCAAAGCGGGCCGGGTCTTCACCGCCCTCCCCGCTGTTGGAACGGCCACCGAGACGGTTCATCGCCTGGGCCAAGGATTCGTGCGCCTCGGGAGACAGAGCGCCCAGGGACATAGCCGCAGAGTCAAAGCGGCGCACAATCTGCTCGACCGGCTCCACTTCTTCCAATGGCACCGGCTCGAGGTTTTCTTTGAAAACCAGCATATCCCGCAGGGTTGCCACCGGGCGCTGATTAACCAGTTCGGAGTAATCGCGCCAGGCGGAGTAATCCCCAGTACTGGCCGCTCGGCGCAGGGCCGTCACCACATCCGGGTTAAAGGTATGGTATTCGGTGCCGTGCACATATTTGTGCAGACCGCCGGGGGACACCGGCTTGCGCGCTTTCCAGGCGATTTCCGCGCGCGCGGCCATATCTGCCTGCAACTCGGCAAAGCCGGCGCCTTCGATACGGGTCGGTGCGCCAGGGAAACACAGGTCCACCACTTCCTTGGAAAGACCAACCAGCTCAAACAAGAGTGCGCCACGATAAGAGGCCACCGTGGAGATGCCCATTTTTGAGAGGATCTTCAGCAGGCCCTTGATAATGCCGTTGCGGTAATTCTTCTGCGCTTCCGCCGCATCCAGCAGCAGTTCACCCCGGTCGATCAGGTGATTGATAATGCTGTAGGAGAAATAGGGATGCACAGCTGTAGCTCCCACACCCACCAGGCAGGCGAGCTGGTGTGCATCCCGCGCACTGGCGGTATCCACCACTACATTGGAGTCACAGCGCAGACCTGCATGCACCAGATGATGGTGTACGGCGCCTGTGGCGAGCAGTGCATCTATGGGCAAATGGCCCTGGCGAATATCCCGGTCGGACAGCACTACAATCACGGTACCAGCGCGCACTGAAGCCTCAACCTTGGCACACAAACGTTCAATAGCACCGTGCAGATCCAGCTTTGTCGGATCGTAATTCAGGTCGAATATCTCCGCGTCGAAGCCGGGACGATCCAGCGAAAGCAACGCGGTGTACTTCATATGGGAGAGCACCGGCGAGGAGAGGATCACACGGTCGGCGTGCTCAGGCGTCTCCTCGAACACGGATTTTTCACGACCCAGACAGGTTTCCAGGGACATCACCACCGTTTCCCGCAACGGGTCTATAGGCGGGTTGGTCACCTGGGCAAACTGCTGGCGAAAGTAATCGTAGAGTGAACGGTTGTAGCGAGACAGCACCGCCATCGGCGTATCATCGCCCATGGAACCCACCGCCTCCTGGCCGGCTTCCGCCATCGGGCGCACCACCTTATCGCGTTCTTCCAACGAAGAGCTGAACAGCTTCTGGTAGACCTTGAACTGCTGGTGGGAAAAGTTGTTATCGACTGGTGCAGTTACCAGAGTCGAACGGATACGACGCGCCTTGTCCTTCAACCAGCGCTTATACGGCTGGGCGCGTTTGAGCATATTGTCGATATCGGACGTGTGATACAGCTTGCCTTCCTGCGTATCCACCGAGAGCATCTGCCCGGGCCCGAGGCGCCCTTTGGCCACCACATCTTCCGGTGCATAATTATAAACACCGACTTCCGAAGCCACGGTAATAATATCGTCTTTGGTAATCACCCAGCGGGACGGGCGCAGGCCGTTGCGGTCGAGGGTACACACCGCGTGGCGGCCATCAGTCATCACCAGGCCGGCGGGACCATCCCAGGGCTCCATATGCATGGAGATATATTCATAGAAAGCGCGTAGGTCTGCATCCATACCCTCAACATTCTGCCAAGCCGGCGGTACTAGCATTCGCACCGCCCGGTGCAGTTCCATGCCACCCGCCAGTAGCATCTCCAGCATATTATCGAGGCTGGAGGAGTCGGAGCCCTCGCGATTCACCAGCGGTACCAGCTCGTTCAGTTCGGGAATCAGCTCGGTGACGAATTTGTTGGTCCGCGCCACCGACCAGTTGCGGTTGCCAGTGATGGTATTGATTTCGCCATTGTGAGCCAGCAGGCGGAACGGCTGGGCCAGGGGCCAGCGCGGCATGGTATTGGTGGAGAAACGCTGGTGGAAAACGCAGATAGCGGTTTCCAGGCGCGGATCGGCCAGTTCGGGGAAGAATTTCGGCAAATCCGCCGGGATCATCAGCCCTTTGTAGGAGAGCACATTAGTGGAGAGACTGGCGATATAAACATCGCCGCTCAGCTGCAGCTCGGCCTTGCGCCTGGCCACATACAGCCGCGCATTAAAACAGGCTTCACCCAATGGCTCCTCGGCATCGTTGATTAGCAGCTGCTCGAAACGAGGTTGGCAGTCCCGGGCAATAGGTCCGAGACACTCGGGATTGGTGGGCACTGTGCGCCAGCCAACGATGCGCATACCCTGTGCCTGCAGTGCGCTTTCAAGGGTTTGGCGCGCACTCTGCGCCTCACCTTCATCCAACGGCAACATTACAGAGCCTACGGCATAGGCCTCTGTAAGCTCCACAGCAAACAACTTTCGTGCTTCCTCGCGCAGGAATTTATCGGGTTTCTGCAGCAATAGACCACAGCCGTCACCGGTTTTGCCATCGGCGGCGATACCGCCGCGGTGGGTCATACAGGTGAGGGACTCAATGGCCGTCTGTACCAATTTATGGCTCGCCACCCCCTGTAAATGAGCGATCAGACCAAAACCACAGTTGTCCTTAAATTCATCCAACTGATACAGACTGCTACCCATAGAATTCCTCGTCACTATCGATTGGGGGACCACAGGCACTGTCGATAGCGGCCTGTTATGGGCAAAAATGGCTTAACGCTCGCGCTACGCTCTCCTGCGGTCCCTAGGTAAAAGATCCCGAGATAAAAAAAGCCCTCTAATGGGGCTTCCTTTATTGTTCTTATTGGCGGTCATCTAGCCCCGCCATTATTTCCGGGGGGCGCGCAATATTACTTGCTTGTCACTACATTTTCAATGTTTTACAGTTTTTTTAACTGTCAAACAAAAATTAGGCAGATTTATTTCCTATACGCTAAATTATAAATGACCGCGCTCCCTAAGAAACTGTATTCGCGAAGCGCCTATCATCTGGCACCACAGTTCCTTAGCGCATCTATAACTTTCTCTCGGGGAGTATCATCAACAACTTTTGCATCCCCCAGAGACCTCAGCAACACCAGGCGCAACCTGCCATCCAATACTTTCTTGTCTAACTGCATAGCTTGGAGAAAGTCATCGGCGCTCATATCGGCAGGAGACTCCTGAGGCAGCTGTGTCTTTTTCAGAAGCTTACGGACTCGCTGGACCAGTTCACTGTCTACATTCCCCAGCAAGTGTGAAAGCTCCAGTGCCATCATCATCCCGGCAGCCACCGCCTCACCATGTAACCAACGCCCATAGCCCTGCACAGCCTCTATCGCGTGCCCGAAGGTATGACCAAAGTTCAAGATGGCGCGCCGACCGGCCTCCCGCTCGTCACTGGCAACAACTTCCGCCTTGTCTCGACAACATCGATCCACCGCATAAGCCAAGGCCTGGGGGTCCCGAGATAACAACCCATCGAGATTAGCTTCAATCCAGTGAAAAAATGGTGCATCGCAGATCAAGCCGTACTTAATCACTTCCGCAATACCAGCGGAGAACTCCCGGTCTGGCAAAGTCGTCAGGGTATCCATATCGGCAAGTACCAATCGGGGCTGGTAAAAAGCCCCAATCATATTTTTGCCCAGAGGGTGATTAACGCCGGTCTTTCCTCCGACAGAGGAATCCACTTGGGCAAGGAGCGTGGTGGGCACCTGAATAAAATCGACACCCCGCTGATAACAGGCCGCCGCAAAACCGCACATATCTCCAACGACACCGCCACCCAGAGCAATCAGCGTAGTGGTACGGTTGTGCCTCTGTTCCAATAGCGTGTCAAAAATTCGATTAATGGTATCCAGGGTCTTGAAGGCCTCCCCATCAGGTAGCTCGACCACATCCACCTTGTCGAAATCAGAGAGTCCCTGCAGTAAACGGGATAAATACAAGGGGGCTACAGTCTCATTGGTTACCACACAGATCTGGCGCCCGCGTATATAAGGCAACAGGTATTGAGAGTCTCCGAGTAACTTGGACCCAATCACAATGGGGTAACTGCGCTCCCCCAGCTCCACATTAAAACAGTGCATAATACTCTCCTTCCCAATAGCGCCGATAGCTAACGCGCTGAGTTAATGAGACGCACTTTAGCACAGAGTGAAAAGTGGTTATTGGGAGAGGCTTGCCAGTAGACGCTCAGCAACCAGAGCCGATGCTTGCTTAGGGGTCAGGTCATCGGTGTCGCAGATCACATCTGCTACTTCGCGATAAAGGGGGGCGCGCTCATGCAAAATTTCTTCTATGCGCGCGCGTGGATTGGGCACTCGTAAAAGCGGCCGATTGCTGTTCTTGGAAGTGCGCTCAAGCAGCTGTTCCACCCCGGCCTGCAGGTAAACCACATGACCAAACTTTTGTAGCAGCCTCCGGTTTTCCTCTAAAAGCACGATCCCGCCACCGGTGCCAATAACTTGACAGACGCCCTGACAAAGCTCTTCCAATACTTCACTTTCACGGCGACGGAAACCAGCTTCGCCCTCGACATCAAATATCCAGGGAATATCCGCCCCTGTGCGCTCCTCCAGCACCTTATCGGTATCGGCAAAAGGCAGCTGTAATTGAGCCGCCAGCAATTTGCCGATCGTTGATTTGCCGGCCCCCATAGGGCCGACAAGAAAAATGGAGCGGTTAATAATCACTTAGATAAAAAAGTCTCGCCTTCTATAATACGGGGGGTGATAAACATCAGAATCTCGCGCTTATCATCAGTATGCACAGTTTTCTTAAACAGGTTACCCAAATAAGGAATATCACCTAAAAAGGGTACTTTCTTCTCTCCCTCAATAACATTGCTCTCAAAAATCCCACCGAGAACAATGGTTTCACCATTGTTAACTAGTACTTTTGTCTCTAAGGCATTTACATTAATGGTAGGAACAGCTGTACTGGCGCTAACACTAAACAAATCCCCAACGCTATTCTGCTCAATATTGAGTTTCATTATTATATTGTTGTCTGGGGTAATCTGAGGAGTCACATTTAACTCAAGAACGGCTTCACGAAATGTTACAGAAGCTGCACCTGATGAAGTAGCTTCAAGGTAGGGAATTTCCACCCCTGATTGAATGGTTGCTTCCTGCTTATCACCCGTCACAACTTTTGGCTGGGAGACAATTTCAGCCATGCCTACATCTTCCATCGCAGACAACTCTAGGCCTAAATAAAAGTTATCCTTCAAAATCGCATAAGCTAGGTTTCCAGCAGATGTTCCAACGCCTAAGTCAACCATTAAAGGCTCATGGGTACTAATCGGTGAAGAAACACTGGGCGCAGATCCAGATCCAGTGATCCCAGAACTATTTTGCCTTCCCGAGCCAATTATCACCGAATCACCGTCAATATCATGAGTGCCCGTATAGTTCCACTGGACACCAAGCTCGCGTTCAAAATCACTATTTGCTGTAACGATCCTAGCTTCAATCATTACCTGCCGGATAGGTATATCTATCGCCTCTATGAGTTCGCGAAATTGGGCGATTTTTTCTTCTGTATCGGTGAGGATAATTGTATTAGTTCGCTCATCAACGATTGCACTACCACGGGCAGATAAAATACTTGCTCGATTGGAATCCTCCTTCCCCCCAGCAAAATTCCCCTTCCCTTGATCATCAGCTTCTTGGCCAGAAAATAATGTAAACAACTCCCCGGCATCAGCATAGCGAACACTTATATATTCAGTTCTTAGCGGTGCTAACTCCTGCAACTGCCGACGACTCTCCAGCTCCTGACGCTCTCTTTCAGCAATCTCAGCAGCTGGCGCCACCATGATGACACTACCTTCCTGGCGCTTATCCAACCCTTTAGCTTTTAATATCAAGGCTAAAGCTTGATCCCAGGGAACACCATCCAGTCTCAAGGTGATACGCCCTTGAACTGTATCACTAGCAACCAAATTCATTCCGGTAAAATCAGCTATAACCTGTAAAACAGAGCGAACCTCTATGTCCTGGAAGTTCAGAGAGAGCTTTTTACCAGAGAACTTGAACTCTTTTTCCTTTTCCCTAATCTCAGCAACAGACAGGGGCTTGACGCTTAGTACATATTCACCGTCAGCCTGGTAAGCCAAATAATCATATTCCACGTCCGCTGGATCTACGGCAACAATGGTATTCCTTCCATCATAATCTACGAGAATTGAATCGACTGGTGTAGCAAAATCTCGAACATCTAGACGCTGGCGTAATGACTCCGGCAAAGTAGTTCCTAAGAAAGTCAGGTTTATTCTACCCTTGGTCCTTTCCACATCAATATTAACAGCAGGATCTGATAGCCTTACAATTACCTTACCTTCTCCCCCTTCTCCACGTCGAAAGTCTATTTCATTGATTTCCACTGAATCAGAAGAGTAAAATTTTTTATTACCTCCTAAATCAAGCCCGCTGTTATGGGGCGAGGGGCCTGAAGTGGTAGCTGCAATAGTTTTTCCTGCTAAACTGGCACCAATTTCCATTACCAACTGATTACCCTGTCGTTCACTGGTATAAACCGGCAGCTCATCCAGGTTTACAATTAGTCGTGTCCGATCTTCACCAGATACTATAATTGCGCTTCTTGCAGCACCTATCCCTAGAGAATATTTCTTTTGCGGCAACACACTTTTAACGCCAGCGAAATCCAGTACGATCCGAGCCGGTTGTTCAATCGTATATCCAGTGGGCTCCGGCGGCATATCATCGAAAGTTAAACGCAGCTGGATGCGGCTTCCCGGCAACTCGGAAAACTGTATATCATTTAGCTGCTTACCCTGGGCTTGAAGCGTCACAGGTCCCATCAATACAGCGAATAGCAAAAGCTGAAACGGCGCCAAACACTTTGCGAACTGCTTATTAATCATTATCCGTTGTCCTTCTCTTCCAGCGCGAGTGCCCGCGGTCTCTCAATCCAACCCCCGGTACCATCCGGTATAATTTCCAATACATCGAGCTGTGAAGGGGTCGCACTCACAACTCGTCCGTGATTTTTTCCTAAGTAATTTCCCACGGTAACCCGGTGGATTCCACCATTACCATCATCAACCAGGGCCCATAGCTGACCATCTCGGGAAATTGTGCCCACCATAGCCAAAGCATCGAAATTGATACTTTCAAGCAACTCTCTGCGTCTACTTAAGTCAGGAGCTATTTCAAGCCTTCTGCCAACTAAACGCTGCTCGGACTCCAAAACAGGGCGAATAAATGGACTCCTCTGTGCAGCGGCACTGTAAATATAGGGACTATATGGTGTAAACGTTGGGATAGGCTCAATTTGCCCCTTGGGCCGACGCTCAACCTCAGCCATTCTCTGATGTAGATCGCTATGATCCGCATTGATACTGCAAGCAGAAATGACTAAAAGGGAGGCTCCAATGGCTATTTTCTTGGTCACCCCTCATCCTCCTGGTCTTTATACCTGTAGGTTTTTGCATTGATCACCATATCAAGTAGGCCACCACCATCTCGGTTAGTTGAGATTGTAAAATCGTGAAGAGTCACAATCCTGGGCATTCCAGCAATACCACTCACAAAAGAGCCAAATTCATGGTAGCCCCCTTGGACCTCAATACGAATCGGCAGCTCAACGTAGAACTCCCCAACTAACTCACTTTCTAAAGCAACCTTTTCGATAGTCAGGCCGCTACCTCTACCATATTCATCAATATCTTCTAACAACCCCGGAACTTCGGTATCTTTTGGAAGCTGCTTTAGCAAAGCCCCAAAAGTCTCCTCCATCTCTGCCAGCTGCTCACGATATGCCTCTAGATTTGCAGCTTCAAATTGCTTATTTTCAAACTGCGTAAATAGCTCTCTCTCTTTATTTGCAGCTCTCTCCAGACTGCTATAGAGGTCGCCAATCCAGAGGTAATATCCAATAGCAATTAAAACTGCTGAAATAATCGTCAGAAGAGCAACACGACCAGCTATCGGCCAAACTCCAACCCTGGAAAAATCGATATCATTGATATCTACATCTTGGAGCTGCTTAAGAGTATCTGCGAGTGCCATTTTTTATTTCCTCTACTCAACGCCAGCGCTAGATATATCACTATCGCCATCATCGGCATTCTCATCCCTACGGCCACTCAAATTTACAGTTAGCTGGAAAGCACTCGCTTGGTCGCCATATTCAGGAGTAGCGGTGACATCTGTTAAGTTTGGGGACTCATACCACTCAGACTGATCCAAATTACGCATAAAAGATGATACACGGTTGTTAGACTCTGCTATGCCTGACAATTCTAACTGTACACCTTTACGAGTGACCTCAACTAACCAAAGCCCTTCAGGAGTTGCCATCACCAGCTCATCAAAATAACGCACGGCCAGGGGGCGGTTTCCTTGGAGTTCCTGGATCACTCGCATACGATCAATCAATTCCTGACGGCGCTTTTTCAAGTCCTTAATTTCGCTCACCTGTTTATTGAGCGCATTAATCTTGACCTGCAATATCTGATTGCGCTCATTCTGTAGAGCAACCTGCCGATCGACAGCTTTCATCCATAAAAAAACCGACAAAGCAGCGGCAATAATTACCAGCACTAACACTTGCTGAAATTCTTTCTGCTTCTGCGCGCGATATTCCTGTCGCCAGGGGAGTAAGTTAATCTTGGCCATCTCAGTACTCCTTTTCCCGCATGGCGAGCCCTGTGGCGATCATCAGTCCCGGAGCCTCTTTGGCAAGCATTTGCTTGTTCACTCGCGAAGACGTGCCCATGGCGAAGAATGGGTTGGCGACCACTGTGGGTTTCCCCAGTTTTTCACCCACCAGGTCAGAAAGCCCTTCCATAGCGGCAACACCACCGCTAAGCAATATGTAATCCACATCGCTATAGGAAGTTGAGGAATAAAAAAACTGCAGCGCACGGGTGACTTGCTGAATGACTGCATCGCGGAACGGCTCCAATACCTCAGCAAAGTAGTCATCTGGTAGACCACTGCCACCCTGATGCTTGGCCAGAGATGCCTCTTCGGCAGAGAGGCCATAGCGCCGCTGTATTTCATCGGTAAGTTGGCGACCACCAAACAGTTGTTCACGGGTATAAACCGTTTTGCCGTCTACCAATACAGACAAAGCGCTCATGGTCGCACCGATATCCACTACCGCTACAACCAACTGCTCTTGGGGAGGAAACTGATCCTCCAGCAAAGTGTAAGTGCGCTCAATGGCATAGGCTTCAACATCGACGACCCCAGCCTCCAGTTCGGCCTCACCGAGGGCTGAAACCCGTTGCTCGATATTTTCGCTACGGCACGCCGCCAGCAGCACTTCCACCTGGTCATCCCCCTTCTCAGAAAGCCCCTGTACTTCGAAATCAAGACTTACTTCTTCGAGGGGATAGGGAATGTATTGGTCCGCTTCCAGGGCGATACGCGCTTCCAAATCTTCATCAGAGAGGTCAGCGGGCATTTCCAGGGTTTTGGTGATCACCGCAGAGCCGGATACAGCTACAGCTGCGCGGCGCAGGCGAGTCTTGGAGCGGCGCACGACTTTGCGGATCGCTTCCGCCGTGGCACCAATATCATTGATGTTCTTGTCCACAACCGCATTCGGCGGCAGAGGTTCCACGGCGTAGCTTTCGACTCGATATTTATCGCCATTGCGACTTAGCTCCAGCAACTTTACTGCGGTCGAGCTAATATCCAGTCCCAACATGGCCTTCGGGCCTTTATCCAGAAAAGGGAAAATCCCCATTTTTCTTATCTTTTCCGTGGGTTATGAAAGTTTGATGTTATAGCACTTTAAATTACCGCTTCAACCAGCATTTGCATAGGTAATAGCGCACAATATTCGTATAATTATTCACCGAATCACACAAATGAAGTACACAGAAGCAGTTTCATGACAGTAAAAGCCCGAAATCGTCTACTAGCACTGCTCTGGCTCTGCCTCGCCGGAACAGCTGGCACAGCCATGGTTTTCGCCAGCATTTACCTCTATTTGAAGCCCGGGCTGCCCTCAGTTGAAAGCCTGCGCGATATTCGCTTACAGACCCCATTACGGGTCTACTCACAGGACATGAAACTGATTGGTGAATTTGGGGAGAAACGCCGCAACCCCATCACCATAGAGCAAACGCCAGAGCCGTTTATCAAGGCCATCCTGGCGGCTGAGGATGCGAGTTTCTACTCACATAGTGGGGTCTCGATTAAGGGCCTGATGCGCGCCGCATCGCAACTGGTGCAGACCGGTTCCATCCAGTCCGGCGGCAGCACATTGACCATGCAGGTGGCGCGTAACTTCTTCCTGAGTCGCGAACAGCGCTTTATCCGCAAATTCAATGAGATCCTATTATCACTGCAGATCGAGCGTGAACTCAGCAAAGATGAGATTCTGGAACTCTATATCAACAAAATTTTCCTGGGCAACCGCGCCTATGGTTTCCAGGCAGCTGCGCATGTTTACTACGGTCGCGATATCAAAGACCTGAGTATGGCGCAATGGGCGATGATGGCTGGACTGCCTAAGGCCCCCTCCACTTTCAACCCCATTGCCAACCCTACTCGGGCCCTGGTGCGGCGCAACTGGATCCTGAAGCGCATGCTCGATCTGGGCTATATCGACCAGGATGAGTACAAGCATTCCATTACCGCTCCGGTAACCGCCAGTTACCACAGCCGCGATTTGGATCTGGATGCTCCCTATATCGCCGAGATGGCCCGCAAGGAAGCTGTAGATTTGTTTGGCGACAGTGCCTATACCGATGGCTACCAAGTCATCACCACGATCAACAGCCGCCTCCAGGACCAGGCTCGCAAGGCGCTGCAACACGGTCTTGAGACCTACGATGCACGCCACGGTTATCGCGGCCCTGAGCAGCGTCTACCTCCGGAACTATTGCACGATAGCGACCAGTTAATAGACCTTCTTAACGAAATTCCGGTGCTCGGCGGGCTCGAGCCGGGAGTGGTCACCGCTGTGGAACCCAAGCTTCTACAGGTGCAGCTTCGCGATCGCCGTGTTGTGGAAGTCCCTTGGGAAAATGGACTGAGCTCTATTCGCCCTTATGTCACCGAGAGTTCCCGGGGGCCCCGCTTGCAATCCGCTGAGAAGATGTTTGCACCCGGCGATGTGGTGCGCCTGCGTCGTATTGAGGTCAAACACACAGAGGTTGTCGGAAGCCAGCAAGAATCTGCCAACCCAGGTGATTCCACCCAGCTTGTCAGCGCCTTGGAAGACAGCCCGCAACCGGACCCATTCGCCGACCCCGAGGGAACCAGCTCCAGCCCTCAAGAGCCTCAAATTTCTGAGGAGTGGGAGCTAACCCAGGTACCCTCTGCCCAGGGCGCCCTCGTCTCTATCGACCCCCAAGACGGCGCTATACGCGCCCTGGTGGGTGGCTACGACTTCCGCCAAAGCCACTTCAACCGAGTCACCCAGGCGGCACGGCAGCCGGGCTCCAGCTTCAAGCCGTTTATCTATGCCTCGGCCATCGAGCGTGGCTATACCGCTGCCAGTGTAATCAACGATGCGCCGATCATCTTCGAGGAAACCAACCTTCAAGATGTGTGGCGCCCAGAGAACGACGGCGGTACTTTCCTTGGTCCCACCCGCTTGCGTATGGCTTTGTATAAATCGCGCAATATGGTCTCTATTCGACTGCTGCAGGCACTGGGGCTCGACTACGCCCTAGGTTTTGTCGAGGGCTTTGGCTTTGATCGCAGCAAACTCGCGCGCAACCTAACCATAGCCCTGGGCAGTTCCGCTCTAACTCCGTTGGAAATGGTGCGCGGTTACGCCGCCTTCGCCAATGGCGGCTATCGGGTGGAGCCCTACCTGGTAGATAGGGTGCTGGATGTGAATGGAGAAACCCTGTACCAGGCCCTGCCCCTCACCGTGTGCAATGACTGCCCTGAACCCGGCAGTGAGCCCCGTGGCTTCAACAATGAGGAACCTCTGGACCTGGCGGCAATACAGCCGGGAGAAGAGGGGCCAGACCAGGGTAAGGAGCCCCCGGAGCTAAAAGTTCTCCCTGTAGGCCCGCTGGATTCATCCAAATCACAGGCGCGCCCCCTGGCACCGCGCGCCATGTCGCCTGAGACCGCATACATCATGGATTCCATCCTCAAGGATGTGATCAAGAAGGGCACAGGGCGTCGCGCCCTCGCCATGAAGCGCGGCGATATCGCTGGCAAAACGGGTACCACCAATGGCCCTCGCGATGCCTGGTTCTCGGGCTACAGCCCCTACCTGGCCACCAGTGCCTGGGTGGGATTCGACTCCTATGGCGAGCTTGGCAAAAATGAATATGGTGGCTCTGCGGCGCTACCCATCTGGATAGATTTTATGAGCGTAGCCCTGGAGGGATTGCCCGAGCGGCACTTGCCCCAACCGGACGGCATAATGACCGTGCGCATCAATCCCAAGAACGGTCTACGCACCTCCTATGGCGGTATGTTTGAGATATTCCGTGCCAATAGGGTACCTGGGCGTGAAGCCTACAACCCCTACCGCTCCGGATACACCGATGAAGATAGGGATATGCCCGGCCGCGATCAGCCTAGCGAGCCTCCACCGGAAGAGTTGTTCTGAAATCCACAATTTCTGCCGCAAAGCCCGCTCAATGAGCGGGTGGACAGATAAAAAAAGGGGCCCATGGGCCCCTTTTTTTATCTGTCATTTTCTTATTGCTTGTTCTACCAAAGACCTGCCTACTTCCTGCGACTCCGTCATTGTCATTAATCCGGCTCTCGGTACCTGATGCAGGCACGCTCCAACCCCTGCAAATCCGGGATAACAGCCTCTTCACCAGAAAGCGCCACGTGCATCAACTCTCCAGGGTTCAGGGTCTGCTCGCGAAGCGCCAGTTCATCGGGTGTCACTCGCACAAGGCGCGGTGTTCCCTGTAGTACAAGGGCAAAATATGGAAGGTCTCCATCGGGGTTACCACTGCTGAGCACCGCGATACGAGCGCTCTCAGAAGCACCACCAAGCGCCTCTCCGCGCATCACATCAAAGGACAACAGCGGCAACCGCTGCTCACGCCAGACCAGATCTCCGAGGTACCACTCGGGCACATCGTACACAGCCATGGGTACCTGCATGGCAATCACCTCGGACAGGCTCTCTACAGGCACCAACATCTGCCCCTGTTGTAATGGCAACAGCAGGCTGCTCACCTCCTGAGGAACATCTAGCGGCAGTGCTTCAACTTCACTCATTGCCCACCTCTTGCATATAGACTCTCATTTCTTAGCCGCTCAGCTGCCAACGGCCGAGGTGCCGGCATATTCGCGAATCGCCTCGAGCAATACATCCTCCTGGTAAGGCTTACCAAGGTAGTGATTGACGCCAAGGGACATAGCGTGATCGCGGTGCTTACTGCCAGTACGGGAGGTGATCATCACGATAGGAATATCGCGCAGACGACTACTTGAGCGGATATGGCGCGCCACTTCAAAGCCGTCCATACGCGGCATTTCAATATCCAGCAGAATGAGATCCGGAACCTTATCCTGCAACTGGATCACCGCATCCTGCCCATCTTTGGCGGTACTTACCAGGTAACCCTCGCGCTCCAGGAAGCGTGTGGTCACCTTGCGTACGGTAACAGAATCGTCCACCACCATGACGGTCTGCTGGCGCGCTTCCGGCTCGGGCTGTTGTTCTGATTGTAATTGCAGCTGCGGCATATCCGGGCGCGCCAACTGGGTTGCCTGGCGACGTAACAGGGCATGGGCATCGAGAATCACCACCACGCTGCCATCACCAGTAACGGTGGCTCCGGAAACCCCCTGTACCCCGGCAAACTGTGGGCCCAGGCTCTTCACAACAATTTCTCGGCTGCCGCGGATAGCATCCACCTGCAGGGCCATAGCGTGACCTTCGGAGCGCACCAGCAATACCGGTAGCTGCATATCATCGACACTGAGCTTCGGCTGGGCACCAGACTTCAGCAGGGTGCCGAAGTAGTTCACCTCATACAGCTCGCCAGCATACTCAAAGCGGGCATCACTTGAGCGGTAGTAGTGTTCCAGCTCAAAAGGACTGAGGCGCACAATACCTTCGATGGTATTGAGTGGCAGGGCGAACAAGTCCTCGCCTATCTTCACCATCAGGGCGCGGTTTACCGACACGGTAAACGGCAGGCGCACGACAAATTCCGTGCCGGCACCGGCCTCGGAGTTGATATGCACGCTGCCGCCGATTTGCTTCAGCTCGGCGGAAACCACATCCATACCCACGCCGCGGCCGGAAATTTGGGTTACTTTTTCCGCAGTGGTG
Source organism: Microbulbifer sp. ABH2_005 (assembly GCF_056160005.1). Lineage (NCBI taxonomy): Bacteria > Pseudomonadati > Pseudomonadota > Gammaproteobacteria > Cellvibrionales > Microbulbiferaceae > Microbulbifer > Microbulbifer sp. ABH2_005. Next base: position 165,330 of record NZ_JBSWWI010000003.1, on the reverse strand, counting down.
AACCCCGCCTGCAGGATAAACTGCAGGATTTCGTTATTGGAAAGCTCCGCATCCGCGCGCATCAGGCCATTTTCTACCGCCTTTTCCCGCACACGGATCAGGTTTACCCCGGCCCCGTCGTCGCGAATAGTCAGCACCACCTCACTGCCCTCGCGGGCCAGGGCTACATCGATACGCCCGCGCTCGGCCTTACCCGCCGCGCGACGTAGATCGGGCATTTCAATGCCGTGGTCAACCGCATTGCGCAGCATATGCTCCAGAGGTGCCACCATGCGCTCCAGCATGGACCGGTCCAGTTCGCCCTCCACGTTGGAGAACACCAACTCCACCTGCTTACCTAGCTCGGCACTCACCTGGCGCACAATACGGCGCAGTCTGGGCACCAAGCGTGAGAAGGGCACCATGCGACTGCGCATTAGCCCCTCTTGCAACTCTGTGTTGACACGAGACTGCTGCAACAACAGCGTCTCGGTATCGCGGGCCTTGTTATCCAGGGTGGAACGCAGCTCCATCAAGTCAGAAGTGGACTCCAATAGAGAGCGAGACAGCTGCTGAATAGAGGAGTAGCGGTCCATCTCTAGCGGATCAAAATCACCATCCTGTTCGGCCAGCTGCTCCTGGCGGAACAGGATTTGCGCTTCGGTTTCGCGATCCAGACGGCGCAACTGTTCGTTAAGACGCAACAGGGTCGAGTCCATCTCATCGAGCGCCAGACCAAACTCACTCATCTGCTCTTCGAGGCGGCCACGGGAAATAGCGGTCTCACCGGCGAGGTTTACCAGCTCTTCCAGCAGCTCCGCTGCAACCCGCACCATTTCCTGAGGCTGGTTCCTAGTGGGCGCGGACACTTCATTTTCCACCCCTCCGGGCTTGCGGATAAATGGCAGAACATTGCCAGCATTTGCTGTTTGCACAGCCTCTGGCAGTAATTCCGTGGGCTCTGGCCTTAACTCTGGGGCAAGACTCTCACCGCCGGTAACGGGCAATAATTCCCCTTCGCCAGCTTCGCCATGGGATTCATCAGAGAAAGCTTCCAGTGCAGCCTCAGCGCTGGGGAGATCCTCACCTGGTAGCTCTTGAGAGACGGTTTCAAACGCATTATTTATTGACGCCTGGCCATCAGCCCAGTCTGTGCTGATAAGCTGGACAAAAGCCTCCAGCTGCTCGCCCGTCATCCAGGCGCGCACCGTTTCCACGCCATCGGCAATTCGGTCATGAGTAGAGTGCGCATCAGTAAAGAATTGCGCCGAGGGCTTAACAATACCGCGCATGCCTTCAATCGCGGTTTCAAAGCGGTGCGCTACTTCGCCGAGGCCCATTAAGCCGGCCATACGGGCGCCGCCCTTGAAAGTATGCAGCACCCGTTTGAGCGCCTCAGCATGCTCGGCGCTCTCGGGGGTATCTTCCCAGGCCTGAATCAACTCCTCCAGCTCATCGGTTAGATCGCCGGCCTCTTCCATAAACACATCGACCACATCGGGATCGATTTCCGCCAGCAGACGCTGCTGTTCTACAGGACCCGCTTGCGGTGCAGGCTTGTCAACATCGGGTATGCCAAGAGAGGAATCCCAAACTTCTTGGCTAGGCTCTACAGTACTCTGGGCAGGTTTGCCAGCCTCATCTGCATTGGCCGCACTGGATTCAGTCAGCTCAAACAGTGCCTCATATAAATCATCCAGGGCCGGCTCGGACGAGACTTCCTTAGGCTCCTCACGACTCTCTTCTGCTGCCTCTGCCACTGGGGCATTAACGCTTTCCACCTCAGTTGAGTGTGCGGACTCTAGCTCGACGTCCAACAGAGGTTCAGCAACCGTTTCAGAAGCAGATTCAAATACGGTCTCCACTTCCGCTGCGGGAGCTTGCACCTCATCGGTGGAATCCGTTTGCTCCTCTACCACAGTGCCTACCAGCGCAGCCTCTGTACCTACCGGATCGAGGGGTTGTGCCTCAATACCCAGTTCGCTCAGATCGTAATCTTCCTCGTACGCTTCTTCGCTCAGTTCGCCTTCTGCCAGATAGCGCAATGCCTCCTCTACCGCCTCGCTGACCTCGGGCAGATCCTGGGCAGCGGCGACCGCATCGACCAGGTCCAGTAGCTCGTTGTGTCCCTGCTCAAGGGAAGCCCACAAGGCGGGCTCTTCCTCTAACTGGCCGGCCAATACCTTGCGATAAACTTCCAGCAGCAACTGTGCCAGCTCTGCCAGGGTTGGTAGCTGGGCCCGACTGGCGGCCTCCTGCAGAACATTGAGCTCTTCAGCAACTTCACTGACCTTGGATTTATCGGCGGGATTTGCACGCCACTGGCTAAGCATCTGGTCCGCATCCAGCAGGACACGCATACCGTCAGCCATCAACACTTCAAGAAGTTGCGGATCTACGGCTCTGGGCTCATTCGCTTCGCGTTCGCGGATCAGGTGACCCACAGAGCGTTCCTGTAACTCAGCGATACGGGCGAGGAATTGCTCGGCTCTCTCGACTACGATGGGTGCTTCAGCGCGGATCTGAGCCAAAACCTGGCGCACGTAACTAGCGCCATCGCCGATCAGATCGAAGATATCCGCATCAATGGGCACTTGGTAAATACGCAGCTCTTTGGCGAAGCGCTCCAGAGGCGCCATCATCTCGGCCACCACCTTGACCTCCGCCATATGTGCGGAGCCCTTCAGGGTGTGCAGGGCACGGTGTAGGGGATCGCTGGGTACACCGTAAACCGGAGCCGCAGCATGCATATCCGCAAGATAGTCATCGACGACACTTAGGTGAGTTTCAGCCTCCTGGGCAAAAATTTCCCACAGCTGCGCCCGCTCATCGTTGCACTCCGCTTCATCAGCAGTTGCCGCGGGGGCTGTATTTGTATCTTCGGCCAGCAGTTCCGAGGGGATGTGTCCCTGGCTGAGCTGCTCCGCCCAGGCCTGCAATTGGAGGGTAAGGGGCTTATCCGGGTCGCCCTGACGGAGACGGAATGCCTCAATCATCGATGGCAGCTTCTGGTAGACCCGCTCAATCAACAGCACATGGGCGCGTTCAGGCTTAATGCTGTCATCAATCACCCGATTGAGCATATTTTCCACTGCCCAGGCCAACTCGCCAATATCCAGCGCCTCGACCATGCGGCCGGAACCTTTCAGGGTGTGGAAGCCGCGACGGAACTCCACCAGGGCATCGGTGTTGGCAAAATTGGCAGCCCATTCCGGGAAGTAATTGCCGATATGGGCGAGTACTTCGCTGGCCTCCTCGAGGAAAATTTCGATGATTTCATCATCGATCAAACTCTCACTGTCCTCGACTAACTGCTGGGGCTCGCTCTCAACCGGTTCTGTGGTCGAGTCAGTCTCCTCAAGCAGCTCAGCATCGGCTGGCAACAGCGCATCTTCACGCTCAACCGCCGGCACTGCCGAAACAAAGTCCTCAGCCGCTATTGTCGGGGCCTCAATGATGGGCTCAGGTTCAACAGGCTCTTCAGTCGGAGAAAACCAGTTGTCCTCATTGTTGCGATTTTCTTCGGTAACGGGCGCTTCTGAAACAGGGTGCTCCCCTAACTCAAACTCTTGAGCTTCCGCTGGCAAATCAACGATTGGAGCTATCGCAGGCTCCGTCTCAATTTGCTCGGAGATAAGGGGGGAGGGTCGCTCTATCGCTTTATTTTCGTCACTCTCATCGGAGTCTGCGGTTTCGAAAACTTCAGGTGTCAATAACTCCAGGGCATCGCTGTCCTCTTCGTCCGCCATATTTTCACGAACGGACTCTGTCTCTTCTACTGGGTCATCAGTTTCTTCACCGACAAAGGAGATACCGAGATTCGCGATACTGTCTTCGGCCAAAGCCAGCAGCATTTCGGTATCATCCAAGCCCTCGACACGTCGCTCCAGATAGTACTCAACACTGGTAATCGCATCGGCCAGGGTATCGAGCATGCGCCACTCCGGCTGCTCTGCTCGCTCCATCAAGGCTTCGCTGATATAGCTATTACAGGCGGCAATGATTTTGCTCGCACGCTGGTAGCCCACCATCTCCAGTCCGCCGCAAACCTCTTGCAGTCGCTGGGGTACGCGGCTCAAATAGCTAATATCCCAATGGCTGGCCACATACTCCATGACCGCCTCTTTTACCGCCTCCAAGCCCAGGCGCGCTTCGCGCAACACCGAATCTGTGGCATCCCCCATAATCGGCTGGTCATCGTCACCGCGCTTATTGCGATCGACAGTAGCCGCCAGGGCCGAATCGAGTTGTACCAGTTCGCCTGCAGCGCGCATCAGATACTCATCGACATCGCTACCGCGCGAAGCATCGCGCAGGCATTCATAGATGCCCCGGGCACGGCCTCGCGGCACCTCGAGGCCCAGAACACCGAGCGTATCCGCGATCCGCTTGGCTATGGTTGCGGTCTCGCTGAGGGGGGGCTGTTCGGAGGCTGCGCCGCTGGGTTCCAGCGCCTCACGCACCAATTGCAGCTCTTCTCGCAGTGCAGTTATGGCAGTGCCCAGTGCTTCTGGCCCCATCGCCAGGACGTCTTCAGTATCCGGTCTGGGAGTGCCCGGCACCGCCTTATCCAGTGCAAAGCGTTGGTAAAGCCCCTGGCAGCGATTGCCATTTGGGCCGGCCAAATAAACGTAGAACAGCAGGTTGCACAGGAAATCTGCATCCAGCTCGGCATCCAGTACCCTAGCGCCACGGCCTTGCAATAAGCGGAACTCAACATCGATACGGCGCAGCAGATGACGCAATGCAGGCTGCACAGTGATGCGGTGCTCAGCCAGAGCTTCCAAAATACCCAGCAGGACTTCCCATAGGGATTGGCGACGGCTACCGCTATAGAGCAGTTGCAGTTTTTCGACAATCTTTACTAAGTAGGAAAGGCTCTCGCCACTGTTCACATCGCGGATCAAACCCGCTGCGGCTACGTGGTACATTTTGCGCAGCTTGCCTACCAGTTCCTGCAGGCGTGCATTGTCCGCCGTCAAGGGCTGACGCTTACCGGCGATTCGGTCCAATGAGGAGAGATCTGGAGAGAAGAGTGCGCCCTCGGTAATCAGGCGCTCGCGGCGCACCGCACGCAAATCGTTGAGGAGTGGCAGTAACAATACCGCGTTATCCCTGCGCTGGAAGGACACCTTCTCCAAATAGAGAGGCAGTTCCAGTAGGGCGCGCATCATAAATTCGCGCGTTTCATCGGTATTCTCTACAGTGCCGCCGGCCAGTGACTGAAGCAGCTGCTCCATTTCTTCGGCCAGCATCGCCGCACCATTGAGCTGCGCCATATGCAGGCTGCCGTGTACCTGGTGCACCAGGGACAAACTGTTCTGCAGCAGGGTCTCGCCGGCTTGCGGGTCCGAGGCAAAAGTCTCGAGAAATTGACGCGCCTGCGCCAGGGTCTCGTTAATTTCACCTATCAGCCAGTCCAGGGCCATGAAGTTCGGATTGTCGTGACTCACGCCAAGTCCCCAATAATTCTTTCTCTATGCAGGCGCTCTACCCGGCGCGAGCCAGGGTTCGCGGTCTTGCGGAAGTGTTCCGTGCGCCCTCTCCACCCGGCAGCCAGCAAGGGCGCCGGGCTTTATTTTGTGGGTTAGGCCAGAGCCCGGTCTTCGCGGGACTCCAAGGAATTGCTTTCCTCACTGTCGAGCGTGAAAGTGTCCGTATCCATCTCCGGCAACTCCACGTCGTACATCTCACTATTGGTTTCCACGCTCTCCTCCTGCGGCAGTTTGAAGCCGGCAACGGATTCACGCAGCGCGCTGGCGGTTTGCGCCAGATTACCAATGGACTGGGCAGTAGCTTGGGTACCGGCAGAGGTCTGCGAAGTAATTTCCTGAATCACGTTCATGGTGTTGGAAATATGACCGGCAGAAGAGGCCTGCTGACGAGCGGCGTTGGAGATGTTTTGGATCAACGAAGCCAGGTTGCTGGATACGTTCTCAATCTCCTCCAGGGCGACACCAGCGTCCTGTGCCAAACGGGCACCGCGCACCACCTCAGTGGTGGTCTGCTCCATGGAAATTACCGCTTCGTTGGTGTCAGACTGAATCGCTTTTACCAGGCCTTCAATCTGCTTGGTCGCAGCGGCCGAGCGTTCCGCCAGTCGCTGTACCTCGTCCGCAACCACGGCGAAGCCACGGCCGGCATCACCGGCCATGCTCGCCTGAATAGCGGCGTTCAATGCGAGGATGTTGGTCTGGTCGGCAATGTCGTTAATCAAGCTCACGATATCGCCAATCTCCTGGGAGGATTCACCCAGGCGCTTGATTCGCTTGGAGGTGTCCTGAATCTGCTCGCGGATATTGTCCATGCCCTTGATGGTGTTTTGCACCACCTTGGAACCATTGCTGGCAATCTGTACCGAGCGTTCGGCAACCTGCGCGGACTCGGAGGCGTTGGCAGATACCTGGTCAATGGTGACCGCCATCTCGTTCACCGCGGCGGAGGCCCCGGCAATCTCCTGAGCCTGATGCTCTGAGGCCTCGGCCAGATGCAGGGCTGTCTGCTGGGTTTCCTGAGACAGGCCGGATACTTCCTGTGCTGCACCGTTGATTCGAGATACCAGTACACGCAGCTGGTCGATGGTGAAGTTGATAGAGTCCGCAATCGCACCAGTAAAGGCTTCGGTTACCGTTGCCGAGGTCGTCAAGTCACCGTCGGCGAGGTCGGCCAGCTCATCCAGCAGCTGCATAATCGCCTGCTGGTTGCGTTCGTTGGTGTCGGCCTCTTCCATCAGGCTGCGGCGGGTACCGGAGAAAGCCATTCCCATCATGGCAAAAATCAACAGCACAAACCCTGCGGCCAAAATAGAAATGGTCATATTGTTGGGCTGGCGCTCATCGGCCAGGTTCACAATACGGTCGTTCAGGGTGCTCAGAGCTTCAAGCAGTTGCGGCGAGGAAGCGATAATACCGTTGGTGGCCTGGCGCGAGGCAAACAGTGCGGGAGTCGCTTCGAAGATATCCCTTACAGAGGTGCTTACGAACCCAAACAATTCAGTAATTTCATCGAGTGAGCGGCGCGCTTCCTCATCGGTAATGCGGGAAATTCCCATCACCACATCACCGCTCTTCATGCCATCTACCACTTTACCGAAGAGGCTGGCATCAGTATTAAACTGATCTGCTGCGGCTTCGGCATCGTCACCACCCTGCAGCATCTTATCGATGTTTCGACCGATTCGCTCTGCCCGCCAAACTTGTAGCTGAGCCTGCTCTACCTGATTGGCCGGTGCGTTATTGGCCAGCAGAATTTCCACGATGTTGTTGTGCTCGGCCTGCAGTTCCGGAAGAGAGTCACTCAACGTGGAGGCAATATCGTTAAGGAAGACGATGGTTTCTTTGTTGCTGATAATGGTATCGACCTGCTCGCGCAGCTTGCGCCAAACAGTACCGTAAGTAGCGAGTTCAGCATCCAGGGCCTTGCGGCTGCCTTTATCCATCCCCTGCAGCTGATTCCAGGCACTAGCCATCTGTCCGGAAACTTTTTCCAGTTCGGCAAATGCTTCATCATCACCGGAAGTCGCCGCCGGTGCATAGGAAACCAGCTGGTAAGAAAGTGCACGCAGTTCTGCTACCTGCTGCAGGTACTCCTTATCGCGATCACTGCGGGTCTGCACCAAATAGATACTGACAATCAGCCCCGCCAGTACGGCGAGTACCAGCAGACCCAAACCCAGCGCGGCAGGGTTACTGCGAAACGCGGAAAAGGAACTCTGGGAGCCTGTTTTCATAGTTTACTCCTAGCGGGCCCAAGCAAGAGGCCGGTTTAATACCACTTAATATTTAACGCTTTAATGACAATGGCCCTCAGCCAGTGCGGACATCCCTGCACCGCTTGTGGGTCCCCCCTGCATCTCAAAAAATATTGAGATGTCGAAAAATCCAATCGGACTTCAGCGAACAGCAGCGTCCATAAAATGAGGGTCTTTGAGCAGAGCCCGCATGTCGAACACCAACCACCGGTCCTTTTGTAAAATAAACTGGCCATGCACCATAGGCGCAAATGGCTCAATCAAATCTGTCGGTGCTTCATGGGCATATTCAAATGCCAAATGCTGCATTCCGTGCAACCTGTCGACAATCAACCCCACGTAAGTTTTTTCCCGCTCTAACACCAGAACCCTACGCTGTTGGCGTGGGCCCGTGAGGTGGCCTCCATAAAAGGCTGCGAGATCAATCAGGGGTAACAGGCGGCCGCGCACATTGGAAACGCCTTTTACCCAAGGCTGTACGCCAGGGATAAAAGTGTGTTGCGGCACTTCGAGCAATTCCACAACATCATCCATCGAGGCGACAAAATTGTGGTCGAGTAGAGAAAAACCGATTCCGGTCCAGTAGGGTTTGATTTCTCGACGGCCGGGCAGGCCTGTGGCCTGCGCTTTGGCTCGCCGAGCGATATCAACAAGTGCTAGATAGGGTGTTTGTGACTGCACGTTGAGCAGCTGGCCTTCAGGCCAACACCTCCTCGATGGCTTTCAACAATTTGCCCTCATCGACGGGCTTGGTGAGATAAGCTTTGGCGCCCTGGCGCATCCCCCACACCCGGTCAGTGTCCTGATCTTTGGTGGTCACCATAATGATTGGTATCCCGGCGGTGTTGCCATCCTTGCTCAACTGGCGAGTGGCTTGGAAACCATTCAGCCCGGGCATCACAATATCCATCAAGATCAGATCTGGGCGTTGAGTACGCGCAACATCCACACCGTTTTCGCCGTTGGGCGCGGTAATTACGGCGTGGCCATTTTTTTCGAGTATTGTGGTCAGCTTGTGTGTTTCGGTAGGAGAGTCATCTACTATTAGTACTCTTGCCATCATTTCCCCCATGACTTCTTCTAATTGGCAACTGCGCTACAAGTGACAGTGCTTGGCGATTTGTTGTATTTATCTTTGATGGCATGTGCCAAGTCTGCACTTACTGCCAATGCACTGCCAGACTACAGAACCTCCCTTCCCAGGCAGATGGGATGAGAGGTGCGTCTGTTAAATCATTTTCCCCGCCAAAAAGCGAAGATAGTGGTTCCAAATAAGAACCTTATTTTTTTGTTAGTGATCACTCAGGCTGCGTGATGTGGTTTTGCATGGGCGGAAATTGCACCCAGCAGTTCGCTTTTACTAAACGGTTTAGTTAGGTATTGATCACAGCCAACAACACGGCCTTTTGCTTTATCGAACAAACCATCCTTGCTCGACAACATAACTACCGGGGTGGAGCGGAATTCGCTGTTGTTCTTAATCAGCGCACAGGTCTGGTAACCATCCAGGCGCGGCATCATGATATCGACAAAAATAACATCGGGACGGGAGTCCGCGATTTTCGCCAGCGCATCAAAACCATCTGTCGCAGTGACGACTGTGCAACCCGCCTTTTGTAGCAGAGTCTCGGCGGTGCGGCGAATTGTCTTACTGTCGTCAATCACCATTACAGTCAGACTTTCCCAGTTAAGCTCCATAGTCTTTTTTGAATCCCCTGTTTACTTATTTTCGGGCACGCGAAAATTTTTATCTGCACCCTTTTTTGAGCCGCTTGCGGGGCCTGGGTGTCTCACTTTGCCAAGATCGCACACTGGGTGGAACTTTTATCACAGAACCCCAGGTGAATCTAGCCGCGCGGAAGCGCCGCCGACTTTGTGGTTCAAATAATCACCACTTTACCCCCAAACCCAGCCGACACAACTAATAAAGTTGCACCTCAACGAAGCTGCTCTTACCTTATCCACCCAACAAGTTGGCAGTGGCAACTATTCAAGCAGCCACAACCACCGCGGCGCGGGATTAAATATCCCTTCAACTACGGAAGCTCAGATGAATTATTCCCTCGGTGTGGTGATGGACCCCATCGCCCAGATCAATTTTAAGAAAGATACGACACTAGCACTGTTACAGGCCGCACAAGACAGCGGTTTCCAGCTGTTTTATTTTGAGCAAAGCGACCTGTATTTGGACAATGGCCGTGCCATTGGCAGGGGCAGACCTCTTAAGGTTTTTGACGATGCCGAGCGCTGGTTCAGCCTTGAGGAAGCCACAGAGATGCCTTTGGGTGAACTCGATACAATTTTGATGCGTGTCGACCCACCTTTCGACAATGAGTACATTTATTCCACTTACATCCTTGAGGCAGCCGAGCGTGAAGGCGCCCTGGTGGTTAACAAACCGCAGTCCCTGCGCGACTGTAATGAGAAAATTTTCGCGACCACTTTTCCACAATGCTGCCCGCCTGTGTTGGTGAGTAAGGATATGCAACGCCTGCGTGAATTCCACAAAACCCACCGCGACGTCATTTTCAAACCTTTAGACGGCATGGGCGGCGCTGGTATTTTTCACTGCAAGCCCGATGGCGCCAATTTAGGGGCCATTCTGGAAATGCTCACTCAACACGGTCGCCAACAGATTATGGCGCAGCGTTACATTCCCGAAATCAAAGATGGTGACAAGCGCATTTTGGTAGTCGATGGAGTAGCCGTACCCTATTGCCTGGCCAGAATTCCCGAGGCGGGAGAAACACGCGGCAACTTGGCCGCCGGTGGTCGCGGCGAGGCACGGCCACTGACGGATCGCGATCGATGGATCGTGGAGCAGGTCGCCCCCACATTAAAAGAAAAAGGGCTCTTGTTCGTAGGCCTGGATGTCATCGGTGATTACCTTACGGAAATCAATGTCACCAGCCCAACGTGTGTGCGCGAGATCGATGCGGCCTACGACACCTATATCGGTGCGCGACTAATGAGCGCCATCACACACCGCTTGGCACAAAAGCGTTAAACTTCGCCCTTAACTCGAACGACTCCCGGGGCTGTTTGCCAGTGAACGGGCCGGGTGGGAAGCCGAGCGTAACGCTCGGCAATAAAAAAGCAGTAACTGATAATAGACAATGAATTCCACCGCCAATACGACGCCAAGTAATGCGGAGCAGCGCGAGCGTTTTGCCTTCTCGCTGTTTCTCGCTGGCGCCATTCACGCGCTTCTGATTTTTGGCGTGGCCTTTGCTACACCAGAAGGACGACAGGCAGCACCAACCCTGGAAGTCACCCTGTCCCAATATAATTCCCCACAAGCGCCGGAGGATGCCGACTACCTGGCTCAACACAACCAACAGGCCAGCGGCACGGCGGACACTCCAAAGGAATTATCCAGCAACCGCCGCGCCGAATTTGCCGATACGCAAATTCACGATGTTAATCCGCTGCCGCAGCAACAAGCTGCGCGACCCGTTGACCAACGCCGTCAGTTGATTACTACCATCGGCGACAGTCCTCTGCAGGCTCCAGAACTGCCCGCCGAAGAAAAGCTTTCCGATGAGAAACGCGGCGATGCGCCCAATGACTTGGCCAAGACTAACCCTAAAATTGCCAGCCTACAGGCACGCCTGGACAAGATCCGCCAGACCATCGCCCAGCGCCCTCGGGTGCGCAGGCTTACCTCTGTCGCAACCAAGGCCTCAGCGGATGCCGCCTATCTGCACGATTGGCGCCAGAAAGTTGAGGCCGTGGGCAGTGACAACTTCCCCGAGGAAGCACTGCAACAAAAAATCACCGGTAGCCTGCGTATGATGGTGCGTCTACTGCCCACAGGCGCCGTGGAGGAAGTAATCATCCTGAATTCTTCCGGTGAGCGTATCCTCGATGATGCCGCCCAACAGATTGTACGCCTGGCAGCGCCCTTCGCACCTTTCCCTGCGGAGATTCGCAAAGAGGCCGACCGTCTCGAAATCATTCGTACCTGGCGTTTTGAAATGACCGGGTTCTCCACTACCGCAGGTGAGTTGCCCGAGCGCGGCTAAACTTGCCTTGCACGCAAGCGACCTAGAATCCAGCTATGCCCAACTCGAACATTGACAACGACCTGACCCTCGGCAGCTTGCGCGGCCAATTCCTACTGGCCATGCCCGGTATGGAGGACCCGCGCTTCAAGCACAGCATCGCCCTGATTGTTGAGCACAGCCAGGAAGGGGCTATGGGCATTGTGATCAACGCCCCCAGTAAGGTGCACTGGAGAGAAGTTTTCGAGCAGCTGTCGCTGCAGGATTCCAGCCAGCGGGGTGGTGAAGCAGTGCTGTTAGGCGGCCCAATCTCCCCGGAACAGGGCTTTGTTCTGCATGGTGCCGGCGTGCAGTTCGACTCAACCACCGAGATCAATATGGAGATCAGCCTCACCGCTTCCAGGGATATTCTCGAATCCCTCGCCTCCGGACACGGCCCCGACGATGTATTGCTGGCCCTGGGTTACTCCGGCTGGGGGCCGGGGCAGCTGGAGCAGGAGTTGGCGGAAAACGCCTGGCTGACACTGCCGGCGGAGCCCGAAATTCTTTTTGCTACCCCTGTGGAAAAACGCTGGCAGAGCGCCGCAGCACGCCACGGCATCGACCTTTCCGGGCTTGGCTCTCAGGCCGGACACGCTTAGCCCATCCCGGTTATCATCCGTTCCGAGATTGATTTCCCAGAACCGGATGTTTCCCCTGATGAGCAAACCCATTACCGCCCTCGCCTTCGATTTTGGCACTCGTTCCATCGGCCTCGCCTATGGTCAGAGTCTGACCGCCAGCGCCAAAGAGCTACCGCCGCTGCCAGCAAAGGACGGTAAGCCGGACTGGAACAAGGTGCAGCAGCTGATCGATGAATGGCGGCCGCATTATTTACTCGTGGGCCTACCGCTGAATATGGACGGCAGTGAAAGCGAATTCGGCGCGCGTGCCCGCAAATTCGGTCAGCGCCTGCACGGACGCACCGGGTTGCCAGTGGAAATGATCGATGAACGCCTCAGCACCCGCGCAGCAAAGGAAGAGGCTGCGGAGCGCGGCCACCGGGGTAACTATGCCGATAACCCTGTGGATTCCATCGCCGCGCGCATCATCCTCGAGGACTGGCTGCGCGCGCGCCCCTGATACCCGCTCCCGATGCCAGTGCAATCAGAGCCACAGCTGGCAGGGCTCTGATAGAATTGTCCGCCCATACAACCGAGTGACCGAACCCTATGCCCATTTCCCGTATCCGTATCGCCACCCGCGAAAGCGCCCTGGCCCTCTGGCAGGCCAATTTCGTCAAGGACCGCCTTCAGCAGGAGCACCCCGAATTACAGGTGGAACTGCTGCCAATGACTAGCCGGGGCGACCGGGTGCTGGATATTCCCCTGACCAAGGTGGGCGGCAAAGGGCTCTTTGTGAAAGAGTTGGAAGTGGCCATGCTGGAAGGACGTGCGGATATCGCCGTGCATTCCATGAAAGATGTGCCGATGGAATTTCCCGAGGGCCTCTACCTGCCGGTAATTTGTGAGCGCGAAGATCCGCGCGATGCCTTCGTTAGCAACCAGTTTGCCAGTTTTGAAGAGCTGCCCCAGGGCGCGGTGGTAGGCACCTCGAGTCTGCGCCGCCAGTGCCAGCTTCTAGCCCACCGCCCAGATCTTGAAGTCAAGTTCCTGCGCGGAAACGTTAACACCCGCCTTGCCAAACTGGATGCGAGAGAATACGACGCCATTATTCTTGCCGCCGCCGGCCTGTTGCGTCTGGAAATGCGAGAGCGCATCCGCAGCTTTTTACCTTCCACAGTATTGCTACCCGCCGGAGGCCAGGGTGCTGTCGGCATTGAAGCCCGCAAGGACAGCGAGCTGGAAGCCCTTTTACAACCCCTGCACTGCCGTGAAACCGCCGCACGTCTCAGTGCCGAACGGGCGCTGGTCAAGCGTCTTAACGGCGGTTGCCAGGTTCCTATCGGCTGCTATGCCGAGCTGGAAGGCGACAATCTGTGGTTGCGCGGCCTGGTCGGCAGCCCCGATGGTACCACCATGATCCGCGCCGAAATCCGCGGTGCGACAGAGGATGGCGAAGCACTGGGAATTCAACTCGCGGAACAGTTGCTGGAACAGGGTGCCGAAAAAATCCTCGCCGCGATTTGAGCCTAGGACAGATCAATATGGCCAAAAGCCTGCACAACAAGCGAATATTGACTACTCGCCCTGCACACCAAGCCGACACCTGGGACGCGCTGTTGTGTGCCGAGGGCGCGACGGTTGACAGTATTCCCATGTTGGCGATCGACCCCCTCACAGAGGGGGCTGCTCAGCAGGCCATTAAAAAACGCATTCTCGATTTCGACCAGGTGGATTTTGCCATTTTCGTCTCCCAGAATGCGGTGCGCTACGCCGTCGACTGGCTGGAAGATTACTGGCCTCAGTTACCCCAGGGGCCGCGCTATTTCGCCATTGGCGCGGCTACAGCGAAGGCTCTGTTGGCGCGTGGTATTTCCTGCGAACACGGTGGCGAGCATATGAATTCTGAAGACCTGCTCGCCCAGCCCGCCCTTCAAGAGATTTCCGAGCGACGGGTGCTGATTTTTCGCGGCGCAGGCGGGCGCACTCTGATTGGTGACACACTGCGCGCTCGCGGTGCGCGTGTGGATTACTGTGAGCTCTACCGCAGGTGTCTACCCACAAACGCCCCGGCAGATTTGGCCCAGTATGCTTTTGCCCCGGACGCCATCACTGTGCACAGCGGAGAGACTCTTGCGAACCTGCACACCTGCATTGAGCGCTCAGATTGCGCGCGGCTACTGCGGGCCGCCCTTATCTGCCCCAGTGCGCGAGTGGCGGAACAGGCCCGGGCACTGGGCTTTACTCATGCCTACACTGCCCTGAATGCCGGAGACAGCGCTATGCTAAAAGCATTAGTCAAGGCGCTAGACTGAATTACTCTCGAATTCCCGGCCCGGTTGGGTTAAAAATCTCAAAACGAAGCCACCGGCGCTATTATGGTCGGCGCCACTCGCTATAATCCGACGACAATAACCAGCTGCACTCCATGCCCATGACCAACGAAAAACCCAAGGATAACTCCGCCTCCCCGGCGAACGAACTCACCTCCGATACACTGGCCAAGGGGGAGAGCAAGAGTAATTTTGCCAAGGCAGCACAGGGCAAAAACGATAAGACTTCTATGGAGGCTATGCCTAAAAAAAGCGGCGGCCACTGGTGGTGGCTGGTCTTTATCCTTTTGCTCATCGCCCTGATCGCTTTTGCCTGGTACAGCTGGCCCCAACTGCGTAATCGCATCACTCAGCTGGACTTCTTCCCCACCAAACAGACTGTCTCCACCGAGAGAACTGAGCCTCAAAGCGAAGCCACAACATCAGACATTTCAGCAAGGCCAGATACCACTAGCCAAGCCGCAAAGGAAGCTACCCCAGCTACTTCAACGGCCCCACAACCGGCAGCCGAGTCCCGCCCTCCTGTAGAACCCCAGCAAGCAGAAGTCCCAGAACCCTCTCCACAAAGCCAACAATTGGATCAACTTCAGCAGGCAGATATTGCTCTACGCAATCAAATTCAGTTGCAAACCCGCACTATTGCACAGCTGCAGCAACAGCTAGCGGGCATGCAGCGCAGTCTCACCGCACAGGGCAACCGCCTCAGCGAGCTGGGAAACGTGAGCCGTGAGGATTGGCAGCTGGCCGAGGCCGACTATTTGTTGCGTATGGCCAATCAGCGCCTGATGCTGGAAGACAATAGCCGCGCCGCCCTGGGCCTAGTCGAAAAGGTCGATACTATTTTGCGCCAGGTAAACCTTCCCGACCTGTACGGAGTGCGCCAGCAACTGGCACGGGATATTACCGCTCTAAAACTGGTGGAAAATGTCGACCGGGAGGGGCTCTACTTGCGCCTGCGCGCCCTGGAAGAACAGTTGATTCACGCCTCAATCCAACCAAAATTTGATATGGCCCAGCCTCAGAAGGGGGAAACAAAAGCAGAGCCCACTCAGGAAAACCAATCCCCGTGGGAGCGCAGTTGGCAGCATTTTACCGTCTTCCTGCGCGACTCTGTTCGCCCCATCGACGGCGATATCAACCCGGTAATGCTCTCCCCACAAAGCGAAACCCGCTTTCGCCAAACTTTGCGTCTCAACATGGAGCAGGCACAGCTGGCCCTGTTGCGCGGCGACTCTACCGTTTACAAAGACGCTTTGGAAAGCGCCCGCGAGTTGCTCCTAACCTATGGCACTGCCAATGCCCAGCGCAACGCACTGGCACAACAGTTGGAAGAACTCAGTGAACAGCCCATTCAAGCCCAAATGCCAGACCTAAATGCCTCACAGGTCGCCCTTTACAATTACATCGAGCGACTTCACAAAACCTCCGGGCATGATGCCGGTACGGCGGAGGAGATCACCCAGTGAGGAAAGTGCTTTTTGCTGCGGTTGCCCTGCTACTTCTCGGCGCTCTGCTGCCGCAGATCAACCAAAATTATCCGGGGTACCTGGTGATCGGCTTCGGCGGCGAGTTGAACAAAGGGTATGAGATGAACCTTTGGTTCGCGATAGTCGCACTCGTCGCCCTGTTACTCGCCATATTTGTTCTCACCTGGATAGCCCGCAGCCTGTTTCGCGCTGTGCGTGGCAGTGTCGACCGCCTGCGCTTCGGCCGCCAAAGAGTCGCACGCCGACGCCTCACCAGTGGTCTAGTGGAATTTATGGAGGGCAACTGGTCTCGAGCGCGTCGGCAACTCCTGAAAAGCGCACCGCGCTCAGAAGCGCCGCTGATTAATTACCTCGCCGCCGCACGCAGTGCTCACGAACTGGGGTTTCGTGAGGAGGCTAACGAGTTACTGGCAAAAGCTGAGGCCTGTGGGGAAGACACCCGCCTGGCAGTGGCCTTGAGCCAGGCCCGCATGCAGCTGCAGGACAAGCACTACGAACAGTGTATCGCCAGTCTCAAGCGGGCTAAACAGTTGGAGCCCAAACATCCGGCTCTACTGCAGATGCTCAAACAGGCCTACTACTTTCTAGGGGACTGGAGCAGCTTGAGAGAACTGCTACCTGAGTTGGAAAAAAGTGCCAATATGCCCGAGGAAGACCTGCAAAAACTGGAGCGGGAGGTCTACGAACATCAGCTCAACGAAGCCGCAAATCGCAACGATAGAGAGAAACTACACAGTATCTGGCACGGCCTGAATGGCCGCTGGCAGCGCAATGTAGAGCTTCGTAGCCTTTACGCTCGCCTGTTGCATCAAAGTGGCGATGACATCGAAGCAGAAAAGCACCTGCGTTGGTTGCTTAACCGCGAGTGGGCTCCCAAGCTGGCCAGCCTGTATGGCCGCCTCACAGGAGCAGATGCCGCTACACAGCTCTCCGCCGCAGAGGGCTGGCTAAAGGAATACGGTGAGAGCGCCGACCTACTCACCTGTCTCGGGCGCCTGAGCATGCGCAATGAGCTGTGGGGCAAGGCGCAACAGTATTTCGAGAAAAGCCTGTTACTGCGCCAGGATCCCGCAACTTCCGCAGAATTGGCGCGACTGTTCCAGGCTCTCGGTGAAAAAGACAAGGCCGCGCGCCTCTTTGAGGAGGGACTATTACAAGCAGTTCCAGACCTACCTCCTGTACCCATGCCCAGCCAGGACAAACCCCTGCTAGGAGTGCATGCCTAATTGGTTTTCTTGTGGCCCAGAAAGCCTGGGCCCTTTCCCCTTAACACTCTTTGGCCCATAGTGAGCTTCCGCATCCGTTTTGAAGCTTGCTGCATGACAACGCCACAACAGTGCCTCTCAGCTATCACCATCATCTTTTCGATTCTCTTATCGAAATTTACGCTAGCCGCTGTTCCTCCTATTCAGCCACAGGATAAGTTGCTGAGCGGCTACGAGTATCCTTATCCAGTTAAGACTTTGGGGCTTTCCAAATTAGGGCAACCTGCCACTATGGCTTATATGGATGTCCCCTCAGGCACATCGGCACCTGCCAGGGGTACAGTGTTACTTCTACACGGCAAGAATTTTTCCGCCGCCTACTGGAAAGACAGCATCGTCGCACTCACGGAGCAGGGTTACCGGGTGATTGCACCGGACCAGATCGGCTTCGGCAAATCGGATAAACCATTAATGCAGTACAACCTGCACGGTATGGCCGCAGATACCAAAGCACTACTCAACAAACTGAAAGTGGATCGAGTATCTGTGGTTGGCCATTCCATGGGGGGCATGCTGGCGACACGCTTCTCTCTTATGTACCCAGAGATGGTAGAGAAGCTCGTTTTGATTAACCCTATCGGTCTGGAGGATTGGAAACGCCTCGTGCCCTATGAGCCACTGGAAAAGGCGATACTCCGGGAGCAGGCACAGACGCCGAAAGGGATTAAGAACTACATGTCTAGGGCCTATTTTGATGGGAAATGGCAGGAATCCTACAACCCACTACTGGATATCCAGGCGGGATGGACTCTGGGTCCAGACTCTAACCATATAGCCAAGATTGATGCCCTCACCTCAGAAATGGTATTTACTCAACCGGTTTTGTATGAGTTTGAAGACCTCAAAGCACCCACTCTCCTGATTATCGGTACTCGGGATCGCACCGCGATTGGCCGCGCCCGCGCCGCTGAACCTATCAAAAAAAATCTGGGGCGTTACGATCTGTTGGGTAAAAAAACAGCCGCCATGATTCCCGATGCGAAGCTCATAGAGCTCGATAGTGTCGGGCACCTGCCTCAGTTCGAAGCTTTCAATGATTATTTCAAGGCCCTAAGCCAATTCCTGAATGAAGAAGACCTGTAAAGCTCCAATTCATTCAACCCTTGAAAGCCAGCTATTAATCCGGCTTCATCCATACAAGTACAAAAGCAGGGTAAGAATATTTTAACAAACTACAGCTAAACCCTTTGTACAAAGAGTTTTCTTTAGACTTGCACGAGTAATTCCCAACTCGCACGCTTAGGCTTGAAGCTGAAATACAGGAGGGCAAACTTAAGGAAAGGCCTCTACAGTCGAGACAAATGACACGGATCAGGTACAGGAAGAGCTCTCGAACAAAACTCACTAAGCAGTACCTGATCCAGATAAATCAGAAACACGGCGACCGGGAAGATTAGATATTTGCAAACATACCGGCAAAAAGTAACATGGCTAAAAAAGTGATAACCCCCTGCAGAATGGCAATAATAATCCCTTTCAAAAACCCTGTTCCCAGTACCAACATGTAAGCGATTGCTGCCAATGGAATAGTCAAAAGAATCCCAGCACTATCACTGACACCGGGCAGCATCCCACCCACAATCCGCTGTACAATCAACGCCAGTAAAAGTGCAAACAGACAGTGAAAAACCCCAGTATTTCTTGCCCCCATCATGGCAGCAGCCATCTTTAATGGCAGAACCAAAACCGCTACCATAATGATTACAAAAAGAATCAACTCCATTTTTCACCCCTCCCTCATATTGTAGTTATTTGGCCTAATCCCCGAGGCCAACACGATGCAAAATGTATATCGGCCGTTTAGAACCAAACAAAAATGTCACCTAATGTTAATTTTTATGACTTTTTGCATAATTAACCGGCAACATAGCATCGAAGTATAGATGACATCACATCATACTACTTAAGCTACATCTCGTTGAGTTAGCCACAAAAAAAAGCTGACAGGAAAATCATTGCCAGCTTTAATCCAGAGTAGGGTAGATTGATATACAGAAAATATAGATTTGACAGTTTATTTGCGTACTAGGCGTATGCTTGAGGGCTTCATCTTTCCATTTTCCATATAGCTCTCTGTGCGAAGGATCTTATCATCCTCTAACCATTCGAAAGCCAAGCTATGCTGATGGTCCTCTTCTAAGCCCTCAAGGTTAGTAGCATCCTTAAAAGAAAACTCAATCTGCCCACTCTCATCACTTGAGATAAGCTGCAAGCGAGGCTGGTTTCCCTGAGGACAATAGTGGGTTGCCAATAAGTAGCCTTTATCCATATGGTAAATAGTCAGTGAATGAGATTCCCCTTTATACAACCAATTCTCCACTATAACGGTATCTCTAGCCGTCTGAGAAAAGTTAATATGGAAATTCCCGGCAGTGTCTCCTGCTTTTTTCCAATCTCCTTGGAGTGATTTTATTCGCTCGAATACTTCCCCACTCGTCAGATTGAGTTCCCCTGCATTCACTGCCAACGAAAAACAGCATAAGGTAATTGAAAAACAATTAATAAAAGCTTTTTTTACTCTAATCATAATAGGTACTCCGTTTCCTAAAAAATAGATATTGATATTCTCCAGAACCCTTGAAATCATCTCAAAAAATCATCTGTATATTTTTAGAGGTACCCTCTCTCCCCTGGATTATTCTCTACATCTCATAATTATTATATTTTCATTAAGCGTTTGGCAATACGCCTCATCGCACCGGCAGATTTATTATCCACGCCACGATTCATCAGGATAATAAAGCCATCCCTACGATTTGGCTCAAAATACAAAGCGATAAAAACCCCCAGATCTGACCCCATATTCCCAACAATCCCATTGCGATCTCTCCAAAAAAACGCTGGGAATCAGAAACCGACTTGCGTAACTGTAAACGAAACATTTCCTGATACATTGCGTCAGACAAGAACTTCGCTACAAACCTGCCACGGTTATGAAAGAGTGCCAGTAGGAAATCACTGGGGTCTACAATACTATCGATGCAATATTAAAAGGGGTTTCTAGAATAACTGTCTTACCAGATTCTACGTCCGCCATTCCATAGACTTGCTGAAAAACAAGCCTACCGTCTTTTATTCTTGAGACGGCCATACTAGGAATGGCCGTCTCTCTCATAATTGCGGGTATGAATTCTTCTATATTGACAATTTCGGCGCTTTTCTCCTGCTGGCTTGGCAATATAGTCCAAATCCAAAAACGCCAACAATGATGAGGCCGACGGTAAAAAATACTCTCATTTAACTCTCCCTCAAAATCAATCAAAGACTGTAATAAAGCCGATACCTGAATTCGACGTCATCAGCCTTATCAATTGATGCGGGAAAAGGGGAAGAAATGATTAACTACAGGAAACCATAAACCAGAGCGCCTCTTGGCGCGCTCTATGGGAGAAAGAATAAAATAAAGTTCTGGGACAGTAATTATTCCAGACCCAGCTTGGACCAGATTTCATCGACCTTTTGGACCACCCGAGGGTCTTTCTCAATAGGATTGCCCCACTCTCTATTGGTTTCTCCCTGCCATTTATTGGTGGCATCAAAACCAATTTTCGAACCCAATCCAGAGACCGGCGAGGCAAAATCCAGATAATCAATCGGGGTATTTTCCACCATTACCGTATCACGCACAGGGTCCATACGGGTGGTCATGGCCCAGATAACATCTTTCCAGTCCCTTGCATTGACGTCATCATCGGTGACGATAACAAATTTGGTATACATAAATTGACGCAGGAAAGACCAGACTCCCATCATCACCCGCTTGGCATGGCCGGGATACTGCTTCTTCATGGTCACAACAGCGAGCCGGTAAGAGCAGCCTTCGGGCGGCAGATAGAAATCGACAATTTCTGGAAATTGCTTTTGTAAAATGGGCACAAATACTTCATTAAGCGCCTCCCCCAGGATTGCCGGTTCATCCGGCGGACGTCCAGTGTAAGTGCTGTGATAAATAGGTTTTTTGCGATGGGTAATTTTCTCTACGGTAAATACCGGGAAACTATCTACCTCATTGTAATAACCGGTGTGATCTCCATAGGGACCTTCATCGGCCATGTCATCGGGATAGATAAAACCTTCCAACACATATTCAGCACTGGCTGGAACCTGTAGATCACTGAGCAGGGCCCCTGTCACTTCGGTTTTATCGCCTCGTAACAGACCGGCAAAGGCATATTCAGAGAGGGTATCCGGGACTGGGGTAACGGCTCCCAATATAGTTGCCGGATCTGCACCGAGTGCAACAGCCACTGGGTAGGGCTCCCCAGGGTGCTTCTGGCACCAATCGCGGTAGTCCAGAGCTCCGCCCCGATGGCTGAGCCAACGCATGATGAGGCGGTTTTTGGCGATCAACTGCATGCGATAAATACCCAAATTCTGCCGCTTTTTCTCAGGGCCACGGGTAATCACTAGAGGCCAGGTCACTAGGGGAGCAGCATCTCCCGGCCAGCAGGTTTGGATGGGCAGTTTGGTGAGGTCTACCTGAGCTTTTTCCAGGACGACCTGTTGACAGGCTGCTCCCTTGACCACCTTGGGCCCCATATTGAGCACCTGCTTGAAAACCGGTAGTTTTTCCCAGGCATCGCGTAAATTTTCTGGCGGCTGTGGCTCCTTGAGAAAAGCGAGCAGCTCGCCTACCTCGCGCAATTCATCAATATGCTCACGCCCCATCCCCAGCGCTACTCGCTCGGTAGTACCAAACAGATTGGCCAGTACCGGGGTGTCGAAGCCTATGGGATTTTCAAATAGCAATGCCGGCCCCCCCGAGCGCAATACGCGATCAGAGATTTCCGTCATTTCCAATTTGGGATCTACGGGGAATTTAATCCGCTTGAGTTGGCCGCGCTTTTCCAATAACTGGATAAAATCACGCAGGTCTTTGTATTTCATGGTCTGCCGGTCGAGAAGAAAAATCCAACGCGCAGTGTAAAACAGAAATTACAAAATAGGGAATGGCCCCCTGTAGAAGGGTGCTAAAAATAAGAGGGGAAGAAACGGCCCGCAAACTATTAGCAGCGGGCCGAAAAAATCTTAAGCTAGCCCTAGCTTAGAAGCGGGGGCGACGCGGACGATCTTCGCGAGGCTTAGCTTCGTTCACGCGGATGTTACGGCCAGACAGAGGCTGGTCGTTCATCTCTTCGATCGCTTTGCGCGCTTCGTCGTCGTTAGGCATTTCTACGAAACCGAAGCCCTTAGAGCGGCCAGTCTCACGGTCAGTAATTACAGTAGCCCGAGAGATTTCTCCGAATGCGCCGAAAGCTTCGTGCAGGTCGTCAGAGGTTACCGCGTAGGCCAGATTTCCGATATAGATATTCACAAAAGGTTCTCACTAGATGTGTGGGCTGTCGTGCAGTCACAAATGAATAACCAGCTCCACCAGATTATCCATTTGAGATTGACCCTTTTAAGGAGTTACCCCTGGGTCAATTCTTTCGGGCGCTTACTATAAATCTCATACCCAGCGCCACGATGTGGAACTTTATATGCCTTATAGCTCGCCTTTTCAACTTTAA
Organism: Microbulbifer sp. ABH2_005; assembly: GCF_056160005.1. Classification (NCBI taxonomy): domain Bacteria; kingdom Pseudomonadati; phylum Pseudomonadota; class Gammaproteobacteria; order Cellvibrionales; family Microbulbiferaceae; genus Microbulbifer; species Microbulbifer sp. ABH2_005. The sequence goes on along the minus strand of NZ_JBSWWI010000003.1, from coordinate 142,400 downwards.
TTCGCGCAAATAATCAATTTGTACGAATCTGAATATAAAAGGCGCCGATGTAGGCGCCTTTTATATAAAAAAATTATTTCCGCTTCATGGACAGGAAGAATTCGTCATTTGTCTTGAAATCTTTCAACTTGTCCACTAGGAACTCGGTTGCCGCAACATCTTCCATATCGTGTAGCAGCTTGCGCAAGATCCATACCCGCTGCAGCTCACCCTCAGGCATCAGCAGCTCTTCACGGCGGGTTCCTGAGCGTCGCACGTTAATTGCCGGGTAAACACGTTTTTCAGCGATCTTACGATCCAGCTGCAACTCCATATTACCCGTGCCTTTAAATTCCTCGAAAATCACTTCGTCCATCTTCGAACCGGTATCGATCAGTGCAGTAGCAATAATAGACAGACTTCCGCCTTCTTCAATATTTCGTGCGGCACCGAAGAAACGCTTGGGCCTTTCAAGAGCGTGGGCATCCACACCACCGGTCAAAACCTTACCGGAACTGGGTACCGTGGTGTTGTAAGCACGAGCCAGACGGGTGATAGAGTCGAGCAGGATCACCACGTCTTTCTTGTGCTCTACTAGGCGCTTGGCTTTTTCGATAACCATTTCGGCAACCTGAACATGGCGTGCCGGCGGCTCGTCAAATGTGGAGGCAACCACTTCGCCGCGCACCGAGCGCTGCATTTCTGTAACCTCTTCCGGGCGTTCATCGATCAGCAAGACAATTAGGTGGCATTCCGGATTGTTGCGCGTAATAGCCTGGGCCATATTCTGCAACATAATCGTTTTACCGGCTTTTGGCGGCGCCACAATCAATCCCCGTTGCCCCTTACCGATTGGTGCAACCAAATCGATAATACGGCCGATCAGGTCTTCGGAAGAGCCATTGCCACATTCCAGAGTTAAGCGATCGTTGGGAAAAAGCGGGGTGAGGTTTTCGAAAAGAATCTTATTTCGGGCATTTTCCGGTTTATCGAAATTAATTTCGTTAACCTTTAATAGAGCGAAATATCTCTCACCCTCTTTTGGCGGGCGAATTTTTCCGGAAATTGAGTCACCCGTGCGCAAATTAAATCGACGAATCTGACTGGGAGAAACATAGATATCGTCCGGACCCGCGAGATAGGAGGAATCAGCGGAACGCAAAAATCCAAAACCATCCTGAAGGATTTCCAATACGCCGTCACCGTAAATATCTTCACCGCTTTTGGCGTGGCGTTTGAGAATATTGAAAATAATATCCTGTTTACGCGACCGGGCCAGGTTTTCCAGGCCCATGCCTTTGGCTATTTCAATCAACTCTTCAATGGGTTTGGTTTTTAATTCGGAGAGATTCATACCAATTGCTTATTAAGGTTTCTGTTGTCATTGGCGCGGACACGCCGGAAATAATTTGAGGAGGGGTTTTGAAAATCAGAGATTTGCTCGTCTATTTGCCCGGTACTCCAGGACTCCATGCCGTTCAAAAGCGTAATACTCATTGGCTTTAGCTTTCCAGCGTTAAACGCTACAGGGAAAGCCGTCTCAATTAAGCTCAATTCGAGGAATAAATACGCCGGGAATGGTCAGGGACCTATGGGGGGGCGTTTTCTTCAGCTGGTCTTCACTGGATTCTCAGCTGACTGAACTATTACAGAATTACAGCCAGTATAACGGCTGTTTCTCATCCTGCAAAGAAATTTGCCTCCTTTGCAGGATGAATTAACCGGGATTACAGCTGGCTGTCGATAAACTCGGTTAACTGAGCGCGAGACAGGGCGCCAACCTTGGTGCCTTCCACATTGCCGCCTTTAAACAGCAACAGAGTAGGAATGCCGCGCACATTGTACTTTGCCGGGGTTTCCTTGTTGGCATCCACGTCAACTTTGACGATTTTCAGCTTTTCGCCATAGTGACCCGCGAGGTCTTCCAGGACCGGAGCGATCATTTTGCACGGGCCGCACCATTGCGCCCAAAAGTCCACCAGCACTGGGCCTTCAGCTTTGAGGACCTCAGCTTCGAACTCAGCGTCGGTTACGTTGATGATTGCGTGCTCGCTCATATTGCTTTCCTGTTCTTTAGTTACTCGATGCGGGGACACCGCGGGCGCATCATCTCACGATGCCGGCTGTGGGAATACAGCTGTACTGCGCCGGTCAGCCCAGAGTTTGGGGCATCGATCTCGTTTTCAAGGCCGGCTCGACATCAGGCCTGCTCCAAAAAGCGCTGTAGAATCTCATCAAGATAGTCAAATCCAAAAGCGCTGGCAGCGATGCGCGTTTCCAGTGGCTGTACTAGGTCCATGGCCATCAGGCCCGACCAGTGACGCTCTAAGACCTCCAATGATAGGCCGGTATAGCGCTCAAAAGTACCCACCGGAACCCCCTCCACCAGGCGAAGGGCGTTCATCAGGAATTCCAGGGGCATATCGCTGGCTTCGATCGGATCAGTGTGGGGTTCAGACAGTGCCCGGTGTAGCAGCTCTTCCCCCTGGAGCCCGATCGATAAGTAATCTCTTGGAGTCCGCGTGCGTCGACTGCGCAGTATCCGGCCCTCTGCAGGCAAACTGACCTTGCCGTGGGCTCCGGCACCGATGCCCAGATAATCACCAAACCCCCAGTAATTGACATTGTGGCGCGACTCCAAACCCCTGCCACTGTAAGCGGACACCTCATAGCGAAAGTATCCCTCCGAAGCCAGGAATTCGCGACCTTGGCTCTGCATACTGGCAATCAGCTGTGATCCCGGTGTCGAGGGAGGGGCGCTGTAGAACGCCGTATTGGGCTCAATGGTCAATTGGTACCAGGAGATATGCTCCGGCGCCAGGGAGACCGCGCGCTGCAGATCCTCCAGTGCCTCGGCCTCAGTCTGCCCGGGTAGGCCGTGCATAAGATCGAGATTGATATTGTCAAAGCCGGCCCGCCGTGCCATCTGTAGGGCCCCACTGGCCTCTTCGCCACTGTGGATACGGCCCAGGTTGTGCAACTGGCTATTGTCAAAACTCTGCACACCAATCGAAAGTCGGTTGACCCCTGCAGCCCGATAGCCGGTGAACTTTGCCTGCTCGAAAGTGCCTGGGTTTGCCTCCAGGGTAATTTCAATATTTTCGCCGAAACCGACCAACTCCTCGGCCACCGCCAGGATTTGGCCGATCGCCTCTGGAGAGAACAGGCTTGGGGTACCACCACCAAAGAAAATAGACTGGAGCTTGCGCCCCTGTACCCAGGGCAACTGACTAATCAAATCTCGGCGCAACTGTGCCACATAGTCCGCCTGCGGTAGGGCATATTCCGTATCCGTGTGATCCCTAGAGGCCTGATGGGAATTGAAGTCACAGTAGGGACATTTGCGCACACACCAGGGGATATGTACGTAGAGGCTGAGTGGCGGCAGCTGCAGACCGCAGTTACTATTTGGCAAGGTCGGTACCCAACATCATTTCACGCCACATCAATTCAAACGCCGCCACTGCCTGAGCGCGGTGGCTGATATGGTTTTTCAGCTCTCTCGGCATCTGCGCAGAAGTCATACCCTCGCTATCCACGAAGAACAGCGGATCATAGCCGAAGCCCTGTTCACCGGCGGGCTCGTCGAGTATTCGGCCGCGCCATTGAGCGCTGCACACCAGGGGGACGGGATCATCGAAACTGCGTACAAAGGCCAGGGCACAATGGAAGCTGGCGCTACGGCGCGCCTCTTCAACGCCATTTAAAGCCTCAAGCAGTTTGCTATTATTGCGTGCATCCGTGACCCCTTCACCGGAGTATCGCGCCGAATAGATACCCGGCGCACCACCGAGCGCATCCACCGCCAATCCAGAGTCATCGGCCAACGCAGGAAGGCCACTGATCCGGCTGGCATGGCGCGCCTTGATCAAAGCATTTTCAATGAAGCTGAGCCCGGTCTCCTCTGCGTCGCTAACGCCGAACTCAGATTGGGGCAGAACCTCAATATCCCAGCTGTTGAAGAGTTGGGAAAACTCGCGCAATTTGCCGGCGTTGCCGCTGGCTAGAACAATTCTTTTTAACATGTCGTATCAAATAAAAAACGGGCTCTGGGCCCGCAAAGGATTCAATTTAAAAGAGATCCCCCTCTGATGACTCCGCTGGCAGCCGTACAAACTAGAGAGGGCCACTCACTCAGATCACTCGCAACAGCCGCTAGAGTTTGCGGCGAAAGGAAATAGTCTCTTTCTTGCCATTGGGTAGGGTCACATCCACGTTGAACGTGAGAGTCTCCTCATTCTCATAGCGCAAGGGCGCCAGGTAGTAGACCGCATCGCCTTCACGAATTTCTTTAAACTTCAGCGGTCGCGACTGCTGAATCAGGTTTGTCGCATTGCCGGACATCTCCGCGCTGAGGCCCTTGGTACCACCATCTTTTTTCACCACAGAGACATTGACGTAAGCGCGGTCTTTAGCCCTCACCAGCTGGTACTGTTGGGCGATGTCCGGCTGGATAAAGTCGCTGTTGAACACCGAGAAAATCACCCGGTAATCTCCGAAGTCCTCGTAATTCTTAATAACTCGGGCCTGTTGTGCCACGGCACCAGCGGCCAGAAAGAATAGCGCCAGAGCGGCAGCGACATTAACGATGCGGTTCACGGGTCACCTCCAATTGTTATGGGCGCCTTTCAACTGAATAACCGGGCAGCCCCGGCTGTTTGGCCAGAGCGATAACCACCCCTAATCAGCAGTTTGCTCCAGAGACCCGGAACAAAAACTTGGCGCAGATATTAGTTTAGCGAGTCAGGTGGTATATCGCGGTCTCACCGAATAAATTTGGCAAAAAGTCTTTAAAGGCCACCCCTAATTTCGTCTCAGATACTACCTGGCGGTGCAAAATAGTCCAATCGTTCTGCCGGCACAGCACCTCAAAGTCCCTGAAAGTACAAAAGTGAATATTAGGTGTGTCATACCACTCGAATGGTAATAGATCGGATACCGGCATACGCCCGGAAAAAGCCAGGTGCCAGCGGGCCTTCCACTGGCCAAAGTTGGGGAAGGTGATAATACAGTCGCGCCCAACCCGTAACATTTCACCCACCACCAGATGCGGGTGTCTCAAAGTTTGTAGGGCCTGGGTCATCAACACGGTATCGAAACTGGCATCAGCAAAATTGGTCAGTCCCGCATCCAGGTTTTGCTCCACCACATTGACCCCACGCTGCACACAGCGCTGTATCTGCTCTGGATCTATCTCCAGACCATAACCCACAACATTTTTGTTCTGTTGAAGCTGCTGCAGCAATTCGCCATCACCACAGCCCAGGTCGAGAACCCGGCTTGCGGGCGCTATCCATTCCTGAATTACATTGAGATCTATACGCATACTGGCTGCCCTACTTCATGCTCCAAAGCAACACGTTGCATATAGGCACGAAAGACGCCCTCATAACGCTTGTTTGGCAACAGGAAGGCATCGTGCCCCATGGCGGACTCTATTTCTGCATAACTCACCGCTCGATTGGCATGCATTAACGCATCGGCAATTTCCCGCGAGCGGCTGGGGGCAAAGCGCCAGTCGGAGGTAAAGGAAATCAACAAGAAGCGACAGCGCGCATGGGAAAAAGCCGCTACCGGATCGTCGTTATATTCCCGTGCGAGGTCGAAATAATCCAGCGCGCGGGTCATAAGGACATAGGTATTGGGATCAAAACTGCTGGAAAAACTATCACCCTGGTAGCGTAAATAGCTCTGGATCTGGAATTCAACTTCCTCGTCAGCACCCTGCTGAAAACTGCCGGAGCGCAGTTCGCGGCCAAATTTATGCGCCAAACCATCGTCGGAAAGATAGGTAATATGACCTATCATACGCGCGACAGCCAGGCCTCCGCGGGGCAGTTTACCTTCCTCAAGGTAGCGCCCTGCACAGAAATCCGGGTCCGAGGTTATCGCTTGACGCGCGGTCTCATTGAAAGCGATATTCTGCGCCGAGAGTTTCATCGCCGAAGCAATCACTACACAGTGGCGCAAACGCTCCGGGTACTCCAAAGACCAGCGCATCGCCTGCATCCCCCCCAAGCTGCCACCAATTACCGCAGCCCACTGCTCTATACCAAGCGCATCTGCCAGGCGGGCTTGGCTGTGCACCCAGTCGCGCACCCGCAAGGAGGGAAAATCCGGGCCCCAGGGTTTACCCGTAGCCGGATTGATAGAAACAGGGCCGGTGGAGCCGTGGCAGCCGCCGAGGTTATTGACCGCCACCACGAAAAATCTATTGGTGTCGATGGGCTTACCGGGACCGATATAGTGGTCCCACCACCCAGGGCGCTTGTCTTCGGGGCTGTGCCTGCCTGCAGCGTGGTGGTGACCGGACAGCGCATGGCAAATCAATACCGCATTGGTTTTATCGACATTCAATTCGCCATAGGTTTCATAGACCAGGGTGTAGTCCTGTAAAACACGCCCGCAAGCCAACTGCAGAGGTTCACAAAACTTGTGGCTCTTTGCTGTTACAAGACCTACAGAGCCCTCTTCAGCGGTCTTTGGTGCCTCGCAGGAGGCGCTGGGGTTTTCCGTGGACAAAGTAATAATTTCTGTGGGTTATTTGGCGGTCGGCTATTGCCTCTGCAGCAAGTGTACGAGAGTGCTGCAACTTATGACAATTGCCAACCGCCAGCGAGGATCTTAAGTCGTGAGGGCCGGCTTCAGCGGGGTGACATTGTGCGCGCGAGGCGCCGGTGCCAGAGGCTGTGGTGCCGAGGTGTTATGGCGCAGTAAATCCTCCAACCCCGACAGGGCCCGGTCATTGCGCAGCACTTCATCCTCTAGGGTGCGCAAATCCGTGTGTCGGCTTCGAGTCTTCTGCTTTAACTCGGTCAGCTTGATCAAGTGGCGGTTCAGCAGGTGTTTTTGATATTGGGTATGCTGCTTGAGTGGCTCCAGAGCCTGCTCCAGCCAGTTTTCCGCCGCCTTGCCCATCTCTGTATAGAGACGCCCTACCTCGCTGGCCAGTGTAGTGATAAAGCGCTCACTCAAACGATTGCGCCGCGCCAACAAAAGCTGCGGAGAGCGCCGCAACTGGGCCGCTTGGCGGTGCAGGCCGCGCAAGGTCATACGGAACTGGCGAATGGTGAAGTATTGCTCGACACTGTCCACCTTCTTCAGGCTGGAGCGCTCAAAAATCGCATCCAGCAGACGGTTTGCTTGATCTACTTCCCGCTCTAGATTGGCAAGCTGGCAATCGACACCCTCCATAAAGGTGTCTATAGCCTTGGCGAGTCCCATTGGTGTCCAGCGTTTATGCAGCGCTTTACTGGTTTCATCGATCAGTAGTTGTAACTGCTGCAAAGTTATGGGCGCTAGCAGCGAAGTGCTCTGCCGCATCAGCATACGCTGACTGGATTTTAGGGTGAGCAACTCTTGATGGCAGAGCTTGTGCTGTTCGCGCACAGTCTGCTGCAGCTGGTCCAGCTCGGCCAATTGTTCCTCGGTGCTGGCACTATTGCGCTGCAAGTGCATCAGCGCCGCACGGCCGCTATTGAGACGGCGCTTGAGCAAATCGCGGGTATCCGCCATCAAGGTCAGGGCTTGGTGCAGCGAACGGTGTTCCGCCACTTTTTGACGGTGCTCCAGCAAACGCTGAACCAGCAGCTTCTCAAAATCGGTAAAACAGCTCTTACGCAGTAGTTCGATATCCTGCTGTTGACGTGCCAGCAGGGCCATTTTTGCCGAGACCCCGGCGACACTTTCCTGCGGAAGGGACAGCAACTTGGCAACCTGGGAGCGCATGCGCCGCAGCAGTTGTTGCGCATCTTCGTCTGGGTCATCCCAGAGCACATCCATCTTATTCAGCAGCGCCATAACCGCGGTGCCGCGATGTTCGCGCAGGGGAGCCAGGTGAGTCTCCCACATATTCATATCGGTGCCACTGACACCGGCATCGGCGGCCAGCAAGAATGCCACGGCCTGGGCACCGGGCAGCGTGCTGAGGGTCAACTCCGGTTCATTGCCCAGGGCGTTGAGCCCCGGTGTATCAATAATCCGCAGCCCCTGATCCAGGAGTGGGTGTGGCAAGCAGATCAATGCGTACCGCCAGGCGGGAATTTCTACTAAGTTGCCTTTGTCATCCAGGTGACGGCGATCGAAGCCATAACGGGCGGCCTCCTCCGGCAATACCGACTTGGTGGCGGCCACTTTTAACAGCGCCTCGCGGGTCGCCTCGGGGTTGTTGGCGTCGAACTCATGCGTGACCCACTTCTGCGGAATTCGCCGGAAGCTCTCGAGGCTGGTATTGGTCGCCAGGGTCTCTATGGGTAACAGGCGCAGGCTGGCGCGCTCTCCGCCATCGCTAAAGATCTCCGTTGGGCACATGGTGGTGCGACCGGGCTTCGAGGGCAGCAGACGCTGGCCGTAGGTCTGCGCCAACAGTGCGTTGATCAGCTCGGTTTTGCCGCGGGAAAACTCGCCGACAAATACCAGAGTGAACTGATCGTCGGTCAGTAGCGCTCGGGCCTGCTGCACAACCTGGCAGGCGCCGGCAGAGTTGGGGAAATGTTGCTGTAACCACTGACTGAACTGGGCGAACTGCCGATCCAGGTTCTTCTTCCAGCGGTCGTATTCAGAGATATGTTGGCGTAGGAGTGCGTCTTCCATTTCACAGTGTTCTTGTTATTTATACTCTGCAGGCTACCGGCCCAGGCCACGCAAGGTAGAGACGGGCCGGTAATCGTTAGTATAAAAGTCTAACACTGCGCCAGATGCGATCCAGTGCGCGTGGTGGAAGAAAAGCGCTCAGTCACCGATTTAAAAACCGGGAATATGCCAGAAGAGGCTGTAAACGAAGCGCGGCATATTGGCCATACCGGCAAAGCCCAGTAGTAACTTATCCGCCACCGTGAGCAGGATAAACACGAAGATAGGGCTGATATCGATCACCCCCAAAGGTGGGATCAGGCGGCGTATCGGTGCGCAGAAGGGCTCCAGCAGCTGGCGCAATAGCATCAGCGCCGGATGGCTGCTCTGCGGAGCAATCCAGCTGAACACGATAGAGATCAACATGCCCACAAACACCACCGCAATCACGGTAGCCACACAGCCGATCAGAGACCAAAGCAGTGCGCTCAGGGGATTAAACAGGCCAAAACCGGCAAACGCCCCGCAAACCAAAATCATTACCAGCCCGACAAGCAGGGCGAGTACCACCGAAGCCATATCCACACCGAAAAGACCCGGAACCACTTTGCGCAGAGGCAGTAGCAGTGGGTTGGTGACCTTCACAATGCCCTGGGAAATCGGGTTATAGAAATCCGCACGAGCCAACTGCAGCAAGAATCGCATCAACACTGCAAAGAGGTAGAGGATACCCAGGGTAGCCACCAGGAAGACGCCGATGTTGCTAAAGGTACTTGTCATTGAAAATCCCTAAAGAGTGATTAACTCGCGGCGCAGCCTGCACCATTTATTGTGTTGATTAGTTTATTGGTCCAGTTCGCGAGCCATCTCTGCAGCGCGCTCGGCGCAATCACGCATGGCATCGGCCACTAACTGCGGCAGGCCGCCCTGCTCAAAGCGCTGCACAGCGCGCTCGGTGGTACCACCCGGCGACATCACATTGCGCTTCAACTGGGCTACATCGACATCACTGGTCATGGCCAGTTTGGCGGCGCCCAGTGCAGTTTGCAACACGAGGCGCTCGGCGTCGGCGCGGGCAAAGCCACTGGCCGCGGAGGCGTCGATCATCGCCTCCATAAACTGAAAGAAATACGCTGGCGCCGACCCCGCTACAGCGATCACCTGATCGATGCCCTCTTCCTTATCCACCCACAGGGAGATACCCACTGCGTTGACTATGCGCTCAGTAATGGCGCGGTGCTCCGCAGTTACCGCCTCATCGGCAAACAACCCAGTCACCCCACTCTGCACTAGAGCCGGTGTATTGGGCATAGCCCGTACAATCGGCAGATGCTCCCCCAGCCAACGCTGATAAGCGGCCAAGGGGATACCTGCGGCCAGAGTAATAATCAGCGGTTTACGCCTTTTCAGGTGGGGGCGCAAATCCATGCACAGATCGCGCATCACCTGGGGCTTTACCGACAGAACAATCACATCGGCTTCATCAATCGCGGCAATATTATCATCGTGCGCCACCACGCCATGACGCTTAGCAAAAGCCTCGAGTTTTAGTAGGTCGCGCCCGGTAGCCACAATCCTATCCGCCGGATATCCCGCCGCCAGCAGGCCACCGATTACCGCACCGGCCATATTGCCGGCACCGCCAATAAAAACAATTTTGGGATTTGTTGCAGTCACTTGGGTTACCTCGGCGAGTGTTCGCCTCATTCTCTGTGAGTTTACTGGCTGTTATACCCCGGAGGGATTCCGATAATATGTGGTCGCTCAATTCCAATAACAAGAGACGCGCGCCCCAGCGCGCTAGCCAAGGAGAACACTATGTTGAAATGGCGCTATTTGGTGACCGCCGCAATGCTCAGTGCGGCTACTGTTGCCCATGGGGTGGAGACCCGCACCGAGAACAATGGCCAACTGCAGTTACAGGATATTCCCCCAATCCCAGCGAACCTGGTGGAAGAACTCGACCGCTACCAGAATGTACGCTCAGCCAGTTTCCGTGGCTGGGATATGGAAGGCAGCGGTATGTATATCAGTACCCGTTTTGGAGAAGTGGACCAGCTGCACAAGGTAGAGCGCCCCGGCGGTACCCGTCGACAACTGACTTTTTTTGATGAACCTATCGGGGAAGTGCTTACCCGCCCCCAGCATCGGCAGCTGGCTTACACCATGGATGCCGGCGGCAACGAGTATGCGCAGGTTTTCCTGTTCGACAGCGCCAGCGGTAAGAGCAAAATGCTCAGCGACGGCGAATCGCGCAATGGCGTCATTCTTTGGAATAAACAGGGTTCAGCCCTCGCTTACCAGAGCACTCGTCGCGACGGAAGCGCCAACGATATCTGGCTAACCACTTTCGACGGCAACAAAGATGAAGATCGCCTGATCCTAAAATCGGAGGATGGCAGCTGGTGGGGGCCCACTGACTTCTCTCAATCCGGCAGCCAGCTGCTGGTTCTGCAATATGTTTCCTCCACCCGTTCCAAGGTTCACTTATTGGAACTGGATAGCGGCGAAATAACATTGCTCTCCGGTGATGATGAAAAAGACTCTCGTAACTTTCCCGCCGGCTTCAGCTACGACGACCGCTCCATATACCTGGTTAGCGATAAAAATGGCGAATTTACCCAGCTGATCCGCAAAGACCTGGCCAGTGGTGATGAGAAGGTCATTACCGCTGATATTCCCTGGGATATCAGTAGCTTTGTCCTTAGTGAAGACGGCCGCCGCGGCGCTTTTGTGGCGAATGAAAATGGTATGTCTACCCTGTACCTGTACAACCCGCGCAATGATCGCTACCGCAAAGTCGAAACACTACCTATCGGCGTGATCGGCGCAACCGAATTTAATCCCAGTGGCGATAGGCTGGCATTATCACTGAATACCCCCAAAACCCCCACCGATACCTTTGTACTGGAGCTGGGCCGCCGGCCTCTATCCAGTGGCGACCTCACCCGTTGGACCTTCAGCGAAGTGGGCGGCCTGGATACCGAGCAGTTTATCGAGCCCGAGCTGGTGCACTACCCTACTTTCGATCAGGTAAACGGCGAGCCGCGCAAGATTCCCGCCTTCGTCTACAAGCCCCACGATATAACGGCTCCAGTGCCGGTCATTATTTCCATACACGGTGGCCCTGAGGGGCAATACCGCCCGATGTTCTCCAGTAAGTACCAGTTGTGGCTGCAGAAATTGGGGGCCGCTGTGATCGCCCCTAATGTGCGCGGTTCCGCCGGTTACGGGAAAAGTTATCTGGCCATGGACAACGGCTACAAGCGTGAAGATTCTGTGAAAGATATTGGCGCGTTACTGGACTGGATCGCCACCCAGCCGGACCTGGATGCCAAGCGGGTCGCCGTCTTCGGCGGTAGCTACGGCGGCTATATGGTATTGGCCAGCAGCGTCCACTATTCGGATCGCCTGAAAGCAGCCGTGGATATTGTCGGCATCTCCAATTTCGTCACCTTCCTCACCAATACCAAGAGTTATCGCCGGGACCTGCGCCGCGTGGAATACGGTGACGAACGCGATCCGCAGATGCGCGAATTCCTGGAAGGCATCAGCCCCAACAACCATGTGGAAAAAATCCAGGTACCCATGTTTGTGGTGCAGGGTCAAAACGACCCCCGCGTCCCCGTCACAGAAGCGGAACAGATCGTGACGGCACTGCGAGAAAACGGCAATCAGGTTTGGTATATGAATGCGTTAAATGAGGGGCACGGCTACCGCAAAAAGGAGAACAATGATGTCTTCACCCAGGCTACCGCGTTGTTTTTTGCCGAACACTTGCTCGACGAAACACAGAAGGAAAAACTGACTTTAGTTGAGTAGTGCCAAAGGCTCTTCTAAATCGTAATGTTTAATAAGCGGCCTTAAGGGCCGTTTATTTTTTAAGGCTTCAATCTTAATGTTTCCACAACTGCGATCAGGTTGAGCGCTATGGCCAGTATCCACAGCCAGTGCCGGCTCTCAGGCCACAGGGCCTGGGAGATGGTGCGGTCTAGAAAACTGGTGATTAAAGTGACCTTAGGTAGCGCAAAGGAAAGCAGACAAAGAAAAGCCAACCACTCCAAGGCCACCCAGGTCACCAGCAGGGTGTGCGCGATAGATAGGGAAATCACTGCGCATAGCGTCAACCCCAGCAATATCACTTCGAGTGTCCCTGAGCGTTTCATTGGTCTCTTACACTTTCCCCACGAACATAGCCCCAGAACTTCGGGCAAGCACTCGGGTAAAAAATAGGATCTTTCACTCAGAGTAATTGCGTGCGCCAAAAATATCTGTGCCGATGCGCACAATGGTCGCGCCGCAGGCAATCGCCGCTTCCATATCGGCAGACATCCCCATAGAAAGTGTATCCAGCGCCTCATCGGGAAATAACTCTTGCAGAGACTGCAGCAGGCGCGCCATCTCAGCAAAAGGCTCGTACTGTTCTTGTACGTTTTGGCGAGCCGCAGGAATCGCCATCAAACCGCGCAAACGCAGCCCCGGCAATTGCACCACTTCCCGCGCCAGTGCCTCCAAATCCTGTGGAGCTATGCCAGACTTGCTCTGCTCATTATCGATATTGACCTGCAGGCAAATATTGAGGGGAGCCAAGTTAGCTGGTCGCTGGGATGACAGACGCTGGGCGATCTTCAGACGATCCACCGTATGCATCCAATCAAAGCGCTCGGCTATCGCGCGAGACTTATTCGATTGCAAGGGCCCGATAAAATGCCAGTGGATATCCAGGTCTTGTAAGGCATCCTGTTTTTCCAGGGCTTCCTGCAAATAGTTTTCGCCAAAGTGTCGCTGGCCGGCCGCATAAGCGATGCGCAAATCCTCCGCCGGGCGGGTTTTGGAAACCGCCAGTAGAGTGATTTCTGCAGGATCGCGATCGCAGTTGTTGCAGCAGGTCACAATCCGCTCACCTACTGCATTCAGGTTTTCGACGATTGTCGCTTTGCGCATATACTGAGGCCCTTACCGAAATGAGTGGCGATTTTACCTGAGCCCAAACAAGAACCATAAGGTAGCAGTATGGATATCACTGAACTCCTCGCCTTCAGCGCCAAACAAAACGCTTCGGATCTGCACCTCTCCGCAGGCCTGCCGCCGATGATCCGTGTGGATGGCGACGTGCGCCGTATCAACCTGCCGGCCATGGAACACAAGCAGGTGCACGGCCTGATCTACGAGATCATGAACGACAAGCAACGCAAGGACTACGAAGAATTTCTCGAGACCGACTTCTCTTTCGAGGTACCTGGTGTAGCCCGCTTTCGTGTGAACGCCTTTAACCACAACCGCGGTGCCGGTGCAGTATTCCGGACCATTCCCTCCAAGGTTTTAACCATGGAAGATCTGGGCATGGGCCAGGTGTTCAAACAGATCTCCGATACCCCACGCGGCCTAGTCTTGGTCACTGGGCCCACCGGCTCAGGTAAGTCCACCACCCTCGCCGCGATGATGGACTATATCAACGACAACAAATACGAGCATATCCTCACCATTGAGGATCCCATCGAATTCGTGCACGAATCCAAAAAATGCCTGGTGAACCAGCGCGAAGTGCATCGGGATACCCACGGCTTTGCGGAAGCATTGCGCTCGGCCCTGCGTGAAGACCCGGATATTATTCTGGTGGGTGAGATGCGTGACCTGGAAACTATTCGCCTGGCATTGACGGCAGCGGAAACCGGTCACTTGGTCTTCGGCACCCTGCACACCACCTCCGCCGCCAAAACTATCGACCGGGTGGTGGATGTGTTCCCGGCGCAGGAAAAAGCCATGGTGCGTTCCATGCTATCGGAATCCCTGCAGGCGGTAATCTCGCAGACACTGCTGAAGAAAAACGGCGGTGGCCGTGTCGCCGCCCACGAGATCATGCGCGGCACCCCGGCAATCCGCAACCTGATCCGCGAAGACAAAATCGCGCAGATGTACTCCGCCATCCAGACCGGTGCCAGCGTCGGTATGCAGACCATGGACCAGTGCCTGGAAGACCTGGTGGCTCGCCGTATCGTCAGCCGCGAAGTCGCGCGGGAAAAAGCCAAGATGCCGGAAAACTTCTAAGCATTACCGGCCCTTCTTCAGTCAAAAAATAATACGCGGTAACAATCATGGATATAGAAAGACTCCTACAGCTGGTGGTAGAGAAAGGTGCATCGGATCTGTTTATCACCGCCGGCGTACCGCCTTCCATCAAACTGCACGGCCGCGTGGTGCCTTGCAGTAGCAGTGCCCTCACCCCGGAAAAAGCGCGCGAGCTGGTGGTGGGCACCATGAATGAAAAGCAGCGTCGTGAGTTCGCCGAAAAAAAGGAATTAAACTTCGCCATCGCAGTGCGCAACGTGGGCCGTTTCCGGGTGTCGGCTTTCTTCCAGCGCAATCTGGTGGGCATGGTGCTGCGACGCATCGAAACAAAAATTCCCACTATTGACGGCCTCGGCTTGCCGGATGTACTCAAAGATCTGGCCATGACCAAGCGCGGGCTGATTATTTTTGTGGGCGCCACCGGTACCGGTAAATCTACCTCCCTGGCCTCGATGATCGGCCACCGCAATGAGAACACCAAGGGTCATATCATCACCATTGAGGACCCGATCGAATTTATCCACCAGCACCGCGGCTGTATTGTGACCCAGCGCGAAGTGGGTCTGGATACCGACTCCTTCGAAATCGCCTTGAAGAACACTCTGCGTCAAGCGCCAGATGTCATCCTGATTGGTGAGGTGCGCTCTCGCGAGACGATGGAACACGCTATCGCCTTCGCCGAGACCGGTCACCTGTGCCTGTGTACACTGCACGCCAACAATGCCAACCAGGCCCTCGACCGGATCATTCACTTCTTCCCGGCAGACCGTCACCAACAGCTGTTTATGGATCTATCCCTGAACCTTAAGGCCATGGTCGCCCAGCAGTTGGTCCCGACACCGGATGGCGATGGCCGCCGCGCCTGTCTGGAAATTATGATCAACACGCCGCTGATGTCAGACCTGGTGCGCAAAGGCCAGGTGCATAAGATGAAGGAGTTGATGAAACGTTCCGGCGAGCAGGGCATGCAGACCTTCGACCAGGCCCTGTACGAACTCTACGATCGCGGCGAAATTACTTACGAGGACGCCCTCGCCCACGCCGACTCCGCCAACGACTTGCGCCTGATGATCAAGCTCAAATCGGAATCCGATGCAGAGTATTTGAATAGCGCCGCCGGTGAGTTGAGTTTGCAAAATGACTCTGAATACGGCGATGGTGGACCGCAGCTTTACTAACCCTTAATCCCCCAGGTTTATGCAATTAATACTGTAAGAAAAAAAGCGGGCATTTTGCCCGCTTTTTTTCGTTATTTTCACCAGGGAAAAGATAAATACTCAACATATCTCGGTAATCAGCGATTTAACCGAAGACAGCATACGCCGGCTTACCAGTGGTGCCTGCGTTACCCCCTCTAGCTCCACCCGATAATTCGCTCCATCTCTGCGTAGGCCTGTAATAAACGCTACTGCCACCAATGCACTGCGATGTACTCGTACAAAGCGATCACCAAATTCGCTTTCCAACTCTTTTAATGACTCATCAAGGATCGTCTCGCCACCAGGGTGATGGGCCACCACATATTTGCTGTCGGCAACCAAACAGCGAATGCTGTCCACTTCCAGCAGCTCCACTCCCATACGGCTCACCGCTTTGATACGGCTGCGGCCACGATCCTTCTCGTCACCACTAACAAGCTTTTGTTGAGGTTTATTAAGGCGCTGCACCTTTGCCAGCGCTTGGCGCAGCTGCTCCACGCTGACAGGCTTGAGCAGATAACCCACTGCGGCAGTAGCGAAGGCCGGCAGGGCGAACTCATCGTGGGCGGTACAAAAAATTATCGCTGGTGGGCACTCGCGGGTGGAAAGTTGCTGGGCCAGTTCCAAGCCGCTGCCGCCGGGCATTTCTATGTCGAGCAATACCAGATCCGGATCCAGTATCTGCACCTGTATCAGCGCAGAATCAATATCCGCTGCCTCACCTACTGGAATGCAGTTTTCGATTGTAGACAACTGCCGCTGCAGGCGCGCGCGCGCCAGAGGTTCATCATCGACGATCAAAACTCGCAACTGGGTCACTCCATCACCTCAGTGTCTCTACTGGAATTTACGGCGGCTTTTGTTTCCCGCTGGACCATCCCTAGGGGAAATAAGGGTAGTTGTAGGTTTACCCTGTAGTGGCCATTCGCCCGACCGGCGGTAAACCTGAAGCGATCACCGTAATAGGCCGCAAGGCGCTGGCGAATATTCTCCACCGCCATACCGTTGCTTTCCCTGGTGGAACGCACAGTTTCCGCCGGAAGTGGGTTTTCAATATCAATACGCAATGCGCCGTCTTCGGTTTTTACGGCCACTTTGATTGTGCCGCCCTCACGCTGCTGAGCCACACCGTGCAAAACGGCATTTTCAAGTAATGGCTGCAACAACATACTGGGTACCTGTATATCCTCCAGAGCACCCTGTTGCTGCCATTGCTGCTGCAAACGCTCGCCCAGGCGCAGGACCTCAATCTCCAAGTAGCGTTGGGACAATTGTATTTCCTGCGACAGCGGCACCAGCTTTGGGTCGGCAAGGCTGGCCCGAAACAACACGCACAAATCTTCCACCAGACGCTCGGCGCGGTCCGGGTCTACCGCGATCAGGCTGGCCAGGCTATTCATGCTGTTAAACAAAAAATGCGGCCGTATGCGCGACTGCAACGCCTCGATACGCGCACCCAGCTCCGCCTGTTGCTGGTTGTACAGCTGCTGCTGTAAATAGGCGTAGCGCAATACCACCCCGGCGCAGATAGCCCCCAGCAGGCAGTCGCTGGCCAGGCCCCACCAGTCGAAATCTGCCTGCAGCAATTGAGCACGCACATAGCGCTGAACCCCCATTACCAATCCAAGCACGCCCAACACCGCAATAAAGCTGATAGCGCCGGCATGTTTGTGGGGTAATTTGGCTAGATAGGGGCGCAGTCGGCAAAGCACGGCGGCGCAGGGCAATATCACCCACTGAATCACCAGGGACACCAAGCCAAGACGCTGCCAACTGAAGTCGCGCAGTCCGTCCAAGGCGAGCACCAGCACCAGCGCCAGCAATTCCCCCATCAACACCAGTACAGCCAGTGCGGTAACACTGCACAAATCCGGCAGGAAAGGCACCTGCCTTGAAAGCGCAGAATCCTTGTCATTGATACCAGTATTTCGAATTTTCTGCGATATAATGCCCGACGGCCTGGGAAATGACATGCAGTTGTTATTCTTGATTGTCCCTATATTCAAAGCGCACGATACCACCAAGCTCCCCGGCCTTTCACCTCACTGCAGCCAGGAAAACCATGAGCAACGACAAACCCGACTCCGCCACTAATCCCGCCGCCAAACTCTGGGGCGGCCGTTTCAGCGAAGCCACCGACGCCTTCGTAGAGCGATTCACTGCCTCTGTCACCTTCGATCAGCGCATGGCGCTGGAAGATATCCAGGGTTCTCTCGCTCATGCACAGATGCTATCCGAGGTGGGAGTATTGAGCGGTGATGAGTATCACCAGATTGCCGATGACCTGAAAGAGATCGCTGCGGAGATTGAGACAGGTGACTTTCCCTGGTCGGTGCAGTTGGAAGATGTGCATATGAATATCGAGGCGCGCCTGACCGAGCGCATCGGTGCCACCGGTAAAAAACTGCACACTGGCCGCTCCCGCAACGACCAGGTCGCTACCGATATCCGCCTGTGGCTGCGCGGCCGCATCGATTTAATCGGAGCCGAATTAACGCGGCTGCAAACCGGGTTGGTAGACCTGGCCGAACGCGAAGCCGATACCATTATGCCCGGCTTTACCCACCTGCAGAGCGCGCAGCCGGTTACCTTCGGCCACCACCTGCTGGCCTGGAATGCTATGCTCGGCAGGGATTTTGAACGCCTGATGGATTGCCGCAAACGGGTGAATCGCTCGCCCCTGGGTGCCGCGGCCCTGGCGGGCACCAGCTATCCAGTCGACCGCGCGCGCACTGCCGAACTGTTGGGCTTCGATGCCCCAACCGAAAATTCCCTGGACTCGGTGAGCGACCGGGATTTCGCCATTGAATTCTGCGCCTTCGCCGCCCTGCTGCTCACCCATTTGTCCCGCGCCAGCGAGGAGCTGGTGCTCTGGACCTCCAGCCAGTTCGACTTTATCGAGCTGCCGGACCGTTTCTGCACCGGCTCATCAATTATGCCGCAGAAAAAAAACCCGGATGTGCCCGAACTGGTACGCGGTAAAACCGGCCGTGTGAACGGCCACCTGATTGCACTGCTGACCCTGATGAAGAGCCAACCGCTGGCCTACAACAAAGATAACCAGGAAGATAAAGAGCCTTTATTCGACGCTGCCGATACCGCACTGGACTGCCTGCGCGCCTTTGCAGATATGGTGCCCGCACTCAAGGCAAAAAAAGAAAATATGCTGGCGGCAGCCGCCAAGGGTTTCTCCACGGCCACCGACCTGGCAGATTACCTGGTGCGCAAAGGCATTGCCTTCCGCGATGCCCATGAGATCGTCGGCCAGACGGTTTCCTTTGCCATTGAACAGCAGAAAGACCTGGCGGAACTGAGCCTGAAGCAGCTACAGCAATTCTCCACAGATATCGGCGAGGATGTCTTTGAAGTGCTCACCCTGGAGGGCTCGGTAGCCGCCCGCAACCATATCGGCGGTACCGCTCCCGATCAGGTTCGCAGCGCCTGTGCGCGAGCGCGGGCGCAAATCGAAGAACGCCACTGAGAACGAGTTCCAGCAGGGCAAAGCGCCCGGTTTTTTGCATCCGGGCGCCTGGGGTTCGGCCGATCAGTAAACCGGAATTACTATGATAATCCCAGATCGACCGGCTCCCCCTGCTGCTCTGTCAACACGCGATTGAGCAGGGTCGGCAGATTTTCCTCGGTGGTGCTGCACTTCCAGCCGGGCGCGGTAAAAGCCAGGTGGTAACCGCCCGACTTGGCGGCGACCCAAAGCTCCTGATTGGCAGACTGCCGGGAGAGAATTACCTGGCTGCCGTTATCCTCCAATGTCAGGGTGAGCACCGCACCGCTGCGCTCGTAATCAATATCCCAGTCGCAATTGTCCAGGGCATCCTCAATCGCCATCAGTGTGTGCTCAATGGCCGCTTCATATTCCGTCTGGCTCATCTTTTATTACTTCTGTTACCGTCTGCTGTGTTCAATCTATTGGCTCGCTATACTATCAGGCTTTTGCCGAACACCGCTCTAAAGCCCGAGTGCAGGATGTCACCCATGCCGAAAAAAATGCTCCTCCCCCTTTACGCCCTACTGAGTGCGTCCGCACTCTTCAGCGGCTGCGGCCAGAAGGGACCGCTGTACCTGCCCCAGGCGCCGGCCGAACCCGCGCCAGCTATCACCACTGGCCCGCCCACGACGGTGCCTACCAGCAGCACTGCGGTGGAGCCGGATGAGCCTGTACTTGCCCCTGCAGGGGAGGTTGTTGTGCCGGAGGGATATTCTGAACCAGGCGACTATTCGCAACCTGAAGATTACTCTGAGCCGGAAGACTACCCGGAAGAGGGCTACCCAGAGGAGCAAGCACCGCAGAAATGAGTGAGTTCAGTTATCGCCAAGGCAGCCTGTGGGCGGAACAGGTATCACTGGAAGAGGTCGCCGAGCGTTTCGGAACCCCCACCTATGTCTATAGCCGCGCCCACTTCGAGCGCCAATATCAAGCCTACGCCGAGGCACTGGGCAGCCACCCGGGCCTGATCTGCTATGCGGTGAAGGCCAATAGCAACCTGGGTATTCTGTCGCTGCTGGCCCAGCTCGGCGCCGGTTTTGATATCGTCTCCGGGGGGGAATTGGAGAGGGTATTGCTGGCAGGAGGAGATCCCTCGCGAATTGTATTTTCCGGTGTGGGCAAAACTGCGGAGGAGATGCGCCGCGGTTTGGAAGTGGGGGTGCACTGCTTCAATATCGAGTCGGAAGCCGAAATGCGTCGTCTCGAGCAGGTGGCAGCGGAATGCGAGGCTGTCGCCCCAATCTCGCTGCGGGTCAACCCGGACGTGGATGCCCAAACCCACCCCTATATTTCCACCGGCCTCAAGGAAAACAAATTCGGCATCGCGATCAATAGTGTCCTGGATGTGTATTTATACGCAGCGCGCTCGCCGCACCTGAGAGTCACCGGAGTGGATTGCCATATCGGCTCCCAGCTCACCGAAGTGGCACCCTTCCTAGATGCGCTCGACCGCCTGTTGGCACTGGTGGACACCCTCTCCTCTGAGGGAATCCAACTGGAACATCTGGACCTGGGCGGCGGCCTCGGGGTTCGTTACCGGGGTGAAGAGCCCCCAGTAGTTGCAGACTATCTGCAAGCGGTTCTGGAGCGTATCGGCGAACGCCAGCTGGGCCTGATACTGGAACCCGGTCGTTCGATTGCCGCTAATGGCGGCGTTCTGTTAACTCGAGTTGAATACCTGAAGCACACCGAAGGACACAACTTCGCCATTGTCGATGCGGCCATGAACGACAACCTGCGCCCCGCACTTTACCAGGCCTGGCAGGACATAGTGCCAGTCACACCGGGCGACGGTGAGGACACGCTCTGGGATATCGTGGGCCCCGTTTGCGAAACCGGGGATTTCCTCGGCAAAAATCGCGCCCTGGCCCTGCGCGAAGGGCAACTGCTGGCCATGTTGTCTGCAGGCGCCTACGGCTTCACCATGAGTTCCAACTACAATAGCCGCCCACGCGCAGCGGAAGTACTGGTGGATGGGGAGAATAGCTACCTGGTGCGCACGCGGGAAACCTTCGACGACCTGGTTCGAGGTGAGACCCCAGTGCCTGAAAAGGTGTGACGGTTTGTGTCATCCTTCCCCTTAATTACCACCCAAAAGAATACCGGGGCGCCAACAATAGCGGCGTCACCGGTGGCGAGCAGCCCTTGGATGGCCGGCTCAATCAGTCTTATAGAGAAATGGAATGCGCGTTAAATTCAGCAAGATGCACGGACTCGGCAATGATTTTGTGATGCTCGACGGCATCAGCCAGAGACTCAAGTTGTCCCCGGATAAAATTCGCCGAATCGCCGATCGACGTCTAGGCATCGGCTGCGATCAGGTACTACTGGCAGAGCCGCCACGGGGGCCTGACGCGGACTTTCGCTATCGGATCTTCAATGCCGATGGTAGCGAGGTGGAGAACTGCGGCAATGGTGCGCGCTGCTTCGCCCGCTTCGTGCGCGAGCGCCGCCTGACAGGGAAAAAGCGGCTCACGGTCGAGACCGCTGGGGGGATGCTGCATCTGCGTGTACTCGATAACGACCAGGTCAGTGTTGATATGGGTGCTCCAGTTTTAGAGCCGGAGAAAATCCCTTTCAATGCCGATCGTCGCGCGGATAGCTACCCACTGGAAGCTCATGACGAGACCTACACCATCGGCGCCATCTCCATGGGCAACCCACACGCGGTACTACTGGTCGACGATATTCACAGCGCTCCGGTAGAGTCCCTCGGCCCCTCAATCGAGGCACATCCCCGCTTCCCACAGAAGGTCAACGTGGGCTTCCTGCAAATTGACTCCCGCACCCAGGCGCAGCTACGCGTATTTGAGCGCGGCGTAGGCGAGACTCGTGCCTGTGGCACCGGTGCCTGCGCAGCCATGGTGTATGCCCGCCTGCGCAACTTGGTGGATGACCAGGTAGAAATCCGCCTTCCCGGCGGGCCTTTGACGATCCACTGGAGTGGGCCGGGTCAGCCAGTTACTATGACCGGGCCCGCGACTACGGTTTTCCACGGGCAAATCATTATTTAAATAACTTCGCGCGCGGGCGAGCCTCTCCTCCAATAGAGCACAGGGTTCACCACGCGTCTGCGCCAATGTGAACAGAATATGATGGAACACAAAGACGCCAATCAAACTTCTGATGAGATTGTCGCCGGCAACCACAGGGAAACCCAGCGCGATGACAAGTTGCTCGCGCGCCAGGTAGCTCGCTACCTAATGCAAAATCCTGAGTTTTTTGTCGAGCGCATGGATCTGCTCGAGACCATCAAACTACCGCGGGAAAACGGCAAGACCGTGTCGCTGATGACACATCACACCAACCTGCTGCGCGAGCGCAATATCGAGATGCGCCAGCGCCTCGACCAGTTGTTGCACAATGCCCGCGACAACGACCAGCTGTTTTTTAACAGCCGCCGACTCATCCTCGCCCTGTTGGAAGCACAGACCATCGGTGATGCCACTGAGGTTCTCTACAGCAGTTTTTCCAACGACTTCGCTGTGGAATTCACCAGCCTGACCCTGTTTGGTCCACTCGCGGTTCCAACCGACAAGCTCGGGGAAGTACGCACCAGCACGCTATCCAGCGCGGAAACAGCCATTGGCGCCATATTGCGCAATGGCCGGCCAATCTGCGGAATTTTGCGCCCCGGTGAGAAAGAGTATCTATTTGGTGAAAACTGGCAGGAGGTTGCCTCTGCCGCAGTGATCCCACTGGGTAACCAGCTGGGCATGCTGGCAGTTGGATCAACCGATCCACAATACTATCGCTCCAGCCTCGGCACCCTGTTTCTCTCTTATATTGGCGAAGTTCTGGAGCGCCTGTTGCCCAGGCTGTTGAACCCCTGAGTTTGGCCAGTCCCACGGCTTAGTCGATTAGAAAACTTCTTAGAGGAGAGGTCTTGCCGCCGACCTGATATCAGGGGCGGCAAAGTTGAGAGGCGCTAAATAGGGCGACTACCGTATTTAGGTTGCGGTTTGCGCGGGGGATCGGCGGTGACATCTGGATCAACTTCACTAATTGCCCCACCACTGGCTAAGAATTCCTCGACATCGGAACTCAGCTGGCTTCTGGCGCGTTCACGGGAGGTAATCGAGCGCTCTTCGGCAAATTCTTCGCTTTCCTTATTGCGAGCGTTCTTACCCTGATCTTCATAACCATCTTTCATAGCAAAACCCTGTAACCCTTACTCCTGTTACAGAGGGAGTACCTCTGTGCCGCCCCTTCCCGCGGCGTCAATGGAATTGAAAGCCACCGGGGTGACAATCACCTACCGCATTAAAAGCGGCGATTAATATATAGGCACTGACTAACCACGCTGCCAGCTGCAGGCACCGGAGCCCGTAGAGTTTTTTGTTGGGAGAAAATCGGGGGGATATTGCAGTTTGTTATGGGGATTTAAACGCCAGGAGTGGTGAAACCCACCCGCTGGAAGCGTTCATGATCAAGTTGAAGAGGGCGGGCAAAAGCTAAAGCCCCTTACGGGGCTTAAAACGCTTGGATATCATTAAACAAAATACCCAAATTAGACAGCAATTGTTATACCGCTTCGCTACCGGTTTCGCCGGTACGGATACGTATCACTTCTTCCAATGCGGTAATAAATATTTTGCCGTCGCCGATTTTTCCGGTCTGTGCCGCCTTGGTGATAGCCTCAACAGCCGCATCGACCATGCTGTCATCGACGGCCAGTTCCAATTTGACCTTAGGCAGAAAGTCCACCACATACTCTGCACCGCGATAGAGTTCGGTATGCCCCTTCTGGCGACCAAAGCCTTTCACTTCCGTCACCGTCATTCCCTGGACGCCGACTTCGGAAAGGGCTGTACGCACATCGTCCAGTTTGAAGGGCTTCACTACGGCCGTTATTAATTTCATCTTGTGTCTTTCCCCTGGTTTATCTTCTTTGCGGGAACCTCAAACCGGCGATCGCCCCAATATCGGATATTGGATATCTGGGCGACGCCATTGCTGAGCGGCTATTTGCTCATAAATTCCGGGTAAGCTTCCATTCCACACTCGGCCAAGTCAACACCCTCCATCTCTTCGTCTTCACTGACGCGGATACCGGTTACCAGCTTAAGCAGATACCAAACCGCCAGGGAGCTTACAAAGACCCAGATAAAGATGGTTAGCGCTCCAACCAGCTGGCCCACCAGGGTGGATTCCTCATTGGTAAGGGGCACCAGCAGCAGACCAAGCAGACCGACAACACCGTGAACGGAAATAGCGCCGACCGGGTCATCGATTTTGAGTTTATCCAGGGTGATGATGGAGAAGACCACCAAGATACCGGCAAACATACCGAACACAGTCGCCTGCAGCGCGGTCGGCGTGGACGGCTCTGCAGTGATTGCCACCAAGCCCGCCAGGGCACCATTGAGCAGCATCGTGAGATCGGCCTTGCCAAAGAGTAAACGAGCGGTGATCAGTGCAGCGATAGCGCCACCAGCTGCGGCAGTATTGGTATTCACAAATACCATGGCTACTGAGTGCGCACTGGCTGCATCGCCCAGTTTTAATACCGAGCCACCGTTAAAACCGAACCAGCCCATCCACAGAATAAAGGTACCGAGGGTTGCCAGCGGCAGATTGGCACCGGGAATCGCGTAGACCTGGCCGTTGGGGCCGTACTTGCCTTTGCGCGCACCCAGTAATAACACTCCCGCCAAGGCAGCAGCCGCACCGGCCATATGTACAATGCCAGAGCCGGCAAAGTCAGAGAAACCGAGATCCCCCAGGCTATAGAGACCAAAAACTTTTTGGCTACCCCAAGTCCAGGAGCCTTCCAGCGGGTAGATAAAGCCGGTCAATACCACCGCAAAAGCGAGGAAGCTCCACAGCTTCATACGCTCGGCCACGGCACCGGACACAATGGACATGGCGGTGGCAACAAACACGACCTGGAAGAAAAAGTCAGAAGCACTCGAATAAACGGAATCGCCCTCAAATCCATTACTGGAGGAATCGGCCAGTACCGTATCGAGGCTAAATGCCTCTATACCAGAAAGCATCCAGCTGCCATCGTACATAATGGCGTATCCGGTAAGCAGATACATGATGCACGCTATCGCAAACAACGCGACATTCTTGGTGAGGATTTCTGTGGTGTTTTTAGAGCGCACCAGGCCGGCTTCCAGCATCGCGAAACCCGCGGCCATCCACATGACCAGTGCACCACACATAAGGAAATAAAAAGTATCAATTGCGTACTGCAATTGAAATATCTGATTTTCCATGTTTCTCTCCGTTCAAGTCTGGATATTGTTAAAATTATGTTTGGTTGCTATCGATTTAGATGGCATCCCTGCCGGTTTCACCGGTTCTTATCCGCACTACCTGCTCCAGGTTGGCAACAAATATTTTTCCATCGCCAATTTTTCCGCTGTGTGCACTGGTGCCCAGCGTTTCCAACACCTTGTCTAACTGGGAATCCTCTACGGCAATTTGCAGCATAGTTTTCGGCAAAAAATCCACTACATATTCAGCACCCCGATACAATTCGGTATGGCCTTTTTGCCGGCCAAAACCTTTCACTTCTGTAACGGTAACGCCATTCACACCCACTTCTCTGAGGGCATCGCGCACGGCATCCAACTTAAAAGGTTTGATAATTGCGGTAATTAATTTCATGGACTCCCCCAAAAAAACATGCCCGCGAATTATCGCGGGCGAATGGATTACCAAGTGTAGGTAGCGCCAACTACCAGCGAGGGTTCACACCAGTCATAATCAAAGCACTCTTTTTTGCTCAAATTAGTTCCAACATATGCAGCACTCAAGTTCAACCCACCGAAATCTCTACTGAGCGTTGCGGAGTAATCGATATAGTTATCTTCCTCATAAAGAAACTCATCTTCCTTGAAAATATTGTAACCAACATGTAAATCCAGACTCAGCTCTGCGGGCAGTGAGAAACTGTATTCCGCAAAGGTGTAATAAAATTCATCGCTCTGCGCCCAATAATCGGGTGAGTACGTAAATCCTAGGGTCAGATCTTTAATGCTGAGGTTGCTATAAACTTCCCAGTAATCTTCATCTTGGTCACTGCCGTGATAGGCGTAATAGATATAGCCAACGTCGTAACTAATAGAGTCATTGATATCCGCGGAGAAACCGCCGTAAAAATCCTGCTCGTAATCGGTCTCATCAACTTTATAATCAAAGTCCACCTGTGAGGCCCAGGTGCCGACATAGAAACCGTTGCCAAAATCCAGATCTAGACCACCCTGAATTGCGGGATTTCTATCCTTTTGTGAGATACCCCGGAAACGATAATCTGAAACCATACCCAGGTTGGCGCTAAAACTGATGCCCTCTTCCTGGGAGCCACTGGAGGAGGTATTTTCTTCAGCATTCGATAGATTGGCAGTGCCCAACGCCAGTAAAGCGCCAGCGAAAATAGTGGCAATTTTATGCTTTTTAACTTCCACTTTATTTCTCCTAAATTTCTGTAGGCTGTATTTCAAGAGCTGTAATGGCGCCGCCTGCAATCGGTCCTGCACTGTCGGGTATGACAGAGGGTCTCTTGCGTCTTGTGAACCGCTACTTTCCCAGACTCCCAGTGATCGTAAATGGCACACCTACCCTTTCACTGCAGACTTGATGCCAATACAGCAATATTCAATAAAATCAATAAGTTAACGGAAAATCAGACAACCGGAATAAATACGAACAAAGAGCCCGTAAAGTCTCGCGCACCAAGATGGAACTGTTTGTCATCGCGCGCACAGAAATGGGGAATCTTGCAGAGGCAGAGTTCAGAATAGTGCACAAAGAGTCAGCTTTTGTGGCTATAGGGTGTGAGTTACAATCCTGTGCCAATAGATAAGTTTTAAACAGTAAGGAGTTGCCCGTGGCTGCGGACAAACTGCAACAACTCTTAAAAGAACTGCAACAGCAGGGCACAGTAGTCACTAATGACCTGCGCAGTGCCCTGGAGGTTTCACTGGATAAATTGCCGCTGGTCTCCCAACGCGAGTTCGATACCCAAGTGGAGATACTGAGACGCACCAGGGAAAAACTGGCCCGCCTGGAAGATAAGGTGGAAATGCTGGAGCAGGCCCTCGCACAGAGAGAACGCAAACCGGAGGACTAGTTTCCCCCACAAGCCGCCGCATCAAGGATGAAAATGTGAGCCTGTCAGTTACTTACACCCGCGCGCAGTTGGGTGTTAACGCCCCACTGGTCACCGTTGAGACCCACTTGGCCAACGGGCTCCCCGCCTTCCATATCGTCGGCCTGCCCGAAGCCGCCGTACGCGAAAGCCGTGACCGGGTGCGCAGTGCCCTGATCAACAGTCATTTTGAATTCCCTCAGCGGCGTATCACCGTTAATCTGGCCCCCGCCGATCTACCCAAAGAGGGCGGGCGCTACGACCTCGCTATCGCTATCGGCATACTCGCTGCCTCTGGCCAAGTTCCCATTGAGCCTCTGGAAAGCTACGAATTTATCGGAGAGCTCGCCCTTACCGGCGGAATACGCCAAGTCAGCGGCGCACTCCCAGCAGCTATCGCCAGTGCCGCCGCCGAGCGTCTATTGATAGTACCCAACGAAAATAGTAGCGAAGCTGCCCTGGCCGGTAGCGAAATCGCTAGCGCAAACTCACTACTTGGGGTGTGTGCAGAACTGCACGGCAGGGAGAAACTACCACGCGGGGAAGTGCGAACGGAGCAAGTGATTACTCAGGCTGCGGACCTCGCCGATGTTCGCGGCCAGCTCAAAGCGAGGCGCGCATTGGAAGTCGCTGCAGCCGGAGGCCACAACCTACTGTTCTACGGACCACCGGGTACAGGCAAGACCATGCTGGCCAGCCGCCTGCCAGGCATATTGCCGCCTCTTACCAGCCGTGAATCTATAGAAGTCGCCGCCGTTTACTCCAGTGCCGGTTTACCTCACCAAACTCACAGGCCATTCCGCGCACCGCACCATAGCGCCTCCCCGACCGCCCTTGTCGGCGGCGGCAGCACCCCACGACCAGGAGAAATTTCCCTAGCTCACCGCGGCGTCTTATTTCTAGATGAAATGCCGGAGTTTCCCCGCCATGCTTTGGAGATACTGCGCGAACCGCTGGAGAATGGCGAGGTGCGCATTTCCCGCGCCAGAGCGCAAGTCACCTTCCCCGCCCACTTCCAATTGGTGGCCGCGATGAATCCCTGCCCCTGTGGTTATCTGGGGGAACCGCGCTGCCGCTGCACCCCGGACCAGATAGACCGCTACCGCAACAAGCTGTCCGGACCGCTGTTGGACCGTATTGATATGCAGGTGGAAGTGGGGGCAATGAGCGCGGTGCAACTGCAGGACTCTCCTCCCGGTGAGTCATCTGAAAGTGTACGTGAGCGAGTCTGTAACGCCCGCCAACAGCAGTTACAGCGGCAAGGGACGATCAACAGTCTGTTAAAAGGGGCGCCGCTGGAAAACCACTGCGCACTGGGAGATAGCGAAAAACTGCTACTGCGGCAGTCAGTAGAAAAACTTGGGCTTTCTGCACGCAGCTATCATCGAGTGCTTAAAGTCGCCCGCACGCTGGCGGACCTAGCCAAACAGGAAAGAATTGGTACGGCACAAATTGCCGAAGCGTTGGCTTACCGGAATCTAGACAGGCGCCAGGCAAGTGTTCAAACACATTAAAAGCTCTTTACGCCTTCTAAATCTCGAATTTACCACCTGAGTGGACTCTCATTGCTAAAACGCCATCAACTGTGTATTGCACTGGTATTTGACAGGCCAAAAATTATAGTTATCATGATAAATATAATATACGCCGCTGAATTAACCTTATGAATAATCACCTATTCATTATTGCCAAAATTTTCCCCAAGACAGAATTCTTTGCGCAAGCCAAACAGGCCATCTTATCCATAGTGCCAAATACCCTCGAAGAGGAGGGCTGCCTCCAGTTCGCAGTGCACGAGGATGGGGAATGCCTATTTTTATACGAGGAGTGGCGCAGCCAGGAAGACTTAGAAAAGCATTACACCATGCCCTATATCGCCCCGATATTCGAAGCCTATAAAGAGTGGCTAAAAGAGCCGGTGGAGATCAATAAGCTCAAGAGACTGGCCTAATGTTTTTCCTCAAAGATCTTCCCTCGCAACAAATGGTTGAAGGATATGCCAAACGATTTTCCATAAAAGATCCCGGTGCCGTTCAAAGCGCACTTACCATGATGCGGGATGCAAGCCTGCTTTTACGAGAGCTGGAGAGCTATTTTACTGAGCACGGAACCTCCCAGCTGCGTTTCTTAGTGATGATCGTTATCGACCGGGAGCCTCAAAGAGACAGTTTACTAGCTTCAGAAATTGCAGAACGAATTGATGTTTCCCGGCCGGTAATGACCCGCACCTTGAAAAGCATGGTGGAAGATGAGCTTATCGCTATAGAAGCAGATTCCAGCGATGGTAGGGCAAAATGTGTGGCACTCACCAAGAGTGGAAAACAATTTTTACAGAAAATTTTGCCTGGGTATTTTAAGACAATTTCTAAATTTATGGAGGAATTGAACAAATGAAGGGACCGATAGTACACGCCCTGTGTATCTGGGCATTGGTTTACCCCATTGTTACTCTATTACTTCTGGGGATGCAGGCACTGGAATTGCAAATTGCAATTGGTTTAAAGGCTTTAATAATGACCGCCATTCTGGTCCCACTAATGTATTTCTATCTTGTGCCAAAGGTACATCGCTTGTTAGAAATAAATTAAAACAAAGGGGCATATTAAAATGGAGAAAATATATCCCAGCTTGGCAATCAAACTGGGTATTTTTTAACAAATCTAGAACCAAAAAAATATTATGTTCGAATAAAATCTACTACCTACCATTAATTGGAATTATTGACTAACATTTTTCCCTGCTTCACACCAATGTAAATCTTATCAAGAAAACCTAAATCCTCTAAAGGGTTGCCCTCCAACACTAAGAAGCTACCCTCAGCACCTTCGGCAAAGGTGCCTAAATCTCGCCCCGGAAACATCCATTTCGGAGTATCCATGGTCAAGGATTTAAGTAATACTTCCCTCGGTGCAATATCTAAAGAGTCCAAGTAGCGCATTTCACGAAGTACCGTACCGGAAAAATTATCACTCCCCATTAATAAAGATACGCCAGCATTACGTAAACGGGTAAGATTATCTCTCTGAATCTTCTGTATCTCGCTCAATTCACCTTCTGAGTATTTGTGTCCAGTGGGCACACTAGCTGTTGCAATCAACTTTGTACCCTGCTCAGAAGCTAAAGCTATAGCAGTATCGCTCAAAACATAGTCCTGAATATCGAAGCCTTCGTTTCTGGCAATTCTATATCCGGGCAAATGACCCAAAACATCGACACCAGCCTTAATAGCTACTTCTGCATCGTGGGCAGTATCCACGTGGGCCACCACTGGAATTCCCGATTGATGGGCACGCTCGACTAACTTAGGCACTAATTTTGGATTGAGACCATTGATACCAAGGTATTTCGGATCACCATGGCGCTCCTCAAATTTTTCACTGCCTACAAGTATAATTTTAATAAAAGAGGGGTAATTGGCTTTAACTTTCTCCCAAATTTGGTCGAGATCCTCTTTACTATCTACCACCAGTACCATTTCCCGGGCGCTTTTTAACTCATCATCGGTGACTTCTTTTTTTCCATTTAAGATCAACCCTAGGGGATGACCATCGGAAGCTGTTATGCAGTCTGAAGCAAACAAGACATCCATGGTATCCCTGCTGTTGAACTGCGCCTTGATCTCCTCACCAAAGCTGCACATCTGCACGCTGTAAAAAACTCCAGATTTAATCTGCAGAGGCCCAAAATTCTTGATACCCCAAGGGTTTTGCAGATTGTGATTATGTCCTTCAGCATAAGGCGGCACTACATACTTTCCACTGACATCAAAGGTATAATCGACCTTTTCTGGCTTGGTCTTAGTCAGAGAGCCATTCTCGTCAACAAACCAAGTCGCTTGCTTAAAATCCTCCCCATCAAACCACTTACCCCCCACCACGGCATATGTAGTTTCACCAAAAGCTTTCTGAGAAAGAATAATTAAAAACACCCCATATAAAAAACGACTAATAAAATTTTCTGAAACACCTTCAAACAATTTTACTTTAAACATTATTAACTGCTAACTCTCTTTATATCAGAACAACTCGAATTAATTTATCTTAGATAATTCAAATTTTTACAACGAAAAAATCATTATTTCTAACTATTCACGTTGTTGTTGTTCAAATTTTTCCGAAGCTGCATCGGAATATCCTTTACAGCTCACTCTCACTTTTCTGGTAATAGTATCCTGAAATACCCACCCACTTGCAGCCGGGTGAGGCGTAATGAGTAAATCACAAGGTAAATCGCGTACACGGGCAAAGCTTCTGCGGAAGTCCTCTACGATATTAGGGTAGCGGCTATTATCAATCAGTTGATAACCCGGCGCTGTAAGGCTATCCACATAAGCGATGTCTGTAGCTTTACCTTCAACTTTGTCTTCCCAGGTCCAGGCCATACTACCCGGCGTATGGCCTGGGATAAAATGTACGCGTAGACGCAAATCCCCTAGAACCACTTGCTCGCCATCATGCAGAATACGATCTGCCTTTATTGGCGGATATAAAAGTTCATCGGCAAAGTGAATATCATTAGCACCACCGCGAGCCATCAACACAGCCGACTCGGCATTGGTTACTACCTGTGCACCAGTCACGCGTTTTAGCTCGGCTAAGGAACCTACGTGGTCTGCATGAGCCTGACTGTGTAAGATTAATTTGAGATCCGTGGGGGCGACTCCCAATCTCCGCATATTCTCCAATAAATGTTCAGCAGTCTGCTCCATACCACCGTCAATTAGAATCGATCCCTCTTTGCCTTTTAATAACAGTGAGGTAATTCCCTCTGTACCTATTTGCCAGGTATTATCTGCTATTTTAAGAGGCGCTACTGGCTGGCGCCAGGATTCTGGCACTTTGTAGTTTTCCAGTTGCGGCAATACGGAGAAATTTTCTGCCATAGTAGCGCTGGCGCAAACTGTCATTACTACGGCGGCTAGTTTGATTCTTATATTCATCGATTGATCTCTATTTTCTTTGTATCTGACATACATCCCGGAGCTCCATCAATTACAGTATTTTTTATCCATCCAGCAATTCGCTCAAAAACCTCTCCTCGGTGATTCACACCATTTGTATCTGTCATATAGTGATCGTAACCGGGATACTCCCAATAAGTTAATTCACAACGCCCCGCGCTTGCATAAGCATCACGTGCTGCGCGGCCGGAACTAACAGGAGATGACTTATCTTCTGTACCCTGAATCAATAAGACAGGGGCATGGCTATCTAATAAGTCATTGACTGGTATCCGATCGACAACATCGGCCCACCAGCGCATAGAGTTCCCCCCCCAGACTTCTACACTTTCAGGGTTCGCCCGTGCGTAAGCGAGCTTGGCATCGACTTCTTTCGCTACGTGAGGAGGAACCAAGGACTTGAGTACTTCCGCAAAAGATTGCCCAAGCCCACTTGAGAAAACTACAGCCGCATCTGGGTTTAACCTGGAGGCCAAACGGGCAACTACATCACCACCCTCTGAGCCACCAAAGAGTACCAGCTTGCCATTCCACCAGTCAGAACCTTTTAACTCATCAACAATTTGCACAACATCCCGGGTGCGCTGCTCAACGGTATGGTTCGCCACATAGGCCCGAGAGCAATCTGTAAATTGGTCATTGGGTCCATCCGCATGGGTCACCCCATATTTCTCTATCAGTAACACGGCAAAACTTGGGGCAATCGTCTTAACTTGTTGCACCGTCTTATTCTTAATGGCAGGAAGACAACCTGAGCCTTGAGCGATCAGTAACAGACCGCGAGGATCACTGTGGGCGGGAAATTCTAGAGACCAGTAAATGGTTGAGTTATCCTGACGTTTACTCGTGTTTTTTATGAAATCCGCATGTGCGATCGGAAAACTGTATACCAGCAGAATATTTATAAGAACAATTTTTATTACCTTTAATCGATATAGACTCACCTTAAAACACCTCCATTTGCTTTTATTTCTTATGCTTATTGAGAGTCCTGTTTAAGACGCAAGCCCCTCAAATAGGTTCCATTAAGTAGTGGAAAGACTATCTATACCTTTATAATTAAACCGTTTGAGTATAGTTAAACCGCTTGAGAGAGTTTTCTGTCTCTCTGATCCCACCAAGCATCAAACGATAGCCGATACAAACAGTGAGGCCGCAGGGGGCTGTTTTCCGGTACCAGTGGATGGTCAAAGATTGAAGGGTCTCGACTCATACCCAGGCCATGCATCATTCTTTGCGAAGGAAGGTTTTGTAATGCGGTACATCCCAGTATTTCATTGAGGTTTAATCGCTCGAATGCTATTGCAAAGGCAGCCTTTGCCGCTTCACTGGCATACCCCCGCCCCCAGAAATTCCTGCTGAGTCGGCAACCAAGTACCACACTTGGTGAGAAAGGCAGCTCCGCCGAAGCGTGTTTAATACCAGCGTAACCAATGAATTGTCCATTCTCTTTCAACTCCACCGCCCAGTACCCCCACCCGTATTCATCGATATGTTCCTTAAGAGCATTTAGTAGCTTATTACTTTTAATTCGGTTCAGAGTGCAGGGAAAGAACCGCATAACCCGACTATCTGCATTTAAATTAGCAAAATCACCCCGATCCTCTTCTCGCCATTGACGAAGGACTAGTCGCTTTGAGTCAGGCTGAATCAATCTGGCCATTGTCTCGGTAGCTACGTGCTAAGAAAATGTCTGGTAATACCTAACCCTTAAGACCATTTTGAAGTAATGAAAGTCCATCTGGCTAAAAAATGAATAATTTAAACTCGACAAATTTTTCCTGTTTTCATAAAGCTCTAAGGTGACCAAAGAAATGCAAACCGTTCTATAGGTGTATGTATTCCTTTCCAGTAGAAAATACTCACCCTACGGAACATCGGATTGTGGGAAAAATTTACCAGGGGATCACTAAATATTCATAATGCTCCTGGCATTAAGAATGGTTCGTGATCAAGGGGTCGCTTCGCAGGAATGTGTAAGCCTTTCAAGACGTCACAATACAGAATATGGGCCACATAGTAAGCTGCGCAGGAAGAACCTTGAGGCCACAAAAGAATACGAAACTAATCAGGGGGCCTCTTTTTTAGCCAAAGAGTACCCAAAGTAGATAAATTATTTGATCGAATGCTCTCTAGACCATTCATCAGCATTGATACGATATAAACAATGTTTTAACAAAGGGCTTTCGGTTGGAACCTGCGGATGTTCAAAGACAAGAGAATCCCGCCGCATACCCAGCCGCTCCATCACCCGCTGGGAGCGAAGGTTCTGTAACGGTGTAAAAGAAACGACCTCACTGAGATTCAAGGTATTAAAAGCTACATCCAAAGATGCTTTTGCAGCTTCACTGGCATAGCCCTTCCCCCAATAAGGGAAGGCCAAGCGCCAGCCAATCTCTACTGCCGGTGCGAAGGGCAAATCTTCAGTCACATTTTTCATGCCGACAAATCCGAGAAACTCTTTGGTCTCTCTTAGCTCCAAGGCCCAAAAGCCCCAGCCGTACTTCTCAATATGCGCAATACTGCGATCGACACCGGCGTCACTCTGCTGTCGCGTCAGCAATGAGGGGAAGAACTCCATCACCCTTGGGTCGACATTCATTTCGGCGAATACAGGCTTATCTTCCTCTCGCCACTGGCGCAGCTGTAAGCGTTCGGTCATGGGTTGTATTAATTCAGGCATGGAATATTCGCTATTCAATATTTTGTTTCTGCTGAAAACCTTTAGACGGTGCGACCATAAAATCGCACTGATCCAACCATTTTCGCTGCCCTGGATAAGCCGCTTCCTCAAAGCCCAATTTCTGGTAGAGAGTCCGTGCCGCTAGATTAGTACGCAGGACAAATAAAGAGCACTCGATTGCATCCAGGGCTCTGGCTCCTGTTTGCGCAAGCTGTACTACCAGCGCACGCCCTAATCCGGCTCCGCGATGATTAGGCGAGACAATCAAGCGACTTAGGTGGCAGCGGCCCAGGTGTTGGTAATACTGCCCAAAAGCCAGCACGTCACCGCTGCTATCCTGAAGCGCGTAGCTGGGCAACTCCGGCCAACGACAATCCTCCAAGAAGGACTTCCCCTCGAACGGAAACCTGAAATCAGGCCCCCCCCACTGTTGGCACTGCTCCCTATTAGGTAGCCAGGACATCAATGTTGGGAATTGCCACTCTTCCATTGGCTTCAGTCTCGAATTATCCACGGCAATTCTCCTTAAAGTTACTTGCGACTCTTTGCCAGCCATCTATCTAACTGATCGGCAAAAGCTTTGCGGTCCGCCTGGCTAAGGGCCGGTGGTCCGCCGGTATGCACGCCGCTGGAGCGCAGGGTATCCATAAAGTCCCGCATATTCAGACGCGCGCGGATATTGGCCTTGGTATAGCGTTCCCCACGGGGATTAAGGGCTTCAGCACCCTTGTCGATCACCTCTGCTGCCAGGGGGATATCGCTGGTGATAATCAGGTCCCCCGCCTCGCAGCGCTGTACTATCTCGTTATCCGCCACATCAAAACCCGCTGTCACTTGCACGGAGCGAATATAGCGCGACGGCGGCACCCGTACCGCTTGGTTGGCCACCAGCGTTAGTTCTGTGGCTGTGCGCTCAGCAGCGCGAAACAAGATTTCCTTGATGGCGACCGGGCAAGCGTCGGCATCGACCCAGAGTTTTGTCATGGCTATACAACCTTTTCGAGCGTATCGGGCGGTGCACCCTCATCGCATTTCTTGCAATTGAGCTGGAATCCCAGCATGGACTCGCGCCCTTGCTCAGTGATTACCCAGGGCCGGTTGGTCCAGGGGGGATTGTGGCGTACATGTTGGAAATGACCACAGGCGAGCTCCGCCACCCAGTGATCCTCTTCATCCAGGTGGTAGCCGGCGATGGGTTGTTGCATGGGGTTACACAAGCAGGGAATAAGGCGCAGTTATAGCCAATCCCAAGGGCAAAGTATACGTGTGGCCGGTGGTTCGCACTGGTACTGGGATGATTCGAGCCAAGACTGCTAGAATCTCCCGCTTTTCCGCGACGCGAA
Source organism: Microbulbifer sp. ABH2_005 (assembly GCF_056160005.1). Lineage (NCBI taxonomy): Bacteria > Pseudomonadati > Pseudomonadota > Gammaproteobacteria > Cellvibrionales > Microbulbiferaceae > Microbulbifer > Microbulbifer sp. ABH2_005. The sequence goes on along the minus strand of NZ_JBSWWI010000003.1, from coordinate 105,993 downwards.
GATGCAGCCCCATCTATGACCCAGCTCAATCCCCGCCAATCCGAAGCCGTGAAGTATGTCGATGGCCCCTGCCTGGTACTGGCTGGTGCCGGCTCTGGCAAGACCAGCGTAATCACCCGCAAGATCGCCTACCTGATCGAGCAGTGTGGTTATGCCGCGCGCAATATCGCTGCCCTCACCTTCACCAACAAGGCGGCACGGGAGATGAAAGAGCGGGTCAGCAAACTGCTGGCGGGCCCGGATGGCAAGCGCTCCAAAGCGAGTCACGGCCTCACCGTATCCACCTTTCACAACCTTGGGCTGAATATCCTGCGTAAGGAATACCGCGCCGCCGGCTTTAAGCCCGGTTTCTCCATCTTCGATGCGGAAGACGCCCGCGCCCTGATCAAGGAGCTGATGCTCAGAGATGGCGACCTGGATACTGACCTGTTGGATCGGGTACAGAACCAGATCTCCAATTGGAAGAACGATATGCTCACCCCGCGCCGTGCCCTGGAGCAGGCACAGAGCCCCGGTGAGCAGGCCATCGCGGTTGCCTACGATCGCTACTGTGAAGCCCTCAAGGCCTACAATGCCGTCGACTTCGACGACCTGATCCTGCTGCCGGTACAGTTGTTCGACAAAGACCCGGAGTTGCTGCAACGCTGGCGCAAAAAGATTCGCTACCTGCTGGTGGACGAATATCAGGACACCAACAACTCCCAGTACCTGCTGGTGAAGCTGCTAGTGGGCGGGCGCGGCGGCCTCACAGTGGTGGGAGACGATGACCAGTCTATCTACGCCTGGCGCGGCGCGCGTCCGGAGAATATGAGTGCGCTGAAGACCGACTTCCCCAATCTGCGCCTGATCAAACTGGAGCAGAACTACCGCTCCACCAGCCGCATCCTCAAAGTGGCCAACCACCTGATCGCCCACAATCCTCACGAATTCGACAAAGCATTGTGGTCCGATCGCGGCCTGGGTGAGGAGATCCGCGTGCTCAAGGTGGCCAATGAAAATGAGGAAGCGGAGCGGGTCGCCAACGAGATATTTCTGCAGAAGAGCCGTCGCGGCTGCAAGTTTATGGATTTTGCCGTGCTCTATCGCGGCAACCACCAAGCGCGCCTTATCGAAATGAAGTTGCAAGAACACCAGGTTCCCTACCAGATGTCGGGCGGTACTTCCTTCTTCGCCCGCGCTGAAATCAAGGACGTGATGGCCTACCTGCGCCTGTTGGTGAATCCGGATGATGACAACGCGTTCCTGCGCATTATCAATACTCCGCGCCGCCAAATTGGCACCAGCAGCCTGGAAGCCCTGGGCAACTACGCCAAGGGCCGCGAGATCTCCATGTTCAAAGCCTGCTCGGAACTGGGCTTTAAGGAGCATATCAACGAGCAGGGCTACGAACGCCTAAATCGCTTTGCCCTATGGCTCGAAGGGGTGCAGCGCAACTGCCGCGATACCACCGCCAATGGCGCCTTGCGTGAAATGCTGGAAGATATCGACTACGCCGGCTGGCTCTCGCAAAATGCCAGCAGTGAGAAGGTGGCCGAGAAGCGCATGGAGAATGTGTTCTGGCTGCTGGAAAGCCTTAACAAGATTATGGAGGGCACCGACGATGAGCTGGAGCAGGATATCCGCCTGGAGCAGGCGATCTCCAAACTGATCCTGCGGGATATGCTCGAGCGCCAGGAAGAAGAGGAAGCCACCGATAAGGTCAGCCTTATGACCCTGCACGCCGCCAAGGGCCTGGAATTCCCCCACGTGTTTATGATCGGTATGGAAGAGAATTTACTTCCCCACCGCAACAGTATTGAAGACGACAACATCGAAGAGGAGCGCCGCCTCACCTACGTGGGTATCACTCGTGCCCAGCGCACCCTAACCATGACCCTGGCGGGCAAGCGCAAACAGTTCGGCGAAACCCAGGACACCACGCCCAGCCGCTTTATTGACGAATTACCAGAAGAAGATGTGTTGTTGGAAGGATTTGGTAAGGCGACGCCGGAGCAGAATCAGGCGAAGGGAGAGGAAACTTTGGGGTCTTTGTTGAGTATGTTTGATTAGGGGAATTAGACCACTCAATCAACTCCACAAAAAGGCCACTTAATAAGCGGCCTTTTTACTTCAGATAATCAGCTGGCTAGAAAACTCTATTTTATATTGCCACCAATATCTTACATACACTCGTATAAATTCCTCTAAACCTTCCATTTCACTTTAACAGCTAGAAGCGTTAACAAATTATTGTATTGCCGATACCTTCCAGCGATCAATATAACCGGAGGCATCAACACAAGAGCCTCTCCCATTCAATTTACAATTATCAATTTCCTGATAAACACGAAGATAATAAAAGGTACCATCAAAAAATAGTGGCTCGACTTCTCGATAACGCCACTCAACACAATTCATGTTACCTTCAGGACAACTACTATATTTTTCACGAGTAACAGAGTCTACAAAGTATCTTTGTTCTCGAAAATTTTCTTTATCAGACCAACCAAAACGAGCCCACTCAGCCTCAGTTATGTATTCTAGCCCTTTATACACTTGATAACCACTACCATCCTCATAGTACCGAAACCCAAATTGGTCATAATAATTGGGAAATTCCGGATCAAATAAATCAAAGATTCCACCGTAATTAAAAATATCTGAACCGACAGGCATCTTCGTACCGCGCACAACCGGCGTAGCATAGTGGCCTCCAACCGAAACTATAGAACCATCATCTCGACGTAATACACCCAAAGTTCGCATAGCTACACCATCGGCACCAAAAGTATAATATTCGACTTTACTTCCTCGATTACTTTCGATAACCATATTCCCAGCATCATTAAATGACAGTATTCCATCATCTACATAGCCAGATCTATAATCAAATCTTTGGTTAATTGTACCCTTTGTATTTGGATCAATAATGGACGGCTCCCAGAAACGGGGCGTTGAAAGGTTATCGTCATTTGATCTATCTCTGAAACCTGAGATAGAAAACGCATCTGAAGATATCTCTTCTAAACTTCCTGTCCTCTGGGTATTCACTTGGGAAAAACTACTCACCACAAAGGAATCAGCGGACACTTCATCTCCGCCTAACTGTTGACAAGAATAATCATAATCAACTTTATAGGCTGAATAAAATGCAGCATCGTAATATTTTTTCAACCGAACACTATTCAGCCTGGCTCCAGAGTTTCCACTTTCTCCCCAGCATTCACTTAAATAAAAATTCACTCGATCCGAGCCAGACATTTCCAAAGTTATCAAATTGTCTTTTCTTTCATAACTCACAGAATTATTTAACTGGTCTGAATAATCACTATCAGCGAAATACCCAGTACCCGACCCTTCCCCGGATAAATTCATAGCAAATCCATATATACGTGCTACTGTGGGATTCATTGCGACAAATATCAAATCCTCTCCAGAGTAATTTTCAACGGATAAAACCTGTTCTTTATTACTTACAAGCTGATCAAAAATCTGCTCATATTTTTTAATACCCGAAGAAGATATATTTTTCAACTCTAAAGCTACTTTTGCAGCCACGGGATAATCCCGAATAAAGTCATAAGTATTTTCATGAGAAAATAACGGCGACTCACCACCACTAACAATATAACGAAGCCCAACAGCACTCTCTAACAATATTTCCTGCGGTAAAACCTGTGAAGCACTTAATAACTCATTAGATGTAGTGATATCACCTTCATTCACTTTTTCCAAAAAAGCAGCCGAAGCGGTAGACAAGGCATTAACATAAAGTGTTGGCAATTCAGAAACAGAAACAGAGCCTTCATTCTCTAGTTCCTCGATCTGTGAATAATTTCCCACATAAGATTTTAAGACAACTTCTTTACGCTCTTCGGTGGCGGGATAACGGACAACTACACTGATTAATTCATCAGAAGCTGCATTTTTGATTTCTGCAGAGAAAATTTTCCCATCAACGATTGCATCGTAATCAATATCGCCTACCTTGACTTCCACTGAAGCAACGCCGTCAATATTTTCTCCAATTAAACCTTGAACAATGAGCTGGGCTTGTTGTGAACCACTTCCTCCAGGCGCTTCTGGCGATCCACCAGACGTTTCCGGCAATCCGTCATTACTGCTATCGCCCCCACTACCACCCCCGCCGCTACAAGCAGCCAATACAAACGATAGAGCAGCAAAAGAGAAGAGTTTCCCCAGCTTCATGCGTAATTTCCTTGAGTTGTTGTATACATCTAACTTACAGGCAGGCGCGGATAATACAGAGTTATTACGTTAGTAGGGATTAAATGCCTAATTACGGTTTATTACAGTTACTGTTGCAGCTTATCTGACATTGAATTTTCTTATAATCACTAAAGACAAGTTATATCATTTGACTTTTTACGACATTCGGTGAGCTTATTTGAAGGTCCAGGTGTTAGCTGGAAATTATCGCAAGAAAAAAGCCGATTAGAGGAAGGTGAGTTTTGCTTAGGAGAGAAACAAAAAAGGCCGCTTAATAAGCGGCCTTGTCTATAGCGAGTACACAGCTTACTTACTGTTATCCACCATATAATCAACCGCAGCCTTCACTTCATCATCGCTGCAATCCATACACAGGCCCTTAGGCGGCATGGCATTGATACCATTGATGGCATTGGTGTAAAGAGTGTCCATGCCCTTGGCGATACGCGGTGCCCAGGCAGCGGCATCACCAAACTTAGGCGCACCCGCTATACCGGCCGCGTGACAGGTAGTACAGCTCTTGTTGTAGATATCTTCACCACTGCGGGCACCGCCACTGGCAGCTTCCGGGGCAGCCGCTACTGCTGCCGCACACTCCTCGCCCTTCATACAGGTCTCACCCGCTGGAGCGATACGCTGTTCAATGTCCTGATCAACAGACTGGGCCACTGCCGCAGCCGCACTGACGGCCAGTGCCGCCACAATACCCAAAATGCTCTTCATGCTATTCCCCCAAAGGGCCGAAGTGAGTTGGCCCGTAGACTATCGATTTACTGCCGCAAACTTCCACGCCGCGCATTATAAGCACTGTGCCGCCCCCTGCCAAAGCCTGTGTAGAAGCGCCATAAGTCCTTTCACCCGCCCCCACCCTTCTGTATAATCCGCCTCCCATTGGCACAGATAGCCAAAACCGCCCGTAGCTCAGCTGGATAGAGCGTCGCCCTCCGGAGGCGAAGGTCAGAGGTTCGAATCCTCTCGGGCGGGCCATATACAAAGAAGCCCGCTTATGCGGGCTTCTTTGTATATGGCTCACTCCCAGGCTTCGTTCGAACTCAGGTTCGACTCGGAGGCAGCAAAGCTGCCGTAGAGCAGCGAGCCCAAAGGGCGAAGCTAATCCTCACGCACACCACCCGCTTATGCGGGCTTTCTTGTATATGGCTCACTCCCAGGCTTCGTTCGAACTCAGGTTCGACTCGGAGGCAGCGAAGCTGCCGCAGAGCAGCGAGCCCAAAGGGCGAAGCTCATCCTCTCGCACACTCCCCGCATAAGCGGACTTTCTTGTATATGGCTCACTCCCAGGTTTCGTTCGAACTCAGGTTCGACTCGGAGGCAGCAAAGCTGCCGCAGAGCAGCGAGCCCAAAGGGCGAAGCTCATCCTCTCGTACACTCCCCGCTTATGCGGGCTTTCTTGTATATGGCTCACTCCCAGGTTTCGTTCGAACTCAGGTTCGACTCGGAGGCAGCAAAGCTGCCGGAGAGCAGCGAGCCCAAAGGGCGAAGCTAATCCTCTCTGATTACATCAGCTTCAGACAAACTTTCTTAGATAGACAAATATCGACTGCGGCCAGCCACAAAAGTCTATTAGCAGCCCTACCCCAACGGCACCCCCAATGGCTCAATCACCACTTTCTCCCCAGACTCTACACTGCCGCTATCCCGCGCCAAAACAATAAAGCAATTAGCAGAAGCCAGGCCGGTAAGAATATGGCTCCCTTGGGTGCCAACCGGCTCCACCACCAAGGTCCCATTTTCATCAGTGCGATAAACGCCCCGTTGGAAATCAGTACGACCAGGCTTTTTCTTTAGCGGTTTTAACAATTTTGCCTGTAAGGTCTGCGGGCCAGTCCACTGATCGCCTTTCATCACACTCAGGGCCGGCACGGCCAGCTGGTAAAAAGTAACCAAAGCGGAAACCGGATTGCCGGGTAGGCCAAAGAAAGGGGTTCCCTGTAAGAAACCAAAGGCAAAAGGTTTGCCTGGCTTCATCGCTACTTTCCAGAAGCCAATCTCTCCCAATTCTTCCAATACTTCACGGGTGTAATCCGCTTCGCCAACGGAGACTCCACCAGAGGTAATAATGGCATCGGCCTCTTGGGAAGCGCGTTGCAAGGCATTGGTGATGGCCTGTTTGTTATCGGGCAAAATACCCAAGTCCAAAATTTCCAGATCCAACTGATCGAGAGCGGCCAGTAGGGCGATGCGGTTGCTATCGTAGATATCGCCTTTACCTAGGGCTTCGCCGGGCTGACGCAGTTCATCGCCAGTAGAGAAAAGGGCAATGACTGGTTTGCGCACTACTGTCACTGTGCCAACACCGGCAGCGGCGAGCAGGGCGATATGGGGAACGCTAATACGCTCTCCGGCCTTAAGGAGGCTAGCCCCTTCGGCAACATCTTCACCGCAGCGGCGAATATGATCTCCAGGGCGAACTTCACCGTTTATACGTATCGACTCTTCCTGGGCATCGACATTTTCCTGCATCACCACCGTATCTGCACCGGCGGGTACTGCGGCTCCCGTCATAATGCGCACGCAAGTGCCCGGGTTCACCACACCGTCAAAAGGTGCTCCGGCAAAGGATTTGCCGATCAGCTCTAGCGGCAAGCCACTGGCCAAATCTTCAAAGCGCAAGGCGTAACCGTCCATCGCAGAGTTGTCGCAGGGCGGTAGGTTAACGGTGGAGAAAACATCCTCAGCCAATACTCGACCGGCGGCTTGTGCCAGGGGCAAATTCTCAGTGCCACTGATTGGACTCAGTGCTTCGAGAAGTTTTTCACGGGCACTTTCTATGGGCATCAGACCCGGTTGGCTACAGCAGTCGATAGTGGGCATAGAGAATTTCTCTTACTTCAGTCCTTTGCGATTGGGGCAGAGTGATCAGTGGTTTCGATCCTGGAAATCAGGGCGTCTTTGATTGACCATCCACACAGCGGCTTCCACACGGGAGCGCATCCCCAATTTCTTCAATAAGTGTTTAACGTGCACCTTCACTGTTGCATCACTAATATCTAATTCGCGAGCAATTAACTTGTTACTCAGCCCATCGGCGATCAATTGCAGTATCTGGTATTCACGGCTTGTGAGAGAGGAGAGGATATCCGCTCCGGAGTTATCCGGTTTGCGCAGTGCCGAGGCGAGAATTTCTGTGAGGCGCTGGCTAATTGCAAGCTTGCCATGAGTAGCCAGAATGACTTGTTCAAGAATATCCTCGGGCTCCATATCCTTGAGCAGATAGCCATCGGCACCGGCGCGGATACAAGACACCACGTCGGCATTATTATCAGAAACGGTGAGTATCACGATACGCGAGGAAACATCTGCAGCGCGCATTGCACGCAGTGTATCCAGCCCATCCATACCGCGCATATTCAGGTCCAACAGAATAAGGTCCGGCTCATGTTGCTTGGCCAGCACCAGCGCTTCCTCTCCACTACTGGCCTCGGCCACCAGCTCCAGGCCGGGCTCCATTGCAAATAATTGTTTAAGACCTTTGCGAAATAGCGGGTGGTCATCGACCATCATTACCGTAGCAGAAGAAATCATAGAGAGCCCCGCTTCAATTTGAAAATTGGTTTAAATCTGTACAGTGACTTTACCATAGCGTCCCATCTCGGCGCTTACCCCCTAAGAGGTAGCTATTACTCCAGGGCAAAAGGGTTACTTCCTGTTGGTAATTGAGTAGGCTCAAACCCCGGCCCATAGTGGCTGTACGAATCATTTCGAGGAGGAGTGGCCGCCGTGTCTGACATCTACGAGTGGGCCCCGGAGGACAGCAAATTCTGGCAGTCCAAGGGCAAGAAAATCGCAAACCGGAATTTGTGGATATCCATTCCCAGTTTGCTGTGCGGCTTCGCCGTGTGGCTCTACTGGGGCATTATTACCGTTCAAATGCTCAACCTTGGCTTCCCCATTGCCAAAGCCGATCTGTTTACCCTAATGGCCATCGCCGGCCTCACCGGCGCTACCCTGCGAATACCCAGTAGTTTCTTTATTCGATTGTTCGGTGGGCGCAACACCATTGTATTTACCACAGCCCTGTTGATGATCCCCGCACTCGGCACCGGTATCGCCCTGCAGAGCAAGGAGACTCCACTGTGGGTATTCCAATTGCTGGCGCTGCTGTCTGGTATCGGCGGTGGTAACTTCGCCTCTTCCATGTCCAATATCAGTTTCTTTTTTCCCAAGGAAAAGCAGGGGTTGGCGCTTGGCCTGAATGCAGGCCTGGGTAACTTCGGTGTTACCACCATGCAGATCCTGGTACCGCTGTTTATGACTTTCGGTGCCTTCGGCGCTGCTGGCGGCGATCCCATGACTTTGGTGAGCAGCTCTGGCTCCCTGATTGGCAAGATACCGGCCGGTTCTGAAGCGTGGATTCAAAATGCCGGTTTCGTATGGTTGCTGTTCCTGATTCCGCTGGCCTTTGTGGGCTGGTTCGGCATGAACAATCTGCGCACCGACGAAGTCACCCCGGATGTGGGCAGCTCTATCGGCGCGATGATGAAGATGACCATGATGTTGGGAATCGGCCTCTTCACCGCAATCACAGGTCTGTGGCTGCTGCTTCCCGAAGCGGCTAATGGTTCTGGCTGGGGCGTGCCCAAGGAAATCGTGCTGGTGCTGGTAATCACTGCCACCGTGTTCGGTTTGAAACTGCTGCCCGGTGAGATCAGAACTAGCCTGCAACGCCAATACCGTATCTTCAACAACAAGCACACCTGGGTAATGAGTGTGATTTACACCATGACCTTCGGCAGCTTTATCGGTTTCGCGGCGGCCTTCCCCCTGGCTATCAAAGTGATCTTCGGGTACAGCCACGTGATGGTGGACGGGGTTATGACTCACGATACCATCAACAACAATGGCCCCAGCGCCCTGATGTACGCCTGGATGGGTCCGTTTATCGGCGCCCTGATTCGCCCGGTAGGTGGTTGGATCTCCGACCGTATCGGCGGAGCCCTGGTTACCCAAATCTGTGCTGCAATCATGGTGGCTAGTGCCCTGGGTGTGGCTTACTACATGAAGGCCGCCTACGGATCAGCCACGCCGGAAGAGTTCTTCCTGCCCTTCTTCCTGCTGTTCCTGGTGCTGTTCGCCGCTACCGGTATCGGCAATGGTTCTACCTTCCGCACCATCGCCATGGTGTTCCCGAAAGAGCAGGCAGGTCCGGTATTGGGATGGACCTCAGCAGTTGCCGCCTACGGCGCCTTCTATATTCCCAAGGTCTTCGGCGAGCAGATCAAAGCCACTACCCCGGAATACGCCCTGGCAGGCATTGCCATCTTCTACGCGGTTTGCCTGGTGGTTAACTACTGGTTCTACCTGCGTAAAAACGGGGAGTTCTATAACCCTTAATTCAGTTTCACTCACGGGATACCGTTGCTTCGGGGAGGTTTTTACCTCCCCTTTTTTATGATGCACTGGTGGAGAAGCGATACCTTTTTCTACAGCCATTTCCCTCAGCCATTTTAAACTTCCATATTCCGCAGAAGTTTTCAGTGCAAGATTATTCAAAGAGAAATAAGAGGCTTACAAACCAGCAAGACTACCGGCCTTAAACTGGGCAAAGTAGGTAGTGCCTTCACGCAGTTCTAGGCGCTCGCAGGAGAGACGGGAAATATCTGCGTAGAACACCTGATCAGCAGCGGCTAACTGTAAACGCATGCGGCCGTCGGTAAGGCTCTGCTTAGCAACTAAAGTTACCGGCAGGCAATTGAGGATACTGGACAAGCCCGGCTTCTCTACACTGAGGCTGATATCTCCAGCCTCCAGCAGAAAAGCGGCGGTGTCGCCTTTGCGATAATGGCCTGCCACTCTATCCGCAAAGATGGAAGTCCCTCCTAAATCCAAAGTGAGCAGACCATCACTTAGGGATTCCACTCGCGCTTCAATCCGGCTGCGACAGCTATCCCCTACGTCGTGGCTATCCAGGCGCTGGGCAACTTCAGGTAAAGGAAGTGGTGCGGACAAATAGGCAGAATCCATCCAAAAACAGCGCTGGGCTAACAGCTGGATTTCATCAAAGTCGTGACTGGTCCAGATCACCAGCGCCGGATATCGGGCCCAGAAATCCCGTAGGGTCGGCAATAGGCGCCGCAGTACCTGGGCACGGTCAACCGCTGATAGTGGCTCATCAAATAATTGCAGCGGCGCGTTGTTAAAAAGCTGGCGCAATACAGCCACACGCTGGGCCTCTCCACCAGACAATAGCTCCACCGGCTGATATAGCAGCGGTTCAATACCAAAAGCCTCTAGCAGCCGACCACACTCTTCCTCGGGCAGTGGCCTGCGGCTGTAACGGCGGGCCAGTGCCAGGTTATCTGCCACCGACTGGCCGGCAAACAGGCGGCTGTCCTGAAAGCCCAAAGAAAGCGTTCTTTTGTGGGCAGCCAGGGCGCGGCGTCCGCGCTGCCAAACCGTATTGGCAAAAGTGATATTGCCACGGCAGTGGCGCTGGCCAGCCAAAGCAGCCAGTAATGTGCTCTTGCCGCTGCCGGAGGAACCGGTAAGGCCAAAAATCCCAGAGGCAGGCAGCTCTAATTGCCAGGGAGCCGCAGCGTTAAGCGAAGTCACCAGCCTTGTAACACTCAATCCGGTGGAATCAGAAGTGGTAGACGCAGTACCGAATAGGCGTAAGGTGATTTCCATTAACCCAGCACCCCCATTACCGGTTTAGCGCGCTCACTGTTTAATCCACGCGGAGCCAACCTATGTCCCAACCAACGGGCAGCGAGTAGCAGTACCGTAGTAATCCCCATCAACATCAAAGCCAGCCGGTGCGCCGCACCGTATTCCATCGCCTCCACATGCTGATAAAGAGCGATAGAAACCACCTGGGTCTCACCGGGAATCGCGCCACCAATCATCAGCACTACCCCGAACTCACCCAGGGTATGGGCAAACGTTAACGCGCAGGCACTCACAATAGCGGCGCGACTCGCCGGCAAAAGAACTTTTAATAGTGCCGCCCAGGGCGGTATACCCAGTGCTGCGGCAGCCTGGGTCAGGCGCTGGCCATTGGCATTAAACGCGGCCAACAGAGGTTGCACCATAAACGGCAGGGAATAAACCACTGACGCAAACACCAGGCCGGTAAAGGAAAACACCAAGGGGCCATCAAAAATGTGTGACAGCCACTGCCCGGGGGCATAGTTGGGAGAAAATAAAAGCAGTAAATAAAAGCCCAACACCGTGGGTGGCAGTACCAGCGGCAGGGTAATTAATACCTCGATGCCATGGCGCCAGCGACTCTGCCATTGGCTCAACTTCCAGGCCAAGGGCACGCCGATAATAAACAGCAGTAAGGTAGTTAAGCCGGCCAATTTTAAAGTTAGCCACAGGGCCTGCCAGTCGGCAGCGGCGATATTCATAAGCCACTCCCTCCATCTCTACTTCGATCTTGAGCCGGTAAAACACCGTAACCCAAGTGGTGCAGTTGCGCCTGCACTTCCCCTGAACGCAAATAGTCAGCGAGGGACTGCGCCTCTTTCGGCCGACGGCTCTGGGTGGGAATCAGCAGCTGCTGCTCAATGGGTTTATACAAATGCTGCGGCAACAGCCAGTAGTTATCGCGACCGGCTGCTTGCATCTGGCTGGCGGCGACAAAGCCCAGCTGCGCATTGCCGGAATCCAGCATTAAATAGGCTTGGCCTGCATTGTGGGCCCGGGCCAATTGAGTTTGTTTTTTCTTCCACAAATCCAGGCTTTGCAGCGCTTGCCGTGCGGCACTGCCGAACGGCGCTACTTTCGGATCGGCTAATACAATTTTATCGGGCCAGGTTTGCAGTAACTGCTCGATATTCGATTCCGATTTTGGGTGCCAGAGAGCCAGTAAACCCAGGGCGTAAGTCTGACGACTGCTACCCAGTGCCCCACCCTGCTTTTCCAACAGTTCAGGTCGCTCGCGATCAGCAGACAGGAATAAATCGAAGGGCGCGCGGTGCGCTATTTGTTGGTAGAGCACCCCGGAGCTGCCACTGCTGATTTGCACCACACAGGCATGGCGACGCTCAAATTCCGGCAGTACCTCTTCCAGTGCCGGGCGGAAGCTGGCCGCTACCGCCACCCGCAAGGTGCAGTTATCCGCATTAACCGGCAGCGCGATGGCCACCAGTAAAGCGAATAGCAGCAGGCTCAGCCGGCGGACCACTTATCCATCTCCGCAGCATCGCTGGCCCGAGCTTCAACCCAGCGCTCTGAAGGCTTACCGGACTCATCCGTAACCGCTTCGCGCTTCCAGAAAGGCGCCTCACTTTTGAGGCGATCCATGAGGTATTGGCAGGCAGCAAAGGCAGCTTGGCGGTGGGGGCTGGTGACGCCGACAAAAACAATTTCATCGTTGATCTGCATGGGGCCAACACGGTGGACGATAGTCACACGCCCCAGGGACCAGCGATCGCGGGCATCATTGATAATCCGTTGCAGGCTTTTTTCAGTCATGCCCGGATAGTGTTCCAGGGCCAGGCCGCAGACATCACTACCGGCATTGAAGTCCCGCACCGAACCCACAAACAGGGCGCAGGCACCATCGCCACTGTTGCCTTGCAGCGCAGTATATTCAGCCGCTACGTCGAGGGGCGTTTCACAGACTTCAATACGATCAACGGCTTTCATATTGGCACCACTAGCCGCCGGTAACCGGCGGGAAAAATGCAACTTCATCCCCAGCCTTCACCTGGGCTCCGGTTTCTGCCAGCTCCTGGTTCAGGGCCATACGAATATCGTCTCTTTGCAGATGCGGGCTCCAATCCGGGTGCTGTTCACATAGGGTTTTGCGCAACTCGCTGAGACTGCCGGAAAAGTCCTCCAGGGTAGTCTCGCCCATGCCCAATTGCTGGCGCAGACGCGCGAAAAACAGAACCTTTACCATCGCTTTACACCTCTGAAATTGTTACGCCTTGTCCGCAGTGTCGCCGCGCCAGTGGCCGCGCTTACCGCCGGTTTTTTGCAGTAGCCGGGTTGGGCCGATTTCCATCGCCGGGTCCACGGCTTTGCACATATCGTAAATAGTCAGCGCCGCTACCGAAGCTGCGGTTAACGCTTCCATTTCCACCCCGGTGCGCCCGGCCAGGCGGCAGAAAGCGGTGATATGCACACTGTGTTTTTCCGGCTGTAATTCGAAATCCACCGCTACCTTGGTCAACGCCAGTGGATGGCACAGGGGAATTAAATCCGAGGTTTTCTTCGCGGCCTGGATGCCGGCGATACGAGCTACAGAAAGCACGTCACCCTTTTTGTGCGCCCCTTGGCTCAGCAATGCAAAAGCCTCTGCACTCATACAGATGCTGCTCTCGGCCAGGGCGCTGCGGTCAGTGATGTCCTTCTCGGTAACATCCACCATGCTGGCTTCGCCGCGCTGGTTTAAGTGGGTTAACTGGCTCACAAATTACCCCCGGCTCTCGCAGGGTGCGCTGGCAAAGCGCACATGGGGGATAAAGTTGCAGGGCTTGTGGCGGGCATCCAGCTGCTCCAGCAATATGCCTTCCCAAGCTGTGCGACAGGCTCCGGTGGAACCGGGCATACAACATATCAATGTGCGATTCGCGAGGCCGGCGAGCGCGCGGGATTGCACGGTAGAGCTGCCGATATCCCCCAGGGAAATATGGCGGAACAGCTCGCCGAAGCCGTCGACGGTTTTATCGAACAGCGGACTCAGGGCCTCCGGTGTGGAATCGCGATCGGTAAAACCAGTACCACCGGTCACCAATACCACCTGCACTTTCGGATCGGCAATCCAGGCGGAGACCACCGCGCGCATCTGGTAAACATCGTCCGGGGTAATGCGCTTATCCGCGAGCTGATGGCCGGCAGTTTTGAGGGCTTCCACCAGGTACTGGCCAGAGGTATCGGTCTGCTCGTTGCGGGTATCGGATACAGTGAGTACCGCAATATTGAGCGGTACAAATTCTTTGCTAGCGTGTGCGGACATAATCAGTGGTCTCTCAAAAAACTGTTTTCTGGAGTTTTATCCGGCGTACTCAAGCCGAGATAATCTGCCGGCGTATTGATATTGCGATGCCAATCGCCGGCACTTTTTATGGGTATGGATTTGGCCCCCAGGTGACGCAGCAGCGCGCCGACAGAATTACGCGCACTGCCTTCGACGGCACGGCGCAAATAATCCAGGCAGTCGCCATTTAAAGGCAGCCACAGGGGAAAAAAGAAGTTTTCAAAATAACAGGGCCGGCCACTTGCCTGCCCCTCTGCCAATAACTCTGCGAGGTGCTCCCGCCCGAGCAGGGGCATATCTACCGGAATCACCAGGGCCGCATCGGCACCGGTTGCCAGGGCTACCGAATAAAGGCCGCCCAGTGGGCCACGCTCTGGCACCAGGTCTTCAATCGCTCCGGGACGGGCGCCGCTGGTGATGACTTTTGCCAGCGGAAGCTCACTCAGCAATGCCTCGGCATGCTGCAAGAAATTGCCCCGTTGGGGGTGGGCCAGCAAGGCCTTGTCGCGGCCCATCCGGCTGGAGCGGCCGCCGGCCAGCACCACGCCGATTGTCGATTTGCCAACAAAAGCCCTGGCCATAACCCTAGCCCCCCAGCATCGCCAGGTTGCGGGTAGCGCCGGTAAAACCTTCGTGCAACTGGTGGCCTGCGGTCTTATCCACAATCAACTCGCGGATATGGGCCGCCAGAGCCTCGCTATCGCCAGCGGCGATGATTTCGCGCATATCAAAGCCCTGATCTGCGAACAGGCATAGGTGCAGCTTGCCCTGGGCCGATACCCGCAGGCGGTTGCAGCTTGCACAGAAGTCTTTGCCGTAAGGGGTAATCAGGCCGATACGGCCGGCGTAATCCGGGTGGAAATACTCCCGCGCCGGACCGGCATCGCGGGGGCGGATCATCTGTTCCCAGCCTTCCCGCAGCAACAGGGTTTCTATATCGCCACCGGAGACATGGTTGCTGGCGAAGAAGTCACGATTATCGCCAGTGCGCATCAACTCAATAAAACGCAGTGTCACCGGAGTCTCACGAATCCAGGCAAGGAAATTATCCAGCTCGGCCAGGTTGTACTGGCGCATCAGCACGGCGTTGACCTTGGTATCGATACCCAGGGCCAGGGCGCGATCCAGGCCTGCTAAGGCTTTATCCAGGCGATTGTGGCCGGTGATATGGTGGAATTGAGCCGGGTCGAGGCTGTCGATGCTGACATTCACCTGATCCAGGCCCGCGCGGTGCCAGTCGTCAATCTGACTGGGCAGGCGGTAACCGTTGGTGGTGATGGCTAAGCGGCGAATCTTATCGCTAGCGCGCACGGCTTCGAGCAGCGGCACCAGGTCTTTGCGCAGGGAGGGCTCTCCGCCGGTAAGGCGCACCTTTTCCGTCCCCAGTGAAGCGAAAGCGCGCACCAGTGTGCCCACCTCAGCGACTGAGAGAGGATTTTCCCCTTCCAGGGAACGTCCGCAACCGATGCCCTCGGGCAGGCAATAGTTGCAGCGGTAGTTGCAGATGTCCGTCACGGACAGGCGCAGGTAGTAAAACCTACGGCCAAAATTGTCTTGTAACATTAAACGCCTTTCCAATGTCGGGAGGCCGCGCAGTTTCCCGCTAGACCCTGGTGGCCGGTACGGCCACGGTCCCGGCACCTTGCAGCGTCAATAAAAACGACGCGGTTTAGGTAGCGGGACTCGGTGTTTAAACTGATGTCAGTGTATCAAGCTGGTTAATTTATGCTTGGGGCAAAGGTGGTACTCCCTAGGTACTCACAGTGATGCCAACCGGTAAGGGAAATAACATCACAAAGTGGAAATTCAGTGGGCAGAATGGCTAAAAACCGAAAAGTTCCCCTACAGAAATTGATCGGTTTTAATAAGTAAAACCCCGACCAGAGCCGGGGCCTCGCTATGAAGCGGCTTTATTTAATTAGAAATTCGCGGTCACCATTAACCAGAACTTATCGGTATCCACGTTGTGATCGTCAGCCTGGTAAGAGGCATATTTCACCAGTGCAGAAATTTCCTCTGTCAGCTTGCGGCCGTAGCTGATATTCCACTCATGGCCATAATTTGCGGAACCTTCATTTGCATCAAAATTGTGATAGGCCATATTCAAGTTACCGCCGGCTATTTTCATAGCGCCGCTGATGTACATATCCTCTACGCCGTCACCGGGGGTTGCCAGGAACTGGTCGGTGTAGCCCTGGAATTTATGCAGGGTAGCCAGAGGCGTTTTGAAACCAACACCGTTATCAGAGCCCAGCACTTCATAACCGAGTTTTGCGGTTACCGGGCCCAGGTCGGCTCCCACTTCTGCCAGGTAGTAGTCCGCACTGTAATCAAAAGGGTTATCCGCTATATCGTTCTGGCGTGCATAGCTCAGATTGGCTTTTACAGGGCCGAAATTGCCTTTGTAGTCCACACCATAGGTGCGGCTTGCATTAGCTACTGAGTTTTCCAAATCGAGGTTATAAGCAAAGCCGCTCAGTTTATGCCCATCGGCGATCGGATAGCTTGCGTGTAACAGCTGGATATTGCCTTCAAATTCAGCATTGGAACTATCTTCACCAAAAACCCGGTTTACGTTGTATACGTAGCTGTAATCCAGCTGCAGGCTGTCAGCGCTGCCATACTGATAGCGAATGCCGTCGTAAGTCTGCTCGTTCTGCCTCCAGCCAACACCACCAACAAAACGCTGGCCATCGAGGTTAATACGCTGGCGACCAGCAGTAATTATGGAATTCTCACCGTTATAGCGAACATAGGCTTGGTTAACCTCGGTGCCATCTGGATCGGCCACTACCGGATAATTAGTTTTTCCATTGACGGTGGAGTTGTAGTTGTCGTTACCGACCGCAGTAACATCGTCCATCTCGAGGAAACCGCTGAAACCACGATAGCTGCCACTGCGCCAGTTGAGGCGGGTTCTCAGAGTGGACGCGAGAGCATCCCCATTAATACCATCCTGGTCATAATCTTCCTGGTCGACGATCTCCACGCGATAACGCAGATTCAACCCAACTTCACCGGATTTAAGCGCATCGACAAGAGTGGCATTTTCACCATCTTGCGCAGCGGCCTGCAATGCGACTGTGCTGCAGGCCCCCAACAGTAGAGCACCGAAAATTTTGGGAAATCTGGAAATGGTCATTACGCTTTTCCTTTGCAACAACGGAGTGACAGTGACAAATTACAATTTTTCAGACGTGGATGAAACCACAGTTTTTTTCGGTAGAAAAAAATAAATACTTCCTACCCTTTACACAAACATAATTCCATTTTGGTAGTGGGCGCTACCTATCTGGCAAAGCCGCAGAGTTACTCGCATCCTCATGCAAAAAATTATTTTGCCTGGCGAAGGCCAAACGCTGTTGATGCTGCTCCCTCTGGATTGCCAGGTACATTACCAACATACAAACTGCCAGTACGCCGTAGAGCAACATAAACGCCGCACTGTGAATACCCACTAAATCCTGTGCGATACCAAACAGCACCGGCAGAGTAAAACCACCCAGCGCACCGATTGTGGCTACAGTGCCACCGACACTGCCCATATGTGCCGGAAAATTATCGTGTATCGCCTTGTAAACCGAAGCGCGACCAAACCCCTGGGCAATACCAATCACCAGCAATAACAAGGTAAACAGCTCTATGCTCACCTCGATATTTAGATGCACATCCCGTTCCACCCCATGAATCGTCATACTGGTCGGGGGGTAGCTGAGAAAAAACAGGCATACCAAGCAGGTCCAAAACACACTCCAATTCACCGTGCGCGCACCATAGCGATCTGCAAACCAGCCACCCAACGCACGCAGCGAACTGGACAAGGCCACAAACAGCAGGGTCAGCGCCATCGCCACCTGGGTGCTGACTTCGTACACCGCCAGGTAGTAATTCGGCAGCCACAGTAAAAGTGCGAGAAAGCTGCCGAAGACAAAATAATAATAGAGCCCATAGCGCCACACCTTGATCTGCATCAGTGCTCTTAGATGGTGATGAATTTTTGCCTTGCTGCGACTGCGCATATAGCGGGTTTCTTCAGGCGCACAAAATTCGAATAACACCACCATAAGCAAAATACCGACCGCATAAATCGGCCCAATCCATTCTCGCCCCAGCCAATTCTGGATCGCTGGCGCCAGGGCCAGGGTGATTGCCGCCCCAGCATTGCCTGCACCAAAAATGCCCATCGCGGTGCCCTGCTGCCTCCTTTCGAACCACGGAGTGATATAGCGAATACCCAACACAAAGGAGACCCCGGAAATCCCCAACCACAAACCGGCCAGTAGATGCTCACTGTAACTCTCGATATAGGGCAAGAGTAAAAGCACCGGCAGCAGCAATAGCATTTGCAGGAGGATGAGTTTTTTTGCCGAGAAATATTCCACCAACAAGCCGGCGGGAAAACGCAGCAGCGCACCGCTCAGGATCGGCGCGGCCAGTAAGATGCCGTATTCTGTGGCTGAGAGGTCTAGCTGCTCGCGGACTTCCACTCCAAGCACCGCATAGAGTGTCCACACGGAAAAGTTCGCAGCAAACATGGCCGAGGCAAATATCAGCACGCGCCCGGCGAGTTGCTGGGTATATTGCACGGCGGGCTTCTCCTAATTTTTCAGTTTTCGGGAAAATGATTTGGTCACCACATCGGCTGCCCGATCAATGCGTACCTGTTGCGCCGCTACGAACGGCTAAAAAACAGCGGTACCAATAGAGGCCACCTGCCAGCAAGATGCATAAAAACCCCAGCAATCACAATTACTCCCAAAAACTCTCCGCTCACAAGGCGATTTTTTATGGCTACTCAACAAGGGGTAAACCTTATTCAATAGGCAGCAGCTCCCCTTAAAAGGCTCTACCCCAAATGGGCTAACACCAAGCACCAAAGCCTTTATGCTGTACCCAACTACCCCCTTTGTGTACTTTCCCTTTAGCGCTGCTCAAATACTATCGGCCATGACCCTATCCACCTCTAAGTTGCTGTGAAGCCGGAGAAATTAGTCATGAGTCAATCCAGCGGCCTCAATTTATTTAATTGGGGCGACCCCAAAATAAAGACGCTGCACGTTACCTGGTTTGCGTTTTTCCTGAGCTTCGTAGTGTGGTTCTCCCATGCTCCGCTGATGGTCTTTATCAAGGAAGCGTTCGACCTCACCAGCCAGCAGGTAAAAGCCCTGTTAATCCTCAATGTGGCACTCACCATCCCCGCCCGTATCATTATCGGTATGCTGGTGGATAAATTGGGGCCGCGCCTGGTGTACAGCGGGCTGCTGATGACCTCATCTTTAATCTGTTTGGGCTTCGCCACCGCAGACAGTTACCAATCCCTTGCCCTGTTCCGCTTCCTGCTGGGATTTGTCGGTGCCGGCTTTGTCATTGGTATCCGCATGGTGGGTGAATGGTTCCCGGCCAAACAAGTTGGCTTAGCAGAAGGTATTTACGGCGGCTGGGGGAATTTCGGTTCTGCTGCCGGTGCCATGACCCTGCCCACCATCGCCCTGTTGTTCGGTGGTGAAGACGGCTGGCGCTATGCCCTGGGCCTCACCGGCATCATCGCCGGCCTGTACGGCATCATCTACTATCGCGTTGCCCGCAATACCCCTAAAGGCTCCACTTATTTCAAGCCGAAAAAGAGCGGCGGCCTGGAAGTGACCAGCAAGCGGGATTTCTACTTCTACCTGCTGATGAATGTGCCCATGTACCTGGCACTGGCGGCGCTGGCTTACAAACTGTCTCCCAGTGGCGTAGCCCTGCTGAGCCAGAATGCCACCTACGTAATGTGGGGACTGCTGGTAGCACTATTCGCCTTCCAGACCCGTATGATCTGGAATGTAAACAAAGACCACCTGCGCGAGGGCGTGCCCGAGCTGGAGAAATACAACTTCAAGCAGGTAGCCATCCTCGACCTAGCCTACTTCGTCACCTTCGGCTCAGAGCTGGCCGTGGTTTCTATGCTGCCCCTGTTCTTCCTGGAAACCTTTGAAGGATTGAGCCCGGTGAAGGCCGGCCTGCTCGCCTCTGGCTTCGCCTTTATGAACCTGGTGGCTCGCCCAACCGGTGGATACTTCTCTGACAAACTGGGACGCCGCCGCAGCCTGATGTTCCTGATCGGCGGCCTGGCAGTGGGTTACTTTGTACTGAGCCAGATCAACGGCGGCTGGTGGATTCCCGCAGCGGTAGTTGCCACCATGTGTTGCTCTTTCTTCGTGCAGGCCGGTGAAGGTGCCGTGTTCGCCATCGTACCCCTGGTAAAACGCCGCATGACCGGGCAGATCGCCGGCATGGCCGGGGCCTACGGCAACGTGGGTGCGGTTACTTTCCTCACCGCCCTGTCTTATGTCAGCTACAGCCAGTTCTTCCTGATTATCTGCGGCGCAGCAGCGGTGATCTTCTTCGCCTGCCTGTTCCTGGAGGAGCCCAAAGGCAATATCGCCGAAGTGCTACCGGATGGCACAGTGCAGCTGATCAGCGTGGAGTGATCAAGACAGGGTGATCGTAAAGCAGCTATCCAGCAACAAACGCAAAGGAGGGCCAATGGCCCTTCTTTGTTTTTCGCCGTTGGCCTGAGGGGACGAAAAGAGAGTGGAGAAAGCTGTGAGCGAAACCAATTCCGGGGTGCAAACAGAAACCGAGGCAAACCCCGAAGCCCAGACACCGCGATTGAGCCACGGCCTCTGCACCAGTGCCGGCATCAAACAGCAGAACGAAGATGCCGCAATCTACCACTGGCCAGACAACCCGCACTTGCAGGAATACCTAGGCGCGGTAGCCGCACTGGCAGACGGAGTCAGCTCCGCCGAAGCTGGTGCCCAAGCCAGCCACACCGCCACCGAGCAATTTGTGCGGGACTATTACAAGGTGCCGGATACCTGGTCTGTAGCCCACGCCGGACAGAAAATCCTCGCCTCCATTAACAGCAAGCTATACCGCAAGAGCCACGACTTTCCCCAACAGGAAAAGGGCTTCCTCTGCACCTTCTCTGCCCTGATTTTTAAATCCCGCACCGCCCACTATTTCCATATCGGCGACAGCCGTATCTATCACCTGCGCGGCGACAACCTTAAATGCCTCACCCGGGACCACAACATCACCCTGGCCCACCGCCAGCAGATGCTGTCCCGCGCGCTGGGAATGGATACCGGCCTGCAAGTGGATTACGGCCAGCTCAGCCTGGCTAAGGACGATGTGCTGCTGATTACCAGCGACGGCGTGCACGACTTTATTAAACAGGATTTGCTGCGGGAGCTGTTGGCAAATACTCAAATAAGCGAACAGGAAACAGCGGAAACCCTGGTGCGTCTCGCCGAGGAAAACAGCAGTGACGATAACCTCTCCGCATTAGTGGTAAAGGTAAAGGCATTGCCACAAACCACCCTGGACGACTACAGCCGCCAGCTTACCCGCCTGCCCTTCCCGCCGGAATTGGAACCGGGCATGGTATTGGATGGCTACCAGGTGGAACGGGAGTTGTTCTCCTCCCAGCGTAGCCAGCTGTACCTGGTGCGCGACAGTGCTACCGGGGAAATCCTGGTAATGAAAACCCCCTCGGTAAATTACGAGGACGACATCCACTATATCGACCGCTTTATTCAAGAGGAGTGGATAGGCCTGCGTATTCGCAGCCCCCAGGTAGTGCGCCTGCACCGCCAGACCCGACCGCGCACCGCGCTCTATTACCTGATGGAGTATGTGCAGGGCAGCACCCTGGAGCAGTGGATCACCCACAACCGCTTTCCCAAACCGGCGGAAGCGTTTCGTATTCTTAAGGAGATTGCCATCGGGCTACAGGCCTTCCACGATCAGGAAACCATTCACCAGGATTTGCGCCCAGCCAATATCATGATCGACGGCGACGGGCGGGTAAAAATTATTGATTTCGGCTCAGTTTATGTAGCCGGCAGTGCCGAGATTTTTCGCCCCCTGGAGCACCCGGAAGCGCTGGGCACCGCCAGCTATTCCGACCCCCACTATATCCTCGGGCACAACAGCGGTATTCGCGGCGATATCTATGCCCTCGCCACCATAGCCTACGAAATATTTACCGGCGAACTGCCCTACGGCGAGGAAATAGAAAACTGCCGCTCCCACGCCGACTTCGAACGCCTGCGCTACCGCACCGCCAGCCAGTTTAATCCCGTAGTCCCCATCTGGTTCGACCGCGCCCTGGAACAGGGATGCAGTATCGACCTGGAACAGCGCTATTCCACGCTGACGGAATTTATGCGCGACCTGGCCAACCCCAACCCGGATTACCTAAGGGAAGATCCTACTGAGAAAGGGGATGCTTCACTTTTTTGGAAGATCCTTTGTGGGATTTGGGTGGCTACTTTGTTGGCGGTGGCGGCTTTGTTTTCGTCTAGTGCGTAAGAAGCGAGCCATCCTGTACAGTAGGCCCTTTTACTAACATACCACCTCAGAGTATCTATCAGGCACTCTGATTTATTTGATGGTTATAATGTATGTCATTCATGGCATGTTATTTACGATGTTTTGTGGTGAAAATAGATTTTTACGATTTCTTATATTGTCTAGAACAAAATAGAAATTTGGCATCACATTTCA
The DNA here is from genome assembly GCF_056160005.1 of Microbulbifer sp. ABH2_005. NCBI lineage: Bacteria > Pseudomonadati > Pseudomonadota > Gammaproteobacteria > Cellvibrionales > Microbulbiferaceae > Microbulbifer > Microbulbifer sp. ABH2_005. Next base: position 83,285 of record NZ_JBSWWI010000003.1, on the reverse strand, counting down.
ACCAGAGTGTGTTTTATTAGTACTAGCTAATATGCTGGTTAGTATTTTTTACCCTTGAGAAATATCGAAAAATGATATGATATCCCTCCTCTATATACGCAACCATTAAAAAGATATAAATTTCAGGAATCGTACAATAAGGAAGTGAAATGAAGCTCGTATCATTGAAAATAGATAATTTCAGAGCTATCAACGGCTCTGGAAACATAATCGACTTTAAAGATAACAATATTATCTTTCTTTTTGGGAAAAACAATATTGGCAAATCTAGTGTTCTTCATGCATACAAATATTTTAATGCACCAAAGCAGACTGCACTTATAACAGATTTCTATAACCAAGATACCAATAAAGAAATCATAATTGAGGCTCAATTTTTAAAAGAAGAAAGTGATATAGAGAATTTTTCAGGAAAGGGTTTGGACAAGTGGGTTGACGAGAACGGGTTAGTTAAGTTTAGAAAAGTATGGAATGAAGTCGATAAAGCATCAATTAAAAAGACTTTTGATCCTCAAGAGGGAGATTTTGTAGATGGTGGATTTGGTGGACTAGAACCTATTCTTACAAACGCACTCCCTAATATTATTTACATCGAAGCAATGCCTAGCATAAAGTCATTAACCGATTGGCTAGAAAAAGAAATAAAGAGCAAGCTCCTAAAAAAATTGAAGACCAACCATGGGGAAGAATATAAAACTGCCCTAAATGCGATTCAATCTCTTCAAGAAAAAGTAGAGAAGGAAGGCTACCTTGGCGAAATTAGTCAAAAAGCTAACCGCTATTTCAGTGAAACGTTTCCAGATCTGCAATTAAACATTCAATCTACACCATACAAAGAGGCTGACCTAAGTAAATCTTTTGAAAAAGACTTTAGTGTGACTATTGGTGATAAGAGGGATGAGGAGGAGCTTGTAGAAGCCTTGGAAGCTGTTGAGGAATTGGTGGGAGAAGAGGTCATATCAGTCCCTGATCGCAAGTTTGATCTTCATGGTCATGGATTAATACGACAAGCAATAATAAATATATTAGCTCTATTTAAAGATACAAAAGATAATGGAAGACATATTATTCTTTTTGAGGAGCCTGAGTTATATCTTCATCCAAGCAACAAGCGCAAATTTAGAAATACGCTTTATCAAATTGCCGAACAGGATGATTACCAAATAATCTGTGTTTCTCATGATCCACAATTAATAGATATGAGTAGAGAGCATACATCTCTTGCCAGGTTTGTTAAGGGAAAAGATGGAAAAACAAGTATCTATCAAGCTGGAGATAATGTTTTCTCTAAAGATGAAGAGACGAAAGATAGAGTTTTAATGCTAAATCGATTTAACCCACATATTTGTGAAACATTCTTTTCTGACGAAGTTATTCTCGTAGAAGGGGATACCGAGGCGATAGTATTAAGAGGCTTAATCGAGGATCACTATTCAAACAGTGATCTATTCGTATTAAATACTGGAACTAAAAACAATATACCTTTCTTTATCGAGGTTTTAAGTCATTTTAAAATTCGTCAACATGTTATTCACGATTCTGATGAGCGTCATCTTTATAGCGATGGCGAAGTAAGGTTAAAGAACGATGGTGAGCCTAAAGTAAATAGTGCATGGACTCTAAATAAAAATATATGGGATGCGATCACCTCTGCTCAACATGCTGGAGTTGAAATCAGAAGATACGTATCAATCAGAAACTTTGAACATTCTCATGATTATAAACACGACGCAGATAAAGGTAAGCCACTTTCAGCATTTGAGTATGCACAAACATTGGACATTAATGACGATAGTAAGAGTATTATTAACTTTTTGAAACAAGTTGCCGGTGATAAGCCTTATGATATCGAATATACACAGGAGTACTTAGAAGAGGTTGTCGAAGAACCATACTAATAGTGCTAAGAGATACTTTCAATCGGATAAGAAAGACTAATGCTATATTTCCTTGTCGTTGAAGAAATTGATAGGTATCTAAATTTTAGTATGATTTATAAGTCCAACCTAATTAGGATGTCATACAGCTAGGCAAACATGATGAAAGTAGCAGTTTCTATATTAATTATATTATTTTTAGGGGGGGGCTACCTTGTTTGGCTAGATGATCAACATTGGAGAGACATAATACCTATAGAATTCGATCTAGGTAGCACACTCCATAGTAACAGTGATTTACAAGGTATAAGAGAAGCTTGTGGTGTCCATATATATGAGCTGAAAGAAACAACTTTAGATAAAATCAAAGTGGAGGGTCTTGAATTTCTCAATACCGCCAAACAAGCACGAGGGCATAGCAGATTTTATTATAGCTATGGAGAATGGATGCATACTCCAAGAAAGGATTGGACAAGACCTGAAAACTGGGTCTATGAACTAATGTGCGCAAAGATGCCTGCTAAGCTACAAGAGATCATTATTGATACTGCAACAACACCAGGCTCTTTCTACTCTCACGGACAAGAGAAAGTTCTTATGGTAATACCTGATCACAAAATCTTAGTTTTAACGCACAATGGTTAAACTATAATCATAAAAAAATTTTTGCAAGCGGACAAATTACTCCGTTTTCGGCTCCGTAATTTGCCGCTCTTTCGAACGTTCCCTAATCGTGAAAAATTTTTTCACCGATCTTCGTTTCCCAGAATAGACCCTTTCTGTAAGCGAATATATATTTCCTCACGGTGCACAGGCAGGGATCTGGGAGCACGTATCCCAATCTTCACCTGATTACCCTTAACTTCCAAAACTGTTATCGACACATTGGTTCCAATCCATAAGTTTTCACCGGTCCGGCGCTTTAAAATCAACATAGTTATTTCCTACTGATACTCAAACCATGGGTAGACCTTCTCTGATGGAAGGCTGAGAAAGTAACGTTGTGAGGAAATACGGGGTGGTGCGCGGGAACGGTAGGCATAGAAGAAGAAAAGGCAGGCAATACGCTCCCAGAGCTTGGGGAATCGATCCAAGCCGCTGGATGTTCTCCACTTTATTGAAGACGAGCGGGTTTCTAGCGTATGATCCATATAGCCATTTTGATAGGTCATTTATCAATTTGGTTAGCTGGCCCCTGGTGTTGCTGCACCTTGGGTCAGCGCCTTTTACTGTCTCTTACGTCACGCTACCCTTCTCCTTTAAGAAGATGGTTCTTTAGAAAACTCTTAGATGTCTTGATTCTCTCGAATCCCTTTGGTCCTTGGTCATCAACCTCCAAAAAACCACTTAATTCCGGCCAAAATACCAATAAATATCAATCGATTTTACGCAGCTTTGACACTAAAACAAACTGAATAAAATCCAACAAGATCATTTTAGTGCCTATATTTTTGTTCATTTATGCTGACGACAATCCAAGCTGATCATAAAAATAGCAAATTAAATTGGTACTCTTTACAGATTCTCTAGTTGAAGATAAAAAAATAATAGACCGATCATTATCGATACACATTCAGCAATGACAGTAATCCTTTCACCCAATGCATAAAGACTGCCTTAGGTACGACAGTACTTATTTACAATATGTTTACCCAAAATATGCTGGGTGATAGGTTTTCTGGTTAGGGCAAACCTGATTGTTGAGATATATATAAAATCGGTATAATGCAGCATTCTTTTAAATATATTGCAGGCTTCACAAGAGGTATCAAATATATGAATAAAATCATTGCAATACTGGCATCCATCACTATTACATCATGCGCTAGCAATTCTGATGTTACAAACTTTCAAAGTAAAGGAAACCTAGAAGCACCTAAGCCAGCTGCCTGTGTAGATATTAATTCGCTCCAGGCCAGTCAAAGACCTGCTGATATATTTTCTGGTATGAAGAAATGCCTAAACTCTGGAAATTATTCAGATGCAGCAAAAATGTATTACGCTGCCATGACTTATGGAATTTATGATACCAAAAGAGTTATTGACCAAACAGCACATCAAAGTATCATTGTTCTTCGCATGAATACCTTAAGCGGCCTTTCGGAGGAACAGCTTTCTCGTCTCCAATCAGAAATAAATACAATCTTGGAAAGTAATGAGCAAGTATGTGAAGCTTTGCGAACACGGGGGCTACCGACATACCATCCAACATATATGATCCAGCATGGTATTGGTGCTTTTACAGGTAATCAAGCCAATAACGGCCTAATTGAAAACTTTGATAGTCAATCAGCCTGGTCTGAGGCTATTGATAAAACAGTTAAGTGTAAACAAAGCCAATAAATACATGGCATATATTCTATTTATAGGTAAAGAATGAAAAAAATAGCATTCCTATTGATAATACTTTTCTGCCAATTAAGTTTTGCTGACGAATTGTTAAGTGAAGATGAGTTTGTTGAACGATATATCAAGGCTGTTCAAAAAAAGGTTGTGGGTATTAAAGCTGAGAAAAAAGGTCAGCTAGAGGTCCACTTCGAAAACAATGAGGGTGAAGAGCAGGTTTCTTTTTTAAATAACGCCTATATTTCTTATACAGATAGCCCTGAAGCACTTGAAGATATTATTAAACAATATACTGGAAGTTTAGAGGAGCTGTTCCAACCAAAAGAAATTAACTTTGGCAAGACACAAATATTCCCAGTCATCAAAAATAGAGATTATATTACTCAAGTAGAAGCAATGTTTAGAAAAAAAGGTAGCGATGCTCCTTTTCCCTTTTACTTTGAACAGTTAAATGAAGAGCTTTATGTCCTCTATGTATTTGATACTGAAACCTCTATGAGATATATCTCTCAAAAAGATATAGATAAACTACAGATTAAAGATGAAGAGTTACGCACCCTAGCTAAGGAAAACTTACGGAACTCCATTGAATTACAAATACAGGGCAATCCTGCCTCTTTATCGATGTTACTAGCAGGTGGAAATTATGAAGCCTCACTCATACTTTATGACAGCCTATGGAATAAAGAACAGTTTCCCGTAAAGGGAGATATTGTTGTTTATATTCCATCTAGAGATTTGGTAATAGTAACTGGATCAGAAGATGCTGAAGGCCTAAAGCAAGTAAGAAACATAGTTTATGATCCTGAGAACGAGTGGCCTCATATAGTTTCAGAGAAAGGTTTTGTTCGCAAGGGTGATACTTGGGAAGTATTGAGCCTTTAACAAGCTGATGCAGTGGAATTAAATTAGCTTTCATCTTTTATTGCTTGGAAAAGATGAAAGCTAGTTTTTCCACCAGGAAAAGATGATATCTATATATGAATAATACATGGAAGTCTGCCAAAGAGGCATGGATAAAAAATGATATTGAAGGCCAACTTTGGCTACTTGAAAACCGCAAGAAGCGCTCTGGGGAATGATCAAAATCATTTCTTTAAAATGGCAGCAGCGTTGGCTGAACCTTCGTTTCACAGCCTTGCTGTTCCGTTTCGGACCTTATTTACGATCTTAAAAGTAAAGGGGTGATCGTGGAAGACTCAAGATTTTGGGATCTGGTAGAAAGCGTAACAAAGCGAGTATCCGATATTGAGGAAGTTTTTGATAGATTAGTTGAGGCTGTAAGCAAGCTCACTCCTAATGAAATTATTGCATTCAAGCAAAAGCAGTGCGAACTAAATGACCTCACATACCGTTGGGATATTTGGGCTGTGGCATATATCTTAAATGGTGGCTGTTCCGATGATGGTTTTACTTACTTCAGAGCTGGCTTGATACTTGGAGGACGCGAGAAGTTTGAAGCAGCACTAACAAATCCTGAATCTCTGGCCGATTGGCTACCTGAAGACTTCGAAGCTGAGGACTTCATGTATATAGCTAATGATGCCTACGAGAAGGTCACAGGAGAAGAGTTTCCTTATGATCGCCTTACTTCTGAAGGCAGAGAGGATCCCGTTGGCGAAGCGTGGGATGAGGACGATTTACCCAAGCTATACCCGGCTTTGTGCGATAAGTATTTTTGATAGAAATACTTAATACTGAAAGATTTTTTCCACCCCTTGGGTATGTTGTTGCCATTTTGTTGGCACGAAGCTATCAATAAAAAGCAGCCGTTAAATGATGGATTTATGTGTAATTAGGAAAATCTTTCCATAAAATGGAGCAAGCTTAAATCTCTAGTTGAAGAAAAATTTTCTCCATCTTTAGATGGCCGTATTTCAATTTACACCACCAGATAAGGTAATTATACATTTTAATCAAGCTTATTTTGACTACACTGTGAGCATCAAATGGAAAAGCGCAAGAAATTACTTTGGTTCAGCCTTCTTACTGTCTCTCTAATTGGAATCGGATTCATGCTTGGTATGTTTGGTAGTGCCCTAAAGCCTCCAGCAAATGCTGGTGAACTATCTCCTAGTATTGATATAGCTGACCTGGAGCCGGGTGAAATACTTACTCAGGATGTACATTATGAGGAGGAGTGGGACGTAAGATATATAGTTTATAAAAATTATGAGTCGGACATTATAGTTTTCAGCGTTCCTCTCAGAGATGGTATGGTAGATATGCCAGATTTAAAGTGGTGGAGGTGGGGCCAAGAATGTAGAAACTTTGGTCCAACTATGAAAAACGGTAAGGTAGTCCCAAATAGCCATTTTAAATGCCATGACCAAGAATCCAATGGGTGGTTCGCTAAAGAAAATGTCTGGGATCTTGAGGGGAACAACCTAGGTAAATATACAGAAGATATGAAAAGAGTAAGATTTTCAATAAAGGGTTTTGACCTAATACTACATAGGTAGCATTAGAAAATAAATAAACCTATACCCCTTCTGTCATAGAGCTTTTTAATGTCTGACTCGCTTCATTATGCGAGAAGTAAAATTAAAAACTAATATGGGAAGAACAAATTATTTAGTATGTAGACTTAGTATCGCGATGCTATGTGGGTTCATCTCATATTTGCTGGTAGCGACCTTTTCAGCCCTTATTGCTCCAGAATTAGCAAATTTTTATGGAACACTAGGTCTGTATTTCCTTTATACAGCCGTTGCTCAGTTAGTAGGGGTGTTATTTGTGATATTTAGAAGCAAGCGAGTACTGAATATCGCAAACCTAGTATTAACCTTGATGTGCTTTATACCTGTAATAATTTACTTTATAAAAATAGCTCCAGATGGCCTAAACCCATAAAATTGGTACGATCGAACATCTTCTGCTGAGCAAATGTCGCTCTGCTGCTACAGAACTTACTGTAAGTTTTGAGTATTCCATTGGGAAGGCAAAGGTACTATTATCCAAATAGATCCTGTTAACGGTTGTGAGTAATGAGAGCAAAGTTACAAGAATTAGTAAATGATAAACCCATAGAGCAAAGCCCTCATTATCTTCTGAGCCAAGAATTAGAGTTCGAATTTTTAAAGTCTAATTTGTCATTTGCGATGGCATTTATAGGCGGTATTGTTACTCTCAAAACTGCTCTTGGTATTGATACACCTATTTCTGAAGGGTTCACCTACTCTTTGACCGCCGCCGTCTTCTCAGCGCTACATGCCTTTCAAGCACAGCAAGAATTAATTAATGACCTACGTAATGGTCGAACACCTAGTAAAATAAAACGCCTGTTTAGACGTTACCCCGGACCTGTCCTCCTTGGGTTAGCTTTCGGATATGCCTTTATCTATTTCGAAAACTCACTGCACTAACTGTACAAACTTAATGAATTTCTAAAGCACTCCGTTTTAACCGAGTAATTAAGATAGGGGGCATGGAGAATCTGACTTAATCTTTGATCCCCATAGGCTGAGGTACAAAGAATATTACGGGTTAAGATGTTAGTGGTGTCCAGAACTGTAGGGCTACGAAGCTGAAGACTTTATACATATAGCCAATGATGCCTAAGAGAAGCTCACAGGAGAAGAGTTCCCTTATGACCGCTTTATCTCATGGCAAGCATTATGTTCGCACAAAACAATCAAAAAAATTAGCCACTTGGTAATTTAGTTATCATGCGAAGAAAAATGGATAAAAAGTTACTCGGCTTACTCCCTGGTATAGGTATCTATGTCTATATCCTGGCAACTCAAGAAACTTTAACAGCCTCCAGCGTATTTGGATGGTTGGCTTACTCTATAGCCATTGGCTCTATGATATTCTTTGTCATGTTCGCCCCCTATGGTAAGCAGAGCTCGTTCACAGTCTTTGGCCGAGAGCAACGTTATAGGACTCCAGTACCCATTATCCCGATGAAAGTAGCACTCAGTATCCTTGGGGCTATAGTAGCCTCTTTAACAATCAGTTTCGTTCTCTACCATGCCAGCCAATAGCCACTTAATAAGGCTTATAAGCGAGATAATTCATTGCATGGCCCACCCCTTCACCACACGCTATACACTTTGACTGAGTTCTTGCATAAGTTTGCATGCTTCGATTGCCAGGTTGCCTTTTAGCGCCAGCGATTGAGGATACATCATCGGGCTCAGCACATCAGTCTGATTCAAACATCATCCATAAGTGTCCAAATTGCGGTCCTCTTTACTGCCACCTGGATACCAAAGGTTTGAGCTGACCCACTTGTGCATAACAGAGCTTTGGCCCAAAGCGCTATAATCAAACTCGCGGGATAGGCTCCGCCTAGTTTGTAATATTTTTTGCGAGCTGCATGACAGCTCGGTCAACCTTAGCGTTAGACAGTGGTAGATGTCTGTCCATGCATTCGACCACAATCGGACGCGAACGGAGAAGAATCGAAAAATGAATAGTGAACAGGCCGAAGCGTTTCTGGATGAGATGGCCAAAGCGGTTTGTGATCCAAACGCTGATTCTAAGGTCACCGACCGCTACTTTACCGAAGACTTCGTGCAGGTTATCGACGACACAACGATTGGGCGATCGCAACTCGATTCGCGTATCAATTTGTTCCGTATGGAGTACTCGGCCGTCAGATTCGATTACCTTTCCGTAATTGGCGAGGGCGATCGGATAGCTGATGTGCATCTGGTGCGCGCGAAGGCGAAAGATGGCCAACCGCTCACAATCAAGGTAATCAGCCTGTATACGCTAAGAGACGGCCGGATCTCGCGCGCCGAATCCCTTAGCCGCCTTATCGAAGGGACTGCGGAAGACCTGCAATTACTCGTGCGTGGTGAATGAGGCGATCGTACGGCATGGACCTTGGTTTCACTGGAGGCGATAACGCAAACCGCCTCTGGGTATCGTTTTGGCGAAGTCCTCCAACTTCCTCTCGAATTGCTTAATCAGCTTAAGAGTCGCCCAGAGATTCATGGTCATCGAAGGCAGCACCCAAGTGCAGACCGGGGTGCCGCTGTGTTCAAACATTTTTTATCCCCGCGATGGTAGTTAGCGGGTTGGGCCTACTTATGAGTCAGCGGCCATGCTGACAGCATCATATCAGCAGGTTACACAGATCTCCCCTGATAAGGGTGTGACTTTCACCACACAATTTAATCATTTACTCTACCCATTAGATCACATGGCTTCAGTGCCCTTGACCACCTCGCCTCTAGGCTAAGCATTAAGTGATGTTTCTATTCGGTAATTTGTAGTTTTGCCAGCGGCCCCCTCCCCCTAAGATCTCACCATGTTGCAGTTGCCATTCGCTAGTAGTTAGCATTTAATGGAATGCCATTAAATGATGATCTTCCTACAGGGGAGTTTCACCCTATTAGTTCACGCCTATGCTGGGCGTACCAAGTGCATGCAATCCGATCCGCGGTTGCTGTCACCTTTTTTGCCAAAGCTTTGAAAAAAGGCGCCAGTAGCCTCCGGCAATTGAGGCAAGCATATCTTTCATCGTAATTGGCACTAATTATTATGCTCTTTCAGGGATCGTGTAAATGTAAGCATTGGCGGGTTAAAGTTCGGTTAGCTGGACCACTCGAAGATTTGAATCCGCGCATTTGCGATTGTAATTATTGCCAAGCCAACCCGTCACGTATTATTAGTGATCCGAATATGTCAGTGGATTTCATTGGTGATGAGATTTCAACTAAACAAAATGGTGATCAACTTGCTAATTTCTACCATTGCAAAGCTTGTAATGAACTACTAGCCGTAGGCTGCAATATAAATGGTCGGCTTCGCGGAGCAGTAAATTCCAATTTATTACAAGATGTGAATCAACTTGGCAACCCTATTCAAATTCAGCCAAGACTGTTGAGTGCCGCTGAAAAGCTTGAACGTTGGGATAAGTTGTGGGGTGTTCTTAATGGGTTTTGAAACTTAAAATGTTAAGGCTTTCGGACGCTTCGGTCCGAAGCATGAGGCTTTATGAGTCAGGGAGAAAAAAACAGCGCCGATAACGCCTTGGCATTTATACAGGAACTGATATGACTAGGTCTGATAAGTTCTGGGATAGAAAAGCAAAGGAGTATGCTAGGAGCCCTATTTCTGACGAGGCAAGTTATCAGAAGAAGCTCTCAGATACCCAGAGATTCTTTACGCCTGATATGAATATTTTGGAGTTTGGTTGCGGAACAGGGACCACAGCGATTTGCCACGCTCCACATGTGCAACATATTGAAGCGGTAGATATATCTGAAAATATGCTTGAGATTGGCCGAACGAAGGCCAGGGAAGCCTGCATCGATAATATTAGATTTACCAGAGGTACATTAACCGAATTCAATGCTGAGTCGGCGAGTTTTGATGCAGTATTGGGTTTAAATGTTATTCACTTACTACCAGATAGAAGAGATGTTTTGGCAGAAACTGCTAGAATCCTCAAGCCTGGTGGTGTTTTCGTGAGTAGTACCGTTTGTATGGGTAATTCCTATATACGGTTTATTAAGCTCTTAGCACCTCTAGGAAAACTTATGGGCTTAATGCCCGATGTCTTCATCCTAACAAAAGTAAAATTAGAGAAAGAAATTCAAGACGCTGGTTTTACCATAGAAATTATATGGCAGCATGGAATGCATGATATGGTAGTTTTCATTATTGCGCGTAAAATATGAATGATCTTTCTAAAACTTCGTTATGTTTCCGGAAATACAAACCATACCTAGATACTTAACAGTGAGGATACTCTAATGAATACAAATGCAGTTTGTTGGTTTGAAATTTATGTGAATGATATGGTTCGTGCAAAGTCCTTTTATGAATCTGTTCTCAAGCAGGAGTTAACTCGACTAGACAATCCTGACGAAGTAAAAGACTTTCCTCAACCCGAGATGTGGGCATTTCCAATGAAACAAGAACCGGGTGCAAGTGGAGCAATTTGTAAAATGGAGGGTGTTGAAGCTGGAGGTAATAGCACTCTAGCGTATTTTGATAGCGAAGATTGTTCTGTTGAACTGGCCAGAGTCGAGCCAGCAGGTGGGAAGGTAGTAGTGCCTAAAATGTCTATTGGAGAGCATGGTTTTATCGCAATAGCGCAAGATACCGAAGGAAATAATATCGGTTTTCATTCAATGAAATAGCTAGCTCTCACCAGCAAACATTAATTCACATAACTGGTTACTTAAATATCGCACATTGCCTTCATCAAGGCACTAAATTGTGCTCAAAATTAAGCCGGCTTACCCTATTCATGAAATCAGCAACCATCCGCATAGCGGGTGGTTGCTGATTAACAATTGCTAATGACGTTTTTGTTTTATGAAATTTCTTGTAGTTTTTTTATACTGATTAGCCTGAATACACCAGCCTGTATAATTGCCCCTGAAACAGTTTCTCTTTATAATACCCAGAAATTTATTAAACATTCAAAGTCTGCATTTAAAGGTAAACTTTTATCTTTAATGTATGTTCCAGCACATCTCAGATTGTTAAGTTTGAAGTGATAGAAATGTATAAAGGGGAAAAAAAGAATTTTATTTCAATAGTACATAACTATAATACCAGTTGCACATCACCAATACTGAATAACCAAGTTGGGAAAAATTACTTTGTCTTTATTACAGAGGGTTCTGGTGAAAAAGACGTTTTATATGCTCTTATTTCTTCAAAAAACTTTGACTTCATTGAACATATTTTCGTTTCAAAACCTACAACTTAATAAAGCTCTTGCTCGAAGCACGGCAATGATTGCGCAGAAATGGTCTTAGACACCAATAGGTTATTCAATTATCTAAATATATTTCAGAATGGACTGTTTTCCCTCAACGATTAGGTCCAGAGTCTTCCGGTACAACAATTATATTTACAAGCTATTCATAATAGGTACTGCCACAACAGATGGAATTAGAGAAGATACTATCATCAAACTCTATCTTCTATATAAAAGGAACTTTATAGTTTTATTTCCAGAATATATTTTAAGGTGTTATGATTCGTTATTCTTTAGAATACGCTGTTAGACTTTGAAAGGGAGCGATTTTGGGTATTTCTACTAGTTTCCATCTTATAATATTGAACGAAGACAAAAAAGAAACAGTTGTTTCAACAACTAACCCATGCGACGGTGTAGCTCGCATGCTATATACTGGAAACCCTAATTATCGAACCGGTTTTAATATTTTCAGTAAGATTTCAGACGAAGAAGCTAATTTAATTAGACCTACCTACACTAAAGATAGTGAAAGTGTTTTAGAAGAATATGAACTTTTTAAACCAAATATAGTTGAACCTTGGCAGCTTCGCTCTGTATTAGTAAAGTTACGTGGTGAATTGATACGTTTCTTAAAAGAGGAAATTATAAATTCAGAAGGTTTTGATGAATCAAAATGGTCCCAAGATAACAAAACGATCCGTGAAACAACTTGGGAACTAGTTTCTATATCGGAAATAATAGGCGCCCTCTCTATGGCGGAGGAGCAAAAGAGCAAAGTATATCTTGGGTTATGTGATTCTTAAGATATAAAAATATTTTCCAAACTCAGGCGTAAAAAATACTTACAATTATTTGCTGTCAATTGTAGCCAAGCTTTTACGCCAGTTAGCTTAGGTGCTTTAATGTAAATAAAATTTTTGTTGTTTTTTTATAGAATCGATATATTAATAGTTCCAGAAATTCATTCTGAGGTTGATTCACGTAGGAATTCATATAAATATACGTAAATATATTTCCTTAATCTCTTAACGGGATCAGCTTCTTATGCGGCCACGTATTCAATCCATTCTTTTCCCCTTCTTGGTAAGTTTCAGCTTTAGCTAGTTTCCATTTATACTGTGGTTGAAACACTACCTTCAATACTTGATTTTAAGTACTCAAGAACTTCAAGATCAACCTATTTATCTCCTACTGATGCTCAAAAATTAGATTGGTCTTTGGCAACAGATTATCTCCTCATAAAAAAGCCACCCCTAGCTCTTATTGAATCAGTATCTTACGTTCTTTCGGGGTATTTTATCTCGTCGTTGGAGTAATTCTTGTATGTGAAAAAACTATCGGTAACCGCATTCTTCTTCTGAAGATATCTGTATTTATCATGCTAGGTATTCAGTTACTGTTTCTTGCTCTCAGCGTAGTATTGGGAGGCAAAAATATTATATAGCCATCCATAGGGCTAACTCTCTATTGAGGCTCACTGTATATATAGTTACACCCTTTACACTCTGAAAAGAAGCGGCAGTATCGCTCCCCCTAACCGATGCTGGTTGCCATCGGCTTTAACAGATGCGGAGTAGATGTAGGGGCTGAATTTTTGAGAGTATTTAAACGTAACAGCGCTATTTATATTCAACGTCTAGTACGGGATAAAGAAGTAAAAAACTCAACCCTCCTCCTGCACCTCGCTATTAATATGATAAATCTCTGGCACTTACCCATGATCGTCTATCCGCATACCCAGGTATCGAATCAGGCCATTGCGAATATCGCAGATCCAGCCGTGCAAGTTGAAACGCTGACTGCGGTCTCAGCCCTGCTGCATTATTTTTGTCATGGTCAGGTTTTGCACCTGCGCCAGGACATTTAATTTATCCAGTCGCGATTGCGTGCGAACAGTTGGCGAATCTCTACCACCTCAGTGGGCCTCCCCCGATAAATCCAGGCCTGATATTTGCGCGGCCTGAACCATTTTTTGCAGATAGTCGCTAGTCATCTGGCGGCGGCGTTTTTCAGTTAGGTATTCCTCGATTCGCTCCGAAACATATTCGAATTCCAGCGGGCGGCCCGGTTCGCAGTGTTCCACATAAATCAGGTGTACTCCGTAAGGGGTCTCCACAGGATCCGCTACCAAGCCGGTGCCCTGCTCGAACACTGCGCGCTCGAAGGAGGCGACGGTATCACCGCGCCCCACCTGGCCGAGGCTGCCACCGGCTTCGGCGGAGGAACAGGCGGAGTGGGATTGAGCTAACTGGGCGAAGGTCTGTAGCGGATTAGCATCGTTGCGGATCTGCTTGAGCATTTCCTCGGCAGCGGCGCGCGCTTTCGCACAGGCTTCAGAGTCATCCGGTGCGGCTGGGATCAGGATATGGCGCACTTCGGCAAGGGGATCGGAGCGGAATTTATGTGGGTGGGCTTCGAAATAAGCGCGGCACTCGTCTTCACTGGCCGGGGGCACTTGCAACTCACCTTTCAAAAGATCTGAAACGGCGTGATCGAAGGCCTCACTGTGCAGGTCTTCGTCGGCGGCACAAAGCCCCTGCCCTGCGGCCTTTTCCCGTAACAGCCAACCGATAACCAATGCCCGTGCGGCGCGGTAAATTGCTTGGCGCGGGGAGTTGGCGGTCTGGTATTGCATCTCCTGGTAAATCAGGTCTGCGGGAATTTCACTGCCGTTCACGGCCACAGCTTCAGCCAGTTCGAATTCGTGCCCGGCGGCGTCGGAAGCTAGTAATGCACTCATGACTCTTCTCCACACAAGGCCCACACTTGGCGGGCCTGGTTAACGATTGCTGGGATTAGCGCGCGGCTTTGGCGCGCACTACCTGGTAATTGCGGCGGAAGTACTGCACTGGAACACTCCATACGTGCACCAGGCGGCTGAAGGGGAACAGCAGGAACAGGGTCATACCGAGGAAAATATGCAGCTTGTAGATGATATTTACGTCGGCGATAGCCGCTGCGGCTGCGGAGCCATCGAGGGTGACAATGGACTGGGCCCAGGTCATCAGCTTGAGCATTTCGGCACCGTCCATATGGCCGGCGGAAACCAGGATACTGATCAGGCCAAGGATTAACTGGGCGTAAAGCATCAACAGTATGGTCAGGTCCATTTTGGAAGTGGTGGCGCGCACTCGCGGATTGGTGAGGCGGCGCTTAATCAAAATGGTGAGGCCGATAAAGCAGATTACCCCGAAGAAACCACCGATCCCCATTGCCATCATCTGCTTGGTGGAGGCTTCAATGCCGAGCAGGTGCCACACCGCTTTGGGCGTAAGCAGGCCGACAAAATGGCCCGCGAGAATGGCAATCACCCCAATATGGAACAGGTAACTGCCGATGCGCAATTGCTTGTGCTCCAACAACTGGCTGGAGCCGGTGCGCCAGGTATATTGATCGCGGTCATAGCGGATCAGGCTCCCCACCAGAAACACCGTGAGGGCAACAAAGGGATAGATGGCAAAGAGCAGCGTATTCAGATAGTTCATCTTGTTACTCCTGTGGTACGGGCTGGGCAGAATTCTGCGCGGCATCTTTGGCACTGGAGGCCCAGGTTAGGGGCTGGCCGTCGCGCAGCTGCGCAGCGCTGGGCCGCGCTATGGACTGGTCACAATTGTTGGCGCCGGTAAAGCTGACCACCTCTTCCTCCCAGATCTTGTCCAGCGCCTCGGGGGTATCGTCGCGCTCCTCATTGGCGACTTCTTCTTTGAGCGCGGTCAGATCTACAAAGACTCCGGCCATCTGCAAGAGCGCATCCATCAACAGGTGATAGGGGCTCTCGCGCTTTGACAGGCGCGCGCTCAACAGGGCAATCACATGGGTGATATCGTGCACCCAACCGTAGGCCGCTTCACCTTGGGTGGCGCAGAACTCTAAGTAGGTGGGCAGGTAATCCGGCAGTTCGCGCTCATTCAGTTCCAGGCCGGCAGCTCGGTAGCGGTTCATCAGATCCACCATGGCCTGGCCGCGATCGCGGGATTCGCCGTGGATATGCTCGAACAGGTGCAGGGACACAGCCCGGCCGCGCTCAAACAAACCGTCGTATTCACTCTGCCAATCGAGCGCATCCATACGCTCGTAGTGAGAGATAAACGCCAGCAGCAAATCGCGCAGGGGCTTGTCCAGGTCTTCGGATTCCGCCACCCAGTTGGTTAACTCATCCAGGTGCGCCACCAGCTCATCGGACGGGTAATCCAGCAGGTGGGCGATCAGGTTTAATACTTTCATCGGTACTCTCCCCTCGGCCTCAGTCGACCACTTTGGCCGGTATCACTTCGCGCACCGCATTCTGCTTGCCACCGAAGATATTGGTGCTGTCGTTGCCGGTGCTGCAGCCGTTGCCGAAGCTGAAACCACAGGAGGACTTCATGTCGTAGGCGTTTTCGGCGTAAGCCTTGTGGCTTGAGGGCACCACGAAGCGGTCTTCGTAATTGGCCAGGGCCATATAGCGGTACATCTCTTCTACCTGGGCGACGGTCATCCCGGCCTCTTCCAGTAACTCGCGTTCCTGCACGCCGTCCACATGGATGCCGCGCATATAGGCGCGCATCACAATCATGCGTTCCAGGGCGCGGGCCACTGGCTTCTCGTCGCCGGCGGTGAGCAGGTTGGCGAGGTATTGCAGCGGGATACGCAGGGTGGAGAGATCGGGGATCTCGGCGCCGCGCCCCACGGTGACGGTTTCCACTTGGCCGGCCTGCACTGCATTCTGGATCGGAGACAGCGGCGGCACGTACCAAACCATGGGCAGGGTGCGGTACTCCGGGTGCAGCGGCAGGGCGATCTGCCAATCGATGGCCATCTTGTACACCGGGGATTTCTGCGCGGCTTCGAGCCAGGCTTCGGGGATACCCTCGGCGCGGGCAGCTTCCTGGACTTTGGGATCGCTGGGGTCGAGGAAAATATCGCACTGGGCTTGGTAGAGGGCTTTTTCATCTTCTACCGCAGCGGCTTCTTCGATGCGGTCGGCGTCATAGAGCAGCACCCCCAAGTAGCGGATACGGCCCACGCAGGTTTCGGAACAGATAGTTGGCTGGCCCGCCTCAATACGCGGGTAACAGAAGATACACTTCTCGGATTTACCGGTTTTCCAGTTGTAGTAGATCTTCTTGTAGGGGCAGGCGGATACGCACATGCGCCAACCGCGGCATTTGTCCTGGTCGATCAGGACGATGCCGTCCTCTTCGCGCTTGTAGATGGCACCGCTGGGGCAGGCAGAAACACAGGCCGGATTGAGGCAGTGCTCGCACAGGCGCGGCAGGTACATCATAAAGGTGTTTTCAAACTCACCGTAGATATCCGCCTGGACCTGTTCGAAGTTCTTGTCCTTCTTACGCTTGTCGAATTCGGTACCGAGAATTTCTTCCCAGTTGGGACCCCACTCGATCTTCTCCATACGCTCGCCACTGATCAGCGAGCGCGGGCGGGCCACCGGCTGGTGCTTCTGCTCCGGCGCCTTGTGCAGGGTCTGATAGTCGAAGTCGAACGGCTCGTAGTAGTCGTCGATTTCCGGCATATCCGGGTTGCCAAACAGGTTGGCCAGCACCCGGTGCTTGCTGCCGATCTTGGGCTGCAACTTGCCGTTTTTCTTGCGGGTCCAGCCGCCGTTCCACTTGTCCTGGTTTTCCCACTCTTTGGGATAGCCGACACCGGGTTTGGTCTCGACGTTGTTAAACCAGGCGTACTCGACCCCCTCGCGAGAGGTCCAGACGTTTTTACAGGTCACCGAGCAGGTGTGGCAGCCGATACATTTATCGAGGTTCAGCACCATGCCGATCTGGGCTCTAACTTTCATTGTTACACCTCCTCTCGCGTCGGCTCTTTGACGTCTTCGCCATCCAGCCAGTCGACCTTGTTCATTTTTCTCACCACCACAAACTCATCCCGGTTACAGCCCACAGTGCCGTAGTAGTTAAAGCCGTAGGACTGCTGGGCGTAGCCGCCGATCATATGGGTGGGTTTCATCACCGCACGGGTTACGGAGTTGTGGATACCGCCGCGGGTGCCGGTGGTTTCCGCTCCCGGTGTATTCACGATGCGCTCCTGGGCGTGGTACATCATGGCCATGCCGTCTGGCACCCGCTGGGACACCACCGCACGGGCGGCAATGGCGCCGTTGACGTTGAAGATTTCGATCCAGTCGTTGTCTTCAATACCTGCCAACTTGGCGTCGTTCTCACTCATCCATACTATGGGGCCACCACGAGACAGGGTGAGCATCAGCAGGTTGTCGGAATAGGTGCTGTGAATGCCCCATTTCTGGTGCGGGGTGATCCAGTTCAACAGGATCTCCTTGTTGCCGTTGGGCTTCTGGTTCAGCACCGGCTGTACGGTTTTCAGGTTGATGGGCGGCTTGTACACACACATGGTCTCGCCGAAGTCGCGCATCCACTCGTGATCCTGATAGAACTGCTGGCGGCCGGTGATGGTGCGCCAGGGAATCAGCTCGTGCACATTGGTGTAGCCGGCGTTGTAGCTCACATGCTCATCTTCCAGGCCAGACCAGGTGGGCGAGGAGATGATCTTGCGGGGCTGCGCCACGATATCGGCGAAGCGGATCTTCTCGTCTTCCTTGGGCTTGGCCAGATGGGTGTGATCGCGACCGGTGATCTTGCCCAGCGCTTCCCAGGCCTTCACCGCCACCTGGCCGTTGGTTTCAGGGGCCAGTGACAGGATCATCTCGGCGGCATCGACGGCGCTGTCGATACGGGCGCGGCCGTCGCGGGCGCTTTCATCCTTCCAGGTGCGGTTGAGCTTCTTGAGGAAGTCCACCTCGTCATCGGTATTCCAGCTGATGCCCTTACCGCCGTTGCCGAGTTTTTCCAGCAATGGGCCGATAGAGGTAAAGCGGTTGTAGGTGTTGGGATAGTCGCGCTCCACCTCGATCATGCTCGGCGCGGTAACGCCGGGGATCAGGTCGCACTCACCCTTCCACCAGGCCTTCACCCCAAAGGGCTGGGCGATTTCGGTGGGGGTATCGTGGTGGATTGGCAGGGTTACCAGATCCTTCTCCACCCCCAGGTGGCCGTCGGTGAGTTCGGAGAATTTCTTCGCCACACCTTTGAAAATGTCCCAGTCGCTGCGCGCTTCCCAGGCCGGGTCCACCGCTTTGGTGAGCGGGTGGATAAAAGGGTGCATATCGGAGGTATTGAGATCGTCCTTCTCATACCAGGTGGCCGTCGGCAGCACGATGTCGGAATAGAGACAGGTGGTGGACATACGGAAGTCCAGTGTCACCAGCAGATCGACTTTGCCCTCACTGGGGGTATCGTGCCAGGCCACATCTTCCGGCTTCTTGCCGCCGGCTTCGCCCAGGTCCTTACCCATCAGGCCATGCTTGGTGCCGAGCAGGTGGCGCAGCATGTACTCGTGGCCCTTACCGGAGGAACCCAGCAGGTTGGAGCGCCAGATGAACATGTTACGCGGGAAGTTCTGCGGGTTATCCGGGTCCTGGTTGGCGAACTTGAGCGCGCCGCGCTTAAGCTGCTGTACGGTGTAATCCTTGGCGGACATACCCGCAGCAGCGGCATCTTTGGTGAGTTGTAACGGGTTCATACCCAGCTGCGGTGCGGATGGCAGCCAGCCCATACGCTCGGCGCGGCTGTTGTAATCGATAATGGAAGCCTGCCACTTGCTCTTGTCGGCCAGCGGCGAAACCACTTCGTCCATTTCCAACTTCTCGTAGCGCCACTGGCTGGCGTGGTTGTAGAAGAAGGAGGTGCCGTTCATATGGCGCGGCGGACGCTGCCAGTCGAGGCCGAAAGCGAGCGGGGTCCAGCCGGTTTGCGGGCGCAGTTTTTCCTGCCCCACATAGTGGGCCCAGCCACCACCGCTCTGACCGATACAACCGCACATCATCAGCATATTAATGAGGCCACGGTAGTTCATATCCATGTGGTACCAGTGGTTGAGGGCGGCACCCACAATCACCATGGAGCGTCCACGGGTTTTGTCAGCGGTATTGGCGAACTCGCGTGCAACCTGGATAACGTTCTCGCGGCGACAGCCGGTGATTTTCTCCTGCCAGGCGGGAGTGTAGGGTTTGTCTTCGTCGTAGCTGTGCGCGCAGTTGGGATCGTCGAGACCGTGCTCGACGCCGTAGTTGGCCAGGGTCAGGTCGTAGACGCTGGCAACTTTGAGCACCTCGCCATCTTTGTTCTGCACAAACTTTACCGGCACCTTGTAATCGATCACATCGCTGTGGTCGGTGTGCTGGAAGTAGTCGTGCTCGTGGGTCTGGCCACCGAAGTAGGGGAAGGCCACCTGGGCGATTTCATCGGCGCAGTCTTTCAGGCTGAGCTTCAGCTCTACTTCTTCGCCACTGAGGCCATCGCGCTGCTCAATATTCCATTTTCCCTGCTCGCCCCATCGATAGCCCACTGAGCCCTGAGGGGAAACCAGCTGGCCATCATGGTTGACGGCGATGGTCTTCCACTCCGGGTTGTTATCCTGGCCGAGGTCATCCGCCACATCGGAGGCGCGCAAGAAGCGGCCCTGTATCAGCTTGCCGTCGCGCTCTTCCAGGGTCACCAGCATCGGCATATCGGTGGTGGTGCGCACATATTCGGTGAAGTAGGCGCTGGGCTTATCGACGTGGAATTCTTTCAGGATCACGTGGCCGAAGGCCATCGCCAGGGCTGCATCGGTGCCCTGACGCGGTGCCAGCCAGGTGTCGCCAAACTTGGAACACTCGGAGTAATCGGAGGTGATTACGCAGGTCTTGGCACCCTTGTAACGCACCTCGCTGAGGAAGTGCGCATCCGGGGTACGGGTCTGCGGCACATTGGAGCCCCATACGATCAGGTAGTTGGAGTTGTACCAATCGGCGGACTCCGGCACGTCGGTCTGCTCGCCCCAAATCTGTGGAGAGGCGGGTGGCAGGTCGCAGTACCAGTCATAGAAACTCAGGCAGTTGCCGCCGATCAATGACAAATAGCGGGCACCTGCGGCGTAGGACACCATTGACATGGCGGGAATCGGCGAGAAGCCGGTTACCCGGTCGGGTCCGTATTTTTTGGTGGTGTAGACGTTGGCAGCGGCGATCAGCTCATTGGCTTCATCCCATTTGATCCGCACAAAGCCACCCATTCCACGGCGCTCTTTGTAGGACTTGGCCTTGGCCGGGTCCTCGACAATGCTGGCCCAGGCATCCACCGGATCACTGTGTCTCAACTTGGCTTCGCGCCAGAGTTTTACCAGACGTTTGCGTATTTTCGGGTACTTGAGGCGGTTGGCCGAGTACATATACCAGGAGTAGCTTGCGCCACGTGGGCAACCTCGGGGCTCATGGTTGGGCAGGTCCGGGCGGGTGCGCGGGTAATCGGTCTGCTGGGTCTCCCAGGTGACCAGGCCGTCTTTGACGTAGATCTTCCAGCTGCAAGAGCCGGTGCAGTTCACCCCGTGGGTGGAGCGCACGATCTTGTCGAACTGCCAGCGGCGACGGTAGCCGTCTTCCCAGCTGCGGTCGTCATGGGTCTTTTCCCCGTGTCCTCCAGAAAAGGGCTCTTTTTGTTTCTTCAGATATTTCAGTCGGTCCAGGAAATGGCTCATGCGGTACTCCCAGGGCATCGAAATGCGGTTAAAGCATCGGGTTAGCTGGGAATATAAAAGCGCTGTAAAAGAGGATCACCTGACCAAAAAGGGGTAGAAAAGCGCTGGGCTACCCATGAGTAGGTAAGAAAATGGCGCCAGTGGACGGCTGGGGTCGGGCGTAAGTCCCGTAGTGTCTTAGGCGCTATTTAAAACGCAGGCAATAGGTTAAATTTTGTGCAAAACTGGCACTCTTTGGTGGTACTCACAAATTTGAGCGCTCGTAAGCGGCACAATAGAGGCTATCCAACAGCGGCCCGAGATCGAAGTGAACTGATATGTTGAACCGAATCCGACAGTCCATCGTCTATCGAATCGGCACCCTAATGCTGCTCACAGTGTTAGTCGCGCTGAGCTCCATGGTGGCCTCTTACATTATCTCTGACGCCGCGGAAAACGATGCCGCCGCAGTGAACCTGGCCGGGTCCCTGCGTGCTATGAGTTACCGTCTCGCAGCGACAGCCCCCTCTGGTGATATGGAAGCCACCGCCACACTGTCGAACGAGGTCACTTCGCGCCTGAGCCGGGTATTGAGTATTTCCGACTTCAGTGCCAGCGATAACCTGCGCGCGGCGCATAACTACCGCAAGGTGATCGACAGCTGGGAGGGAGAGATTCGCCCTCTGTTGGAATCCATCGCCGCCGGTCGCACAAGCATGGACTCCCTGCAGTTAGCCACTCACCTGGAACCATTTATTCACGACGTAGACACCCTGGTACTGGACTATCAAACCATCGCCGAGCAAAAGATCAGCCTATTACGCCTGCTACAGGTGGCCTCCCTGTTTGCCATAGTGGCGCTTGTTTACCTGTCCCTGTACATACTGCATCGCTCCGTGGAACAACCCCTGAAGCAACTCACCAGCCTCTCAATGAGCATCGCCCAGGGGAACTTCAATCAGCATCATTTGGAAATCGACAACGAGGATGAATTGGGGGTACTGGCGCGCACCATCAATTATATGAGCGACGAGATCCACGCAACCCATCGTGACCTGGCCCACCGGGTCGAATTAAAAACCGCCCAATTACAAAAAAGCCACGAGGCACTGGATTTCCAATACCGCCTGGCACGGCGTATTAGCGAGGGGCCCCTAGCCGGGGCCGAGCTGGGGCAATGGCTGGGCGAGTTCGCCAATGTCGCCGACTTGAACAACCTGGACCTGTGCCTGATGACACCTGAAGGCGAAGCCCCCTACGAACATCTGGTGCAGGGGTTTGGCAACAGCCAGTGCAGCGGCAGTGACTGTCGTGTTTGCGTGAGCACCTGCGGACCCTCCGATGAGGGAGAGTTCCGCGTGTACCGCTTCCCCCTGGAAGTGGATAAGCGCAATTACGGCGTACTGATGTGCACTCTGCCCAGAGGCAACAGCCTCGATGAGGAACAGCAACAGCGCCTAGCCACCTTTGCCGACAGCGTCACCGCCGCCATCGCTATCAACGAGCGCGAGGCCCAGGAACGCCGCGTTGCCCTTCTGGATGAGCGCGCAATCATTGCGCGGGAGTTGCACGACTCCCTGGCCCAGTCCCTGTCCTACCTGAAAATCCAAGTCACTAGACTCAGTCGCGCCAATCGCAGCGAACAGGTGGATAAATCCAAGGTGAAGGAGATTATTACCGAGTTAAAAGAGGGCTTGGACTCCTCCTATCGCCAGCTGCGCGAGCTGCTCACCACCTTCAGGTTACAGATAGGCCCTGGCGGTCTACGCAATATCCTCGAGCAATCCATCCTCGCCTATCGCGAGCAACACCCGCAGATTACTATTTTGCTCGACTATCACCTCAATGAAGTGCCGCTCACTCCCCACGAGGAAATCCACCTGCTGCAGCTGGTCCGCGAAGCTACCCAGAATGCCGTCTATCACTCCCAGGGAGATATGGTGCAAATCAGCCTGATTCAGGCTAAAAACCAATCGCTTAATGTTCGCATCCGCGACAATGGCGTCGGTATCAGCAACGCACCGGAAAAACGCAACCACTTCGGTATGTCAATCATGCAGGAACGCGCCAGTAATCTGAACGGCAAATTGAATATTCAGCGGCGTGAGGAGGGGGGCACAGAGGTACAATTTAACTTCACTCCCCTTTATGCCCGAGAACGGGAATTGGTTTGGAGGGATGCGGGGTGATAGCGCCCCACCTCAACAGCAAGGTCACTGGGTATGGATAAGCAATCCCTGTATCCAGTGTTTTAATTTTGCGAAAATGCCTGTTAATAATTTTTTACGATAACTCCAACTTTCCCGGCTGCCTCCTGTCTACCTCCTCCCTTACCCTTCGCTTCCTGTCAGTCTGAACATCCATCCTCTGCGGTTTTCCTTTGTACCTCAACATACCCAGTACAAAAATTCTGTCTTCTAAATTGGCCCCAAAGGGTTAACACCTAGTACATATGCTACAAGTACTTATCGCCAGCCACCCATGATCTACACGGATCTTCATAGTAAATAAGTTCACTATTGAGCGTCTGGCATCCAATTTCTCGTGCTGGTAATAACAAGATCGATTCAATATAGAGGAGAGATTTATGAAACTCAGTTCATTACCCAAAATCGCTTATTTAATAATGGCGATGTTTTTACTGGCCCATTCCACCTTCGCCACTGCAGATAACCACCATAAAAAAGAAAAAGACTCACCCACTGCCAAACATGGCTCTGGCGAGAAAGCCTGGTCCGATGCCGGGGATGACAAGCGATTTACCATTTTCAAGGCCGACCTGACTACCGCTAACGAAAATATGCTCGGCAAAAAGGTGAACCCACAAACCCCTAAAGATGCGGGTGGCTACTTTATTGGCGCCTACAATAACCAGACACACATGCTGAGTTTTATGGTTGGTTACAGCCACCTATCACCCGGTGGAGTAACCATGTCGCACTTCCATATGCAGTGTGCCGGTGATGGCAAAGAGCCCCCTATTTGTGAGCCAGGCAAAGCAAGCGGTCCGATTATCCAAACTATCTGTGGTATGCCGACAAACCCCGGCATGGTTGCCGACTGGCCCAAGACCAAAACCGATAAGGATAAACACGGACTGGAAAAGAAATGCTCCGAGGGCACCAGTGGATTTATTATGGGTAAATGGATGGTGGAAGAGCCCTATCGGAAAGGACTAATGGATGGAAAGGTCTTCATTAACCTACACAGTAAACTAGACCCCAAAGGCGAAATCTCTGGATTACTGATGAAAGGTAAATAGTATTCTTTGCCTACCCTCCGGACCCAGTTCTGACAACCCTAGGGGAAGCGGTGATGTCCAACTACACTACATCATTTTTTAGCCCAAGTTCCCGGGAAGATGCTTACAAGGCGGTAACCGAAAAAATGTCCCAGTGGTGGACACCGGTAAGCGCACCCTTCCTAAAGGTGGGCGACATCGCCAAAACCGGTTTTAAGGGGCAGTCTTACTGGGTCTTTCAAGCCAAAATATTGAAACCCGAGAAATTGATTGAGCTTGAATGCACCGAATCCAATATGGTTTCTGATAATGTAGATAACCCAGAGGAGTGGAAGGGCAGTACTCTGCGATTCGAATTTTCTGAAGCGAATAAGGGAACTCTAATTACATTTACCCATATTGGCCTATCCCCAGAAATGAAATGTTGGGATATGTGTAAAAGTGGATGGGATTATTACCTGCAGGAAAGTCTTCAGGATTACCTCAAAGATGGGACCGGCAAGCCAAATAGCTACTAGCGATATGGACGGCCCTTTAAAGGCAGGTTACACCAAAAATCTGGTGAATTCTGCCTTTGCTGTTGCAATAGAATATTAAGTTTGGGCAGCGAATACCCAAAGAGGTAGGACAGCTTAAGGCCCTTGTATCTACTATTCGTAAATACTTTCTATTTATTTTTACCTACTATCACTCGCACTAACCCTCATCCTCTTACCACAAATCGAGAGCCACACCAATTAACTGACACAAAGAAACCACTATTAGCCATTCGTAAACATGGGACACTGGTGTGGTTTCAGAATGTTATGTAAGCGTTTCGCAGTTTCGATAAGCTCTTTCTCTTGGCCTTTAAGGCCGATCAGCTGTGCTCCGATCGGAAGCCCGTTCCCATCAAATCCTATTGGTAAGGTCACAACTGGATGACCCGTCAGTGAAATCGGCGTTGTAAAGGCTGCCATCGCATCAAAATAATTTACCGATTGCTCATTGATGTACATAGGGAGGGCGTAATCACGCACACCATTGCGATCGCTGGTTGGTGCCATATGCTTAAACACCGAAGTCGCCGTGACGGGCAACACCCATACACTGTTATCAGCCAAAAAGGCATCAATAGCACCAGACAATATCTTTTTTTCGTCAATTGCATTGCTGAGGCGGCTTTTATTGTGACGATAACCAAGCATGACATTCGCGATAAATTCTGGTGAACGACGCGCACTTGCACGCCCAAGAATGCTGGAAAGAAAACGTACAGGCGCCGACATCAAAGCGCTTGTTTCAAACCCCATAATTTCACCAAATGCGCGACGTGCACGTTTAAAATCGAAATCTTTTGGTTGCGCCTGTACTACGTGAACTCCAGATTCTTCCCATACGTTTTTCGCATTTTCAAAACATTTAACGATGCTCTTACAAACTTCAATCCCGCCGCTATCGACACTCCAGTTGACCTTTGGCATTTTAAATTCTTTCTGCCCAACGTCTGGCTGGTTATTCATATGTGTCCATACCAGGTCCAAGTCATCGCAAGTTCTGGCAATCGGTCCCATACGCGCAAAATGCTTCAGCGGTGCAGCCTGGTTTGGCATAGTCCCATCAATGGGAATGGCATCCTCGCTCGGCAGAAGGCTAAACACACCACAAAATGAGGCGGGGATACGCAAAGACCCACTCAAGTCTGTACCAATATCGACAAAGCTCATCCCCGCTGCTATCGCAGCTGCACCGCCACCACTACTCCCTCCCGGTGTGTATTCTAAATTCCAAGGGTTGTTAGTGGTGCCAAATAGGGTATTACTGCACTGAAAGTCCATCGAGAGGGGCGGAAGATTCGTTTTACCCATAACCTGAGCACCAGCATTCAGCAGCCGCTCCACGGCAGATGCGGTTTGGGTAGGGTGGAACCCCTTGTAACGTTCCGACCCGAATGTGCAGGCCATCCCGTGATAGTAAATTTGATCCTTCAGGGTGATGGGCAAACCCGCCAACGGACGCATATTACTTGTAGGCTGGTTTTCATTGAGTGTTACAACGGCATTGATCACCGGGTTGAGGCGCTGTATACGTTCTAGCTGGTGGTGTATTACCTCTTTGGCCTGGATATCGCCTGCCGACAAGGCTGCACAAATCTGGGTGGCTGGGTATTGATGAAGTTGCATGGCTTAATTCCGAACAATTTTGTTTCGGACGAATTTAGCAAGTAAAGTGGAAACCTGCTGTTCCTATCATGCTTTTCTGAGTGGAATATAAATACGAGTGAGTTGTTTTGCTGGATCGATGTAGTTCGGTGTTCCCGAATAAGCTTCGAACGGAAATTCATCACGTAGCCTATACGCTGTCTGAGCAAGCCAGTTGCGATAAATCTGGTTCCAAGTTTGGTAGAGGAATTTGTAATCCCCCCAGTGTTCAAAGACCGCCCATGTACCAGCGTCGAACATGCGCCAATTATAGCTTTTGTTGTTGTTCAGGCGTTCTGAATAGGCTCCACCGTACCAAACTGTAACGGTATCATCATTGAGCATCTGGGGGGTGTTAGGAAAACAGCTCATCAAGAATTGATCCGGTGGCACTGTCTCTTTCAGTAGCGCTAAAAAATATGCACCAATATCCAAATCACTCTTGTGGAAAAACTGGCCTTCATAGGTTCCTCTCGACTGCTGAAAGCGGAAATAGAATGGTCGTAGAGTGACGATCTCGACTGGCTCAATCACCTGGCGCGGCGGCTGATTGATCAAATACGGGCGGCCCTGTTGCACCCCTGTTTCCGCGGCTTCGGGAGAATTGCGAAAAGCAGAGGGGCTTATTCCGAACTGTTTTTTGAATGCCCGAGAAAAAGCGCTATGGGTTTGAAAACCACAATTAAGTGCAAGTTGTAGTAAGTTGACGTTTGGAGTGTTGGTGAGTTCCAATGCTGCGGTCTCCAGACGACGCACCGCAATATAGCGATTCACAGGTTCTCCCATATAGGCAAAAAACAATCGTTGAAAATGAAAAGACGACAGATGAACATGATTAGCAATATCGGTAATTTTCAAATTTCTATGAAGGTTTTCCTCAATTAACTGTGCTGCTTGAGTTACTTTCGTTCTATTTTTATCTAACCTCTTCATCGGATTATTTTAGTTACCCTTGAACCGATTTCTCATGAAAAATCTACAGTCAGTATTTATATCTTCGCTCCAGCTTCTTTTCCTGCACCTATACGCATTAACGCTGGTAGAAAATTATTTTTGGAAAAAACTGAGGAATTTTTTATTGTAGGTACAGCGTTCAAAGCAAAAATTGCTTATACCACTGGTCAACAATAGCGGTGACAATACGATTTGAAAGGCCAGGCTTTTACGGCCTGCACGAATAGTTTTAATAAGAACCTGCATTCCCAGGCACAAGGACAAAGTAAGGGAAGTCCGTAATATTTGTCCGCCGCCCTCCCCTGGGCGCCGTCTATCTCAATCACTCATCGATTCCTTTATTACCACTAAATAATTCTGTTATTTTTTTCATCAGGCAGTTGAGCGCAGTTTTACCAGATCATTAAGCACGCCATCAAGGCCACCATACACCGATATTTTATCTAGGCGTGCACTGACCTTTTCTAAAGATTCCAATTCTTTTAGACGCAGTAATGTAGAATTATTATCCATCATCTTGGCAGTGTTATGCAGGGAGCCCATAGCCTGGGTCTCTTCACGGCGCTTTATTAAATTCGCTTCAGACTCCTTCTGTGCCTCCACTACCTGATTGAGAATCATCTTCATATCGCCAGGCAAGATAATATCTTTCACTCCGACACTGACAATCTCGATACCGTAATGGGCTAGTTTTTTATGGATACCCGTTGCAATAACAATATTCAGCCGATCTTTATCTGCCAATAAACTATCCAGAGTCTGGGTACCTACCGCTTCACGCAAACCTAATTGCAGTTCACGATAAATATGGTTTTTATAATCACTGAGTTTTAATGCCACCCTTTGTGGATCTGTAATCTTGAAGCTGCCACTCAGGTTAATGCGCAGGCTAACTCTATCTTTGGTTAGAATTTCCTGGCCACTTACTTCTATAGTTTGCAAGCGCATATCTATCAATTTCACTGCAATAGAGCGATTGTATTTCCAAAATCCATAGCGACCCGGCTGCAGCGCTTTCTCCAATTTTCCATTGACAATTAAAAGGCCCACATACTCATCGGGGACTTCGTTATAGCTTACCGCTTGAGCAGCAATGCGTATTTGGCTTGCGCAAGCACCACGACCGAGGAGCCCCAGTACATTGTCATCGATCGTGTATTCCCTGGAAATATCCACAATACCTACACGAACCGCTTCCCCCCCTTTCCATACGGCACGGTAACTACCAGGGGCAAGGATATCCACCAGGTGACCATCCCGATAGAAAAGTCCAACTTGTTGATCAGACAGCTCGTAGGACTGTAAATATTCACCTAACAAATCGCCATAAGTATTCAGTAGGAACTTTGCCTTGATCGCATCAAAAACCACATCGCTAATATCATAGGTTTCCACCCGTACATCACCGGAAAGCAGCCAGATACGGTGGCGCCCTGGTGGCAGCACCCTTTCAAATCGACTGCGGCGAAACAGCAGTGCTCGCTCATTATCAGCCACATTGACAATCTTCCATATTTTAAAGAGAGACTTCATTTCTCCGATCTCTTATCTTTTTATTCCTTTGGGTGGGATCCACTCGATCACAGGGTGGCCCAACGCTTGTACACAATGGGAGCAAATGACAGCGGTTTTGCAAAATTCTTCATTCACCCATCCCGGGTAACGCAACCAAAATCCCTGTCTAAAATAGAATCAATGCAAATCCTATAATCCACTCGCACAACGCAAACCCACGCAAGGCGACACTGTCACCGGAGTGCCTTTGTGTTTGACCATTGATGCAAAATCCAACAGTCCATACCATAGACACAGTGAGCCCCAGATAGATTTCAACAAAGAGGACTTCTTTGTGGGGACTCGAACCCCAGGCTCTCGCCTTCCCTTAAAGTCGCTTTCCAGGCGACGTGACTTTGACAGGAATCGAACCTGTAACAAACCGATTTAACGGTTGCTCTACCAATTGAGCTACAAAGTTAGCGTTTGAAGATTGCCCCAGTGGGTACACCTACCGCCAACGTCGGGGGTGCCAGGCCGGCATACAGAACCGGCTCCGCTGACTGGAACAAAACATTCAAACTTGTTTGCGGAGAGCCTGCCCTTTGGGCATAACTTCCGACATTCCTCACTACTAAAGGCCTTATTCGCGGCCAGCGCTGACTATCCTTTGACACAGACTACCTGCTTGAGGGTGTAAACGATTTCCACCAGGTCTTGTTGTGCTGCCATAACCTTCTCAATAGGTTTGTAGGCCGATGGGGTTTCGTCGATCACACCTTCGTCTTTACGGCATTCCACGTCGACAGTAGCCGCGCGATGCTCTTCCAGGGATACCAGTTTTTTCGCCTTGGTACGGGACATCACCCGCCCGGCACCATGGCTACAGCTGCAGAAGCTTTCTTCGTTTCCTAACCCCCGCACAATAAAAGACTTGGCCCCCATACTTCCGGGAATAATGCCCATTTCATCAACACGCGCCCTTACAGCGCCCTTACGGGTTACCAGTACATCCTTGCCGTAGTGGTGCTCGCGGGAAACGTAATTGTGATGGCAGTTAACCGCCTCCATACGCGCCTCAAAATCCATGCCCAGTGCCTGCTTCACCGCGCCGATAGTACGCGCCATCATGACTTCCCGATTGATACGAGCAAATTCCTGCGCCCATTCCACCGCCTGCACATAGTCATCGAAATGCTCGCTACCCTCAGGGAAATAGGCCAAGTCACTATCCGGCAAATGAATATGCCAACGCTCCATATCCCGCTTGGCCTTCTCAATAAAGTAAGTGCCAATACGGTTACCCACACCACGAGAACCGCTATGTAACATCAGCCACACACTGCCGTGCTCATCGAGGCACATCTCAATAAAATGATTACCGGTACCAAGAGTCCCCAAGTGATTGATATTGTTGGTATTTTTCAATACTGGATGCTTCTCCTTCAGCAACTCAAACGGCGCTGCCAAAGGCGTCCAACCGGCTAGTGCATCATCTGGAGGATTCTCCCAGGCACCCTTATCCCGACCCCTGCCCCGGTGCCGACCAGTGCGGCCGTGGGGTACGGCGCGCTCAATGGCACTGCGTACACCCGCCAGGTTATCTGGCAGCTGTGCCGCCGTGAGGCTAGTGCGCACCGCCATCATGCCGCAGCCAATATCCACACCCACGGCTGCGGGGATTACCGCGCCCAGGGTGGGTACCACACTGCCAATGGTGGCGCCTTTGCCCAGGTGTACATCGGGCATTGCCGCCACCCATTTGTGGATAAAAGGCAACTGCGAAATATTTCTGAGTTGAGCCCTGGCTTCTTCTTCAAAGGGTACACCTAAGGTCCAGGACTTAATCGGTACCCCACCTGCCTGCATCACTTCATACGGCAATGGTTTCATCTCTCGCTCCTTTTAAATCTCATGAAACCGCTGAAATCTCGTGAAACCGCGTTATCACTTCATGGGTTTCTCCTGCCATTGATATAGCGAATTGGGTGCCAACTTTTGAAAAAACTTCTGAAAATCATTTAAGCCATTGTTTTTAAAGGGAAAATAATTTCATAAGTAGATTTCTGAGGGAACTTTAGCTAAGTTGAAAACAATAGCTATCTATCTTTTTAGATAGCTATTTATTATTTTAGATAGCATGAAAACAGTAGCTATCAGTATTCTCGGTACCACTAAGGATCGGCGCGGCAAAGGCGACAAGCGTTGGGATAAGTGGCGGCCCAATATCTCCATGTGCCAGCACGATGACCTGCTAATCGATCGGCTGGAACTCCTTTTCGATAACCATTCGAAGAACCTGGCAGATCAGGTCACCGAGGACATTGCACGTGTTTCCCCTGAAACAGAGGTGGTCCATCACCGGGTCAACTTCAATGACCCCTGGGATTTCGAGAGTGTGTACAGCAACCTGCTGGATTTCGCTCGCGACTACGCTTTTAAGCCAGACCGGGAGCAATACCTGGTACATATCACGACTGGCACCCACGTGGCCCAGATCTGCCTATACCTGCTCACAGAGGCCGGTTATTTCCCTGGGCGCCTGCTGCAAACTTCCCCAGCACATAAAAACAGTAACCTGCCGGGTCAGTACCAGATTATCGATTTGGATCTATCCAAGTACGACCAGATTGCCTCACGCTTCCAGCGAGAACACCAGGAGGGCACCACCTACCTGAAAGGCGGCATTGAGACGAATAATCTCGCCTTTAATCAGATGATCGAGCAGTTGGAACAGGTCTCTATCCGCTCCGACGCACCCATTCTGATTACAGGACCGACGGGAGCAGGTAAATCGCAGCTGGCCCAGCGTGTCTATGAGCTACGTAAGCAACGGGGAAAATTGGAAGGGGGCCTGGTCGCGGTAAACTGCGCCACCCTGCGCGGCGAGAATGCCATGTCCGCCCTATTCGGCCACCGCAAAGGTGCCTTTACCGGCGCCACCACTCACCGCCCTGGGCTATTAATGGAGGCGGATAAGGGCCTGCTATTTCTGGATGAAATCGGTGAATTGGGACTGGACGAGCAGGCGATGCTGCTGCGGGCCATAGAGCACAAGCGCTTCATGCCCTTCGGCTCAGACAAAGAAGTGAGCAGTCACTTCCAGTTGATCGCCGGCACCAACCGGGATCTTGTACAGCTCAGCCGCGAGGGTAAGTTTCGCGCAGACCTGCTGGCTCGTATCGACTTATGGACCTACCGCCTACCCTCCCTGCGTGAGCGCATGGAAGACTTGGAACCCAATATCGACTTTGAGCTGGAGGCTTTTTCCAGAAAGTCCGGCCATTTGGTGAGCTTCAATAAAGCGGCACGGGAAAATTACCTCAACTTTGGCCTTTCAGCAGAGGCCAGCTGGTCCGCTAACTTCCGCGATCTTAATGCCAGTATCCTGCGTATGGGCACTCTTGCCGATGGTGGGCGCATCACCACTGAAGTGGTGGAGGAGGAAATCCAGCGACTGCGCTTCAAATGGCAAACCCCAAATAATAATGGAGCATCGCTACCCTTTGCGCGTATCGAAGCGCTACTGGGCCCTGGCAGTTTTGAACAAATGGATTACTACGAGCAAATCAAACTGGCAGGGCTAATCCGGGTATGTGAGGAATCCAATTCCATGGCAGAAGCCGGTCGCAAACTATTCCAGGTGAGTCGCACCGCGAAAAAATCGAATAACGATTCTCACCGGGTACGCCAGCTGTTGGATAAATATGGGCTCAAGTTCGAGCAACTACATCTAACAACTACATAAAGCCTAGAGCCCTGTTGGCGCCATTTTGTTAATCTCACTCCAGAGCACCAATGATGGATCACGGAATGAGATACGCTTACCTAACCCCGCTTTTTTTCCTTCTTAGTGCCTGCGAGCCAACACAGTTTGCAGGCGGCACCGCCCTGCCAGATGGTTCCGTATACAAAGGCGACTTACAAAACGGCTTTTTCCATGGCCGAGGTCAGTTGCAGTGGCCCAATGGCAATCATTATCGCGGAGAATTTCACCATGGCCTCATTCGTGGTCAAGGACTACTTACCGAAGCGGATGGCTGTACTTATGAAGGTGAATTCCTCAATGGTGAACCGCACGGCAAAGGTCGCTATGCCTGTAGCGAAAATGAATGGTCGGGTCATTTCAGTGAAGGAGAACTGCAAAAAGGCACAGTAAAATGGAATGACGGTGAAGTGTATAGCGGTGAGTTTCTGGATTATTACCCGCACGGCGAAGGTAAACTAACCCAGCCCGACGGCACTATTATCCACGCCACATTCCGCTATGGGGAAGCTGAGGGTGAAGGCGTACAAATTAGTACGGATGCCGAAGGAAACACTATCGAGAAATCTGGCTATTTCTCCGAAAATATATATTACCCCAGCGAAGATGCTTGGCGCGCGCAGGCGAATATTCCCAGCGCCCAGGCGGAAACCCGCTTATATAGTGAGAGTGATCGCTTACAAAACGCTATTGGTTCACTGGCACCACAGAGGCCTGGCGTGCGAGATGTATATACATTGCTAGTTGGCGGTGATGGCACCTCTCCGGTTTTTGCCAGAGAATTGGACTGGGTAGCAGAGCGCATAGATGAGGCCTTTGGTGTTGAGAAACGCGTGTTACGTCTCAGCAACGGTGGCGGCTACAGCTTTCCTCTCGCCACGCGCACCAGTATTCAGGAAAGCCTCAATGCCCTGGATCAATTACTGGACCCTCAAGAAGATCTATTGTTTGTACACCTTGTTAGCCACGGTGCTCGCAACGGCGATTTAAAAATCGCTGAGGGTAAAATGCCACTAATGGACTTGTCAGTGGCCGACGGAAAAAAGTGGCTGGATAACCTCAATGCACAATACCAGTGGATAGTGATTTCTGCCTGCTATTCCGGCCAATGGATTGAGCCTTTAAGCACTCCAAGTCGTATCGTATTCACCTCCGCGGCCGATAATAGAACCTCTTTTGGTTGCAGCGACGATTCCCAGCGCACCTGGTTTAGTGCTGCGCTCTATGGCAATGCTCTACAGCAGGGAACAAAAGACCCCAAAGCTTGGTTCAATACAGCTAACCAAAAAGTCACTGAAATGGAAAAAGAACAGGAGATTGAAGAAGATTCTCACTCTCTACCCCAGCACTCCATTGGGGAAAATTTCCTGACATGGTGGAAGAAAAACAAAGACGGCTGAAATGACAAGAAGGTTACTGAAAGAGAAATCTTAGCTACAGACGAAAGGAGATACTCATTTGGAGTTCGCAAGCTATTCCCTGGAATTGTTATCTGTTTTATTTTTGGTTGCCGTTATTGCCGGTCTACTCGATACATTAGCGGGCGGTGGCGGTTTGATAACAGTTCCCGCCCTGATTCTAAGTGGTGTACCGCCACTGTCTGCCTTAGGTACTAATAAATTACAAGGCAGTATCGGTACAGCAACAGCCACCTATATGATGATTAGGAGTAATAAAATAAATTGGGACGGGATTAAAAAATTAATGCTATCTGCCTTTATTGGAGCAGCGTTTGGAACAATAATTATTCAGTTTATCAACACTGAAATTTTGTCTTTTGTTATTCCTGTAGTGCTGTTATTTATTGCTATTTATTTTCTGATTTCTCCGTCTATGAATCAGAATAATGATGAGCCCAAGTTATCTAACAGAAAATATCAATATGGGGTAATTCCATTCATTGGATACTATGATGGTATGTTCGGGCCTGGGACTGGGTCATTTTTTACTTTATCTGGTATTGCTTGCCGTGGACAAGATTTATTGACCGCCACCGCCATGGCAAAACCTCTTAACTTCACCACTAATTTAGCCTCTTTATTGGTATTTTTACTTGCTGGGCAAGTGGTGTGGGTCATAGGCACCCTAATGATGATTGGACAAGTCATAGGTGCATGGATAGGATCACACTGCCTTTTTAAAATCAACCCTGCCTATTTAAGAGGGGTAGTCGTTTTTATGTGTAGCGGGATGCTAATAAAGTACGCCCACGCTATGGGGTGGATAGGTTTTACTTGAAAATAAGCTGACTTTTCGCGTGAATAAATAGTTTGCTGGGGATGCGTCAGCTTCTACTTACAATTCCGCTCTAACAATTTAGAGCGGAATTGTAAAAACAATACTTTAAGAGCCCTTCTGCTCTGTAATAAACCGCTGCATCTGCTCTTCCAACATGGAAAGCGGTAGGGCTCCATTTTTTAACAGTGCATCGTGGAAAGCACGCAGATCAAATTTTTCTCCTAGCTCCTTTTCCGCTTGAGCGCGTAACTGACGGATCTTAATTTCTCCCATTTTGTAAGAGAGGGCTTGGCCCGGCCAGGATATGTAACGATCCACTTCTGCGCGTACATTCGCGGGAGATAGCGAGGTATTACTGGAGAGGAAATCAAGCGCCTGCTGGCGAGTCCAGCCCTGGGAGTGGATTCCAGTATCAATTACCAACCGCGCAGCGCGCCACATTTCATAGCTGAGGCGGCCAAAGTGCTCATAGGGTGTCGTGTATATGCCCATCTCCTTGCCCAAGCGCTCGGAGTAAAGTGCCCATCCTTCACCAAATGCACTCAAATACAGATCACGGCGGAAGTCCGGCACATTCTCCAGCTCTTGGGACAAGGCGCCTTGCAGGTGGTGGCCGGGCACCGCCTCATGCAGGGTTAAGGCAGGAAGCTCATACAGTGGGCGCTGATCCAGGCCGTGTGTATTCAGCCAATAGGCTCCGCCACGAGTGCCACCGATGGCGGCAGGATTATAGGAAGCGGTGGTGTAGTTGGGTGCGATTTCGCTGGGTACCGGAACCACTCCATAGGGCGTGCGTGGCAGCAGATTAAAAAACTCCGGTAATACATAGTCGATTCGCTTAGAGACATAGGCAGTCTCTTTTAGCAATTCTTCCGGGGTTTTTGCATAGAACTGGGGATCTGTACGAAGAAAATGGGTAAATTCTTCAAAGCTGCCTTTAAAACCAGACTCTTTGATAAGCGCTTCCATTTCCGCACGAATACGCTTCACTTCGGAAAGGCCTGTGCGGTGGATTTCCGTTGGATCCATATCTAAGGTGACGTAATAGCCGATGTTGTGGCGGTAGTAATCCTCACCACCAGGTATTTGCTCGGCCCCAAGGGTTTCGCTGGCAGCTTTTAGGTAATCCCCCTCCAGGAAATTTGCTACACGGTCAAAAGCCGGAATGGCTACCTGTTCAATGGCTTTTTTACCGGCATTGCGCAGGCGCTGCTGCTCTTCAGTAGTAATTGCAGCAGGCATCTCGGTAAAGGGCTTATACAAGCTGCTTTTGATTGGGTCTTTATAAACCTGGGCTCGCACCGTAGGGGCTATGCCTTGCACCACTATTTGGGGCAAAACAAAACCTGTGCGAATACCCTCGCGCATATTGGCAATATTCTCATCGAAGAAGCGGCCAAACTCGCGGATACGGGCAATGTAATCCTCGTAATCGGCGACGCTGGTCATCGCCAGACCACTGTGCGCATCCAGGGCTGTGCCGAAAAAACTAGAGAAGGTATTGAGCGGTATGCGCATTAAGAATAACTGATTGGCCTCAATGGAATTTTCCAGTACCCAGGTGAGCAACTCCCGATTAACCTTGTCCGAATCCGCTAACTCGCTAGCGTCTATCGTTTGCAAGCGCTGTAGCAATTCCTGTTCAGACTTCAACCGACGTGCTCTATCCTCAGCAGTCACCCCCGGCAACTGGCGGTTATAGTCCGACACCCCCATACGTCCCGCAGTAATTGGATCCTCGCGCAGACGATACTGCCAGTGATCTTCGATCACACCCTGCAGTTGCTCGGTTGCCGTTGCGGCCCAGGATATGGGAGCCAGTACCCAAGTGACCAAGATAAAGCCAGATGCCCGCTTGAGGTGTTTTGCCAAGGCCTTGCCGGATTTCACGCTACTCTCCATTAATTCTGTTCGCGAGTGCTCAGTTTGTTGCACTCAAAAGTGTATTCGTAATGATCGGTCAACCTTACCATGAGTGACACTCGGCGAGATTACTATCTGTGACCCTGGAACCAGGAAGGTTTTATGACTTGAGGGAGAGCAAATGGGAAATTGGGTGATAGTAGAAGCGGGAAGTGAAATACATTGCGGGAGCCACCATACCTGCGGCTCCCTCAATATCTGTGGCTAGTTAGCCCCTGCGTGCATAAGACCGAATAGCATAGCTACCACTCAGACCCGCAGAATACATGGACTGATACCAGAAGGACTGAGTGAACCAATTAAAGAATGAAGCGCGGGATTCAAACCAAAACTCACCGAAGTTTGGATCGAAGAATGCGATATCCTGCGCTACCCAAGCAGACATAGTGTGGCCAGAGAAGGTGCCATCCAGGCTGATTTTCTTATAGCAACCTGCACCGCCAGTCTGATCTAGAATGATTTCCCGAGCCAAGGCATTGGGGGAAAACACACCACTTTGCCCATTGGCTCTACGCGGATTATTGATACCGCGAATCGTATTGCCTCCACGCCCATTGGGGAAAGCGCCCCCAAACACATTTTGGCTGACTGGATACAGGTTATGCACCCCCAGCCAGGCTTCGGTAACTCTATCCTGGTCATCGTGCATACCCGCCTGCTGTAGGGTCATCACGTGAAAAAGATGGCGCTCATCAAAGGTGTTATTGGGATATAACCAGTTCCACAGGCTACCGCCTTCGGAGTGATACTTCATCCAGAAAGCTGAGAGCGATTCGCAAACGCCGCCAGAGGTATCCTCGTGAACCGTAATCAACCCCTTTACCGGATCGAAGCACTGACTGAAATCCTTAACAACGTGTCCATTGTAGTTGGGCACCGCTTGCTGCACTGGCCGTACACGTGTGCCGGTCACGTTCAGAATTGTTTTGTCGACCCAAATAGGCATTTTTATTCTCTCACTTCTGCTTGGCAAGAAAAGCGCTTTTAAAATCCCTTTTAATTTTTCGTGGAATTTTTCTACGCCACTTATCGAATTGGGCCGGCATTGAAGCAGAAAAGTTTCAGCGCCAACAGGAAATACGAAAGCTTTTTAAATCGACTCTGGCACTATTTTTCCAGGCCGCATAAAGACTTATTTAGGAGGGAGAGAATGAGAATTATTAACCAATTTTTATCGGCTAATGCGATGCTTTTTTAAGCAAACTACTGAGCAATTGAGAAAAAATCATTTTCATGACAATACGCAAGATTTTAGTCACTCAGTGAACACAGAGGAATTACCATTTCCGCTAAGACCATATACAAAACCATCCAGTTTTTTAATTGGTCAAAAAATGTGAGTGAAAAATCGGGGAGGGACGACTAGAAAATTTCTTGGCGTTTCTAACCGGTTGGTCTTTGCTTAGAAGATTTTGCCCGCTCTGAGAACGTATCACTAACCTACAGACAATCCATATTCACTATCCAACGCTCCAAGATAAATAGATCTTACACCGTCATAAATACTGTTAGCTTTACATTGTCGGCTTACCCTAGCCGCAACAGACTGAGCCCCTCGTCTCATTGGATTTTCTGATCTGTGAATAGTTTGCACAGCTAAGTACACTTGAGATTTATACTGTCAGACACTAGCTTTTCCCTGCCCCTCGAGGCCAGCGGAAAATCAGGAGAGTCTTTGTGAAAACCCTTTGTGTCGCAGCAGTGCAGATGATCAGCGGTGAGAGTGTCGAGGACAATCTCACACAAGCCTATAAACTGCTGAAGGTAGCCGCCGGACGCGGTGCCCAACTAATACTGCTACCGGAAAATTTTGCACACTTTTCAGATAAGGGCAGTTTCTCCGCGGCCGAACCCTTCTGTGCGAACCATAAAGCCAATGCAGACAGACAACCCATTCAACACGCGCTACAGAGTTGGGCAGCGGAGCTGGGTATCTGGCTGGTAGCCGGCGCTGTACCCTTGCTGGAACGGCCCAATGGAACCGCGACCGATGGCAGGCGCAGTCGCTCTGCTTGCCTGCTGTTCGATGATCGCGGTGTTTTGCAGGCCCGCTACGACAAAATGCACTTGTTTGATGTGGATGTTGAAGACTCAGCCGGAAGTTACCGTGAATCCGCCAGTATTGAACCCGGTGACGAGCCCTGTGTGGCGACATTACCCTGGGGTGTGCTGGGGCTCAGCATCTGTTTCGATCTGCGCTTTCCCGAACTCTACCGACAACTGGCAATGAACGGCGCTGAGATTTTTGTGGTGCCGGCGGCTTTTACCCATACCACTGGGAAAGCGCACTGGATGACCCTGTTGCGAGCACGCGCGATAGAGAATGGCTGCTTTGTGATTGCGGCCAATCAGGGCGGCATCCACTCGGAGAAAAGACGTACCTGGGGACATTCAGCGATCATCGATCCCTGGGGTGAGATCCTGGCCGAAGCCGGTGAGGGTGAAACCATCATCACTGCCACGCTAGATGCTGAGAGACTAACTAAGGTGAGGCAACAAATGCCATTACTTTCCATGCGCCGACTAGGAATCTAAATAGTCTAAATGGAAAGTATCTAAATAATGAGTATCAAAATAAAAAAGGGGCGACCGTTAGGTGCCCCTTTTTTTACAGCGTAAGCCGTGGCGAAAAGATGGTATTACACCTTCTCCACCGTCTGCTCGATACGCCCAAAAATCGACTGGCCTTCGCCATCGAACATCTCGATAGAGATCGTGTTGCCGAAATCCATAAATGGTGTACTGGGCGAACCATTCTGGATGGTTTCGATCATGCGAATCTCAGCGATGCAGCTGTAGCCAACTCCACCCTCTGCCACCGGCTTACCCGGGCCGCCATCCATCTTATTGGACACGGTACCAGAACCGATAATAGTGCCGGCACAAAGTGGGCGGGTTCTGGCCGCATGGGCAATCAACTGGCCAAAGTGAAAGGTCATATCCACACCGGCATTGGGCTCACCGAACTTCTCCCCGTTCAGGTGGGAAACCAGAGGCAGGTGCAACTTGCCCTCACGCCAGTTGTCTCCTAGTTGCTCGGGCGTGACGCACACCGGTGAGAAGGCACTGGAGGGCTTGGACTGATAGAAACCAAAGCCCTTAGCCAGCTCCGCAGGAATCAAACCGCGCAGGGAAACGTCGTTTACCAGCATCACCAGTTTGATATGGGAGAGCGCATCCTCGGCGGAGACTCCCATGGGCACATCGTCGGTGATCACGGCAATTTCCGCTTCAAAGTCGATGCCGAAGCCCTCACTTTGCGGCATGGTCACCGGCTCGCGTGGGGCCAGGAAGGTATCGGAGCCCCCCTGGTACATCAGCGGATCGCTGTAAAAGCTCTCCGGCACCTCGGCACCGCGAGCCTTGCGCACCAACTCAACATGGTTCACATAGGCACTGCCATCGGCCCAGTGATAGGCGCGCGGCAGAGGCGATGCACACAGGCTCTGCTCGAATGGCTCTCCGGCAATCTCGCCGTTGTGCAAACGCTCGTGCAGCTTCTCCAGCTCGCCACTGACTGCTGCCCAGTTGTCCAATGCACTCTGCATGGTGGGAGCGATATCGCCGGCCGGCACCATACGGGTGAGATCGTCGCTAACGACAACCAGTTGGCCATCACGGCCGGATTTAAGGCTGGCTAACTTCACTGTGCCTCCCCTTCAACTTTTTCCACAAACTCTTCCTCCCCATGCATCCAGGCGGCGTGCCTTGGGGCTTTTTTAGTGCGCGACCACTCTTCCAGCATATCTTCCGCAACACGCTTCAGCTCTTTGTGCATACCGGGCTTGGCGGTATTGGCGGCCAGCTCAATGCGGTGGCCGTTGGGATCAAAGAAGTAGATCGACTGGAAAATGGTGTGATCAGTGGGGCCGAGTACATCGACCCCCGCCGCTTCCAGCTTCTCTTTGGTCGCGAGCATTTCTTCCATGGACTCCACTTCGAAAGCGATATGCTGCACCCACTTGGGGGTATTTTCATCGCGCCCCATCTCCGGAGAGTTGGGGATTTCGAAGAAGGCAAGCACATTCCCCATACCCGCATCCATAAAGACATGCATGTAAGGGTCCGGCTCACCGGTTGAGGGTACCTCGTTTTCGGCAATGGCCAGCTGGAAGTCCATGCCGAGAAGATCGCGATAAAATTCCACGGTCTCCTTGGCGTCCCTGCAGCGATACGCCACGTGGTGAATGCGCTTAATGCCCATTGAAGCCTCCGATTGTTATTCCTTTTCTTTAATGACGCCGCGCTTGAGCTGGTCGCGCTCAATGGATTCAAACAGGGCCTTGAAGTTGCCCTCGCCGAATCCTTCGTCTTCCTTGCGCTGGATAAACTCAAAGAATACCGGGCCGAGCATATTGGCAGAGAAAATCTGCAGCAGCAGGCGCGGTTGACCGCCCTCGGTAGTGCCATCGAGCAGGATGCCGCGACTCTGGAATTCGTCGGTGGGCTCACCGTGGCCCGGCAAGCGCTCTTCCAGCATTTCGTAGTAGGTGTCCGGCGGCGGGGTCATAAACTCCATGCCGCGCTCTTTTAGACGATCCCAACAGGCCACCAGATCGTCACAGGCGAAGGCGATATGTTGGATACCTTCGCCGTTGTACTTCATCAGGAATTCTTCGATCTGACCACCGCCACCGGCCGCTTCTTCGTTCAGCGGGATGCGGATCTTGCCATCCGGCGCAGTCATAGCCTTGGACAGCAGACCGGTGTATTCGCCCTTGATATCGAAATAGCGGATCTCGCGGAAATTAAACAGATCCTCGTAGTACTTGGCCCAGTAATCCATGCGGCCGCGATACACGTTGTGGGTAAGGTGATCGAGAGTGTGGAAGCCACAGCCTTCGGGGCGACGGTCTACGCCCTCTTCCCAGATAAAGTCGATATCGTAGATGGACTCGCCTTCTTTGTAGCGGTCGATCAGGTACAGGGTCGCACCACCAATGCCTTTGATGGCCGGCAGTTTCAGTTCCATCGGGCCAGTCTGTACGTTTACTGGCTGAGCGCCCTTGCGCAGAGCCTCCTCGTAGGCAAATTTGGCATCTTTCACACGAAAGGCCAGGCCACAGGCGGAGGGACCATGCTCCTGGGCATAGTAATAGGCGTGGCTGCTGGGCTCGTAGTTGGTGACGAAGTTGATATCACCCTGGCGCCACAACTCCACCGCTTTAGAGCGGTGGCGGGCCACCTTAGTAAAGCCCATGGCGGTAAACACCGTTTCGAGAATGCCTTTTTCCGGCGCAGTGAATTCTACAAATTCGAAGCCATCCAAACCCATCGGGTTCTCAAATAAATCGGCCATGCAGTCCTCCGTCTCTTATCTTCGCGGCGCCATTTATCGGGGCTGCGCGCTGGTTAATTTCAAGCGCAAACGAAGTTAGTTGCAGATGTAACTAATGTCAAGAGTGCCTGAAAGGCATACCAAAGGGCAGTTTTTGGTCACTTGAGATGGGAGGTTTTCGCAGATATGAGAGCAGTTAGAAGGGGGGCTTAGCAGAATTGAACAATGTGAGAAAAGAGGGTGCAGCACTGGCTTGTGCCGCCCCCTCAGCAAATAGCGCTATTTGCGGGCGCACTTGCCGGTATCCGTTCGGCACATATGATCCTTATGAAACTTACCGCTCATCTGGTCACACTGAGACTTGGACACATCCCCAGCG
Source organism: Microbulbifer sp. ABH2_005 (assembly GCF_056160005.1). Taxonomy (NCBI): domain Bacteria; kingdom Pseudomonadati; phylum Pseudomonadota; class Gammaproteobacteria; order Cellvibrionales; family Microbulbiferaceae; genus Microbulbifer; species Microbulbifer sp. ABH2_005. Next base: position 40,412 of record NZ_JBSWWI010000003.1, on the reverse strand, counting down.
CAGGCACTTTCCGCATGCTGGCAGCACCCGGTTTCAGCGGTGCCCATGCCGCTTTTGTCCATGGATTCTTCCTTTTTCCTTTGTTCACAGGCGGATAGGGTCAGCACCAGGGCAGCCGCCAGTATTCCGATTGAAGCTTTGAGTTGCATATAGGCCTCCTAACTAGCCGGCGAGTGGCCGGTGACATGGATATCGCGAATCCGCCGCCCATGGCTCTGTGCGACCCGCGTAAACATACCCGACATCTCCACCAACTGAGCGGGCTTCGCACCGGGGCACAGAGCCTCTCAGCCATCCCGTAGATTTACCGGGCCATGCATTGACTGTAGCCCACACTGGCAGCAGAACCATCTGACTGACGGGACACTTTCGATTTTTTACAGATATCGCGCCTGTCTCTTTGGCAAGCCACTGATTGTGACGCCGAGAGCCGGTACAATCGCTCCCCGTTTGTCGGGCTATGCCCCAATTTCGCCTGTAACTTTAAAGGACTGCCTATGCTTCTCGCCGCTCTCGCCATCATTGCCGGCTTTATTGTGCTGGTCTGGAGTGCTGACCGCTTCGTGGAGGGCGCCGCAGCCACGGCCAAGCACGCCGGCATGCCCACACTGTTGATCGGCATGGTGATTGTTGGCTTCGGTACCTCAGCACCGGAAATGGTGGTCTCCGCCATCGCCGCACTGGATGGCAGTCCCGGCCTGGCCCTGGGTAACGCCTACGGCTCCAATATCGCCAATACCGGCCTGATTCTGGGCCTCAGCGCCCTGATTATTCCCTTGAGCGTACATTCGAAAATCGTGCGCAAAGAGTTGCCACTGTTAATGGCGATCACCCTGCTGAGTGGTGCCTTCCTATGGAATGACAAGCTGGAGCGCTGGGAATCGGTAATTCTGTTACTGGGTTTCTTCGGTTTGATCGGCTGGAGCGTATTCTCTGCCCTGCGTGGCAAAGGCGATAAGCTGGAAGGCGAGGTGGCTGAGGAGCTGGAAGAACACGCTATGCCTCTGGGCCGAGCTCTATTCTGGGTAGTTGCCGGCTTAATACTTCTGATTGTCAGCTCAAGGTTGCTGGTTTGGGGAGCGGTCACCATCGCAGAGTCGCTGGGTGTTAGCGATCTGATTATCGGCCTCACCATCGTCGCTCTCGGTACCTCTCTACCAGAACTGGCAGCCACCATAGTGGCCGCGCGCAAAGGCGAACACGATATCGCCATCGGCAACGTGGTGGGTTCGAACATGTTCAATCTGCTGGCCGTGGTGGGGATTGCCGGCACTATCGCCCCCATGTCCAGTGTGCCACCGGAAGTACTCACCAGAGACTGGCCCATGGTGATCGGCCTGACCCTCGCCCTATTTGTCTTCGCCTACGGCTTTCGCGGCCAGGGACGTATCAACCGCTGGGAAGGGGGCGCCCTGCTGACCGCCTACCTCGTTTATACCGGCTATCTGATCACCACGATTACCAAAGCCGCTCTTTAACCATACATGGGGTGGCTTCACACCACCCCAAGTTTGCCGCCTGAATTCGCCATCATTTGCCCCCAAAAAGCCCGTTCTTTTGTAGCTGTGCCAGCTAGTATTGGCAGCAGCTCAAGGGAAATAATGGCGGAGATGCTTTTATGAAGCCGGGCATTTTTGCCAAAGTTGGCATGTTGGGTTCTTTATTTGGTTTTGGAGTTATTTACCTATTAAATGCTTCCTGGCTGGCTCCAACGCCCCAGGGGGAGCCCGTTCTTATCTCCCACCGTGGTGTCTACCAAACCTATAATCGCGATAATCTAGGGCGTGACGATTGCACGGCTATTCGCATATTCAATCCAGAACACCGCTATCTGGAAAACACCATTCCCTCCATGGAGGCAGCATTTGCTCATGGCGCGGATATTGTCGAACTCGATATCCATCCCACAACCGATGGTGAGTTTGCCGTCTTTCATGACTGGACTTTGGATTGCCGCACAAACGGAAGTGGCGTCACTCGGGAGCATGCCATCACCGACCTAAAGAAGCTCGATGTTGGCTATGGCTACACCTTCGATGGCGGTACAACCTTTCCCTTTCGAGGCCAGGGCATAGGGTTGATACCCACATTGAAAGAAGTTTTTCAACACTTCCCTGATCGACAATTTCTGATCAATATAAAAAGTAATGATCCCAATGAAGCAGACCGACTGAATAACTATTTACGCCAACACCAGCTACTCTCTAATTCCCGCTTAATGGTCTACGGCGGCACCCGCCCCATCGCAAGAATACGGGAGTTAAGGCCCAAAGCTTTGGCCTTTAGTAAAGACAGCGCAAAAAGTTGTGTACTGGGGTATTTGCTGGTTGGGTGGAGTGGCTATATTCCCAAATCCTGTCATAACAGCATTGTGATCGCTCCCAATACTTGGCAGTGGGCCCTTTGGGGTTGGCCTAATCGCTTTGCTCTACGAATGAGGCAGGCCGGCAGCCTGGTAATGGCAGTAGATCATGAAAAGGGCCAGAGTGGATTGGCCGGTGTGCACAGCCCCGAGGAGCTAAATCATCTACCCCAAGGTTACAGCGGCGCTATTTGGGTTGAAAAAATCGAGATCATTGGTCCTTTCTTACGTGCCGGCAGCCAAGAACATTAAGGTTTACGGCGCTGCTCTAATCGCGCCAGCTGCGCCTGTAACCGCTCTATCTCTTCGAGTAACTCCAACGCCAACGCCGCACCGGCTAGATTGACCCCCAGATCCCGCTCCAGAGTATAGACGCGGCGAACCCTGCGCACGCAAATACCACTAAAGCGCCAACGGGGTTTACGAGAGCGGGGCTCGATAATGCCCTCCTCCACCAGCGCTAAGATGTGTTCCGCCGGAAGCTCACAGGCGCGGCACAACTCGCTCAGACTTAGTTCACTCTCTTCATCCAGGAGCACACCGGTCACCTGCTCAGTCCTTCTGACCTTCATAATCAGCTCCCCATGGATTGGCGCGGGTTGAAATCAAATGCCTCACTGAACTGGCGATAGGCGTCGCGCTGGGCATCAGTAGTCGCAGTAGGTGTAACCGTCTGCAGCACAATGTACATGTCTCCAGGCTGCTTGGCGGGTATCCCCCGGCCCTTGAGGCGCAGTTTCTTACCGTTTTCACTATTGGCGGGAATAGTAACTTTTAGGGAGCCGCTCGGTGTGGGGACCTGTACCTTCGCACCCAGAGCCATTTCCCAGGGAGCCAGGGGTAGGTCCAGGTAAACCGTTGTGCCCTCAGTATGGTAAAGGCGGTGGGGATTGAACGTAATTTCCAGATAAAGATCGCCAGCCTTGCCACCGCCAATGCCCGCTTCCCCCTGCCCGGCCAGGCGGATTTGTTGGCCTTCGGTAATCCCTTTGGGAATCTTGACGTTTAGAGTGCGTTCCTCCAGCTGGGGGCGCCCATCTGCGCCCAATACCGTGTGCTTGAGGGTAATCTGCCGGCTGCTGCCGCGATAACTATCTTCCAGGTCTATGGCGATTCGGGCGTAGGTGTTTTCCCCCTGAGCGCTGTACTGGCGCCGCTGCCTACCGCCATAACCCTGACTAAATCCACCCCGCCCAAACAAGCTCTCAAAGAAATCGCTGAAAGCCTCACTATCGGCATCGGTATAACCACCGCCATGGAACTCAAAACCCTGATCCCAATTAGGTGGTGGTCGGAAGTCCTGACCAGACTGAAAGCCACTTCCCAACTGGTCATAAGCTGCGCGCTTCTCCGGGTCCTTGAGCACTTCGTAGGCCTCATTCACCTCTTTAAAGCGCTCCTCCGCATCCTTTTCATTACTCACATCGGGGTGGTATTTACGCGCCAACTTTCGATAGGCACGTTTTATCTCCGCCTGATCAGCGCTCCGCTCCAGACCGAGAATCTTGTAATAGTCCTTGTATTCCATGGCTTTAATAAAAGCCGATGATGAGAGGGTTCGCCACGTATTTAAAGTGAGAAAATCGACGCGAGTATTATCTGATCAAGCCGATGTCCACTGATAAATAGAAGCGCCGATAGAACAATCGGCGCCATACAACTAACTTAATGCCCAGTTTCGTACCACATATTGGCTGTTACATATTCGATACTTCCATCCTTGTAATGGATATAAGCCTGCGCCTCATTGGGTGAATAAGCTCTGACCGTCACACCGCATGACAACCCAGAGTTACAGCCTTTTACCCAATGGATCCGATCAATAGATTTAGTGATATTGGTAATTGTCCAAGAACCTGAAGTGGAATTACCAAAACTGAAATCCAAACCATTACAGTGGGAAGTGCCATTACCAAACACTTGGCCGCCAGATTTGACATTTAGATTACAGATCATATTTGCGGACAGTGCAGGCAAAGCCAAAGTCGATGAAACCAATAGTGAGCATGCGATCAATAGTTTTTTAATAGTCATATTCTTAGTCCAATTATTTTTATATTTAAATTAATTATCGCCACTTACTAAATTAGCGAACTCAATGAGGTTACCACTAAGATCTCACCCTTCATAGGCACCTCATAAATCATATCGAGAAAAATGGAGAACAATTTGGCAATTTTATGCAATGAATTTTGGCTTCGTAAAAATAGAAAGGAGAATTAAGATATGGATGATTTGTGTGACAGCTACACTTATCAAGATTTAGCCGAAAAATAACTTCCAACCCAAGAGGATTTCCGGCCACTTTAAAGATAGTGTGAAATAAATATATAGATAAAATTAGAAATCAATTCTGACATCCCTACATCGGGCAAAAGTACTTTAAATGGTCTTAGAGAATACAGAATAAATCAGCTTACGAGGCTCTTGAATAGCCTTTGTTATGTCTCTGAGAGAAATAGAAATGTGTCATGATTCCCCTCAGAGCAAAAATTTAAGAATTAGCAATTAACGTTCAGCAGAATAAGGATCTTCTGCAACTAAATAGGCGGTAATATCAGCCTTGTTCTCTTGGTTTTGTAGCCACTCACGAAACTCCTTTACCTTTCCGTAGGTCTCCTCTCCAAAGCGTTTCCGATAAACTTCAGAGAAAGTCTCTCTAGCATTACTGTCTCTGAGTTTCTTTTGCCATTCATTGGTAACCAAAAAGTTCAAGGAATCCGCAAGGCCTTCAGCCTTAAGCAGCTCCCATTCGCCCTTATCCAGCCAAATACCACCAACTGCTGGACTATAATCCAAACGGTGCTCACTGCCGGCAGTAATTTTGAATTTCTGCATAATTACGCCAGATACCGGACATAAAATAGCTTTCTTGGTATCTTCAGACACTACTTCATTCAGGACATCTAGGTTATCTGAAAACTGGTAATCGGCATTTTTTCTTTTCCAAGTCAGATAGTCCTCAACCAGAATCCAGCTTCCCCCACAGTTGGAGCAGGTATGTGCACGAAATAACTCCTCCAAAAAACCTGTCTTAAGCACACCATTTTTACAACTTGTGCAGCGCTTCATAAATTGCCTTCCCTTTAAATAAATAACCCAGGCCTATTTTAAAGGCCTGGGTTGAGAGATTGATTTTTTTATCAGTTGAGAAGTTAGTAAAAAAGCTCTAATAATGCTTCTTTACCTTATCCGTAACCACACTAAACTTCTGTCTCAACGGGTTTGCTCAAGTTACCAACCCCCGCCTCTTTTAGCAGAGAATCTACTAAGGGTGCCATAGCACGGTGCTTCAGAGCACTGCCGACTAAAGCTTCTGGTAGGCTTTGACCTTTAGCTTCTGATTCTCCATCCAGAATCCCACTGGACGCACGACCATCTACGCCATTTAAACCTTCGACAGAGATGATCTTCATACCCTCGATGCTCTCAAGAGGCTTAACACTCTCACGGATAATGTTGGGCAGATTCTCGTGCAGACTCAGCACTTTCTTCAATGCAATCTGAGCTTCGTTGAGGCTATTATATGCCTCGTTCATCAAGCGTTGACCTTCAGCATCTACTGCGTATTTTTCGCGATCTGCTTCGACCTTGATACGAATTGCTTCTGCCTCAGCAGAAGCCTGCAGGCGTAGCGCTTCGGCTTTATCTTCTGCAGCTGATTTCTCCGCTTCGGCCATTACCTTAATGCCGGTAGCCTGACGCTCAGCCACTTTCTGGGCTTCGATAATCTCGATGCGCTTGTCACGCTCAGCAATTTCCACGTCCTTAGCGGTGCGCACCTGCTCTTCCGCTTTTACCGCTTCCGCCAAGGCAACATTAGCCTGTTGGTCTGCCTGGGACTGCTCCTTAGATTTTTCTGCGACGGCAATTGCACGTTCCTGCTCTGCAATCTCTACCGACTTTTCTTTGGAGATACGCTGCTCATCGAGCATTCTCTCACGTTCAATTTCCTGCTCTTTTAAGCGACGCTCCTTTTCAATCTCCAGGAGTTTAGTCGCCTGCTCTGCGGCAATCTGGGATTGACTTACTTCACGCTGGGCTTCAATTTCGGCCTGACGTGCGGCCCGCTCTTGTGCAGCCAGTTCTCGAGCAATATCGGCTTTTTGCGCGGCTTCGCGATTTTCCAATTCGCGCTGTTGCTCCAAATGGGCGTAACGTTTTTCCTTATCAATTTCCAGTTTCTGGCGCTCGGCTTCGAGGTTTTTCTTCTCGATCTGCACCATGGTTTCCTGTTCGACGTCGTTCACTTCCTTGCGACGCGCTTCGATGGAGCGAGTCATGCTGGCAAGGCCTTCGGCATCGAACACATTGTCCTGGTTAAAGAACTCTTTATGGGTCTGGTCCAGACCGGTCAAAGAGACTGACTCCAGTTCCAATCCGTTTTTCAACAGATCCTCAGAAACTACCTGCTGCACTTTTTGTACAAACTGGCTGCGTTGCTCATGCAACTCTGCCATTTCCATTTCGGCAGCTACAGAGCGTAGCGCGTCGACAAATTTACCCTCAATCATTTCCTTTAAGGCTTCGGGGTCCAGGGTGCGCAGACCCAAAGTCTGTGCCGCATTGGCAATCGCTTCTGCATCGGGTTTCACGCGCAGATAGAACTCAGCGAGAACATCCACACGCATGCGATCCTTGGTAATTAGTGCCTGATGCTCTTTACGGGAAACCGCAAGGCGCAGGGTATTCATATTCACCGGGATAATTTCATGTAATACCGGTAACACCAGTGCGCCGCCATTCATAATGACTTTTTGCCCACCCATACCGGTACGCACAAAAGAACGCTCTTTAGAGGCACGGGTATAAAGCCGCGCAAAAATAGTACCTATTACAATCAGGCCGACCAGTACTGCACCGGCGATAAATACTACTACGGGTAGGTTTCCTATCACTGCTAGATTCTCCATTTAATTATTTTCCATCAGATGTTGGCTGGTGGGACGAGTCACGCGGAAATGCACACCCAATTCCTCTACCAGTAACACCTTCTCCCCCTGGTTAAAAATTTCACTCTCATCCGGCTCCACCATCACATAATGGGTAGTGCCATATTCATCTTTAAAACGCGCTTCTGCGGGCGATCCAGCCTCGGCTTTACCGATGGTAATTATCGCCACCCGGCCGATAAAGGAGTTTCTTCCCACCGCTTGTGTTTCATCACCAACAGCAAAACGCCGCAGTAAATTTCCGACAAAGCGCACCTGTGGCAGCGCCAGGAAAAAAACTACCAGCGCCAATAAGCCGCCAGGTAATAACAGACCCAAAGTAGACTCAACAAACATCTGGATCAGCAAACCGGTAACGCCGAAGCCAACCAAGAATGCCACTAAAAGGATCAGTGCTGGCACCTCGCCAAAGCGCAGCCAGCCCAAAACTTTAGTCAATCCACCTGATGCACCACCATCCGGACCATCGATATCAATATCTGGCAGCAAGTTATCGAGCAGATCTGAAATACCGACACCGATTAATGTCATCACGCCTTCGAGCACCGCGATCATTAACATCAATACCAGCGCACCGGTGAAGATCAGATTTTGGTCTTGTAACAGAAAAGCCATCAGGCCTCCGACTTGAGTTTGGCCAGCCGCTCTTTAATACGATTGTTGCGCGCCAACTCCTCGAGTTCAGCCAGCTTGCTTGCGTCAACACTGGATTTTGAGGTGTGTACACCTGCTCGCTCTAGTACTCGGTCAAAGGCGTCGCTTGCCTGCTCCACCTGTGTCTCTGTTTTACGGCTAGTGCCGCGGCCAGAGTCACTCACACCATTGGCGACATGCTCGCTAGCCTTGATAAACTCTTTGAGCTGCTCACGCATTTCCCGCTTTTTACCCTGCAGTGCGCTGATATAAGCATTGAGTTCCTGCATTTCAGTATCGTTCTCGGCAATAGCCTTTTCCAATACCGGCAACTGCGCTTCGATATCCATCTGTTTGGCAATGGCCGCTTCAGCCAGGTCATCCCGGCCTTCTTTTACCGCGATATCAATTTGCTCAGTGAGAGCACTGTGACGATTATTTTCCTCATTGAGCGCCTTGCTATTGAGGTATTTGGCCGCCTCCACCTTACCAAGCTGTTCGCGCACATCGGCAGTAGCATCGTCTATTTCGCGAATAGCCTGCTCCATGACCAGTTGTGGCGTTGCACTTTCTACCGAGTCCACCACCGCATTGGCAGATGCCGAAATCAGTCGTGAGATGCGCTTAATTAATCCTTCTCTCATAATTTTCTTTCCTTTTACTGTTTCAATTTCCACCAAAGCCAGACCAAATCCCTCACGATCCGACAAACCCAATCCATTTCTTTCACAACAAGCCGCTGAATTACCACTTTTATGCCAGCAGCAGTGGTTCCGCTTGTTTACTCCTAAAACTTAATTGCGCGAATGTTTATTCCGCAGTTTCACTTTCTAGGCGTTCACGAATTTTCACGGCTGAATCACGATGAATGCTACGTGGACTGCTCTGTTGAGACAGCAGCAACATTTTTTCCAGGAAAGCCTCGACGCTTGGCAACAAGTCTTTTTCCAATTCCGGCGCCATTGGCTCATTGCCAGCCCCATTTTGAATAATGGCGGCACTTTCTGTGAGCAACTCCATTACCGCTTCTATCAATAAGCTTCGCTGGTTTTCTTCTAAATAGCGGGCCTTTAACGGCAACATGGCCTCTGCTGAGGAGAGATAGCTGCGAGAAAGGCTGTCCCCGCCAACTGACTCTCTCGCCATTGCAATAATTTCGCGTACTTTCTCACTTTGGGTGATCGCCCCATTGCGATCGATCGACATTAAATACGCATAATCTTCCGCCGATAGGCGCGCCGAAATGGATTGTGTTTTATTGAGCATAATGATCCCTTGCTTGCCGTGTATACAAAAGTACACACGACTATACACAGGGTCAATAAAAACTCGCATGGCTTATTAGTACGGCAGAACCAGCCGGTGTAGAAAAATATTCTGCTAGTAACTGTGCTATCTATAATTCAGGGTATTTTTGTAAAAAACTGTTTTTAGCTTCGCCAGACGTTTTAAATTACACACGCTTACAGGGATAAATTTCCGCCAAAAATATTTTTATATACCACCCACCAGAGCAGGCTTTTGGTGACAAACTCAACAATACCATCGCCAATTGACGAACTTAATGTCGATAGAAAACCTGATTCTCAACGTCGATAGCTATAAAGCCAGCCACTATCAGCAATATCCACCAGGCGCGGAATTTATTAGCAGCTATATCGAGTGCCGTGGCGGGGAATTCTCTGAGACCGTATTTTTTGGTTTGCAGGCTTTTATAAAGCAGTACCTACAAAGCCCTATCACAACAGCCAATATCGAAGAGGCAGAAAAGCTACTCAAGGCCCATGGTTTACCCTTTTATCGCGCAGGCTGGGAGCATATTGTTCAACAACACCGAGGGTTCCTGCCTTTAGAGATTTCCGCTGTTGAGGAAGGCTCGGTCATTCCTTTACACAACGTAACAGCGCAAGTCGTTAATACCTGCCCATCCTGTTTCTGGTTAACTAGTTATATTGAGACCGCATTAGTGCGCGCTCTCTGGTACCCGTGTACTGTCGCCACACAGAGCCGGGAAATTAAAAAAATTATTGCGCATTTTTTACAGCAAACGGCCGACAGCCAAAATACCCTACCCTTTCAACTGCACGATTTTGGCGCTCGTGGAGCCAGTAGCTTGGAAAGTGCCATGTTGGGTGGCATGGCTCATCTGGTGAATTTTCAAGGAACCGATACGCTGTCCGGAATATTAGGTGCGAGAAATTTTTACCATGCCGATATGCCCGGATTTTCTATTCCGGCTGCGGAACACAGCACCATCACCGCCTGGGGCCGTGATGAGGAGGCATTGGCCTATCAAAATATTCTGCAGCGTTTCTCTGGGAAAAATAAAACCGTTGCTGTGGTCAGTGATAGCTATGATTTATGGCACGCGGTGGAGAACATTTGGGGCGACCAATTAAAAAGCACGATTGAAAACAGTGGTGGGACCTTGGTTATCCGCCCAGACTCCGGCAATCCTGTACAGATCGTTGTCGAATGTATAGAGCGATTGATGCGTATTTTTGGCGCCCACACCAATAGCAAAGGCTATCGTGTTTTGCCGGATTATATTCGTGTTATCCAGGGAGATAGTATTTCTCGTATCACTATTCCCCAAATACTGCAGGCAATGCAGAAGCATAAACAGAGCGCAGAGAATGTCGCTTTCGGAATGGGGGGCGGACTGCTGCAAAAAGTGGACAGGGACCTCATGAGCTTTGCCATGAAGGCCAGTGCCATTCGCATCAATGGTCTCTGGCGGGATATCTACAAGGACCCACGCACAGGGCCAGAGAAAAAATCCAAGCGCGGTCGTCTGGCCCTGATTCAAAGCGAGAGTGGTGACTTCAAGACCATTCGTCTGGAAGATCTAAATCAACACAAGAATTTACTGAGACCAGTGTTTCGTAACGGTGAGCTGCTTTTAGAAACAACTTTTTCTGAAGTACGTCAGCGCGCAGCGATCTAACAACCCGGCGCTTCCCCTTCTTCTCCCCACAACCATTTGCCCCCAACAAACCTCACTTCACCGAGCCAACACTTTACAAAGGCAATCATGGCCTGTTACCTGTATAGGTTTGCTGTCTGGACAAGGCGCCCGGCCGGGCCTCTTTATGTATCGGGCACAATAACAATAAGCACACCCCCAAACCCTATTGGGGGGATAAAGGTAGCCAATGGAAAGAAGAAAATTCCTCAAGATCGCCGGCGTCGGCTCCAGTGGTATTTTGTTACCGCTGCAGGGTATTCAGGTCAGCGCCGAGCAACTGCTCAATGAGGGCATGCACAGCTCTCACAAACGACACCTGGCCGATGTCGCCCTGAACACGGCGCGCAAAGCCGGTGCCAGTTATACCGATGTGCGCATCGGTCGCTATCTCAATCAGTACGTTATGACCCGCGAAACCAACGTGGAGAATATCGTCAATACGGAATCCCTCGGCGCCGGTATCCGCGTGATCGCCAATAGTACCTGGGGTTTCGCCGCCACCAACGATCTGACCGCCGATGGCGTCGCCCGCGCCGCACGCCAGGCGGTTGCCGTTGCCAAGGCCAATGCTAAATACCAGACCGAGCCTGTGCGCTTGGCTGCCGTGAAAGGCGCAGGCGAGGTTTCCTGGCAGACACCGATCAAAAAGAATGCCCTGCAAGTGCCCATCAGTGAGAAAGTCGATTTCCTGATGGAGGTGAACAATGGCGCACTCAAAGCCGGAGCCAGCTATATCCAATCTTCCCTGTATTTAGTGAATGAGCAGAAATACTTCGCTTCCAGCGATGGCTCCTATATCGACCAGGATATCCACCGCCTGTGGGCGCCCATGCAGGTGACCGCGGTGGATAAGAAAAGCGGGGCTTTCAAAACGCGCAATGGCCTCAGCGACCCAGTGGGTAGAGGCTATGAATACCTGGCTGGCCACGACAAAGACAAGATTCGGGGACAGACCACGCTCTACAAAGCCTCCTACGATATGGCCGAGGATGCAGTACTGGCGGCCGAGCAGGCCAAGGCCAAGCTTTCCGCCAAATCCATCGATCCGGGCAAGTACGACTTGGTACTGGAACCCTCGCATCTGTGCCTGACCATCCATGAATCTGTGGGCCACCCATTGGAGCTGGACCGCGTGCTGGGTTACGAGGCCAACTATGCGGGAACGTCCTTCGCCACCCTGGATAAATGGCGCAGCGGCAAATTCCAGTACGGCAGCGACAAAGTCACCCTGTTTGCCGACAAGGTACAACCGGGCTCCCTCGGTGCCGTCGCCTATGACGACGAAGGGGTTAAAACCAAGCGTTGGGACCTGGTGAAAGATGGCATCCTGGTGAACTACCAGGCCACGCGCGATCAGGTACATATGATCGACCAAAAAGAATCCCACGGTTGTAGCTATGGCGATAGCTGGTCCAGCGTGCAGTTCCAGCGCATGCCCAATGTCTCCCTGGCTCCGGGCGAGAAGAAGTACTCAGCCAAAGACATGATCCGCGATGTGGAAAAAGGCATTTACATCGTCGGGCGCGGCTCCTACTCCATTGATCAGCAGCGCTACAACTTCCAGTTCGGCGGACAGTTGTTCTACGAAATCAAAAACGGTGAGATCGTCGGCCAGGTGGAGGACGTCGCCTACCAGTCCAACACCCAGGAATTCTGGAATTCCTGTTCAGCGATATGCGACAGCAGTGACTACCGCCTGGGCGGAACCTTCTTCGATGGCAAGGGACAGCCCAGCCAGGTGAGTGCCGTATCCCACGGTTGTTCCACCACTCGATTCGACAAAATTAATGTAATCAATACCAAGCGCAAGATTTCCTGAAGGGCGCACAAGAATAAGTAATTGGAGAAAAGGCAATGGCAATTCTGAGTAGAAGTGAAGCGAAGCGTATTCTCGATAAGGTTTTGAAATACAGCCGTGCCGATGAAGCCAGCGCGCAGCTGGCCGGCAGCGAGACCGGCAATATTCGCTATGCGCGCAACAGTGTTTCCACCAGCGGCATCGTCAACGATATCGAGCTGGCGGTAGAGGCCCGTTTCGGCAAGAAATCCGGTGTAGCCACCATCAACGAATTCAGCGATGCCTCCCTGGAAAAAGTGATGCGCCGCGCGGAGGAGCTGGCCAAGCTGTCCCCGGAAAATCCGGAAGCTATGCCGATGCTGGGCCCACAGAAATATGTCAGCGTGGACGGCTTTGCCAAGTCCACCGCAGATATCACCCCAGACCAGCGCGCCAAGGCAGCCGCAGATTCCATTATTGCGGCCAAGGAAAAGAAAGTGGTTGCCGCAGGTTACCTGGAAGACGAGCGTTCTTTTGCGGCAGTCGCCACCAGTAAAGGCCTGTTCGGCTACCACGCCTCCACTTCCGCCAACTTCACCGTAACCATGCGCACCGAGAATGGCCTGGGTTCAGGCTGGGCTGAAAGTGATGTTACCGATTTCGGTGCCATGAATACCGGCAGCACTTCCTCTGTCGCCATCGACAAGGCGGTCCTGTCCCAGGAAGCCCGCGCCCTGGAGCCAGGCAAGTACACCGTGATTCTGGAGCCCAATGCGGTATCCGGCCTGGTGGGTTACATGATGAGCGGCTTCGATGCGCGCAGTGCCGACGAAGGCCGCAGCTTTATGAGTAAGAAGGGCGGCGGCAACCGCACTGGCGAGAAGATGTTCGACAAGCGCGTAACCTTCTACTCCGATCCCACCAGTCTCGATGTGCCCGCTCAACCCTGGACCGACGGTGACTTTATGCAGCTGGGGCGCACCGAATGGGTGAAAGACGGCGTAGTGAAAAACCTGGCCCGCAGCCGCTACTGGGCCGAGCAAAGCAAAGGCGAAGTGGTCCCCGAACCCAACAACCTGATTATGATCGGCGGCGATAAAACCACTGAAGAACTGATCAAAAATACCCGCCGCGGTATTTTGGTATCCCGCACCTGGTATATCCGTATGGTCGATCCGCAGTCCATGCTGCTCACCGGCCTCACCCGCGACGGCACCTTCTATATCGAAAACGGCAAGATCAAATACCCGGTGAAGAACTTCCGCTTCAACGAGAGCCCGGTAATCATGCTCAACAATATCGAAGATATGGGCGTCCCCCAGCGAGTGGGTATGTGGGGCATGTCCGCCATGATTCCCGCACTGAAAGTACGCGACTTTACTTTCAGCAGTCTTTCTGACGCCGTTTAACCGCCAGCACCACTTGAGGATAACGAAATGGATAGAAGAAAATTTCTCCAGCTCAGCGGTGCCGGCCTGGGTGTTTCCATGTTGCCGCTGTCCGGCAATCTGGTGGCCGAGAGCAAACTGACGCAAAGCGGTATCGATCTCTCGGTAAAAAAAGAATTTGCCGATGTCGCCCTGAATACCGCCACCAAACTCGGCGCCACTTATGCCGATGTGCGCATTGGCCGTTACCTGAACCAATACGTAGTCACCCGCGAGATGAAAGTGCAAGACGTGGTGAACACGGAATCTATTGGTATGGGAATTCGGGTTATCGCCAATGGTACCTGGGGCTTTGCTGCCACCAATGACCTGACCGCCGATGGCGTCGCCCGCGCCACCCGTCAGGCAGTAGCCACGGCCAAGGCCAACTCCAAGTACCAGCAGGAACCAGTACAACTGGCCCCGGTGAAAGGTCATGGCGAAGTCAGCTGGCAGACACCGATCCAGAAAAACGCTATGCAGATCCCCCTGGCCGACAAGGTGGATCTGTTGATGGATGTAAACAAGTCTGCCCTGGATGCCGGCGCCAGCTATATCAACTCCATGTTGTACCTGGTGAATGAGCAAAAGTATTTTGCCTCTACCGACGGCTCCTATATCGACCAGGATGTTCACCGTTTGTGGGCGCCCTTCTCGGTCACTGCAGTGGACAAGAAAACCGGTGGCTTCCGCACGCGCCAGGGCCTCAGCCAGCCGGTAGGACGCGGCTTTGAATACCTGGATGGCCGCGCCGAAGACAAGATCCAAGCGCAGACGGTGCTCTATCGCGATTCCTACGATATGGCCGAAGACGCACGCCTGGCGGCGCAACAAGCCAAGGAAAAGCTCACGGCTAAATCGGTCAAACCAGGCAAGTACGACCTGGTGCTGGACCCAAGCCACCTTTGGCTCACCATCCATGAATCCGTCGGCCACCCGCTGGAGCTGGATCGCGTGCTCGGCTACGAGGCCAACTTTGCCGGCACCTCTTTCGCCACTATCGATAAATGGCGCAGCGGCAAATTCCAATACGGCAGCGACAAAGTCAACCTGTTTGCCGATAAGGTACAACCCGGCTCTCTCGGCGCCGTCGGCTACGACGATGAAGGCGTGAAGACCCGCAACTGGGATCTGGTAAAAGACGGCGTACTGGTGAACTACCAGGCCACCCGCGACCAGGTACACATGCTGGGGCAAAAGAAATCCCACGGCTGCTGCTACGCCGACAGCTGGTCCAGCGTGCAATTCCAGCGCATGTCCAACGTTTCGCTATTGCCTGGCAAGGAGGAGCTAAGCGTCGACGATATGATCAAGGATGTGGAGAAAGGCATTTATATTGTGGGTGCCGGTTCCTTCTCCATCGATCAACAGCGCTACAACTTCCAGTTTGGTGGACAGCTGTTCTACGAAATTGAAGACGGCAAGATTACTGGTATGGTGGAGGACGTCGCCTACCAGTCCAACACCCAGGAATTCTGGAATGCCTGTTCGCAGGTTTGCGACAAGCGCGACTACCGTCTGGGTGGTTCCTTCTTTGACGGTAAGGGCCAGCCGATGCAAACCAGTGCCGTGTCCCACGGTAGTTCCACCGCACGTTTCGACGGTATCAATGTGATTAACACCAAGCGCAAGCTGGGCTAGCCATTGATCCACACGGGAGCTGGCTAGCACACCAGTCAGCTCCTAGCATTGAAAATAAATGGGTAGAAGGAAAGAAGGTGCTCCGTTCGAGACCGTATGAGGCATGGATGCCGATTACGAGCGTACAGGGATGTATTTACAGCGTGTCTCGAACGGAGCACCTTCTTTCCTTTGCTCTCAACAATAAAAACCAACGCAGTAACAGAGTTATCCCGTGTCCCTCACCCGCAAGGCTTTTCTCCAGCGCCTGATCCTGGGTGGCTGCGCCGCATCGCTGCCGCTGGGCACACGCGCACAAAATACCGCACCGGGTAGTGCGCAGGAGCACTACGATTTTTATTTCACCCGCTTGATGTACGAGTCCGGTGACTGGGATGTGGATCAGCGCATGCCCTCCAACCTGCTCAATTCACTGGTGGAATACACCAATCTCAGGGTTGATCCCAAAGAGCACATAGTGCCGCTGGCCGATAAGAAAATGCTGCTGGCGCCTTTCTGCTACCTGGCCGGACACAAGCTGGTGCAGTTCACCACGGAAGAGGCAAAGAATTTTCGCGATTACGTCAATCGCGGCGGCTTTGTTTTTGTCGACGACTGCAACCACGATATCGACGGTCTCTTTGCCAAATCCTTCGAAGCGCAAATGGCCGAGCTGTTTGGCGAAGACTGCCTGCAAAAACTCCCGGATGATCACGACCTCTACCGCTGCTTCTTTCAATTCGATGAATTGCCGGTAACCAGCTTTGAATTAAATGGCTGGGGTGATGATCTGGTACACGACTACCTGAAAGCCATTGTTGTTAACGGCCGTATCGCCGTGCTCTACAGCAACAAGGATTTCGGCTGCGAATGGGACTACGACTACCGCAACAAACGCTGGCTCGCCATCGATAACACAAAATTTGCGGTGAACATTGTTATTTACGCACTGACGAGCTGATTATGCTGACCACCCTGGAAAATAGTATCGAAGAACAACTGCATAGCCTCGACAATCTTCAACAGGAGATTGCGCGGGTGATTGTCGGCCAAAAACCCGTGGTGGAACAGATGCTGATCTGCCTGTTGGCCGGGGGCCACGCCCTACTCGAAGGGGTGCCGGGGCTGGGTAAGACCCTGCTGGTAAAAACCCTCGCCGATGCCAGTGCGCTGGATTTTAAGCGGGTACAGTTCACCCCGGATTTAATGCCCGGAGATATTCTTGGCAGTGAGATCCTCGAAGAGGATCACAGCACCGGCAAGCGCTTTTTTAAATTCCAGCAGGGCCCGGTTTTCACCAATATCCTGCTCGCCGATGAAATTAACCGCACACCGCCGAAAACCCAGGCAGCCCTATTGGAGTCCATGCAGGAAGGCTCGGTAACCGTAGGCGGTAAAACGCTGAAGTTGCCCGATCCCTATTTCGTACTGGCCACACAAAACCCCATCGAGCAGGCCGGCACCTATCCGCTGCCGGAAGCTCAGCTGGACCGCTTCCTGTTAAATATTCATATCGACTATCCCGATGAGCGGGATGAAGTTGAAATCCTGCGCTCCACTACTGGGGCCAGCAGGGTCAAACCCAGCCCCAGCCTGGATGCAGAGCAACTGCAGGAAATGCAGAAACTGGTGCGGGAAATTCATGTCAGCGACGATCTGTACCGCTACGTGGCGACACTAGTGCGCGCCACCCGTATGGAAACCAGCGGCAGCGATACCCTACAACAGTGGATCAAGTGGGGCGCCGGCCCCCGCGCGGGGCAGGCTCTGATTCTCGCTGCCAAGGCCCGCGCCCTGTTGCAACGACGCCTCGCCGTCACCCGCGAGGATATCCGCAGCCTGTTACTGCCAGTGCTGCGCCACCGGGTGCTGCTCAGCTTCCAGGCCCAGGCCGATGGCGTGCAGATGCCACAGCTAATTGAAGAATTACTGACGGCGGTGCCGGAACCGGGCCGGGACTGATCAGCGTGGAATACCTGTCCCCCAAAACCCTGGCCAGTTGTCGCGACCTGGTGTGGCTGTCGCGACATATCGCCGAGGGCGTAATGCTCGGTGTGCAACACAGCCAGCGCCGTGGCACTGGTCTGGAATTTCACCAATACCGAGGCTATCAAGCGGGCGATTCCATTCGCCATATCGACTGGAAACTGTTCGCCCGCAGCGATCGCTACTATGTGCGCGAGACAGAGCAGGAGAGCCGCATGCACGTTTGCTTTGTGCTCGATACCAGCGCCTCCCTGAGCCAGGCAAGCTTTGTCGAGCCCAGCCTGAATAAACTGCATTACGCCAAGTGCTGGATTGCCAGCCTATGCTGGCTGCTCAACGCCCAGGGAGACAGCTATTCCCTATTGGCGTTTAACAGCAGTCGTACGGTTTATGTGCCCGAAGGCCAGGGCGAGAGCCACCAGCGTCAAATCGCTCTTCAGCTACAACAACTCGACGCCAGCGACCACTGGCCAGATCACACTCAACTGGCGCCGCTGTGGCAATACTTTGAACGGCCCTGTCAGGTGGTATTGCTGAGTGATTTTTTTCAACAGGGCAATGAGATCGGCGATTTTGCCGCACGCCTGCATGCCGCCGGCCGCCCCTGCCTGCCACTGCAGTTGTTAGTTGAGGCAGAACAGACTTTTCCTTTTGGCGGAGAGCTAAAGCTGCTCAATCCAGAAGTAAGCGCCATTACTCCCGCAACTTTAGAAGTGGACGCCGAGCGGCAACGCCAGTCTTACCTGGATGCTTTTGCTCAAGCCCAGAGCGAGTTAAAAGCACGCTTTGCCACACAGGAGTGTTCACTACAGACCGACCTTATCGAGCAGCCTGTGGAAAAGTCATTGCAGCAATTTATTCAACTGCACGGCAGGTTGTGCTGAGATGTTGTGGATAAATAACTTATTTCAATCCCCACAGTGGCTATGGCTATTCACAGCCCTGATTATCCCTATCGCCATTCATTTGCTACGCCGAAGTAATCCACAGCAGATCTCCTTTGCTGCGCTGCAATGGGTACAAAGATATTCACAGAGTCGCGCGCGCCGCCCTATTGTGGATAACAAGTGGCTGCTGCTATTGCGCCTGCTAATCGTCGCCCTGCTAGCAAGTTTGTTGGCACAGCCGCTGATTAAACGGGAAATTTATCCCCAAGAGGGCGTGATACTGGTAGACCCCAGAATTGGGGCGGGCGAAGCGAATACATTTATCCACAATTCACTGCCACAGCTTGTCGGGGAAGGTTATGAAGTGCTGTGGTTATCCCCAGAAACACCTTCCGTAACCTCACCCCCACCACAAAATGTGGACCTGTGGAAAACTCTATCGATACTATCACGCCGGGCGGATTTGCGTAGGGCTCATATCCTGTTGATAAACAACGGGGTTCCAGCATCCCACCAGGCACTAAGAGTCAGCCCCCACTGGCAGTGGCACGGCCTCGATAAGCCATCCACAGCTTCGAGCCCGGTAGTACCGAGTATCGCTTTAATGGGCAAAGCGCCCAGCTGGTGGGCGCCTGTGCTGGAAGACTGGCAAGGCAATATGCCGGGACTATCGGTGCATATTCAGGAACAAGAAGAGACACCCGATGCCGAGCAGGCAGATTGGTTGATCTACACGGGCCCCGCGCCCCTGCCACAAGCCGTGCTGGAATTTGTTTCAGATGGCGGCCTGTTAATCACCGACAACAGTATCCCCCCTACCGATAATCTCAACTTCGTTGCTGTGGATAACAGCCAGTCAGCTCAAGCGGCCTCAATGGGACGGGGAAGTTGGCTGCGCTACGAAAGTGACTGGTACAGCGAGGCCTTTTATCGCCGCGCAGATTTACCTGAACGCTTATGGCAACAGTGGTCTGGGCAAGACTGGGCCCTACAACACCAAAATCGTGGCCACTGGTCTGCCAATAAAGTAGTGGCAGGCATAGCTGGGGCAGGCCTTCCTGTAGAAGATAGCGAGGTAGAAAACCGTCGTATTGAACAACTGCAACCCTGGTTGATTATCGCCCTAGTGTTACTTCTGGCCTTTGAACGCCTAATTGCCCTATCTCGCCCCCCAGCCATCATGGCAATCGATAGTAATAGGGAGGCCGACCATGGATAAGCGCCAGTTAACCCTTAATGCTGTGCGCAGGCGCTGGCAACTGGCAGCCCTGCGGCTCTATCTCTGGCTTGCCACTGGCCTCAGCCTTCTGGCTGGCTTGGGTATTTTTGTATTCGGCTGGCCACAGTGGCTATTGCTCGCCTGGCTCGGAATTATTGTTGTAGCAATTCTATTGGATCGCAGCTGGCGCCCAAGCCCTGAAAGCCTATGTCGACAGTTGGATGGACAATATCCACAGCTGCAAGACAGCAGCCAGTTGCTTAGCCAACAGAAAACCAACCTAAGTCCATTGCAGCAATTACAGCGCACGCGTATCGAAACAGAACTGCATCAACTGCTGGAAAGTGGCGACCGGTCGTTTTTCGGTCCAAAAAAACTCCGCAGTGCCCTGACAAATGCTTTTGGTGCCTGCCTGGGGCTATTGATATTTGTACTGAGCGATTCTAACTTCACTGGGGATAAAACCGAGACCACGCAAGAAAATACAGCTATTCCCGTTGCCGAAAAGCTCGCCATAACGCGCGCGGCAACCCATATCCAGCCGCCCGCCTACACTGGGCTCGCAGCCGACAGCCAATCCCTACAAGTCGATGTGCCGGAGCAGTCTGCGGTCGAGTGGCAACTTGAATTGAATCAACCGGTGCAAGGGCTGGAAATGCTGGCCGAAGCTGAGCGCTTCGCCTTTTCTCCGCTAGATGATCTACCCAGTAAAAAATGGCAATTACAACGCACTATTGCTAAGGCAGACTTTTACCAGCTTTCAGTGCAATTCGCGGAGAGCCAAATACTTTTGCCGGAAATCCATAATATTCGGGTGCATAAAGACAGTGCCCCGGAGTTTACCTTTGAGGCACCCAGCCTGCGCGTCGATACCATTCAAGGGAGCACTCAAAGTATTCCCGTGAAGGTAATAATTAGTGATGATTACCAGGTGAGTTCTGTGGATTTATTGGTCACCCTCGCCAGCGGCACCGGGGAAAATTTACGCTTTCGCGAAGAGCGTATTCCTCTCACCAGTTTGCAATCCACTGCTTTATCAACAAGCCTCTCGGAAGATAAGAAAGCAGCTCGCTACGATTTCCTCCTGCCCATCCACCAGTTTTCCATGGAAGCGGGAGATGAACTCTACTGGTATCTGGAGGCCAGGGATAACCGCGAGCCCAGCGCCAACGTTGCCAAGAGCCAACACTTTATCTTGCGCTGGCCGCAAGAAGAGATTTTCGGGCTGAGTGACAGCGAGGGTATGGCGATTAAGATATTACCGGAGTTCTTCCGCAGCCAACGCCAGCTGATTATTGACACCGAGGCCTTGCTAGCCGAGCGAGAGCAGCTGCATCCACAGGACTTTCGCAAACGCTCCGAGGGTTTAGCCTATGAACAGAATTTGCTGCGCATGCGCTACGGCCGTTTTCTCGGCGAAGAGGATTCGGAAGCGGAGCATTCTGGAGCAGAAAGCGAGAAGCACGATGATGAAGAGGAGTCCGAACACGGCCATAGCCACGATCATACAGAACAAGGTGAGCACCAGGCACATGGCGAAGAAAATGCCACTCCCTTTGCACAGCGAGACTCCCATTTCCAACAGGCAGAGCGCATAGCTGCTTCTGCCGGACACCGGCATGACAGCTCAGAGCATGCCACCCTGTTCGACCCCCAAACCAAGGAGCTACTGCGCAACGCGCTGAATGCCATGTGGAGTTCCTGGCGCGACCTGTCGGTTATAGAGCCCCAAGCCTCCCTGCCCCACCAGCACCGGGCTCTGCGCTTTATCAAGGAAGTACAGCAGGCTTCGCGTATTTACTTACAAAGAGTCGGGTTCGAGGCGCCCCCCATAGACGAAAGCCGCCGGCTTAGCGGTGAACGGGAAGAAGTAACGCCAGAAACTGTCGACAGTGCATTTGAACAAATACAAAGAGCACAGGTACTCGCCCTAATGGCCCAGGTAGATGCTGGCGCCGAACTCGATACCGATCTGCTGGTGCAGATAAATGAGCTAGCTGCAGAGCAATCACTAGATCTTGGCCTGGAGCTGTCCAAACAGCTGCGTTTATACCAGCAGCGCCACCAGCAACCGAATTGCATTGATTGCACAAACTCCCTGAATCAGCTGCTCTATCAGCTACTGCCAACACCGGAATCTGCGCCTTCACTGCCTTTGCAAACTGAGGCAGACGGCCATTTCAGCCGTTGGCTGCACCAGCAAGGGGAGAAGTCATTGTGATTGATTTCTTGATACCCGGCCTGTGCCTGTTGGCCTGTTTAGTATCACTCGTTCTGTTGCGCCGCCGTGGCGCCAAGCCGTTCGACTATGGCCTGCAACTGGCGATTTGGTTGAGCGCCTGGATACTTTGGCAGCCGCCGGCAATCATTCCCGCCGAGCGCAATATCTCTATCGACAGCAAACAGCTGGCGAGCTCACATCCAATAAATCTCAATGGTGTGGAAAATATCTCCCTCAATGGGGAGCCACTCGGCCGCGACAAACTGCGGGACTTGGCACCGGTGCGCCTGGAGTTATCGAAGATCCAGGAATCTGATAGCAGCTGGGAATTCGACTGGCAGCGGCGAATTACCTTGGGTGATCCTTTAAAATTAAAGGTTCATAACAACCAGCCACTGACTGAAAACCTACGAATTAGTTTGCTCAATCCCTACGGCCATATTGAAGACAGTCTTGAGCTGAAAGTGGGAGAAACAATTCAGACACAACTCACTGCCACTCCAAAACTCGCTGGCCCCCAGCTATACCGAGTACGGACGGAAAGCGAAGCCGGCGAAACCCATACAGATCCCTTGCCCATCCTGGTGCGAGAACCGCTCCAGCCCAAGTTATTACTGTGGCTCGCACGCCCCTCTTTTGAGACGGCCGCCCTCTCCCGCTGGCTGCGTCAATCCGGCGTAGCGGCACAGGTGATGACCCAGTTAGCACCTGAAATTAGTAGAAAAGAGACTCTCAATGGGCTTCCCCTTACCGAGTCTGCGGATCTACTTACCAAGGAAAGTCCCTTCGATTTAGTCATACTCGATAGCAGTTTGTGGCCACAGTTCTCCTCTCAACAAAAGCGTCAGCTCAACGAGCTGGCCACTACAAAGTCACTGTTGTGGTTAGTCACTAGCGATAGCTCTGAAGATTTTCTCCAGTACGCTGCTGCCCAATCCATGCCTCTACAAAAGGGAGAAGCACCCCATTTACGCTCCGGCTTTGGCTTCCAAAAAGCGAGCAGCGCGGAGATTCCCCCACTGCGCAATCGAAGCCTTACAGCCGTGCAGCCCGGCCCCAGCGACTCATTACTGGGTGAAAGAGAGAATCCGCTTTTCTGGGGACGTTCAACCGAGACCCAACACCTGGGTTTTATCCTATTTAGCGACAGCCACCGCTGGCTAACCAGTGGCTTTGCTACTGAATTTGCCAACCTGTGGAAATCCATTATCGATTACCAACTCAAACATTTGGGACGTCAGCCGCCAGTAACCCTCTCCAATGAGTTACCGCGTACACAGGAACGCACCACCCTATGCAGCCCACTTTTTTCTAATCAGAGACCAGTGTTATTAAGCTCCCAAGAAAACTCCCACCCCATCAGTGGAGTCGCCGTAAGTAGTAATTCCCAAGGCCAGTGCTACAGCTTCTGGCCACAGAGTTCTGGCTGGCATCAGCTTAAAAGGGATTTGAAGGGCGAAGCGGCATTGGATTTCTATATCTTTGCCAAGGAGGACTGGCCCCAGTGGCAGCAGTCTGTAAATGACAGGGAGACCCGACAAATGGCCACCGCGCGTTTGGGCCCAATAGGCAATAGCCAAGCAAGCAAAGTACCGCTTGAGCGCCAGTGGCCGGCGTTGATTTTGCTGTTACTGGTGTGCATAAGCTGGTGGCGGGAACGCAGGCTATCGAGCAGGTCACTCTCTTGAAGACTGCGCCGAAGGTTTATTGCCCGGTTGCGCCTCCTGCTTGGGGAATATCAGCTGATCGACGGGATAACCCAGGGCTTTGGCTTTTTGTATAAACTGCTCCAGTACATCCTTGGGCATAGTCGGGGTGCGGGACAAAATCCACAGATAGGATTTATCGTAGCCGGATACCATCGCGTATTGATAATCGTCTGTCAGATCAATAACGATATAAGACGAATAAAAAGGGCCGAGAAAAGAAACCTTCAGGTGGGCTATATCACTCGGGCCGACAAATTCAGCCCGCCCCTCTGCCAGCTGCCAGGCATCGCGGGCCTTCGAGTAACCGGTATTGACCACTGCAACAGAGCCATCGGGGTTGAGGGTATAGTCGGCGGTTACCAAAGTCAGGCCCCGCTCGAAAGAGTGGTCCAAGCGAGCAATCTCATACCAGTGGCCTAAATAGCGCTGCAGCTGGAAATTCTGTACTGGCTCAACTCCCTCCGGTACCCGTGTACAGGCACTTAGCCATAGAAGGGAAAACAGTATGACACCCAGCGAAAACAGCTTCATCTAGCCACTCCCAGCAATCTCACTTTCGAATCAGGATAAAAGGCAAGTGTTTCACATGGTCAGGATAGTTTCCACGATGGGTATTTCACCCATAAAAAAACCACCGCGCGGGTGGTTTTTCATCGCTGGACTGGCCAACTTATTTTTCTACGAAAGCGCGCTCAATCACATATTCGTGCGGCACGCCTGCACGGGTCTCCTTGAATCCCCAGTCATCAAGGATATTGGTGAGGTCTTTCAACATTGCCGGGCTGCCGCACAACATAAAGCGGTCTTCCTCAACATTTGGCTTGGGCACATCCAGATCAGTAAATAGCTTACCGGACAGCATCAAGTCAGTCAGACGACCGGTATTGCGGTAGGGCTCACGGGTTACAGTGGGGTAGTAAAGCAGCTGCTCACGCACCATCTCACCAAAATATTCATGCTCAGGTAGCTCCTTCTCGATCTGCTCCTGATAGGCCAGCTCAGAGACATAGCGCACGCCGTGGGTAAGAATCACCTGATCGAAACGTTCGTAGACCGTGGGGTCTTTAATAATGCTCATGAAAGGTGCCAAACCAGTACCCGTAGAGAGCAACCACAAGCGCTTGCCGGGTAGCAGGTGATCCGCAACCAGAGTACCGGTGGGCTTCTGGCTCACGTAGATCTCGTCGCCCGGCACAATCTTCTGCAGGCGGGAAGTCAGCGGGCCATCGGGTACCTTGATACTGAAGAACTCCAACTCGTCTTCGTAGTTGGCACTGGCAATGGAGTAGGCACGCAGCAGCGGACGGCCGTTGTCCTGTTGCAGACCGATCATCGTGAAATGTCCGTTCTCAAAGCGAAAACCCGAATCCCGGGTAGTCTTAAAGCTAAACAGCGTGTCGTTCCAATGATGGACTTCCAACACCTTCTCTATATTCAATTTGGACATAAACTTAAAACCGGTTATTCCACGAGTCTCTTGATAGTTGAATTTTAGCCCTGGAAGATCTATTGGCAAAGTGGGATATTTCGATATTCCTTATCTATTTTAACGATCAAGTGGAGATTTCTCTTTGCGCTATACTTTGCGCCAACTGGAGGTGTTCCTGGCCTGTGCCCACCACGAGAATGTGAGCCGTGCAGCGGAGAGCCTGAGCATGTCACAGTCCGCCGCCTCCACCGCCCTAAAAGAGTTCGAACAACAGTTTGAGTTGCGCCTGTTTGAGCGCACCGGCAAGCGCCTGCGCCTGAATGAGCTGGGTAGGCAACTATGGCCCAAGGCGGAGGAGCTGCTGGAACGGGCACAGGAACTGGAACAGAGTCTGGCCAGTCATCGTGATCTGGGGCGCCTAAAAATAGGGGCAACCCTAACCATCGGCAATTACTTGGCAGCGAACGTAATGGCCCGCTACATGGAGGAGCAACCCGGCACACGCGTGGAGCTGGAGGTCGCAAATACCTCGGCAATTACCGAGCGGGTGCTCAACTTTGAGCTGGATCTTGGGCTTATTGAGGGCGAATTTAATCACCCGGATCTGGAAATGATTCCCTGGCGTAGTGATGAATTAGTAGTCTTTTGCGCCCCCTCTCATCCCCTGTCCAAGCGCAAGCGCCTGACAGACAAAGATCTGCTCAATGCCACCTGGATTACCCGGGAACCTGGCTCCGGCACACGCCAGACTTTTGAGCGTGCAATGGTCGGATTACTTCCAAACCTTCATATTTTGTTGGAGCTGCAGCATACAGAGGCAATTAAGCGAGCCGTGGAAGCTGGGCTCGGTATCAGTTGCCTATCTAGGGTCTCTTTAGCAGACGCCTTGAAGCGGGGCTCATTGATCGAATTGCCGGTATCACAGAGGAACTTTCACAGAGAATTTTATTTCGCTCTGCATCGGCAAAAATATAGGAGTGCGGGAATTGAGAGATGGTTAGAATTATGTCGAAGCGTATAAATAAAGAACCACCCCGTAGGGTGGTTCTTTTTCCAAGCAAGTGCTTATTTTACACGCACCAGCTGAGATTTCATTTCTTCAGGAACTTCATCAATAGAAGCTATTGACAGGCCGCCCATAGGAGCAGCTGCAGTGTTTGGCTGCAGAGTAACATGTGCGGATTCTGGAAGTTTCCACATTGCACCAGTGGCTGGATCAACAATCAACCAGCCGATTAGACCACCAACAAGGATATTACCAATGTACCAACCGTCCATACCCGCTTTAATCAAAAAACTCTGCTCGTTGTAACCAGCCATCTGGTATTTAACCGTATAGCTCGCAGAAGAGAAGAATCCATCAGATGCTGGCAGGGTAACAGTATCAGGGGTTACGCCACTGTGAACGTCGAAACCCGCTTCATTGATAATGGTAAAATTTGCACCGCCTGGAGTGCTATTGATTGATACCGGATAGGAACTATCACTTACGATACTTGCACAACCCGTTGCCATTACCAATCCAGTAATCGCAGCCCCCAAAGCTAATTTTTTAAACATTTTTTATGTCCTAATACGGATAATATATTTTATTCATCGGTAACTAACCGATAGGCTGCGCAATTTACCACAAACCAATAATTATCTTGTAAGAATTTATTCACAAACTATTTACAATCGGAGTAATAGTCTGTGTAACCTAATTCGTACTAAACAAGTCCCCAAAGAAATCCCCCTCATACCATGAAGGCTTATCCTCGGCATCTGCCACTTCACGGGCGATCAAATAATTAACTTCGGTAAATTGCCTGGCCGCGGCGTAGTTCACCCCTGCATCGGGCGCATCTCCGGGTTTGTGATAGCTCTCTTTCAGGAAGGACACTTGCATAGCAGTGCCATCGATATTCGGGTCCTGTGCTTCTCGCCCAGTAATGAGGTAAATAGAAGGCACACCGCGGCGTACGAAATTGTAGTGATCGCTGCGTACGAAGATCACCTCTTCCGGCATGGGATCAGGGCTCAGTTTTAGGCCGCTACGGATTGCGGCGTTTTCGGCAACCTGGCCCAGGGAAGAGTGCTCGGCACCGAAGGCAATAATGTCGCGGAATGGGTAGAGCAGCATAGGCATATCCAGATTGATATTGGCCACGATGGACTGCAGGGGTACGGTAGGATATTCGGCAAAATAGTCCGAGCCGAGCAGCCCTTTCTCTTCTCCAGTCACTGCCACAAATAAGAGAGAGCGTCGCGGAGCCTGGCCGGATTCCGCAAACAGCCGTGCGGTTTCCAGCATGACGGCGATTCCTGCGGCATTATCTTGTGCGCCATAATAAATCTGGCCATCCTCTTTTTTGCCGATATGGTCCAGGTGGGCAGAGAAGACTACGTATTCATTTTTAAGTACCGGGTCACTGCCTGGTAATACGGCCACTACATTGGGACTGAAAATTTCCTGGTGTTTAGAGCTTGTGCTCAGCGCCGCGCGGTAGGGAATCGCAAAACCCTTGGGGTTCTGACCTTTTTCCATATCGCTGAAGATAGCTTCCAGACTCTGCTGGGTACCGCTGAAGAGTTTGCTTGCTGCATCGATGTTGAGCATTACACCGGGATATAAGCCGGGGGTGGCACTGCCCGGCTCGCCCTTGCGGTTTACCCAGTCGAAAGTCTCATCGTGGCGGTGCTCCGCATAGCGCGCAAAGGGGCGACGCTTTTCACGTTCGGGTGTATAAAGGGTGATATAACCAACCGCGCCGTGACGAGCGGCGGTTTCGCGCTTGTTGTAACTGGAAGCGTAGTGAGCCCCCACTTCACTGGGCAGGCTCTTGGGCCGACCACTCAGTATTACCGCGATCTTCCCTTTCACATCCAGCCCGGCGTAATCGTTCAGGCCATAGTCCGGCGCTTCAATTCCGTAACCGACAAATACCAGCTCGGCTTCCAGGCTAGCCTTCTCATTCACTGCAGAAGGTGAGGCGATGAAATCCTCACCAAAAGTAAAAGTGACCTCACTGCTCTTCCCTTTCACGACAAGACTGGGCTCGGCGCCATTCCAGCTGGCACTGCGGAAAGGCACATTTTGAAAGTACCCCTGCTCCCCTGCTGGGTCGAGGCCCATCGACTGAAACTGATCGGCCACATATTGCGCCGCCTTGAGGTAGCCCTCGCTGCCCGTATTTCTTCCCGCCAGCTCTGCAGATGCCAGGTAATTCACATCCCGACTGATATTGTCGATATTCGCGCTGGGCGCTGTGTCAGTGGTCACTGCGGTGCAGGCCGCCAGCAGCATTGCCAGTAGGCCGCTGAGCAGGATTTTGCTTTTCATGGAAACTCTACTTCTCGAATAAATCATCGCGGTCAGCCAGATTGCACCAGCGCCGCGCCAAAAAGGTGCACAATCTTAACACGATCCGGCTCAATACAGGGACGCACAAAGTGAGCGATTACTCACCCTGAAGGACTAAGATTTAGGAACTAGGCCGCCTTGTAGAGGCCGGGGAAAGCACGGTTCAATGCTGCGGTAACCTCCTCATGAGCCCGATCAGCACAAAACTCTCCATGGGCGGCCAAATAATGTAGGAATGGCAACTGCAGCAGGCGCTGAAAGTCCTCTTGCAGCCAACAGCGCTGGTCCCGGCCCTCGGGGGTCATTCGCGTTCGCCAGGCGGGCGGTACCTGCATACCAGCGCGTATGCCGGAAAGGCGCATCAAATTGCGGCCGCACCAGCTACAGCCGCTCCACTTTCCCCAATACTGCAAGGCATCACAGCCCAGTAATAAGCCGCCATTAAAGGGCAACCACCAAAAGGCCTCGGGATAACGGCTATAACGCAGTTCCAGAAACTGACTTCCCGGTATTGGAGAACTGCCCCAATCTTTCACCAGTCTGTCCGCACTGGGAGGATAAAAGTTTGAGCCGGACTGCCGCCAAAAAGTCAAGTCAAAGTGATCTCGGTAGTAGAGGTCATCCTGACCGTGGTGATAACCCAGTCGTACCGCATGGGAAATTCGGCCTAGATCCTGCAGCTTCTCCTCCTGGGCTGGACGCAGGCGGATCGGGTTCACCAGTACCAGCTCCTCCTGCCAGCGCACTATGGCCATATTCCGATTGATAGTGACTGCCGGAGCCAGTTTGACGGTTCCCGGTACATAGAAAAGGTCTGGTAGTAGTTGGCGAATTTCGCCGTGGGGCTGAGGCTGGGGATAGTTGATACTCACAGCGAAAACTCAGGTGTAGTACACCCGATTACTGAGTCCGCGCAAAAGCTGTAGGGCCTGTTGCGCGCTCTCTTCCGGGACAAAGACGTGGTCGTGACGCAGGGCGTTTACCATATTGGCCACTATGCCCGCATCGGCGAGTTCTCTCGTGACGGTTGCGGTAAGGCCCACCGCACTGAGACCGGAAAAGACCTGCAGGGTGATTTGTCGAAAGGGCCCGCTGGAGGCAATTCCATACTGTTGTGCCAAGCACTTGGGTAAAATTGCGCTCATGCCCTCACCTTCACGGAAAATACACAGGCTTTGCGTCAAGACTTCTTCGAGCCGGGCATCCGACACTTGGCAAAAAACGTAAGTTTCCTCTTGTAATTTAGGGCACATATTTCTCAGAATATTTGTGAGAGAAACTTCTTCTGTCATACCCGATTTGCCATTGAAAAAACCTGCTTTATAACCACACAGTAAGCGGATGCCCGGCAGAGACCATTTCATTCAACTATCCATAGGAATCACTTTTCCCATGGAAACACCGGATGGTTATAAGGTCTGGATGATCAGTACTCTCTGTCAGTGATTCACACCACTACTTTGTCAGTGGTTTATTATTTTAATTTCGCTTACGCCTATTCACGTTTTTTTTTGTCGTTTTTTTTAATTCTTCGCCTTCCAGCTCAGGTTCACCCGGTGCTGGGGAGGTATTCACTTCTAAATCGGGGGAGTCTTTTTTCTCCCAACTCTGCAAGACTCGATCAATCGCTTTTTCTAAGCGCACATGGGGGAATTCCGGACAGGGCGCACCCTTACCCGGGTCGTGCCAGGCGGACAGTGGTGCAACAAATACCACCAGGGATTTGTGTAGGCGATCCCGCCCGATACTTACCTCTGTCCAAGTGGTTTGCCAGGCAAATTTTCCTCGCACGGAATAATCGCTCTCATAGGACTTCAAGGTGAGGAAATAGGGATAGATTTTCCCTCTGCGGCAAATGATTCTACGACCGGTTTTTATATTGGCCATCTGAGTAAAAGGATCAAAATACCAATGGATATCGTAACCAAAGATAAATTGCAGTTTTCCATCTTGGGGGAGAAAGGCGTAGGAGCGGCCAGTGCCATCGGATTTCAAACTCCATACATGACGTGCCTCCCCATCCCGGGAAATAAGCCAGGCACCAACCCATTGACTGGCATTCAAGCGGGATTGAGCTTGCCAACCGGCATTCCGCTGCTGTGTCTTTTTCTCCTGTTCACTCTGTTTCTCCTTTTTTTTCTGCTCATCCTTCGCAAAAGCGGAAACAGCTGTGAGCAAAAATACCAGAGCCAACACCAGGGTTCTTTGCATCACAGCTTTACTCCAGTATTCGACGCTCTCCTCCCTGAGTGGAAAATTCCTATTTTATTTTTAATGAGTGCTAATCAGAAAATCAGCTGGCAATGTTGGGACAGTTGCTCCCAGCCTTAGGAGTGTTCCAGCCACTCAGGCGGCGCTGGAAACTTAGTAAGCCGCCGCCCGCCTGCAGCCAGTGCCGCCCATCAATCACCGCAAATAACAGGGTGGAACGGCTCCAGCCGCGAAACGCTACCGAAACTACGCCGCCTTTACAGCTAACGGATGCACCGGTGCGCACCCGCACACGATCGCCATCCAGTTGCCAATTAATGGCGAAGCCGTGGGTCAGCCTGCCTCCGGAATTAAAGCCATAGGCATAACCGGAGCCATCAGCATTAAGTTGCCACACTAACTGGTCGTCTCCCTCACTCACCACCAACCAGTTGCCCGCCCATTTTTGTTGAGCCGATTCCGCTGTTGCCGCCAGCGGCAATAGCAAAAAAAGCATCAGGGCAATGGCACAACTTTGTAGCGGGGATACACAAACAGGATTTAAAGGGGGATTACGCAAATACTTCATGCGCTGCTCTACCGTAGGTGCTCCTCGGCAAAAACCGCGGAGTAGGGTTACTGTGAACGGCGGTTTGCGTCACCGCCAATATTCCTGTCCGGTTAAGGCCACAGGCCAAAAAAACCGGCGTGAAAAATCGCACAGGCGTTATTTTTCACATCCCTTGCTTAGTAAGGCTAGACGCAAAATCCCACAGTGGCATTAGAAGCATTAAAAATATTTATTGAGGCGCCACTGTGAGGGAGCGGAATTAGGCAGGCAGATTGAGTGGGTTTAAGGAATACCTTATTTGGACTGTGCGTCCGACAGATTTTTATCCGCCCGCCACACACGGTATTTCAGCTGTACACCCTCTGGCAGATACACCACCAGAGGCTGGCTACTGGTATAGGGCAGTATCAGTCCCTTGCCGCGCACGCGGATAAAGCGGCGGGATTCAGAGTCGGGTCCACACACCTTACTGGTACCCTGCGCGGGCTTCAGGTCCGCCAGCACATAATAGGGATAACCCCAACCCGGCAATACCTGGCGCTGTAAAGGTGCGTTGAAACTGCGAAGGTTACAGTCGGCCAGTGCATTTTTACCCGGCACCAGCTCAACCATAAAGCGGCTCTCATCGACCACCTTGGGCAGCTCTATCACATGGCGATATTTCCCTTCTACTTCTGACGGGAAAGCATCCAGAGGCTCGGCCGCCTGAAGCGGCAGTGCATAATAGAGGATAAGGGCGGGCAATAGGGATCTTGCCATGGTGACTTCCTCACGGCTGGACAACTGACCTGGCGCACAAGCATCTTAAAGTCTAGACCGCTTTCTCCAACGCAATCCCCACCAAAGAGAGAGCCCAAGCGCTAGCGCCAATGCAAACAGCAGCGTCGCCCACAGATAACTGATGCCGCTGCCCGGCATCGGTTCGAGCCGTGCTCTGGCCCTAGCCAGCAAAGTGCGTAAATTTTGTATAGAAGCAATCACATCCGTGTTGGGTGCGGCAGAGATCACTTCCCGCCGCAATTTTTTCCATTGCGCTTGAAGCTGGCTGTACAAAACCCTGTCTCGTAACTCAATGGACTGCTGCAGGGGCTGGTAGCCCTCGCGATAGGCGAGCATCAGCTTGTGGTAAGCGCCGGCGTTATCTCCTCCCCGGTAATCGGTTTCCGCCAAGAGCAGTAGCCCCTCGGCACGGGCCAGAGGATGTTCGAGGGAGCGCACCAAGTGGGGATGCCCCCTCCACCACATCAGGGCATTCCTGGCATCAGTGGGCAACTCGACCGGGCGGGTGACCGCCATACCCGGCAATCCGACCAGGGCCGGGTAGCGCTCGGCAAGATCAGCGGAAGGTGGCAGTTGGTTCTTCACAGCAAGGGCGGCAACGGTTACTGCCAGCGCCCAGCGTTGCCGGCTATCCAAGTCGCCATCGACCCGATTGCTATGTACCGTATCCACGGTGGGATCGAGGGTATTGTAGAGGTCGTAGAGACTGAAACTCGCCATACGCGTGGCGTCGCGCAGGTCTGGAACCGCGCCACCCCCCTGCCCCCAGCTACCGTGGCACCTGGCACAACGCTGTTGGAAAAGGGGTGCCGCTAGGTTGGCCGCGGGCAAAGACTGCGTGGGGGAGCGCTGCATCTGATAGAGAGCCGCCAATCGATCGGCGATCTCATTGGCCCTCCTGCGCACAGCATCAGCGTTATCGCGACGGCCTATCGCCTCCTGCAAGGCTCCAATACTCCTCTCCAAAGCGGAACGGCCAGGTTTGTCTGGTAGTTGCCGTACCAGCTCCAGCGCCTGAGTGGCATGGTGTTGTTGTAGTCGATAGAGGTCTGTATCGAGGATTCGGTCATCATCGACAGAGTCCCCATAATCTACAGAGATATAGGAAAGCAGATTGCTCGCACGCGCGGCCAGCCTGTCATTCTCCATTGTCTGCTGTGCCCATAGGGACGGAAAGAAGAGAATCAGCAAGCACAAACAGATCCATAGATATCGCAAAGGTGACTTCCTGTTCCTGGCTGCTGCGGTAGAAAGTGGGTCTACTCAAGTGTGGCAAAAGTGCAGATACAAAAAACCCCGCACTGGGCGGGGTTTGTTTTTGGCTGGGCTATCAGCCTCGATCGGCGCGTTCTTTAGCGATCAGGTAGTCCGCTACCTGCAGCATCAATTCCTGTCCGTTGCTCTTGCCCTTGTAACCCGGCAGAGAGGAGCTGATGCGGTATTTACCGGCGACGACCACTTCCGGAGTGCCAGTCATCTTATAGGCGCGCTGGTTGGCCACACCCTGCTTAACCTTGCTGTTGATGGCGAAGGAGTTCATCAGTTTGGCGGCCTTGGCACCATCGGCACCGTGCTTATTGAACAGGGCTTCGATAGCGGCCAGGTCGGGCTTAAAGTCACGGCCTTCGCGAATCGCCAGCATCTGGCGCTGGTTGTAAATGGTATTGAACAGAGGGGTGTGCATTTTATCCAGAACGCCCATGGCATCCGCCACATAGAACAAACGGGCGTGAACATCCATCACCGGCTGCCAAATTGCCGGCAGCTTCACCAAAGCGACATCACTGGGCATTTTTTCTTGCCAGCGATCCAGAGTCGACTCGAAGTGGTAGCAGTGGGCACAGCCATACCAGAACATCTCGGTCACTTCGATCTTGTTGGCATTTTTCTGCGCTACCGCCTGTGGCAGCACCTGGTAATGTTGGCCGGCCTTAAACTCTCCGCTTTCCTTGGCGCAGGCAACAAGGCTGAACAATACAGCGAAAACCATTGTTATAGGGGCGAGCACTGCTCTCATAAGTCTTCTCCAGCTTCTATATTCGTGGTTCGAGCGCCTGATCTGGCGACATACTGTCGGGCCACTGAGGACACAATAGACAGCGCTGATTATTTAAGTTCCCCGCGCCGGGCGCAAGGCGAGGTCGCAAAGGTGGCAATACTTTACCCAATTCCCACCCCCATGCGGGAGCGTCGGACACAAAAAAGGCCGGTGTGTGACCGGCCTCTCGTTGCTGTGGCTAACCGATTTAGTCGGTCAGACCAGCGATGTAGTTGGCAACCGCCTTGATCTCGGCATCGGAAAGCTGCTTGGCCACGGTGCGCATGGTGCGGACTTCACCATCATTGGCACGAGTGCCCGCACGGAAGGCTTTCAACTGCGCTTCAATGTACTCCGGATACTGACCGGAAAGACGCGGATAACCTGCAGGGGCATTGCCCTGGCCGGTGGGCGAGTGACAACCCATGCACGCCGGCACGCCGGTTTCCTTGTTGCCGGCGCGGTAGAGCTTGCGGCCCAGAATCAGGCTATCGACACTATCACCGCTATTTAGCATCACCGGGAAGGCGGTAGAGCCAGTCAGCTGCATTGGCTGGGAGGCGAAATAGGCGGCGATATCCTGCAGGTCCTGGTCTTTGAAACTGTCCAGCTGACCGATCATCTGCGGTATGTCGCGGGTTTTGCTCTGAATATCCTGAAGCTGCTTGTACAGGTATTTTTCACCGAGGCCGGCGATTTTTGGGAAAGCCGGCGACAGGCTGTTGCCATCAGCGCCGTGGCAGGCGGCGCACTGGGCGGCCTTAGCCTTGCCCGCAGCAGCATCGCCCGAGGCCATTGCAAAAGGTACGGCCCCCAAGCCGAAAACCAAACCGAGTGCCAGAGCAGTGTTCTTGATAATGCTGTTCATACGTCGTCCCGTTGCGCGCTGAGATATGGCGTTTCGTGTCGCCCCCGATAGTCCTGCGACGCGAAAACCGCGGCATTATATACTTGCGCGCCAAGCGAGTGTACTGAATCAGCAGACTTAAACGATGCCAATTAACAAATTTGAAGCCCAGCCACAAAAACTGAACTATCGTGCCATACGATTTCTCACCAGCGCCCCTACTCTGACCGAGTGTCCGGAGGACATTGGCGCAGAGGTCGCCTTTGCCGGCCGATCCAATGCCGGCAAGTCCAGCGCCATCAATGCCCTCACCGGCAACAACAAGCTGGCGCGCACCTCCAAGACCCCCGGACGCACCCAGCTGATCAACTTTTTCAGCCTGTCAGAAGACCAGCGCCTGGTGGACCTGCCGGGTTATGGCTACGCCAAGGTCGCCCGCAGCATGAAAGACGAGTGGCAGCGCCACCTGGCCGAATATTTGGAACAACGCACCTGCCTGCGCGGCCTAGTGCTGTTGATGGATATACGCCAACCCCTCAAGGAGTTCGACCTGCATATGCTCACCTGGGCGGTAGAGGCGGGCCTGCCAGTACATATCCTGCTCACTAAAGCGGATAAGATGAAAAATGGCCCGGCCAACA
The DNA here is from genome assembly GCF_056160005.1 of Microbulbifer sp. ABH2_005. Lineage (NCBI taxonomy): Bacteria > Pseudomonadati > Pseudomonadota > Gammaproteobacteria > Cellvibrionales > Microbulbiferaceae > Microbulbifer > Microbulbifer sp. ABH2_005. The sequence goes on along the minus strand of NZ_JBSWWI010000003.1, from coordinate 4,812 downwards.
ACGCCCTCTTCGCCGTCGAGAAAGCCCTCAAGGAACAGGAGCTCAGCCGCGGCGTCACCCTGCAGACCTTCTCTTCGCTGAAAAAAACCGGGCTCGACAAGCTGGAGCGCAAACTGAACACCTGGCTGGCGCCTCAACCAGAGTCACCCGAACCGACTGAGGCAGAGCCCTGAGGCGAGCGCCCGGAAGGAACTAATTCCGGGCACGCTCCTTCGGCCTGCTCTGAGTGTTGGGCAATAAGCCCAACACTCTCAATATGGCGGCAGTCGAGAAGGTCGGGGACTCCAAGACCACCGTATCAGTTCGGCTCCTCCGAGATGCTGTCCCCTGTCCGCGTCAGCGAGCGCAGCAACAGCTGACGCAGGCGCCGGCGTGCCTGGGGCGTAGCACAGTGCAGCGCCTCCGCGCAGAGAGCATGCTGTGCGAGCAGGTCCACAAGGGCATCCTCGCGAATAGAAACGGTCAGCAGGCGCGGGGACTCTTTTGGTGCCGCTGCCGGCTCTGCCTCAGTGCAACTGCAGGCTTGCCCCGCCGTGGGATACGGGTTTTCCCCCGGCAAGAAGGAGTTCCGGCTTGCCATCTCCATCCGAATAGAGCGCGCTGATACAGTCAGCGGCAAGCTGCTGTTTATCGCGATCTCCCAGCTGGCGGGCGAGAACAGAACTGGCTCCCACAAGGAGGTAATGGTGGTGTTTTTCATCTCCCTGATTCCGGTAGGCCGCCATCAATTGGGCTGCACTGTCACTAAAACGCGTCGCAGAAACGGCATAGCTGGGCCACTCGCGTGTGAGTAACATTCCAGCCACATCAAATGCGCAACCCAGATAGGGAATCGCCTCACTATGGTTCCCCTCTTCGCAAAGCATCCTGCCGCGCTCCATCCAATCCAACCACGCCTGTTCCGCACGATCAGTGTTATCGATCAACCATTGGCGGTGGTTTGCACATAGGTAACGTAAATTCACGGTAACCCCCCTGTTAGATTTAAGCTAAAGATAATGAGAAACATTATCATTTGCAAGCGCATTTGTATTTGTGGGATACGCTTTGAGATAGTCGGGGGTGCCAAAATCCAGGTATAAAAAAAGCCGGCAGATGGGGGCTGCCGGCTAGGGGTCAGTGCCCTTGGGGTGGGGCACTTGCCAGACGCACCCAGGGGGACGGGTACGCCTGAGGGTTCCTCTAGTATGCAAACTCTTTGCATATTGAAAGGTTAGGCTGGCTCAGATTTGTTTCCCAGCCAGTAAACACCACGATCAGAGGTCTGCGAATACTATGCCCTTTCTCTGCCTATTTCCGGAAATAGATTCCAAAGCCAGCAACAAATCAGTGGCCGTGGAAATAGTTCGCCAGTGAACCTTTTAAAAATCCTCTTTCGCCCAGACAAAAAAAACCCCGGTTTTGGGGAATTCCGGGGTTAAAAAGCTGAACGCTTAGGGGTTAGGGAGCAACAATGATCTGTATTCTTCGATAGGGCATTTGCCCTGTTGGTTCCCATTTCTTAAGTAAATAAATGTAAACGCAGCTCAAGTGCGGGAACGATAATGCGTGATATTCGTGGGTCGGATGCTCAAGAGATGATTGATGCGCCAAAAGCAGGCAAAACCACAAAAAGTCGACGACTGTTTTGTCTATAGGAGGCCTTTATCGATTAAAAGTTAAAGAGTGAGTTCACTCACCGGGCCGCAATCATGCAAGCGTCGAATCGCTTCCGCCATCAAGGGCGCACAGTCGAGCAAGTGAAAGTTCTGAGGCAAATGTAACTGGGGCAGAGAGTTGGTCACTGCCACAGCATCCAAGGGCAGTTGTGACAAGTCCGCAAAAGCATCTCCACTAAATTGGCCGTGGCTGGCCAACGCCAGGATACGCTGGGCTCCGGCCCGCTGCGCGGCTTCAACCGCTCGACAGAGTGTTGCGCCACTGGCGATAAGGTCATCCACGATCAATACGACCGCTCCGCGCACCTCTCCCACCAGGGTGCCACCACTGATCTTCTCACCCTGGCGGTACTTCTCCACGAAGGCACTACTTACCGGACGCCCCAGGCGCTCACTCAGTGTCTCGCGCAATTTCTCTGCGCGTTTTATCCCCCCCTCATCTGGGGATAAAACCACCAGGGGCCGCGGCTCCGTCTTCAGTCGGCCCAGGGCAAACTCCAATAACAAAGGCTCCGACAGTAAATGCAGAGTGCGGCAACGAAAGGCATTCTCATAGGCAGACAGGTTGTGGGCATCGAGGGTCACTACCACCTGGGTACCCACGGCCTCCAGTAGGCTGGCCAAATAGCGGGTCGGAAGCGGATCGTGTAACTTTGTGCGTCGGTCTTTGCGCCCATAACAGAGATAGGGCATTACCGCGGTAATACGAGCGGCACCGGCATCGCGTAAAGCGCCGATAAAAAACAAACAGCGCAGCAGTTTTTCATCAACACTGCTGTATTGCTCCCTGTGCAGAGATTGCACCAGGAAGACATCCGCTCCCTCGACATCATCCAGGGGGCGCACCTTGTGCTCACCATCGGCAAAGCAGCGCTCCTCATGCCGGGCCAGAGGTTCACCCAGGGCCGCGGCCACGCGACCGGCAAAGTCGGCGCCGGCATCCAAACTGAATAGCTTCAATCTACTCATAGCAGGCTCGCGCGAAACCAGCGCACGCTCATACGCACCACTTCATCCATGGCTCCAGGCTCCTCAAATAAATGGCCGGCGTGGGGTATCAGATGTAAACGGGGCTCGTTGACCATATGCTGGAGGGCTTCTTTATTCAACTCCAGTACCTGCTTGTCATCGCCGCCCACCAGTAGCAGTGTGGGCGCCTTGACCAGGGGCAGGTCCGACCCGGCCAGGTCCGGTCTACCTCCCCGTGAAACCACCGCGCCTACCAAAGATGGTCGCTCGGCAGCGGCGATTAGCGCTGCCGCGGCCCCTGTGCTGGCGCCGAACAGGCCGACATGCAGAGCCCGGGTAGTTTCCCCCTGTGCCGCCCAATCGATCACTTCCACCAGACGCCGGGCACTCAGGTCGATATCGAAGCGATATTCACTGGTGGCTTCGTCCGCGCGGCTCTCTTCCTCGCTGAGCAGGTCGAATAGCAGTGTGGCAAATCCCGCATCGTTCAGACGTTTGGCCACGGCAATATTGCGCGGACTAGCGCGGTTACTGCCGCTGCCATGGGCAAAGATCACCAGTGCACGCGACTCTTGGGGCAGCGTAAGAGACGCTTGCAGGGTTTTATGCTCCGCTGCCAACGCAATAGTTTTGCTCTGCATCAATGGTCCTCAAGACAGACAGGCGCTGGTGGCGACTGATAATCCTAGCCGCCAAGACGATATGTCATACGAATGTATTCTCTGTAGTGCTCAGACTAGACCAGATGAGCGCCAAGGGGTCTGCGTGAGTAGCTTGTGTCACTTAAACCATGAAAAGCGTGCGGTGTGGAAGGGGAGTGAGCGAAAGACAAAAAAAATGCCCCGGACTTGGGGGAGTTCCGGGGCAAACATCTGACTTCCTTGGGGGATGATGACGCATTCCAACGATCTTGCCTTTTTAGAGGGGCTGTCGCCGGAACAGTTCCACGGTTTTCCGCAAAGAATGTAAAAACGCCGACTAAAACACGCTTATTGGCGCTTATTTCATTAAATAGGCACCCATTAAGCCTTCTTGTACCGGCGTATCTATCTCAGATCCCCCTGAACATTAATGAGTGCGCCAAAGGCGCTGCACGAAAAAACTCAATGCGCCTGATCCCAGTTCTTGCCACGCCCCAGATCGACAATCAAAGGAACATGCAGCTTGGCCGCGCCCTGCATAATTTCCTGTACGCCGGAGGCCACCGTCTCGACTTCATCCTTCGGCACCTCGAGCACCAGCTCATCGTGTACCTGCATAATTAATTTCGTCGACAGCTGCTGTTCTTTAAGCCAGGCATCCACAGCAATCATGGCGCGCTTGATAATATCCGCGGCGGTACCCTGCATAGGCGCATTGATGGCGGTGCGCTCGGCCGCTTGGCGCTGCATGCCGTTGCGCGAGTTGATCTCTGGCAGATACAGACGGCGGCCAAACAGGGTTTCTACATAGCCCTTCTCCGCCGCCTGCTTGCGGGTATCCTCCATATAGCGCAACACACCTGGGTAGCGCTCAAAGTAGCGGTCGATATAGGTCTGGGCATCGGCACGCGGGATATCCAACTGCTTGGCCAGGCCAAATGCAGACATACCGTAAATCAGACCGAAGTTGATGGCTTTGGCGCGGCGGCGCTGCTCATCACTGACGGCATCCAGCGCCACTTCAAAGACTTCAGCAGCAGTGGCGCGGTGAATGTCGGCGCCGTGGGCGAAAGCATCCACCAGGCCCTTATCCCCAGACAGGTGCGCCATAATGCGCAGCTCAATTTGTGAATAGTCCGCAGCAATAATTTCACTACCGCCATTAATGCGCGGATCCGCGGTAAAGGCACGGCGGATACGACGCCCTTCCTCAGTTCGGATGGGAATGTTCTGTAAGTTGGGGTCACTGGAGGACAGTCGACCGGTGGCCGCCACCGCCTGGTGGTAAGAGGTATGCACTCGTCCGCTGCCGGGGTCGATCATTTTCGGCAGCTTATCGGTGTAGGTATTCTTCAGTTTGGCCAGACCGCGATACTGCATAATCAGCGCTGGCAGCTCGTGATTGTGGGCCAGTTCCTGCAGTACCGCTTCAGCGGTGGATGGCGCCCCCTTGGGGGTTTTCTTGATCACCGGGATCTGCAATTTCTCAAACAGAATGACTCCCAGCTGCTTAGTGGAACCCAGGTTGAATTCCTCACCGGCCA
>NZ_JBSWWI010000002.1:0-303661 GCF_056160005.1 Microbulbifer sp. ABH2_005 | reverse complement strand
TTTGCAGCTTTTTTTTCGGTGATTCGAGTAGCTCAAAGCCCTTTTCGAATCCCGGCAAGGTCGTTTCCGACCCTGCTTGAAGTGGCGCGCATTATAGCGACCTCTCCGTGCTTGGCAAGCTCTTTTTCAAATCAATTTTCTTAACAAAATCAATGAGTTAGAGCCACTTCCCGCTGCTGCTTGAGCAGCGAGGAGGCGAACTATACGGACTTCACGGGGGCACCGCAAGCTCTTCTTGTAATAAATTTTCAAAAAGGCTTTTGCTGAAATTTTGACCATGCCGCGGTCTGTCAATAGAAGCGAGAAGGCCCTGAACAATAATAAGTCCCCAAGCTTTCAGCTCCTTCATCTAAATCAAATCGGAAACTGGCATGTAGGCCGAAGTTTACTCAATCTGCTTTAACCGTAGGCATCTCGGCCTGCGCAGAATCATCTTTTATACCTTCTTGCTTCTCCAGGCTCTTACCCCGCAGCTTACCGGTGACAGCCCAAGCCAAAAGAGCAACCCAGGCAATCCAGGAAAGCCCCGCAGGCACATTTGCTGCAAGAATTTTACGGAAGTGTTTTCTATTGAGAAAAAATGCAACTATGGCTGGAAGAAACCAAACAGCAAAAAAGAAAACAACAAATAAAATACCCTTTAACAGACTAATTTGGCTCAGCAATTCTGAAAAGCGGTTAATTAATTGATCGAGATCTGTAAACATTCCTTTACTCCAATTTTAAACGGTCCCCTTTACAGTCTCGCTCTCGTCCATTTTTTTACAGCTAATTTAGATATTTTTTTTGTAGATCTTCCAAACTGGCTTTTTCGCGCCCTGTACGCCAGTAGATATAATAGCTATAGATAGCCAATACCATCATGCCTGTAGAAAAGCCAATTAGTGCTGTTTTTGGGTTACGGAGCAAGCTATCTACAATCCCTGTATAGGCACTCAGAAACTCCCATATTCCTATGATTAACAATTGGAAAAACACGAAAATCCAGCTGAAATGCACTTCACGACGCTTACGTCTTAACCTTAGAAGGGCCAAATCCATATAGGCGCTCGTAGATTCCTCTAGTGGAGCCCACAAACCACGACGATTTAAAAGAGAAAAAACCATTGCGATTACAAGCATTGAAAGTATAAGAATGATGCGTAAGCTACTGTCCGGAAAGCCTTCCACTAAAACGACATTGAAAGCATAAACTGCTACGAAAATTGCAAAGAGCCATTCAAAAGTTACTACCATCCACATACGCCGCTCTTGACGACGTACCCACTTCAATATGGCAGCAGGCACTTTTGTGCTAACCCGTTGCTGCTTCCACAAAGTTTCCAGTTCAGACCACTGTTCTTCGCTGCTCGCTTTATTCATTACTCACCTCCTGACAAGCAGATGTTCAGCCGTTCTTTTGCTCTGTTCAAGCGCACAGCAATATTGCTTTCACTGATACCAAGCACTTCGGAAATTTCCGTATAGCTTAACCCCTCTAAACGCAGAGTCAGGGTTTGACGCAGGCCCAGAGGTAGTTTTTTAACCGCAACTAGCAGACGCTCTGATTTACGCTCTTCCACCAGGCGCTCATCAGGACCCGCTTGACTGTCTGGCAGCGTCATCAATTCCTCCTCACCAGCATGTTGAGGCTTTCTTCTGGCTATTTCGGTTACACAACGATTGTGCGCAATGCGGTAGACAAAGGTTTTTAAGCTCGCATCCCCTCGAAAGGAAGGCAGCGCTCGCCATAGCCCCAACCATATCTCCTGGAGAAGATCCTCATGCTCTGCAGTAGTGCGCACATAGCTGCGTGCTATTCGGGAGATACCCTCGGCATACTCGGTTATCGCCTGCTGAAATAATTGATCCCGTAAATCCACCGGCTACTCCATTTTTTCGTAATGGGTACTGTACCGACGACGCCAAAAACCTTACAAAAAATTTCATTAACCTCCTCAATAATTGTCGATACCTTCGTCTGACACGGATAACCCAGGTTCGCCTCAGGCTTTACACACCGACACAAGCCGAGACAACTACACTTCGTCTGCATAATTTCTGAGGACACACTTATGAAGGCTCTCTATACAGCAGTCGCCACGGCCACTGGTGGCCGTGATGGACAAGCGGCATCGTCGGATGGTGCCCTGGATGTAAAGCTCAGCATCCCCAAAGAGCTGGGCGGGGATGGCGGAAGTGGCACCAATCCCGAGCAATTATTTGCGGCAGGCTATTCGGCTTGTTTTATCGGTGCGATGAAATTTGTTGCGGACAAGGAAAAGGTCGCCACACCGAACGATACCAGCGTGCGAGCTGAAGTTGGTATAGGGCCCAGCGGAAAGGGCTTTGGCTTGGAGGTGGACCTCTATATTGAACTACCAGGGATGGATAAGGTGGTGGCAGAAAGAGTGGCATTAAAGGCACACGAAGAGGTCTGCCCCTATTCCAATGCGACTCGCAATAACATTACCGTAAAGTTGCATATTACGGTTTAATTATAAAGGGCTGCCAGTCACTGGCAGCCCTTCTTGCAAACCTCTTTCCCCTCTTACCCCTAGCGCGATACGCGTGCGGCCTTATTGGCCATCTGAAAAGCCAGCCGTGCGGCGGTGCGCGCGCCATGATCCTCAATATCGAAATAGGGGTTAAATTCGGCCATATCCGCCAAGCAAACCTTATTTGAATCCAAAACGGTATCCAGTAGCTCTTCGAGCAACTCCAGCGCTACCCCACGCCCAGAGGGCGCACTGACCGAGGGCATTACTGCCGCTGGCAATACATCCAAGCAAACGGTGAGATAAACAAAGTCCACCTTATCGATAAAATCCTGGATTTGCTGCTTAACCTTATCCAGGTTCCAGCTACTGATTTCTCGATCGCGAATGACTTCGGCACCCAGCTCATCGGCGCGGTTGTAGAGTGCCGGGGTGTTAGCATTATCGGCAGCACCGACACAGAGATAGTTAAAGGGACGACCATTGATCTGGCACTGTTCTGCAATTTGATAGAAAGGTGTGCCTGAAGATCCTTTAGGCGAGGGTATACGGAGATCCAAGTGAGCATCGAAGTTGATAATGCCCAACGTCTTTTCCCGGTGCAGCTCGCGCATCCAACGCGCTATACCCAGATAGCTGCCATACGCAATTTCATGTCCTCCCCCCAGGACCAGGGGAAAGTGACCATTGTCGAGCAATTCATTGATACGCGCACCGAGCAGAGCCTGTGCGGATTCCAGATCCTCGCGGTCAACGCGGACATTACCGGCATCATAAAGAGGTAAGTCAAAAGTAGCGGGCAGATTGGCCATGGCCAAGCGTAGGATCCTCGGCCCTTTCGCGGCACCGATACGCCCCTTATTGCGTCGTACCCCTTCATCCGAGGCAAAACCGAGAATGGCGATCCCGGGAGGGTTATCCAGTTGCAGCGGAGAAACACGCTGGTGCCAGCGCTCTCCGGCGCGACCGTCCTCGCTGTCGGTGCGGCCACTCCATAGGCGCATATCAGCCAGCTGTAACATCTTTGCCTCCCAGGAAAATCTGTGCAGGTTTCAGCGCGCCAAATTCATAAGCCAGTTGGTCCGGAGTATCCATCGGCCACAACACCATATCCGCGCGCAACCCAGGGCGCAGCACACCGCGAGAACAACAGAGCCCCAAAGCGCGTGCGGCAGCGCGGGTCACGCCGGCCAACGCCTCAGCCGGGGTCAGGCCAAACAGGTTGCAGCCCATATTCATCATTAACCGCAGCGAACCAATGGGGCAGCTACCGGGATTCAGGTCCGTGGACAGGGCCATGCAAACCCCCGCCTCGCGAAGCTTTCCTACCGGCGGCACCTGGGTCTCGCGCAGTGTATAAAAAGCTCCGGGGAGTAATACCGCCACGGTGCCGCTTTCGGCCATGGCCAGCACGTCCGCATCGCTGATGTATTCAATATGATCTACGGAGAGCGCGCTGGCTTTGGCCGCCATCTCCGTAGCACCGGTGCGCGCCAACTGCTCAGCGTGCACTTTAATTGGCATGTCCAGCTGCTTGGCGGCATCGATCACCCGTTGGCACTGTTCTACGGTAAAACCAATAGTTTCGCAGAACATGTCCACCGCATCGGCCAGTTGCTCGCGCGCAACTGCTGGCAATATCTGCTCGCAAATCAAATCGATATATTCATCGGCACGGCCATCGTATTCCGGCGGCAGGGCGTGTGCAGCCAGGCAGCTAGTGACGATTTCCACAGGATTGTGCTGTCCCAGTCGACGCGCTGTGCGCAGCTGTTTCAGCTCCGTATCCAAGTCCAGGCCGTATCCGGATTTAATTTCGACGGTGGTAACCCCCTCAGACATCAGGGCGCGCAGGCGTGGCTCCGACAGTCGGTACAACTCCTCGGCACTGGCGGCACGAGTGGCGCGCACGGTGGAAATAATGCCACCGCCAGCACGAGCCACTTCTTCGTAGCTCTCGCCCCCCAGGCGGCGGGCAAACTCTCCGGCGCGATGACCGCCGTAGACCAGATGGGTGTGGCAGTCGATCAGGCCCGGGGTCAGCCATTGACCCTCGCCATCGATCACCTCGTCTGGAGCGCAGTCCGGCAACTCGCGGCGCGGCCCCAGCCATACAATCTTGCCACCGGTTACCGCCACAGCGGCATCCTCTACAGCACCGTAGCCCCCGACAATAGAAGGGTCCATAGTGGCGGCATTCACATTAGTAATCAGTAGGTCACAGCGTTCTGTCATAAGCTTCTAGCGGCGCGCTTTTCCTTCTTTAACCATAGATGCCCAGTCCAATACCGAGCGGGATTTAAGGCAGTCAGGATACAGACCATCGCCCCGGCTTGACAGTCATCTTTAAGACAACCATAGTAGCTATTATTATTTCTTGTATATACAACCATATACAAGCCTAAAAGGCATCTAACTCAAGCCTATGAATACTGCAAGCGAGCCACGCTACGCGGCGATCAAGCGCCATATCCGGCAACAAATCGAGAAAGGTGCCTGGCCTGTGCATTTCCAGGTACCCTCGGAAAATCAGCTGGCACAGGAATTCGGTGTCAGCCGTATGACCGCCAGACGCGCATTGAGTGAATTAACCGATGAGCGGGTGCTGATGCGCGCTCAGGGGCTGGGTACTTTTGTGGCCGAACCGGTGCCGGCAGGCTCCCTATTAGAAGTGCGCAATATTGCCGATGAAATTTCCGCACGCGGTCATAGCTACAGCAACCGAATTTTGCTGGCACAGCAGTGTATGGCCAACGCCGAAGTGGCCCGTGCATTGAAAGTACCAGAGCAGGCCAAAGTTTTTCATACCATTATTGTGCACTGCGATAACGGCGTACCCATTCAGTGGGAGGAGCGCTTCACTAACCCGACCCTGGCCCCGGAATATCTACAGCAAGATTTCGCCCACACCACACCCAACGCCTATCTTTCCAGAGTCGCGCCATTGACCGAGGCCGATACTACGGTGGAGGCGATTGCCGCAGAGGCCTCTATTGCCTATGCGCTGGAGATCGCCACCGGCGACGCCTGCCTACAGGTGTGGCGGCGTACCAAGAGTAGCGCCGGCACTGTGAGCTTTGCCCGCCTGGTGCACCCGGGTAACCGCTACCGCCTGGGCGCGCAACTGAGATTCTAATTTCTGAATGTATCCCCTGTGCCCCAACAATATTTGATTGATAACTACAGGGCGTAAGAATTTTTACCAAATATTTTGAGAGGAATTTATGTCCGCTGATAAACGTCACGATCCCAGTCGCAAAATCCGCGCGCCTCGCGGCAGTTCGCTCAATGCCAAGAGCTGGCTGACCGAAGCCCCACTGCGCATGTTGATGAACAACCTGGATGCGGAAGTGGCTGAACGCCCGGAAGACCTGGTAGTTTACGGTGGTATCGGCCGCGCCGCGCGCGACTGGGAGTGTTACGACAAAATTGTCGAGGTACTGAAACGCCTCGAGGACGACGAAACCCTGCTGGTACAGTCCGGAAAACCGGTGGGCGTATTTAAAACCCACGCCGATGCACCTCGCGTATTAATTGCCAACTCCAATCTGGTGCCGCACTGGGCCAACTGGGAACACTTCAACGAGCTGGATAAAAAAGGCTTGGCCATGTACGGCCAGATGACTGCAGGCTCCTGGATTTATATTGGCTCCCAGGGCATCGTACAGGGCACCTATGAGACCTTTGCCGCTGTTGCTCGCAAACACTTTAATGGCGAAGCGAAAGGCAAGTGGATTCTCACCGGAGGCCTCGGAGGCATGGGCGGCGCGCAGCCACTGGCGGCGACGATGGCAGGATTCTGCATGATTGCGGTGGAATGCGATGAAACGCGCATCGATTTCCGCTTGCGCACCGGCTATGTAGACAAAAAAGCCACCAGCCTCGATGAAGCGCTGCAAATGATTGAAGAGGCCATGGAAAAAGGTGAAGCTATTTCCGTTGGCCTGCTGGGCAACGCAGCAGATATTTTCCCGGAAATTGTGCAGCGCAATATTCTGCCGGATTCTGTTACCGACCAAACTTCTGCACACGACCCTTTAAATGGTTATCTGCCTAAGGGCTGGACCATGGAATACGCCGCAGAAATGCGCAAAAAAGACGAGGCCGCAGTAGTAAAGGCAGCCAAGCAATCTATGGCGATTCAGGTCGAGGCCATGCTGGAGCTACAAAAGCGCGGCGCCGCCACTCTCGATTACGGCAACAATATTCGCCAGATGGCTCTCGAAGAAGGTGTGGAAAATGCCTTCGATTTCCCCGGTTTTGTGCCCGCCTATATTCGACCACTGTTCTGTGAAGGTGTCGGTCCTTTCCGCTGGGCGGCCCTTTCCGGCAACCCGGAAGATATCTATAAGACCGATGCCAAAGTTAAAGAACTGATCCCCGATAACCCGCAGCTGCACAACTGGCTCGATATGGCCCGCGAGCGCATTCACTTCCAGGGACTGCCCGCACGTATCTGCTGGGTAGGATTGAAAGATCGTGCGCGTCTGGCTTTGGCCTTTAATGAGATGGTTGCCAGTGGTGAGTTGGAAGCACCGGTTGTGATCGGCCGCGATCACCTCGACAGCGGCTCTGTAGCCAGCCCCAACCGCGAGACCGAGTCCATGATAGACGGCTCCGACGCTGTCTCCGATTGGCCACTGCTGAATGCCCTGTTAAACACTGCCTCTGGTGCGACCTGGGTATCCCTGCATCACGGCGGCGGCGTAGGCATGGGCTTCTCCCAACACTCAGGTGTGGTGATTGTCTGCGATGGCACCGAAGCGGCACGCAAGCGCATTGAGCGCGTTCTCTGGAATGACCCAGCCACCGGCGTAATGCGCCACGCCGACGCCGGCTACGAGATCGCTAAAAAATGTGCGAAAGAGCAGGGCCTAGACCTGCCCATGCTAAAAGACTGATTTTTTACCGCAATAAAAATACCGTCGGAAAATTAATGCGCGGCCCTATATTTTTCTGCCGCGCACTGCCGACACCAAAGCTGTAAATTTTTTTGGTGAAATAATTTATGTATCAATTGGAAATCGATCCCGGCCAGCTAAGCCTTGCGCAACTGCGCCGCGTTGCCCGCGAACCAGTACAGCTATCCCTGGCAAAAAGCGCTTATCCGGCCATCGAAGCCTCCGCCCACACGGTTGCCCAGGTAATTACCGAGGGCCGCACGGTTTACGGTATCAATACCGGTTTTGGCTTATTGGCCAACACCCGTATCGAAAAGCACGATCTGGAAAACCTGCAGCGCGCTATCGTGCTGAGCCACGCCGCCGGTACCGGTAACTTTATGAGTGAAGCTACCGTACGCCTGTTGATGGTGCTGAAAATCAACTCCCTCGCACGGGGTTTTTCCGGGGTGCGCCCGCAGGTTATTGATGCTTTAATGCAGCTGGTCAATGCTGGGGTTTACCCTGCAATTCCAGAGAAGGGTTCTGTGGGCGCTTCTGGGGATTTGGCACCGCTGGCCCATATGAGCGTGGTGCTTCTCGGTGAAGGGGAAGTCTTTATAAACGGCGAGCGCAAAAGCGCTCACGAAGGCCTCAAAGTTGCGGGACTTGAGCCCATTACCCTGGCCCCCAAAGAAGGCCTTGCCCTGCTCAACGGCACTCAGGCCTCCACCGCCTTTGCCCTGCTCGGCCTGTTCGCCAGTGAAGATTTGTTCGCCGGTGCCTTGGTTACCGGTGCCATGACGTTGGAAGCTGCCAAAGGATCGCGCCGCCCCTTCGACGATCGCATCCACAACGCCCGTGGCCAACAGGCACAGCGCGATGTAGCGGCGATTTACCGGGACCTACTCGGCGAAACCAGCCAAATCGGAGACTCCCACCAATTCTGTGAAAAAGTGCAGGACCCCTACTCGCTGCGCTGCCAACCCCAGGTAATGGGTGCTTGTCTGCAGCAAATGCGCTTCGCTGCCGAAGTACTGCTGGCCGAAGCCAATGGTGTTTCCGATAACCCGCTCGTCTTTACCGACGAGGAAAACCCCGAGAATTCGGACATTATTTCTGGTGGTAACTTCCATGCGGAACCAGTGGCTATGGTCGCCGACAACCTGGCACTGGCAATAGCGGAAATCGGCTCCCTGTCCGAACGACGCATGGCGCTGTTGATCGACAATAACCTGTCCGGCCTACCGCCCTTCCTGGTGGAAAACGGCGGGGTGAACTCCGGCTTTATGATCGCCCAAGTTACTTCCGCTGCTTTGGCCAGTGAAAATAAATCCATAGCGCATCCCGCCAGCGTGGACTCCCTGCCCACTTCCGCCAACCAGGAAGACCATGTATCCATGGCCACCTTTGCCGGTCGCCGCCTGCGGGATATGGCCGATAACACCTGCGGCATTCTGGCAGTAGAATTGCTCGCGGCCTGTCAGGGACTGGATTTCCGCGCGCCATTAAAATCTACAGAAAAACTGGAAGCGGCCAAGGAAAAACTGCGCGCGCGTGTCTCCTTCTATGATAAAGACCGCTATTTTGCTCCGGATATTGAAGAAGCTAAACAACTCCTCAGTAGCGGCACCTATCTGGAATCTATTGATCCGACCCTGCTGCCGAGTACCCATTGATTTCCAGAAATTTCTATAAATAGGTTTTTATAGAAGATGAAGTTACAAAAGACCGGGGCAGGATTCCCCGGTCTTTTTTTATCGTTTTTGGTCCGGCAACAACAGCGACCTTAAAGTAGCCAATTGTCCACCGACAGAAATTGCAACGTGGATAACTCCCATCAGTCTCCCGTCACATCCATTAAACCCTGTAGAACAATTTTTTTACTATGTGAGGAAATTCGCGCCAAAAGTGCTAGGCTGAGAATTAGACGTTTTACCCGCCAAAAGGTGTGGAGGTCTAGATGAAACCGCTGTCGCTTCGGCTGCTTCGTCACTCGGGCTATGCGCTGGCCATTGCCGCGGGGTTTTCCCTGTCGGCCTGCAATGGCACAGGATACCCCTGTGGAGGTTATGACTGCTCAGCTAGCTATTACGGATATAGCCCTTATTACAGCAAGTCATATTACAACCTGCGGGGCCGCTACGCCCACTGCCACCCCGATGGGGTCTGCCACAACATGCAGCACTGCAACTTTTATTGGGATGGGAATTTTTACCGCCTGAGACCGCCTGCAGTAGTGAACAGAGGCTACCAGGTTATCGATCCGCCCGACCCGCCCTATCAAGCCAGGCCCTACTAAGACCGGAATTCTGCGTGCGCCCATTTGGCACACATAAAGGGGCTTGGCCCCTGCCGGGCCTCTCCGGGGGGAAATTCCGCTTACCGGAGATTGCACTATGAATAGAGCTGTTAAGGCGGCCTTCATTGCCGTCACGGTATGCACGGCCCTGATCCTGGGTGCTTGTGCAACCGATAGTTACTATAACGGTGGCTACTATGGCGGTTACTATAGAGGGGGGGGAGTAGCCTATACCTCTTCTTTTGTTTACCCCTATGCAACCCCCAACTACTACCCTTCCAGTAATATCTATGTCTCTTACCGTACGCCGGTTTACCAGTATTACCGGGTGACCCCGCGCTATGGGTACTACTATGGTGGCTATGGCGGTGCCTATTCCTATTACCGCGCACCTGGCTTCCGCGGCAATGCCCGCTACCGGGCCAGGTATTATTATCGCGGGCTTCCCTACTACAACCGCTTTAATTCCCCCGGTGCTGCACAAATACGCTATCGCGCCCAACACCGTGGTTATCGCGGGGGCCATCGGGGATATCGCAGCCACCGTGGTTATCATCGCATTCGCGGTGGGCACCATCACAGAAGACGTTAAGGCGTAGCTGCCATTAACTTAACCGTGAAATAGCTGAGAATTCTGATATTTCACAGCGCCCGCGAAATGCCTGTGCAAATTAATAAATACACTGGTATTTCGCGGGTTATTCTGGCGATAACGCTGCGATCATAAAGTTTGTTCTCTCCCAGCCCATCAACTTCATTGAAAAAGTTACTAAAAAAATTCAAACCTGTAATTTTGTAATTAACTGCAGATCACTGATTAATTTTTGCGGTTACGCCTACCGATAACCCACAGAAAATGCACAGGAAAACCCTTGATCACTTATCAAAAGCGGGGGAACCTAGTTTGTTTTCGTAATCTCTGCCTTACTGTCGCCACATTTCACAAAATGTCGTCTTATTCCTCATAATGACGGCTATTCCCTCTACTCTGAGATAAGACAAACGAAAACCCCAGCCAACCCGGCTCAATCTGTGAGGTAACCGCAGTGCAAAAACTCCTGCCGACGCTGCTTGCCGTAGCACTGGTAACAGGTATTGCCGGTTGCTCCACAACTGCATCACAGGGAAGTCCAAAGTCGCTATCGCTAAACGGAAAAAAATTTCACTGTGTTGAACAAGAGCTGGAAACCAAAACGCTGGTGCGCTGTGCCCGCTCAGGTTAAAAATTCAAGTTGCTGTAAAAACGTGAAAAACTAAATATTTTAAGTTGTCTCGGGTATGGAAAATTATTAAAAGTACACAAGTTTAAATCTATTGAATATCGCACGGGCGTTGCCCTTGCCTTTCGAGAAAAACATCTAGTTTTCAGCTTTGTCAGAAGTGATTGGCCCGGGTGCGAAAGAAAATTTTATTCAACCCTGACGACCCGAAGGGTATCGGTCTGGCCACCGGTATCTTGTCGATATCCCCGGGAAACCAATACAAAGTCGCCCGCCTTCAAAAGATTGCGCTGTTTTAAATGGCTGATTGCTTTATTGTCCCGCGACGGTCCATCCATACCCGCCACCGCCATCAAAACCGGATCGACTCCGCGATAGAGGGCAACCCGATTGCAAATTCTGCGGTGCCGGCAAAA
The DNA here is from genome assembly GCF_056160005.1 of Microbulbifer sp. ABH2_005. Taxonomy (NCBI): domain Bacteria; kingdom Pseudomonadati; phylum Pseudomonadota; class Gammaproteobacteria; order Cellvibrionales; family Microbulbiferaceae; genus Microbulbifer; species Microbulbifer sp. ABH2_005. The sequence goes on along the minus strand of NZ_JBSWWI010000002.1, from coordinate 292,366 downwards.
GGCATAAATCGGGATCACCGCACGCACCCTGGACATCAAAAGGGCGGTATTACCAGTCTCTGTCTGGCAGATGATGGCCTTGATATCCTGACAGTGATTGGCAATGGTGATCGCGGCCATGGCGATACAGGCATCGCCGGCCGGATAATCGCCGCGCAGACTATCCGAGGGTCTCTGTGTAGCGCGGTGCTTTTCCGCTCCAATAATGACCTCGGCCATATGGCGCACTGTCTCAACCGGATAGTCCCCACTGGCGGTTTCCGCCGACAGCATGACCGCATCGGTACCATCCAGCACTGCATTGGCGACATCGCACACCTCCGCCCGTGTGGGCACAGGGCTGGAAATCATCGACTCCATCATCTGGGTTGCGGTGATCACTGTGCGATTCAGGTAGCGAGCAAAGCGGATTAAATGTTTTTGCACCCCCATCAATTCCGCATCGCCAATTTCCACAGCCAGATCGCCGCGCGCCACCATGATCACATCACTCGCCAAAATCAGATCCTGCAGGTGCTCATCGGTCGAGATCGCCTCTGCCCGCTCAATCTTTGCGACAATCTGGCTGTTGCCGCCCGCCTGCTGCAGAAGCTCCCGTGCCCGGTGAATATCTTGCGCATCGCGGGGAAAAGACACCGCCAGATAATCCAACTGCAGATCGGCAACAACCTGAATATCGCGCAAATCCTTATCTGTTAATGCGGGCGCGGTGAGGCCGCCCCCGCGCTTGTTAACTCCTTTTCGATTGGAGAGCCAGCCCCCTTCCTGCACTTCAGTGGTAACCACATGGCCATCAATTTTCTTTATAAGCAGGCTGAGGCGCCCATCATCCAGAAGCAGCGTATCCCCCGGGCGACAATCTCCGGCCAGCTCAGCATAGTCCACCGATACCCCGGCGCTGCTGCCCCGCTCCCTGGGCCAAGAGGGGTCCAAAATAAACTCGGCACCAGCGGTGAGCTGCACACCGCCATCGATGAATTTTCCCACGCGGATTTTCGGACCCTGCAGGTCCCCCAGTATGGCGATATGGCAGCCCTGGTGGGCGGCCTCTGCGCGCACCTGTTCGGCGCGGCGGCGATGCTCCTCAATTTCGCCGTGAGAAAAATTCAAGCGCACGATATTCACACCGGCGGCAATCAACTGATGCAGGGTGTCCCCCTTATCGGTCGAGGGGCCGAGCGTAGCGACTATTTTTGTCCGTCGGATCATGCCGCACCTAGCCTTACTTTGCGCCTGGATAGCGCCTTCTTTCACAGGGGAAGCATAGCTTGTCATGCCTGACGTCTCTTAACAGAAGGCAGCGACTAAGCTTTGCGTAGACCGGGTTTCAGGCTATGTCGATAGGCCCGTTCGAGTTTGTAGACGCAAGGGTCAGGGAGTAACTCGCCGATGAGCAGGTTGGTGCAACTGTGGCTAATGGGGGCTCTGCTGGTCATCGGTGGATGCCTATCGAACAGTGTGGAAGAAGCCAGAGTTGTACAGAGCGCGGGAACGGCAAGCTCCGTGTGCAATAAGAAGTGGCAGTTGGTGCGTTTGCGTATTAATGGCGGCGCCGTGTCGATCCATAAGCCCGCAGACTTTACCTTCGTGTGTAACCTCGATGGCAATGTGATGGGGCGCAGTGGCATCAACACTTACCGCGGCGAGCTGCAGGTTACCGACAATGGCCTGATGCTGTGGGACAGCTCCAGCTTCGCTTCCACCAAGATGGGCGGTCCAGAGGATCTGCTACAACAGGAGAACACCTACCTGCGCGCCCTTGCTGGAACTCGCCAGGCATTTACTAAGTCCCGCGGGAAACGTTTAATCCTGCGCGATGCCTCCGGCGATATTTATATCGAATATGTCAGGGCAGGATCTTGAACACCACCACAGACCACTGATAGCTTTTACGATTAAATGTCGCAAAAACAATGAGAACGACATCATGCCGCGATCTCACCTTCGCTTGCAGCTTGTAGTCCCAACCCTATTGAGCCTGTTTTTTTCCGGGTGCATGTCCTTTAATGAGCCGGCCCCCCAACCACTCAGACAGCCCGCCTGGTCCGCTTGTGAGCACGACTGGATACTGTCGAACCTGCAGGATGGCGAGAACAGCTACGAGTACACGCTACTGTGGAAAAAGTTCTGGCGCGAACGTCCGTTCTTCACCTGTGATCGGTTCGGCTACGTTCGTGGTAATGGCGGCATCAACCCCTATTTGGGGCGCTTCTCCCTTGAGAACAGCGGAGAACTCTCCTGGCCCAGATCACCGGTCATTTCCAGGGTTGGAAACGGACGCCCCAGTGATGAACTGGAAGCCGATTATCTGAGAGCCCTGCGCAAAACCCGCTTTCTCGAAGTGGTGGGTGACAAATTGATCCTAAGCAGTAACGACAGAGCCACGCGGCTCGAATTTAACCGGGTCGATGAGATTATGCGCTGAGTCGCTGGTATCGCTACCACTGGAACAACCATAAAAAAGGCGACCCAATGGGTCGCCAATATCACAATCAAGAAGAATCAAAAAGATGAGTCAGATGCGCAATCGCATTGGAAGGCCTCGGCGCGCATCATAGTTCTCACAGATGACAGAAAAATGACATAGCGGACCTCAAAAACGCCGCTGATGCCTCTCCAGATTCTCCTGACGCTTGCGTTCACTCTTGCGCAGCAATAGGTAAGTAGCCCCCATGCCACCATGCCGTTTCTGCGCACTGTGAAATGCCAATACTTCATGCAACTGCGGCAGCCAGTGATTAATACAGCTTTTCAAAAGGGCGGGCTGCTTGCGACCCTCACCTTTGCCGTGGGTAATTAGCGCACAGCGCACATCCGCCTCGACACAGTCGCGCACAAACTCCACTACGGCACTGCGCGCCATTTCCACCGAGTGACGATGCAGATCGAGGCGCGCATCCACCGTGTACTTGCCCAGGCGCAAATTGCGATAGACCCCGTTCTGCACCCCGTCGCGCTTGAACTCGATGGGGTCCCAGGGCGCCACCAGCTCGATATATTCACCGGAAAGGGGGTTCATTTCGCGCTCGCTTAAACGAGTCGCAGCGGCACGACGCTCACGCAAGAGACGCTCGGAAGGCTCGCTTTCCTTTCGCAGGGTTACACGGCGCTCCTGCACTAGCGGTTTAACGTCTCCCAGTTCACCGAGAGCGTCTTTAAATAACTTGCTGTCGCTGCTCATGAAATACCCCCCGCCAGCGTCAGTCCAAAAATAAATCCTTGGTCAGATTCCCCGCATTATCAGGGTTATGGGCATAGTCGGTAAAATCTTTTACCCCGCGTTCCACCAGAAGTTCCTCATCGATCAGCTGGCACCCGCTCAGAGTGGCCCCTTTTGTGACCAGTACTTCGTAGGCGGCATCGGCCATAATCGCCGGTTTGCGGCTCTGCTCGAACATCTCGCGATTACCCACCGCAAACTCAATGGCGGCAGTAGCCACCAGAGTGCGCGGCCACAGAGTATTGACGGCGATCCCCGCCTCGCGCAACTCCTCCGCCAATCCCAGGCTTAGGATGGTCATGCCAAATTTGGACAGCGCGTAAGGCGCGAAGGGCCCCAACCATTTGGGTTGCAGATTGAGCGGGGGGCACAGGCTGAGGATATGGGCGTTATCCGACTTTTTCAGGTAGGGAATCGCCAAGTGCGCGGTCAGATACACAGCGCGACTATTGATGTTCAGCATCAGGTCATAGCGCTTGGGCGGGGTGGACTCCACATTAGTCAGATTAATCGCGCCGGCGTTATTGATTACCATATCGATACCGCCGAACTTGTCAGCCGCCTGCGCCATCGCTTCTTCGACCCGCTGCTCATCGCGCACATCCACCTGGAGGGCCAGGGCCTTGCCACCGGCGCTCTCTACTTCCTGTGCCACAGAAAAAATGGTGCCGGGTAACTTCGGGTGGGGCTCTGCGGACTTGGCGGCGATCACAATATTAGCGCCATCCGCCGCGCATTTGAGCGCTATGGCGCGGCCGATACCGCGGCTGGCGCCGGTGATAAAGATGGTCTTGTCCTTAAGCGCCCCTGTGTTTTCTGTCAGGGTTACAAACTCTTCACTCATTGTATTCAGCCTCCGGGGCAGTCACTGCCGGACTGTAGATTTCCTTGAAGATCGCCGGCATGCGCTTCGGTCTACCACTGGAAAGCTCGATGCATACCAACCGCCACTGGGCCCGCAATACCAATGCTCCATCGGCGGCGCGAAAGACTTGAAAGTGGCGGGTCATATTCAGGCGCCCGTCCACCTCTGTGAGCCAGGTACCGAATATCAGTTCATCCCCCTCTTTCGCCGCCAGTATATAGTCATACTGCCCGTGACGAATGGCCATTCCCCGATCGAGGTCCTGGTAATTTATGACATCCAGGCCCAATGCGGCACTGTGGGCCCAGGCAGCAGCTTCGCACCAGCGCACATACTCGGCGTTATTGGCGTGGTGTAAACCATCCACATGCTCAACCCCCACCCTTACCTTGTGGATAAAAGGATTGGGTAAATCCCATTGCATAAGCAGCCCCCGGCTAAGTTTCGAAACCATCGGAATTTATTTCTACTGAGCCCCCAAGGTGCACAAATAACAGATATAAAAAAAGGCCCCTGATGGGACCTTTTTCACAAGCTGGCGGGATTATGCGTCCGCTTTAGCCTGGGCGCCTTCGGCTTGCTGCTGCGCCTGATTCAGGGCTTGGGCAAACAGGGCGTCGAAGTTGACCGGCGGCAGCATCAGAGCCGGGAAGGAACCTTTAACAACGGCATTGTCGATCACTTCGCGAGCATAGGGGAACAGAATCTGCGGGCAGGCAGTATTCAATGCCTGGGCCAGCTGCTGGCCTTCCAGACCCTTGATGCCGAACAGGCCGGCCTGCTTCACTTCCACCAGGAAAGCGGTGTCTTCTTCCAGCTTCACGGTGATGGTGAGCGTCAGCGCCACTTCGTACAGGTCTTCGTCAACCTTGGCGGTCTTGGTGTTCAGCTCCTGGTTTACCTGGGGCTTCCACTGTTTTTTGAAAACCTCGACACCCATGGGGGTTTCGAAGGAGAGGTCCTTCAGGTAGATACGCTGCATCGCGAATTGTACTTGTGGAGCCTCTGCATTTGCCGCGCCGTTTAATTCTTCAGCCATGTTACTGCCTGTTTTTATAAAAAGTTTATTGATGCCTTCCGTGAGAAAGACTCCTTGTATGAGCCTTCAGATGGGGGCCTGCAAATACCGTTTCAAGGCCCGGACCCGATTAATAGCAAATATCCAAAGCCGCGTGAGGCACGCGGCGTCAACCTTTATCAGCCAGCCGCTTTCAGCAATTTATCGAGCTTACCTGCACGCTCATGGGCCATCAGCTCATCACAGCCACCTACGTGGTACTCACCCACCCAGATCTGTGGCACCGTGCGGCGACCGGCTTTTTCCGCCATCTGCGCACGCAGTTCAGGATCGTTATCCACCGCGATCTCGCAATATTCCACACCCTTGTTATCGAGCAGCAACTTAGCGCGAATACAAAAGGGGCAAAAGCGCGTGGTATAGATGACTACTTCCTGCATTACAAAACTCCGCCTGAGGCCGTCAATTGAAAGGTTTAGCTAGCCCTTGCCCTTTACTAGAGGCAGGTTCTGGTTGCTCCACTCACTCATACCGCCCTGCAGGCGGCGCACCTGGAAGCCCTTCTGCTTGAGCAGGCGACCCGCAGGACCGGCGTGCTGCCCCATTTTATCGGCGACAATCACCACCTTATCTTTGAAAGGTTCCAGCTCGGCGATGCGCTCGGCCACTTCCCCGTGGGGAATATGTAAGGCATCGACGATATGCCCAGCGGTAAACTCGCTGCGGTCGCGCACATCCAATACCTTGGCCCCATCGCTGTTGATCAGCCGGGTCACTTCGTGCAGGGAAACCGGCACACCCGCCTTGTAGCGCTCGCTCAGAACCAGCGCATAAAGCAGTGCCACGAGCAGGCCGACCAGCAGCCACTGCTCACTCAAAAAGACGAAAAAATCCACTCCGCCCCCAAAATCCATAGTGGTTATCGTTACGGCGCAGCTGCGCCAAAGCTGGCGGGAGTATACACGATTGTGGCGAATTTCTAACCAGCAAAATCATACCCCGGCGGCACCCACACAGACGCTAATGGACTCACATAGCGCTATTCGACATGGTTAAACGATGGCCGAACGGGTTAAAATCCGCGTCCGCAATCCAAACCACCCGATAGAGGAAACCCGTCGCTATGGCCGCTTCGCAAGCCCCGCACAAACGCCCCTTGGTCCTGCTGATTCTGGACGGCTTCGGCCACAGCGACAATGCCGAGTACAACGCGATTCGCGCCGCAAAGTCTCCGGTGTGGGACAACATCTGGGCGACCCGCCCCAAGACCCTGATTCAGACCTCCGGCATGGCGGTGGGCCTGCCCGAAGGGCAAATGGGCAACTCCGAGGTGGGACACATGACCCTGGGAGCCGGGCGCGTGGTTTACCAGAATTTCACCCGTATCAATAAGGCTATTAAGGACGGCGACTTCTTCCGCAATCCCGCCTACACCGCTGCGGTGGATAAGGCCATTACCAAGAACGGTGCGGTTCATATTATGGGACTGCTGTCCGAGGGCGGAGTACACAGCCACGAAGATCATATCGTCGCCATGGTGACCCTGGCGGCACAGCGCGGAGCCCGCGCCATCTACGTACACGCCTTCCTGGATGGCCGAGACACACCCCCGCGCAGCGCCGAGCCCTCTATCGCGCGCCTGATGCAGGTCTGCGATTCCGTCGGCAATGCCCATATGGCCACTTTGGCTGGCCGCTACTTCGCCATGGACCGCGACCAGCGCTGGGATCGCACCGAATCTGTCTACGATATGCTGACCCTCGGAACCGCAGAGCATAAAGCCACTGACGCCCTGGCGGGATTAGCTGCCGCCTACGAGCGCGGAGAAAACGATGAATTTGTCGCGCCGACAGTGATCGGCGAACCCGCTCCCATCAAAGATGGCGATGCACTGATCTTTATGAACTTCCGCCCGGACCGCGCGCGCCAGCTGACCCGCGCCTTTACCGAAGCGGACTTCAGCGGCTTCGAGCGCAAGGCCCAGCCCAAGCTGGCAGACTTTGTCATGACTACCGAATACGCCGCCGATATCCACGCCAGTTGCGCCTTCCCCCCGGAAAACCTGGTGAATTCCCTCGGTGAATACCTTTCTGCCCAGGGTAAGACCCAGCTGCGCATCGCCGAAACCGAAAAATATGCCCATGTGACTTTCTTCTTCAGCGGCGGCCGCGAAGAGCCCTATCAAGGGGAAACCCGCGAGCTAATCAAATCCCCAGACGTAGCCACCTACGACCTGCAACCGGAAATGAACGCGCCGGAAGTGACCGACAAGCTGGTCGCAGCGATTGAGAGCGGCGAATACGACACCATTATTTGTAACTATGCCAACGGCGACATGGTCGGCCACACCGGTGTCTTCGAAGCCGCGGTAAAAGCCGTGGAAGCCCTGGACCAGTGTGTAGAGCGCGTCGTGGACGCAGCCCTGGCTGCCGGTGGCGAAGTGCTGATCACCGCCGACCACGGCAATGTGGAAGAGATGTTCGATACCAGTTCCGGCCAGGTCAGCACCCAGCACTCCACCCTGCCGGTACCTTTTGTGTACATCGGTGAGCGGAATGTGCAAATGTGTGACGGAGGCAGTCTGGCGGATGTGGCGCCAACCATGTTAGCGTTGATGAATCTGCCACAGCCGGCGGAAATGACCGGCCACAGCTTGGTAAAAATGGACTGATGAAAACGCTCGTACTCTTCCTGATCGCCCTGCTGTCACTGCCCGCCTGGAGTCAGGCGGAAGCGGACCAGCAGGCGCGCCTCACAGAAATCAAGCAACGCATTGAATCCCTGCAACAGGAACTCAATCAGGTGCGCGGCCAGCGCGACCAGCTGCTCAAGGATCTGGAAGAGAACGAGAAAGACATCTCCGGGTTGCACCGGCGCATAGACCAGATCAGACGGGATATGCGCAGCCGCACGGATAAACTGAGAGAACTGCAAGAGGAGCAGAAGCAGCTGCAAGAGGCGCGACGAAGTATGCAGCGGCGGGTCGAACAGGAGATCGCCGCCGCTTACCGACTGGGCCGACAAGAACAGATCAAGCTCCTTCTCAACCAACAAAATCCACAGAACATCGCCCGCCAACTTCGCTACCACGATTACTTCCTCCAAGAACGCAGCCGCGTTATCGACAACTACCTGCAAACCCTCGCCTCGCTGGAAACGGTTTCCACCTCAATCGAGCGCGAGCGCAACAGCCTGCAGGCGGAGCGGGCCCAGCTGCAGGAGCGCCAGGACAAACTGCGCAGCGCGCAGCAGGTGCGCAAGCGCACCCTGGAGAAACTGGCGGCGCGGCTCGCCAATGGCGGTGGCGAACTCAAACAGCTGCAGGGTGACCGCAAACGCCTGCAGACTCTGATTGATGAGGTGGGCCGGGCTATTGCCACACTGGTCAACCCGGACCAACACAAGCCCTTCGCGAAGCAGCGGGGCAGATTGCAGTGGCCTGTTCAGGGCCGCCGCGCCAATGCCTATGGGCAGCGCCGCGCCAATGGGATTACCTGGAAGGGAGTGACTATCCGCGCCAACGAGGGAGAGCCCGTGCGCGCGATACACCGCGGGCGCGTCGTTTTTTCCGATTACCTGCGCGGTCACGGCATGCTGGTGATTCTCGATCACGGCGACGGCTATATGAGCCTCTACGCCCACAACCAATCCCTCACACGGGATATCGGCGAATGGGTGGAGAGCGGCGATACCATCGCACGGGTCGGCAACAGCGGTGGCATCGCGCACAGCGGCCTCTATTTTGAAATACGCCACCGCGGCCAAGCCCAGGACCCCACCGCCTGGTGTCGTGGCTGACCGAACCCCGCCTTTTCCAACTGCTTTTTACCGGTTTTTCTAATCTGGCGCCGTACCCGTGCGCCAGTACTCAGAGCCGCTGTAAGGGAGTTCGGCTTTTCGCGACTAAGCCTCTGGCACAGTAGAATTTGGCGGCGCATTAGAATCCCTGCCAATCTCTGCGGTCTACACTTTCGCAAAGCAGCGAAGAAATAAGGCAGAGGTCACAACAATATGTCCATCTCTAAGGCGCTCACCACATTTCTCGGAGCCGCCGCCCTCACAACCCTGCCATTGATGGGTTTCAGCGAAGGTGGCCAGCAACCCGATACCGCCACCGTAAATAGCGGGCGCCTCCCCCTCGAAGATCTGCGTAGCTTCGCCAAAGTGTTCGAGCAGATTCGCCAGGGTTACGTGGAAGAAGTGGACGACCGCACCCTGCTGGAATACGCCATCAAAGGCATGCTGCAGGGCCTCGATCCCCACTCCTCCTACCTGGACCGCCGCTCCTTCGACGACCTGCAGGCCAACACCACCGGTGAGTTTGCCGGCCTCGGGATTGAGGTGGGCATCGAAGACAACCGCATCACCGTTATCACCCCCATGGATGACACCCCAGCCTCCCGCGCGGGCCTCAAGGCAGGCGATGTGATACTGCGGCTGTCGGGCAAATCAACGAGAGGGGTCGGCCTGGATGAGGCGGTGGAGTGGATGCGTGGGCCCAAGGGCAGCAGCGTCACCCTCACCATCGCCCGTAAAGGCCACAAGGCCCCCTTCGATGTCACCCTCAAGCGAGACACCGTGCGCGTGCGCAGTGTGCGCAGCAAAGTGCTCGACGAAGGCTACGGCTATCTGCGCATCAGCCAGTTTCAGTTGGATACCGGCGCCGATGTGGCGGAAGAGCTGATCAAACTTCAGAAGAAAGGCTCTCTCAAGGGTTTGATTATCGACCTGCGCAACAACCCCGGTGGTGTGCTGCAGTCCTCGGTAGAAGTGGCTGACGCCTTTCTTGAAGAAGGGTTGGTGGTCTACACCGAAGGCCGCAATGAGGCCGCCAATCTGAGCTATTCCGCCGAACCCGGCGACCTGACCGAGGGCGCCCCACTGGTGGTACTAATCAATGCCGGCTCCGCCTCGGCGGCGGAAATTGTCGCCGGCGCCCTGCAGGATCACCGCCGCGCCGTGGTGATGGGGACCGACAGTTTCGGCAAGGGCTCGGTACAGACGGTCATCCCCATCAATAACGAGCGCGCCATCAAGCTCACCACCGCACTCTACTTCACCCCCAATGGCCGCTCCATCCAGGCCCAGGGCATCACGCCAGACATCGTTGTGGAACGCGCCAAGGTCACCCGCCTGAAAGACATGCAGCGCCCCACCGAGGCAGACCTGGCCGGACATTTGAACAATGGTAACGGTGGTGCCGATCGCACCTCGGAAGACCGCGCGCGGGAGCGGGAAGAGGGGGAGCGCGACAACTGGATGGATCGCGACAACCAGATTTTCGAAGCACTCAATGTACTTAAAGGGCTGAATCTCTACGCTCACAGGGACCGGGGTCTGCACGAACGCTTTGCGCGCGCAGATGAACAGTAGTAACGGCGCGCGGCGGGCTCCGGCTCGCCGCCAGCGCAACCACTTGGACTGAGCAACCAGCCCGGCTGAAACGCCTTCGCCTTCCTATCCAGCCTCAATCCATTTCGAGCGTCAGTCCATGGGACTAGAGGCGCATCTCTATTCCCGCTTCCTGCATAAATGTCTTGGCTTCAGCGATGCTGTACTCGCCGAAGTGGAAGATACTGGCCGCCAGCACCGCATCGGCGCCCCCCTGTAAAACCCCTTCGGCCAGGTGCTGCAAGTTGCCGACGCCACCGGAGGCGATCACCGGCACTGGCACCGCCTCGCTTACTGCGCGGGTCAGGGCCAGGTCGAAACCATTTTTGGTGCCATCCCGGTCCATACTGGTGAGCAGTATTTCTCCGGCTCCGTACTCCGCCATCTGTCTCGCCCAGGCTACAGCATCTATGCCGGTGGGCTGACGCCCGCCGTGGGTAAAGATTTCCCAGCGGTTCTCCCCCACCTGCTTGGCGTCAATCGCCACTACGATGCACTGGCTGCCGAAGCGCTCAGCAGCCTCGCGCACAAACTCGGGGTTTTTCACCGCTGCGGAGTTGATCGCGGTCTTGTCGGCACCGGCATTCAACAGGTTGCGAATATCCATCAGGGTGCGTACACCACCGCCCACGGTGAGAGGAATAAACACTTCGTGGGCCATCTTTTCCACGGTGTGCAGTATGGTGTCGCGCTGCTCGTGGGTGGCGGTGATATCCAGGAATGTGACTTCATCCGCACCCGCCTCGTTATAGCGGCGGGCGACTTCTACCGGATCTCCAGCATCGCGGATATCGACAAAATTAACGCCCTTTACCACGCGTCCGGCGTCGACATCGAGGCAGGGAATAATACGTTTCGCCAGTGCCATTACTTGCTCCGTTGATCGCAGAGCTGCTGCGCCGCGCGCAGGTCCAGCTTGTCCTCGTAAATAGCCCGGCCGGTAATCGCACCGTAAATTTCACCGGTTTCCAGCAGCTGCTCGATATCCTCAATGCTGCTGACACCACCGGAGGCGATTATCGGCACTTGTACCGCTCGGGCCAATTCCAGGGTGGCCTCGATATTCACGCCCTGCATCATGCCGTCGCGGGCGATATCGGTGTACACAATGGAGCTGACGCCACAATCTGCAAAACGCTTGGCCAACTCGGTGGCTTTCAGCTCAGACACTTCGGCCCAGCCCTCGGTGGCGACCAGCCCATCTTTGGCGTCGAGTCCAACGATGATATGCCCCTCGAATTCGCGACAGGCCTCCTCGACCAATTTCGGCTGCTTCACCGCGGCGGTGCCGATAATGGCCCATTTCACCCCGGCATCCAGGTATCGTTCGATGGTGTGCAAATCGCGGATGCCGCCGCCGATCTGCACCGGTAAATTGGGAAACTGTTTGGCGATGGCCGTGACCGCTTCACCGTTGACCGGGTTGCCGGCGAAGGCACCATTCAAATCTACCAGGTGCAGGCGCTTGGCCCCCTCATTCACCCAATGCTGGGCGGTCGCCAGTGGGTCGTCGGAGAATACGGTGGCGTCGTCCATTTCGCCCTGGCGCAGGCGCACGCACTGGCCGTCTTTCAAGTCGATAGCGGGAATTACAATCATGCTCTGCCTTTCGTCGGCGGTGGTTATCGAAGTCAGGAATCGTCGGCAGGGCTCAGGCCCGGCCATTCCAACTGACAAAGTTCTTTAAAAGTTGCAGGCCGGTATCGGCGCTCTTCTCCGGGTGGAACTGGGTGGCGAAGATATTCTCCCGTGCCACCGCAGCCGCCAGGGGCACACCGTAATCGGCGCGCCCAGCCAGATCCCCGTTGTCTTCAGCCGGTACATAGTAACTGTGCACAAAGTAGAAACGGCTGCCATCGGCAATGCCGGCCCACAGCGGATGCTCACGGGTTTGCTTTACCTGGTTCCAGCCCATATGCGGCACTTTTAAGCGCTCGCCGGTGGCTGCCAGCGGCAGGTCGTTGCCAAAAAACTTTACCGGCTGCGGAAAGATATCCAGGCAGTCGATGCCGTTGTTCTCCTCGCTGTGGCGCATCATGATCTGCATACCCACGCAAATACCCAACACCGGTGTACCCGCCGCAATAGCGTCCTTCAATAGCGGTGCAAAACCCGCTTCAACAAAGCCCGCCATACAGTCGCGAATAGCGCCCACACCCGGCACTAATAAGCGCTCGGCCCCCTGGGCCTGCTGCGGAGTTTGTGCCAGAACCACCTCGGCTTCCGGCGCCACCTTATCCAGGGCACTGGCAACCGAGTGCAGGTTACCCATACCGTAATCGAGAACTGCGATCCGACCCATCACAACACCCCCTTAGTAGAGGGCATGGTGCCGGCCATACGCGGGTCCAGGGTAAGCGCCATACGCAGGGCGCGGCCGAAGGCCTTGAATACAGTCTCCACCTGATGGTGGGCGTTGTGGCCGCGCAGGCAATCTATGTGCACGGTCACCAGGGCGTGGTTGACGAAGCCCTGGAAGAATTCATAGAACAGCTCGGTATCGAAATTGCCGATGCGTTTCTGGGTAAAGGGCACATCCATCACCAGACCCGGGCGACCGGAGAAATCGATCACCACGCGGGAGAGCGCCTCGTCCAGGGGCACATAGCTGTGGCCGTAACGGGTCATGCCCTTCTTGTCCCCCAGAGCTTGAGTAATGGCCTTGCCGAGGGTAATACCGATATCTTCCACCGTATGGTGGTCGTCAATATGAATATCGCCATCGCAGCGAATATCCATATCGATCATGCCGTGTCGGGCAATTTGATCGAGCATATGCTCGAGAAAAGGAACGCCGGTGGCAAACTGGCCGTGCCCCTGGCCGTCCAGATTGACGCTGACTTGAATCTTGGTTTCCAGTGTGTCGCGGGTGACGCTAGCCTTGCGCATCGAAAGCGTTCCTTTTATGAGCAATAAGACAGAGGGCGCAGATTATAAGATGAATGATGCCTTCTGTGGTTCGCTAGTGTCAGATGAAACTTGATTCGTAACCACAAGCACATATCATGCGCGGTATGGTTACCTTAAAGCGCCGAAAATCCCATTACTGGGCCAGCCTGTTCCTGCTACTCGCATTAGTAGCAGCTCAGCCGCTGTGGGCGGAGCACTTCCATCTCGGTAACAGCCAGGTGGAACTGTGTGACCTGTGCTGCATGTATTCGCCTGCAGCACTCGGCAGCGAGCCACCGCTCGTTCAGGCTGAGCCCCAAAGTCACTACAACCGGCCCTCTGCGCCGGCAGCGCGCGATCGCCAGCCGGAGCGCCAGAGCGCGCGCGCCCCTCCCCTGTCCCTGTCTCTCAGCTAACCCTAAAAAAAACCAACAATTTATTTTGTGGATGCCCGCGCCTGTGCGCGTAAGGCAGCATCCGCCTGTGACAGGACATAAAAAACAAATGACCAAGTTCAATACTCTGGCCCTGGCCATTGCCAGCCTGGCTGCGCCCGCTATTTACGCCGCTGAAAACAACCCGGCACTTGAAGAGGTGAATGTCACCGTTTCGCCGCTGGATAAACCCGCCGATGCCGTGGCAGCACCGGTTTCTATTCTCTCCGGCGACGCACTGCGCAAATCCGCAGCCGCTACCCTGGGCCAGACTTTGCAGGACCAGCCCGGTGTGGCCAATGCCTCTTTCGGCAGTGGCGTGGGTCTGCCGGTTATCCGCGGCCAAAGTGCCAATCGGGTAAAAATCCTCAGTGACAACCTGGATGTATCCGACGCTTCCAACACCAGTGCCGATCATGCCGCCAGCATCGAACCCTTACTGGCCGAGCGCATTGAGATACTGCGCGGCCCCGCCGCCCTGCGTTACGGCAGCGGCGCCGTGGGCGGTGTGGTGAATATTACTGACGGACGCATCCCCACTGCCGTGCCCGAGAAAGTGGAAGGCGCGGTAGAGCTGCGCCACAACAGCGCCGACAACCAGGATGCCTCGGTATTTCGCTTCACCGGCGGCGCCGGGCAGCTGGCCTGGTATGTGGACGGTGTCTACCGGGAAAATGACAATACCGAAATCCCGGGCCTCGCTATCGTTGAGCATGGCGAGCATGAAGAACACCATGAACACGAAGAGCACGCCGGCGAAGAAGGCGAGCACGAGGAGGCGTTCAACACCGATGGCTTCGTGGGCAACACCAATGCCCGCGCCCACAGCTATAGCGGTGGGGTTTCCTGGATCACCGACAGCGGTTTTATCGGCTTCTCCGTAAACCGGCTGGAAAACAATTACGGCATCCCCCTGGGCACCCATGAGCATCACCATGATGAGGAGGAGCATGCGGGTGAAGACCACGACGATCACGATGAACACGACCATGGCGAACACGAGGAGCACGCCGAGGCCAGTGAGATCGATGCGGTACGTATCGACCTGGTGCAAACCCGCTATGACCTGAAAGGTGAGCACCGCTTCGACGGCGATTACTGGGACAAACTGAGCCTGCGCATCGGCTACAACGATTACGAGCATGTGGAGCTGGATGCCGGCAATCCGGGCACCCGCTTCACCAATGAGGCCTGGGAGAGCCGAATCGAAATAACCCACGATGCCGGCAATGGCTGGCGCGGTGCCTATGGCCTGCAATTGACCGACAAAGACTTTGCCGCAGTAGGTGACGAAGCCTTCATCCAACCCTCACGTACCCGCAGCGCCGGGTTCTTTACCATGAAAGAGCGCGAGTGGGGCGACTGGCACCTGGACCTGGGCGCACGTCTGGAGCGAGTAGAAATAGACCCGGAAATCGACAAAGACCGCGATTACAATCTGATCGGCGCCAGCGCGACGCTGCAGTACTTCCTCGCCGAGCACCAGCATATCAGCTTCGGCGCTACCCACTCCGAGCGTGCTCCTGTGGCCGAGGAGCTGTTTGCCGACGGAGCGCACCTGGCGGAATCCCGCTACCTCTTGGGCAACAACCAGCTGGATAAAGAGAACGGCGTTAACCTGGAACTGGGTTATCACCACCACAATGAAGCCGCCAACGGCTGGCACGCGGCGCGTATTGAGGCCAGTGTGTTCTACAACCAGATCGGTGACTATATCTACGCGCAAAACACCGGCGGTGAGGAAGAGGAGCTGCCGGTCTATGCCTATGCCAACCGCGATGCAACTTTCTACGGTGCCGAGGCCTCGGTGACCTTCCCCTTACAGGGAGGCCACTATGTCACCTTGTTTGGCGATATGGTGCGCGCCAGCTTCGATGATGACATCGCCGGCGAAAGCTCCGATGTACCGCGTATGCCGCCGCTGCGTATGGGCCTGGCCCTGGGGGCCGAGTACGACCAGTGGGGCTGGGAATGGCGCACTGTAAAGGCGGCGGACCAGGATCGCGCCGGCGCCTATGAAGAACCCACCGATGGTTACACCCGCATGGACCTGAGCGCCGAGTACAACCTCAAGATCGGCAGCAGCGACGCGGTGCTCTTCGCCAGCGCCCGCAACCTGCTCGACGAAGAAATTCGCAACTCCACCTCCCTGCTGCGCGACTATGCCCCGGCGCCAGGCCGCAGTATCGAAGCCGGCGTGCGGTTTATTTTCTAAGCCACAACTGCTTCAATGGCCCCGCGGCGCACCCAGCTCCGCGGGGCTGCATCTCCTACACTTCCCGGATAGGCTCTCGGTGAACACCTGTGGGAACATCAACCCCCACCGCGGCGTCTGAAGTATTAATACACGCTCGACGTACCTTCTAAAAAACACAGGGACAATCCACTCCATGGCCTGGATCAAGCGCACATTTATCGCTCTATTGGTCGTTTTCCTGCTACTCGCCGGCGCTGTCGCCTGGCTGCTGGCCGGCCTCGACATCAATCAATACAAGCCGCAACTGGAAAAACTCGCTGCCAAACAGGGCATTTCCCTGCAACTCCAGGGCGATATCGGTTGGCAGCTGTGGCCCAAATTGGGGCTGCAACTAGATGATGTCACCATGGCGCCATTGCAGCTGCCGAAAGAGACCCTGGTGCGCGCCGACAAAATCGCCGTGGGTGTGGCCCTCAAGCCACTGCTGCAGCGCCGCGTGGAAGCCGAGGAAATCGTGCTGGTGGCACCGCAGATCGAACTCACGGTGGACAAAGAGGGGCGCGGTAACTGGGAGTTGATCAGTGAGGCACTGGAAGCGCAGAAAAAACAGCCGCCCAAGCTTGAGATCCCCAAGGAAACAGAGACACCGGCCGAGCAACAGGTTGAGCTCAGCCTGAACAAGTTGCGCATTGAAAAGGGCTTGCTCTCCTACAGTGACGCCCGCACAGGCAAAGTCTATAAAGTGGAAAACCTAAACATCAGCGCCGACAACCTGGTACCCGGCGGCGAACCGGGTCAGCTCAGCGCCGATGCCAGTGTGACGGGCAGCGACTTACGCTACCCACTGAAACTTAAAATGGACAGCACCCTGGCCCTGGACGAAGGCCTCAACGGCCTGCGCCTGCAGCCATTGCAGCTGGTGCTCACTTCCGATAACAACGCGCAGGCCACCATGCACCTGCGCGGCTATGTGCGCCGCGACAACGGCAACCAACCCTGGCGCGTGCAGATGAACCTAAACGCCAGCGTCGACCCTCTGCGCCCCTGGCTGGAACTGACCGGCAGTGAAGTCGTGACTCGCGACAGCGCCGCACTGCAAAAGCTGAATATCGAAGCCAGCATCGAAGGCACCGAACAAAAACTCAACCTGACACCACTGCAATTACAGCTCGACGGCACCACCTTTAACGGTAACGCCCAAGTGCGCAATGCAGAGATGCCGGGGCTCGACCTGAGCCTGCGCGGCGGCGCCTTCAACCTGGATAACTATCTGCCACCGGCAGAAGAGAAGAGCGAGAAGACTGGCGAGCAAACAAGCGGGGAGGCAGCAACGAAGGCCCCCTCTACCGAAGCCACCGCACAGAGTGAGGAGTCTACCCAGACCCCAACTTCCGCGGAGACCCTAAGCGCCCAGCAGACGGAAAAGAAACCCAAGCCCAAAGCCGGTGAGCAGCTGCCCGCCGAACCCCTACCTCTCAGCGACCTGCGTGGCTTTAACGCCAATATCAGCCTGGCGCTGGACCAGCTACAGGCTGCGGGCCTGCAACTGGACAGCCCGGAAATCCAACTCACCGTAGATAACGGCCTCTACCAGCTGCAAAAACTCAGTGCCGACCTCTACGGCGGCCAGCTCAATAGCAACGGCCAGTTCAACGCTCGCGCCCAGACCGCAGAGGGCCAGGTGCGCGGTGGCCTGGTCGGTGTGGATATCGGCAAGGTACAGGAAGCGCTGTTCCCCAGTGAAAAAGTGCAAATAGCCGGTGAAGCCAGCGTCAACTGGGATGGGCAGGCCAAAGGCAAGACCTCCACGGACCTGCAACAAAACCTGCGCGCCGCCGTCAATGTCTCCAGCAAGGAGCTATCCATAGCGCCGTTCAATCTGGAAAAGAGCATGTGCCAGCTGTTCAGCTACGCAGAGAATACTCCGTTGCCGGAGAGAAACTGGCCCGCCCAGACCAATCTGCAAGATGTGCGCGCCACCATCGCGGTGAAGGGTGACGAAGTAAAAGTGACCGAAATTCTCGCCGGCATCGAGAATATCGCCATGACTGGCGATGGCGAGGTGGACCTGAAAAAACAGGACTTCGACTTCGCCCTCGGCCTCGCTTTAGTGGGCGAGAGCACCTCCGCCGATGGCTGCACCGTCAAGAACAAACGTTGGCGTAACCGCCCGCTGCCGCTGCGCTGCAAAGCCGACTTCGACGATGTGGGCCCAACAACCTGTAAACCCGACAGCCGCCGCCTCGATGACTTAGTGCGCGAGGAACTGAAATACAAAGCCAAGAAAAAATATGGCGATAAAGTGGAAGAAAAAGTCGACGAGCTGAAAGACAAACTGAAAAATCTTTTCGGCCGTTAATGTAAGCCGCACCGGGTTCCGCCCGGTGCGCAACTCCTCCCCCAATCACCCACGCTATTCAGTTGCGCAATCCTTCCCGTAACTCCAAAGCAGTTGTAAAAATACCGCCCTAAGTACAAAGAACGAAAAACAACCAGGCAAAGAAAATTCGAATAAGTCACTTATAAGGCGGTGTTATTGCGAGTGACTTAGAGCAGTTCTTAGCCCATGCCTGGGGGTGGCCATCCAGTGCGCCGAGTTCACCCAAGCTATTTTTTACATCGGTCGAGGTTTTTCTCATCGCACGACAACTTCCTTATTACCTACACTTTCTTTTCCCAAAATTCGTTCAAACTCTATGGGGTTAATTGGTCAAATAATAGGAATAACAAATGCCATTACTGGAACGGAATCGAGACAATCAATCCAAGCAGGTGATCACCAAGCTGGTGACTAGCGCTGCGAAAAACACACCTGCAGAGGAGGCCTGGGGTAACCACCATGTGAACTGCTATGCCTGGGCCGCAAACTGCGAGGAGCCCCACAAGGGCAAGCCTGATCCCGGCTCCTACTCCGGTTATGACGCGGGCTTGGACAATGACCGCCTGATTGAGGGCGCCAAGCGCGATGGTATGGCTTATGTAGCCAACGCCCCAGCAAACGATCCCCCGCCTTTCACCAAAGGTTATTACTGTGTTGCCCTGTATAAGTCCACAACCGATCACCACTGGTACAGGCGGGACCCGGAAACCGGCTACTGGACTCACAAACCCGGCGCCCACCGGGTGAAAAACTACGGGCCCGGTTTTGTGATTCTGCCCAAGCAGCTGGAGACCGCAAACCATAACTATGGCATGGCTGCCACCAATTATCGCTTTGTCGGCTATTTCTATGTCCCGGAAGAGGGCATACAGGTCTGATCGCTAAGCGGAGATCGTCACGGTGCTGCTCAGACTGAGCTAGACCTGAACTAGATAAGATGGGTGGCAAGGCCTGCGCTCACCGAAAAAATATGGCGATTAGGCTGAAGAAAAGGTCGACGAATTGAGAGAAACCATGAAAAATCTCTTCCGTCGCTAAGACCCAGGCAAAGTGCACCGAGGTTAACTCGTGCACGGCCCCAAGGTTTCCATCACAAACTCCAGCCCGCAGTATCTCCATGACCCCAAAGCAGTTCCAAAACGCCGCTCTCAAATGGTTCGACAAACACGGGCGCAAGGACCTGCCCTGGCAGCAGAATATCAATCCCTATCGCGTGTGGGTTTCCGAGATCATGCTGCAGCAGACCCAGGTCAGCACGGTGATCCCCTACTTTGAGCGCTTTATGCAGAGCTTTCCCACCCTGGAAAGCCTCGCCACCGCGCCGTTGGATAAGGTGCTGGCTCACTGGAGTGGCCTCGGTTATTACGCCCGCGCGCGCAATCTGCACAAATGTGCGCAGACGGTGTTGCAGGAACACGATGGGGAATTTCCACGGGATGTAGAAGCGCTCATCGAGCTGAGCGGCATCGGCCGCTCCACCGCCGGCGCCATTGCCAGTATCAGCATGGGACTCAGGGCGCCGATTCTGGATGGCAACGTAAAACGGGTACTGGCGCGCTTCCACGCCGTGGAAGGCTGGCCGGGGCAGAGCGCCGTGGCCAATCAATTGTGGGAGCTGGCCGAGACCTACACCCCGGACAAACGCATTAACGATTACACCCAGGTGATGATGGATCTGGGTGCCACCCTGTGCACCCGCAGCAAACCCCGCTGTGAAGAGTGCCCGTTAAAGAAATCCTGTATGGCCCACGCCCAAGGCAATCCGCAGGATTACCCCGGCAAAAAACCGCGCAAAGAAAAACCAGTGCGCAGCGCCACCTTGTTACTGCTGGAATACCAGGGCGAAATTTATCTAGAGCAGCGCCCCGCCAGCGGTATCTGGGGTGGCCTCTGGTGTCCTCCCCAGGCAGAAGATGCCAAGGCCTGGCTCAAACAACAGCGCTGGCGCGCCAGTGAAATACACACGCTACCGCTGCTGCGACACACCTTTACCCACTTCCACCTGGATATTACCCCGCTGAGGGTACAGCTCGACAAAGTCTCCACCCAGGTGGCGGAGAGCGGCGCCGGCTGGTATAAACTGCGACAACTAAACCGCGCCCGCGCGGCCCAGGAGCTGGGGCTACCCGCCCCAATCGTAAAGCTGGCAAAACAACTATTGGCGCTGCAGGCACCCCTGCTCGCCCCAACTACGGCCGACTAGAACCAGGAGGAGTCCATGTCCAGAACCGTATTCTGCCGCAAGTACCAAGAGGAATTGGAAGGCCTGGACGCACCGCCCTTCCCCGGCCCCAAGGGCGTCGATATCTTCGAGCATGTTTCCAAAAAAGCCTGGCAGGAGTGGATGTCGCACCAGACCATGCTGATCAATGAAAAGCACCTCAACATGATGGAACCTTCCAGCCGCGCCTACCTGAGCGAGCAGATGATGAAGTTCCTGAGCGGTGAAGAGTACGACGCAGCCGACGGCTACGTACCCCCGGAACAGCAGTAAACGGGCTCCGCAAAGCTTCCCCGCAAAAGAAAAAAAACTTTTTACAATCAAGGGGTTGACTCAGCCCCGCGATAAGGCTTTAATACGCGCCTCGCGACGCAGGGGAAGCCCAGCAAGATCGCAAAGCCCGGATAGCTCAGTCGGTAGAGCAGGGGATTGAAAATCCCCGTGTCGGTGGTTCGATTCCGCCTCCGGGCACCATTTTTAAACCCGCGCAAGCACTCGCTTTCGCGGGTTTTTTAATTCTACCGCCCTTAAAGTTTTGACGGTAAATTCCCCCCAAAGTGTCAACGCAAAATCACGTTGACTCTTTGCTACTCCGCAAGCCTTCCGGCTGTGCAATATCCTCTCACTTCTCTTCGCAACTCTTCAGAGTGTGAAATCCAACTCTTAACCAAACCCCGCACCAGCTCAGGCCCTCACCGCCAATCTCATTTCATCAACTAAAAGAACACCAAAAATCGGCAGGCTTGGAGAGGAGTGACCGGCGGCCATTTTTCCTGCACAATTATTGATCACGCAAAAACAGAGGGAACTGATGATGCGAATTTTAAAGAGTTTTTGAGGGTTGGCACCTGCTTGGTAGCTTTATCTGGAATGCCAGGATGCAATGAAAGGAAATGAAAGCTATCCAACAGCAGACAACTTAATAGAAATAGAGCCGGCTCGACTCAAGATTATAGAAACCAAGAACAACAATAACGGCATACTGATTGTCATTGGCGAGTCACCAAGCCGCTGTTGCGACATTAGAGTAGCTGACGCAAGATTGGATCAAAGCGTTGCAACTAACTCAATAGAAGGCCATAGAATAAAAACTGAATGTCTGTGGGATGGCCAAGTTTATAAACAATCCAGAAGACACCACACAACTGTCATATTACTCATTGAGAGCACTATTATCGATCTTCAGCTGTTATCCCACACTCCAAATGAATACTTAGCTTTTACATTAACAAACCAAAAAATACCATATTAACAACAAGCAAATAAATATGCTGAAGAAATACCACGACCTCTTAATTAGGATGTTAACCCCCTCTAAAGTAAAGGAGGATGGTTCATTATGGGATTACCCCTTATTCACACTCTCACTAGTTTGTGGAGTTACAGTATTATTTCTCTCTGTAGTTTTTATTTCTGTATTACTGGCTTACCAGACATACGGAGCAAATCCGCAGTATGAATTTTGTATACAAGTAAGCTGTATAAACAATCTCTTTCTATATTTCTCCCCAGCAATAAAGTTATGTGCAGGGGTATTTGCAACACTTGGCGTAATCGCACTAATATTTCGAAGTGAGCAAACTGCCAAACAGATCTATCAAAACAACAGAACATGGCAAAACGAAGAAAAAAAGACTTCATTTTCTTTATTTATGGAACACGACAAAGCATACCATGAGAAAATAGAGCGACTAGAAAAAGAATTTTTAATATCCTTTGAGGATAAATCAAGGCTTTATAAAGACTGCTTCCCTAAAAACAGCATTGAAGACTTCAATGCCTCCATGCCAGAAAAAAATGGGCTCATATTATCCGCAATAGAAAAAATTAACGAAATTCACAACGCTCACAAGGAACACAGACAACAACTATATTTCACTGAAAAGAATGTAGAACAACAACATGAAAGATTGCGAGCCGCCTTCCTTCTATTAAGAATAAATTACAAGTATATTCACCCAGGCCAACCAAGCTATGAACAGATCGACTTCAACCATGCCCTAAAGGCAATAAGCGTAACAATAAATACGCTGGTAAAAATATCGTATAGCTCGAACTATGTTTTTGAACATAATTTACTACTAGAAAAACTCTACTCAAAAGCAATAAGTGATCTTAAAGGCTCATCGCTCAAAAAATTCAGGAAACCAGGAGAGATTATAATTTTTAAATTTGGTCATTCTCCAGGAACAGGCCTTGTGATAAGCGAAGATCCCAGAGGAATGCAAATTGGATCGATTCGCCCTGAAGAACTACCATTTGATCGTCATAAGGAAATAGGCTTTAAGCCTATGGTGGTTGATGCCTGAGAAAAACCTGTTCCTTACCTAGTCGCTCAGTATGCTTCTCTTACCAATCCAAATTGCGCTCAATTCCGCAAATCTGCGTAAGCATTAGTTTTAACTCCTTTCACAGATCCACGCCCACGGCAACAGACAAGCTTCCAACATATTTTTTATATGTTCAAGGTGCTAATAGCGTACATCGACCTATATGGCAGCCTTAAAGAGAAATATTGATCTATATTGTTCCTCCATAAAAGAAATAATTTCTAGCAGCTGGGGGCCGCCAATACCAGCCTGGGCAAGTTAGTTTTTGTGCTGTTCTTCAGTATCTGAGCAAGGTTCCACGAGACACTCGCCCCACTCAATCGAGTATTCGGTAAATTTCCCTGTCACAATATTCAAAACCTGTAACCAAGAATAAAAATCTGCTTACTTAGACTTCGCAATCTCTTCCACCAGCTCCATTGCCGTTACTTCTGTAGGTTCTGAACCTCTGAAACTCTTTGCTCTACCACTCATAAGGTGGACTCTCAGAAAAAAGCCGTATCTGCTTATATTCTTTTCCATAAACAACATTCTTTAACACAATAAAAAACTTAGGCCCTTATTGGCTTAAGTTGAGACCCTAAACTATCCGCGCTGCTTTTGTTGCCGTTGATTGCCGCATCCTGGTCAGGTTTTTTCCATTGCGAAGTGCGTGTGTAGTGAATGTACCGGCCAGGGCCTACACTACACCGATTAAATCTTCTAATACCTTCTGCACACTTAAAGATTTACTGCTTAACCAGACTTTGCCGCCATCTTTTACTTTGATAGCTTGGCGGACCTTGGCCACTGATTCGTGAACTTTCCCTATTTGCTCTTTTAGGTCCCGGTCTGCTTAGCGATTGGGGTCGCTTGAGCCTGTCAGATTTGAATTTTCCGGCGCCGTAAAATTGAAGCAGCCGCCTAACAACAGGCGTAAAGATCTATAAACCTCAAAAAAACCTCCACTAGAATACTTGTAAAAGTAACTTAACCGCCAAAGCCCCAACCTAAAAATAAGAAAGCTCTCTCTAAAACTAGTAATTATCTCTCTAAAATAATTAGATAACCGCCCTGCAAGATTCCACGAAAAATTCACAACTAACATTTCAATGTAGAAACCACTCATTCTCATTTGGTTTTGTCGTTATTGATTTACAGATATTGTGTGATCTAATATGAAAGGGAGTTCACAATGAGAATTGTTACAGCAAATTTTCTGGCACCCATAGTAGTTACCGGATTAGCCATTGGCTTTACTCCATCCGCGCTATCCCAAACCACAGATAGCGCAACCAGTTTAATAACCCTCCAATTTGATACAACTATCTCAATAGAAAATGTTGACCCAATCACAATTTCTAATCCCGCACCGGGAACTGACGCAATAGCCGATGACAGGTTTTGTGTTGCAGGAAATGGATTTTCACTTTATGGAATAACCTTTCAAAATGATGGAACTGACCCTACTTATAGTTTAATTGGCTCTGACGGAACTTCAATTAGTTACGATGTAGTCTACCAGAATGATGGCGCAGTTCCTGAACCGGCTATAGCCGGACAAACCATCACCAACAATACCCTTCAAGCGTCCAACTGCGCGGATGATAATGCTACTTTTGTTATTATTATCCCCGAAAATCAATGGGAGCCCAATCAGGCATCGGCTCCCTTTTCTGGAACACTACGAATTACCGTCGAAGCCGAATAAACCAGCAAAAATAATTTAGAAAATCAATCATGACGCACAGGATATTAACTCCTGTGCATCATGTATGTGCGCCCCCCCACTAAAATAATATTTAAAAACTCTCACCAGCCTCAAAAGCTACTATTTTCAAAGCAGACATAAATTTCAATTCTTAAATTAAAAAACCTTTCAGCCTTATAAAAAAGATACAAAACTATAAAGATTACATGTCGACCACATACAACAGCCATTTATAATTTACCACGCGACTATTAAACGCCTGCGAAAAAGAAGTCACTTTCTTTGACTTCACATTCTCTCCTGGATATTCCATGGAATGCTAACGCGCTTGGCGGTGTACGTTGTCACAGCGAGACTGTATTTCGGCGGCCTCAATAATACGGCGCGGTGAGTTCTCGCGAACATCCCCATGGGTTTCCCGGCTCCAGTTTCGGAAGCGGCACACCCAGTAACTATTTGATGCCAACTATTGATTGCTGGCATCTACTACTAGTCAACCGCCGTAACGTAGAAGTAGGCAGGAAACGCAAAAGTAATATTGACGTTTTCTTGCAGCCATTCATTTACTTTAGAATTTAAAATATAAACCTACTCACAGCCCCGGCAGCCCATTACAATTAACAGCTTTACTGTCATGATTTAAGTGTAATGATAATGAATGAAGCCCCCCGCAATCTTCTACATCAGGAAACCTTAGCTGTACGCTGGGGTGATATGGACGCCTTTGGCCATATCAACAACGCCACCTACTTCACCTACTTTGAGCAGTGTCGCTGTAGCTGGCTAGCCTCTATATCTAGCTCAGGTGCTCTCAGTAGCAATCAAGGAGATGGCCCTGTACTACTCAATGCTTCGGCCAATTTTCATTTACCTTTGGTATTTCCAGCCAACATTACTGTTAGTATGTATGGCGGCACTCCCGGGCGTAGTAGCTTTAATAGCTATTACGAGATCAGAGATGCGGATAACACCGATAAACTCTACACCACCGGTGAAGCAAAGATTGTTTGGGTAGATCAACAGGCTGGAAAATCTATGCCAGTACCTGATGACATACGGACTTTATTGCCCACCGCTTAAATTGGATTTCTTCCATCAAAAAAGACGGCTAACCCCGTCTTTCAAATAACTAACCCTGAAAAATTTTACCGCCAAACAAGGCTTAATAGTCAAGGGTTTGATCACCGCGACTACACATGTCTAAAAAGTATCTGCTTAGAGGGTAAGTACTACCTCTTTACTACTCCAAACAGTACATGGCTCCTGTAACCTAGCCCATAGATATTCATGCTACGCTTTTCTTTCTGTAAAACATCAATGACCTTTTACGGACAAATGTTTATGGGTGATTATTTTGACCTGGAACGTTTCTGCCAGGCACAGAACGACTCTTATGCACAGGCCCTGCAGGAGTTGCGACAGGGGCACAAACGCAGCCATTGGATTTGGTATATTTTTCCGCAGCTCAAGGGACTGGGACACAGCGCTACGTCACAACGATATGGGGTGACAAGCCTGGAGGAGGCGAAGGCTTACCTGAAGCATCCACAGCTTGGGCCGCGATTGCGGGAGTGTTGTCAGGAGTTATTAAACCTGCAGGATCTCAGCGCCCTGGAAATATTCGGTAGCCTTGATGCGATCAAGGTCAGATCCTGTATGACCCTGTTCGCTCAGGCCGCAGGCGGCACTGATAATCTATTTATGCAGGTTTTAGAGAAATACTATGAGGGCAAACAGGACCCCCGCACCCTGGAGATCCTGCAAAGCTCTGATTAGTCTCTATCTCCCAAACCTTCCGAAAAGACACTCAAGCGGTTTGGGTTTCAGGTTCCTCCAGGCTGTCGCTGCCCAGTAATTTATCCATCACCAGACAGGCGGTGAGATCGCCCGTGACGTTAACGGCGGTCCTGCACATATCGAGTATGCGGTCCACACCGAGAATCAATGCAATCCCCTCTGGCGGGACACCTATTCCGGCCAGGATACTGGCGAGAATCACAATCCCCACACCCGGTGTACTTGGGGAACCGATTGAGGCGCCCACCGTAGTTACGGTAAGCCCCACCAGCTGTGCCGTACTGAGGTCAATGCCATAAACCTGGGTGAGAAAAATCGCCGCGATCACCTGATAGAGCGCGGTGCCATCCATATTCACCGTAGCGCCAAGGGGCACAATAAATTTGGCTATAGAAGGTTTCACTCCGAGGGAAGTCTCGGCAGTGCGCATTGAAAGCGGCATTACGGCCGCGGAGCTGGAAGTGGAAAAGGCCAGTAGCTGAACGCCGCTGATGCGCTGCAGGAAGCTCAAAGGCCGCATTGGCGTGGCCAGTGCGACAATCAACAGATAGAACAGCAGTAGGATTAGTAGCCCCAGAATAACCGTGCCTACATAGACAGACATCCCCACTATCGCCGTTAGACCCACGCGAATGGCGATATCCGCCAATAATCCGAATACCGCCAGCGGCGCGAACAGCATGGCCCAACCGACTATTTTCAAGGCGATTTCCTGCACTATGCCGAAGGCATAGACTGCAGTTTCACGCTGCTTTTGCGGCAGCAACATCACTGCCACTCCGGTGAAAATCGCGTAGACCACCAGCTGCAGCATATTGCGCATGGCGATACTCTGATTCAGATTGGCCGGAATCAGTTCGGCGATTCGCTCCGGTAGCGGCTTGGATTCCAGCATCTGTGGCGGTGGGCTGCCGGGTAATTCAGTAGCCGCTGTGAGCAGGGCCTCATCGATATAGTTACCCGGTTGAATAAATTGGGCCAGGACTATACCGATAATCACCGCTACTGTGGTGGTGGCAATAAAATAGGGGGCTATACGCAGGCCAACCCGCTTGAGCTGGGATACATTTCCACTGCCACAGAGCCCGAGGATAATGGAGGAGACCACCAGTGGAATCACCACCATTTGAATCATATTCAGGAATAGGGCACCGGGCAGCTTGAACCAGCTGGCCAATATTACGCTGAGATTCTCATCGACCAGCCCAGCCCCTTCCGGCGACAGCAACAGGCCAATACCGAGCCCCAGCACCATAGCCAACAGGATTTGCATCCACAGGCGCGTGCGCATCAACAGGCCCAGGGATTCCACCATCCTGAACAGGTAAACATTGGAACCATAATTCATGTGTGAATAACCAAATCCGAATTCATTAATACAGCCATTCCATAGGAAAGCCGCCATTATTCCGCAAGCCTACAGCAAAACCCTTTAGTCAGATCAAGTGTGGGCCAGCAAATCCTGTACCAAGGTAGGCGAACATTGGGCCCAAACAATCATTGGCAAGACCTGTTGCAGAAAGATTACGTCTTGGTCCCTGCATTAGAGAGCGCTGTACAGAGCTGTTCGATTTGTTACAAGATCGAGAAAACACCGCTCTAAACCAACACCGACCCGATGCACTCAAAACTGCCAATGATGATTTCTTTAATCCAGGAAGCAATAAAAACGCCTTTCCGAGTTTTTATTGATGAGTGGACGCTGGAGCAAACTGCTGCGCCAATAAATCCCTGATCCATTTGTGCAGCGGGTCCTGCCCACTGCGGCTATGCCAGGCGGCGATCACATCGAAACCGGGGGGCTGGTCAGCAATCGGCAGGGTACTCAGGCGCTCATCGGGCAACAGGCGCGAGGGCAAGAAAGCCACGGTATTGGTGGAGGCAATACATTCGGCTGCGGCGGCAAAAGAAGGAACCGACAATACCACATTGCGCTGCAGGCCAAACTCCTCGAACCAGGTATCCGCCATACCACGCAGTGCTCCGCGGGAGGGAGACACCACCAATTGCGGTAGCGCCGCCAACTGTGCCAATGCCAGGGTCTTCCCTTTTAACTGGCCGTGTATTTTTGCATGACGGCAGCACACGCAAACATAGCGCTCTCGATACAGCAGCATTGTCGGGCAGTTATCCGGCACAAAACCGGGGGTACTGAAGACCAAATCTACCTCGCCGGTTTGCAGCTGCTGCGCCATGCGGTCGATTTCCAGCTTGAGCACAACCACTTTGAGACCCGGGGCCTGTTCGCGCAGTTTTTTCAGTAGCCCCGGCAATACCACTCGCTGTTCAAAGTCGGTGGCGCTGATAGTAAAAATACCGGTGTACTCGGCCGGCAGAAATTCGTGCCCACGCAACAGTGAGGCGATATCGTTTAATACGCTATCGATCCTCGGTGCCAACCGTTCTGCCAGGGGAGTGGCTACCACTCCGTTGCTGGTCCGAATAAATAAGCGGTCGCCAAAGATCTCCCGCAGTCGCTTCAGCTGCTCACTCACCGTCTGCTGAGTCACACCGAGCTGGTCCGCCACCCGGGATAAATTTAATTCCCGCAGAATTGCCTGCAGCAGCCGCAGTTGCTTTAGTTCCAGCCGGTCCAAGCGATCGGCCCTGTTACCCCTAGTCAAACCTGTATCACTCACAATCGTTACTTGGTTTTCATTGTATCTGCTCCAGCCTAGCATTGCCGATATATAGACCCCCATGTGTGAGGAACCCACTATGCTAGGCGCGACTCTGCACCCATCGACACCGGGCTCAATGCGGGCACGTATCAACTACGCGGACCCCAGCGCGGAGCTGGTTTACGACCAGCGCCATACAGGCCCCGGCCCCGCTAGCCTGATTGATCAGGTAATTCCCCACCAAGTGACAGTTCATGACGGCAGGCAGCTGCAGGCTGCGGGGGAGACCTTCCATTTGGACGAGCAGGGGTTTGAGCTGGTAGAGCCCAGCCTAGATATCGACCTGCACCAGCTGGACGACACTTTAAAAGCGCTGGATAGCGGCAAGCCTTTAGCTAATAGCACAGTGCTTTCGCCAGAATCCCGAGACACCTTGATCCGTACTCAGTGGTATCCGGCGATTGAGCGATGGCTGGCTGCTTATCTCGGCGCGGACCAGGTTGTGACCTTCGATCACACGCTGCGCGCTCAGACTAAAGCAGACGCCATCGCTGAGCAGAGCCGCAGTCGCCGCGCCCCGGTAAAAATCGCGCACAACGATTACACGCCCTGGTCTGCCCAGCGCCAGCTCAAGCAGACGCTACCGGAATACGGCTTAAATCCGGACGATTTTCCCCGGTTTAAGTTTGTGAACTTGTGGCTGCCGCTGCTGCATCGGGTTGAAGAGTCCCCCCTGGCTATGGCGGATCTGCGCAGCGTGGAAGCAGCGGATTTCCACAAAATGCGCCTGATTTATCCAGAGCGGGAGGGGCAGATTTCTGTCATCAGCGCCAACCCTCAACACCGCTGGGTTTGGTTTAGTGATATGCGCCCCGGCGAAGGGTTGCTATTGCGGGTTTTTGATAGCGAACACAGCGATGTGATTACCGGCAGCCCCCATAGCGCCTTCGACTTACCGGAAAGCGAAAATGCTCCCCGGCGTACCAGCCTGGAAATTCGCACTATCGCGTTGTTTAAACATTAATTAAATTGAAATATCGATCAAAACCCCATGAATAAAGCCCTGAACTCAATAGATCCTTTAAATAACGAAGTCGTCGGCAGTGTCGAAATTTGTTATGAAGACGATTTAAAAAAATTGCTGCAACAGGCCAAGCAGGCACAGATTGAGTGGGGCAAAAAATCCCTTCAGCAGCGTGTACAGCTTGTACAACAAGCCTATAAGCAGCTTGAACCCATACAGGCGAAATTGGCAAAACTGGTTAGCCGTGAGATGGGCAAAGATGCGCGGCGGGCCAGCTACGAGGCGGGTGGCGCCATTCACAGTGGCCCCTGGTTGGCCGCAGATTCCGGTGAGGCCCTGCGCAGCCAGCGCCAGGGTAACAGTGAAATTCAATATCGTCCGTTAGGCGTGGTCGCGGTTATTTCCCCTTGGAATTATCCCCTGGCGATGGCCAATAACCTGATCGTACCGGCACTGATTGCCGGTAACAGCGTAATTTTAAAACCCTCCGAAGAAACCCCTCTGGTTGCGGACCTATTGGTAAAAACCCTGAACCAGTCGCTGCCCAGCGGGGTATTACAAATTGCCCATGGAGATGGAAAAACCGGAGAAGCCCTGGTCAAAGCGGATATCAATATGGTCGCTTTTACCGGCTCCCGTGCAACCGGCCAGGCCATCATGGCCAATGCCGCTCCCAAGCTAAAGCGCCTGATCATGGAGTTGGGCGGCAATGATCCCATGCTGGTTTTGGCCAGCGCCGATATTCACCGCGCCGCACAATTCGCCGTAGCCTCCAGTTTTGAAAATGCCGGACAAATGTGCACTTCAACCGAGCGTGTATATGTAGACGAGCGTATCGCGGACCAGTTTGAACAAGCGGTAGTTGCCATTGCAAAAAATTATCGCACCGGTGGTTGGTCAGAAGGGGATGTCGATATAGGTCCACTGGTCAATCCCCGTCAGCATCAAAAAGTGGTTCGGCATATTCATGACGCCATAGAGAAGGGCGCAACGCTTTTGCTAGGCGAAAAATCCCCCGAACTTCCTTTTATTCCTCCCACAGTCATCAGTGGTATCAAACCGGGTATGCAACTTGAGGACGAAGAAACTTTTGGCCCGGTAGTCGCAATAGACCGCTTCAGCACTATTGAAGAGGGGATTTACAGGGCCAACGACTCTGTATACGGCTTGGGCGCCGTGGTTTTTGGCCAAGCGGATGCCCAGGAAGTCGCAAATCAACTGCAGGCAGGCATGATCGGTATTAACCAGGGTGCCGGTGGAACACCGTGGGTAGGCGCCAAACAGAGTGGTTTTGGCTACCACGGTGGGGCTGAGGGGCACCGACAATTTGCCCAGCTTACCCTTATTAATCATTAATTAAAAAATCCGAGTGCAGATATTTTGGACAAAATCATTATGCCAAGCTCTCCAGACATTGCGATGAATCCAGCAACCGAGGCCAACAGCAACCTTGAGCAGGATTTCTTTATTATCGCCAGGGAACCCGGTGCGGAGCATCCTGCTCTGCCTACCTGGGCCGCACGACTGGAAAACCCAGCCTCACTCAAAGATAGCGCCCCATCTTTGGTTCAGCGCAGAGAGATTGCCGAGGTGCCCGGTGCTTTTCAATTACTCAATGTATTTTCCAGTGAGGAATGCCAGCGTCTCATCGATATCACTGAAAATATCGGTTATCTGCCAGATGCCGCTGTTTCTTTGCCCAGGGAGGTACGCCATAACGACAGCCTTACCTGGGTGGTAGATGAAACTACCGAACGGCTAATTTGGCAGCGGTGCAGCGCTTTTATGCAGGACCCCAATGGCTACTTTGAAGGGCGGGAGCCAGTGGGACTCAATCAGCGCTTTCGCTTTTATCGTTATGGCGAAGGTGATTACTTTCAATTTCACACTGATGGAGCCTGGCCGGGCAGCCGAATTATAGATGGCCAGTTGGTGGCTAATGGTTTTCCAGACCGTTTTAGCGAAATGACTTTTCTAGTGTTACTCAGTGAAGATTTTGATGGCGGTGCCACACGTTTTCGTGTCAATGCAGATAACCCCCACCAACAGCCCAGCCGACACTCCATGATGGATATTGATGTAAGAACCCCCGCTGGATCTGTACTGTGTTTTCCCCATGGTATGCACCCCCTGCACAGGATTCACAGCTCAACGCCAATTACTCGTGGAATAAAATATATTATTCGTACAGATATATTATTTCTTCAGGATTGATTAAAGAGGTTATCAATTTTCGATTTTATAAAAATCTGCAAAGAACATTCAGCCGCAGGGAAGCGGCTCGGACTAAAATAACAATAAATCGCTACTAAGATCTTCCCTAAATTCGCTGCATATAATCTATATGCCCGACTTATATACTACGCCCTCCATCGAAGTGTTGCCGTAAGTTTTATGTCAAGCTGCACTCCCAATCTGATCGCAACGGCACATAAGGGTGTGTACTTATGGAATTGATAGAATATTTACAGAGTCACTTTTATAGCAAAGAGGAACTGCTATCGCTAAGCGGTTTAAGGCAAGAAGAGTTAACAAACTACCAGAATGCCCTTGTTATGCCTAAAGCTTCCTACACATTAACATTGGATCTTCAATGCCATTCATTCTTCGGCATCCATAATGAATCCCATAACCAGGAGTTCTACGCCAAAGGTTATGTATCCTGGTCAAAGGACCTTCGGCAACAAAATAATACGAAAAATATTTTTGATCTATTTAAGATAAGATACACCGATACAATCTATCAGTTAAAGTCTATTGGCCATAACTGTTCCGATATAAGAATGAACAAGGGGCTTGCCACACATATTGAAAGCGAGTGGAAACACTTTATCGATGGAACTTATGGGTTATGCACCAAAAGCGGACTCCCCGAGGATATAGCCCGTAAAGAACTGGCCTCCCTAGTGATCAAGGAGCTAGCGAAAGAGAAAAACCTCAGCAGAACAGGCCTACAAAAATTACAGAGGGCTATTGACCTGCTAGAGAGCGCCAGCAGCCTTTTCGCACCTCATGAGCGCCACAAGAGTTCGAGGAAAATACTGATCAATGACATTCGTCAGCAATATAACTTAAAATAAATATGCTTAGTGAGCCTATCTCACAGATCTGCACAAACACTGTCACACCAGGCCAAATATAGGTTGTAGGTTAAAGCAAATCCTTATGACTATTTGGTCTTGCATATACTAAACATATATGCCCCTATAAAATCCCGCCCCTTTAATTGGCTCAAGCCTCTCCGCACTTATATTAGAGATATTCCATGAAAAGCAGAGTTTACTGCCTTATATCCTTTCTATTGCTATCCGTCTTGACGGTATCAGCCTACGCTAGAGATTGGCGGGAATATAAAAGCACTAACTTTACCGTCTACTCCGATGTTTCACCGAAAAAATCTGAGGCCTTATTGCGCGAGCTGGAAAAATTTCGCCGTGCCTCACTTATGGTAACAGGCATGGAAGATCGCCCAGAAAATTCTAGACTTAGGGTATATCACTTTAATAGCTCTAAAGAGTTTGAAAAATTCTCCGGAAAAAGAAGTATCGGAGGCTTTTATACCAACACTATTAATGGCCCCTTAATTTTCTCTCAGGAAAACAAACGTGGCATATTTAGTGGCCAAGCAATCATGTTTCATGAATATGTTCACCATCTTATGCGTGAGCGCGGTTCCATGCGTTACCCTAGGTGGTATTCAGAGGGATTCGCAGAATTACTAGCTAGCGCGACTATTGACAAGGATTCCATCACCATCGGCAACGTTCCTGAGTGGAGAGCTTACTCTCTGGGAGAAGGTCCTTTGAAAGCAAGGGAAATTCTTCAGCCGGATTACAGTAGAAAAGGTTGGAAACATGCTAACCAGTATTACGCCAGTGCGTGGTTATTATTACACTATTTATTTTTCAGCGAAGATGCCAGAGAAAATTCATACCATGAAAAAACCAAAAATTACCTAACGGACATCAATAATGGAGGAGATCCACTAGATCTCTTTACACAACATTATGATATCCGAGAGGAAGATTTGGATATCGCATTAACTCGTTACCTAAAAGAACGACGTCGGTCGGGATACAAGGTTAATCTAACCCAAAATGCCTTTAAAATCGAAAACCGCAAACTGAACCATAATGAAAAATCCCTATTACTGGCGGAGCGAGCGGTTGATCTAGAAAGATACGATCAGGCGTTAAGCTATCTGAATAAAGTAAAAAAAGATGCTGCCAAGTTACCTGGAGTTATCGCCCTTAAAGCGAATCTATTGATGCACAATCAGCAGGAGGCTGCGGCACAGGCTTTACTTCAGGAATTATCAGAAATATCTGATTTAAATCATACAGCGGCAACGAATCTATCTGTATACCATTTATATAGCTTACAGAATACGCTTAAATCCCGACAATGGGATGAAGGGAGCTATACCAAAACAGTGCATTATGCAGATATGGCTATAGCGCTGAATCCGGCTTCCCTACCGGCTTACCAGTACAAATGGATGGCTCAGCAGTACAAAGGCGAAAGTGTTGCCGCACTGAAAACCATGATGGCGGCCTATCAGAAGAATCCAAATAGTATTGAAATAAATAGCGCTATTGGCTTTCACCTCGCAAAACTTAAAAAGCCAAAACTCGCAAAGCCGTTTCTGGAAAGAACTCTGGCCTGGTCTCACAATCACAAGGTTCGATCACGCGCTAAAAAATTACTCGATTGGGTCGCAAAAGAAACTTCCACAGGCAGTGAAACAAGTTCAGGAAATGCATCCTGAGACCGAGCGCTAGATCAAGTCTATAAGCACGTAGAGACTTGCTCTCTACGTGCTATGAAAGTGAAGAAATTAGCCTCTCCCCTAACTCTTCTTTTCCTCTTCCCGCAAAGTCAGTACTTCATACCCATCCGCCGTAACCAGCACTGTGTGCTCCCATTGCGCGGAGAGCCTGCCATCTTTGGTCACCACGGTCCAACCGTCTTTTTTGAGTTTGGTTTTGCGATTGCCTTGATTGATCATGGGTTCAATCGTAAATGTCATTCCTTCGCGTAAAACAGCTCCGCTGCCCGCTCGACCAAAGTGCATTACCTGGGGTTCTTCATGCATTTCACGGCCAATACCGTGGCCACAGTATTCACGCACCACACTGAACCCGCGCTTTTCAACATACTGTTGGATCGTATGGCCCACATCACCAAAAGTCGCGCCAGGTTTTACGGCGTGAATACCGGCCCACATGGCATCGTAACAACACTGCACCAGTTTTTTGGCAATGGGCGTTACGCTGCCAATCATATACATCTTGCTGGAGTCGGCGATATAACCAGACTTTTCCAGGGTAATATCCACGTTGACGATATCGCCATCGCGCAACGCCTGTCCCTCGCGAGGCATGCCGTGGCAAACCACCTCATTGATCGAAGTATTAAGAGAGTAGGGATAGTCGTATTGCCCCTTGCTGGCCGGGCGCGCCTGCAACTCCCGGGTAATAAACGTTTCCACCCGGTCGTTAATTTCCATGGTGGTAATACCCGGCTTCACAATACCATCGAGCATAGCGAACACGCGGCTCAATAATTCACCGGAGTTACGCATCAACGCCTGTTCCCTGGCGGTCTTGATTTTTATGTTATTCACGAGTGAGCTCTTCCAGAGTAAATGATTCGGTGCGTAGTAGCTTCTTGCACAACTGGCTGTAACTGAGCTCTGGATTCAGCTCGGCCAACATGCCGATCTTTATCCAGTACTCAGCCTGGGCGTTAATAGAACGTGCCAGCGTGGTACTCGCTTTACGGATTTCATCGTGTAATTCATCCGAGATCTTAACGATACCCATTTTATACACCGTATATATAATTTATATACAAAGTGTATATCTCTTTATACTAGATAGGCAAGGTGGTATGAAAGGTTGAAATTATGCAACTTGTTGCATAGTCAATATTTGAGCGATATGGTTGAGAGATAAAAATAAAAGTGATGAGGCCACCATGTCCGAAACTACTGAAAAGAAACGCAGCGCCCCCAAGCCCAGCCGCCTGCGTATTGGCCAGCGTTACCGTGCCAGTCGCTTGAACGGCCCCTACGATGCCCTGGTAATCGGCTCTGGAATCGGCGGCCTGACTACCGCCGCCATGCTGAGTGCCACCGGTAAGAAGGTACTGGTCCTGGAGCAGCACTACACCGCCGGCGGCTATACCCATGCCTACGATCGCAATGGCTACGAGTGGGATGTCGGCGTGCACTACATTGGCGATGTGGGCGAACATCCCACCATGACAGGCAGGATTTTCGACTTTATCACCGGTGGTAAGTTGCATTGGGCGCCGATGGACGACACCTACGATCGCATTTGTATCGGCGAGGAGCAGTTTGATCTGCGCGCCGGTCGCCAGGCGTTTATTGATGAATTGGTCAAACATTTCCCCGCCGAACGGGAGAATATTGAACGTTACCTGGCCCGTCTCAACGAGGTGGCCAAGTCCATGCAGCGCATGGCAATGGAGAAACTGTTTCCCAGCTGGTGCGGCCCCTTTATGCGCCTGTGGCGCAAGCTGCGCGATCCTTCCTGGTTGAATAAGACCACCCGAGAAGTGCTGGGCGAGATCACCGGCAATGAAAAACTGATTTCGGTACTCACCGGCCAGTGGGGCGACAATGGCATGGCGCCGGCGCAGAGCAGTTTTATTATTCACGCCCTGATCGCCAAGCATTATTTGTATGGCGGCTACTACCCGGTAGGCGGTGCCAGTAAGATTTCCGAAACCATTATTCCGCAGATTCAGGCTAGTGGCGGCGATGTTTTTACCTATGCCAAGGTGGAAACCATTCTGTTAGATGGCAATAAGGTTCGCGGCCTGCGCATGAGCGATGGCACCGAAATCGAGGCGCCCGTGGTGATTTCCGGAGCCGGTGTGTTTAATACCTTCGAGAGACTGCTGCCCCAGAGTGCCAGTGAGCGCCTCGGCTACCTGCACGACCTGAAAACCGTCACTCCCTCCATGTCTCACCTGTGCCTGTACATCGGCCTGGAAAAAACCGCCGAAGAACTACAGCTGCCGAAAACCAATTACTGGCTCTATACCAGTGAGAACTACGAGGAGGATATGCAGGCCTTCCTGCAGGATAGCGACAAAGATATTCCGCTAGCCTATATCTCTTTCCCCTCGGCCAAGGACCCCACCTTTACCCAGCGCTATCCTGGGCGCGCCACTATCGAAATCGTTGCCCCGGCCAATTACGATTGGTTCGCCCAATGGAGTGACAAACCCTGGGGCAAGCGCGGTGATGACTACGAGACCCTAAAAGAGGCCTTCAGCCAGCGTTTATTGGAGCACTTGTACAAGCATTTCCCCCATCTACGCGGGCAAATCGATTACTACGAGTTATCCACACCGCTATCGACGGATTATTTCTGCTTCTATCCACGCGGTGAAATCTATGGCCTCGACCACGATCCCAAGCGTTTTGAGCAGCGTTGGCTGAGACCCAAGACGCGACTCAATGGGCTCTATCTCACCGGCCAGGATGTAATGAGCTGTGGCGTGGCTGGGGCGATGATCTCGGGGGTATTAACCGCCCAGAGCATTCTCGGCTTGCGCCAGGGCGGGAAGTTGATGCGCCAGGTTATTAGTGGCCAGCCTTTCCAGGCTCCGGCAAGCGGCGGTGAGGAGTTGGGCAAAGCATCCACCTGATAAGCCGACAAAAAAGATTTTTCGACAACCGCAATAATAAAAAACCCGGCATTTATCGCCGGGTTTTTTATTTGAATTTATGGGCTCGGAGATGTCTTCAATCGAGGCAATCTACTGGGCATTCGATCAAAATTAAGCACCCGGATAACCAGGCGCCGGTTTTCCCTTTGTCCAGCCTTGCTCTCGTTATCAGCGATAGGATCTGTATCGCCATAACCCTGGGCGCGCATGCGCTCGCCATCGATACCGCGCTCTATCAAAAAATTGCGCACCCAGTCAGCACGCCACTGAGAAAGATGCAGATTTTTCTTTGGGTCACCGTCATTATCTGTGTGCCCCTCAATCGTAATACGCATCTCGGGGAAATCGCGCATGATCACCAGCAGTGCTTCCAGGTCGGCGATGCTATCCATGCGCGGTGCGAAACCACCGGGGTCAAACTCTAAACGCAACCGGAAAGTATCCCCTCCTTTGCGGGAATTTCCGCGCAGGAAGCGCACCAAATCATCGGCAAAAGGAGCCGCCTGTCGTGCCTGCTTCTCACTCTCACCGGACTGCACCACAGACTGGGGCTCAAGGGCGTATTTCCTGTTGGGATCGGGGTTGGGGCAGCCGGCAAGTAGCAATACCAGCAGGGCGAGATAGCAGACGAATAAAGGCTTGCCCGCCATAGACAAAACTTCCGGTTTGCAGACGTCAAATTCAGTGTAGAACAAGCTGCCGGAGGGAGGAGATGTCTAGCCGTTAGAGGAAGTTCAACACCGCCATCATATCGCTAACTACCCTGGCACCGCGCTGCTCCAGCTGTGGCGCTCTCTGACTATGGGTGCTGTAGCCAACCACGCGCATGCCGGCGGCTACCGCGGCTTCCACACCGGCGTTGGAGTCCTCCACGACCAGACAGCGCTCCGGCTTCACCCCCATGCTAGTGGCCGCATGCAGGAACAGCTCCGGCCAGGGTTTGCCCCGGGAGACATCCTCAGCACTGTAGATCCTGCCGTCGAAGTATTCGTAGAGACCGGTTTTATTCAGGGTCAACTGCATTTTCTGATGCGAGCCCGATGAGGCCACACAGCTGCGCATGCCGATCTGCTGTAAGTGATCGAGCAAGCCCTCAATGCCGGCTATGGGCTCCAGCTCCGCGTGGAATGCCTCACGGATACGGCGCTCGGTATTACCAAAATAATGGTCCGGCAGGGGGCCGCCGAAACGCTTCTCGATTTCCAGCAGGCAATCCCTGGCGGGCCGGCCGCTGAATTGCTCATCCAGCTCCTCCGCAGTGGTGGCCATACCCAACTTATTCATTTCTTCAGCGAGGATGCGACAGACGATGCTCTCGCTATCTACCAGCACACCGTCGCAATCAAAAATGATCAAATCTGTGGAAGACATGGGACCCCATAAAATCAGCGTGCGGAGAGCAGCATAATACCGATGATCAACCCGAGTATGCCGCTGATACGCAGGAAGTTTTCATTGCCCTGGGAGATTTTGATGGCCAGCGCTTTGCCGCGCTCAAAACCAATCTGCAGCATATAGGCGCCACTCAGCAGCACCAATACACCCAGGGCGTTGAAGAGGATATACCAGTTGCGAGTGTCGGCGACCAAAAGCAGAAAAAGACCGACAAGAATGCGCAGCCAGGCGGAAAAGAAATAGCCTGTTTCGCTGAGTCTCTCGCTGATGGTTTGCGCCAACTTGGGCTTGGCAATAACTGCCAGTGACAACAAGACAATGGCAATACCCAATAACCCTACAATCACTCGAATCATAGTTTCCCTTCCTGGTTTTCATCCTATCCAATTTTGAATTACGCCGGCTCCTACAGGTCACCCCATTGGAACTGCAGTATTGACAGTGCAGCGATAGGTGCGGTTTCGGTGCGCATAACCCTCGGCCCCAAGCGCAGTGGCATAAAGCCGTGGCCCAAGGCCAGATCAATCTCCGCCTGGGACAATCCACCCTCTGGCCCCACCATCAACAGGGCCGAATCCGGCTTGCCATTGTCCGCTTCCCAGCGGCGCAGATCCAGCTCGGTGCGGTGGTGTAATACCAGTTTGGTTTGCGGCGCGCCCTGCTGGGTTGAGGTTTGTAAATACTGAGGGAGTTTTACCGGTTCGGCAATTTCCGGCAACAGATTGCGCTCACACTGCTCACAAGCGCTGATAGCAATCTGGCGCCAGTGGCCGAGTTTTTTTTGCAGGCGCTCGCCAGATAGTTTGACCTCGCAGCGCTCGCTGAACAAAGGCTGTATAGCCGCCACCCCCAGCTCGGTGGCCTTCTGTATCACCCAATCGAATCGGTCGCCGCGGGAAATGCCAATAGCCAGGGTTAACGCCAGAGGCGACTGGCGATTGTCTTCGCGAAATGCACCAACACCCACCTGCGCGCGCTTACCCGTAGCCAGCAATTCCGCACTGTACTCACCACCCAGACCATCAAACAGAGTCATCGGGTGGCCGGCGCCGAGGCGCAGGACTTTTACCAGATGTCGGGAGGCGCCCTCATCCAACTCGATTTGAGAAACACCGGCCAGGGCCTGCTGGGAGTAAATACGCGGGATGCGCATGAGTGAAGATCCTGTAAAACACTATAAAAAAGCCGACTGGAATGTCGGCATTTTGCAGGCGGGTAGTTTAGGCATTAATGCGCAGGCCAGGCAATGGTGGAAAACCCCCGCCATTGCCTGAAACGCAAATTGCTATCAGGCCGTTTCCAGAGACACCGGGGTGTCAATTTGGCCCTGGCGCTTGCCTTTCGGACGCAGCACTTCGATCACCTTGTATAGGTTTGGCACCAGCACAAGAGTCACTGCGGTGGCAAACAGGACGCCGAAGGCGAGGCTGATCACCATGGGGATCAGGAACTGCGCCTGGATAGAGCGCTCGAACATGATCGGCACCAACCCGATAAAGGTGGTGATAGAGGTAAGGATAATCGGGCGGAAACGATCGCGACCCGCCTGCACCACCGCATCCATAACAGCTACGCCCTGGGCGCGAAGCTGATTGATGCGATCCATCAATACCAGGTTATCGTTCACCACAACCCCTGCTGCGGCGAGGAAGCCGAGCATGGACATAATGCTGATATCGTGGCCCATCAACAGGTGGCCCACTACCGCGCCAAAGAAGCCAAACGGCACTGCGGTGAGGATCAACAGCGGCTGCGAGTAGGAGCGGAAGGCGATGGCCAGCAGCGCGTAAATAGCGAACAGAGACAGTACGAAGAACGCCAGGATCGCACCGTTGAACTCTTCCTCCTCCTGCATTTCACCGGCGGTTCTCAGGGAGAAACCGGGGAACTGGCGCTCCAGCTCAGGCACCAGGGTCTCGCGCATATCCTTGAGAATTTCCTGCGCAGTGGAGGTGTTCGGCGTTAGCTCGGCAAACACGCGCACGGTACGCTCGCGGTTGTTGCGGCGGATGGTGGTGTAACCGGGCACATAGACCGCTTCGGCTACCGCAGAGAAAGGCACCTCGCCTTGCGCCGTGCGAATACGCACACGATCCATCTGCTCTTCGCTGGCGCGCTCTTCCTGCGGGTAGCGCACCATCACCCTAACGTCCTCGCGACCGCGGGGAATACGCTGTACTTCTTCACCATAGAAACCCTGGCGCACCTGCCTGGCCACATCCGCCAGGTTGATACCCATGGTGGTGGCGTGGGGCTTCAGCTGGATTTCGATATCGCGACGCGCACTGGTGAGATTGTCACGCACATCGTAAACACCGGCGTAGCTGTTCATCTTCTTCTTCACTGCATCGGCGGCAGCGCGCAATTCATCCATATCCCCCGAAGCGGTGCTCAGGTTCAGACTCATACCGTTGCCGCCATCGTTGATGGTGGCATCAATCTTGAGGTCTTCAACACTGGCCGGCATTTCACCGATCAGCTCGCGCCAGCGCAGCGACAGGGTTTTGGAAGTCACATCGCGCATCTCTCCGTCGGTGAGCTGCAAGATCACAAAGATGTTGCCGCGCCAGTTGAACACCATGGAGTTCATCACGAAGGGCTCGCCGTCGTTGAGCTTCAGCATCTCCTCATCGGTAGCGAGCTTATCTGCGGCCTCCAGCACCTGATTCATCACGCGCTCGGCCTCATGGAAAGGCTCGCCATCGGCCATGCTGGCACGCAATTCCAACAGATCCGACGGTACCTGTGGCGAGAAGGAAGAACCCACATAACCACTGGTAAAGACACTGATAGAGAGTACCAGCGCCATGAAAAAGACCATCACCGTGGTGCGGCTGTTGCCAAGGGACTTCTTCAGCAGCGGCAAGTAGTACTTGTCACCGGCGGTCTTCATAGCCCCGGCGAAGTGGCCACGCAGCTTCTGCAGCTTGATGCCCAGGGCGGATTTGGCGGGTTGCTCCGGTTTCATACCCACCAGGTGCGCCGGCAGAATCAACAGAGATTCCACCAGGGAGAACACCAGACACAAGAGCACCACCACCGGCAGTGCCAGCATCATCTGCGCGGTATAACCGGGCAGGAACAGCATGGGGATAAAGAACACCATGGTGGAGGTCACGGCGAAGATCACCGGCGCGGAGACCTGCTTCACGCCCTCTTCCGCGGCGGCCAGACCGGTCACACCGCGATCGTGGGCCGCATGCACCGCTTCCCCCACAATAATCGCATCGTCCACCACAATGCCGAGAATCAGCAGGAAAGCGAACAGCGACAACATATTCAGGCTGACCCCGGTAATCGGCAGTAACCAGAAGGCACCGAGGAAGGCCACAATAATGCCCACCGTTACCCACATCGCCAGCGCCGGGCGCAGGAACAGCATCAGCATGATAAAGACCATGGCGAAGCCGCTTAAGGCGTTGGTGGTCAACAGGTTCATGCGGCCTTCAAAAGCCTTGGAGAAGTCGAACCAGACGTCGAACTCCATACCCGGCGGCAACTGGGTGCGCGCCTCCGCCATAAACGCCTTGATACGCTCGGCGGTGGCCACCACATCCAGCGGCTCCCCCTGAACCACTCGCAGGTTCATAGCCGGATTGCCGTTAAAGAGAATGACGTTGTTGTACTCTTCAAAGCCATCGCGCACGGTGGCCACATCACGCAGCAGCAGTACAGAGCCATCGGCACGGCTGACTACCGGAATACGCTCGAAGTCCTCGGCGGTATAGGCCTGACCGCGGGTCTGCACCTGGATATCACCGCGATCCGAACGCACCATACCCGCGGGCAGATCGAGGGAGGAGCGGCGCACCGCGTTGGCTACATCATTGAAGCTCAGGTTGTAGCGGCGCAGGTCCAGTTCGGAAACCTCGATGGATAGCTCATCTGGGCGCTCGCCCCAGATATCCACACGGCGCACACCGGGAATCAGGGTGAGTTTGTCGCGCAGGTCCAGCGCGGTCTCCTTGAGCTGGCGCTCGGAAACCGGACCGCCAATGGCGATCATCATCAGCTGGGTATCCCACTCCTGCAGGCGAATCACCGGGCGCTCGATACCCTCGGGGAAGGTGTTAATACTATCCACCTGCACCTTGATATCGTTGAGCAGACGCAGCTCGTCGTAACCATCCACCGCTTGAATTTCGATGGAGGAGTGGCTGCGGCGGGAGGCGGAGTTCACCTCCTTGATGCCCTTCACCTCAGAGATAGCCTCCTCCACACGCACGGTCACCTGCTGCTCGACTTCCGCCGGACCGGCACCGGGATAGGAGATTTCCACCTCGACAATACCGGGCTGAATCGCCGGAAATACCTCGCGATCAATCCCACTGATTCCGAAGAAACCGCCGATGATGATCATAATCATCAGCAGATTTGCGGCCTTACTGTTGCGCGCAAACCAGGAAATAATGCCGTTCATCAGTGGCCTCCGTGGGCAGCACTATTTGTTGCTGCGGTCTCGCCGGTGGTGTTTGAATCGGCTTCAGCATCGCTCTTAACACTATCAATCAGACCGGCTGGCTTCTCGTTGAGTGGATTAGCAGTAAGTGCCATACCCTCGCGGGAGTAGCCCAGGCTGGACACCACGACGCGGTCACCAATGGCGATGTCGCCGCGCAACCACACCTGGTCACCAATGCTCTGCAACAGCTCCACAGTTTTGAACACCAGCTTGCTCTCTTCATCCAACACCAGCAGGTGGTCGCCCTCGTGCAGGGCCTGGCGCGGCAAAACCACAATGCCGTCCAGAGTGCGACCGGCAATATCGGCCTCCACAAACAAGCCGTTCATCAAGGGAACATCGCCTTCATAAGGGTTCTGTACCTGAGCCACGGCATAAATAAAGCGGCTATTGGTATCGATGCTGGCCTCGGTGCGCACCAGCTGGGCACGCCACTCGCGCTCAAGCCCAGCCACCATTGCCCGCAGGCGTACCTCGGGGCCATGTTCAAAGGATTTACCCAGAGGCAGATCGAGCAGTGCCAGCTGTTGATCGGTCAGAGGCAGGCGCACTTCGGCGATGCCGGTGCTGTGGATTTTTGCCAGGGGCGTGCCGGGGGTAATGTATTGACCCAGATCGACATAGGTCTCCACTACGCGTCCAGCAAACGGCGTTTTCACTGCAGTTCGCGCCAGGTCCAGCTTGGCCTGGTCGCGATCCGCGCGCGCGGCGGCCACTGCGGCTTCGGCGGCCTGTAAGTGCGGCTTGCGCAGGAACAGTGCGTTAGCGGCTTCACTGCCCAAGTCGCGCCACTCGCGCTTGGCCTGCTTGGCTCTGCCCTGCTCTTGTGCCAAGGCGGACTTGGCATCGGCCAGCTGCGATTCGGCGCGGGTCACTTTGTGGGTGTAGTCCGCCTGTTCAAGCTGCAGCAGCGATTCCCCTTCGGCAAAAAAACCACCGGGCACAAAAGCCTCACCCACACTTTCAATCACACCGCCGACACGAGCCACCACTTCGATTTCATGGCGGGCGTGCACTGTGCCCTGGCTCGGTACCAACAGGGTCTGGCGCCCCGGTTCCGCATATAGGACATCCGCCACCGGCGGTACCACCGCTTCCGGTGGTTTTTCTTCCGGCTTCGGCTTCAATAACACCACCGTAGTAATGGCGGCCACCCCAATAGCCAAAACGGTAAATAAAAGCTTGTTCTTGCTCGACACTTTCA
The DNA here is from genome assembly GCF_056160005.1 of Microbulbifer sp. ABH2_005. NCBI lineage: Bacteria > Pseudomonadati > Pseudomonadota > Gammaproteobacteria > Cellvibrionales > Microbulbiferaceae > Microbulbifer > Microbulbifer sp. ABH2_005. Next base: position 247,524 of record NZ_JBSWWI010000002.1, on the reverse strand, counting down.
CAGGCACCCTCTACCCCATTCTGTGACCGGAACTGGTCAAATTTTAATTAGCGCGCATTCTACTGGAGTTCGACGCAGATAAGAGTCGATTTGGATGCAGGTCGCCGCAGGAGTTTGTGCCTTATCGCAAACCTTCCTCGCCGGGCTCGGGTAACGCATAATGCCCGCCCCAATTTACCGTTGCAGGAGAGACAGCGGGCCGCGCAAAGCCAAGGAAACCGAAGGGCTATTTCCCGGTCAAACGCCGCTCCTTAAGGTACGAACCCCCGGAAAACGGATATAGACATCACATGCTGGATATCAACGCTCGCATCGCCGAAGAACTCAACGTACGTCCCCAACAGGTTACCGCCGCAGTATCCCTGCTGGATGAAGGCTCCACGGTGCCTTTTATTGCCCGCTACCGGAAAGAAGTCACGGGTGCTCTGGACGACACCCAATTACGTACCCTGGAGGAGCGCCTGCGCTACCTGCGTGAGCTGGAAGAGCGCCGCGCAGCCATCCTCAAGAGTATTGATGAACAAGGCAAACTCACCGCGGAATTGGCGCAACAAATCAATGGCGCTGACACCAAAAACCGCCTCGAAGATCTCTACCTGCCCTACAAACCCAAACGGCGCACCAAGGGGCAGATCGCTATCGAAGCGGGGCTCGAACCCCTCGCCGACGCCCTGATTAACAACCCGTCCTTAGACCCCGCCGCAGAAGCACAGCAATACCTCAACACCGATCACGAAGACGCCTCCTTACAGGTAAAAGACATCAAGGCCGCCCTCGACGGAGCCAAATTTATCCTGATGGAACGCTTCGCAGAAGATGCCGAGCTGCTGGGTAAACTGCGGGATTACCTCAAGCGCGATGGCCAGGTGAAATCTAAGCTGCTCGACGGCAAAGAGGAAGAGGGAGCCAAATTCCGCGACTATTTCGAATACGCCGAGGACTGGTCCAAGGTGCCATCCCACCGCGCCCTGGCGATTTTCCGCGGCCGCAACGAGGGCATCCTCGCCATCAGTGTTGGATTGCCCGAAGAGGAGGGCACTCCAGCCACCGCCGGCCACCCCTGCGAAACCATGATCGCCAGGCATTTTGATATTACCGACGAAGGCCGCCCGGCGGACAAATGGCTCGGCGAGGTGGTGCGCTGGACTTGGCGCATCAAGCTGCTTACCGCGTTGGAAACTGACCTGTTGGGTGAGCTGCGCGAAAAAGCGGAAGAGGAAGCCATCAAGGTCTTCTCCCGCAATCTCAAAGATCTGCTGTTAGCCGCACCTGCCGGACACAAAGCCACTATCGGCCTGGACCCGGGCCTGCGTACCGGTGTGAAAGTTGCGGTGGTGGATGCCACCGGCAAGATACTGGACCACACCGCCATCTTCCCCAATCCGCCACAAAACCGTCATCAGGAATCTGCCGCGGTTATTGCCGCCCTGTGCAATAAATACAATGTCGGCTTGATCGCCATCGGCAACGGCACAGCCAGTCGCGAGACCGATAAATTTGTTGGTGAAACCATCAAACAATATAAGCTCAGCGCACAGAAAGTGGTGGTGAATGAGGCCGGAGCCTCTGTGTACTCCGCCTCCGAATTCGCCGCGCGGGAATTTCCCGATCTGGATGTCACCATCCGCGGAGCCATCTCTATCGCCCGTCGCCTGCAAGACCCGCTGGCTGAGCTGGTGAAGATCGAACCCAAATCCATTGGTGTTGGCCAGTACCAGCATGACGTTTCACAGACTCAGCTGGCACGCTCTCTCGACGCCGTGGTGGAAGACTGTGTAAATGGTGTTGGTGCCGAATTGAATTCCGCCTCGGCGCCGCTGTTGGCCAAAGTTTCCGGTCTGACCGCCTCCATCGCCAGCAATATCGTCAGCTACCGCGATCAGCACGGCGCCTTTAAAAACCGCAAACAACTGATGGAAGTACCGCGCCTGGGGCCCAAAGCCTTTGAGCAGGCCGCCGGCTTCCTGCGTATTAATAACGGCGAAAACCCGCTGGATAAATCCGGCGTACACCCCGAATCCTATATCGTGGTGAAACGCATCGCCGAGAAAAACGGCCGCGAGATCAACAGCCTGATCGGCGACTCCGCCTTCCTGCGCCGCCTCAATCCGGCGGATTACACCGATGAGAAATTCGGTGTACCCACCGTTACCGATATCATCGCCGAACTGGAAAAACCCGGCCGCGACCCGCGCCCGGAATTCCGCACTGCGCGCTTCGAAGAGGGCGTTGAGGAAATCAAAGACCTGCGCCCCGCCATGGTGTTGGAAGGCACGGTTACCAACGTCACCAACTTCGGTGCGTTTGTAGATATCGGCGTGCACCAGGACGGACTGGTCCATATCTCCGCGCTTTCAGAAAAGTTCGTCAAAGACCCCCACGAAGTGGTTAAAGCCGGCGATATCGTCAAAGTCAAAGTGATGGAAGTGGATGTCGCGCGCAAGCGCATCGGCCTTTCCATGCGCCTCTCCGACGAACCCGGCGAACAGGGCAGCGGTGGTATCAACAAAGGCGACCAGCGCGAAAACCGCCAGGCCCAACGCTATAACAAGCAACAGGGCAATCGGCAGCAAAAGGGCGGCCAAGGAAATAGCCGTGGCAGCATGGGCGATCTGTTAATGGCGGCGATGAAGAATAAAAAATAATACTGTGAGTCAATAAAAAAGGGCGATCACTAGATCGTCCTTTTTGATGTTAATTCACTTTAGAAGCTTCAGCATATTTTCAATCTATTCGAGTAGAAAGACACATAGGTCAAGTCTAATTCCAAATATGGATCAATCCACCTTTTCAATGCCTAGTACGAAACCAAACTCCTCCGATGATAGTATCCGATTCAATTGACTAAGAAACGCCTATCGATGAACTTTTCTTAAGTGTTAAGAACTTTAAAAATACTCAAATCATTTAGGTCTTTTATCTTAGAAACCATGCAAAAATTTATTGAGATTACCTATGGAGTGGGTAAATGACCCTTCATCGAATAATCTTCTAAGAGTTAGATACCCCGTTAACGAATTTAAACTCACATCAATAATAGTAAAAAAAGTGACTATTCAGATAGAGAATCACAGTATATATCCCTGTTCATATACCTCTTGAAGACCTCTATCGGTACAAACCCTTAAGATACTACTTACGAGTAATGCTGGTTGATTTTCATGGCCTACCTAAGATTGCCTCTAACACTTGATATTTCGCTTGGAAAGATGGCGAAATTAAGACTAATGCTTGATTTTGATTGTTTTTTGATCTAATCAAGCCTGCACTTCATAGCAGATAATTCATATTGACATCTAAAGGCAAAACTATATCTTTTGAAAATTTGAGGGAACTCGAATGTAATTCGTCTAAACATTGGGCGGATGAAAATAAAAACTATGCTCAAGGCCAAAAATACTTCGAGCCAATATGAACAGCTATCGCTCCTTCTGTAGGATCTAAAAGGAAAAGCAATGAATAGTAATTTTAAAAAGACTTTACTCGCAATCGCAGTAGGTATGCCGGCTATTATAGCCAATGCCCAAGATGGCCAATCTGACGAGGGGCAGGAAGCAGGGAAGATTGAAGAGGTTATTGTAACTGGCTCTCGTATTCCAAGAGCTGGCTTTGACACTATGCAACCAGCGTCTACTATTGGGCAGGAACTTTTTGAGACAAATGGTTATACCAATGTGTCAGATGCCTTGAATAGCTTGCCCATGATGGCGGCATCTGGTACTAGTTTGGCAGAATCAGATGCGAATAATGTTGGCCAAAGCTTCGCAGATTTTTATGGCCTGGGATCTCAAAGGACTCTTACTCTTGTTAATGGCCGAAGAGTTGTATCTGCGAATGCCCCAACAGCATTTGGCGCAACTGGTGGATTACAAGTCGACTTGAACTCTCTTCCAACCGCATTAATTGATCGCGTTGAAGTGATTTCTGTTGGTGGCGCTCCAATTTATGGATCCGACGCTATAGCAGGAACAATTAATGTCATTCTTAAGGATGATTTTGAGGGAGTGGAAACCGAATTTTCCAGTGGTTTTGCTGATCGCGAAAATGATGCAGGCGATCATATGGCATCCATTACTTTCGGTCAAAATCTGTTTGACGGTCGTGGAAATATCGTGGCTAGCTACGAATATAATAAGACCGATGCGGTGTTAATGAATGATCGTAAATTTACAGGCGATTATTATTACTTTTTTGAGAACCCTGAGAGCGAAGGCCCTGAAGACGGCATTCCAGATAGAATTTTTGATAAGGGACGTGCCATACCGATAATCACTAAAGAAGGTATTCCTACTCCTGCTGCAGGATTCCCACTTTTTGCTGTAGATAGCAATATTATAAAGGATTCTAATGGCAATCCTCTTGGATTTAACAAAGATGGACAGCTAGCACCACTTAACCTAGGTACTCCTTCAGGCAGTATTGTCAATTTTATAGGTGGCGATGGCCTCTTACTACAAGATTATGATTCTATTAGGGCGCCCATAGAAAGACACCTATTTAATACATTGGGTCACTTTGATATTACAGACAATATTAAAGCTTTCGCAGAAATTAATTACTTTACTTCTGAGTCAAGCGATCCAAACGCCCAACCTTTCTATCAATCTGCACAGTTTGGTGGCGATTCTTCGGCACTCCCTATTTCTATCGATAATCCTTATTTAAGCGCTGCAGACCGCGAAACTCTAATCAATAACGGTATTGTTGAAGATGGAGTTTTCTATTTGCATAAAGGAATGAACGACCTTGCTCAAAGTGGATATACCGGTGGCGAAAATGAGATGTTTCGTTATGTAATTGGCTTAGAGGGTGACTTCTCCTTTGCCGGGAGAGACTGGAATTGGGATATCAGTTACAATAAAGGAAAAACTGACTCAGTTACTGAGAGGACTCAGTTAGTTCAGGCAAATTATGAAAAGGCTTTAGATGTAACCACAGATGAAAGTGGCAATATCGTATGTGTTTCTTCAGATTCTGACTGCGTCCCCCTTAATGTACTAGGTGTCGTCACCGATCAGGCTGCTATTGATTACGTCACCACAATAGGGCGCACTTACGGAGAGCTTGAGCAGGAAATTATAAGTGCCAACATAGGTGGCGAAATTATCGACCTGCCTGCGGGGCCTCTTTCCATGGCTTTCGGATATGAAATTCGCGATGAGTACTCTGAATTTCGCCCGGATGATTTCATGCGCCAGGGCCTTGGTCGCTCCGCTGCCCTATCTCCCCTCTCTGGAGGATTCGATACTAAAGAGTTCTATACAGAATTCTTAGTACCAGTGATCCCATCAGATCTAATCGCAGGCCTCTCTGGTATGGAACTAGAAGGAGCCTGGAGAACTGTAGATCACTCTCAGGCAGGAAGTGATAATACTTGGTCCATTGGCTCCAGAATTATGCTTGACCTCCCTGTATTAGGATCACTGACCTTGCGAGGAAATATCACGGAATCAATTAGGGCTCCTTCCGTAATTGAAGCCCTCCTTCCTATATCTGAAACTTTCCGTGACGCAGACGATCCATGTGATGAGCGCTATGTGGGCCGAGGAGAAAACCCAGCCCAACGTCTTGCCAACTGTAGAGCGGAGGCCACTGCAGCAGGATTTGATTATGATTCAAATAGCTGGCAATCAGAAATTGTGAACGGAACAAAGACCGGCAAAACCGGTGGCAATCCAGATTTGCTAAATGAAAGAGCTGAGGCTTCTTCTTTCGGATTTGTATGGGCACCGGAATTTGCAGAAGGTCTTGAGCTGACTGTAGATTGGATCAATATTGATATTGAGAATGCTATTGAAGACCTCTCATTAACAATATTAATGGAGGCCTGTTACGACGGCGAACAAGGTAATCCAGCTTGTGAAGCTTTTGTACGCGATGATAACTTCCAAGTTGTTGACTTCACCACAGGCTTCAAAAATGCGGGATTCTATAATTTCCGAGGTGTTCAGTCTGATCTTTCATATAAATTTGATTTGAACACCTGGAATGTACCCGGTAATTTTGACCTTGGGCTAATGGCTTATCACATTAAGGAACAACAATACTCTGTTACGGGGACAGATCTCAAGGTGGATGCTGGCGAAATCGGCTTTTCAGATTGGCAGGGTCAAATTAACTTGACCTACACTCTGGATAGCCTGACTGCAAACTGGCAAACACAGTATATTGGAAAGGCTAATGTTAATAACGATGATACAGCAGAATCTCGTGATATCAGGGTTGTACCTGAGTACTGGCTAAATAATGCATATTTAGGTTATCAAATTAACGATAATCTACAGGCTAGTTTGTCTGTGCGAAATGTCTTTAATGAGAAGCCACCAAAAGCTGTAAATTCCTTTGAGGCAATTGGTGTTTACGATGTACTAGGACGCTACATAACTGCTGGAGTCAACTATAAATTCTAAGTAGTTAAGAAAAAGGTTGAGCTCTTATGAGCTCAACCTTTGACATCTCATTTTAGATTTATCTAAAGGTCATCTAACAAATCATTGGTCTTGACAAATTACATTAAGCAAAGGTAGCCCCTATTAAAATGGTATAGATTTATTATCTAACACCCAATCATCGATAGCTCCTATCTAAGAAAATTCCACCCACACTTTTATTGTCAAAGATTCCCTCTATCCTATATTATTATTTTTTCTATTATTAAAATGAAAATTGGACGGATCATCTCTAAACCTGATCTAACCATTTCTTTCCTTGGTGATTTTTACTACGTTACGCTAATTATATTATTTTTTAAAAGTACCCATAAATTGGGTATGCCACACATAAAAACAGAGACTAAGTTTTCCCCAAGGGTCCACCTAATAAACCCACCCAACAGAACAGCGGTGGTATCAACAAAGGCGACCAGCGTGAAAACCGCCAGGCCCAGCGCTATAACAAGCAGCAGGGCAATCGGCAACAGAAGGGCGGCCAAGGGAATAGCCGTGGCAGCATGGGCGATCTGTTAATGGCGGCAATGAAGAATAAAAAATAATACGGCGGACCAACAAAAAGGGCGATCTGGTGATCGCCCTTTTTTATTTAATGAAAAATCAAAGCCGGTTGTAAAACTAGCATTAACGATTATTCAGCTGAGAATGCCTCTGGTAATTCACTGGTAACACTCAGGCGCTCTTGCGTCTCCGGATGCACAAATTCCAAAGCACTCGCATGCAATAATAATCTCGGGGCCGCAGCTAAGGCTTCTGAATGTGCATAGAATGGATCACCCAATATCGGGTGTCCCATCGCCTGCATATGCACCCGCAGCTGATGGGAACGGCCTGTAACCGGCAAGAGGCGCAGTAAGCTGCTGTCTGCTGTACTAGATATTTTTTCCCAACGCGTGAGAGAGGGCTTACCCACCTCATGATCCACTTTTTGTTTTGGCCTGTTTGGCCAGTCACAAATCAGAGGCAGGTTCACCTCACCTGAGTCTGCAGTGGGTACCCCCCACACTCTAGCAAGATAGGTTTTATCGACCTTGCGATTTTGGAAGAGTGTGCTGAGTTTGCGGTGAACTTCAGGACTCCGCGCCATTACCAACAGGCCCGAAGTATCCATATCCAGGCGGTGCACTATCAGTGCTTCCGGGTAGTTTTTTTGTACCCTGCTTGCCAGACTATCTTTATGGGCCGGATCTCTACCTGGCACACTGAGGAGACCGCTGGGTTTATTTAAAATTAGAAGGGAGGAATCCTGATAAATGACCGATAAAAAAGGCTCGGTTGGTGGGCAATATTTACGCATTATTTAACTCTTACAACCTGCTAAATACTAATGCCCACACCCGGTGGCACTATAAAATATCAAGGAGGACTAGCGAGCCTCAAGGCCCAAGCCCTTTAAAATACTCTCTGAGGCACCAATCTGATTCATCGTATAAAAATGCAATCCCGGTGCGCCCCCCTCCAATAAGGTTTCACACAGGTCGGTAACTACTTCGAGACCCAGCTTACGGATATCATCCGGGTCGCGATAACTTTCCATACGTTTTTTCAGCCAGCGCGGAATCTCTGCACCGCAGTTACGCGAAAAACGCACTAAATTATCGAAGTTAATAATTGGCATAATCCCCGGATAGATCGGTGCATCGATACCGGCTTTCTCACACTGATCTATGAAATAAAAATATGAATCCGGGTTATAGAAGTATTGAGTCAGGGCGCTATTCGCTCCCGCCTCAAACTTTCCTTTTAAATAGCGTATATCATCATCATAACTGTTGGACTCCGGATGAATTTCCGGATAGGCGGCAACTTCCAGGTGGAAATGATCGCCAGTATGGCGCCGAATAAAAGCCACCAACTCATTCGCGTAGACCAGTTGCGCCACCGCACCCATTCCAGAGGGCATATCCCCACGCAGGGCCACAATACGATTTACACCGGCCTCTTTATATATATCTAATAATCCGAGAATGATCTCTTCATTGTCTCCACCAAATGACAGGTGCGGCGCGATGGAAATACCATCTTTGCGCATATTGGTAACAATATTGGCGGTAGTTTCACGCGTGGTACCACCGGCACCATAGGTGACTGAAAAGAATTCGGGATTAAACGCCTGTAAAGCCTCGCGGGTTTTATACAGCTTGACGCGGCCTTCGGGGGTTTTGGGTGGGAAAAATTCGAAACTGATGCGAATGGGATTTTTCATTATATTTTCCAGGCCCTCCGAAATTCAGATGCCGGCACAGCCGGCATCTTTTATGAGGGTATTAATATTTATAGCTTTCGGGCTTATATGGACCGTCGACAGAAACACCAATGTATTTGGCCTGCTCCTCGGTCATACGGGTAATTACTCCATCAAAACCTTCCACCATATAGCGCGCGACTTCCTCGTCGAGGTGCTTGGGCAGTACCTTGACGTAGAGTGCAGACACTTTTTGATCGGAGGCCAGGTCGGCAAACTTCTCTTCAAACAGGTGAATTTGCGCGAGAACCTGGTTGGCAAATGACCCATCCATAATACGGCTGGGGTGACCAGTGGCGTTGCCCAGGTTTACCAAACGGCCTTCGGACAACAACAGCAGGTGATCATTGGTTTCGCTATTGCGCACTATTTTATGCACCTGGGGCTTCACTTCTTGCCATTCCCAGTTCTCACGCATAAAGGCGGTATCGATTTCATTATCGAAGTGGCCAATATTGGAAACTACAGCGCCGCTCTTCAGTGCCGCCAGCATATGCTTATCACAGACATTGGCATTGCCGGTGGTGGTGACAATCAGGTCAGTATTGGCCAGCAGCTCTTTATTAATGCCTTCGGCGGTGCCGGTGTTAATACCATTAATGTAGGGAGAAACCAGCTCGAAACCATCCATACAGGCCTGCATGGCACAGATGGGATCCACTTCAGAAACCTTTACGATCATACCTTCCTGGCGCAGCGAAGCGGCGGAGCCTTTACCCACATCACCGTAACCGATAACCAGCGCTTTCTTACCCGCCAGCAGGTGATCAGTGGCGCGCTTGATTGCATCGTTCAGGCTGTGACGACAACCGTATTTGTTGTCATTTTTGCTCTTGGTTACGGCGTCGTTGACGTTGATCGCCGGAACTCTAAGGGTGCCTTCACGCAACATGTCCTGCAGGCGATGTACGCCGGTGGTGGTTTCTTCACTAATACCGTGGCAATTGTTCAGGACGGCGGGGTATTTACGGTGCAGCAGTTCGGTGAGGTCACCACCGTCGTCGAGAATCATATTCGGCTGCCAGCCGGCAACATCGGCACCCACGGTACGCTCTAAACACCACTCGTACTCTTCCTCCGTTTCACCCTTCCAGGCAAACACAGGAATTCCGCGTGCGGCGATAGCGGCGGCAGCGTGGTCCTGAGTGGAGAAAATATTACAGGAAGACCAACGTACTTCAGCACCCAGGGCAACCAGGGTTTCAATCAGTACTGCGGTCTGAATGGTCATATGGATACAGCCCATAATACGCGCACCGGCGAGAGGCTGCTCCGCGCGGTATTTCTCCCGCAGGGTCATCAGCGCCGGCATTTCACCTTCGGCAATTTCGATTTCACGACGGCCCCACTCGGCCAGTGAAATATCCGCGATCTTAAAATCTTTAAATTCAGTGCTCATTTGATTCATTCTTTTGAGTTCCAGTAATGTTCTTTTCACTCACTGAGGCGCCGCAGCGCCTCCTGATAGTGACTCACGATATGGAGCCGCGTTTATCCAGTAGATTACAGACCCGCCTGCGCACGCAGCGCATCGACTTTGTCAGTCTTCTCCCAGGGGAAGGCGGTGAAAGTTTCACTGCGCGCTTGGCCGTTGCCATCCACCCAGTTATAGGTGTGGGTAAAGGGATCGCGACCAAAGTGGCCGTAGGCTGCAGTCAGCTGATACATGGGGTGCAGCAGATCGAGGGATTTTGAAATGGCATAGGGGCGCAGATCGAAATTCTCGCGCACCAGCTCCACCAGTTTCTCTTCGGGAACCACGCCAGTGCCAAAGGTATTGATGGCAACCGAGGTAGGCTCGGCAACGCCGATGGCATAGGACACCTGAATTTCACAGCGCTTGGCCAGGCCTGCGGCGACAATATTCTTGGCCACATAGCGACCGGCATAGGCCGCAGAGCGGTCCACTTTGGACGGGTCCTTACCGGAGAAGGCACCGCCGCCATGGCGCGCGGAACCGCCGTAGGTATCCACAATAATTTTGCGCCCGGTCAGGCCACAGTCACCGACGGGGCCGCCAATCACAAAATTACCGGTGGGGTTAATATGGAATTTGGTGTCCTTGTGTAGCCACTCTGTCGGCAGGGTGTGGTGTACGATCAACTCCATCACCGCATCGCGCAGGTCGGCTTGGCTCACATCGGGATTGTGCTGGGTGGAGAGCACCACCGCATCGATAGCGCAGGGACGGCCCTGGTCGTCGTAGCGGAAAGTAAGCTGGCTCTTGGCATCCGGGCGCAACCAGGGCAGCAGGCCGGACTTACGCGCCTCGGCCTGACGCTCCACCAAACGGTGGGAATAATAGATAGGCGCCGGCATAAAAGTCGGTGTTTCATTGGTGGCGTAGCCAAACATCAGGCCCTGGTCGCCAGCACCCTGGTCTTCCGGCTTGGCGCGATCGACACCCTGGGCAATATCCAGGGATTGCTTGCCGATAACGTTGATCACACCACAGGTTTCCCCGTCGTAACCCACATCGGAGGAGGTGTAGCCGATATCGGTAATCACCTTGCGCACCAATTCCTCCAAGTCAACCCAGGCGGAGGTGGAGATTTCCCCGGCAATAACCGCGATACCGGTCTTTACCAGAGTTTCACAGGCAACGCGCGCCTGCTTGTCACGAGCCAACAGAGCATCCAATACCGCGTCGGAAATCTGGTCGGCGATTTTATCCGGGTGCCCTTCAGACACGGATTCCGAGGTAAACAGTTTGTATTCACTCATGTGAGAGTCTCCATGTGTTCCGCCGCGGGCGGTTAGCAAAATTCTGGGCCTGACAATCGACTGCAGTTGTCAGGGTTTTACAAATTCTCTGATCTGAATCTGAAAGCCATTGCGCAGCGCACTGTAGACACTGCGGCCGTCCCTTAAACCGGCAGTTTGTGCCCACTGGCTCAGCTGTTCGGGGGCAAATCCCAGCCATAGATCCCCGCAAGCTTCCCGCGCCCAGTCCTGACCGTGCTCCTGCAGCTCTGCCACCAGTAACTGGCCACCACTTTTCAGCGCGCCTTGTAAGTCCTGGAAAATCTGTGCGGGATCGGGGGTGTGGTGCAATACCATATTCACCACAATGCTGTCCGCACTGGCTGGGCGTGCCGCTGCAGCACGGGTGTCACCACAGACAAATTCGATATTGGCCAGGCCCTGCTCATCGGCGAATGCCTGGGCGCGCTCCAACATAGCCGAGGACAGATCCAGCGCAGTGACTGTGGCAAAACGCAGGGATAACTCCTGTAGGAACTCCCCCTCGCCGGGCCCCACCTCCAGGGCATGGCGGCCAGAGTTGAGCAGCTGTGCCACCTGCGGGCCATACACGCTGTAACTGGCGATCAACTCCTGCTGCTCGCGAAAGCGATTGCCGTAGTCCGCAAAGAAGCGACGCGAGGCTTCGGCGCGCTCCTCCGAGATACGCGCCACCGATTGAGCCCGCGCGTCTGATAGCGGCAACTGGTCCAGGTTGGCGAATAGCTGAGCGAGCAGCGGTGTGCTGCCTGTGCGCCGGTAAAAGAGGTTGTTACCCTCGCGGCGCTTGCTCACCAACCCCGCTTGGCCAAGCACCTTGAGGTGGTGACTCAGGGCCGGTTGGCGCAGATCAAAAATTCGGCAGAGTTCCAGCACGCTGTAGGAGTCCTGGCTAAGCAGGCGCAGAATCTCCAGGCGCAGGGGATCCCCCGCAGCTTTTAGGGTCGCCGCCAGTTGGGGAATTTCCGCGCCGGTGCCGGATTGAGAAATGGGCTGGATTTCAGACATGCGGACGAGTCTATCAGGCACACCACTCTATATCAAAGAACTTTGATATAGCTTCATAAAATTATTTTGATGTAGGTGCTTATGGCCACCATCTGCACATAAACCTGGGCAATTGTTGCTTCACTTAATAGCAATTTCCCTCCGCAAGCCTTTGCGTGAGACACACCTTTACGGGAAAATACGCCCCCATTTTGTCGCTGCGGGAAGCGCCTGTAGAGCACCCCGCGGCCATCCGAAAATCAGAGAGTTCTTCCTATGTCTTCTACTCCCTCTCGCACAGACAAGGCCAATGCTATTCGCGCCCTGTCTATGGACGCCGTCCAGAAAGCCAACAGCGGCCACCCCGGTGCGCCTATGGGTATGGCGGATATCGCCGAAGTGCTGTGGAATGACTACCTGAAGCACAATCCAGCCAACCCCGAGTGGGCCGACCGCGACCGCTTTGTGCTCTCCAACGGCCACGGCTCCATGCTGCTGTACTCGCTGCTGCACCTGTCCGGTTACGACCTGCCGATCGAAGAGCTGAAAAATTTCCGCCAGATGCATTCCAAAACCCCGGGCCACCCGGAGTACGGTTATGCGCCGGGCGTAGAAACCACTACCGGCCCTCTCGGCCAGGGTATTACCAATGCCGTTGGTATGGCATTGGCTGAAAAAGTATTGGCGGCACAGTTCAACCGTCCGGGTTACGAGCTGGTCGACCACCACACCTATGTATTTATGGGTGACGGCTGTTTGATGGAAGGTGTTTCCCACGAGGCCTGCTCCCTGGCCGGCACCCTGGGCCTGGGCAAACTGATCGCCTTCTATGACGACAACGGCATTTCCATCGACGGAGAAGTGGAAGGCTGGTTTACCGACGACACGCCCAAGCGCTTTGAATCCTATGGCTGGCACGTAATCCCCAATGTGGATGGCCACGACGCCACCGCCATTAAAGCCGCCATCGAAGAGGCCCGCGCCAACAGCGATAAGCCAACCATTATTTGTTGTAAAACCGTGATCGGCTTCGGCTCCCCCAACAAGCAGGGCCGCGAGGAATGCCATGGCGCACCTCTGGGTGACGATGAAATCTCCCTGGTACGCGAAACCCTCGGCTGGGCCCACGCCCCCTTCGAAATCCCCGCGGAGATCTATGCCGACTGGGACGCCAAACCCAAAGGTGAAGCCCAGGAAGACGAGTGGAAAGACATTTTCGCCGACTACCGGGAAGAGTTCCCCGAGCTGGCCGCCGAATTTGAGCGCCGTATGAGTGGCGAACTGCCCGCAGACTTCCTCGCAAAAGCTGATGACTACATCCAACAGTGCCAGGATGATGCGCAGAAAATCGCCTCGCGCAAGGCGAGCCAGAATGCACTGAACGCCTACGGTCCGCTGCTGCCTGAATTCCTCGGTGGTTCCGCCGATCTGGCCGGCTCCAACCTCACCATCTGGTCCGGCTCCAAGGGCGTCAGCGCCGAAGACGCCTCTGGTAACTACGTCTACTACGGCGTGCGTGAATTCGGCATGAGCGCCATGATGAACGGCATCGCCCTACACGGCGGTTTCGTCCCCTACGGCGCCACTTTTCTGATGTTTATGGAATACGCCCGCAACGCCGTGCGCATGGCCGCACTGATGAAGCAGCGCGTAATTTTTGTCTACACCCATGACTCCATCGGCCTCGGTGAAGACGGACCAACCCACCAGCCGGTTGAGCAGCTGAGCGCTTTACGTTCTACCCCCAATCTGCACACCTGGCGCCCTTGCGATGCCACCGAATCCGCAGTGAGCTGGAAAATGGCTATCGCACGTAAAAATGGCCCCAGCACCCTGGTGTTCAGCCGTCAGGGCCTGGCGCCGCAACCGCGCAATGCCGCACAGCTGGCCCAAGTAGAGAAGGGCGGTTATGTACTGTCCGACTGTGACGGTACCCCGGAAGCGATCATTATCGCCACCGGCTCCGAGGTGGAACTGGCCATGGCCGCCCAAGAGAAGCTCGTGGGCAAGAAGGTGCGTGTGGTTTCCATGCCCTGCGCCGAAGCCTTTATGGAGCAGGACGAGTCCTACCGAGAATCGGTACTGCCCTCCGCCGTGCGCGCACGCGTGGCCGTAGAGGCCAGTCACCAGGATTACTGGTATAAGTTCGTCGGCTTTGACGGCGCCATTATTGGTATGAGCAGCTTCGGTGAGTCCGCCCCCGGCGGCGAGCTGATGCGCCACTTCGGTTTCACCGTGGAAAATGTGGTGGAAACCGTCGAGAAAGTGCTGAACTAAGTTCAGCACTTTAGCCGGGCGCCCCTTGCACACAATATCGCGAGGGGCGTCTCGGCTACGCCTTCAATTCCTACCCGGCATGAACCGCTATGACCACCCGACTCGCCATTAATGGCTATGGCCGTATCGGCCGCTCCGTTCTGCGTGCTCTGTATGAATCCGGCGCCCGCGATACCCTACAGATTGTCGCCATCAACGAGCTGGCAGACTGCGCTACCATCGGCCACCTCACCAAGTACGATTCGGTGCATGGGCGCTTCGCCGGTGATGTCTCAGTGGAAAATGACACGTTAACGGTTAATGGCGATTCCATAGCAGTCACACATTTCGAGCGGTTGGAAGACCTAAATTGGCACGAAGAGAATGTCGATATCGTGCTTGAATGCACCGGTAGTTTTAAAGAGCGGCGCTGTGCCGAACTGCACCTGGCCGCAGGGGCAAAGAAAGTTTTATTCTCCCAGCCCGCCAGCCGCGATGTGGATGCCACCATTGTTTATGGAGTTAACGATCACACCCTGAACGGCAGTGAAACTATTATTTCTGCCGCCTCCTGCACCACCAATTGCAGCGTGCCGGTAATCGCAGCGCTCGACAAAGCGTTCGGCATAGAAGCGGGCGTGCTCACCACCATCCACTCCGCCATGAACGATCAACCGGTAAGCGATGCCTATCACCACACCGATTTAAGAAAAACACGCTCCGCCGTTACTTCAATTATTCCCGTTGACACCGCACTCGCCCGCGGCATCGAGCGCATACTGCCGCATTTATTTGGAAAGTTCGAAGCCCAGGCCATGCGCGTACCCACGGTCAATGTCTCCGCTATTGATCTATCTGTGCAATTACAAAGAGACGTAAGCCAAAGTGAAATCAACGCTTTACTAAAATCCACAGCCGCGACAGAGTTCAAAGGTGTACTTGGCTTCACCGAAGAACCCCTCGCCTCCTGCGACTTTAATCACGACCCACGCTCGGGAATTATTGATGCCAGCCAGACACGGATTGCCGGCGGCAGATTAGTGAAGATATTGATTTGGTTTGATAATGAATGGGGGTTTGCTAATCGGATGCTGGATCTAGTTAAACGGCTCTCTTACTTGGAGCGCAACAGCGCCACCTAACCAGAAGATGATTTTTTTATGGTAACAGGAAGAACTTTTTCACTTATAAAATGAAACACTCAGAAAGCTTCAATAACTTCCTAAAAATAGCGACGCTTGACGCACCGCTATTAAATATTTAAAACTCTCCTTAACCCGCCTCATAAATCTTTATCTTCATTTTTAAAATTATTTTCCAGGTAAAGAGACAGGTCTTTCAAATACTTTTTTCAACCGAGCATTATAAGAAACTGCATTTCCTAATTGATGACCTTCAAGTCCCACATAGTCCAAATTAGAATCATCAAACATTTTTATGTGTTGACGAAAATAGTATCCATTAGGTTCAGAAACCTGGTACAGCTCCCACTCTCTTTCCTGATAAAGCTTGCAATTCTCACTATCGGAGGGTTCCCAAGAACTTGGCACACAGTACCCTCCTTCGGTTGATCGATATCTCCTAATAAATAAATTACCACCCTTGCCTATTTCCCAAAGTGCAGGCCACTCGGCGAACTCGCCATCATCAAGCTTACCATTTTTATTTGAATCAGCTGTGCTTACTATTGACATTTCACCATCTACAAATAATTCAAAATAATAACTATTTAAATCATCAAACAAATCCGCAGGATGAGCGTATATTCCAGGAATATTTTTTTCAGACCAACTTAAATCTTTCTGCAGTAAAATCGTAGATCTGCGAGAAGTTATTATCCCTCCTGCAGATTCCTCATACACAAAAGTATCAGCTACCTCACCATCATCTAATTTTAGCAATGAATATGTTAACTGAGTACTATCAGGCAAACTTACAATCAGATGATTAGAATCATCAAGTTTCCAATCTCCGACAACATCTACCTCTAGAACTTCACCATTACCAGAAATAGATGGAATTTTAATATTTGCGACTCCCCCGTCATCAAAATTCCCAGTAAAGCTCATATTCAATGAACTAACGCTAAATTGTTGATGATTTCCAATAGGATTTATTATTTCACCGATACGTTCAGGGATAGGCGTACTATAATAACGTCCCAACTCTAATATATCACGTGGATTCAATAACCCAGATGGACGAATAGCTGTGGTTGAAACATATTTAGTTTTTATGCCATCAGGCAGTTCACCTGAAGGGTAATGTAGTGTATCAACCACCTCAAACACTAATACACCTTGATATTCTGAATCCAGCACCCAGAATAATCGAGTAAATTTTCTACTTAGCTCTCCTTGGACATAATTTCCATCAATGGTTGCCCCAGGGTAGTCGATAATAATAGCTCGACCCTCGAGATTAATTCCCTCAGGAGTTTGCAACCAATCCAATTCAATCGAATCTTTGAGATAATAAAAATCACCGGTTCCATCCTTATTTAATTTAATTCTGGCTCCGAGAGAAGGGAGATAATAGTCATCAACGATATCATTTAAGCTATTTGTGGAGTAGCTTAGAAGGCCCGGTGTCTGGGCCAAATCTTTTTGTACGTCACTAAATAGGCTCCCTAATTGCTTGTACATCAAGCTTACATACTTAGAGGAGATTTCGAAATCCTTTGCAAACTGATAAGTGTCTTGCACTTCTGATGGAAAAGATATACCTTTTTTAGAATAATCAATGAAAATTTTAATCGCTGTTGCGACAGCAAATGCCCTGTTTCCATCGAGTAATCTTAAAGCATTTTGAAAATCAGCTTGAGAATCAATATCAGCACCATACTCCTCTTCCATTATCGCTGAAATTGCTGTTGAAAAACTACTGATATTCACTGATTGCAACTCAGATTGCTCAAGAACCCGATCTGTTCCAGAGTATTTTACCAGTGAGCTTAAAGACCCCAGCACACTAGAAAACTTGATTTTGCTATTATCTGGAGATGTAGCAATAGCTCTAACAATATCCTCAGATTGAGTTTCAGCTACTTCTATATTTACTGAGTAGTTACCTTCATTATCAGAAACCGTCGAAACCTGGGTGCCTCCAATAGAGAACTCTATTTTTGCATTAGATATAGGTCCATCTACCGTCTTCCCTTCAATTGTAAGG
Organism: Microbulbifer sp. ABH2_005; assembly: GCF_056160005.1. Taxonomy (NCBI): domain Bacteria; kingdom Pseudomonadati; phylum Pseudomonadota; class Gammaproteobacteria; order Cellvibrionales; family Microbulbiferaceae; genus Microbulbifer; species Microbulbifer sp. ABH2_005. The sequence goes on along the minus strand of NZ_JBSWWI010000002.1, from coordinate 229,674 downwards.
CCAATAGTATTTTCGGTTGTGCCTCCGCTGCCTCCGCTGCCTCCGCTGCCTCCGCTGCCTCCGCTGCCTCCGCTGCCTCCGCTGCAGGCCACAAGTAAGCTGAGAGAACAGGCCCCTATTAATCTAAAAAATCTATCCCGGTACATTTTATTCCAACTCTCCTTTACAAAAATTTACACGGAAAATTTTCCGACAACTATAAGATTTTTAAATAGGTAGAGCTATAAATTTCTACTATTGAAATTAAAAATAGAAGGGAAATTCATATTTTATATTACAAGGATGGCATGCTCGGAAATTTCAAGTGGTTAGACAGTGCTAGTTTAAACCTTACCCGCTTTACAAGTTAGGTATCTTCACACTCCTATTTATGATGCACCCATAAATTATTTATTTGTCAAGGTCAACAACTCTAGGGTCGATAACATTTAATTACAACTATTACCTAAAACCTGGAAATCTAACTTTAAAATTTTCCTAAATTAAATACCCATACACCTATCTGCATCAAAAGGAATACTCAGTTTCTTGTCGGAGTGTGTACGGCGATACGTTACTCCAAGTTGATACAACCACTTTTCCCTTTCCGCTTTATCTAACCCCCCCAACCTCTGCGCCGCATTATAAAAAGCCTCCCAGCTACCACTATCCAAATAAAGCTGCTTAAAGGCTGGCACTTGGGATTCATATTCAGCAGCCAGGGCCAGGGTGGCATTGTTGGTTTTTTCTATATAGTTTTGATAGCGCGCAGGATTGGGCCAGTTTGCGGATAGCTTTCTATAGCATTGACGTAATCGGGATAAAACCCGGGCTTTTTGTTCGCGCTTTAAATTATCTGGCTGTGAAGATTGATAGACTGTTTGTAATTGGCTGCGTGCGGCTGCCATCAATTGACGCACAGACGAGGTTTCTGCGCGTGCCTGAGCTGCGGAACTGACCAGGCCCTGACTACTTAGCCAGCCGGGTAGGGCAATTTCCGAGACGGCGGTGGCAAAGCTCTCGTTGAACTGGGTATCACCGGAGATATAAACCCTTCTATGGGCCAGCTCATGAAATAAAAGACCGGCTAGGCGCTCCTGAGGCCAATTAACAAAACTGGATAATATTGGGTCGTTAAACCAACCGAGGGTGCTGTAAGCGGGTACCGCGGCCAGATATACATCATAGCCCTGTCCACGCAGTTGATTCGCTTTTGCCTCTGCCGCAGACTTGCGAAAATAACCACGGTAGCTGGCGCAGCCGGCGATAGGATAACACCAGCGCTTAGGCTCAAGGGAAAACTCCGGCGCTGCCAGGACATTCCAAATCGGGTAGGTGTCATCTAACTGTACATAAGCGCTATAGGCACCACCTACCGGCAGTTGCAAAACTTCAGCTGCATAGGCACGAATCTGCAATACCAGTTGTAGCTGCTGTTGTAATTGCTCACTGGTACCCGGCTCATTAATGACTTTTTCTATCGGCTGACGCCCAGACAAAATACGCCACTGGCCGGAAGCTGCTTGGGCGTAATACCCGACGGTTTCACAGCCCGTCAAATACAGTGGGATGATAAGCAGCCATAAGCGCAAATTAAGCCATTTTTTTGGCAGGCCCTTGATAGGCAATCTGCTATACACTTCCTTTCCTATTGTCATTTTATTGTGACCTGGCCAGGGCCTTTTCTTTCCCTTCAATAGCCTCTAAGGGTTATAGCATGATGCCAGTTAGCGCGGTTCTGACAGTATTTGCCCTGGCTTTTGCCGCCATTGCCTGGCTGCGATTAGTGAAAGTGTGCTTTGACGACAGCACTATAGCCGGATTCCTCGCTCTGTTTATTCCTCCCTTGGTACTCATGCTGCTTCTCCCTCGCTGGCGCCAGGAGCAGGAGTTATACCTACTATGGGGCGCAGCGCTTGCCTGCCTGCTTTTAAGCTTTGTGCTACGCTGATGAAAAAATTCCCTATGCTCTTAAGCGCATATTGGAGCCTAGCTAACTCCATCAAGTAAAATACCGAACAGTCACAGTACTACACCTTCCCCTCTAGGAAAAATAGCCCCCTAAGAACAGCAGCACTTGGTATCAGCTTTATACGCCCAGCCAGAGACCATCGATCCTCCTCATCTCCAGTAACTCAAGCCCAGTTGATTTAGGTCAAGAGGTTTGTAGGACAACTCCATACACTGCATAACTGAAGCATTGGCGTACTGGAGAGAAAGATGGATGCCTTAATTGATCTATTTACCAGCTTTTCCGGCTTGCTCAGTCTGGCCGTAATCGGGTTTATATTCCTGATGGCATACTATTTTTATCGACTGGTTAGCAACAATGTGGAAAAAGCAGTAGCGGAGCAGGAAAAGAAAGAGCGCGCTGCAGCCACCCGTGTCAATAAAGCGGCGGCTGCATCTCGCTAATACCTGGGGTCTCAGGGTAGTACCATTGCCGCAAGTTTTTTGCGGCGCAGGCGGTTATTTTAAGAAACAGGAGTTTCTGATTTTAATCGCTACTTTCCTCAGCTGACCGTTTGGTTTTTGTTGCGATGGGGGCTTGCCAGTAGTGGCACAAAAACCAATATCGTTCGGCTTTTTATTGCATGGAACGCAGACTGTCTATCCACAACCAGCTCTGTTTGAGAGCACGGCGTTGGATTTTGGTTTGGGCAGGTAAAACAACAGGGCGACTGCCCCGGCTGCGAAAGCAGTCGGGGCATTTTATTATTGCACAAGCAAAATGTTGATTTGAAAAACTACTTCGAGCCGTTTAAGTAGTAGCGGAAATGTAATTTTTAGAAATCTGCAAATTAAGACTGTTCGGCTTGCTCTTTAGACCGGCGCGAAGTAATCCAGCGACCAAATAAAATACCTACCTCAAACAGCAACCACATGGGTACGGCCAGTAGAGACTGGGAGATAACATCCGGTGGAGTGAGCAGCATACCGATCAGGAAGCAGCCCACAATCACATAGGGACGTTTACTCCCCAAAGTTTTGGCATCCACTGCGCCACTCCAAATCAGTAACACCGTAGCGATGGGTATCTCGAAAGCGAAACCGAAAGCAAAAAACAACTTCAATACCAAATCCAGATAGCTGCGCATATCTGGCATAACTTTGATATCTGCGTGGGCCGAGCCAACAAAGAAATCAAATAAAATAGGAAACACTACGAAATAGGCAAAGGCCACACCGGCGTAAAATAAAAATACACTGGTGACCAAAATAGGGATCGCTACGCGCTTTTCATTTTTATACAGACCGGGAGCAATAAAAGCCCAGGCCTGATAGAGCACGAAGGGAATGGCGATGAAAAACGATACAATAAATGTGGTCTTAAATGGCGTAAGGAAAGTGGAGGTTACCTCTGTGGCAATCATCCCCGCATCGCCGACCAAGCGCTCTTGCAGTGGATTGGCAATAAAGTTGTAGATATCCGAGGCAAAGGGCACGAGGCAAGCAAAGAGAACCACCACAACCAGTAAAGTGCGCAGGAGCCGATCCCGCAGCTCGATCAGGTGATCGATAAAGGGCTGATGGCTGTCTTGTGATTGATCGCTCATGGTTGTTTGTCTTTTTCCTGTTGCGATTCTTTTTCTGTATCTTTGGGTATATTTTCCGGGTGATCTGGATTCAGTTCCGGATCGCCGTAATCGTGCCAGTGCTCTGGGTATTCGGGATCTTGCAGCTCCTCAACCGTCTCATCCTGCTCCGGCAAATAATCCTCTTTTTCCGCGCGTGGGTGCTCGGGTTCCGGTAGGGTTTTAGCCGGAGTTTTTTCCTCTGTTTCAGTCGATTCGCCGGGTTGAGGTTTATCCTCTTGCTCTTGCTCTTGCTCTTGCTCTTGCTGTAGAGATTCACTCACCTCGCGGTTGGCCTCATTGAAGGTGCGCTCCATCTCCCGGCGGCTTTCTTCTATCTCCCGCAGGATGCGCTCATTGTGCAGCTCTCGGCGGATATCATCCGCACCCACCTCCCGCTCTAGCTCCTCGCGCGCACCCTGCAAGGTGCGCTTCAGGCCAGACCACCAGCGCGCTGTCGTGCGGATGGCATCGGGCAGCCGCTCCGGGCCCACCACAAGCAGTGCCACTACCGCGACCAGTAGCAGTTCAAAAAAGCCAATATCAAACACGGGGCATTACTCGCGTTAACAGTGCCGAATTATTTGTCCTGGGACTGCTTGTCTTTTTCCTTGGAGGCGCTGCCCTGTTTTGGCTTCTCTTCCTCATCGTGTTGAAGACGCTCAGGGTCTTTATCTTTATCTTTGTCCTCATCCTTATCGTCATCCTTCACCGCTTTGCGAAAGCCTTTCAGTGCACCGCCCAGGTCACCACCGAGGTTTTTCAAGCGCTTGGTTCCGAACAGCAGCAGGACAATGACCAAGATAATCAACAGCTGCCAGATGCTAATTCCACCGAATCCCATAATCGTCTCCATGTCATTTATTACGGCAGCCACTTTGCATTGCCATTGGCCGCCATGGGTAAAACCACAACTTATCAGAGGACTGTTACGCCAGTCCTTCCAACTGAATTCTTATCTCTCGTTACTGCGGGATGCCTTTTCTTCGAGGCCAGAGAGGCCAAAACGCCGGCCCAGTTCACGCACTACATCTTGGGAGTCCGCTCCCAAGTGCGAAAGCATCACTAATGAGTGAAACCAGAGATCCGCCGTTTCGGCGATCATATCCCGGTTGTCGCCACTGGTCTGCGCATCCTTAGCGGCGAGAATTGTTTCGGTGGCTTCTTCGCCCACCTTTTCTAGTATTTTGTTGAGCCCCTTCCTATGCAGGCTGGCCACATAGGATTTATCGGCATCATCTGCGCACTTGCGGCTCTCTAGTACCGCGTCGAGTTGTTGCAGCAGATCACTCATTTCCGGGCTCACTTGTAGATGGTTTTGGGGTCTTGCAATACCGGTTGGCTAACCCGCCATTCGCCGTCCTGCAAGAGGTTGTAAAAACAGCTGCTGCGGCCCGTATGGCAGGCAATTCCACCCTCTTGCTCAACCATTAACAATACGGTGTCACCGTCGCAGTCGAGGCGTATCTCACGCACTTTTTGCAGGAAGCCGGACGACTCCCCTTTGCGCCACAGGCCTTTGCGCGAACGCGACCAGTAGACCGCATAGCCCTCACTAGCGGTCAGTGCCAGGGACTCACGATTCATCCACGCCATCATCAGCACGCGACCGCTTTTAAAATCCTGGGCAATGGCGGGCACCAGGCCGTCACCGTTCCAACTGACCTGATCGATAAAGCCGCTTGTCGGCAAAGCTTGAGTCAATGTTTCTTCCATCAGAATTCCAAGTGTAGGCCGGCACGACACCGGCAAAATACTGCCGCCAGTGTCATTAGGGCCAGAGCAGTAAAATCAGGGCGGCGATACCCAATACCCAACCAGAGGGTGGCAACTGCTCCAGCCACTGCGGCCGGCTTAAGGCCAGGGCCCCTACAGCGAGCACTACCCCGCCGAGCCGGCGCAAATACTGCCAGCGCCCACGGCGCTGACTACTCGCCAGCTTTTCACCGATATTCTCTAATTGTGGTGCCAATTCCCGCGACTGCTCCAAAGCTGAATAGACCAGTTGCGGCATCTGCGGAAACTTCTCCAGCCACTCGGGACCGTAGCGCTTGATCTCGCCCACCAGAGTTTTGGGGTGGATACGCTCACGCATCCACCGCTCCAAAAATGGATGAGCAGTCTTCCACAGATCCAATTCCGGATAAAGCTGGCGTCCCAAACCCTCGATATTCAACAGGGTCTTCTGCAATAACACCAACTGTGGCTGCACCGCCATATCGAAGCGTCGTGCGGTCTGGAACAAGCTGATCAAAACCCGCGCAAAGGAAATCTCCCCCAGCGGTTTCTCAAAGATCGGCTCGCACACGGCGCGGATTGCCGCCTCGAAGGCATTCACAGGGGTATCCGCGCGGACCCAGCCACTCTGTACGTGCAGCTCCGCCACCATGCGGTAATCGCGCCGGAACATGGCGAGCAGGTTGCGCGCCAGGTAGTACTGATCTTCTCGCGATAAGCTGCCGACAATGGCGGTGTCGATGGCAATATACTGCGGGCGCTGCGGGTGCTCCCGGGAGACAAAAATATTGCCCGGGTGCATATCCGCGTGGAAAAAGTTGTATTCAAAAACCTGCTTGAAGAAGATCTCCACGCCGCGCTCGGCCAGCAGCGGCATATTGGTATCCTGCTCGCGCAGCTGCGCTAAATCAGTGACAGGAATACCATTGATACGCTCCAGCACCAGCACGTTTTCGCGGGTGTAATCCCAGTAAACTTGGGGGATATATAGCAGTGGGGAATCAGTGAAATTACGCCGCAACTGGGTGCCGTTGGCCGCCTCGCGGGTCAAGTCCAACTCGCCCTCGATGGTATGACGGTAGTCCTCCACCACTTCCACCGGGCGCAGGCGCCGGCCCTCTGGCACGAAGCGCTCGATAGCCCGGGCAATCACCCGCAGCAGGCGCAAATCTTCCTGGATCACGTCACCGATGCCCGGGCGCAGCACCTTGACCACTACCGACTCGCCGCTCTTGAGCACGGCAGCGTGAACCTGCGCCACTGAAGCTGCCGCTAGGGGCTCGTGCTCAAAGTTGGCAAAGACTTCATCGACACTAGCGCCAAGGGCTTCCTCAATCAGTGCGCGACACTGATCACTGGGGAAGGGTGGCACCTTGTCCTGTAGGTAGTCGAGCTGCTCGACCACATCCGGCGGCAACAAATCCGGGCGGGTGGAAAGCAGCTGGCCAAATTTAACGAAGATCGGTCCCAGCTCTTCCAGGGCGCGGCGCAGTCGCTCGCCGCGCTCCATCTTTGGTTGCGGCAACAGTTTGAGAGGAGCCAGTAATCCGCGCAGCCACAGGGGGCGGCGTTCGGCCGGTAATAACAGGTCCAGGCGATGGCGCAGGAAAACCCGCGCGATGGTAACAGTACGGGATATAGGCAAGACTACTCGGCCTCCCCGCGGGAAAACTGTTCCTGCAGCAAGCGCACCCGCGCCTCCAGGCGCTCGGTGGCCAGGGACAACTCGGCGAGGTCATCCGCGAAGGCTTCAAATTGTGCCTGTGGAGGCGTCAACTGCCATTCCTCACTGATCGTCTCTGCCGCCGCAACCGGGGCGCGGCTGAGGCTGGCACTTAACCAGCTACCGGCACTGCGCAACACATTGCCGATGGAGTGGGCGGGAATATCGCCAATCACTTGCGCAAGCGGCGCCTCCCAGTCGATATCCAGATCGCTCATGATCCACTGCAACTCCGCCAACAGGGCACTGGAGCCACTAATGGAGACGCCCAGCGCCGCAGGCGTAGCATCGGGGTCCTTTAGTAATCGCACCAGGGAAATAGCCGAGCCACTGATGGTGGTCGTTACATCTCCCTCCCAGTGCTGGCGCACGCGCACCTGATCGCCCTCGATACATAGACAGCATTGCAATTTGGGAGCCGTCAGGTCGAGCGCCATGGTTTTGCCATCCAATGCCTGCAGGCGCGCTCGGGTCGCGGGATCGTATTGCAGCGCAGTATTAATAGCGGTTTCCAGCGCGGCGTCAAAACCCGCGCGATAGGTGGGATCGCTCATGGTGGTTATTGGCCTCGTGCCATCACTTGGGAGTCAATCACGCCGGACACCTCTCAGGGCTTGATGCCACGGTGCAACGCCACAATGCCACCGGTCATATTGTGAAATTCACAATCGACAAAACCGGCATCCACCATCATCTGTTTGAGCGTTTCCTGATCCGGGTGCATACGGATGCTCTCCGCCAGGTAGCGGTAACTCTCCGCATCGTTGGCCACCAGCTTGCCCATAAATGGCAGCAGACGGAACGAGTAATGATCGTAGACTCTTTCCAACAACTTCGATTCCGGCTTGGAGAATTCCAATACCAGTAAACGCCCACCGGGTTTCAATACCCGCAACATGGAGCGCAGTGCCAGGTCTTTATCGGTGACATTGCGCAGGCCAAAGGCGATGGTGATACAGTCGAAGGTATTGTCTGGAAAGGGCAGGTACTGGGCGTCCGCCTGTACCGGCACTACGTTGCCGGCGATGCCGCGATCGAGCAGGCGGTCGCGGCCAACCCGCAACATCGATTCATTGATATCCGCCAACACCACCTGACCACTGGCGCCCACAATACGCGAGAAACGCGCGGTGAGATCGCCAGTACCCCCGGCGATATCCAGGATTTTCTGTCCCGGTCGCGCACCGGACAATTCGATGGTGAAACGCTTCCAGAGGCGGTGGATACCCCCGGACATCAGGTCGTTCATTACGTCGTAACGCGCCGCCACTGAGTGGAACACTTCCGCCACACGACCGGCCTTTTCCTCCACCGGGACCTCTTGGTAGCCGAAGTGGGTGGTCTTGCGATCCTTCATGCTGTGCTGCCTGCTGAGCCAAATTCAGTGCGCCATTGTACATCGACCAAGCCGGCGGAACAGCGCCCATGATTCCCCCAGCGGCAACTCACTAAAATTAATTCACACAAGAGTAACAACGGGACCCAGGGTTCTCTCATGGATTACCGGCTCGATAGCGACACGCCCGTTGCAGTGAGTCTGCGCCGTGCAGCACGCACAGAAATACACGCCGCCAACAGTAATGCCCAGTTGTTGCCAGATGAGCACGCCGTGCACGAACTGCGCAAACACTGCAAGAAACTGCGCGCCCTGCTGCGCCTGATTTATCCAAATAAAAATCCACTGTTCCGACGCGAGAACGATCGCTACCGAAAATTGGCACGATGCCTGTCAGCTGGGCGCGACCTGGTCTCCATGCGCACCGCGCTTCTCACCCTGGCTCCACCCAATCACTTTGAAAAAACGCATAGGGTACTGCGTCAGATACAGCAGTCACTGCGAGACGAAGAGCATCTTATTCGGGTTGAAGGGTTGTTGGATGAAGCGCGAGAGATCATTGAAGAATGGCCCCTGCACAATATTCGCTGGAGTGATATCGATGCCGGATATTTACGTGGCTACCAGCGCGCGCGCAAAGCCTGGCTGAAGGCACGAGAAGGAGACAACGCCCATAAACTGCACCAATTGCGCAAAAGAGTAAAAGATCACTGGTACCACAGCCGCCTACTCAGAGAGAGGCACCCCCAATCTGCAGCGCTGCGCTGTGAACCGCTCAAACAACTCGCGCAACTATTGGGAGACTGGCGCGATCTCTACCTGCTCTGCCGTTTTGCCATCACGGTTGGAGAACCATTGGGGAAAGAGTTGATCAAGCTGTTGGAAATGTGCGACTGGCACAAGGTGCGATTGCGCCGGGAAATAGAAAAAGGCTGCACTGAGTTCTTCGCCCACAAAAAACTTGTGATCTAAGTTGAGCAAGGGTAAAGGGATTCGAGATTATTCGTTATAAAAACGAAAAAGGCGCGGGAATATTTCCCGCGCCTGAAGATCGCCGATTTATTTGGCACTCTGCTCCAGCAGGCCGCCGGCGCGAGCCATCACATGGAACAGGTAGTTCTGCTCATTGGTGCCGCTCACCAAGTGGGCACCAGGACCGCGGGCCCAGACACCCACATCTTCGCCGCCGTGGGTCTCCCCAGAAAGAGGAACAAGGACTTCCTGGTGGAAGCCGGGGGCGGTGGTGTCCACATCGGTAAGATCCTGACGCCCTTGAACAATGTCATGATCGTAACGGTCATCAGCATCGGTATTGTCGCCGTAATGTGCAAAACCGCGACCATTGGCATAGTTCAGGGTGGTGTAAGGCAAGCCGGTTTTATCCAGCTTGGGCATCTCTTCAGCCACACCGGTCTTGTCATTTTTAACTACCTTACCGAGGATTGGGTTGCCACGGGTAGTCCCACCGGCAATGGTCATCACGTGACTGTGGTCCGCGGTAACAACGATTAGAGTATCCTCGGCACTGGTGTTATCCAGGGCTACCTGCACCGCCTTGGCAAACTCTTCCGCATCGCTGAGAGCATTGTAGGCATTGTTGGCGTGGTGACCGTGGTCGATACGCCCGGACTCCACCATCAGGAAGTAACCCTTATCGTTTTGCTGGAGCATCTCGATGCCCTTGGCAGTCATCTCACTCAGGGAAGGCTCGCCGCCAACGTCGTTGCCACGATCGGCCTCATAGCGCATATGAGAGGAGTTAAATAACGCCAATAGCTTATCGGTGTTATTCACATCCAGCTGGTCAAACCCGGTTTTGTCCTCCATGTACTGCGCGGTGGTTACGCCATCGTTGTAACGAGTTTTCCACGCTTCAATCAGGTTGCGCCCATCGGTGCGCTTACCAGTCTTGCCTTCCGCATCGGTGAAGTCCGCTGGCAAGAAGTTGCGGCGTCCGCCGCCCATTACCACGTCGATACCGTCGCCAGCTTCCAACTCAACCAGGTGGGTGGCGATATCGCGACAGCCATCCGGAGCAGTGTATTCCCACTCGCGCTCGGGCACCTTGGCATAAGTCGCTGCGGGCGTGGCGTGGGTGATACGCGCGGTGCTGATGATACCGGTGCTTTTCCCCAGTTCCTCGGCCAGTTCCAGGGAGGTGGTCAGGGGACGTTCGAGGCTGGCAGCGCAGTCACCGCGGGCGACATCTTCAGCCACACTCAGGATACCCGCCTTGGTTTTCACACCGGTAACCAGAGCGGTCATGGTGCCAGCGGAATCCGGGGTCTGCTGGTTGGTGTTATAAGTTTTTACCAAGCCGGCAAAGGGCATCTTTTCGAAGCTAAGCTGATATTCCTCGCCATCGAGGCCCAGTTTTTGGCCAGCGAAGATACGCGCAGCGGTGACAGTGGAGATACCCATGCCATCGCCTACAAACAAAATAATATTTTTCGCGGCACCCGGCGTATTGTTGATCTTCTCGGCGCTCGCCGCAGCTACCGCTTTCTGGCCATCTTCGAACCAGCTGCTTTCACTTTGGGTTGAGGAAAGGCCCAAGTAATTCTGCTGCTGCGGTGTTTCAGTAGCATCCGGCACTTCGGCAACATTGTTGGAGCTGGAATTATCGTCACTACAGGCACTGGCCAGTACGGCAACGGAAAAGGCCAGCAGGGTCTTTTTAAACTGTTTCATGGTCAATACCCCCAATTATTCTTCTAACAGCGACAGATCGGTCGCGGCAGTCATTATGTGGAAAACCGCATTCTGTTCCAGATGTCCCTGCACTTTTTCGGCACCGGCGCCGATCGCGTGCAGACTGATATCCTCACCGCCGTGGCTTTCGCCCCCCAGGGCAACCAGGGATTCCTGGTGGAAGCCAGGCATCTCGGTATCCACATGCGTCAAATCATGTCGGCCGGCGGCGATATCATAGTCATCACGCTTGTCTGCATCGGTTTCAGTACCCAAGTCGGCAAAACCACGGCCATTGGTGTAGGTCAAGGTGGTGTAAGGCTTATTGTCCTCGGCCAGGGAGACGGCCTCATTCGGCGCGCCGCTGTCATCGTTGCCGATCACCTTGCCCAGGATAGGGTTACCCCTGGTGGGATAGCCCGCCATGTTCATTACGTGACTGTGGTCAGCTGTCACCAGGATCAGGGTTTCTTCCAGGTTCACTTTCTGTAGCGCTGCCTTGACCGCATCAGACAGCTCAATAGCTTCATTCAGCGCGTTATAGGCGTTACCGGAATGGTGAGCGTGATCGACTCGGCCGGATTCCACCATCAGGAAGAAGCCGTCTTCATCTTTTTGCAGCATATCGATAGCGGTAGTGGTCATCTCGACGATGCTGGGTTCTTCGCTGTTCTTGGCGATGCGGTCGGCATCGTAGCTCATGTGATCTTCGGTAAAGAGACCCAACAGCTTATCTGTTTTAGCGATGTCCACTGCCGACAGTTCGAAGCCATTTTCGACGTAAACCGCATTCTGCTCACCGTCATAACGCAGCAGCCATTCACCTGTTAGATTGCGCTCGTCCTCACGCAGGCCACCCTCGGCCACCGGTGTAAAGTAGTTGCGCCCACCACCGAGCATGACTTCCATGCCATCGCCGATATTCATTTCCACCATTTGTGTGGCGATATCGGTACAGCCCTCATCGGCCGCGTGTTCCCACTTGCGGCTGGCACTGTGGGCATAAGTGGCTGCCGGAGTCGCGTGGGTGAGGCGTGCGGTAGAGACAATGCCGGTAGCCTTACCGCGGCTTTCCATCATCTCGAGGAAGCTGTTCAAACCCAGCTCCTTACTCGCAGCACAGTCAGCCACCAGGCCTTTGCCATCCACATTGATCATACCGGCGCGGGTTTTTACACCCGTCATCATCGCGGTCATGGTGCCGGCGGAATCCGGGGTCTGCTGGTTAGTGTTGTAGGTTTTGATCAGGGCACTGTGAGGAAACTCCTCAAAAGAAAGGCTGTTCTCTTCACCGGGTTCACCGCGGCGCTGGCCCTCGAAGATACGGGCTGCGGTCAGGGTGGAAATCCCCATGCCATCGCCAACAAACAGGATGACGTTTTTGGCAGTTTTGGCTTCACGGGTGAGAGAAACGCGTTCTTCCAGACGATCGGACGCCTCGGTAAACCATTCACTCTTGGTTTGGTAATCGGGCAGGCTCGCGGCGGAAATCGCGGAAGCGAGAGGAATCAAACAAAAGGCGCTGAGTGCGCGGGCAAGTTTTTTTGCCACGGTGGGCCTCCAGAACTCGTGAATTTGGCGAGCATTAGAGTCCGGAAATATGACAAAAGAATTACGCGCCGATTAACATCTCGTTTTCTTTGCCATAAAGATTTGTACGCTTGTTACAACTGCAAAAAGACACCCACACAATTGTTACAGCAATACGAAATAATGCGGAAAATTATTGTTTTTCCTCACTTTTTTAATATTTTGCAGGAAAAGGAAAGTGCGCCACTGAAGGACGCACTTGGCAACTAACCGATAAATTTCACCACACTTTCATCCGGGTCACGCCCTTTACCCGCCGCGCGCAAGCGCTCCAGATAGGCCTCCCAATTGATGGTGTATTTTTCGGCCAGTTCCCGCAGATATTCCCAGGTGTAAATGCCGGTGTCGTGGCCGTCATCGAAATCGATTTTCAGACCATAGCGACCGGCGGCTTCGACCCTGTCGATACCCACATGGATTTTTCCATCCACCAGCAGTGCGGGGCTATTGCCGTGGCCGCGCACCTCGGCGCTGGGGGAGTAGACACGCAGATACTCTGCCGGCAGGCTGAACTCGCCATCGGCAAACAGCAACTGCAGGGTTTTCTCTGCGCGATTTAATCGTATTTTTTGCGGTTTCATTTACAGGATAAAACGCGAAAGGTCCTCGTTTTGGCTCAGCTCACCCAGGTGACTGTCCACATAAGTCGCATCCACTTTGAGAGACTTGTCGCTATCGCCGGCATCGAAGGAAACTTCCTCCAGCAGACGCTCCAGCACCGTGTGCAAACGGCGCGCACCGATATTCTCGGTGCGCTCATTCACTTCGTAAGCCACTTCGGCGATACGGCGAATGCCGTCTTCGGTAAATTGCAATTCCAGACCCTCTGTCGCCAGCAAAGCCTTCTGCTGTTCAGTCAGAGACGCGGAGGGTTCGGTGAGAATACGCTCAAAGTCCGCGGAAGTCAGCGAGCTCAGCTCCACGCGAATCGGCATACGCCCCTGCAACTCGGGAATCAGGTCCGAGGGCTTGGACAGGTGGAAGGCACCGGAGGCGATAAACAGAATATGGTCTGTCTTGATCATGCCGTACTTGGTGTTGACGGTGCTGCCTTCGATCAGCGGCAACAGGTCGCGCTGCACCCCCTCGCGGGAGACATCGGCACCGCCGCTCTCCTGGCGCTTGGCTACCTTGTCGATCTCGTCGATAAAAACGATGCCGTTTTGCTCGGCAGCGCGAATCGCGCGGGTTTTGATATCTTCATCATTTACTAGCTTGGCGGCTTCCTCATCGGTAAGCTGTTTCATCGCCTGCTTGACCGGCAGCTTGCGCTTACGCGTCTTGCCCTGGGACATATTTGAGAACATCCCCTGCAGCTGGTTGGTCATTTCCTCCATCCCAGGAGGGGCCATAATCTCTACGCCCATGGGCGCGGCGGCCATATCGATTTCCACTTCTTTGTCGTCCAGCTCGCCCTCGCGCAGCTTCTTGCGGAATAACTGGCGGGTGCTGGAATCCTTGTCGTTCGGCTCGGTCGAGCGCGCCGGTGGCAGTAGGGCGTCGAGGATACGCTCCTCGGCCGCATCCATAGCGCGTTGCTGTACACCACCCATGGCCAGCTCACGCTCCTGCTTCACTGCCATCTCGACAAGATCACGCACGATAGACTCTACATCGCGACCCACATAGCCCACTTCGGTGAACTTAGTCGCTTCGACCTTGATAAAAGGCGCATTGGCGAGCTTTGCCAGGCGGCGCGCGATTTCGGTTTTACCCACACCGGTGGGGCCGATCATCAGGATGTTTTTCGGGGTGATCTCTGCGCGTAGATCCTCACTCACCTGCATACGGCGCCAGCGGTTTCGCAGCGCAATCGCTACGGCGCGTTTGGCGTCCTGCTGGCCAACGATGTGGCGATCGAGTTCATGGACGATTTCACGGGGGGTCATCTGGGACATACAAATTCCTGCAAAACGGTTGTGCGGGCCAGGCTGCGGCCCGCTGGACTCAGGCGCTTCTTGTGAGAGCGTCCGGTCAGTAGGTCAATTCTTCGATGGTGTTGTTGTGGTTGGTGTAGACGCAGATATCGCCGGCAATTTTCAAACCCTGCTCGACGATGGAGCGCGCGTCCATATCGGTATTGTCGAGTAGCGCGCGCGCTGCCGACTGGGCGAAGGGCCCGCCGGAGCCGATAGCAATCAGGTCATCTTCCGGCTGAATCACATCGCCATTACCGGTCACAATCAGGCTGGCGCTGGCATCTGCCACTGCCAGCAGGGCTTCCAAGCGGCGCAGGGCGCGGTCGGTGCGCCAGTCTTTGGCCAGTTCCACCGCGGCGCGGGTCAACTGACCACCGTGGGCTTCCAGCTTGGCTTCAAAACGCTCAAACAGGGTGAAGGCATCGGCGGTACCACCGGCAAAACCGGCGATAACCTTGTCTCTGTACAGACGGCGCACCTTGCGCGCATTGCCTTTCATGATGGTGTTGCCCAGGGATACCTGGCCGTCGCCGCCAATCACAACTTTGCCGTTGCGGCGACAGGATAAAATGGTGGTACCGCGATACTGTTCCAATGGAGACCTCTCGGATTACGCGTGTGCTCTAGCTGCGCAAGGCCTGTTGCCTTGCGCGCCGGGAAATTTAATCAGATTAGATAAGTGAGGACGGGACGCGCCGTTTTCAATAAGAGAAGGGCCAATTGCTATAATGAGAACCCATCATCCATCGCGGATTCGCCTCTTGGCTCTCCTCCCCTCCCGCTACTTCGAGCCACTTTTCACCGTCGTTATGACCTGCTTGATGTCTGGGGTGATTTCCGGGGCGATCACTTATTCCCACCAGGGTTTCAGCGGAGAATTTCTGCCAATATGGGGCCGGGCCTGGCTGCTGGCCTGGATCATCTCACTGGGATTGCCACCGCTGATCAGGCCCGCAATCAAAAGTCTGCTGGGCAATCTGGCAGCGCCGGACGGGGAATCCAACGATTGATTTAATTAGCGGGGCGCTTCAATACCAGCGGCATCAGGCGATGCTCAGCCAAGACCTGGCGGGCTTTGGCCATGCGCGAACGGTTGTCGAAGGGACCGACCAAAACACGGTGCCAGGTACCGCGGCTATCGCTGGCGGACTCCACTTTGACGTCCAGGTTGGCCAGGGTGAGCTGGGCGCGCAAGCGCTCGGCTTCTGCCGCCTCACGAAAGGAGGCGGCCTGCAGGATATACACCTGTGCTTTGGCCTTCTCGGCAGCACCCTGCTGATTAGATGAAGAATCCCCGCGAATGGCAGGCTTGACCACCTTGGGTGGCGGTACCGAGACTTCGTTTTCCTTGAGCATGGTGTAGAAATCAAAGCGCGGTTCAGACGGAGCCTGCGCCGCCGGCTTGGCTGACGCTGTCCTATCTCCAGCGGCGCCTTTGTTGCCGGCCACACCAAACTGCAGCAACAAGAACACCGTAAAACCACCCACGGCATTGCCCAGCACAAACCACACCCATGCGGGTTTGCCTGAGGAACTCTTGCTGCGGCGTTTGGTGTTGCGACGGCTCATTACGGAATTCTTCCTTGGATAGTCTGCTCAGCGGGCGAATTGTACCGCCAATTTCCTCGCGGGCATTGTTCTCCCGCAAAATTCACGACAATTCCTGCGCATCCATATCCACCGCCCAGCGCAAGCGGCGATTCTTATTGCTCTCGGCCCAGGCACATACCCGAGCCAAAAGAGGTTGTAACTGGGCGCGATTTTGTGCGGTCACCTGAACATAAAAACGGTAGCGTCCAGATTTGCGCTCAAGCAGCGCCGGTACCGGACCCAAATATTGTAACTGTGGCGAGGGTGGCGCCAGCGATTGCATAAACAGGCGCGCGTTGTGCAGAAACTCCTCGGCCCAGGAGGGCTCTTCACACTCGGCCCGCACCAGCGCCATGGCATGAGTGGGTGGCAGCTGTGCCACCGCGCGATCGCGCAATAGCTGGCGCGCAAAAGTCCCGTAACCTTTTTCCAGCAACATTTGCAGCAGCGGATGCTCCGGGAAGCGACTCTGCACCAATACGCGGCCACTCAGGCTGCCGCGCCCGGCACGCCCCGCCACCTGCTCCAGCAACTGGCCTGTGCGCTCGGGCGCGCGAAAATCGGCACTGAACAGACCGCCATCGGCATCCTGGATCACCACCAGGGTCACCCTCGGCAGATGGTGCCCCTTAGCCAGCATCTGGGTGCCCAGCAAAAGGCAGGGCTCGCCATCGCGGGCCGGTGCCAGCAGGCGATCGAGGGCCTGCTTACTGGTGGTGGTATCCCGGTCGACGCGGATTACCGGGTAGTCGGCAAAGCGCCGCGCCAGCAGCTCCTCGCTGCGCTCGGTACCTCCGCCCAGAGCGGAAATAGAGCGACTGTGACACTGCGGGCAGCTGTCTACCAGAGGGCGGCGATAGTCGCAGTGGTGGCAGCGCAACTGGCGTTGGCGCCGGTGCATGGTGAGTTTGCTGGAGCAGTGCGGGCAGTCGGCAATCCAACCACAGTCATCGCAATTGAGCGCCGGCGCAAATCCGCGTCGGTTAATAAACACTAGCACTTGCTCCCCGCGAGCCAGGGTCTCACCGATATGTCGCAGCACCTGTGGCGAAAAGCCTTCTTCAAGGGGCTCGCGCAGGGTCGGCACTACATGGATCTGCGGCGGGCGCGCGTCGCCCGCGCGCTGGCGCATGCGCAAGTGTTGATAGCGACCATTAAGAGCGTTGTGCAAGGTCTCCAGGGAGGGAGTCGCGGAACCCAGCAATACCGGCACATTGCTGTTGCGCGCCAACACCACCGCCAGGTCGCGCGCAGAGTAGCGCACGCCATCCTGCTGCTTAAAAGAGGCATCGTGCTCTTCGTCCACCAACACCAAGCCGAGCCTCGGCAGTGGCGTCATAATCGCCGAACGGGTACCAATGACGATATCCGCCTGGCCCCCGGCAGCTGCGAGCCACGATTGGGCGCGCTCGCCCTCGGCCAGCCCAGAGTGCAGAGCGGCGATACTCTGTTCGGGAAAGCGCGCGGCGATGCGTCGCAAAGTCTGGGGGGTAAGACCGATTTCCGGCACCAACAGCAAGGCCTGGCGCCCCTCGGCCAAAACCCGCTCCATTAAACGCAGGTAGACCTCGGTCTTGCCACTGCCAGTGGTGCCTTCCAACAGGGTGGCAGAAAAGCAACTGCAATCCAGAGCTTCGAGCACCTGTTGCTGTTCACTGTTTAGCTGCGGCGGCGGAGTGGGCTCCGCTGCCGGCATGGGCGGCGGCACCGTAGGACCCGAGACCCACTCCACCAGATGGCGTTCCTGCAGGGCGCGAATCACCGCCGGGGTATGCCCCTGGGCCTTCAGATGAGTGCGGCTCTGCTGACCAGCGCGCAGCAACTGTTGCAAAAGAGCCTGCTGCTTGGGCGCCCGCGCCAGTGCAGATTCCGGTAAGCCCTTGCCCTCGGTAGTCAGCTGCAACCACTGCTCGGCCCAGTGATCGGCGGGCTTGCCCTTGCGCAGTGCGGCGGGTAGGGCGGCGGCGTAGACCTCTCCAACCGGGGCCTGGTAATAATCGGCGATCCAATTGAGGAATTTGCGCGCACCGCTATCAAACAGGGCAGCATTATCGATCAGTTCCTGCGTCGGCTTTAACTGTGACTGCGGCGACTCCCGCACAATATCCACCAACACGGCTACCAATTTTCGTCCAGCAAAAGGTACCCACAAACGCTGACCGGGTTTCAATTCGGCGGGATCAAAGCCCTCCGGGGGCAGATAATCGAAGAGACGCCGCAGTGGCACGGGCACCGCCAACCTTAGGATGATCCCCTGTCGTACTGTCTGTGGTACCGTCTGTTGCACCCCGCCCCCAATGCGCTCTTGAAAAGGCGCTAGTGTACTGGCTGCCACAGTAAGGTACAGAGACAGTAAAATTTACTTGCATACTCTGAAATTTAGAGCACTCTGCAAATCAACTCTAACATTTAGAGCTCTCTAATTTAGCAAGGAAGACAACCATGACCGATGTGGAAAACTCAAAGACAGCCTGGATTTTGTCAGCGATGCCGTGCGTAGCAACGAAGCCGAGGGCGGTATTCCGTCACTCTATTTCTTGTGGGGCCTTTTGATTTTTATCGGATTTGCCTCGGCGGACCTGGCCCCGCAAATCACCGTGTATTACTTCCTGGTGGCGAGTATCGCCGGCGGCCTGTTCAGTTGGTGGCTAGGTGAGCGCACGGCACGTCGCGAGGGTATCAACAACACGAGCTTTGGCCGCAAGTTTGGCTGGCACTGGTTGGTGACCGGAATAGGCTTTCTGCTGATATTGGCCACAATGATCGCCAAGCCCGTTACTGCGGGCCCTGAGCTATTCCTGCTTTTAGGTGGCGTATCCTATAGCCTCGCCGGCATTCACCTGATCCGCCCTCTTATCTATAGCGGCAGCGGCATGCTGATGTTGGCTTGTTACTTACTGATGATTTTACTGACACCGCCCTACGCCTGGGCACTGACTGGCCTGGTGATCGGCCTTGGACTCCTTTGGACCGGCCTCGTGCAGCGAGCCAGGCAAACTAGTGGAGCTACATGATGAAAGCCCTTACGGAGCTGGACCCGGTACTCGAACACCGGGTGCGCCTCGCGATCAGTGTGATGCTGGCGAAGTATGAGGAAATCAGTTTCTCCCGCTTCAAGGAACAGCTACAGGTGACCGATGGCAACCTCGGCGCACAGCTGCGTCGCCTGGAAGAGCAGGGCTATATCGCCTTGCGCAAAGACTTTGTAGAGCGCAAGCCCGTCACCTGGTATCGCCTCACTGAGAGCGGGCGAGAGGCACTAGATAAGCATCTGCAAGCCCTGCGACAGCTCATCGCCTCTGCAGACTAAGGCAACCACTGAGGCCCGGTATTTAAGCTTGAACCCCGGCGCTAATCTGATAGTATGCGCCGACTTTTTAATCAGCCTGGAACCAATCCGGTTCCTGCTCCAACGACGATGCCGTGCCCGGCAACAGATCGGGTGGCGGTTTCGGAAAGAGGCAATCATGAAAGCAGATATCCATCCTAACTACACCGACATCACTGCCACTTGTTCCTGCGGCAATGTTGTTAAGACTCGCTCCACTTTGGGCAAAGACCTGCAGATCGATGTCTGCTCCCAGTGCCACCCCTTCTACACCGGCAAGCAGAAGCAGGCTACTACCGGTGGACGCGTGGACCGCTTCAAGAAGCGTTTCGGCAGCCGCATCGGCAAGTAATCCGAATAGCGAGGCACTGCGGTGCCTCGGAAAGGGCGCCTTGGAATTTTCCTCGGCGCCTTTTTTTATGCCCGTTTTATGCCCGAATTTCGCCTATCTGCACAGCTCTGGGGCACTGGGGCAAAATCGATTTGTATCGCTTAATATATTCGTTATGGGCAGTAAAATTATCCTTCAAAATAGATTTTTGGCGGCTGATCATCCTGAAATTGGCCAGATGTTAAGGGCAAAATAGTAATAAATGGCTGTTTCTTTGCCCCTATAAGCTTGTGACTGCAAGTGCCCCTCGGTTATTCTCTGAGGCCCGCAGTAACCGGGATGACGCCACAGGTGTTGCCCCCCGTTTTCGAGAGAACAGCCCCCAAATGACGGATTCATTGCGCCAGGCAGCGCTGGATTACCACGCGCTCCCCAGCCCCGGCAAACTTTCGGTCGAGCTGACCACCCCTGCCGAAACTCAGGAAGACCTGTCGCTGGCCTACAGTCCCGGCGTAGCGGAACCGGTGCGCGAAATTGCCAAAGACCCCGAGGCCGCCTATCGCTATACCGGCAAGGGCAACCTGGTAGCGGTCATTTCCAACGGCAGCGCCATCCTCGGCCTCGGTAACCTGGGTCCGCTGGCTTCCAAGCCGGTGATGGAGGGCAAGTCACTACTGTTCAAGCGTTTCGCCGATATCAACTCGGTGGATATCGAGGTGGACGTCAACAGCCCGGAGCAGTTTATTCAGACCGTCGCCGCCATCGCCAATACCTTCGGCGGTATCAATCTCGAAGATATCAAGGCGCCTGAGTGCTTTCATATTGAAGAGGCATTGATCGAGCGCTGCCCGGTACCGGTATTTCACGACGACCAGCACGGCACTGCGATTGTGACGGTCGCCGGTATGCTCAATGCCCTGGAGATCCAGGGTAAGAAAATCAGCGACGTGCGCATGGTGTGCCTGGGGGCGGGTGCCGCCGCCACCGCCTGCTGCAAACTACTGCTGGCCGCCGGCGCGCGCAAAGACCAGATCACCATGGTCGACAGCCGCGGGGTAATTCACTCGGGCCGCACCGACATCAATGCCTATAAGGGTGAGTGGGCGCGGGATACCGATATGCGCACCCTCGATGATGCCATCACCGGTGCCGATGTTTTCCTAGGAGTATCCGGCCCAGACCTGCTCTCCGCCGAACAGTTACAGCGCATGGCACCAAATCCGGTGGTCTTTGCCTGCTCGAATCCAAACCCGGAGATCAAACCGGAGTTGGCCCACAGTGTGCGCGACGATCTGATCATGGCCACCGGGCGCTCGGATTACCCCAACCAGGTCAACAATGTGTTGTGCTTCCCCTTTATTTTCCGCGGCGCGCTGGATGTGCGCGCGGCGCGTATCAATGAAGAGATGAAGCTGGCCGCAATTGAAGCCATCCGCAAGATCGCCCACCTGCCGGTGCCTGACTCGGTGCGCGAGGGCTACGGCGGGGTGGAGCTGAGTTTTGGGCCGAGTTATATCCTACCCAAACCCACAGACCCGCGCCTGCTGCCGGAAGTCGCCGCTGCGGTGGCGCGCGCAGCCGTGGACAGTGGCTGTGCACGCCTGCCTTACCCCGAAAATTACCCGCTGCAAACACTCTAGGGCTTGTTAATAGGCCCGGAACAGCCCGCCTTATCCTCTTGGGGCGGGCGTTTGCCGCTTTCGCCCCCACAGACTTCTTGAGCCAAAAAGCACCCGTCGCTAAACTGCCTTTCTGTCACAGCATCAAAGTTGCCCAACACAATGAGTCACGTGTATGTGCTGACCAACCAGCACCAGCAGTTCCTGAGCAAAAGCGGCGAATGGCTCGATGGCCGCGAGCCCAACAAACTGTTTCGCAGCGAACATAAAGATGTCGCCATCAACCAGATGTTCGAGGCCAATACTCGTGATGTCAGCCTGCGCATCGAACTGCTGCAGTGTGCGCTGAATCCCAAGGCCCAGCCATCGATACCGGAGGAAGCCCTGGGTGAGCAATCTGCACCGCCCGGAGATCCAGAAGTCGAACCAGGCGCACCAGAGGAGATGCCGCCTGAGGAGCCCCCAGAGCTGGAACCGCAGCCACAACCGGAAGTAACCCCGGAACAGGCACCTGAGGTCCCGCCAACACAAGCCCCGGATGAAACGCCCGCACAACCCGGCGAGCACAAATCGGAATCGGAATCTGCCGCTTAGGCGGAGATTCTTTTAGCACCGGCACAAGTTGCCCCAACGGCGACAACAAGAAAGAGTTCCGGTAGTACCAAGGAGATTCGAGTGCCCATTCCCCATCTGGCCGCCCTGTCCCAGGCCAAACCCGTGCAACTGCTAAAGGGCATACGCCGCGGTCTTGAAAAAGAGAGCCTGCGGGTCGGCAACGACGGCACCCTGGCGCAAACACCCCACGCGCAAACACTGGGCTCAGCACTGACCCACGAGAGCATCACTACCGACTTTTCCGAAGCGCTGCTGGAATTTATTACCCCGCCGGTAAACACTCCTGAAGAGGCCCTGCGGATTCTCGACCGCATCCATCGCTTTACCTACAGCCAGATCGGGGACGAACGCCTGTGGGTCAACAGCATGCCCTGCGTTATCGGCGCCGACAGCGATATCCCGGTGGCCCGCTATGGAAACTCCCACAGCGGCACGATGAAAACCATTTATCGGCTGGGACTCGGCCTGCGCTACGGCCGCGCCATGCAAACCATCGCCGGTATTCACTACAACTTTTCCCTGCCAGATGAGTTCTGGCTGTGGCTGCATGAGTTCGAAGGCAGTAGTGAAACCCTGTGCGAATTCAAAACCCGCCGTTACTTCGACCTGATCCGCAATTTCCGCCGCAACTACTGGCTGCTGATCTACCTGTTCGGAGCCGCGCCTGCGGTGTGCTCCTCTTTTGTAGAGGGGCGCCAACACAAGCTCGAGGCCTTTAACGGCGACGGCCACACGCTGCACGCTCCCTTCGCCACTTCTCTGCGTATGGGCGACCTGGGTTATAACAGCGAAGTGCAAAAGTCCCTGGTGGTTTGCTACAACAACTTGCGCAGCTATCTGTCCACACTCTGCTCCGCTATCAGCCGGCCCTACGGGCCCTATAGCGAACTCGGGGTAAAGGATAGCGATGGGCAGTACCAGCAGCTCTCCGCCGGTGTGCTGCAAATCGAAAATGAATTTTATTCGCCGATCCGACCGAAAAATCCCGCCAAGCGCGGCGAGACCGCCCTGGCGGCCCTGAACAACCGCGGGGTCGAATATATCGAGGTGCGCTGTCTTGACCTGAACCCCTTTATGCCGCTGGGTATCGATGCGCAACAGATGCGTTTTATCGACAGTTTCCTGCTGCACTGCCTGCTGACAGAGAGCCCCGAAACCGACGAAGTCGATTACCGTTCAACCCAGGAAAACCAACAGCGCATCGTGTATCGCGGCCACGAGCCCGGCCTCAAACTGCTCTGTAACGGTGGCGAACGGGAACTCGGTGAGTGGGCTTTCCAACTGCTCGGAGAAGTGGACGCGATGGCAGAACTGCTCGACAGTGCCTGGGGCGGAGACCAGTACCGCGGTGCAGTTGGCGTACAGCGGGCCAAGGTCAAAGGGGAGATCGCCACCCCGGCCCAACAGATCCTGGCGGAAATGCAGGAGCAAAACCTGAACTTCTACCATTGGGCTATGCAAAAGGCCGAGCAGCATCGCCGCTATTTTCTCGAACGCCCTCTCGACAGCGATTCGGTTCGAGATTTCTCGCGCGAGGCGGAGGAGTCTTTGCTCAAGCAAAGGCGCGTGGAGGCGGAAGACAAAGGCTCTTTTGAGGAATTTCTCAGCCACTATTACGCGCAGTATATGTGCTGCCAGGGCTAGCCCCGGCGGAATAGATCACCGCGCAGGGTCCGGATTTCCGGCCCCCAGGGATTAAGCACATGAATTATCTGGCCCACCTGTTGCTTTCAGGCCCCGACGTCCGCTGGCGCCTGGGTGGGCTACTCGGTGACTTCGTGAAAGGCCCCCTTAAAGGTGAGCGGCCAGAGGCCATCGAGGCCGGTATCAGGCTGCATCGCCGTATTGATGCCAGTACCGACACCAATGCGGCCTACCGCGAGTCCCTATCGCAACTGGACCCCAGCTGGCGCCGCTATGCCGGTATTGCACTGGATATCTGGTTCGACCACTTACTCGCCCAGCGCTGGCAAGAGTGGCACCCACAGAGCCTGGAAGATTTTTGTGACCAATGCTGGAGAGACTTTCGCAGCCACAGTCGGTATATTCCGCCGCATGCGAGAGCGTTTATGGCTCGCGCCGAGCAATTTAAGTTACTGCAGAGTTACCGCGAAGAGCGAACCATTGGTCTCACCCTGGAGAGGGTTGGCCAGCGCCTGCGCCACCCGGTTGCGCTGCAGGACATACTGCCCGAGCTCAGTAGCGGGCGGGCAAAACTGGAATACAACTTCAATAAACTATTAACCGACTTGAATCTCGAAGCCCAAAGGTTTCGGCAGCACTATTCAGGATCCGATAAACCATGACCTTACCCAACCCGCGTATTACTTTTTTGTTGGTTTTTCTAATTGTCGCCTTTTTACTCGGCTCTGCCTTTTACCTGGAGTACGCGCGAGGCCTTGAACCCTGCAAGCTGTGCATTACCCAGCGGGTAATGCTGCTCGGTATCGGGGTAGTCTCCCTGATCGCCTTTCTGCACAACCCGGCAACTATCGGCCGGCGCGTATACGGGCTACTAGTTTCTATCTGGGCTCTGGGTGGCCTCTATTTTGCTGGGCGCCAGCTGTGGTTACAGAGTCTGCCAGAGGGGCAGGTACCGGCCTGTGGACCCAGCGTCAGCTATATGTTGGAGGTCTTTCCCATGGCCGATGTACTCAAAGCACTGCTCACCGGTGACGGCAACTGCGCCGAAGTGCAATGGACCATGATGGGCATCAGTATCCCCGGCTGGTCTGCTATCGGTTTTGCCGGACTGATCCTGTTCGGAGGCTGGCAGGCATTTCGCAGAGCCTGATTAAAAACCGAAAACCAGGTCGCGGCTCTGTGGAGCCGCCCTTTGCCAATGACACCACCATCCCCGCGTGAAATAGCCCATTGGGTGCTCGGTATTGCAATCCTATTTGGCTGCGAACGACTCGGCAGCCTGATCGGGACGGCTCTTGCCCTGCCGGTACCCGGCGCCGTGGTGGGTATGCTACTGCTACTGATCGGCCTTATGGTCTACGGCAGCGTGCCCCGCGGCCTGGCAAAGGTCAGCGCACAACTGCTCTTTTTGTTGCCTCTACTATTTTTGCCCGCCGCCACCGGGGTCTTTTTCCTGCGCGATCTTACCTTGTCCGATTGGCTGGCCCTGCTTGCCGCCATTCTTTTTGGCACCCTGATCAGCCTCACCCTTTGCACTCTGCTGCTGCGCCGCCTGCTCAGGAAGACCGACACGGCGCACAGCCATGATCAGTGAATTCCTGCACAGCCCCTTATTTGCCCTGCCACTGAGCATCTGCGCTTTCTGGCTCGGTGTACTGTTATATCGGCGCACAGGAACGGTTTTACTGCACCCGATAGTTACCGCAAGCCTGTTAGTATTTGCGGCGCTCCATACTCTGGAGATTTCTTACACTGACTACCAGAGTTCCAGCGGGCTGCTCTACGCTCTGCTGGGACCAGCCGTTGTCGCCCTTGCCGTGCCGCTAAAACAAAATCTGACGATTATCCGCCGCGCCGGCTGGCCACTGCTGGTGACCATTGCTGTTGGGGCCCTGTTAGCCCCGGCAATTGCCGTAGTGATCGCGCTTCTGCTCGGGGCGGGAAAATCGGTATTGCTCGCCCTTAGCGGAAAATCCATTACCACGCCTATCGCGCTGGCACTGGCCGAAAAGATACACGCGACCTTGAGTCTGACCGCGGCTATCGTGGTACTCACCGGAGTAGTTGGGGCCCTGGCAGGGCCACCACTTGTGCGCGGCTTGGGTATTCGCGACGAGCGCATTCTCGGAGTGGTGCTCGGTATCAATGCCCATGCCGTAGGCACTGCGCGCGCACTGGAAATCAGCGCACTTTGTGGCGCCTGCGCCGCCCTTGCCATGGGGCTCTGCGGCGCCTTGAGCGCAGTGTTGTTGCCGCTGATTATCGGAACCTGAACCGCCTGTCGGTGCAGGCTTTTAAATTCACACTGCCATCACAGTATTTTGACGTAGTTTGCGCCTCCCTCCTTGCTGCAGGCGGGGGAATCTCCTATCTTCCTAAGGGCCTTCGAGATCGGCAATAGGCTGCCACTGGGGCAACAGTAACAAAAGGACATCTTGGCGATGCTGGAAAATTGCAAGTCGGCGCGGGAGCGCTGGGGTGGTGTTAGCGAGATTATTGATCGCTGGCTTCAGTCACGACAAAACCTGCTGGTGAGTTTCTACCACCTCTCTGAAAAAAAGGAATTCAGTGAAGACGATCCAGAAACTGAAGACCGGGTACGCCAACTGTGCCAGTTACTGGTGGATTACGTTTCGGCAGGTCACTTCGAAGTCTATGAGCAGCTTATGCGCGAGGGTCAGGCTTTCGACGATAAGCAGGGTCTGCAAAAAGCCTGTGAACTCTACGATGATATCGATACGACTACAGATGTCGCCGTAGACTTCAACGATAAATATTTAGAAACAGACGACCTCTCCAGCCTGGCACCGGATCTCTCCGAACTAGGCGAGGCGCTGGAAACTCGTTTTAGCTCCGAAGATAAAATGATCGCTCTGCTACACACAGCCCACAAAAGCTGAACCGCTTAGCGAGCCCCACCTCTGTTACATACAGTTTTGTCTTTGCTCGGGACTCTTTGTTATTGAAAATCTTTTGCTGCGAGCAATCAACGACTGGCTAACAAATCGGTTAGCCAGTTCACTTCTGTGTGCCCTTACTACACGGCTAATCAAAAACAGATTACCAAGCGCAACCCCTTTTAAAGGCAAAAAGAAAAAGGGCGCCTAGAGGCGCCCTTTTTCAGTAAAGTTCGAAAAGTCAGATTATTCAGCTGGAGCTTCTTCTTTCTTTTCTTCTTTTTTCTCGGAACCTTCATCACCAGCAACATTTGCTTTGTGCAGTTCCACCTCAAAAATCAGAGTCGCATTGGGGCCAATTTTGCCGCCTGCGCCACCGGGACCGTAAGCGAGCTCAGAGGGAATATAAAGCTCCCACTTGGAACCTTCTTTCATCAGCTGCAGAGCTTCAGTCCAGCCCTTGATCACACCGTTCACCGGGAACTGAACCGGCTCACCGCGCGCGTAAGAGCTGTCAAATTCCTCACCGTTAATCAGGGTGCCTTTGTAATCAACTTCAACGGTGCTGGTAGCGCTGGGCTTGCTGCCGCTACCTTCTTTAATCACTTTGTACTGCAGGCCTGAATCGGTGGTAACTACACCATCTTTCTTGGCATTCTCTTCGAGGAACGCCTTGCCTTCCTGCATATTTTTATCGGCGCTCTCTTTAAAATCTTTCTCCTGCTGGGCCAGCATCTCCTGCTGTTTCTTCTGCATCTGCTCCTGGAAAGCGGCGATGGTCTGCTGCTTTTCTTCCTCGGTCAAGCGATCCTCGCGGCCGCTGGCAACATCATTCAATGCCATCGCAACCACCTTGGGATCCAGCTGCACATCCTGAGCCTTGAGGCGCTTGGCCATGTCTTCGGCAATGATGTAGCTGACCTTCTTCTCCTGAGTGTCCAGGGCAACTTCTTTATCTTGCTTCTGTCCTTGTTCGTTACAGCCGGTCAGCGCCAGGCCAAGGGCAATTGCTGCAGCCAAAGGATATTTATTCATGGGTGTTGTCTCTTTGTCCGTATTGCGTTTATAGATTCGCGCTTGACCTTGGTCCAACGCCAACAGCGGTAGTTTAAGCAACTCTGTTCCGGCCCTAAGCCACCAGGCGCACAGTTTCCGCCAGTGCGCTCAAGTCTAACTCAAGGCGACTCTCAGTGCATACTGATGACGCGCACACTGTGCAGGACACCACATTCCCCCCACTGGTTCCGGCCACTCAACAAAAAAACTGCAGACAACACTTTTTTCACAGCACACGGCATACATTTTTTATAAAAACAGCGCTATTATCGGCCAGTAACCGGTTATTGTTCTGGACTGTTTGAAGTGCTTTTCAGTTTGGGGCAGTGCGCAGTGCGCATATCTCTTGCTAGAGCGGTACCCATCGTATGAAAGGAAGATGAGCGCACTACCCGGAAGTGCCAATCGATAATAAACGTCAGGACATTTACTCATGGCTGCCAAACAAAAAGCTGTCAATCCGGTTGCAGAGCTGGAAGCACAAATTTCCAAACTCTCTGCAAAATTGGACAAAGCCCGCGATAAGAAAATCACCGATGCCGGCAAAGCGGTGCTCAAGGCCGGAAAAAGCCTGACCTCGGCTAAAGACAAGCTCAGTAAGGCAAAAGACAAGCTGAGTGAAGCTCGCGCTAAGGCTAAAACTACCAAAACCGCCGCAGCCTTAAAACGCGTGGAAACTGCCAAAAACAATGTAGATAAGTTCAACGAAGCATTTCAGCAAGCTAAGCAGGCTGTTGCCGACGCCAAGTATCTGCAAGCCAGGGCCAAAGCAGAGCTCAAAGCGGCAGAAGCTGTGCGCAAAGCCGCAGCTAAAGTGGAAAAAGAGCTGCTTAAGGCTCAGCCTAAAGCGAGAAAAGCCACTACCGCTAAGAAAAGCACCACGACTAAAAGCACCGGTAAGTCCCTAAAGGCGACTGCGACAAAGTCTGCAAGAAAAACAACTACTCCAAAAGCCCCTGAAAAGAAGGCCGCAGAGAAAAAGACCAGCGCAGCTAAATCCCCGAAGAAAACAGCGGCCAAGACTGCAAAGAAAGCCACAACCAAGCCAGTAAAAGCTGCTACAGACAGCAAGCAAAAAGTGGCAAAACCCGCCGGCAAGAAACCTGTTCAAGCCAAACCCACCAAAGCGGTAAAAGCTTCTGAACCGGCCAAACCCGAGCAGGTAAAAACCAAAGAAGAAAAACCACAGGAAGACAAGTCCAAACAGGCCGCCCCCGCTGAGGCTAAAGCACAGGAAAAGCCCACAGAGGAAGTAAAGAGCAATGCGCCTGAAGAACAGCAAAAATCGCTGGAGCAATCTCCGCAGGCACCCACTATCACGCCTGCCACGCCAGCTAACAGCCTGTTTTCCACTGAAGGGCGCCGTGGAGAGTAAGCACTCGTAACATTACCGTTGTTCAGTTGGCGCCGGACAGCCAACTAAATTGCAGTCGCACTTTGTTGGAGCAATAAAATACATGCAACGCATAAACCTTATTGCCAAACAGAGTGTCCACTGAAACCTCTCGCGAGAAGCTCAGAGAGTATCCGGGTTTTCCGCCGAAGCCATGAAACTTTCGATCAGGCCTGCCCAGCAGGCCTGTTCTTTTTGCAAAAGCCCATATTGCTGGCCCGCGAGCTGCAGAGCCGGCCTGTCCCCCGGCCATTCCTCCTGACAGATCTTCCACAGCGCCGCCAACTGCAAGCGCTCCAAATTCAATTCATAGCGTTTGCACATTTCATATGCACGCATGGCATGAGGCCGAAAGCGCCCTAATAAGCGACGCAGGTGGCGCACACTGATAATCATGCGTCTACGCGGTGCCAGACCCCGCTCGGCTACTCTCCAGCCCTCCTCACTTAGCTGATGTCCACACACCGCCGCGTAGCTGGCCCAAAGTAGCAGGCATACATCGGCCCCTTTTGTGTCCTGGCAGTCGAGCAGGAAGGCCTCCACCCCTTGATGGCGATAGAAGTCCAGGCTGAATTGCCACAATAGGTTTTCCTGGGAAGAAGATGGAGGTGCGCTATCTGTCACGTTAGAATCCAGACCTTTTGTGATTCCGCACGCTCAAGCGGCGGCGATCGCGTGCAAATACGTCGAATAGCCTAGCATTCATCGGCCTGTTCATAAGAGGTTTTTCCAGTGATCAATCTGCAAGGTGTCTCCCTGCATCGGGGCGAGCGCGACCTGTTAAACGGTGCTGACTGCCGTATCTTTCCCGGCCACAAGGTGGGAATCATCGGCGCCAATGGCTGTGGTAAGTCAACACTGTTCAAGCTGCTACTCGGTCAATTGGAAAGCGACGCCGGTCAGGTGGATATCCCCAGCGGCTGGCGGATTGCCCATATGGCTCAGGAGGTGGAAGCCAGCGATCAATCCGCCCTCGACTATGTGCTCGACGGCGATAGGGAATTACGCCACCTTCAAGACCAGCTGGCGCAGTTAGAGGACAGCGGGGAATCCGATGGGCACAAGCTGGCCGAGCTACACGAGCGGATGGCCAACATCGACGGCTACAGTGGACCCGCTCGCGCCGCACAGTTACTCGACGGCCTGGGCTTTGCTCACGCAGAACAACAGCGCCCGGTGCGCAGCTTTTCTGGTGGCTGGCGCATTCGCCTCAATCTGGCCCGCGCACTGATGTGTCCCGCGGATTTGATGCTGTTGGATGAACCCACCAACCACCTGGATCTCGACGCTACCCTTTGGCTGGAGCAGTGGCTACAGCGTTTCCCCGGCACCCTGCTCATTATTTCCCACGACCGCGATTTCCTCGATGCAGTGGTCGATGGCATTGTCAGCTTCGAACAGCAAAAACTGGTGCTTTATAGCGGCAACTATAGCGCCTTCGAGCGCACACGCGCCGAGCGCCTGGCCCAGCAACAAATACAATATGAAAAACAGCAGGCCGAACGCGCACATATGGAAGACTTTGTGCGGCGCTTTCGCGCAAAGGCCAGCAAGGCCAAGCAGGCACAGAGCCGCTTAAAGGCGCTGGACCGCATGGCGCAAATCGCCCCAGCCCATGTGGATTCGCCTTTTCATTTCACCCTGCCATCCGCAGAGAAAACCTCCAATCCGCTGATCGACCTGCGCGAAACCGACATCGGTTATGCCGATAAAGTGGTCGTGAGAAAAGTACAACTGGGTATTCAACCCGGCCGCCGCATCGGCCTGCTCGGTCCCAATGGCGCAGGTAAATCATCGCTCATAAAAACGCTGGCCGGCGAGCTAGCCCCCAAGAGCGGTGAGCGTCAATGCGGTGAACATCTGGCCATTGGCTATTTTGCCCAGCACCAGTTGGAGGCCCTCGATGGCAAGGCCTCTCCGTTGCTGCACCTGCAACGACTGAGCCCCGAGGCCAGTGAGCAATCCCTGCGAGATTTCCTCGGCGGCTACGGCTTTATCGGCGACCGGGTCTTTGAAACGGTAGCCGGCTTTTCTGGAGGAGAGAAAGCACGCTTGGCGCTGGCCATCCTCGCCTGGCAAAAACCCAACTTGCTACTGCTCGATGAGCCCACCAACCACCTCGACCTGGAAATGCGCCACGCTCTAACAATGGCCCTGGCCGAGTTTCCCGGCGCGGTAATTCTGGTATCCCACGATCGCTACCTACTCGCCAACACCGCCGATGAATTTATACTTGTCGCCAATGGTCGCGCCGAACCCTATAGCGGTGATCTCGATGACTACAAGCAATGGCTATTGGGGTTTAACCGGGAAAAGCGACGCGAAGAAAAATCGGTAGGCAGCGGCGACAACCAGGAAAAACCTGGCGAAGACAAAAAGGCACAACGTCGCGCCGCTGCAGCCCGGCGTGAGCAGCTTAAGCCGCTGACCAATAAGCTAAAAAGTGTCGAACGACAGATGGCTGCGGCAGAGGAGAAACTCCAAAAGGTTCAAGACAAGTTGGCCGATGAGCAACTTTACAGCGGAGGCCAGCAGGAAGAAATTGCACGTCTCAATAAAGAGCAGACAGAGCATCGTGAAGCTCTCGATCTTCTGGAAATGGAGTGGTTGGAAATTTCCGAGCAACTCGAGCAGCTGCGCGGGGAATAATTCGACACTTTGTCTCTCAAGATCACACTTGGAGGGCGCCTTCACCGCCCTCCAAGCTAACACCCGCAAACCTTTAAAAAGTCTTTAGTTACCTGCGAATACAGCCATATTCATCCACGGCAATGCCGATCGGAGTATTCGGGCACTGGTCTATATAGGCCGGTACGCCATCAAAATCGATATCCATAGGGCAACCATCGGGTCCTACATCCACACCCACCGGCGTCTGAGGACACTGATCGGTTGCATCGATAATTCCGTCCGCATCCTCGTCGTACCAAAAGTCCGGGTACTCAATCCACTGGTAACCAATCGCGACGCTGGCAAAACCATCCAAGCCACCGTGATCTACCCCCTGGAAAAGTCGCACATCCGCACGGGCCTGCCAGCGGGGACCGAGGCTGTATTTTATCCCCAGACCAAGATTGACCATAGTTTGGCGATCATGCCAGTTGCACGGATATTTCCGGTAGGGGTGCCAGTCAGGATATTTATAATCGTGTTTATACCGATATTTACAGTCGTAACGCTCTATCCCATCCTCGTCCTTGTAATATCTCCTGTAACGTTTTTTCGGCGCTTTATCATAATTAATACGCATCTCGCCAACGCCAAAAGCCACATATGGCTGCCAACAAAAATCACCACAGAACTGCCCACCAAACTGGTAGAGGAGGTCCAGGTGGTAATTGTAAATTTCAAGCTTTTCGGGGAAATCATCCACTCCAACAATAAAATAATCGACCACCCCCTCCATCGCCCAGTAATTGGTCATATTGAAGCCCAGGCCACCACCACCGCCGGTAGTGTCCTGCAAGGTCAACCCTTGAAAAGGGGTTCCGTTTAAGCGATCACTGTTGAACCAGTATTTACCGCCGTTGGCATAGAGATTTAGGGTGCCGACAAAATCAGCCGACACATTGTTCATAAAGAGGAAAAATACAAAACCGCAGAAGATTGGCAGGGAAGAAAGGCGTTTACCCATTACTGACACCGGAATCTTTTTAAACCTATCCCCCTTTGAATTTTTATTAACTTGGTTGACTGCTTAAAACTCAAATTAATTCGATTATATTTGTGTTATTTGTTCTGCATTTTCAATAAAACTACTATTTAATGCCGCGCCCAATATGAAAATCATAGACGGGAAATAAAAAATATACCTATAAATACCGGAGAGATAACCGATGCTGGCGCCAAACATAGATAACTACGTAAGAAATCTGGTTAGGCCAGAGTTGATACAAACCACCTGCCGACCACCGAGAACTATTCGGGAATACGCCACCGACTTCCAACAGAATTCTCGCTGCAGCTGGAAATACAGTCGCAGTAAAGATGGACTGACGCGAATCGATCAGTTAGTAACCCAGGCCGCATTGATCCAGACCCTGGATTACACTCGCATCGCCAATACATCCCAAAGTTTGGTCGAGGCCATGTACACATGGCTGACCGGCTTCAACCCCTCCAATCCTGTACAACAGCTCACCTCAGATGGAATACAGCGGCGCCAAAACGCGATTACCACGTTACTGGGTGGCGCCTATTGCTGGTATCGCCAGGCCAGTGAAGCCGCGCTGTCAGAACCTTTGGCCCTGGGCAATATACAGAATCACAATGACATCCCTTTCAATCTGTATCGCTATCGTTTCAGCCGCTCAGGTTTTAACCTGCACATGACACCGGGACGCCTGTACCGGGGCGATACCCGGCCCCCGCAAATGCTGTGGCAGTCTGGGGGGTTTTTTCCAAAAATGGACAACAGCAATCGCCATGATCCCCACCTCGGGAGTGGTGCCTCCTGCCAGGTGATATCCAGTACCGACGACCCCAACGTGGTAGCACGCTTTGCCTGGCACAATAAAACCTACTGCCCAGTGCGTTACTATTACCTGCACCATACCGACAGGGTGGATAAAGCGATCGCGGGATTTGTCTATGAATTCGACAAGAATGGGCATGAATGTGTGGAGGTCGCCAATGTTACTCCCGGTCGCGAAGTGGCGTTCCTGGCAATCCCCAACCAATATATTCGCCGTTTCCGCATGCGCTACTATGCCGGCAGCCAAAACAATATCGTGCTGTCGGATTGGATGTACTACAACGAAAATTCTGTAAGAAATATCCGCATCACCGCAGACAAGCAGCGCTGGGAATCCTTCAAGAGAAACTGGCAACAA
The DNA here is from genome assembly GCF_056160005.1 of Microbulbifer sp. ABH2_005. NCBI lineage: Bacteria > Pseudomonadati > Pseudomonadota > Gammaproteobacteria > Cellvibrionales > Microbulbiferaceae > Microbulbifer > Microbulbifer sp. ABH2_005. Next base: position 195,819 of record NZ_JBSWWI010000002.1, on the reverse strand, counting down.
TACGTTTAAAATAGGGTAGGGTCCCGCCACCAAGCGGGACCACGCCGGCCTATGGCCGGCGGTTTTCATAATGCGGTTAGCAGGAGATTACTCAGCCTCTGGCTCTGGGCTGGAAGACGTTTCAGCTGTTTCTTCGCTCGGTTCCAGGGCAACAGCTTCGCCCGGAAGACGGCGGTACACCAGATCCCAAACGCCGTGCCCAAGGCGCTGACCGCGGCGCTCAAACTTGGTTTCCGGGCGCCACTCTGGGCGCTCAACATAGTCATTGCTTGAAGAGGTATTTTCCAGCAGCGGCTCCGCCTGCAACACTTCCAGCATATGCTCGGCATAATTCTGCCAGTCCGTAGCCATGTGCATCACGCCACCAGTTTTCAGCTTGCTGCAAATCAGGCGCACAAACTGCGGCTGCACGATACGGCGCTTATGGTGCTTTTTCTTATGCCAGGGGTCGGGAAAATACAATTGGAACCTATCCAGAATGCCATCCCCAATGCAGTCATTCAAAACATCCACCGCATCGGCCATATAAATTTTGAGATTCTCAACTCCCGCTTTACCGGCGTTGTTAATCAGTCGGCCCACACCAGGGGGATGTACTTCAATGCCAATAAAGTTTTTATCCGGCTCTGCCTGGGCCATGGCCAGTAGGGAATCCCCCATACCAAAACCAATCTCCAATACCAGTGGGGCCTCACGGCCAAAAGCCTCAACCGGATTCAGGGGACCGTCGAAGAGCGATAGGCCATACTGGCCCCAATAAGTATCGAAGGCGCGGCGCTGTCCCTCAGTCATCCGCCCTGCGCGAATCACATAGCTGCGGATAGATTTTTTCTTGTACTCGGTGCGGTAGGGAAACTCTTCCGCGGATTCGTCTTGCATTGTTCGCGACCTCTTATGCGAAACGGTTTTCTCTTGATCAGATTAGAGTGGGCTCGGCCCTGCTATTTGGGGGTATTCGCGGCGGCGATAAACAACGCCAGCCAACCGGCGATCATCAGGGTCCCACCCATCGGTGTAATCGGCCCCAGCCAGCGCGGCCCTCCAAGAGCGAGGGCGTAGAGACTACCGGAAAAAAACACCATTCCAAATACAAAGAAAGCGCCGCTCAGGGTGAGTGACAAGCGATCTCCCCAATTCTGTATCAGCAGCGCCACAGCCAATAGCGCCAAGGCGTGAATCATCTGGTACAGCACACCGGTCTTGTAGGCTTCCAATAGCGGCTCGGCGACCTTGCCACGCAGGCCGTGTGCGCCAAAAGCCCCGAGGGCGACGCCGCTGGCGCCGAACAATGCGGCGAGTAAAAGGTAAACTTTGACCATGGTTTATCTCACTTCAAGTGCCAACAGAACGGGGCTGTTCATTTCATTGCGGAAATAAAAAAACCGCGCTGCTGCGCGGTTTTTCCGAACTGCCAGGGCGCGCTATCAGGCTTCCATAGCCGCACGCACTTTTTTCATGGCGTTCTTTTCCAGCTGACGGATACGCTCGGCGGAGACACCGTATTTATCGGCCAGCTCGTGCAAGGTGGACTTTTCCTCGCTCAGCCAACGCGCCTGGATAATATCGCGGCTGCGCTCGTCGAGCTGTTCCATGGCACTGGCCAGGCTGTTGAGGCTGGTTTCCTGCCAGTTGTCGCGCTCGAGCTGAGCTGCGGGATCAAAACTGCGGTCTTCCAGGTAGTGTGCCGGTGCCTGCCAGGCGGTGTCGTCATCGTCATCCACCCCCGCATCGAATGCGGCGTCATGGGCGGCGAGGCGGCCCTCCATCTCATGGACCTGGGCGACATCCACGTTCAAATCTTTTGCCACAGCCTTGGCTTCATCGTTGCTCAGCCAGGCCAGTTTCTTCTTCTGCCCGCGCAGGTTAAAGAACAACTTGCGCTGTGCCTTGGTCGTAGCGATCTTCACGATACGCCAGTTGCGCAGAATAAATTCGTGGATCTCCGCTTTGATCCAGTGCACGGCAAAGGAGACCAAACGCACCCCTTTCTCGGGGTTAAAGCGCTTGACCGCCTTCATCAAGCCAACATTGCCTTCCTGCACCAGATCTGACTGGTTGAGTCCATAACCAGAGTAGGACTTGGCAATATGCACAACAAAGCGCAGGTGGGACATGACCAGTTGGCGGGCCGCGTTAATATCTTCGCGATAATAGAGGTCTTCTGCCAGGCGCTTTTCCTCCTCTGCGGACAGCACATCGAAGCTGCTGACCGTTTGGATGTAAGCTCCCAGGTTGGCGCCCGGAGACAGCGTATGCACTGGCTGTAGGCTGGTTCCCATTCAGGTTTCTCCTCTCATTATTAGTCGGCCGGTTCCCGCGGCCGCTGTCGTCGGACACTTTATCCGGCGACAAGCTGGACTCAGTGTAGCACTTGCACGAGCGGTTAAGAAAGTCCGCCGCCAACTGCCGTATTCCCTTGTATTGCAGCCGATTAGAGGGCCTCAATACCCCCGAGGTTCCCCTCTTTGTAACGGCTTTACGTTTCTTGGCGAAACCAAGTCTGCTGACACTAGCCGGTCAGCTGGGCTCTATCTCGCGCAGGTGACGGCTCGTCGCCAGCCAAGCCCCCAGCAGCCCGAGCAAAGCGGCGCCACCGATTAGGCCGGCAAAGTAGCTGAGGCCAGGCCCCGCCAAGGTATAGCTGCTGCCGTAACTGGAGGAGAGGCCGGAAATCGGACCAGACAATAACAGCACTGCCCCCAGCAGCAGACACCAGGCCAGCAGTCCACCAAAAGCCCCATAGCAGAGGCCACTATAAAGGAAAGGCCTGCGCACGAAGGCATTGGTGCCACCCACAAGTTTCACCACCAGGATCTCCTCCCGACGGCTCTCGATATGCAGGCGAATCGTATTGACCACTACCAGGATCACCCCCAGTGCCAGCAGTAGAGCGAGTCCCGCGGACAAACGCTGCCCCAGTTCCGTCAGCTGGGTGAGGCGCTGCACCCAGGCCAGATCGAGCACTACTGAGTCACTGAGGGCATGCTCACGCAGGTTTTCCACGATGCGCTGCAACTTGTCACTGTCCCGCGTATCCCGCGGGCGCAACAGTAATACCGCCGGCAGGGGGTTGGCATCGAGCCCCACCAGGAGGTCACCGAGACCGGAAGCCTGCTCAAACTCCGCCAGCGCCTCTTCCGGGGAGATATAAGTTACCTCGGCGATGGCCGGATCACTGCTTAGCTTCGCGGCGAAGGACTCTATCGCGGCTTTCTGTGCCCCTTTGTTCAGAAACACCGAAATCTGCGGCTGACCATCCCAGCCGGCCACCGCGCGCTGGAAATTTGCCAACCCGAGCTGCAAAGCGGCGGGCAGAGCCAGGGCGATAGCGATCACCAGGGCGGTCATGGCACTGGCCATGGGCGTTGCGATAAAGCGGCGCAGGGATTCCCGCGCTACCTGGCGGTGGTGATCGAGCCAGGACTGCCAGCGATCCGCAATACCGGTGCGGGCAGCCACGGCACCGCTGCTGCGCGGGCGCTTTTCAGTGGCGCTGCTCGCCGGGCGCTGTGCCCTAGACTGGGTGTGCTTCACGGCTCGGAACTCCATCGTAGATCAACTGGCCGGCTTGCAGGGTCAAAACCCGTCGGCGCATGCGCGCTATCAATTCCAGGTCGTGGCTGGCCACCAGTACAGTGACACCCACGGCATTAAAGTCGGAAAACAATCGCATGATTTCCTGGGATAGCTGCGGGTCCAGGTTCCCGGTGGGCTCATCCGCCACCAGGATCGCCGGCTTGTTCACCACCGCACGGGCGATACCCACCCGCTGCTGCTCACCACCGGACAGGGTAATGGGGTTATGCTTTTCCTTGTCCAGGAGACCCACCTTATCCAGCGCGGCCCGCACCCGGCGGCCCACTTCGCGCTTGCTGCAGCCGGCTACCGCCAGTGGCAGGGCGATATTGTCGAAGACACTGCGATCAAACAGCAGCTGGTGGTTTTGAAAAACGATACCCAGGTTGCGCCGGTAATAGGGGATCTGGCTATTGCGCAGGCGGTTGAGGTTCTGCCCGGCTACCAGAATCGAACCTTTGGTGGGGCGTTCGATGGCGGTGAGCAGCCTCAAAAGTGTGCTCTTACCCGCACCTGAATGACCGGTGAGAAACACCATATCGCCGCGGGGGACTTCCAAGCTGATACGCACCAGGGCGTCCTGCCCCGATGCGTAGCGCTTATTCACATTATCAAAGGTGATCACGATTTTGTTCTTGTTATTCCCTGAGAGGGTTTAGTAGCGATCAGGCGGTATCGCGGCCAAATAGCGCCGAGACAAATTCACGCGCACGGAACGGCTGCAGGTCCTCAGCCTGTTCACCCACACCGATAAAGCGCACGGGAATACCGAAGCGCCGCGCCAGAGCGAAGATCACCCCACCCTTGGCGGTGCCGTCGAGCTTAGTGAGCACCAGGCCGGTAACACCGGCCGCCTCGCGAAACTGTGCGGCCTGGTTAATCGCATTCTGGCCGGTGCCGGCATCCAATACCAACAGCACCTCGTGGGGGGCGCTGGGGTCCAGCTTGCCCATTACGCGGCGCACCTTGGTCAGTTCTTCCATCAGGTTGGACTTGGTGTGTAAGCGGCCGGCTGTATCGGCAATCACCACATCGATACCTCGAGCCTGGGCCGACTGCACGGCATCGAAAATCACCGAGGCGCTGTCCGCACCGGTATGCTGGGCCACCACCGGCACATCGTGTCGCTGCCCCCAAACCTGTAACTGTTCCACTGCGGCGGCACGGAAAGTATCACCGGCGGCGAGCATCACCGATTTGCCCTCGCCGAGGAAGCGGTGTGCCAACTTGCCGATAGTGGTGGTCTTGCCAACGCCGTTAACGCCGACCACCAGAATCACATAGGGCTTTTTGCTGGTATCCAGCACCAGGGGCGCATCGACACTGTTGAGCAGCTCTGCCAACTCCTGCTGCAGCGCTTTATAGAGCGCATCGCCATCGGCGAGTTCGCGGCGCGAAACACGCTCGGTGAGGCGATCGACAATTTCACTGGTGGCCTCGACGCCCACATCCGCCATCAGCAGCTGGGTTTCCAGCTCTTCCAACAGATCTTCATCGATCTCTTTGGCTCCGAGGAACAGGTTGCCCATCCCCTCGACAAACTGATTACTGGTGCGGCTGAGCCCGCGGCGAATACGCGCAAAGAAACCCTCTTTCTTCTTCTCTGCAGGTTTTTCCTGCACAGGAGTGGGCTTGGGCGCGGGCTCCTGTACCTGAGGAGTCGGTTCCAACACCGGTGGTGCCGTGGCGGCGGGCGGTTCAGGTTCAGGTTCAGGCTGAGTTTCGGGCTGTGTAGTCGCCACACTGGCAGACGTAGGCTCAGGCACGTCTGCAGGTAACGCCTGCACATCAGCCGCAGGTTTTTCCTTTGTCAGCGCTTCCTTTGTGGGTTCTTCCTTCAGCGGAGCGGGCGCCTCTGCCGGCTCGGCTGTGGACGCCTGCGGTTCAGCGGGCTCTTTATCGGTGACAGATGGCTCCTGCCACTCTTCCGCCGGCGCCTCCTCGGGTGCGGCGATAGCTTCCGCCTGCTCCTTTTGGGGCTCGCTTTGTTCGGGCTTGCGCTTTTTCTTTTTGCGCAGGAAATCAAAGATCATTCGTTTATCCGGGTGTACCGCTTGCAGAAAGACGCTAATCTTAGCATCGCTAAGCCCCCAGTAGAGATTTACCTTGGCCAGAAGTTCATCGCGCAAGCAAAGCCCACAACCCCTTTCCCAGTTGCGTATCATCGGAGGGCAGTGGCGCGGACGGAAATTGCAATTTGCCCCGGTTGAGGGATTGAGACCCACCGGTGATCGCTTGCGCGAAACCTTGTTCAACTGGCTCCAGTTCTATCTACCTGGCGCACACTGCCTCGATCTCTTCGCCGGCTCCGGCGCGCTAGGCCTTGAGGCTCTATCCCGCGGTGCCGCCTCGGTGGATTTCGTCGAACTGAATCCCCTGGCGGCGCGCACCCTGAAGCAGCAACTCCAGCTGCTCGAAACGACGGATGGCCAGGTGCATAACTGTCGGGCGGCGGATTTCCTGGGCAGCGGAAACAAGTCCTACGATATTATCTTTATCGACCCGCCCTTCGCGGACGATCTGTGGCAGGAAAGCCTTAGTGCTCTTACTGACAGGCTCTCGCAGGGCGCACTCATTTATATCGAGACGCCCCGGGATACGGTTTTGTCTACTGCGCCCGACTGGTCGCTAATCAAGGAAAAGCGTGCGGGTCAGGTTTGCATGCGACTGTATCGCAGTGACTCCGCCGCATCCGCTGATTACTGACCGGTCAGCAGGTCCGGTTAACGCATTCGGTTTTGAGCCTTAGCCGTAAATTGTTTACCATTCGCATCCCTTTCAGCCCGCATTAATCCTTGGCGTATGAAAAAAGTTGTCTACCCCGGAACTTTCGACCCCATCACCAATGGTCACCTGGATTTGGTGGAGCGGGCCTGTCGCCTGTTTGACCACGTCATAGTGGCCGTAGCCGCCAGCAATCGGAAGAATCCCTTGTTCACCCTGGATGAGCGGGTGGAGCTCTCCCAGCGCGTACTCGGCCACCTGCCCAATGTGGAAGTGATCGGCTTCGATATCCTGCTGGCTGACCTGGTGCGCCAGGTGGATGCCTATGGCGTTCTGCGCGGCCTGCGCGCCGTGTCCGACTTCGAATACGAGTTCCAGCTGGCCAATATGAACCGTCAGTTGGCGCCGAATATGGAAAGCCTGTTCCTGACCCCGGCGGAACATTTGTCCTACATTTCCTCGTCCTTGGTCAGAGAAATTGCTTCTCTGGGCGGTGATGTCACCAAGTTTGTTCCAACCGCCGTGCAGAAGGCACTGGAAGAGAAATTCCGCTAACTCTGGAATTGGTTATTTCTGATACACTCGAGCGGATTTTTCCACAATCCGCGGAGTGTTTCGTGCGTCACCTTCTCCTCGCCTTCGCCTTTGTTCTGAGTCCGGCCATAGCCGATGAGCCGCAGCCGGAAGTCGATACCGGCCGCAGCGCAATCAAGTCTGCCAGGGCCGAATCCTATATGGCGGTTACCGCCAACCCCCACGCCAGTCGAGCTGCCGAGCAGATCCTCGCCCTGAACGGCAGTGCCGTCGATGCTGCGATCGCTGCGCAGATGGTTTTGGGGCTAGTGGAACCTCAGTCATCGGGTATTGGCGGCGGCGCTTTTATGCTGAGCTATGACGCTAAAGATAAGCAGCTGCGTTATTACGATGGCCGGGAAACCGCGCCAGCAGGCGTGGATGAAAATTACTTTATGCACGACGGTAAACCGCGTTCATTTATGCAGGCGGTTATCGGCGGCTACTCAGTGGGAGTACCCGGCGTCATCCGCATGCTGGAAATGGCACACCAGCGCGATGGCAAACTCCCCTGGGAAGTTTTATTTCAGCCGGCCATCCAGCTTGCCGAAAATGGCTTTGAAGTTTCACCACGCCTACACCAGCTGTTGAGTAAGCTCCCCCACGTAGATGCAAGACCGGCGATCGCCAATTACTTCTTTGACAGCAACGGCAACCCCCTGCCTGTCGGCCACCGGCTGAAGAACCCGGAGTATGCCCGCACACTTCGCATAATCGCCGCTGGTGGTGCGGACGCTTTTTATAAAGGTGAAATCGCCGAGGCCATCGTCAAGGCAGTGCGGGGTGACACAAAAAATCCCGGCCTGCTTAGCCTTGAGGATATGACCAATTATCGGGCCAAACAGCGCCAGCCTCTCTGCTCCGTTTTTCTCGAATACCAGATCTGTGGTGCGGATGCCCCCTCATCGGGCGGCACCACCGTGGGCGGAATTCTGGGCATGCTGCAGGAGTTTCCCATCGCTGAAATGGAAGCCGGGGACGATCTGCTTACGCATTTGTTTATCGAGGCGTCAGAACTGGCTTTTGCCGATCGCAACGCCTATTCCGCCGACTCAGATTTTATCAGTGTGCCCAGCAAGGCCCTGGTATCCCCCGCTTATTTGAGCGAGCGTGCAACCCTGATTGACCCCGACAGCGCCAGCATAGCCAAACCGGGCAAGCCCAATACTGGGGCGGCCAAGCGTCTAACGGCCCAATCACCGGAAATGCCCAATACCAGCCATCTAGTGATTGTGGATCGCTACGGCAATGGCGTGAGCATGACCAGCAGCATCGAAACGGGGTTTGGCTCGCGCCTGTTGGTAAAGGGTTTCCTGTTGAATAACCAGTTGACCGATTTTTCTTTCACCCCAAAAACAGCCAATGGGGAGTTGGTGGCGAACCGTATTCAGGCCGGTAAGCGACCCCGCTCTTCCATGTCGCCGACGGTGGTATTTAATAAAGATGGCAGCTTGCGCCTGCTAGTGGGCTCCCCTGGGGGCTCACGCATTATCGACTACACCGCCCGCACCATCCTCTACCATCTGGGGCTGAATATGCCTATCGCCGATGCCATCGCCGCCGGCAACATTGGCGCTATCGGACGGCGTGTCGAGCTGGAACCCGGCTTCTTTAGCCAGGACACCATCGATAAACTCAAAGGGCGCGGGCATCAGGTCATTGAGCGCAATCTCAATAGCGGTATTCACGCGATCGCAATAAAAGACAAGACACTCTATGGCGGTGCCGACCCCCGCCGGGAAGGCAGTGCCCTGGGGCACTGATTTTCTGGAGGAGGCGTATCATACGCCTCCTCAAAACCAAATCCCTCCCCGGAAAGCTGCCATTTATAAGCCAACTTTCCGGATAGCAACGTCCCTTCTTGAGACTGGTCCATACTTCCCCCTAGCTAGCGAGAAGCCAAAACGCAACTGGAGGGCCCCTCTTGGACCAGCGCAAAGTGGATGCCACTGGCATCGATCTCCTGCACGACCCCCGCACCAATAAGGGCACGGCTTTTACCGAGGCCGAACGCAGCAAGTTTGGCCTTAACGGCCTGATTCCCTACGCCCTGGAAACCATAGAAACCCAGGTAGAGCGGGTGATGATGCAGCTGAGCCACAAGCACTCGGATATCGATCGATTCGTCTATCTGACCGGCCTGCTGGATACCAATGAGACGCTCTTTTACCGGGTGGTGATGTCCGATCCAGTGCGCTTCCTTCCGATCATTTACGATCCCACTATCGGCGAAGCCTGTACCAAGTTCAGCCATATCATGCGCAGGGTCAGGGGTGTCTATCTGTCTATTGCACAAAAGGGCAGTATCGCCGACTCCCTGTCCCACTGGCCGGACCGGGACATTCGCTTTATTTGTGTCACCAATGGAGGACGAATTCTGGGGCTTGGGGATATAGGCGCGAACGGCATGGGCATCCCCATTGGCAAACTGCAGCTATACACCGCCGCAGGGGGCGTGCCGCCAGAACATTTACTGCCACTCTTTTTAGATGCCGGCACCAATAATGAGCAGGTACTCGCAGATCCTCTCTATGTGGGTCTGCGTCGTAAACGCCCGGATACCGAGACGCTATACCGCTTCGTAGATGAGTTTGTGGACACCGTTCAGCAGCGCTACCCACACTGCTGTCTGCACTTCGAGGACTGGACCGGTAGTGACGCCGTCCACTTACTGCAGAGGTATCGAGACAAGGTCTGCTGCTACAACGATGATATCCAGGGCACTGCGGGTATTGCCCTGGCCGGCATGATTAACGCCCTGAAAATCAAACAGGGCTCGTTAAAGGATGAAAAGATCTTCTTCGCCGGTGCTGGCTCTGCCGGCATAGGGCTTGCAGATTTATTTGTGAGTGAACTGGTCAATGAAGGGCTCAGTAGGGAAGAGGCCCAAGCCCGCATTATTATGTTCGATGAGAAAGGACTGCTGGTAAAAAGTCGTGAAGACCTCTTCGACTTCCAGCGCCCCTACGCGCACGACCAAGCCCCAACTTCACAATTATTAGAAGCGATAAAAACTCACAAGCCAACAACCTTGATTGGCGTCAGTACTGTCGGCCAATTATTTACGCAGGAAGTCGTGGAAACTATGGCTGCGCTCAACCCGCGACCAATTATCTTTGCACTCTCCAATCCCACCGAGCACGCAGAGTGCAGTGCGGAGCAGGCCTACAGCTGGAGTAAGGGTCGAGCCATCTATGCGGCAGGCGTACAGTTTCCCAAGGTCTCGCTCCATGGAAAAACCTACCTGCCGGGCCAAGCCAATAATTTATATATTTTTCCCGCTGTAGCCATGGCTATTTATGCAACGCGTGCTAAACGCGTTCCCGACTCACTCTTTATTGAGGCCGCCCGTGGGGTTGCCGAGCAAGTCGATCAAGATCTGTTACAGCAGGGCTGTCTGTTTCCACCACAAGCAAAAATTTTAGAAATAGCCCAAAATACAGCCGCAAGGGTTAGCAAGAAAATCTTTGAGCTTGGACTCAGTGAACTAGAGCGCCCAAAGGATTTACTGGTATTTATTAAGGAGCACACCTACAAAGCTGAGTACTTTTCTTATTGTTAATTCTAATCTTACTCAATAGACAAATTAGAGTGCATCTATTTGTAAACATACACATTAGTTACTGAAACTCTTATTTTTTAGAAATTTTCGATCAAAGACCAATCTCCCTTTGTAAAAGGTTTTTATAATTCTGGCTTCAGATTTCTGAGCTGCAGTACTCTTAAATATATTTCTATCTAAAACAATAAAGTCTGCCCACTTACCCTTCTCGATACTACCTGTTTCTTTTTCCTGGTTACCGGCATAGGCAGCATTAATTGTGAAAGCCTCAACCAGATCAAAAATAGGGATATGGTGATTCACTCCCCGATGAATAACCACTAAAGGACTTACCATGCCATTTACCTGAGAGAGGTCGGAAGAAAGCAGTGAGACACCCAGGGGAAGGTATTTATTATCTCTCTTTAAGCGTTTATCTAAACGCTTCTTTGCCTTCGAGGAATCAGAATACTTTTGCAAAGCAAAAATATTTTCCGGCTGTACAAAGGCCACACTATGCGCCTGAGAGATGCCTTTCAGGGCTGTCTCTCCTTCCAAATAAGCATTGACGATAGCATTGCGCATTTCCGTTCCGAATCCTGCCGACTCCAGGTCTCCCAGTACTTTCCGTGCCTTATTGGTTCCCTCTTTTCCGGAAACCAATATCTGTAGAGGAAGTTGGTAAGAGTGGGCCCTCTGTGCCAGAGCAATGACTGCTTTTAAAGATCCCGACTCGCCATCAGGCATTTCCTCAGCAATCCTCATTTGTAATTTTTTTGGAAGCCACTCGATAAAGCTTACCGAAGACAGCTTATAATCACTGATAGATATTTGACTAATTTTCTGCTGTAACTGTGAAAAATCTTTTTCGCTAAATGTTGGACTCACCACCAAAGAAGACAGCACACGAATATCCATAGAGTCGATATCGGATAGCATATCGAAATAACGATTTCTGGCTTCCTTATCCTTTAAGTAAACAGCCGACTCATACAGGGTCGTCACACCACTGCTAGCCGCCAACTCCTGTATACGCAATAAATCTGTTCGATAATCGCCATCCGGATATTTCGGAATTAATGCTTCTATTAACGCGACAGCGCCAGGGCCGCGTAACCAGCCGGTAGCAATACCGTGCTCATTTTTTTCTATAAATCCATTGGCGGGATTTTCACTATCATTATCAATTCCAGCGGCAGCCAAGCCTTCAGAGTTTGTCCAGATACTGCTTCGATCTGATGAGAATAAAATAATTGGGATAAGGTCATTGATTTGATCGAGTATCCCTTTATGCGGAGGCTCTGCAGAAAATGCCTGCATATTCCAACCATCACCAACAATTACCTGTTGCTCGGGGTTTTCTCGAATATAACGTGATACCGCCAAACGGTAGTCTTCGATGGAGTTTCCAGGAAACAAATCGATTCTTGATGCAGAACCTCGAATTTTTGCCCGTTGAAAAAACCCGGGCAATACCAGCTTACCGTTTAGATCTGCAATTTTGCTATCGGCTCCGATATAGTCCTCAACATCTACTTCATTGCCAACAAAGACGATGCGCCCATCCCTGATTGCCATTGCCGAAGCCATTGAGCGCACCTTATCCGCGGTGTAAATGGTAGCGTTGCGAACAATTAGCTGGGCAGGCTGACTTGGGGGGGAGTCAGAGCTTGCGCTCTTCGCCATAGGATCGCAGGAAAGGAGTAAAAAAATCGATAACAAAATTAGCCAGCGCATATAGCTTCCCATCGTATTGCCCTAACCACGCCCAGTTTTGCATGGTGACAGCAACCTCATTCGATTGAGCGATCGACCAATTTACTCAAGGCCAGAGCCAGTGATAGCCAAATGAGCCACTCACACAGGGGCCCAGACCACACTCCAGCAGCGTGCTGGCCAGATTCGCCATCGCAATGGTAAGAAACACGATCGCAATAAATTTCTCGGGAAAAGAGAACCGACGCGGGGAAAGATTACGCCGTAAAAAGCCCAACATCATTGCGACCCCGCAATAAGCGAGTAGAGCAAAAAAAGCCAAAGCCGCCCAGGTATAGAGATGCAGGCCGAGGAAGGGCTCTCCAAACCCGGAATTTTCGGGCAGGATATGCAGCAACACTTGGCGCCCGGCAGCGGCCAATCCGGCAATACACGACAGAATGACAATGCCGTAATGGGCTGGGCGCACACCAAAACGCAAGTTCATCAGCAGCCCCAAACCCGCCATGGTGAAAGCCACTCGCTGCAGCAGACATAGGGGGCAGGGCAGTTGGTGCTGGTATAACTCGATAATAAAAGCGATCCAGAGAACCGCAGAAAGACCGAGAAGAGCCAGGGCATCGACCCTTCGAACCATATACACCATAGTGGCACCCCGGCTAAAAGGAGAGGTCCAGCGGAGTGGCCGAGTGATAAATCAACCAGATGATGTAGATCACCATGGTCAGCAACCACCACACGGTGGCCGCGCGCTGGCGGCGCTTCCATATACACCAGGCTGAAATCAGAACGGTGAGAAAAGGCAGTACCAATACCACTGGCCATCTCCACAGACAGCAATACTCTGATACTAGTAGTAAATTCCCGCCAACGCCCTATCGCAGGGTCAGCTCAGCGCTGGCAGCGGGCGCAAAAGAAAGTACTGCGCTGGCCCAGAACCATGTCCCGCACAGGGCTTCCGCAACTGGGGCAGGGTGCGCCCGCGCGGCCGTAGACATTGAGTTCCTGGGCGAAATAGCCGGGCTTACCATCCCCCCCGATAAAGTCCCGCAGGGTGGTGCCTCCCTGGGCAATGGCACGACTCAATACCTGCTTGATCGCCTCTACCAAGCGCAAGTAGCGGGCTTTGGAAATAGACCCAGCTTCACGGTCCGGGCGAATACCCGCCAGGAATAGGGATTCACTGGCATAAATATTCCCCACTCCCACCACGATACGCCCATCCATAATGAATGTTTTCACCGACTGCTTGCGCTTGCGGGAAGAGGTGAACAGGTAGTCAACACTAAAGTCCTCCGACAGCGGCTCCGGTCCCAAGTGGCTGAGCAGGTCGTGGGCCAGTGGGTCTGACGCAGTCCACAGCAGGGCGCCAAACCGGCGCGGATCTCTATAGCGAAGAATCAGCCCGCTATCGAGCCGCCAGTCGACATGATCGTGTTTCTCGGGAGGCTCACCCTTCTCGACCAGGCGCAGGCTACCGGACATCCCCAGATGCCAAATGGCACAACCCCTGTCTGTATGTACTAACAGGTACTTGGCGCGCCGCTCCAGCTTCAGGATATTGGCATTTTTGATGTGCTTGGCAAAATCCGGGTCCACTGGCCAGCGCAGCCGGGGCTGTCGCACCACAACGGATCTAACCCGCTGTCCTTCCAGGTGGGGGGCAAGGCCGCGGCAGGTGGTTTCTACTTCAGGGAGTTCGGGCATCTCTCATCTCACGACGGCTTTAGCCGGGAACCGGACACAAAAAAGCCCGGCAAAAACCGGGCTCTTCTGCGAGTACGCGGGGGCAATTACTTGATTTTGCCTTCCTTGTACATAACGTGCTTGCGAACAACGGGATCGTACTTTTTGATCTCCATTTTCTCAGGCATGTTGCGCTTGTTCTTGGTAGTGGTGTAGAAGTGGCCAGTACCGGCGCTGGAATTCAGACGAATCTTCTCACGCATTGCTCAATCTCCAATCAGTTAGCTGGATACAGCTAATTATACTTTTTCGCCGCGGGCGCGCAGCTCAGTCAGGACAGCGTCGATACCTTTCTTATCGATAACGCGCATGCCTTTTGCAGAAACACGCAGTTTCACAAAACGCTTCTCGGACTCAACCCAGAAACGGTGGCTGTGCAGGTTCGGCACGAAGCGACGCTTGGTGCGGTTCTTAGCGTGGGATACATTGTTTCCGGTTACCGGACGCTTACCGGTTACCTGACATACCTTGGACATCTGTTGGCCTCTTCAAAACGCTTGTGCCCGCATGGCGCCAATCCTGAAGAGGAAAAGGGTGTGCGGGAACATAAAAATCGGGATTCTAATCCGGTTCCTGGATGGCGGCGGAACCTGTGCAGAATCTGGCCCGGCCGCAAAGAGCGGCGTTTTATACCAAAAGAGCCCGTAGGGAGCAAGTTTTGTACAGTACTTCTGTGTCAATCAATGCTTCTCTATTGAACTACCTACAACAGCCCCTGCTCAGCAAAGGATAGGGCCTGACCCTCGCCCACAATCAGGTGATCCAACACCTTGATATCCACAAGCTCCAGAGCCTGCACCAAACGCTCGGTAATCCAGATATCCGCCTGGCTCGGCTCACAGATTCCCGAGGGGTGATTGTGCGCCAGAATCACGGCTGCTGCCCCCCGCTGCAAAGCCACCTGTACTACCTCGCGAGGATAGACGCTGGCGGCATTCAGAGTGCCCTCAAACAACTCCTCGAAACTGATAACCCGGTGCTGAGTATCCAGATATAGACAGCAAAAAACCTCGCGGCGACGGTGGCGCAACTGCATAGCCAGGTAATCGCGCACCGCTGCGGGGCTACACAAAGCACTGCCTTGCCGCATAATTTCTGCAAGATGACGCCGCGCCATCTCCAGCGCCGCCTGCAGCTGCACAAACTTGGCGTCTCCCAGTCCGCGCGCGCGGCAAAACTGCTCCCTATCTACCTCCAACAAGGCACGCAGGCCACCAAACTCGCTCAGCAGGCCCCGCGCCAAATCCACTGCGGAAACGCCCGGTAGCCCCACCCGTAAAAAAATGGCCAGCAACTCGGCATCCGACAGCGCCGCGGCACCCCGCGCCAATAATTTCTCCCTGGGCCTCTCAGCTGCTGGCCAATCCTTGATCTTCATCTTCGCTCTCCGCCTTCCCTGACAGTCTTTTTTCTGTGAAATCTCTCCCCAACTCACCACAAGCACGATTTTCGCGTCTATCCTGCGCCTTATAAGTCGAGACGCAGAAATGCTAATCTAACCCGCTCGCATATATTCGGAAACTGTATCTATGTCCTCGCTGGCCGAAAAACGCATACTTTTGGGAATCAGTGGTGGTATTGCCGCCTATAAGAGCGCCGATCTGGTGCGCCGCCTGAAAGAGCGCGGTGCCCAGGTAAGGGTGGTGATGAGCGCCGGCGCGCGCGAGTTTGTGCAGCCTCTGACCTTCCAGGCCCTCTCCGGCAACCCCGTGCACACCGACTTGCTGGACCCGGCGGCTGAGGCCGCCATGGGGCATATCGAGCTGGCCAAGTGGGCCGACCTGATCCTGATTGCCCCCGCCAGTGCCCAGGTGATGGCAAAGCTGGCCTGCGGCATGGCCGACGACCTGCTCACTACCCTATGCCTCGCCAGTGAGGCACCTGTGGCCCTGGCCCCCGCCATGAATCAGGCCATGTGGCGCCACCCGGCCACCGCTGCCAATGCCAAAACCCTGCGTGAGCGCGGGGTACAGCTGTGGGGGCCGGCGGCTGGCAGCCAGGCCTGCGGTGACGTGGGGCCCGGCCGTATGCAGGAGCCCGCCGACTTGGCCCTACAGGCCGAGTCCCAGTTCGGCGCCAGCGACTGCCTGCGCGGCAAGCGCGTGGCAATTACCGCCGGTCCAACCCGCGAGGCCCTGGACCCTGTGCGCTACCTGAGCAACCACAGCTCCGGCAAGATGGGCTTTGCCCTGGCTGAGGCCGCCCATAAAGCCGGTGCCGAGGTAACCCTTATCGCCGGGCCGGTAAATCTGGCCACCCCCGCGCAAGTGAAGCGCGTCGATGTCATTGATGCGCGGGATATGCAGGAGGCCGCCGAGCGCGCGGCCGACCTCTGCGATATTTTTATCAGCGCCGCCGCCGTTGCCGATTTTCGCCCCGCCTCGGTGGCAGAGCAGAAAATTAAGAAACGCGAAGGCAGCGAAGAGAGTGCTATCGCCCTGGTTAAAAACCCGGATATCGTCGCCGGTATCGCCGCACGCAGCGAGCGACGTCCCTTTACCGTGGGCTTTGCCGCGGAGACCCAGCAGGTCGAGCAGTACGCGCAGAGTAAACTACAGCGCAAAAACCTCGATATGATTGTCGCCAATGACGTCAGTGGCAGCGACACCGGCTTCAACAGTGATCGCAATGCCGTCATAGTGATAGATCGCCATGGCAGCACGCAACTGCCTGAGGCCCTGAAGGCCGACCTAGCGCGACAATTAATAGAAATCATTGCCGCCAAAGCGCAGCAGTAAAGGTTTACAGGCAGGAAAATCAGTGGTTTCCAACAAGAAAAATCAGGGCGAAGCGCTATTGCACAAGGGGCTGTTACTACCATCGCTGCTGGCGGCCGTCGCCTGGCTCTGCGGAGCCTATTTAATCGTCGAACATATAATCACCCCCTACAACCAGGCTCAGGTACAGCAGGCAACACGGGTACAGGGAGAAACTTTCGCTCAAAGTGTACAGGCACTGCTGGGGCAGCGCGCCCAGCAGCTGCAACAACTCGAACGCAGTGAGCAGCCCCTTGAGGAGCTGCTGAAAACAGCACAACTACCGGAACACTCTCGGGTACAGGCATTCTCGGAGTCGCAGATCCGCGTGGGCACGGGCGAAAACCCAGCCCTGAACTTCGCCCTGGTGGACCTGCTAAAGCGTGCTCGACAAGACAGCCAACAACCTTTGGAAATACTGCGCACCGGTGCCGACAACAGCTGGGAGCTTCACAATGCAATCAGCCTGGCCAAACAAAAAATCCTGATCAGCCAGCCCTTTGCCGTTCTGCAAAAATCCCTGGAGGCTCTCGATAAAAACCTGGGACAAATTCAACTGATCCAGAAGTTTCCCGAATCAGCTGCACAACCCCTCTGGCGCGGCGGGCAGGGCGGTGGGTTCAGCCACTCTGTAGCGATTCGGGATAGTTTTCTGCAGGTGCAATTCAGCCCCTCTAATGCATTCACTCAGCAGCACAGCCTGCCGACACTGTGGATTTATCTCGCCGCTGGCGTAGGCCTGCTGCTCACCCTGCTGTTACTGATGCGCTTCCTACCCCGAGACAGCCGCGCCCCCTGGGAGCGCAGCCAAAAAAGCGGGAAGCGCGAAAGTGAAAATTTCCCAACGCCTGAGCTGCAGCAGGATAGTCAATTGGCGGTGGACCCCATGCCCCAGGGGCTGGCATCGGCGCCAAGTATCGCCCCAGAGGTTCCCGTGCAGGACATGGAAAACCGCGCTGCAGAAAGGTCAGCGTCCGCATCGGGCAAACCGCAACACCAGCCCACTTCTGAGTTTCCCCACCACGTGTTTCGCGCATACGATATTCGCGGCATCGCCGGTGAGGAAATCGATGAGCCCTTTGCCTACCAGCTGGGGCGGGCGCTGGGCACTCTGGCACAGCACGCCGGAGAACAGATCCTGTTGGTGGGCCGCGATGGCCGCAACAGTAGTGCATTGCTCAGCAACTGCCTGATGGAAGGCATTCTCGATAGCGGCTGCAACAGTATCGACCTGGGCCTGATTCCATCGCCACTGCTCTACTACGCCTGCGCTAAAGGCAAGAACACCAGCAGCGGCGTTATGGTAACCGCGAGCCACAACCCGGCCGAATACAACGGCTTCAAGATCGTGCTCAAGGGCCGCCCCCTGTCCGAAGAAAAGTTACAAGGCCTACACCAGCTTATGCAGCAGGGGCCCTTTAAAAATGGGGAAGGCAGCAACCGCGAGCAGGATATTAAAGACAAATATATCGACGAGATCTTTAACAACGTGGCCCTGGCCGGGCAGCCACATCTGGTGGTAGATGCGGGCAATGGCGCCACTTCTGTCCTGGCACCGCGGTTGTTCGAACAACTGGGCTGCGCGGTAACCCCGATATTTTGCGAAGTAGACGGGGACTTCCCCAACCATCCCCCCGACCCCTCGCGTCCGGAAAACCTGCGGGCGTTGATCGACAAGGTGACAGAGACCGGCGCAGATCTAGGGGTGGCCTTGGATGGCGACGGCGATCGCGTCACCCTGATTTCCGGCAGCGGCCGCATCGCCTGGGCCGATCAACTGGTGATGCTGCTCGCTCGAGACATTCTGGCGCGCAACCCAGGGGAAACGATCGTCTTCGATGTGAAGAGCAGCCGCACCCTGGCCCAGCTGGTCAGCCAGTATGGCGGCCGCCCGGTGATGTGGAAAACCGGCCACGCGCCGATGAAAAATAAAATGCTCGAAACCAAGGCAATTCTCGGTGGTGAGTTATCCGGCCATATTTTCATTCGGGATCGCTGGTTTGGTTTCGACGATGGTATTTACGCAGCCGCGCGCCTGCTAGAAATCATGGCCCTGCGCGAGCAGAGCTTGGATGAACTCCTAGACTCCCTGCCGCAAATGGAGAGTACTCCGGAAATATTGCTGCCCGTGGAGGAACAAGAAAAGTTCTCCCTGATAAAACAACTGCGCGAGCAAGGCGATTTTGACAATGCCGATATCAATACTGTCGATGGTCTGCGCATTGAGTTTTCTGATGGCTGGGGACTAGTACGCGCCTCCAATACCACCAGCGCATTGACGCTGCGTTTCGAGGCCGAAAATAAAGAAGCCTTGGAACGCATTCAAAAAGTAGTCATGGCACAGATAAAGAAAATTGCTCCCACTGCTGTAGTTCCCAACTGGGAACTACTTAACTAACGCGCCTATTTTATTCAGTGCGGCACAGGCAGGTGCCGCAAAAGACTCGTGGTCAGTGCTTTATTTAATCCAAAAGACACCCAACCGCGCAGTTTCTTCAGCGGCAACTGGATGGCGGGGGAAAGCCATGCAATCGCATCCCATCAAAAAGGAATGACCATGTCTCTCGATAAGAAGTCCGCTCTGCGCATCGCCCAGGTTTTGAATGAGGCTCTGCCCTATATTCAGCAATTTACCAATAAAACTGTAGTAGTGAAGTTTGGTGGCAATGCCATGGTGCATCACGAGCTCCAAAACAGCTTCGCCCGAGACATTATCCTGATGAAGCTTGTGGGCATGAACCCAGTGGTGGTTCACGGTGGCGGCCCACAAATCGGGCTGCTGCTGAATAAACTCAATATTGAATCCCGTTTTGTCGACGGTATGCGCGTAACCGATAGCGAGACCATGGATGTGGTGGAAATGGTGCTGGGGGGCACGGTCAACAAGCAAATTGTCAACCTAATCAATAAAAACGGCGGTCGCGCGGTGGGCGTAACAGGCAAGGATGGTTTGTTAATCGAAGCGCGTAAGCTTAACCGTAAAAACGAGAGTGCAGGCCTGCACGCCTCTGAAATTATTGATATCGGCCAGGTCGGCGAAGTGAAAAAGGTTAATACCGATGTGATCAATATGCTGATCCAAGGTGGCTTTATTCCAGTCATCGCCCCTATCGGGGTCGACAAGGAGGGCGTTTCTTACAATATCAATGCCGACCTGGTAGCAGGCAAGATCGCCGAATGTCTGCAGGCGGAAAAGCTGATGCTGCTCACCAATGTGGCGGGGCTGCAAGATAAGCAGGGAGAAGTACTCACCGGCCTGACCACACAACAAGTGGAAGAGTTGATAAAAGACGGGACAATTTACGGCGGCATGTTACCAAAGATCGATTGTGCCCTCGACGCAGTAAGAGCTGGGGTCACTTCTGCTCATATTATCGACGGAAGGGTACCTCACGCAGTGCTGCTGGAAATATTTACCGATACCGGCGTCGGCACGCTGATTACCAATCACTCAGATTAATCATAGTGAGACATAAGACGTCGCGCATTAGCGCTTGGCAATTGAAGACAGACGTACGAATCGGTAGGATTCCGCCGCCGCAATATGAAGGCAACAAGAGCAAAAATCACCGTCCGCTCCCCAAGTGGACTAAAGGCAGTCAATGAGCAGCGAAAAAATCAATCGGCGTCAACAAATTCTGGAAGCCCTGGCACATATGCTGGAAGCCAGTCCCGGCGCACGCATTACAACTGCAGCCCTGGCCAAGGAAGTTGGCTTTTCTGAAGCGGCGCTGTACCGCCACTTCCCCAGCAAGTCGAAAATGTTTGAGGGTCTCATCGAGTTTATCGAGGAGACTATTTTCAGTCGTATCGCACTGATCCTCCAGGAGGAGCCCTCTGCCCTGGAGCGATGCCAGAGAATCCTGCACCTTCTCCTGGCATTCTGTGAGCGCAATCCGGGTATTACCCGTCTGCTCACTGGCGATGCATTGACCGGCGAGACCGAACGCCTGCACGGGCGCATCCTGCAGCTGTTCGACCGTCTGGAAACCCAAATCCGTCAGATTCTGCGTGAAGCGGAATTGCGCGAACACCTGCGCCCGACCCTACCTCTGGGCGGTGCCGCAAACCTGTTGTTGGCTAGTGCCGAGGGTCGCATAGTGCAATATGTACGCAGCGGCTTTAAACGTAAGCCCACCGAGTATTGGGCCGAACAGTGGCCAGTACTGACCTCCGGCTTTTTCCGCGAGACCGTCGCTGCGGCCAGGTAACTGGCTGTGTGTCTGCTGCACCGGGAAAATAAAAATAAGTGGTAAGTGGACACGCGCCTGTCAGCGCTGGGGAAATGCTTGAATGATCGGATCCGATCAAGATTTGGATGTGATTTCTGTGTAGCGTGCCGCGGCTTTATCAAACTCCTCACCGATAGAGCTGGCTTCCTCATTGCGCCGCTTGAGACGCTCGCGCAAGACCGCGACTTCTTTCTGCAAATCGGCGATACGCTGTAGAAGCTCCGGGGCTACCTCGCGGCCGCTGCGCTGAGTGCGCGCTGCCTGCGCTTCCTCCTGGGTAATCTGGCGGGTAAGACTGGTGATATTCGAGTGCATTATCG
Organism: Microbulbifer sp. ABH2_005; assembly: GCF_056160005.1. NCBI lineage: Bacteria > Pseudomonadati > Pseudomonadota > Gammaproteobacteria > Cellvibrionales > Microbulbiferaceae > Microbulbifer > Microbulbifer sp. ABH2_005. The sequence goes on along the minus strand of NZ_JBSWWI010000002.1, from coordinate 174,635 downwards.
CCATATCCTGTTCGACAATTGCCAGCTTGCGTTTGCGCGCACTCTCGATATCGGCAAGGCTGTTATATCGCTTGAGCAGCTTGCGGTCCGCCTCTTCCTGTGCCTCCTGCCGGCGCTGTGCCTCGAATTCCTCGGGACTCAACTGTGGCGGAACCACTTCTATAACACGGCCGGAGAGATTGAGAATTTCGTAGCCCTTACCCACGTATTCCGGCGGTACAATTTCGTTGAGCACCACGATGCCCTGCTCATCGGTATAGCGATAAAGCACCTGTTCATCGCTGGAAGCATTCGCCAGAGCACTAAACAACAAAGTGATTGAGGCCAGTAAACGTACTATGGGGGCGATTCTCAACGCTCTTCTCACTAAATGGGTGCGGCCCGCTACAACGAGCGGGCTTTTAATTAACCCGTTACGCCGTAACGTTGCCGGTAATTCACGATTTTTTGCAGGGTTTCACTATCTTGTGACTCCTGCTCGAGGAAACTGATTATATTATCCAGCTGTACAATGCTGATTACCGGGATATTAAACTGCCGCTCAACCTGCTGAATAGCGGAGAATTCACAATCCTCGCTGGCTTTTTCCTGACGATTTAAACCGATGACCACACCGGCCGCTTCGGCACCGTGAGATTCGATGATCTGCATCACTTCACGCACCGCAGTACCGGCCGTAATCACATCATCAATGATCAAAACCTTGCCATTAAGCGGCGCACCCACTAAGGTTCCGCCTTCGCCGTGATCCTTGGCCTCTTTGCGGTTGTAGCAGAAAGGCTTATCGACCCCTTTCTGCGCCAATGCCACGGCAGTCACCGCACCCAGCGGGATACCCTTGTAAGCCGGTCCGAAAATGACATCAAACTCTACTCCCGAAGCGATAATCGCCTCGGCGTAAGCCTGTCCCAGTGCGGCCAATGCCGCACCGGTGTGGAAGCGACCGGCATTGAAAAAATAGGGACTTTGACGGCCTGATTTCAGAGTGAAGTCACCAAAACACAACACCTGATGATCCAGGGCCAGTTGGATAAAATTGCGCTGATATTGCTGCATGGAAAATTGTTAACTATTGGCTAAGGTGAAGGGAGACCTCCCCGTAGCATTTCCGGGGATAGGCATGCAAATAATGTTTCTAATGATACACAGTCCGCTGGTAAGGGGCTAATAATGCGAATAGTGAGCTTGTCTGTAGACGGCGTTCATCAGGCCGCACAACGCGGTCTCTACGATTGGTTAGCTGAGCAGGATGCAGACATTATCTGCCTACAGGACCTGCGCTCTTTGGAGCCGGAGCTAGACCACCCCATATTCCACCCCGACGGCTATTACAGCTACTTCTTTGATTCGGGAACGCCCCATGAGAACGGCGTGGCCATCTATACGCGCAACCAACCCAAAGCCATTATTTTCGGCATGGGTTTCGCCAACGGTGAGGATATGTACGGACGCTATTTACAGGCGGATTTTGAACGCCTGAGCGTCGGCTCACTATTAGCGCCGGTGGCTACCGACGAGGCTTCGCTGGAAAAGAAAGTCCAGTTTTTCGACGATATGCAAGCGCATCTGCACAAAATCAGCCGCAAGCGCCGCGACTTTATTTTCTGTGGTAATTGGGGCATGGCGCACCGCCGCGCCGATGTGCAGAACTGGCAGGACCACCAGGACAGTCCCGGTTTTATGCGTCACGAACAGCGCTGGCTGGACCAGCTGTTCAACGAGATTGGTTATGTCGACGCCTTCCGCCGCGTCGTCAAGGACACCGATGAATTTACCTGGTGGCCGAGTGGCACCGTGGGTGAGGGCGATGGCTGGCGCACCGACATGCAGATCGTATCGCACGGGTTGAAAAACCGTATCGAATACGGCGCGATCAACAAGAATGTCACTTTCTCCAGCCACCTGCCGCTGATGATGGATTACGACCTGGAAGTGTAATCAGCGCAGGACTCGGTTCGATACAGAGTGGGCCGAGTCCCTTTACGAATGGGCCCGCTCTACAATAGAGCCGGCCTTATCTCAGCAAACTATAAAATCTCACTCATCCAGGGCTTTCTGCTGCAATTCGATCAATTCATCGATCCCTGCCTTGCCTAAACCAAGCATCTGCGCGAACTCTTTCTCGGAAAAAGGCTTGCCCTCCGCCGTACCCTGCACCTCGATCATGCCGCCGTCTGCCGCCATCACCAGGTTCATATCGGTATCGGCCGCACTGTCCTCCGGATAATCCAGATCCAGTACCGGCTCGCCTTCATAAATGCCCACAGAAACCGCCGCGACCAAATTCAGCAACGGATCCTCGGTGAGGATTTTTTCCCGCTGCATGTGCCGAAGAGCATCCACCAACGCCACACAAGCGCCGGTAATCGCCGCCGTGCGCGTGCCGCCATCGGCCTGGATCACATCGCAGTCCAATGTAATTTGGTTCTCACCGAGTTTTTCCAGGTCCACCGCTGCACGCAGGGAGCGGCCGATCAGACGCTGGATTTCTACCGTGCGGCCGCTCTGTTTGCCCTTGGCCGCCTCGCGCGGCATACGCGAACCGGTGGAGCGCGGCAGCATGCCGTATTCGGCAGTAATCCAGCCGCTGCCCTGGCCGCGCAGGAAGCGCGGCACTTCACTCGATACTGAGGCGTTACACAGGACCTTTGTGTCGCCAAATTCTACCAACACGGAGCCCTCGGCGTGGCGGGTGTAGTTTCGGGTAATTTTTATCGGGCGCAGTTGCGCCGCCGCGCGGCCACTGGGACGCTGCATAGCTCACCTCAGTCAATGAATGAAAGCCCTGCATTATATACCCCCACATGGATATCCGAACGCTGTGCTATGATGCCGGGCCGATAAATACGCCTGCAGGGGACGAGCAATGGCCAATAACCGGGAACAGAACAAAGTGCGAAGCATGACAGCCTTCGGTCGCGCCGAGGCCGCTTATGCCACAGGAAACGCCATTTGGGAGCTGCGCTCGGTCAATCATCGCTACCTGGAGCCGCACTTCCGCCTACCCGAAGTCGCCCGTCCCTTGGAAGCTCAACTGCGCGATATTTTGCGAAAAAATTTATCCCGCGGAAAAGTGGAACTCACGCTAACGGTAAAACCCAACAACGTGGAAACTAGCGGGCTCGAAATTAACCAGCCGCTGGCACAGGCACTGATTCAGGCTGCCAAACAGGTCACCGGCGGCGAAGAGGCCCAGCCGCTCAACCCCCTGCAAATTCTCCAGTGGCCCGGCATCATCAGTGAACCGGAAGCCGATACCGAACAGCAATCCGCCACTATTTTGCAGGCATTTCGCGAAGCGCTGGAACAACTGCGCGCAAATCGCGAACGCGAAGGTGCAGAGCTGGCCAAATTTATCGAGGCCCGTTTAAAAAGTATTGAAGAGCAGGTAGCACTGGTGCGTGAGCAGCTGCCTCAAATTTTAGAGGCACAGAGAGAAAAACTGCGCAGCCGCCTGGAAGAGCTGTCTGTGGAACTGGACAAGGAGCGCCTGGAACAGGAAATTGTATTGCTCGCTCAAAAAGCTGACGTAGACGAAGAGCTGGACCGTCTCAATGCCCACACTGCAGAAACCCGCCGGGTACTCGCCGGTGGTGGCGCTATAGGCCGACGCTTGGATTTTCTTATGCAGGAGTTTAACCGCGAGGCCAATACTCTGTCCTCCAAGTCCGTGGTAACCGATACCACCCAGGCTGCGGTAGAGTTGAAAGTATTAATCGAACAGATGCGTGAGCAAGTGCAGAATATTGAGTAAGGAAATTATGGGGTTTTTAACTGCAGCCAAACTAAAGACCCCATATTAACACTACCCATCAGCCTTTTTCTGTCCTCTCACACCGTACATCGAACAGTATTAACTATGCAAAACAATATAAAATGGGTTGGGGCTATATTCTTAGTTTTAACCGCTATTGAAATTATTAATCTATTTACCGGCCGAGCACTGAACTATTTTGGCCTGATTCCTCGCTCCATCAACCACCTCCCCCATGTTTTTTCTGCTCCCCTGTTGCATGGAAGTTTCTGGCACTTCCTGTCAAACATCGTAACCCTCTGTGTTTTCAGCTTTTTGCTATTGCAGTATGGAGTGAAAACCTATTTGAAAGTGACATTGACGATTATTGTTACCACCGGGCTTGCGGTCTGGCTATTTGCCAGAGGGGGAAACCACCTCGGTGCCAGCTCAGTGATCTATGGTTACTTTGGGTTTTTACTGCTGGCCGGGTTTATCAGCAAACAGTTTCTGCGATTAATGATATCGATTTTTGTCGGATTGGTTTATGGCGGACTTATTTTCGGAGTACTGCCACAAGGAAAGTATATTTCCTGGGAATCGCATCTGTTTGGTTTTCTATTCGGCCTGATGGCTGCAAAAATGTGGGCACACACACCCAACTATATTACGGCCCGACAGGCAGCTTCTAAAAATTAACTATTCCCAGGTTGCACTCAATAAAAATCAAAAAAAAATCCCCTTATAACAACCTGGGTAAAGCATCGAATCATGTTTTGGGCTAAGTACGGAACTGCGGTGGTAATCGATAAAGAATTATCATCGCAAGATCCGGCTATGCCATCACTGATGACTCGAGCGTGCTCCGGGAAAAATCCTGAGGCAAACAACCCCCTTTGTGAACTCTTTTGCGGACTCCACTGTAAACGCCTCGGAATGGCATAAGGTGAGTTCCTGTCTTACCGAGAAATGACATTTTTTTTCTTAACGCTTTTAGTCATTTCTCATCAGCCAGCCCCCGTGAACTACAACACACTCTCCCATTGACCAAGTTCTCGTTACCTGATTTTTTTCTGGAAATTTATAAATTTGTCGTCATAAGCCACACAAATTCCAGCTCCTCCACTGAGGACAATAATTTCAAAATCGTTATATACCTGTATCAAAATGAAACCTTGGTACTATTTTTGGTCTTTTTAACCGCCAAAAGCCTAATAAGGCGGCTATCCAGATCTCTGTGCTGGCGGATTTTTTTCTGTCAGCGGGAGTTCTTTTCAGGAGTGACCGGCACACCAACTGACCTATTGGTGGTCGGAAAACAACAATTTCGAAGAGATAACAATAATGACCTCACCATTAAAAAGCCTTCGGCAGAAGACCGCTCTGGCAGGCGTATTCACACTACTGTGCACCGCGCCATTCGCCGCCCTGGCTCAGAGTGCTGACAACACCCCGCTAACGGATCGCATCATCATTAAATACAAGGAAGGTGCCAAAGTAGGCCGTGCAGCCAGCATGGCCAGGGACACTGTGGAAAAGGCCTCCCGTCGCGCTGGCCACAAAATGCGCCACCTGCGCCGTATGGCCACCGGCGCTCAGGTAATGCGCCTGGAAGGTCGCAAAAACAGAGCGGAAATGAACGCGATTATCAACCGCCTGAAGCAAGATCCAGATGTGGAGTACGCCGAGCCGGATTTGATGATGCGCGCAATGGCTGTGCCCAACGACTCTAGCTATCTCAACCAGTGGCACTATTTTGAATCCACCGGCGGCCTGAACCTGCCATCGGCCTGGGATGTCACCCAGGGTGAGGGAGCGGTTGTCGCAGTGCTCGACACCGGTTATCGCCCACACCCCGATCTGGTGGACAATATTCTGCCGGGCTATGACATGATTTCCGACACCTTCGTGTCTGTAGACGGTGATGGCCGTGATAGCGATGCCACTGACCCAGGTGATTGGTATACAGATAAAGCCTGTGGCGATGATCCTCGCATCCCCACGGAGAGCGACAGTAGCTGGCACGGCACCCATGTCGCCGGCACCATCGCAGGCGTCACCAATAACAATATGGGTATCGCCGGTGTTGCCTACAAAGCCAAGATCGTACCGATACGCGTGCTCGGCCGCTGTGGTGGCTATACCTCAGATATCGCTGACGGCATCATCTGGGGTGCCGGCGGCTCTGTCAGCGGCCTGCCATCCAACCCCAACCCCGCCCAGGTGCTCAACCTGAGCCTCGGTGGTGGTGGCAGCTGTGCCACGACTACTCAGAATGCCATCAACACCGCACGCAGCCTCGGCGCTACCGTCGTGGTCGCCGCCGGTAATGAATCCGATAACGCCAGCCAATACACTCCCGCCAGCTGCGATGGGGTAATCACCATTGCTTCAACCAACCGCGATGGTGGCCGCTCTTACTTCTCCAACTACGGCAGCGTAGTGGATGTTGCGGCTCCTGGAGGCGCGCAGAGCTTTGCTAACGACCCGAACGGCATTCTCTCCACCCACAATAGTGGCAGTACGATCGCGGGCAGCGATAGCTACGTCTACATGCAGGGCACCAGTATGGCAGCGCCCCATGTTGCCGGTGCCGCCGCACTACTGTATTCGGTAAACCCCGGCCTGGGCCCGGACGACGTCGAATCAATACTCACCACCACCGCACGCAGCTTCCCGTCTTCATGCAGTGGCTGTGGTGCCGGTATCGTCGATGCGGCAGCGGCCGTTGCCATGGCGAGTGGCGGTAGCGATGGTGACGGTAACGGCGACGGTGGCGACAACGGAAATGGCGGCGGTGTCAGCTGGACCGAAACCAACCTTTCCGGCAACTCCGGCAGCTGGAGCGACTTCACTATCGAAGTTGCTGCGGGTACCTCGAGCCTGAATATTGAGATGTCCGGCGGCAATGGTGAAGTCGATCTCTATGTGCGTCACGCCAACTACCCGACTTTGCGCAGATATGATTGCCGCCCCTACCTCTGGGGCAACGAAGAGACCTGCACCATCAGTAATCCAGATTCCGGTACCTGGTATGTCAGCGTGTATGGTTATGACTCCTACAGTGGCGTTACCCTGAAGGCCGAAACAACTCCTTAAGAGAACCCTCTGGCCGGTGCTGTAAACAGCCGGCCTTTATCGGGAGGTATTTTGGTGCGACTTAACAGCAAATAGCTGAGATACCTCCCTTAAATGGTGCAAGGCAAATAACAAAGGTTAGAAGTTCTCCGCCTCTTAGGAAGAGGACCGCATCTCTGTAACCTTGCACCAATCCCCAGCTTTGCCAGCAATACCGTCAGATCTCCTTAGTGCACTTTTTTCGGGCACATATTTTGCCTGTTAGTTAACGGTGCCTCGCCTTACGCAGCCCAATCAATAGCGGTGCACCCGGATTGATATCCATGTCAGCTAAATGCTGACTGGGGCAACAACCATCACGGAGAGATAACAATAATGAAAGCAACACTGAAAAACCTACTGCAAAAATCCGCACTGGCCAGCCTATTTTCACTACTGTGCGCGAGCCCCTTCGCCGCCCAAGTGGAGAAGACAAGTAGCACTCAAATTACCGATCGCATTATCGTGAAATACAAGCAAGGGGCCAATGTAGGGCAGGCTGCCAGCCTGAGCCCGGAAACAATGGAAAAGGCCTCCCGTCGCGCCGGCCACAAGATGCGCCATCTGCGCCGTACGGCTACTGGTGCACAGGTGATGCGACTGGAAGGCCGTAAAAACAAGGCTGAACTGGAAGCCATCATCAGCCGCCTGAGACAGGACCCAGATGTCGAATATGCGGAGCCGGATCTGATGATGAAGGCCATGGCCGTGCCTAACGATCCCAGCTACTACGACCAATGGCACTACTTCGAATCCACCGGCGGCCTCAACCTGCCTGCAGCCTGGGACAGCGCTCAGGGTGAAGGTGTCGTGGTCGCAGTGATTGATACCGGCTACCTGCCCCACGCAGACCTGGTCGCAAATATCCTGCCAGGCTACGACATGATTTCCGATACCGACGTCTCTGTGGATGGCGATGGCCGCGATAGCGATGCCACCGATCCCGGTGACTGGTACACCAACACTCATTGTGGCGACCCGAGCTACCCAGAGATGGACAGCAGCTGGCACGGCACCCATGTGGCCGGCACCATAGCGGCGGTCACCAATAATAATATGGGTATCGCCGGGGTGGCCTACAAAGCGAAAATTGTCCCGGTACGCGTGCTTGGCCGCTGCGGTGGCTACACCTCGGACATCGCCGACGGCATTATCTGGAGCGCCGGCGGTTCCGTCAGTGGCGTGCCGAATAACCAAAATCCAGCGCAAGTGTTGAACCTGAGCCTGGGTGGCAGTGGCCTCTGCGACACCACGACACAGAATGCCATCAATACTGCGCGTAGCCTTGGTGCCACCGTTGTGGTTGCCGCGGGTAACTCGGCCCGCAATGCCCGCCGTTACTCGCCGGCTAGCTGCTCCGGGGTTATTACTGTCGCCGCCACAGACCGCTCCGGTGGTCGTGCCTACTACTCCAATTACGGAAGTGTGGTCGACGTAGCCGCTCCCGGAGGTGAGATCAATGTAGTCAGCAGCAATGGCGTACTTTCCACCCTCAACAGCGGCAGCACATTTTCCGGTACTGATGCCTACGCTTTCTATCCCGGTACCAGCATGGCCACACCTCATGTGGCTGGCGCTGCGGCACTAATTTATTCGGTAAACCCCAGCGTGACCCCGGATGAGGTGGAATCGATTCTCACCAGTACCGCGCGCAGCTTCCCGGCGAGCTGTTCCCGCTGTGGCTCCGGTATTGTTGATGCCGCCGCCGCGGTAGCAGCGGCCAGTCTTCAATAAAGGGACTTCTCTCTGGAGCGGTCGTAAAGGCCGCTTCTCTCTTTACCCCTTCACCTTTTCACCCCGCGTACACTTCTGACTTCCTTTCCGGTTCCACACCGGGTTTCATTCCTGAGCCCAATCCCGGTCCAAGCTACCCCCATCTCAAAGCTGCCGTATTAACAGGCTCAACAATCACCCAAATTCGACTGGAAATACTGACGGATTTCGGAATCCAGCTCCTGTGGATATTTTTACCTCTGGCCCCGTGTGGCAAAGTCCATTGATACGGTATGAAGCAATAACAATAAGAGGTCGCCGTGGATCTGATTACCTTCGCCATCCCCTTTTTCCTGATCGCCGTGCTTACCGAGCTCGCCCTGGACCGCTGGAAAGGTTGGGGGCTCTATCGCCTCAACGATGCTCTGGGCAATCTGAGTACAGGCATTCTCAGTCGTATCCTGGGTCTCACTTACAAGAGCCTGTTTCTGGTGATTTACATCCCACTGTTCCAACTGCTGCAGCCTTACTACCAGGCAGTCGGCTTTAACTGGTCTATGAGCAACGGGTGGCATCTGGCGCTGGCTGTGCTCGCTTACGACTTTTGTTATTACTGGAAGCACCGTATCTGCCATGAGGTGAACGTATTTTGGGCAGAACATCTGGTTCATCACCAAAGTGAGGATTACAACCTTACCACCGCTCTGCGCCAATCCAGTGGGGGCCTGCAACTGGATTGGGTGTTCTATTTGCCCCTGCTATTGATTGGCTTGCCGGCGGAAATGGTGATCGCCGCTGGTGCTATAGACCTGATTTACCAATTCTGGGTACACACCCAAAAAATTCCCAAAATCCGCTGGATGGAATGGTTGCTGATTACCCCCTCCAACCACCGTGTACACCATGCGCAGAACAAGGTTTATGTGGACAAAAATTACGGCGGAATCCTGATTTTGTGGGACCGACTGTTCGGCACCTATCAAGAGGAACTGAAAGAGGAGCCGTGTATTTACGGTGTTCGCAAACCCCTAAATACTTTCGACCCGCTGGCGGCCAACCTGCAGCATTTAAAACGCATGGCTCAGGACGCCTGGTATACCAAAAACTGGTGGGATAAATTTACCCTTTGGTTCCGCCCCACCGGCTACCGTCCCACCGATGCTGAAGCAGCGATGCCAGTGCCCTCCACCGATTTGGCGCATTTCCAGCGTTACAATCCACAGATTTGTCGGGGCCGGCGTAACTATGCACTGGGCCAGCACCTCTGCTATTCCGCCGCTACCCTGGCCCTACTCTGGTACTACCAGAGTCTGGAGATTTCCTCACTGCTGGGGGCAGTGGCCCTGTTGGTTTTTGGCCTGGTGGTCAATGGGCGCATTCTCGATAACCACCCCCTGGCAAAATATCTGGAGCCTCTGCGCCTGGCCCTATACTGCGGAGCCCTGCCGCTGCTAAGTGCACAATTTGTCCCAGTTTTTAGCACTTATATCGCACTCAGCGCTCTGGCCTGGGGGTGGTTGGCAATCACTGGCAAAGAGGATACAGTCGCTGTCGTTTGCGATTAGCAACCAGGAGTGAACCTCGATTGCAGGATGTTGGTGGTGATCGAGCAATCTCCCGCTGGGCGATCCCGGCCGGGCTCAGGAGGCAGTTTGTAGCGCCCCCTGAAACTCCCAACACATACCCCCCAACTCCGGCCGGGGTTTAGCCTTTTCCCCCTATATCTCCTTGGGATTCCGCAACTGCCGGTCACCGCTCGGGTAACGGCTTCGGTTATACTGCGCACTTTGCCCCCTAACAGGATCAGTTGTGCAAACAGGAACCCTCTATACCGTATCCGCCCCCTCCGGTGCTGGGAAAACCAGCCTCGTCAAAGCGCTGGTGGATAGCGACAGTCAAATCACCGTTTCTACCTCCCACACCACCCGGCCTATGCGCCCCGGTGAGGTCAACGGTGTCGATTACCATTTCGTGTCGCGCGAGGAGTTTCTGGCAATGCTTGAGCAGGATGCTTTTTTCGAGCACGCCCAGGTATACGGTGATAATTACTACGGGACTTCCAAGGGCAGTATCGAGGAAATTCTCGCCAGCGGTCGCGATGTGGTTCTGGAAATTGACTGGCAGGGCGCCGCCCAGGTGCGTCGGCTGCACTCGGAAACCATCGGCATTTTTATTTTACCGCCTTCCCAAGAAGCGCTGCGCGAACGCCTCACCGGCCGCGGCCAGGATGACGAAAGTGTAATCGAGCGCCGTATGGATCAGGCCATCGATGAAATGGCCCACTATGTAGAAGCCGACTATCTGGTGATCAACGACGATTTCGAGCAGGCCCTGGTGGAGCTTCGCTCCATTTTCACCGCCCAGCGCCAACGCCTGGAAAAGCAACAGAAACGCCACGGTGATCTGTTGCAGGCACTGCTGCGCCATTGAGCCGGTTGATCGAATTGCGTACACTCCGCGGTCCGGTAAAATAACCGGTCCCCCGAACAGAATTCGCCCTCCCGGGCACAGTGAATGGAACCGAAAGTTTATGGCACGTATCACCGTTGAAGATTGCCTGGAGCACGTCGACAATCGCTTCGAACTCGTAATCGTGGGTAGCAAGCGCGCCCGTCAGATCGCCACCGGCGGACAGGATCCGATGGTTCCAGAAGAGAACGACAAGCCCACCGTTATCGCCCTGCGCGAAATCGAAGAAGGCCTTGTAGATGCGAGTATTCTCGATCAGCCCGACCGCGAAGAGGCCCCGGCGCCCATGGCCGCCCCGGCTTATCTATCCGACCAGGAAATCTGATTTCGATCTGTTCTGACCCAGAGTTTTATGAGTTATATGAGAGGCGCGCGCGGCATTGCACACCATCGATAGTCTGGCCCACCGCCTCTCCTCATACCTGCCTCCCGAGCAAATCCAGATAGTCCGTCGCGCCTATTTCTACGCGGAACAGGCCCACGACGGTCAGCAGCGCCGTTCTGGCGAGCCCTACGTGACCCACCCTCTGGCGGTGGCCACAATTCTCGCCGGCATGCATATGGATCACGAGAGTCTGGCGGCGGCCATGCTCCACGATGTGATCGAAGACACCGGAATCCCCAAAGCCGCTCTGGAAGAGCAGTTTGGTGGCGAGATTGCCGATATCGTCGACGGCGTTTCCAAGCTGACCCAGTTTGAGACGGATAGCGCTGCGGAAAAACAGGCGGAAAACTTCCAGAAAATGGCCCTGGCCATGGCGCGCGATATCCGCGTGATTTTGGTCAAGCTGGCCGACCGTCTGCACAATATGCGCACCCTCGGCGCGCTCAAGCCGCAAAAGCGTCACCGCATCGCCCGCGAAACCCTGGAAATTTACGCACCCATTGCCCACCGCCTGGGGATGAACGATGTGCGTATCGAATTTGAGGACCGCGCCTTTTTTGCGATTCATCCACTGCGCGCCAGCCGACTGCGCGCCGCCCTGGTAGCCGCGCGCGGCAATCGCAAGGAACTGTTGGAGCAGATTCAAAACGCCATAGAGCTGCGCCTGCAGCGGGAGGGGATAAGCTCCCTGGTGATCGGCCGCGAGAAGCACCTGTTCAGCATCTACCAAAAGATGCGCACCAAGAAGAAATCCTTTAAAGAGATCATGGATGTCTACGCTTTCCGCATCATCGTGGACAGTGTGGACACTTGCTACCGAGTGCTGGGTGTGATGCACAGCCTGTACAAGCCGGTCATCTCCGAATTCAAGGATTATGTTGCCATCCCCAAATCCAATGGGTATCAGTCCCTGCACACCGTGCTGCTGGGCATGCACGGTGTGCCCATTGAAGTGCAGATTCGCACCAAGGAAATGGATGAAATGGCCAACAGCGGCATCGCCGCCCACTGGCTGTACAAGGCCTCCGGCGATGAGGTAATCAATACTGGCGGTACCAGCCAGGTGCGCGCTCGCCGCTGGGTGCAGGGCCTGCTGGAGATGCAACAGCGCGCCGGCGACTCCCTGGAGTTTATCGAGAACGTTAAAATCGACCTCTTCCCCGACGAGGTCTATGTCTTCACCCCCAAGGGGCAGATTATCGACCTGCCCGCCGGCGCCACCGCGGTGGATTTCGCCTACTCAGTGCATACGGATATCGGCAACTCCTGTGTGGCAGTGCGGATCAACCAGCGCCTGGCGCCCCTGTCGCAGCCGCTGGCCAGCGGGCAGAAGGTGGAAATTCTCACCCGCAAAAACGCCCAGCCAAATCCCAACTGGCTCAATTTTGTGGTCACCGCCAAGGCCCGCAGCGCCATCCGTCACTTCCTCAAGCACCAGCGCCACCACGACTCCATCGCTCTGGGGCGGCGCCTGCTCGAAAAGGCCCTGGGTAAATTTAATACACGCCTGGAAGAACTGACTCCGGAGCAACTGGAGCAGGGACTGCAGGAAGCTAAGTGCCCCACGTTGGAAAAACTGCTGGAGGAGATAGGCCTCGGCAATAAGGTAGCCTTCTCCGCAGCCAAGTTATTAGCCCCCTCCCACAGCGAAGAGGCGGAAGCAAGCAACATCTCCTCACCACTGACCATCGACGCCCAGGAGGGCATGATGATCAGTTTCGCACGCTGCTGCCGGCCAATTCCTGGGGATACCATTATTGGCCATATCAGCTCGGGCAAAGGCGTGGTGGTACACAGGGATACCTGCCGCAATACCAACGAATTCCGCGAGCACCCTGAAAATCTCATGCCGGTGAACTGGTCGCCGGATGTGCGCGGGGAATTTCTCGGCGATGTGCGGGTGGAAGTGGAGTCTGAGCGCGGCATTATCGCGCGCCTGGCCACTCGCATTACCGAAGAGGGCGCCAGTATCGAGCAGATCAACGTAGACGAGAAGGACGCCCACAACAGTGTGATTTCGCTCACCCTGGAAGTGAGCGGCCGGATCCATCTGGCGAGGGTCATGAAGAGGCTGCGCAATCTGCCATCTGTAATCCGCATCTCACGCCCCTGAGATAATCTGGCGATATATTTGTTACCGAATCACAGCGGATAAGTTTTTGGCTTTTCTTGGCCTTTAGCGTCGCTGCCATTCAGCATTAAAGCGCGCTATATTTACCCGCTTTCTGCAAATAGCAATAAGTAATGGAGTGCCCAATGCCCAACCGCGCGATTATCAAGACAGACAAGGCTCCCAAAGCAGCCGGCACCTATTCCCAGGCGGTAAAGGTCGACGATACCGTGTACCTGTCAGGGCAGATAGGACTGGACCCCAAAACCCAGCAGATGGTTTCCGGCAGTTTTGCCGATGAGGCGCGCCAGGTTTTCCACAATCTGGGGGCGGTATGTGAGGCCTCGGATGGCTCGCTTCAGCATATTGTAAAGCTCAACCTGTACATCACCGACAGCAGCAATTTTGCTGCGGTGAATGAAGTAATGACAGAGTTTTTCCAGGAGCCATACCCGGCGCGTGCTACCGTGGTGGTTAAAGAGCTGCCCCTCGGAGCGCAATTTGAAGCCGAAGGAGTGATGGTGCCTTAATCCAGCGGAGCACCATACTGCAGAGCCGGGTAGACACCCGGCTCATTCACTGCTCTACCTTTCACTCTTTAGATTTCCCACTCTTAGCTTTTTACTAGCCTTCCGCTTCCAATAATGCGCTGTAGCCCACTTTGTAATCGGGGTATTGAAGCCGATAGCCACTGGCGAGCATGCGCTGGTTACTGAGCTTTTTCGAGCGGCGCTCACTGGTCTGCACAATCTCACGCAGATGGGCACTGGTGTAACCCATCGCCTTCACCAGCCATTGCTGCAGTTCATACATGGGCACCGGCTTGCTGTCAGCACCGATATACAGTGGCTCCGGCTTCCAACCCTGCTTTTGCCTTTCAACCAGGTGCAGCAAAAAGCCAATGCAGTCATCCACATGAATACGATTGCTGAATTGGGGGGGCTGGGGCGGGGCACAGCGACCGGCGCGCACCTGGGAGAGCAGGCGGTCGCGACCGGGGCCATAGATGCCGGCAAAACGTACAATGCAGGCACCCGGTATCGCCGAATGAATAATATCCTCGGCCGCGAGCAGTGCCTCCCCCTGAAAACCACTGGGCACAGGGAGCGTCTGCTCATCGAGAAAATCATCGCCGCTTTGGCCATACACACGGGTGGAAGATACCCAAATCACCATGCGCGGCGGTTTTGGCAGGCGCGAAACGGCCTCACTCAGCGCCCGGGCAGTCTCCACATAGGCGCGCTGATAACCGCTTGGGGTATGTTCATCCGGGGTAAATGTGGCGAGGATGATATCGGCACCATCCGCCAGCAGGCGTTCTATATCCCCCACCTTGGTAGCATCCCCGCGGCGCCAATTGACGGCATCTGCACGTCGCTTACTCGCCAGGGCCACCAGTGGATTGCGCCGCATGCCGTATACGCTGTATTGCTTGCGATCTATATTGAGCGCAAGACGCGCCCCGAGGTCGCCACACCCAAGGATCCAAAGCTTCTCTTTTTGTGTCATATAGTTCCCGGCAATCGGACGCCTGGGATAGCGTCGATTGCCATATTCCCTTGATATTGTGCTGTTGCGTCCCGCTGGAGAAACCCTACCTGGGGAACCCCTAGCCTTTTCTCCGGGCGTTTATGCGGTACGCCAAAAATAATCCGCAAACGATTGCGGCTTTACCGTCCATGAATAACGATGCGGGGCACTTTCGCGCCTCGCCATTCCATCTGCCACTCTAATATTGAACTAATTACCGCGCCGTTTGAGTAAGCGGTAGACAGCGAGAAAGATAATCGCACCAATGGTGGCCGTTATTATGTCGCCAAATCCGAAACCGGTCACGGGTCCACCGAATCCAATTAGGGCGCCCAACCAACCACCGATAAAGGCCCCAATGATGCCAATCACCATTGTGACTATCCAGCCACCGGGGTCTTTACCTGGCATGATCCATTTCGCTAAGGCACCGGCAATCAGTCCGAGAATAATCCAGGATAAAACTCCCATGGCGTTTCTCCATTCTGTTGGCCCACATAAGATATAGCAAAATTTTGCGCCTCAATCCCATATACCCTTCCATAATTGGTAATTTTTTCCAACTTTGTGCTTGAGGCGACAGCTTGAAGTTCAGTAGTGGCCAGCGGCCATTATTTATGAATAATAGCTATCAACTACTATTCTTTAATTGTCTTTACCATGACCCTCAATGAACTGCGCTACATAGTCACTCTCGCTCAGGAACAGCACTTCGGCCGCGCTGCCGAACGCTGCTTCGTCAGCCAACCGACCCTGTCTATCGCGGTGAAAAAGTTGGAGAAAGAGTTGGGGGTCGCCCTGTTCGAACGCTCCAAGACCCGGGTACAGGCCACACCACTGGGAGAGCGCATTGTCGCCCAGGCCCAACTGGTGCTGGAGCAATCCGCCGCCATTAAAGATATCGCCAGCGCCGGTAAGGATCAGCTGGCGAGCCCCCTCTCGGTTGGGGCGATATTCACCATAGGTCCCTATCTGTTCCCTCACTTTATTCCGCAGCTGCAGCACTTAGCACCGGACATGCCCCTTTATGTAGAAGAGGGTTACACCGCCACCCTGCGCCAGCGCCTGCGCAAGGGGGAGTTGGATGCAATCATTATTGCGCTGCCATTCACCGAGCCCGATGTCGTCACCCAGCCACTTTATGACGAGCCCTTTGTAGTTTTGATGCCGGCGGGACACCCCCTTGCACAGCAGGAGTTCATAGAACCGGAACAGCTCACCAAAGATAATGTGCTGCTGCTGGGGGAGGGTCACTGTTTCCGTGACCAGGTGCTGGAAGCCTGCCCACATTTGCAGGTGACTATGGACAAGGAGAGTGGCGGTGGGGGCATTCGCACAGCTGCCGATGGCAGTTCGCTGGAAACCCTGAGACACATGGTGGCTTCCGGGCTCGGCATCACCGTATTGCCATTCTCCGCTGCCACCGCCTCGCAATATGCCAGCGGGTTGCTGGAGACCCGCCCCTTCAAGGCACCCGGCCCTCGACGCACCGTCGCCCTGGCCTGGCGCGCCAGTTTTCCACGCCACCGTGCTATCGATATATTGCGTGAGGCCATCAGCCAGTGTCACCTGATCGAGCCATAAACAGCCTCGCGGATCAGCCGGTCACCAACCTCAAAGGCGTTGGGGACAAGTTTGCCCTGGTGCTGGCCAAACTGCATATCCACTCCCTGCAGGACCTGTTGTTCCACCTGCCACTGCGCTACCAGGATCGCACCCGAGTCGTGCCGGTGGCCGGACTCACCGCCGGCATGGACGCCGTTATTGAAGGTGAAGTGACCGCAGCCGATGTGGTCTTCGGCCGCCGACGCAGCTTGGTAGTGAAGCTGCAGGATATGAGCGGCAGTATCACCCTGCGTTTTTTCCACTTTTCTGCAGCGCAGAAAAATCGCTTTGCCCGCGGTGTGCGCCTGCGCTGTTTCGGCGAGGCACGCCGCGGCGCCGCCGGCCTGGAGCTGTACCACCCGGAAACTGAGGTGGTCGGCAGTGAAAACGCCGCTACCGAGGAAACCCTAACCCCGGTTTATCCCCTGACCGAAGGCGTTAGCCAGGGGCGTATGCGCGGCCTGATGCAGCAGGCAGTGGCTCTACTGCGAAGCGGAGCGGTGACCGAGCTGCTCCCCGCTGAGTTATTACCAAAAACACTGCGTTATCCCCTGAGTGACGCCCTGATTTATTTGCATTCGCCCCCTGCCGGCACCCAGCTGGAACAGCTTGCCGCCGGCACGCATCCCGCGCAGCAGCGCCTGGCATTGGAAGAACTGCTGGCACACCACTTGAGCCTGCTGGAACTGCGGCGCAACAGCGCCAGGGTCGCGGCACCGCCACTATCCGTAAACAAATCCCTGGAGAGGGATTTTCTCTCGCGCCTGCCATTTGCGCTCACCGGTGCACAACAACGGGTCTGCGAGGAGATCGCCGAAGACCTCGCCCAGGACATCCCCATGATGCGCCTGCTGCAAGGTGACGTCGGCGCCGGCAAGACTCTGGTAGCCGCCATGGCCGCCCTCAAGGGCATCGGCGCTGGGGCTCAGGTGGTGGTGATGGCACCGACTGAGATTCTCGCCGAACAACACAGAATCAACTTCTGCAACTGGCTTGAACCTCTCGGTGTTCAGGTCGCGCAACTCACCGGCAGCTTAAAGGCCGCCGAGCGACGCGAGCAGTTGGGCAAAATTGCCAGTGGCGAGGCGCAGCTGGTGGTGGGCACCCACGCACTCTTTCAGGAAGGCGTGGTGTTCCACAACCTGGTGCTGGTAATTATCGATGAGCAACACCGCTTCGGGGTGCGCCAGCGTTTGGAGCTGCGCGAGAAGGGCGCTGCCAGCGGAGCGACCGGCAGGCTGCAACCACACCAGTTGATCATGACCGCTACCCCGATACCCCGCACACTGGCGATGTCCGCCTTTGCCGACCTGGATTGCTCCATCATTGACGAGCTGCCCCCCGGGCGCCAGCCGATCAACACCGTGGCAATCTCCAACGATCGCCGCGACCAGGTGATGGAAAGGGTACACAGTGCCATCGCCGAAGGGCGCCAGGCCTATTGGGTCTGTACCCTGATTGAGGAATCTGAGAGCCTGCAGGCTCAGGCAGCGGAGTCCACCGCCGAGGAATTAGCGGAGATGCTCGACGGTGCGCGCGTAGCCCTGGTACACGGGCGCCTCAAGCCAGAACAGAAAGAGCAGGTTATGAGTGCCTTTAAAGCCGGTGAGGTTGACCTGTTGGTGGCAACCACGGTGATCGAGGTCGGGGTGGATGTGCCCAATGCCAGCCTGATGATTATCGAAAACCCCGAGCGCCTGGGCCTCGCCCAGCTGCACCAGCTGCGCGGTCGGGTAGGGCGAGGCTCTATCGCCAGTCACTGTGTACTGCTTTACGGCACTCCGCTTTCACAAAATGGCCGCGCGCGTTTACAGGCACTGCGCCAGCACAGCGACGGCTTCGCCATCGCAGAAGAGGACCTGCGTCTGCGCGGCCCCGGTGAGATTCTCGGCACCCGCCAGACCGGGGAGATTCAGCACCGCATCGCCGATCTACAGCGGGATGCGGAACTGCTGCCACAGGTGCAAAAGATCGCCGTATCTCCGGCTCTGAATCAGGAAATGCGCAGCCAGCTGATCAAGCGCTGGCTACAGAACAAGCCCCGCTTTGCTGAGGCTTGATACCTGGGCGCCTCAGTGGGCGCCGATAGTATTTTGCTGGTCGTTGGCGTTTACACTGTTGTAATTGGAGTCATAGTAGACCTCCTCATCCAGTGCGCCCTCACTCTTCGCCACCACGCTGCTCACCACCGCATCGCCGGTAATATTCACTGCAGTGCGCACCATATCCAACAAGCGGTCGACGCCGATAATAATCGCGATACCCTCCAGCGGCAGACCCACCTGCTGCAGCACCATACCGAGCATGATCAGACCAACGCCGGGCACACCCGCGGTACCAATGGAAGCCAGGGTTGCCGTCAGAATTACGGTGAGATAGCCGGTAAAACCAATATCAATGCCATAGAATTGGGCGATAAAGACCGTAGCCACCCCCTGCATAATCGCGGTGCCATCCATATTAATAGTGGCGCCAAGGGGTACAGTAAAAGCAGCGATCTTGTTATCGACGCCGAGACGCTTTTCCACCGTCGACAGAGTTACCGGAATGGTGGCCGCTGAGGATGCGGTACTGAAAGCGAAGACCATGGTCGACCACATTTTCTTTATCAGCTCCAGCGGGTTGAGGCCGCTCAAAAGCTTCAAGATAATCGAGTAAACACCCAGGGCATGGAGCAACAGGGCAGATAAAACGACCAGGAAGTATTTACCCAGTTGCACTAACCCACTGAAGCCAAGATCCGCAAATGTCTTCGCCAATAGAGCAAATACCCCATAGGGTGCAAATACCATCAGCACCCCAACCATGCGCAGTACAACGGTATTCAAATCGTTAAAGAAAGCGGCAATTCGCTGGCCCGGCTCACCGCAACGGGAAATCGCGTAGCCCATCAACAGGGCAAACACGATAATCTGCAGCATATTGCCTTCGGCCATAGCCGCGACCGGGTTGGTGGGGAAGATATTCACCAGGACTTCAGAAAGGGGCGGGGACTCCTTTGGCTGGAACGTAGAATTTACCGTCGCAGCGGCCTCACTCACACCCACCCCAGGCTGGAATACCAGTGCCAGGCACAAGGCCACTGTTATGGCAATCGCCGTAGTGAGCATATAAAGCAGAACAGTTTTACCCGCCAGCGGCCCGATCCGGCTGCCCTCTGACAGGGCACAGGCACCGCTGATCAGAGAAACCAATACCAGTGGCACCACCATCAATTTCAGCGAGGCGATAAAGATCCGACCGATGATGTCGAAGAGCCCCTCTGTCAGATAGAGATTGATGGCCTCGGTAACGCCGGCACCCAACAACTGGCTGGCATTCAAGTAATTGAACAAGACCCCCAGGCCGATGCCCGCCACCATCCCCAGAAGAATTTTGGTCGTAAGCCCCATAACAAGCTTCTCTTTATAAATTCATTGTTTTCATTAAAGGGAGCACTATATCCATTGCCGCCCCGGTGAGCAAAAATCCAACGGGGTGGCGCCAGCCGCCAGAGGGCAGGGTACAATGCCCCCTTTTGCAGACTCCGGAGTTATCGTTGCACCAATCTCCATTTGTACCTGCAGGCGATTGGCAGGGGCGGCCATTTGAACCGGCGCAGTCCCAGCCACCGGAAAACCTGATGCCGTGGCTGGCCTACACCGGTTCGCTCACTGCAGCCCTGAAGCAATTAAGTGGAGGGGACTTTAGCGTGCGGGTACTAGGCCAGAGCTGGCAACTGCCTCGCGCCGAGGAATGCCGCGCACTCAATTTAAATCGCCGCAGCCGCGCCCTGGTGCGGGAGGTTTTATTGCTGGGCTGTGGCCAGCCCTGGGTTTACGCACGCAGTGTCCTGCCCCTGCGTAGCCTGCAGGGCAAGTCCCGCAACCTGCGCAGCCTGGACAGCCGCCCCCTGGGGGAGCTGCTTTTCAGCGAACCGGGAATCCGCCGCGGTGAAATAGAGTTCAACCAGTTGCGCCGCAACCCCGATTTGCAGGCTCAAGGGCTCTGCAACGAGGGCGATAACGTCTGGGGGCGCCGTTCAATATTTTGGCTGCGGGGCAAACCCCTGCTGGTGGCAGAGGCCTTCCTCACGCACTTTCGTCCCGACGGCCCACCCATAGCCCCCACAAACCAATAACCAAACACAGGGAGATAAGCTACCGTGATCAGCCAACAAATCGCCGCGCGCTGGCCCGCAGTAATGCCCTACTGGCAATTGGCGCGTATGGATAGGCCCATCGGCTCCCTGCTACTGCTATGGCCAACCTGGGCCGCACTTTGGCTCGCCGCGGGCGGCTGGCCAGGGCTGCACCTGTTTGCGGTGTTCACCCTGGGAGTCATACTGATGCGTGCGGCCGGCTGTGCGGTAAACGACTTTGCCGACCGCGAGATTGACGGCCATGTAAAGCGCACCGCCACGCGCCCACTCGCCACAGGAAGTATTACCCCCAAGGCAGCCCTGGGCCTCTTTGCCGGGCTCAGCTTCGCGGCTTTTCTACTGGTCCTCACCACCAACCGGCTAACGATTTTATTATCACTGCCAGCACTGGCATTGGCCTTCTGCTACCCCTTCGCTAAGCGCCATACTCACCTGCCACAAGTGGTACTGGGTGCGGCATTCAGTATGGGCATCCCCATGGCTTTTGCCGCAGTGACTGGCGAAGTCCCGCCACAGGCTTGGCTTCTTTATACTGCCAACCTGTTGTGGACTCTCTGCTACGACACCTTCTACGCCATGGTGGATCGGGATGACGACCTGAAAATCGGGGTCAAATCCACGGCAATTCTGTTCGGGGATATGGACAGAGCCATGACTGCAGCCCTGCAGGTTTTGGTGTTACTGGCACTACTGTTGATGGGCCAGCGCTTTGCTCTCGGCGCCATTTACTATGTGGCTATGGCTATCGTGGCGGCGCTCTTTTCCTACCAGCAGTGGCTGATCCGCGGCCGGGACAGAAACGCCTGCTTCAAAGCATTTCTCCATAACAACTGGGTAGGATTGGCGATATTTGCCGGAATATTCCTGCATTACCTCTTCAATTGATCCAGGTCTGGGAGTTGAGGCACAACCGTCATATATTTGTCATATAAATCCCGTTTAATCCCCGGTCATAACCGGGAACTTCTGACAACAGAACGGGTATGGCAGCCAAATGCACAGTAAAACAATCCTGATTGTCGACGACGAAGCAGCAGTCCGCGATATGCTGCGGGTGGCGTTGGAAATGGCAGACTACCGCTGCCTGGAGGCGGAGAACGCCCAGGAGGCCCACGCCCTGGTCATCGACGAAAAGCCAGACCTCATTCTCCTCGATTGGATGCTGCCCGATGTGTCCGGTGTGGAGCTGGCCCGCCGCCTCAAGCGCGACGAGCTGACCACTGCGGTGCCCATTATCATGCTCACCGCCAAGGGTGAAGAAGATAATAAAATCAAAGGGTTAGAGACGGGCGCCGACGACTATATCACCAAGCCATTCTCTCCCCGGGAACTGGTGGCGCGCCTCAAGGCGGTACTGCGTCGCGCCGGCCCAGCCACTCCCGAAGACCCCCTCAGCGCCGGAGATTTGGTTCTGGACCCTATCAGCCACAGGGTCAACATCAAGGGACAGCCGGTGGATATGGGCCCGACCGAATTTCGCCTGCTGACCTTCTTCCTCTCTCACCAGGAGCGCGCCTACACCCGCACCCAACTGCTGGATCATGTCTGGGGCGGTAATGTGTATGTGGAGGAGCGCACGGTCGACGTACATATCCGCCGCCTACGCAAGGCACTGGCACTGGATGGTCACGACCGCTATATCCAGACAGTGCGCGGCACCGGCTATCGATTTTCTGTGCAAACTGTCGAAAAAGTGTGACAATCCTTCTGGATCGGCACTGACTCCCGCGGTAACCCTTGGTCACTCCTGTAGAGGATCGGGTTTCTAAGATGTACTGAGTGCGGGGGTGGATACCAGCCCTCCCGACGACCGCCAGGTAACACGGCAAGGCTATGTTGGATCGCAGTATTGGCGAATTTTCGCGCTTTTTAATTATTGCACTGGGCTGCTTAACCCTAGGGTTCACCACCTCCGAGTGGTCCTTGACCCTGATCTTAGGGCTGGCAGCCTACCTGCTCTCGGTACTGTGGCAACAGCACCGCTTCAATCGCTGGCTGGCCAATGGCCGCCGCGGCCCTGCGCCCACCGCTTTTGGCATCTGGGGCGAAATCTACGACGACTTCTACCGCATGCAGCGCCGCCACCGCCGCGAAAAACAAAAGCTGCATGCCATGTTGCGCCGTGTTCAGGACAGTACCAGTGCCCTGCGCGAAGGTATTGTGGCATTGGAAAATGGCGACCACCTGGCCTGGTGGAACCCCGCCGCCGGCGAGCTGCTCGGCCTACAGTCCAGCGATCAGGGACAGTCCCTGGTGAACTTCGTGCGCGATCCCGGATTTGTCAGCTATATGCACAGCGAGGACAACAGTCCCCGTGGACCACTGACCCTGCAGGCCCCAGGCAATGAAGCTCTTCACCTACAGCTGGAAGTCACCCGCTACGGCAAGGATGAAGCTCTGGTGATCGTTCGCGATATCACTCGCCTGCACAATCTCGAGCAGATGCGCCGGGATTTTGTCGCTAACGTCTCCCACGAACTGCGCACTCCGCTCACCGTAATCGCCGGCTACCTGGAAACCCTACAGAGCAGCGATATGGCTCCCCCCGCCTGGCGACGCCCCCTGGTTCAGATGGAGGAACAAGCCGCGCGTATGACCACTTTGGTCAACGATCTGCTTCTCCTGGCACGCCTGGAGACTTCCGAGCGGAAATCCAGCGACGTCTCCGTGGATGTCCGCGAGTTGATGGAGCGGGTTGCCCGGGAGGCGCGCAGCTTTAGCGGTGACCGCCACCCGGTCACGGTGGACTGCGAAGGGGATTGCAGCATTCGCGGCGATGCCAGCGAGCTACACAGCGCCTTCGCTAATCTTGCGTTCAATGCGGTGAAATACAGTCCGGGGAACGGAGAAATCCAGCTGCGCTGGTGGCAGGATAAGGACGGCGGACACTTCAGTGTGCAGGACCAGGGTATCGGCATAGATCCGATTCATATCCCGCGTCTTACCGAACGTTTTTACCGAGTCGACCCCGGTCGCTCCCGCGATAGTGGCGGTACAGGATTGGGCCTGGCCATTGTCAAACATGTACTGTTGCGCCACGGCGCAGAAATGAGTGTTCGGAGCGTCCCCGGTCAGGGCAGTACCTTCACCCTGCACTTTCCTTCTACCAAGCTGGAAGAGAAACCCTCCAGGGCACTGCTACAAAACGAAAAGGCGGATTCCTGATCCGCCCTTTCATCAGTAAAAACTATTCAAATTCTGATAGTTTTACCGGCTCACCATCTTTTATGTAGGTAGCTTCCTCTTCATCGTGCACCGGGGTACTCTCCCGGCGCAAAATCAGGTGATGCAACTGCAAGTCTCCATCCCGCAATAGCAGATGCTCATTGCCGTCATCATCTACGGGCAGAGGTTTGGTACCGACTAATGCATCGCGCAACGCGCGCAGCCGCGGTACATCCTTATAGCGATTCAAGTCATTGGAGAGGCGTGTTTTCATGCGCTCACTCTCATGCAGGGCGGCGGCAGTCTCGCGGTATTTAGCGAAAAAGAAAACCGCCCCTATGGCAAACGCCACAACGACCGACACTTCAAACCATACGGGCATAATCACTCCTTGTTATCGTTTTTACGCCAAACAACCAACTGATTGTTCGCCGGCAGGTAATTTAATTCTTCTCGCTGCATGCCCACATCCCCTGCCAACTGGTCCAACCACTCCAGATCGCGAATACCGCTGTCGGGATTGCGCTCTTTGAGATAGGTATCGAAATCTGCATTGCTGGGGCCGATAAAACTACCATCGATCTTGAAGGGGCCATAAACAACCAACAGACCACCAGGTTGTAGCAGGGTGCGCAGTTGGTGAAAAAAGCGCTGCACCGACTCCCGCGACATGATGTGCAGGGTATTCGCACTAAACACCGCATCAAAATTCAACTCAGGCCAGGACGCATCGACATCCAGGGTCAGTGGTTGGCGCAGGTTCTGTGCGGGCGCACTCGCCAGCCACGCGCGTACGCCGGGCAGCATTTCTGCGCGTTCCGAGGTCTGCCAGATTAAGTGGGGCAGGCGCGGGGCAAAGTAGACCGCGTGCTGGCCTGTGCCGCTCCCCACCTCCAATACCTTTTGACTATCCTCCAACAGGCGGCGCAAGTGGGAAAGTATTGGATCGCGATTGCGCGCACAAGCGGGCGCATCCGGCAGGCTGAAATCGCTCACGGCTGCTCATCCCGAGTAAAGACCCAATCCCGCTCACTGGACATCTCCGAATTATAGGAATAGCCAGCCATATCAAAGTCTTTAAGCTCCTCCGCCTTCTTCACCCGCTGCTCAATGGCCCAGCGGCTCATCATGCCCCGTGCCTTTTTTGCAAAGAAACTGATCATTTTGTACTGACCATTTTTTAGATCTTTGAAGTGGGGAGTGATTACCTCCGCATCGAGCGTTTTGGGCTTTACCGCCTTGAAATACTCATTAGAAGCGAGGTTGACCAGCTCCCGACTCTTCAGCGCCTGCAGCTGTGAATTGAGCGCCTCAGTAATTTGCTCTCCCCAAAATTCATACAGATTTTTACCACGACTGTTTTCAAATTTGGTCCCCATCTCCAGGCGATAGGGTTGCATCAGATCCAGTGGGCGCAACAGGCCGTAGAGGCCGGAGAGCATACGCAGGTGCTTCTGGGCATAGCTGAAATCGCGCTTGCCCATGGTTTCGGCAGCCAGACCAGTGTAGACATCACCCTTAAAAGCGAGCAGGGCCGGGCGTGCATTCTTATCGGTGAAAGGGCGTTTCCATGACTGGAAGCGGTCGTAATTCAGCACACCGAGCTTGTCGGAAATCTTCATCAGGCTGGAGATCTGTTGTGGGCTCAAATCACGCAACTCTTTGATTAGTGCCGCTGACTCCTTGAGAAAATCCGGTTGAGTGGCTTCCAGGGTGGGAATTTCGCTCTCATAGTCCAGCGTCTTGGCTGGAGAAATCACTATTAACATCGGGTGCCTTACTTATCGCTGCTTCGCTTTCCGTTTGGGTCCAGCCACTCGGACCGGCGGTCAATAGCCTACTCTGGCTTCAGTATATCCTGCCACCAATTGAGTGGGGTCTGGCCATCTTTGGGATCGTAGACATTGCCGTAGTACCAAGCACTGTTAGCACCATCGCAGACACTATTAAGAATTTGTTCAATTTTGTCGAAACCACAGCTCACATGGATGCTGTATACCAGCATTCGTGGAACTTCCAGATCCAGCTCTCCTCCAAGTTTTTCGAGCTGTGGACTCAAGCGGTCGGAAAGTTCGGCGCTGTTACCGCGACAAAAGACGCGGATCGCCAGATTACCCGAACGCTTTACCAGTTCGAACTGCTGGGTATCTTTATCCACCTTAATGCAATCGCCGCTGGCGATGCCTTTTATAAATGCGGGAGAGCGCACCAACTGGCAACTATCGTCCTCGTTGACACGCACCTGTAAGCGCTCCACCACCGGTTCGCCATCGGGATTGGTGCCCGCAAATAACTCAATTACCTGAAGTGCCGTCATAACCTCTATTCCCAGACTGTGTACAATGGGTGATCGTTGAATACTCGGCATTATACAGGGAGGCAAGCAATGATCTCGCGTAACCAGGCTTTCTTCGCCGCACTGGCGTTGACAGCGACCTCAATTCTCAGTGGTTGTGTCACCAATCCGGTAACCGGAGAGCAACAGCTTTCCCTGATTTCAACCCAACAGGAATTGAATTTAGGGCAGCAACAATACCCGATCAACCAGCAACAGCAGGGTGGCCAGTACACCATAGACCCCAGTTTGCAGGAGTATGTGAACCGGGTTGGGCAGAAACTGGCACGGGTCTCGGACCAACCGCAGCTGCCCTATGAATTTGTGGTGTTGAACAACTCCGTTCCCAACGCCTGGGCACTGCCTGGAGGCAAAATCGCCATTAACCGGGGCTTGCTGGTCCTGCTCGAGGATGAAGCGGAGCTGGCCGCTGTACTCGGCCATGAGATTGTCCACGCTGCAGCACGCCACTCCGCCACCGCCATGTCACAGCAACAGGTGCTCGGGGCCGGGCTGGCAGTACTCGGTGCGGCCACCAAGGAATCCGCCTATGCGGACCTGATTTCTACCGGCAGCCAGCTGGGAGGCTCCGCCTATATCGCCCGCTATGGTCGCGGCAACGAACTGGAATCCGACGAATACGGCATGAAATATATGGCTGCCGCCGGCTATGATCCCCAGGGCGCCGTGCGATTGCAGCGCAAGTTCGTCGAACTCTCGAAGGGGCGCCAAAGCAATGGCCTGGAAGCCCTTTTCGCCAGCCACCCACCATCACAATCCCGTGTCAGCGCCAATATCGAGCACAGTAAATCCCTACCCAAAGGCGGGGTTACCAACCGCGATGCCTATCAAAAGGCCATAGCGCAACTGAAACGCGATGCCGATGCCTATGAAAATTATGATGATGCGCTAACAGCAGCCAATAAAAAGCAGTTTGATACGGCACTGAATCTGGTACGAAAGGCACAAAAACAACAACCAAAAGAAGCCTCTTTCTTCGCACTAGAAGGAGATCTGCTCGCCCAGAAAAAACAATTTGATAAAGCCCACCGGGCCTACGACCGCGCCGTACAGAAAAACCCTGCACTGTTTTCCCACTGGTTAAAACGCGGCATGGCAAGTGCACAGCTAAATGATTACACCGCAGCGGAGAGAGACCTAAACCGCTCTCTACGCTACCTGGAAACAGCCTACGCACACTTCTACCTAGGCGAGGTATATGAAAAGCAGGGGAATAAACAAAGTGCTTTCAAGCACTACGAGACTGCAGCCGGGGCGGGGGGAGAAATTGGCTCTAAAGCGCAGGCTCGGATGCAGGCGTTGACGGGGAAAGGTTGAATTTATCGATTAGAAGTTTTGATTTTAAAAATTAAAAAGGGCTATTAAATAGCCCTTTTTTTCAGAAGATTATAACTGAACTCTCAGGCCCAGGCGGTATTCGTCATACCGATAAGCATCGCAATCATCACACCCATAATCTTCGTAATATCCATTGTACTTATTTGTTGCTGCAGCTAAGTAAGCTACGTCAAGGGCAATATTCCGATTAAAGAAGTGGGAGAACCCTAATTTATAACGATGATTTTCATCATAGGCTATATTGACGGAAGTCTCTTTATTAAAATAGAACTCTGCATTCAACTCCGAGGCATCACCCCATACTCTTCCGTTTCCGTGATAATAATTCGCCTCAACACTTAGATATTTATCATTTCCGAAATCTACGAAATATTTAGAAGATAAAGTGTGATCGTCAGCTTCCTCACCGACATTCATTGTAAAACCAATATAACCAGCATCACTTAATTGGTGGCTATACTGAGCGGTTAATGAAAACTCTTCTTCCTCATCAAAATACTTAAAATCAGTATTACTGTAGTTTAATTTCACTAAAATATTCGGAGTGAAAAAATAACCAATCGATTGATCATAAATATTGGCATATTTTTGATCTTCTATACCAGCACTCAGTACCACACCATTTTCTACAAAATACTCACCTTTTGTAGAAAGTGAATTTTGATGGTGATCATCCCGCCAATAATCATCCCGAATTTCGTGTCGAGAGAACTGTGCTGATATATTGCTAATCTTATTAATATACTCAAATTCTTTTAGAGGCCCAAGAGTTTCTTTTCCTCCAAAAAAATAAGTAGTACCAACGGAAGAGGTTTTATACTTATTTTCTTCAACACTATAACCAGACGTTGGGCTATATGGCCATCCCATTGGGCTGTAGTAATGATCGTGATAAGAGTATTCTTTATCTGAATAACTCAACGTAGTTATCGACTTATACTCCTCAGCCGTTACACCAGTAGCAAGCATCATCAGGGGAACAATTGACATCCTGAGGCTTTTCATAAAATCCTTTTCCGACTATATATTCAAAGTTATGAGATTTTAATGGAGGTTATTTTTTATTGCTAAAAACAATAACAATACGACAAGAAATAGGCGCTTAGGTAACAGCCGATAATGAACCAAGGAAAGAAAAGGGCTATCTAAGATAGCCCTTTTCTGACTTACAGCTGTACGGTCATTCCAATTTGGTAAGTATCGTAATCATCATCGCTGTCAGTGTTGGAAATATAAGCCGCTTCAACTGCGAAGTTGCGGTTGAAGAAATGGTTCATTCCCAGCTTAAACTCTTCTTTTTCATCGAAAGTAAAGCCGACGGAGGTGCGCTGAGTAAAGAAGTACTCTGTGCCCAACTTCCAATAGTCATCGCCCTCATCGTAGCTAACATAAGCCAGTTCTGCTGTCAGGTACTGCTCGCCACCCAGGTGAGTAAAATACTTCGAGGACAAGCTGCGGGTATCAAACTCTTCGTCAACGGAAAAGTCGAAACCGATGTAATCTGTTGCATTCAGCTGATGGTTATAACGAGCATTTACAGACAACTCATTATCGCTGTCGTTATCTTCATGCTCCAGGCTAACCAGGAAGTTAGGAGTAAAGAGATAACCTATTGATAGAGTATCAATATTTTCCTCGCCCCAATCGGCTAACTGAGCACCCAAAACGATCCCGTTAGATGCGAAGTATTCTCCACCAACTGTAAAAATATCAGAGTCTTCACTACCTTCATTGTAATGAGAAAAATCACCGTAAATATTGCTAACTTTGTTGATGTACTCAAATTCTTTCAGAGGACCGAGAGTTTCTTTTCCACTAAAAAAATACTGGCTGCCAATAGTAAAACTATCTGCATCATTCTCTAAATTGGTGTACTTAGATTTAGTAAAAGAGTTGTACTCCTCGGCACCAGCAGTAGCGGCGAGAAGCATCAGGGGAAGAGCTGCGAGCTTGAATCTCATTTTAAAATCCTTCGTTAACTATGGATCCAAATTGGGATGCGGATTGTAGCAAAAGTTTTTTTGTCCGCAACCACAGCTAATTACACAAAGTCAGTTTATAAAGACTTTGCGACGAAGGGAGTGAAAACAGGGGATGTAGTGAATGACGAAGTCTGTACTAAATTATATGTTGCCGTAAGCAGTTATCTCCTTGTAAGGGTGTGTATTATTTGCTGTTGTTTAATGACTGAGAAAAACTTTTATTTATTCAGCTTCTATTCAGGTTTTCTAGTTATCCTTAGCGCTTACTATCTGTAAAAGAACTATCTACTTTTCGAAACTCCTCATACTCACCTAAAAGGCGTATACTTACAAAAGGAGCAACGCTTTGAATAATCCTGTCTATCTCTGTCGTGTGCCGAGACTGCATGGCATCGCGTTCAATTTTACTATGCCAGGTAGCGATGGCGATCAGAGTATTTTCGTCACCGATCTTTTGCAAAAGTTCCGTCCCCATAGCCCCAGGTGCTTGCTGAATTAATTGGGACGCACGTACCCAGGCATCGGCATATTCTTCCGCAGTGAAGCCTTCCTTGATTCGAACCTCAAAAATATATTTCACCGACTATCTCCTTGAGCTATCTACTTGCAAATAGAAAAGTAGGAAAGAACGCTCCGCTCTTATGACACATTGTGAATAATTCCCTAAGCACTCGTAGCAGGCTTCTATTTCTCTCTCAACTCAAAAATTTAGTGAACTCTTCTCTTCCATCTTTCCAGTAAGTACACGCAATAAAAAAGGCCGCGTTAAGCGACCTTCTTTTGGGTGGGGAACTTAGGATTTCCTTAAGTTCAGATTTCTCTCGTGGCCGTGGCGAATATCCGCCCCCTCCACCAGGTAGACCACCTGCTCACAAATATTCTTGGCATGGTCACCGATACGCTCCAGTGAGCGCAGTGTCCACAGCACATTGATTACACGGGAAATACTGCGCGGATCTTCCATCATGTAAGTCACCAGCTCGCGAACGGCGGTGCGGTAATCCATATCCACCTGCTCATCCTCGGCGAGGGTGCGTAATGCGGACTCCACATCGAAACGAGTGTAAGCATCCAGGGCGTCGTTGAGCATTTTACGCACGGCATTGGCCAGATGGCGTATCTCGGTATAGCCGCGCGGTGAGGTGCCCTCATCGGTCAGGGCAATCGCCATTTTCGCGATCTTGCTGGCCTCATCACCAATACGTTCCAGGTCGCGGGCGATGCGGGTTACCGACATCACCATGCGTAAATCCGAGGCGGCGGGCTGGCGCTTGGCGATAATCAAGGTCGCGTGCTCATCCAGGGCCATCTCACACTTGTCGATTTCCTCTTCGATGCGCAGGACTTCCTCCGCCAGCTGGCTGTCGGCATTGGACAGGGCATCGACGGCATCGGCAACTTGACGGGCGACCATGCCGCCCATCTCTAACATCTCGGTCTTGATTCCCTCCAGGTCCTCGTTGAACTGGCGGGAGATATGTTGATCGAAGTGCATTTCCATAGTTATCCCTCGGGGCAGAACTGGCTCAGCCGAAGCGGCCGGTAATATAGGCTTCGGTTAGTTCGTGCTCCGGATTGGTGAACACGGTTTCAGTGTCGTTAACCTCGACAAGATGCCCCAGATGGAAATAAGCCGTGCGCTGGCTAACACGAGCCGCCTGCTGCATCGAGTGAGTCACGATGGCAATAGTGTAGTTCTCGCGCAGCTCATCAATCAGTTCTTCAATGCGTGCAGTAGCAATTGGGTCCAAAGCGGAGCAGGGCTCATCCATCAGAATCACTTCCGGGCTCACTGCAATTGCACGGGCGATACACAGACGTTGCTGCTGACCACCAGACAGGCCGGTGCCCGGTTTATCCAGACGATCCTTGACCTCATCCCAGAGCCCGGCGCGGCGCAGGCTATTTTCCACAATTTCATCCAGGTCGGCGCGGCGGCTGGCGATTCCGTGAATTTTGGGGCCGTAGGCCACGTTTTCATAGATGGACTTGGGAAAGGGGTTGGGTTTCTGGAACACCATACCCACCCGTGCGCGCAGAGGAACAACATCCACCTTGGGACCATAAATGGGGTCGCCATCCAAACTCAACTCGCCTTCAACCCGACAGCCTTCAATGGTGTCGTTCATGCGGTTGAGGCAGCGTAGGAAGGTGGACTTACCACAACCGGATGGGCCGATCATCGCTACAACTTCATTGCGACCGATATCCAAGCCAACGTTGTGAATAGCCTGGGTTTCGCCGTAGAACACATTCACATTGCGCATGCGCAACTTGGCGGTGTCAG
This sequence comes from Microbulbifer sp. ABH2_005, assembly GCF_056160005.1. Classification (NCBI taxonomy): domain Bacteria; kingdom Pseudomonadati; phylum Pseudomonadota; class Gammaproteobacteria; order Cellvibrionales; family Microbulbiferaceae; genus Microbulbifer; species Microbulbifer sp. ABH2_005. The sequence goes on along the minus strand of NZ_JBSWWI010000002.1, from coordinate 142,704 downwards.
AGAAGGGCTGGCCCACTGTTTTCCGCACCTCGGTCTGGCTGATTGCCATTTTGTCACCGGTCAGTTCGGATTGCGCCGCTCCAGTATGTCCGGCGGCATCCAGGGTCATGGTACTCATAAATAATCCCGTTTTCCGATTATCCGCGCTGTTACCAGCGGCGCTCAAGTTTCTTGCGCAGCATTACCGCGCTGGCATTCATAAGAATCAATACACTCAGCAACACCATAATGGCTGCCGAGGTGCGCTCCACAAAGGCGCGCTCGGGGCTATCCGCCCAGAGGAAAATCTGCACCGGCAATACCGTGGCCGGATCGGTCACCCCTCCGGGTACATCCACAATAAAGGCGACCATACCGATCATCAGCAAGGGCGCGGTCTCACCCAGGGCCTGAGCCATACCGATAATCGCACCAGTGAGCATACCGGGCATGGCCAGCGGCAGCACGTGATGGAAAACCACCTGCATACGCGAGGCACCCATACCCATCGCCGCTTCGCGAATCGAAGGCGGCACCGCCTTCAGGGCCGCACGGCTGGAAATGATAATTGTCGGCAATGTCATCAGGGTGAGTACCAGACCGCCAACCAGGGGCGCGGAGCGTGGCAACTCAAAGAAGTTGATAAAGATCGCCAACCCCAGCAGGCCGAATACGATGGATGGCACCGCGGCGAGGTTATTGATATTCACCTCAATCAGGTCGGTCCAACGATTCTTTGGTGCGTATTCTTCCAGGTAGATGGCCGCAGCCACCCCGATTGGGAAAGACAGCGCCAGGGTCACCAGCAATGTAAACAGCGAGCCCATCAAGGCCGCGCGGATACCGGCCTGCTCCGGTTCACGGGAGTCACCGTTGGTAAAGAAGATGGTATTAAAACGCTTCTTCAGTTCGCCGCTTTCCAATAACTGTTCGATCCAGCCGGCTTTCTGTTCCGAGGTACGGCCACGGAAGCCTTCTTTGGAATCCTTCAGACTTTTAACAAAAGTATCCACATCGTCGTCAGCGGCAAACCATACTTTCTCGCTCTTACCGAGCAGCTCTGGGTTTGCGGCCAGGCGATCACGCAGGTTGAAGGGCGCTCCAGAGGAAACCAGCGAATACAGTTCTCGCTTATCACTGCGGCCAGTCACCGAAGGGAAACGCTCGCGCAGGGCCTCGCGGATCACCCCGGTGAAGTTGGCCCAGGCAAGGCTCTCGTCATCGACCTTCTCAATACCGAGTACCTGCGCATCGTAGTGTACTTCCAACTCAATGGCAGTCTGTACAAAGGCACCGCTACCCTTGCTGATAATATCGCTAAACAAAATAACAACCGCGAGAATGCCGAAAGCAATACTGGCAATACCCAGCCCGCGAAACAGTTTTTCCTTGCGATGACGGCTGGCGAGACGCTTTTCGATACGCTCGCGAACCTGCGTCTGAGTGAGATTAGTCATACTGCTCCCGGTATTTTTTCACTACGTGCAGGGCGATAAAGTTCAGTACCAGAGTCGAGACAAACAACATCAGACCAAGCGCAAACGCGGCCAGGGTCTTGGGACTGTCAAACTCTTGGTCGCCGACCAGTAGCGTCACGATCTGTACGGTAACGGTGGTGACCGACTCCAGGGGATTGGCGGTTAGGTTGGCGGCGAGGCCCGCGGCCATTACCACGATCATGGTCTCACCAATTGCGCGGGATACCGCTAACAGTACACCGCCGACAATTCCTGGCAGTGCTGCGGGGATCACCACTTTGCGCACGGTCTCCGATTGGGTTGAACCCAACCCCAGAGCGCCATCGCGCAGGGATTGCGGTACCGCATTAATCACATCGTCAGATAAAGAGGAGACAAACGGGATAATCATAATCCCCATTACCAACCCTGCGGCCAGAGCACTCTCACTGGAGGCCTGTAGGCCAATAGAAGTGGCCAGGTCACGAATAAACGGAGCGACGGTTAACGCCGCAAAAAAGCCGTATACCACTGTGGGTACACCGGCGAGGATTTCCAAAATTGGCTTGGCCACGTTGCGCACGCGCTTGCTGGCATACTCGGCCAGATAAATAGCCGCCATCAGTCCCACTGGCACCGCCACGAACATGGCAATTGCGGAAACCATCAAGGTACCGGTAAACAGGGGTACCGCACCAAAGGCTCCACTGGAACCAACCTGATCGGCACGCAGGGCCATCTGCGGGCTCCAATGTAAGCCGAACAAGAATTCAGTTACCGGCACCGACTGGAAAAATCGCAGCGACTCAAACAATACCGAGAACAAAATACCCACAGTGGTAAAAATCGCGGCGCAGGCACAAGTAATCAGAATAGACTTAAGGACTTTTTCTACTTTCTCACGGGCGCGCAGCTCCGGAGAAAAACGCAACAGTGCAAATGCCCCCAGGCCCACCGCCAAAACCAAACTTAAAAAAGCCTGCAGGGTATTGGAGTTATTGCGCAATTGACTGAGATGCTCTGCCGCCGACTGCAACTGAGGGGATGACTCCCCCACCAAATGGCCAGCAGCGAGGTTTTGAATTTGTGCATAGAGCAGGTTCTGCCCGGCAATGGTATCGGGTTTATCGGCGATGCTGTGCATCACCATGGAGCGAATAATGGCATCGTCAAAAATCAGCCAGGCACCCAGTAGTAAAAGTGCCGGTAAACCACACCAAAGCGCGGTAAATAAACCGTGATAGCTGGGCAGTGAGGCCAGATTACGCAGGCCTCCGCGGCTGCGCGCTGCACTCAGTGCACGACTAAAGCCGGTACCGTAGGCCACTAAAATCAACAGCAGCAAAAGGGCGAACAGTGTGGGGGTTTGCATTGAGTTACCGTGCTAAAAATGTCGATGTCGGCATTATCCCGACTTTTCCCTGTGTTTCCACTTGGCTTTCATAAAAACGGCCAAGCCCTCTCGAGCTTGGCCGTCAATTCCCTTTGACTGTACTACTCCAGGATAAATTTACTTCGCAGCAAGATTGCTCAGGGCATTCAGCTTGCGAACGTCAGTAGCAATTTTCTGGCGTTTCTCTTGGGGCAGCGGGATCATACCTTTATCAGTCAGGTAACCTTCATCACCCCAGGCGCGCTCATTGGTGAACTCTGCCAGGAACTGCTTGATACCCGGTACGACGTCGGCATGTGCTTTCTTCACATAAATAAACAGCGGACGGGAAACCGGGTAGCTCTGATCTGCGATAGAGTCGAAAGTCGGAGCCTGTCCTTCGATCAAAGAGCCTTGTACTTTATCGGCATTCTGGTCGAGGAAGCTGAAACCAAAGATGCCCAGGGCATTCGGATTGGCCACTAACTTGTTAACGATCAGGTTGTCATTCTCACCGGCTTCAACATAAGCGCCGTCTTCACGTACGTTGTGACAGATCGCCTTGTAAGCGCTCTTGTCTTTTTTCTTCATGGCTGCGATCCAATCGAACTTCTTACAGCCACCTTCCATTGCCAGCTCCGCGAAGGCGTCACGGGTACCGGAAGTGGGGGGCGGACCCAGAACTTCGATTTTGGTATTGGGCAGCGCAGGGTTTACGTCTTTCCAAGTCTTGTAAGGGTTGGCAACCAGAGTCTCGGAGCCGTTCGGATTCGGAACTTCTTTTGCCAGGGCCAGGAAAATATCCTTACGGGAAAGCTTGAAAGGAGTCGCTTTCTTAGCATTCGCCAGCACGATGCCGTCGTAACCAATCTGTACTTCCACAACATCGACGCCGTTGCCGTTACACATCTCCAGCTCGGACTGCTTAATGCGGCGAGAGGCACCGGTAATGTCCGCAGTGCTCTCACCAACGCCCTGGCAGAACAGCTTCATGCCACCGCCAGTACCTGTGGATTCGACTACCGGAGTTTTGAATTGGGTAGCGCGGCTGAAACGCTCCGCCACAGTGGTGGTAAATGGGTAAACAGTGGAGGAACCAACAACGCTGATGTAGTCGCGCGCCGCCAGAGCCACCTGAGAAGTGGCGAGGGTCAATGCCGCCAAGGAAGTAGCCAGAATTCGCTTGTTCATGTGTAACTCCGATGAGTGTTTTTTATTTCACGCGGCGATGCTAGGAAGAACGGATGACGATTCTATGAATAAAACATGACAAAAAGATTACAACCTGAAATTTGCCCCGCTGGTGCCCGGGCAGGCAAAGCGGTAACCTGCATGCAAACGAGATAACAATAAGATGTAAAGAGAGAAGCCCCCATGCTATTTCTGATGCGTGGAGCGCGTGCATTGGAGAGTCTGTCCAGTCGCACCGGCCACCTGCTCGCCTGGTTTACCTGGGCCATGGTCCTACTGCAATCTTGCGTCGTAGCCCTGCGCCACCTGTTTGACAGTGGCTCTATCGCGCTACAGGAATCCGTGATCTATCTACACGGTGCCGCCTTCATGCTGGGGCTGGCCTATGCCCTGCAAACCGACGCCCATGTGCGTGTCGATGTCTTCTATCGGCGAATGGGTCCCAAGGGCAAGGCTTGGGTTAACGCTGTCGGCTTTCTCTTATTTCTGCTGCCACTCTGTACCTTTATGTTACTGGGCAGCTGGCATTTCGTTTTGAACAGTTGGTCAGTGCTTGAGGAGAGCGCCAATGCCGGCGGCCTTCCCGGTGTCTTCCTACTGAAAAGCCTGATTCCCCTCGCGGCAATAACTCTTGGTCTCGCGGGCAGCGCCCAATTTCTACGCGCTTTATTACAGCTGATGGAGGTTTCCAGCCCGGCGAGCGAGGCTGTGGCGAAACCACATCTCCTCAAACAAGTGGAGGAAGCCGAAGCATGATCGAGCTGATACCACTACTGATGTTTGCCGCCGTCTGTGGGCTGTTGATGTTTGGCTACCCGGTGGCCTTCACCCTCGCCGGTATGGCCCTAATCACCGCCGGCCTGGGTATCGTGTATGGCGTTTTCGATGCGGAACTACTACGCGCCTTTCCCGACCGCCTCTACGGCATTATGCAAAACGGCACCCTGGTAGCCGTACCACTCTTTGTCCTAATGGGAGTGATTCTCGAGAGAGCCAGGATCGCCGAAGACTTACTGGTCAATCTGACCAAAGTATTTATGGGTGCACCGGCGGGTATGGCTATCTCCGTGGTAGTGGTCGGCGCACTTCTGGCGGCTAGTACCGGCATTGTGGGTGCCACCGTGGTGACGATGGGGTTGATGTCCCTGCCCACCATGTTGAAACAGGGCTACTCTCCCAAGCTCGCCACCGGCACTATCTGTGCCACCGGCACCCTCGGGCAAATCATCCCTCCATCAATTGCACTGGTTCTACTTGGGGATACTCTCTCCAACGCCTACCAACAGGCACAGCTATCCGCGGGTATTTTTAATCCGAAGCCGGTCAGCGTTGGCGATCTGTTTATCGGCGCGATTATCCCTGGCCTAATGTTGGTTGCAGCCTACATTGTTTACCTATTGTTCGTGGCACGCCGTTCTCCGAGTAAAGCCGAGACCGCGCAGCGGCAACCTCTGGAAGTTTGGCCGTTACTGAGCAGCCTTTTTCCTCCTATCGCTCTGATGCTGTTAGTCCTGGGTTCCATTATTACCGGTGCCGCAACGCCTACAGAAGCCGCCGCCGTAGGTGCTCTGGGCGCCGGATTACTGGCTTACCGTCGCGGCGCTCTGCATTGGACACAGGCGGGGGAAGTGGGTCGCAGCACTCTACAAGTAAGCGCGATGGTGTTTGCCATCCTAATTGGCGCTTCTCTGTTTTCCCTGGTCTTCCGCGGTTACGGCGGTGAAGAGTTAGTCACCAACATTTTCCACAACCTACCCGGTGGTGTTGTCGGCGCAACTCTTTTAGTGATGCTGGTAATTTTCCTGCTTGGTTTTATTCTCGACTTTATCGAGATCACCTTTGTGGTGGTGCCCATCGTCGGGCCGGTACTACTGGCAATGGGCTTAGATCCGGTATGGCTGGGTATCATGATCGCGATCAATTTGCAGACTTCCTTCCTTACGCCACCCTTTGGCTTTGCGTTGTTTTATCTTCGCGGTGTTGCGCCAAGTTCAGTGGCCACTTCCGCTATCTATCGTGGCGTCATGCCATTTATCGCTATTCAGCTGCTGATATTGTGCCTCCTGGCGCTTTGGCCTGCTCTGGTGACTTGGCTGCCAGGGTTATTAACCGGTTAACACCGTGTATTGCCAAAGGATTAGAGGAAGCTTTTACAAAGGATGCTGGTCATTTACTGGACAATTTGTGCTAGAATGCGCCACCTTCCCTCAGGTGGAAACCAATAACTCTAACAATCTGTGAGTAGTCGATGTCCGCACTTTCAGCCCTTGATGAAAACCCGCAACCAACAGGCACGCTTACCCTGCAAACCCTGGCTATGCCTCGTGATACCAACCCCCAGGGAGACGTATTCGCCGGTTGGCTGATGTCGCAAATGGACCTCGCTGGAGCAATTCTGGCCCAAAGCATCGCACGCGGCAGGGTAACTACCGTCGCAGTAGGCAGTATGGTGTTCTTACGCCCGGTTCCGGTTGGCTCAACAGTCAGCTGCTATGCCGAGGCTATTGAGGTGGGGCGCTCCTCTATCAGGACGATGGTTGAGGTATGGCTGACACGGGTGGATTCTGGTGAGCAGGTAAAAGTCACCGAAGGTGAGTTTGTTTTTGTCGCTATTGACGATAGAGGTCATACCAGGCCGCTGCCCTAGTATAGGTGTTGGGGGAGGCTCCTCCCCCAAGAGTCTACTAACTGACTGAACAGGTCGGCGCTTTCCTTTCAATTGGTACTGACTTCACCCAACCACGTAAGGTTCTAAAACTCATTCGATCACAACTCTCTGAAAGAATCCGGCCACGCTCATAGACTTTCTTTCCACCAGAATAAAAACTTAACGTTTTTTCTTTGCTATCTAACTTGTGCTCTCCTGATAATTCTGTCTTCATCACAACTAGTGAATCAACAAATAACTTGATGCTCAATTCATTAAGAGCTGCGACTGGTATTACATTTGATTTGTCTTCGTTTACAGGAGAAGAAACAACCTCAATCAGATTTTGATAGGCGGGATTTTCTCTATTATTTTTCTCGAAAATTGATACAGCATTCTTTAGCGTCAAGGTACTTCTGTCTTGCGAGAGAAAGAACATGGGATAGGATTGAACAATCCAGGGATCGCTGTTTTCTGCCTCCCAAACATTGAATGCAATATTTTTTTGCTGAAAATCAACTACTGCAGCTTTTGTAAGATTCGCTGCAGTAAAAGTCGCGATAGCTTCTCGATAGAGATCTAAGATCTTGTCAGCCTCTTCCTGCTCAGCCTTTTTTTTACTATCTCCTGCAGCTCCTACAATTAAAGCATGGGCAAGAATAGAGCCCGCAAAAGCCCCAGGAGTCACACCTATATAGGCCATTTGGCCATGATTTACATCAAGGTTGTCAAAATTAACCTGTCCACGGAATGGAGGGATTTCAAATTCTTCTACTTTGATTGCTATCGTGGAATTTGCAGGAATGCTAATAGGCTGATTAACATATTCAACATATGGGGAAGTTTTGTTACTAGCACACCCTACAACCAACACACATAAGACAAATAATATTTGATATTTCATTTTAATTCTTGAAAAAACAGTCTTTAAGAATTTAAGCTTGGGCGTCAATAAATACATTAACGCCCAATAAATACAAAGAATTAAGACTTACTGAATAGCATTTTCAGCACCAAAAGAGGAAATTAGAATTTCTTTCCCCTCTGCAATCGCCTGATAATAAGCATTTGTTAGGGCAGGAAAATTTGGAGACTCATCCCATTCATTAGAAGCCGCTTTGAGGACTTTTACGGGTTGATACCATTCATAGGTATTATCTGACAGATCCACTAAATAACCTAAAGCTTCAAAGTATCCTTTGGGTTCACTAGTAGGTATATAACTGGAGTAAGTTCTAAGCATACCCACTGCATTGAAATCTAACACCAAAAGATGACTAATATTATATTGCGCTGCAAAATGTGAAAAATCTCTCTTAGTAGAATTAGGGGCTTCAGATTTATGCTTAGGCAACCTGCGCAAATTGAGCTCCTGAGGAATTTCTAACACTTCAATATCTTTAGATTGAAGAAGTTCGTTCACATCGACAGCAATGACCATTACGTCATCTATCGAGAGTGATTCGGTATGCTTACTAAGTGAAGAATTCGCCACTTCAGCAGCTGCTAAGCACAGCAAACAACTTGCACCAGGAAGATATACATCTGGTGTTGGTGCCGAAGATATTATTATCCCCACACGCTTTTCTTGTTGTTGCCAAAATCTTTGATCAGGCTCAACAGGTAGTTGCGGCGCCCCCGCACAACCAGAAAGAAATACTACCCCCAAAACAAAAAGGCTAAAAACTCTAAACATTTATAACTCCCCAGTCATATTTTCTTTAGTCAGATAAAAAAGCCGCGGCATTATTATTTAAATATTGACGAAAAAAAAGACAAACGGGATAAAATATAAGCGACTCGCTGGTTTCACTTTTTTATAATAAAAAAGCGGGAGATGTCATCAAAAGCCAATACTCGCTTACCCTGACTTTGAATTGGTTCAAAGTTAATTTAACTCTCGCGCCTGGTAATAAGCCTCTTCACTAATCTGGTGATAGGGCCGCACATCTCGCTCAAAGTCCTTAAAAGCTTTATAGATACGCGCAAATTCCGGGTCTTTGTTTGCAGTCTCCTGCATAATCTGCGTATTGATTTTCTTCAGATGTGAAAGTACATCATCTGGCAGGCGCCTAACCTTTACCCCGTGTGTTTCCACCAGCTCTCGCAGGGCACGGTTATTACGCGCGGTGTACTCATCCAACATATCCTGGTTTGCTTCGCGGGCTGCGACCCTCACAATGACTTGCAGGTCTTTGGGTAATTTCTCAAAGGCTTTTTTGTTGACGATAAATTCCATCATCGAGCCGGGCTCATGCCAACCGGGGTAGTAATAATACTCGGCAACCTGGTGGAAACCGAAAGCGAGATCGTTGTAGGGGCCGACCCATTCCGTCGCATCGATTACGCCCGTTTGCAAAGCGGTATAAAGTTCGCCACCGGGAATAGTCACAGCGGTACCACCGGCCCGATTTAAAACTTCACCTCCCAGGCCGGGAATACGCATTTTTAGGCCCTGCAAATCCTCAACGGAATTAATCGGTTTATTAAACCAACCCGCCATCTGCACCCCGGTGGAGCCTCCGGCCAAAGGGATCAGATTAAACGGTTCATAAATCTCCGCCCAAAGCTCTAAACCGCCACCGTGATGCAGCCAGCCATTCATTTCCTGGGCGTTTAAGCCAAAAGGCACTGCAGTAAAAAACTGGGCCGCTGGAATCTTGCCTTTCCAATAATAGGCAGCACCATGCCCCATCTGTGCAGCGCCCTCAGATACCGCGCCAAAAATACCCAGTGCTGGCACCAGCTCGCCCGCACCATAAACTTTTATTTTGAGACGGCCGGATGACATCTTCTCAACATTTTTTGCGAAGCGTTCCGGTGCCTGGCCGAGGCCGGGGAAATTTTTTGGCCAGGTGGTGACCAGCTTCCACTCGAACAATTCTTTGTTGTCCGTATCAGAAAAGTGTTGTGCTGGCCCCTGTGCCGCACGGGAAGTGACCAGTGCGGCAAAGGTAATAACCAGCAGGGCGATGAGGCCCAAAATAATAGCGGGATACCAGTTAACTTTTTTCATCGCTTTTAGTTATCTTTTTTATTTTTGGCGTTGATCATCGATTAATGATCTTTTTTAAATATTAGAGACCTTGGCAAAAACCGAAACCACCGTAGAAAAATATCTTTTATGTGGCCCGGTTTTTACCAAAGCTAACGATCTATAGAGGCTGCAACTTAGCCATAGCCACCACCAGCCATTTACTGCCGGCATCATCAAAATTGACCTGCACCCGCGCGCGTGGACCATTGCCTTCGAACTGCACTACGGTGCCTTCGCCAAACCTTGCATGCTCCACTCGACCGCCCAGGGCCAGTGGTGGCAGGTCATCAAAGTCTGGAGCCGGGTCGGAAAACTGACCCACTTTACCGTAGTCCGCCTGATAGAGCGGTCGGGAAATTTCAGTCTTCAGGCGTACTTCGTGCACCAGGTTTGCAGGAATCTCACCGATAAAGCGAGACGGGCTGTTATAGGTCTCGCTGCCAAACAGGCGGCGGTTTTCCGCGTAGGTAATGTACAACTTGCGCATGGCACGGGTGATACCCACATAGCAGAGACGTCGCTCTTCCTCCATGCGGCCGGGCTCCTGCGCGGACATCTTGTGCGGGAACAGGTTTTCCTCGACACCCGCCATAAATACCAGGGGAAATTCCAGGCCCTTGGCGGAGTGCAGGGTCATCAGCTGGACCGCATCCTCAAACTCATCCGCCTGGCCTTCACCGGCATCAAGGGCGGCACTGTCGAGGAACTGGTTGAGCAGGGGAATCTCCTCCTCACCTTCCTCACCCTCGGGCAGGTCCACGCCGATAAAGGAGCGACAAGCAGTCACTAGCTCCTGCAAGTTTTCCACCCGTGTCTGCCCCTTCTCACCTTTTTCTTTGCCGTGGAATTCCAGCAGGCCGCTGGTCTCGATCACATCCTCGGCAATGGCGTCCAGCTCTTTATCTTCGGCATTTGCAGCCAGCTGGTTGATCAGATCCAGGAAGCTCTGCAAGGCATTACCGGCGCGCGCAGCCAGAACCCGCTGTTGCAACATCAGCTTGGCCGCCTGCCACAGGGAGCAGCCCTGCTCGCGGGCATAGGAGCGCACCATCTCCACCGTGCGCGCACCAATGCCACGAGTGGGGGTATTTACCACCCGCTCAAAGGCGGTGTCATCATTGCGATTGCTGATCAGGCGCAGGTAGGACAGGGCATTTTTGATTTCCAGGCGATCGTAGAAGCGCTGGCCACCGTAGATACGGTAGGGCACCTGTTCGCGCAGTAGCCCCTCTTCAAGCACCCGGGATTGGGCGTTGGAGCGGTAGAGGATGGCAATGCTGTCGCGGCGATTGCCATCGCGCACCCAGTCATTGATACGCTCGACGATAAAGCGCGACTCATCCTGCTCGTTGTAGGCGGCGTAGACGGCGATAGGCTCGCCTTCTTCACCCTTGGTCCACAACTCCTTGCCTAGGCGACCGCTGTTATTAGCGATCACCGCATTGGCGGCGTTCAGAATAGTGGAAGTGGAGCGATAATTCTGTTCCAGGCGCACCGTCTGCACTTCACGCAGATCTGTAGAAAAGTGCTGGATATTCTCGATCTTGGCGCCGCGCCAACCGTAAATGGACTGGTCATCGTCACCCACAGCGGTGATATGGCACTGCTCCCCAGCGAGCAGGCGTAACCAGGCGTATTGAATCGTGTTGGTATCCTGGAACTCATCCACCAGGATATGGGGGAAACGCCGGCGGTAGTGGGCCAGAATACTGTCGTTATTCAGCCAAAGTTCGTGGGCGCGCAGCAGCAACTCGCCAAAATCTACCAGCCCACCGCGCTGACAGGCCTCTTCATAGGCGAAGTAGATGCGCACCATGGTCTGCAACCAGGGATCGGCGCCGGCATTGATATATTGCGGGCGCAGGCCTTCATCTTTCTGCGCGCCAATCCACCACTGGGTTTCCCGCGGCGGCCACTTTTTATCGTCCAGCCCCAGATCTGCCTGTACCCGCTTGATCAGGCGCAGCTGGTCGTCGGAATCCAGAATCTGGAAGTTCTGCGGCAACTTGGCCTCTTGCCAGTGGGCCTTGAGTAGCCGGTGGGCCAAACCGTGGAAGGTGCCCACCCACATACCGAAGGTATTCACCCCCAGCAGCTCCTCAATTCTTGCGCGCATCTCGCGGGCGGCCTTGTTGGTGAAGGTCACCGCCATAATGGAGTAGGGCGAGGCGCCCTCCACCTGCATCAGCCAGGCAATACGGTGCACCAGCACGCGGGTCTTGCCCGAGCCGGCACCGGCCAGAACCAATTGATTGCCTGGCGCGGCAGCTACCGCTTCGCGCTGGGCGTCGTTGAGGGGGTCTAAAATCTGAGATACGTCCATGGGCGAAGATTGTACCAGAGCTGCTGTGCGAGACCTGTGTAAATAAACAGGATTTTGCCCCGACTGACAATGCCAAGCCGCTCGCCAGCAGAGGGCGCAGCGGCTAAACTGCGGCATCTGGCATAGAGAAGGTAGTCCTGTGAAACCGGCGGAAGTCACGCAAAAAATCAGCGAACAGCTGTCATCCATGCGCAAATCTGAGCGCAAGGTGGCGGAGTATATTCTCGCCAACCCCGACGAAATCATTCATATGCGTATCGTCGATTTGGCCACAGAGGCCCAAGTGAGCGAGCCCACCGTGGTGCGCTTTTGCCGTGCAGTGGGTTGTTCCGGCTTTCAGGAATTTAAGCTGAATCTGGCACAGCAACTAGCTTCAAGCCCCAGTTTCGGCCAAATTGCGGTGACTGAGACCGACACTATCGCCGAGTACAAACGCAAAGTATTCGACTCCACCGTAGATACCCTACTGAAAGTGCGCGACCGCATCGACGACCGCGCCCTGGAAGCCGCAGTGACCGCCATTGCCGCTTCCAAGCGGGTAGAATTCTTTGGCTTCGGCGCCTCCGGCGCGGTAGCCGCCGATGCCCAGCACAAGTTCTTCCGCCTGCAGCTGGCCACCGCGGCCCACTCGGATCATCACATCCAGAATATGTCGGCCATGTCCATGCAGCCGGGCGATATCGTGGTGGCGATCTCGCAAAGCGGACGCACCAAGGCATTGCTGCGCTCCATGGGCATGGCGAAAGAGCAGGGCGCCCTAGTAGTTGGCCTGGCACCAAGCGGTTCACCGGTGGCACAGCAGGCCAGTATCCCGCTGGAAGTCGATGTGGAAGAGGATATCGAGATCTATACGCCGCTGTCCTCGCGGATCGCCCACCTGGTGGTGATTGATGTACTCGCCATTGGCGTTGCCCAGCGCAAAGGCCCCCAGTTGCAGGAACATTTATTGAAACTCAAACAGGGCCTGTACACATTGCGGGAAGACAAGCACTGAGGGAGCGGAATGCGGCACTAGATAAGGTGTCGCGCCCCCTCTAGCGTGCCTGCTGTATTCAGCAATCTATTGTCACCGCCAACAAGAGCCCTCAAATCGTCCCAGAGCAATTCCATGACATCCACTGCTTTATCCGCTGAGCAAAAGGCACCACGCTGGTTGGTGGTATGGCTGGCGGCTCTGGTCTCTCTGACGCCGTTTTCCATCGACAGCTACTTGCCGGCCATACCGGCCATGGCGGGGGCCTTGGATACGGAGGTTGCGCGGGTTCAATACTCGGTTTCCAGTTTTTTATTGGGCTTCGCTCTCGGCCAGCTCTTCGGTGGGCCGCTCTCGGACCGCTGGGGAAGACGGTTGGTGGGCACTATCGGCCTGTGTATTTATATCGTCAGTTCGCTGCTGATCCTGTTTGCCGATCATGTCGACCAATTGATCATCCTGCGTTTTCTGCAGGCAGTAGGTGGTGGTTTTGCTACGGTGATTTGCGCGGCCATCGTGCGCGATCTGCACAGTGGGCGTGAGGCCGCCAAAATTATCTCCATGATCAGCACTATTATGCTGATCGCCCCCCTGATTGCCCCAGTCATTGGCTCGCTGCTGCTGACGCTGGGAGGCTGGCAAAGCATTTTTGTGTTTCTGTTGCTGTACGCTATCGCCATGCTGGTACTGGTGCGCTTACTGCTACCCGAAACCGTTTCGCGTTTCACCCGTGCACGACGCCAGTTGATGCCGCTGGCCTCACTGGTCTCCACCTATGGCCAGGTTTTACGTAACCGCCGCGCCCTCGGGTTTCTCGCTACTCAGGCCTGCGTTAGTGGCTCTATGTTTATCTACATCACCACCGCGCCCTTTGTATTTATGGATTACTTCAATGTCAGTCCCAGCCACTTCCCGCTGTTTTTTGGCACCTGTATTTTGGGGCTGATCTGTATGGTGCAGGTCAATATCCGCCTGCTCAACCTGTTCCAGCCACGCAATATTTTGCTGATCGGCGTTACCTTACAAATGCTCGGCTGTGGCTTGTTATTATTGGGTACTATGACGGGGATCCGAGAGTTAATCCTGTGGATGGTGCCGCTGGTGCTGGTGATGAGCTGTATCGGGATTACCGGGCCCAACGCCGCCGCCTGTTACCTGGAGTTTTTCCCCAAGATCAGTGGCAGCGCTAACGCCCTCTATGGGGCGACAATATTTATTACCGGCGGTGTGCTCGGCGGGCTGGTGAGTAGTCTGCACACAGGCACACTGGTTCCCATCGCCGGGTCCATGTTCGCCTGTGCGGTGGTAGCCCTGTTTTCCTCACTGGTCATCGCTCAGGCGCGCAACCCAATAGACTCGGATATACCGATTACCAGGCGCATCACTCCACGCTGATACATACCTGCGAAATCAGGCTGCCTGGCTTTTTTCTTCTCGCAGAGCCTGCTGAACCGCCGGGCGTGTTTCCATACGCTGCTGAAATGCCTGCAGCCGGGGCCAGCGCGACATATCGAAATGCAGGGCCTTGAGCCAGCGGATAATGACATAGAGGTAGGTATCTGCCACAGATAGGGCGTCCCCCAATAGGAAATCGCTCTGCAACTGCTCTTCGACATAATCCATCCGACGCAAAATCTTTTCTTGAGCCTTTTTCTTTTCCTCCTCCGAGCCATTCCAAAACAATGGCAGGAAGCATTTATGAACTTCTGCACTGAGGAAATTCAGCCACTCCAACATGCGGTAGTGATCCAGGGTGCCCACCGGTGGTGCCAAGTCGGCGTCGGGCTTTTGCTCGGCGAGAAACTGCATGATTGCGGCACCCTCGGTGAGTAACTCACCCCCCTCTAACTGAAGGGCTGGCACATAGCCTTTGGGGTTGACCCTGTGGAAGTCATCGCCGTTTTCCAGAGTGTGGGTCTTCAGATCCACTTTGCAAAGATCCAGATCGATGCCCGCCTCCAGGGCGACAATATGCGGAGATAGGGAGCAGGCTCCAGGCGCGTAGAAGAGTTTCACGGTGATCCTCCTGAATGGATAGCGCGGCAACAGGCAGTATAGGTGCGCTTTTGCACATTGCTCGGCACAGGCGCCGAATAGGGTCGACCAATGCCTGAAATAACCTCGGTAAACCGCGAATCCCGCCCTAATCCATTCAGTCTATTTGGCGCTATTTTTTACGAATCCAGTGATCCAGACTGAAGCGACCGGCCCTGGCACAGGCGAGGATCAGGAAGCCTCCGGCGATAGTGATATTTTTCATAAAGCTCGTCATTTCCCCGGGATCACCGGGGGAATAATGCACCATCCAGGCACTGGCCAGGCAGAAAAGAAAAAGGATCACCGCGGAGAAGCGGGTAAAGAACCCCAGTAATATCGCCAGCCCTCCAAGCAACTCCACAATAATCACCAGGGGAAGCAGTAGCGCGGGTATCCCCATGGATACCATAAAGGCCTCGGTCATTTTGTAACCGCCTATTTTGTTCCACCCAGCAAAAATAAATATCAGGGACATCAACACACGCCCGACCAGTTTGGAGGTATCACATAACAATGGATGATTTGCCACGACTTCCTCTCTTGCACTTTTGCATTTGGTTTTACCAGATGCCTCCAGTGTAGTTGGGAAGCTACGCCTGAATGGAGGCGATGCCGAAAGCAATGAATTCAATGGAGAGAAACTTGCTCCGCAATTGATAGTCAGACGAACCAGAAATAAACGAATGGCAGTTTCGGCAGGCGCGAAAAAGCTGTTGTGGATATAAATCAAAAATGCGGTTGTGCCGCACCGAGGAGCCGTTACAATTGCGCGCCCCCAACCAGGGCGCAACCGGCGGTATCCACACCAGAGACCCCTGTGCCCAGAGCCCTGTCAGGGAAACTCGAGCGGGCCCCTGCGCGACTACAATAACGGCACGCTCAGCAACTGATAATTTCGCCCCCAAAAAGCGCTGTAAGCCGCTGCTTTTGAGGGCTGGGCAGAGCCCCGCAATTCTTATCCCCTGGAGTCCACGCACGGCATGGAAGTCTATTACACCTTTTGTTTTCTTGCCGCGGTGTCGGTCTTTCTCGGCTTCCTAAACCAGTATGTGCTGCGCGCACAAACCACCATTGCAATCACGGCTGGAGCCCTGGCGCTGTCACTCATTGTTACCGGCCTGGGCAAATTGGGGGTGGTGGAGTTGCGCACTTGGGCCGACCAGTTGCTGCCGTTGCTCAATTTGGAGGATATCCTGCTCAAAGGGATGCTGGGTTTCCTGCTCTTCGCCGGCAGTTTGCATATCGACCTGTTGGAACTGCGCAACCAAAAATTGGAAATTGGCCTACTGGCGATCGTCGGTACCCTGATTTCCACTTTTGTGGTGGGTGCCCTGCTGTACTGGTTCCTGATGTTGATCAACATGCCGGTGGCTTTTGTCTACTGCCTGTTATTCGGTGCGCTCATCTCCCCCACCGACCCCATCGCCGTGCTGGCCATCATGAAAAACCTCAAAGCGCCTGAGCAGGTTTCTATCCAGGTGGAGGGGGAATCCCTGTTCAACGATGGCTTTGGCATCGTGGTGTTTGCAGTAATTTATGCGGTGGCTTTCGAGGGAGGCCAGCCAACGGTTCCAGCAGTGGCAGAGTTGTTCGCACTGGAAGCGGTGGGTGGCATTTTGCTTGGCCTGATTATCGGTGGACTGTTTCACTGGTTGATCTGCTGCACCGATGACCACAGCCTGGAACTGTTACTCACCCTGGTCATTCCCACTGCGGGATTCTCACTGGCCAATATCCTCGGTGTCTCCGGCGCCCTTGCGATGGTGGTAAGCGGCATTATCATCGGGAACTTCACCCGCGAGCGCGGCTTTTCCCGGGTGAGCCAGCACGAATTGGATAACTTCTGGAATATCACCGAAGACTTCCTCAACGGCTTGCTATTCCTGTTGGTGGGACTGTTCCTGATTACCATCGATTTACGCCCGGCGGACTACTTGCTGATGGTTGCAGGCATTGTGATCGTGTTGCTGGCACGGGTAATGGCGGTGGGAGTGCCCTTCCTGTATTTAAAAAGGCGACGTCGCTATCACCCCTATACCAACCGGATACTGATCTGGGGTGGCCTCAAAGGTGGCCTGGCCCTGGCCCTGGCAATGTCTATTCCCTCGGGCAGCGCTTACGTTCAGGGGCAGGATCTGCGTTACCTGTGGGTGGTCATGACCTATGGCGTGGTGCTCTTTTCTATTGTGATACAGGGCTCTACCATAGCGCCATTAATACGCCGCAGCCGCGAATTTGCCGAACCGGAAAGCGCGTCCGCCAGCGATCAGCAACACACCGTAAAATAGCGATAATCGATTGATGGAACACTCAAACTTCCTTGTTGAAGCGGTCATATTTATGGGAGCCGCGGTTATCGCCGTGCCTATTGCCACACGCCTGGGTTTGGGTTCCGTACTCGGATACCTGCTCGCCGGGGTGGCTATAGGGCCCAGCGCATTGGGCCTGGTAGGGGATGCCAGCGACGAAATGCATGTGGCTGAATTCGGCGTAGCGCTGATGCTGTTTTTGATTGGCCTGGAAATGCAGCCTAAAAAGTTGTGGCAAATGCGCGGCGCCATTCTCGGCACCGGCAGCGCCCAACTGCTACTAACCGCCGCCGCCGTAGCCGGTATAGCGCTGTGGTTTTTCAATATGGGTTGGCCGACGGCTGTAGCGATCGGCTTGATTCTGGCCCTGTCATCCACCGCCATTGTATTGCAGTCTCTCAGTGAGAAAGGACTCCTCAAGACCCAGGGCGGACGCAGTGCCTTTGCGGTGCTATTGCTACAGGATATCGCTGTAATTCCCATTCTCGCCCTGCTGCCATTGCTCGCGGGCACTACCGCCGAGTCCCACGCTGGCGATTTGGAGGGCTGGGGGTATGCCGCTGCGGTTATCGGCACCATCGCCGCTTTCGCCATCACCGGCCGCTACCTATTGGGCCCTCTGCTGCGTCTGGTCGCCGGCAGCCAAGTGCGCGAAATGTTTACCGTTACTGCCTTGTTAATTGTCTTCGGTGCAGCAGCGGTAATGAGCTGGCTTGATCTCTCGCCCGCTCTCGGCACCTTCCTAGCCGGGGTCTTATTAGCGGAAAGTGAGTTTCGCCACGAGCTGGAAGCGGATATTGAACCCTTCAAAGGGTTGCTGCTGGGGCTTTTCTTTATCGCCGTGGGCGCCAGTCTAAACTTCGCGCAAATCGCACAGAATCCACTGCTGTTGTTTGGCCTGGTGGTGGCGCTGGTATTGGTGAAGTTTGCCGTTCTATTTCTGCTGGCGCGTTTTTTACGTATGTCCAAAGGGGAAGACTGGCTGTTCGCTCTATCCCTGGCTCAGGCAGGGGAGTTTGGCTTTGTACTGGTGTCTTTTTCCATTCAAATCCAGGTGCTCGACGCCGAGGCGAGCAGCCTGCTGGTGGCATTAATTGCCCTGACAATGGCGCTCACACCGATATTACTGCTGGTATTTGAAAGGTTTATCCAACCGCGTTTTCTAATCGGCCCTGAAGTCCCACAGGCAGTCGAGCACGAACCACCAATGGATTCCAATTCACCGGTCATCATTATCGGTTATGGTCGCTTCGGCCAGATCACCGGACGCCTACTCAATGCCTGCGGTTTTAGCACCACCCTGCTGGAGCGCAACGCCGAGCAGCTGGATCTGGTGCGTCGCTATGGCATTGAGGCCTATTACGGCGATGCCACGCGGGAAGACTTGCTGCGCGCCGCCGGCGCCGCCAATGCGCGCCTGGTGATTCTCACCTTGAGCGACCAGGCCGCGTCCCTGGAGATTGTCGCGCAGCTGCAAAAACACTTTCCGCACCTGAAGATTCTCGCGCGGGCACGCAGCCGTATGCATCAATACGCACTGATGGAGGCCGGGGTGAAATATATTTTTCGCGAGACCATAGACCCGGCCCTGGCAATTGGTGAGAAGGCCCTGGAACTTCTGGGACTCACCCCCTTACAGGCGCGCCGCGCAGCACGTAAGTTTAAACAGCACGACCAGCGTATGCTGGAGGCTCTTTTCCCCTATTGGCGCGACGAGGCGCAGCACATCGCCCAGAGTCGTATTTATCGCGAACAGCTCCTGCAGGCCCTGCAGGAAGACCGTCGCGACAAGGATCTGCATCTGGATCATTACTGGGAAGAGGCCAAACTGGAAACAGAAAAGCCCTAGAGAATTTTGTTTGTGCCAATAATGACCCTTAAGCACTTAGCATCAGAAAAAATCTGTTAAGTAAAACTATGTATTGGCAGAGAATATTCTCAGCAACTCGGATTTAATCTCTACCTATTGGCCAGCAGCGGGATTGTGATCGAGTACAGCGATCACAGCCCGGCCTGGTGTGAGAGTTTCGCTCACATGGCCCTTTCCGCATAAATCTTTGGCCAATAAAATATCACCGGCTCTAAAAGTATGCTGCTCACCGGAACTCGTGGTTATTTTTACCTCTCCGGCCAAGTAAAAAATAAATTGCGCTCGTGGCGCGCAGTGCCAATCAAACACCCGATGCTCATCAAATTCACGAAAAAATAATTGTCGCACCTGAAAAGGCTCAGAATAGTCTCCAAGAGGTTCATGGATTTTGGATGCTATTTTTTGCTTTTTAAAAGTAGATACACCATCCACACTCAGCAGTTCTATGTATTCCATAAATCTACACCTGAATCGCAACCATTAATCTATATAAGCCATAGAAATATTTCTGCCCATAGCCTATTCCTTGGAAATTAAGCTGGCCTCAACCAGGTCCACTTCTAGTACTAACTTTCGGTGCAACTCGTCATCAATTTCCCTGTGCACACGCAAATCAAAAAGGCGTTGTCGCTCGGCGGCAAGTGCCGCCAAACGAAAATTTCGCTCCACGCGTGCGCGTATCCATATGGTCTCACTAGTTTCATCATCACCATTAATTATGCGTCGACGGTATATTTCCAGCAGGTGATCAATCGCTTCATAAGCAATCTCTTTGTTTTTCCAGCGCCCGTCTATTTCTTTACGAAGACTGATCAGCTGTTGCTCCGCGGCTTTGGCAGCAGAAACCCTGGCTCCCCTTTCATCACCGATCGCCGCCAAGTGAGGCGTATCTGGTAAGTGTCTGAGTAAAAATGGCAGAGCCACACTAGCGACAAGCAGTGAAATCAGGATTACGCCCATTGCTATTGCCAGCGCCGCATCACGACCCGGCAAGGGTGAACCATCGGGCATTAGCAAAGGCAGAGAAAATGCCCCTGCCAGAGTGATTGCGCCGCGTACACCGGCCACACTCAAAACACTAACCAGATTCAATTGAGCGATGATGGAGGGAAGATTGCGACGAAAGCGTGACAAATAAAGTGACACCCATACCCAAATAAAACGCAGCAACAATAGAACAATGGAAATTGCCAAGATATACAGTGACATCATTGTGAGTCCGACATCCTTCGCCCAGCTGGTATCCGCATCAATAAGTCGCACAAGCTGTTCGCCTAATAACACAAAAATGATGCCATCGAGCACAATTTGCACCGTACTCCACACCGCACGACGATCCATGCGCGTGGTGGATTTTTCCGAACCATGCAGGCTGGTGTAATGCGTAGCAATTCCTGCGCTCGCGGCCGCGAGAATCCCCGATACGCCAATACTTTGTCCTGCCTGGTAAGCGGCAAAAGGAACCAGCAAACTTACCAATATCTGAATAGCCGTATCCTCACCACTGAGATGGACCAACCAGCGCAACAGATAACCACAAATAAAGGCTACTCCCGCACCAATAATTACTCCGCCTATGGCAACCCAAAAAAAACCACTCACCGCTTGTGAAAAAGAAAAAGTCCCTGTCAAAGCGGCAGCCAAAGCAATGCGAAAAATATCCAGCCCTGAGGCATCATTAAACAGTGATTCTCCGGCAAGAATATGCTCCAGTCTCGGCGGAATATTGTTACCCCCTTGCACGACAGATACTGCTACAGGGTCCGTAGGTGCGAGAATGGCCGCTATAGCAAAGGCCATGGCAACCGGCATAATCGGTAACAACCAGCTAATAAAAAAACCCATTCCTATAACAGTAAAAACCACCAGTCCCACAGCCAGAGTTAGGATGGAGCCCAAGTCTCTAAAGAAGGCCCCCTTGGGAATACGCCAGCCCGCCAGAAAGAGTAATGGCGGAATAAAAAGCAGAAAAAATATTTCTGGATCTAAGGGTATTCTTATGCCAAACACAGATCCCAGAATAACTCCACCCAGGATTTGAATGAGAGGCAGGGGAATCGGAAAAGGCAAAACACGCGCGACAATCAAGCTGAGTGCCACTACCAGCAGTAACAGCAGAGCAACAACGAGATAATGCATCGCCCACTTATATTCCTGTGAAAGACCACACACCGCAGTTTTCAACCCGAATTATCGGGTCAGCCATTCGGCCAGTATAGGAAATAAGTTTTCCGGGAAATGAAATAAAGCGAAAGGCAATACAAGTAAATATTAGTAGCGCCTGTTTAATGTCACAAGTGCCAAAGCATCAGACTGTATGCTTTTAAGCGGATTTTCCGCATTTATCTCGCACAAATTTTGGCCCAGAGTAGTTTAATTATTCCTTTATCAATCAATTCCGCCAGCTCATTAAGCAATATATGCTGCGCCGCTATGTGACTCTATTTCAAAGAGTGAATGCGTAAAAATAAACTCCCAATAAAAAGAGATGCTTTCTGCTTGAGCGCCAATACAACCAGCTTTTCTGGATCATTAATTGGGGCAGGTTTTCTTTGCGGCTCAATACACTTTACGACTTCCGCCAGATGATCTTCGTTGTTAGTCAAACTAACCACGTAGTCCAGCAGAAATACTGGCGCTCGCAAGCTCCTCGCTCAGTGGCTTACGGTGATTAATAACATAGTGCACTCCCAGATTTTTTAGCCATTGGATGGTCTCGGTATACGAAGCGCTACCGATGACTGTGAGATCAGTCAAACGGCGGACTCATTGAATCAGAGTGGCCGCCACGCCACCAGTAGCATCGATTACCAAACCCAATCACAAAATAGAAATTTGTCACAGGCTCTCTTATCGATTGGCACTTGCAAACGATCGAATAGCAATTCCCAAACGGTAATAGCGGTGAGTGGCAGGGCTGCGGACTCAGCGTCAATGGGGCTTTCTGGTGCAAATCCGGCAATACGCTCATCCACTAGCTGGTACTGCGCATTACTACCTGGACGGGATATATCTCCCGCGTACCAAACCCGATCACCCACAGAGAACTGGCTTACATCGGCGCCAATCGCTTTGACTAACCCAGTGACATCTAAGCCGAGAACTTTGTCCCTATCAGTGCTCCTAAGCAGCTTCAACCCTTTTACGCACCTTTTATACACCTTGGTATCCACAGGATTGACCGAAACTGTATGCACTTCTATCAGTAGGTCACGGCCTGAGATCTGGAGTATCAGCAGAGAGAAATCTTGTAGGGAGAGCTCATCAGAAATAGGGAGGGACTGTTGATAACCTATGACCTCCATCATGGAATAACTTCCCTTTTACACAGTCTGGAAGGAGTTGGGTCACCTAATGGGTGGTTATCCACAGAAATAAGCGTTTGAAAATGAAAGGGAACTTAAAGATCCGCCAAAAGACGAAACTGTGAATAACTTCCACTTAACTTATCCACTGTGAAAAAAATCACAGCTCAAGCAAATTTGAGTTTGTGGAAAACTATTAGGAAATAATCGAGCCCCCTAAAGGGTTCCTCCATGCTACAGGTTTATAAATTTGTGCCCGGTCAGCTATCTAGAAAATCCCGCAGCAGAGTATTGAACCTCTGAGGCGCCTCAAGAAACAGAAAATGGCTGCCCCCATCTTCGGCCTCGATTATCTCCAAGCGAGAACCTCTGATTTGCTGATGAATCCACTGCTGGCATTCCACCGGGTGAGGGCTGGCACGACCGAAGGCAATCAGGGTGGGCTTTTTAATACAGGGGATAAAGTCACGCCAATCACGAGTGACATTATCGATAAAGAGGCGTGCTGCCAGGGCCCGTGGAAACTGCAGGTTGACCGCAATTAGCTCCTCCCTCTGCCTCGGGGTCATCGCCGGAGTCACCATAGACATCAGTATGTTGCGGGTGGCTTCCTTGGCTTTGGAGCTGCACAACTGGCCGGTAAATTCAAAGAGTTGTTCGGCCGTGAGAATAGCGCCAGCCTCCAGTCGCTCTTGTTCAGACCAATAGGGCTGGGCCAGTAGGGCGGCGGGTTCATCGATAAAAACCTGTTTGGAAATCGCCGCATCGCCAAACATTTCCAGGTAGCTCCAGATCACCGATGCACCTGCCGAGTGACCAAGCAAATAGAGAGGTTTGGGAGCCAGAGCGGTAATCAGCTCCTGTAGGTCCTTCGCCAGCCGGGCGATACGGTAGCCGTGCTGGGCCTTTTCCGACTGACCGTGGCCGCGCATATCCAGCGCGATCACCCGGTAGCGATCACTCAAGCCGGAGAGCTGGTGCTTAAACAGGGCTGCCCCCTGCGACCAGCCGTGTAACATCAGCAGGGTGGGGCCAGCTCCGGTACACAAATAGCTGAGCCTAACCCCATCGGATGTGGTGAAGCTAAAACGCTCTGCAGGTTTATTCATAAGCTGTAAGTTAACAATAATGTTTCATACTTTTTATATTGAGAATTTTCTTGTAAGTACACATGCCGACCCAACTCCCATAGATTGCAGGAGGTCCTCACTAGTTTAATCCATTCTCAACTGCACACAGAATTGTGTTAATGACTTGTCAATTGGATAACTTCATTACTAAGTGTGGGTCATAGAGTGATCTTCTATGACTCACTTTTAGGGTGTTTTATGAGCCATAGATACAATAAGCCTCTATGGTTGATGAGCTAATACAGTTAATGCAGAACCAGAACAGCAAGTAAGCCTTCGGGAAATGACTTAAGAAACTGTGCAAGCAGAAGGGTTGAACCCTGAAAGGACAGGAAAATCAGCTAGATACTCTCTAATCCAATCTCATCAAGTACGAAAGCAGCATACATGCACCACTGCTGACATAGAAGTAATAAGAGCTCAACTCCCTTCAACGCCAAGGACTGTCGCTGCGCAGAAATCGCTTCAGATAAGGAGTTCTAAAGCTAAAATCTGCGCTCTCAAAAATAACTAGCCTCTTAAATAGCTGTCATTTAGCAATATTAAACTTAAAGAGTATACGGCGATCCGGGGTGTCGACCGGTGTCCCTTCAATAAACCGTGGGGCAAAGCGAGATCCCGCCAGGTATTCTTCAGCTGCTCTTCCAAATTCTTTCGTTCCCTTGGTCTCCAAAATTTCAATATCTTTTGGGATACCTGTATCCGAAATCGTGAATGACACTACCGCGTGCCCTTCCCTCTTGGTCCACAGTGCACCTTTCGGATATTTCATTTCCGGGCTAAATAGCGGTTGCGGCTCCTGATCCATATCAAATGGTGTAGCCTGACCTATTCTTCTACATTGTTCGATGGAACGTTCCACTTGCCCGGTCTTTTCAAAAATTTCCACTAGGAAGGCTCTTGCCATAAGCTCCAACTGCCCATCTCGATTCTCTTCAATATCGGCCAACTCTAAGGCGTTTAACAAGTAGGGTTCGGCCTCTTTATATTTCCCCTTGAGCATTAGATATTTTCCGAGATAAAAATCGGATAAGAAACCATAGTAAGTATGTTCCTTGAATGGGCCAGAAAACGCGTCTTGCGCCGCCACCAGATACCGATAGGCCCAAGTGTCTCGCGCATAATCCATTGCTATTTGCCCTGCCTCAAAAGAGAGGATGGCATAAAAAGTTGATTCTTCGCCCTTCTGCAATTTCGCAATTTTCAGAGCTTTCTTAAGGGGGCGCCTGTATTCAGGTCGAGAGTTACGTTGAAAATCTTCTGCAAGACTCTTTGACAACTCCATTAAAGGGGTAACAACCTCAAGAGCATCTTCGCCATAAATGGACTGATATCTTTTAACAGCTTCACGCAGATAAAACTCCGACTCGCTCTTCTTGCCAGAACTGGCAAGTGCCATTCCGTAGTTTAAAGTTGCAGCAGCGCGATTCTTACTACTATCCGGCAAGTTGCTTTCGCAAAATCTATACACTGTTTCAGCGGAAGCAACAACTTCCGACTGGTTGCCTCCCTTTAGGGCTGCCTGATAGTTGTCAAACAAGTCTCCGAGCTCGCTTGCATTTACCTGGAAACTGACTCCAAGCATAAATAAAAAAACCTTTATAAATTTCATTCTGTATATTCCATTAAAGATAAGCACAGTCTGCGGCCTCGACTATGGGCACTTCTTAACTGACGAGTTTCCAACTAAAGCTATCAAATTTTTTAGACAAAAATATAGGGCTACTATCAAATGAAGAACACCTGCCAGATACTTTCTGCAGTCTTTCAAGCTTCATGCATAATACCGTTTTGAATTAACCTCTACAAAATGCCAATTATGGAGCATTCGTACAAAGTTCTGATGTTTCTAAAGGTCACTCTCTACTAGCATTGCCTCTCTCGCGGGGACCCGCCTATCCTATTGCACAAATGATACTAACGAACTCATCGGTATTACGAGTACTGGCGGCAGTGGATCGAAGGGAACAAAGTGATTGATTTCGAGCCTTTTGACAAACCGCCGACTACCTATCCTCTCCTCACCTTGGGGTGGACCAAGGCCCGGTCTTAGCTTCGATTTACGTGTTGAACTGGTTACTACCCAACACCTATGACTTGTTCGTCGCTTCCCGTATTTTCATCAAGACCCGTTTCCGCATCCTAGAGCGAAACAAGACGCGCTAGGTACTTAGTCGCTCTTCGTCAGTTTTTTACGAGACCGAGAGCGAACACCCACCGGCCAACCTGCTGGTGGACCTGGCGTAAGCCCTCAAGGTCAGCACGGTCGAGCTACTCGGCGTAAAGCCGGTGAAGAAGAGTAAGCAGCCGGATTCCAGATTACTGCGGCGGATGCAGCAGATTGAGAAGCTGGACGCCGCCACCAAACGGCAAGTAATTCAGGTGATCGATACGTTTATCGAGAATGCCAAGCTGAAGAAGCAGGCTTGATGATCCATAACGACAAAGCCCCGGCAGATTACTTTGCCGGGGCATTTTTGGGATTTACATGACTTGAGTTGCAAGGCTAAGCATCCCTCTCACCTCGCTATCATCGGCTAGTTCCTATATCCTATAGCTCACACTCATCAGGATATGTTTCTTGTCGTATGTTACAGAGAAAAACGCTGTACCTCCCTGCAGGTCAAACACTATCCCATCGCCAAAAACTTGAGTATACTTCCCCTTAGTCGGGTTCATGACTGCCGAAGACAATATCTCTTCCACATACACCTTTGACCAGGACTGAGAGATATTTGAACCACAATTGGTTTTATCTCTCAACCCAGCAATATAAAAATCAATCTGCTCTCTAAATGTTTTTGTTTTAATAAATTCTCTAAATTCAGCCCCATCCTTTTCAGATATACTAGATATTTCACTCGCAATAAGATCAAAATGGGAGTTTTCAAGCGGAAAAACCAAAACTTCTGTCGTGCTATCTGAAAAATTAAGCTTCACCTTGTCGAACTTGGATTTTGCTAAATCATCGACTGAAATCAACTGATTACCAAATACTGGGACTAAAAAAGAGCGGTATTTAATAGTCATTAGGTTAGAGTAACGGTCAAATGAACCTTCAGGCTTAAGCCAATCTCCATCACCAATTGATTCAGAACTGAGATCCGATAAAAACTTACACATCTTATTCAGTTTGTAGTCATCAGATGACCAGCTTAGAGAAATCAGAGAGATCAAAGCCAGAACTAGAGCACCCAAATATTTCTTTTTCGTAACTTGGTTACTCCTGTCTCAACAACATCATAAACCGCTTCATAGACCTTCTTTTTCCCCTCGGAAGTGTTTGTTCTATCATAAACAATATCCCGTATCTGATGCTTAAGCTGTTTTCCAGGGTCAAACTTTCCTCCACCAGTAAAATATTTCCACTGTAAATCGCCATATTGATTTGCAATGGCTTTAAGATGCTTCGTTGCCCAAGACGATCTTAATCCCGCCATTGCCTGCTGGCTCATCACATATAATTCAAAATTATTAGATGCATTCTTTCCCAAAAGAAATGAATAGGAATCTATACTTTCTCTATCCAAAAACCCTATCGTAACAAGTGCCGCAATAAGAGGGGCACTATCTTTGTGGTCTTTATTTTTTCGAATGCTCTGGCTCAAAGGCATGATTGTGAAGTATGAGGCCCGGCGCTGGACACGTACTGGATAATAAAATCCCCGGCAGATTGCTCTACCGGGGCTTTCTTTCAATGACGCGTCAAAACTAGAACCGCCTACTTTTCACTTTTATGCTGCAAGCGATGGAAAATTGGAACCTGAGAAGTTAAAGGCTTAAAGTGGGGCCGTCAGCCTTCAAAGATTTTACAAGAGCTGATAATTTTTTGTTACTTCTCCTCAGCTCTGCAACAGCGTCATTTTCCCAGCTTTGATTCCAACAAATATTTAAAGCTTTTTTCGTAGCCTCGCTTATAGCATCGAGCAGATGAGAAGATGAAACACGTGCCGAAAACTCAACTTTCTTCCGTTTTGTATCGATAAAAGACAGTCTGCACTGAGTCGCACTTTCTTTTTCTGCAGAAACTTCAAATGGCCCATCCATAAAACTAAACTCGGCAGAACTTGATTCTCCCTCTAAAACAAGCTCAACGATAGATTCTGCCCACCAGTTTAAAACTACAATAGCAAAATCATTCCAATCAGACTCAGGAAAGCAATAATCAGCAAGCTTAAAATAAATAACACCTGTTATACGATTAGATGAATTTTCGAATGTGTCTTCTTTTAGGTCTATTTGTAAATTACTCATGCAGAACCTCAAGTCTTAATATGGATAAGCGGTTTCTATTTGTTTTAGTGTTCACCCACATTTCAACACCAAGACCATCATACTCCCCTCTGACAAGCACACGCTCTCCCTGAGTTTTTATTCTCTTTCCACCCCTGTATGACTGCCGAATTGCTTTTTCAATTGCTTTTTCAGACATAACATCAGGAAACAAATCTTTCTTAGAGCTAGCCCTAGAGCCTCCCGCAACATGGCCAGAAAGTACATGCTCCATATCAATATCGATATTTTTCCATGATGGAAGATTGATGGGTTTTACAGCGCGCCTTATTGATTTAAGACCTCTCGCCAGAAAATCACCGGCAACAGGAACCACACCTACAGCAGCAGCAGTAACATTAATTAATGTTGGATCTTCAGCAGCTTCATGGAAACCTTTTACGTCACCAACGCCTGGCGTAAAGTCCGCAATAATTCCGGGGATCTCTTTTTGGAATGGATGAGAAACATCCACACCAGAAACATTATTTGGATTTCCATGAGAACAACCCGATTGGGATGCTTTTCCACAACCACCAGTGAGATTACTCTGCCCAGAAGAGTTGTTCCGACGCGAACCCGCCGCTATTTCCGCTACAACCCCAATGCAATCAAGGACTTAAAGAGCACTCGCGCCAAGGCGAACCCCAGATTATCAGGTCACAACCCCCAAGGCACTTTTTCCCTTAACTTTGCCGCACCGCCGACGATAACTGCAACTCCCAGATACAACAAAGCCCCAGCAAAGTAACCTGCCAGGGCTTCGTCCTAATTGAGCCCGATCCCAGCGTCACGCTCCTAAAGTTGGCATCTGCTGTATTTCAAGTACTCTACCAATAGCCAGTACCTCATCACACACAAGGATTTCGAATCTCTCTCCCACTATTACACCTGATGAAACGGGTCTACCGTCAAACAACATTATTTTACCTATGCCCGTATCATTAAATTGAATGGCATCCTTATTTAAATTAAACAGGGATGCTGGGAGATCTGTACCGCAAATTCGTATTACAAATCTTGCAAAATCAGACAGTTTTATATCTTTGGTCAGAAGGGTTGGTTTCCCTCTAGATATTTCTGCTCTAAAAACTAATTCAGCTCCGGTCATTTTGTATTCAACTCCTGTATCCCACCAAGTCTTCTCGCATCAGAATTAACCATCCCCAGATGTTGTGTTGTTGGAGCAGTTACAATGAACGTACCTCCATGGTCAGCAATAAATTAAGGATATAGAGAGCGGAGAGTAGTAAAGGAAACCCTTCCCATAAAAATAGTATGCGGAAGCATGTAATCTGGGTTTGAGTGTTGATTTCCAGTTGCAGGGAGACTTTCCTGAAAAGCCTGTGGCTCTTATATTGGCAGATTCTTTAGGGCCGGCCGTTCTAAAAAGCGAAACTGTCTCCTCACCTCTTGCTTGTGCTTCAGAAATTCTTGATTCAATCGCTGCTCTCAATGCAGCCAACTGAGTATCTTCACCTGGGTTTAAGCCTGGCGAATAACTCATCAGTCCAACAAAAGTTGCCAACCTTGCAAGCAAGCCTGCTTTCGCAACATTTCCAGCAGTGCCAGGGGATGCTGTTGGAGACGGAGTTTGAACCGTCGGGTTTAAAACAGGAATCCCTGGTGCAACAAACGCTAAGTTTGGATCGCCACCTTCACCACTCTGCCCAGAAGAGTTGTTCCGATGCGAGCCGGGAGTTATTTCCGCTACAACCCCAATGCAATCAAGGACTTAAAGAGCACTCGCGCCAAGGCGAACCCCAGATTATCAGGTCACAACCCCCTAGGCACTTTTTCGCTTAACTTTGCTGCACCGCCAACGATACCGTCCGCTGCAAGCAGCTCGATAATGCCAAGCTGAAGAAGCAGGCTTGATAAATCACAACGATAAAGCCCCGACAGATCTCTCTGCCGGGGCTTATTCCTCCTAAGGACTATTATGCTTCTTGGTTTCGTTTGGCTGCAGTCCTAATTATTTGAGCACAGGGTTCCTTAGTGGCAGTCATCTTAATTTATCCAAGTCTTGCGTCTTAGACAAAACTGGTGGCTTTTTTATCTTTTGTTCAAAGCCTGTCGCAGAGAAAGAAATAATGCCATTATCACATTCAATTTCATAATCCCACTTCGTAAGCTTCCCATTCGGAGTTAACCTCTTATTCGATCGCTTAATATCGCTAATAAACAAAAGCATATTATCTTTAAATTCCAGGCTCACTTTAAAATCTGAAACATCTAAAAAAGTGAGATCGCACGGCGACACCCAAAAGCCTTGATCTCTACCATCACCTTTTTCCCATTTTAAGATGTAATCAATATCAAAGGAAATTTTGAAATCCTCTGTTGGCATAACTACCGAATATAACCGCGCATCATGCCACCCCATAACCTCAAAATCTTGATCACTCCAAAGGGGTTTAACTTCAATCATAGATTTCGCCTCTCAAGAATATTCCTTACTATTCTGATATCCTGCTGTGTCATTTGCTTAGGGATTGCACTTCTGTCTTTATTGAAAAAAGTCTCGCCTGTATTGGGGTTAGTATTAGGGTAACTATGCTGCACGTGCGGGGTTTCCACTCCTTTGTGAGCAGCGCCATCAAGGTCGTAATGTGTTTTCTTCCCTGGAGACTGAACCGTAACAGTATTCTTATTGTTATTAAGCTTTTTAAGCTCTAACGCCTGCTCCTCAATTGAAGGTACTTTCCTTGTAACACTACTTACTCCCCTCATAGACCCCATTGGGTTTCTGGCAAATAAACCAACCAATATCGAAGCCGGCAAAGCTAAATCATGGCCAAGCTGTGCTTCTGGAGAAACCGGTGCTTCAAATGGAGACTCATAATCAGCCCCCACTAAATTTGCAGGTGACAATTCCCCAGGGTAAAGCTCAACAAAAGGATTAGGTGAATCGTACCAAGCCGAAGAAGCAAAAAGGTCAAACATACCTTTGAGGAAGCCGCTACCTATTCCATCGGAGTTGCCACTCTGCCCATTGTCACCAGTTCCACCGCCAATATCCATTGGCCCAGAGCCATTCAGAATTTTAACGTCGAAACTTTTTCCATTCCCAGTCGATACGGTGAATGTACCTGGCTCATATGAGCTTGCATGTCCGATAGACGCCGCGCTCCTCGAATCACGCTTGGGCCGAACTGTAACATCATTTAAATCGACACCTGCCGCGTTTTTGGTTTCGGCTGAGTGTGGCCCTCCTCGAGAGCAGGCGTCTCCAGACCCTGCTCCTATAAACTGGGGGCAGTACCCACTGGGATCCGTTCCAGCCAAAGGATTATTCAGAACATAACTATAGGGATTGAGTGCCTGCGAGTTGCCTGGATCTACGATAAACGGGTCTACGCTCAGGAAGCGACCCAGATTGTAATCATAGGCCCGCCCGTTCATATGGATCAACTCCACATCATCCAGGTGCTCATGGTCGGTAAAGCCCCGGGTAGTGAACTGACTATCAAGAATACCCGGCAGCTTATCAGTGATATTACCCAGCCGCGGCTTGCCAAACGGATCGAAGCTGTGAGTTTCTTTAAGATTGCCTCTATGATCACCAATAGCGACAGTCGATCCGAGGCGGTCCCGATGGGTAAAGCCTATAGCACCAGTGGTAACACTTGCGGTTTCCGTCGTAGTGATGACCGCAATATCACCAATAAAGTGGCGATATTGGGTCTGCCCCCCTCCTGTTATCTTTTCGAACAGCTTATCGATATACAGGGTGGTCTTACCACTGGTTTGGTTTACCTGCTTGTAACGCATCTGGTCGGCGCCGTAGTAGAAATACAGGTTGGCGCCATTACGCTTGATGCGGGTGGGTTTATTAAAGGCGTTGTACCAGATCTGCTGCGTACCGTTTTCATGGGTACGGTTGCCGTTCTGGTCGTAGCCGTAAGTCTTGGTGCCTCCATTGATCAGGCTTACGCTCTTCACCGCGTTGGGGCCACCATTGCTGCCGCCGGTGTAGCTGTATCTGCTGGCGAAGTCGTCTTTCTTCAGCAGGTTGCCGATGGCATCGTAGTCGTAGTCGATACCAGGGCCATCGGTGCGGGTGCTGTAGTCGAGGCGGTTGAGGGCATCGTAGTAGTGGTTCTCTACGTTTAATGCTGGGGATTCTGAAGGTATCTGCACTACCCGTTCAGACAGGTTGCCGAAGTTGTCGTAGCTGTAGGCAATACCCTGGTGGTTCTGCACCAGGCTGTCGAAGGTGGTACCGGCCATCTGCCCGGTTTCCGCATGGAAGTTGCGGCCGATGGTGTAATTGCCAGCGGCAACATTGGCAAATTCCCACTCGCCCCAGGCATCCATCTGGGTGATTTCCCGATAGGTGTAATCACTGGCGGCATTGCTGGTGCGGAATTGATAGCCAGTGCTGTTGTAGTTGTATTGGAGAGTGAGCCCGGTGGGATAGCTGAGCCCTTTTAGGCGGCCGTAGTTGCTATCGAAATAACTCTGCGTCACAAAGTCTTCGCCATCAATGGCGGTGGTGACTTTGTAGGGGCGGCTCAGGGCATCGTAGCTGTAGCTACGCGCATAGCTGGCATCGCTGCGGCTCTCCCTTGCGAGCAGGCCCTTGCCGTTGGCGGCGCTGTCGTAAGTCCAGCTGGCTTCCTCTGTACCGTTCACAGTGCGACTGTCCATACGGCCGAGGCGGTCGTAGGTGTAGCTGGTGACATCAAGGTTGCCGTCGATCTCGGTCTCCACTTCACCAAAGCCAGTGTAGGTAAACGATTTAGAGCCCATATTGGGATCGTCCACCCATTCCTTCTGGCCGAGGGCGTTGTACTTGGCGGTGATGCGATTGCCGCTGGCATCCCGCAAGACGATCGGATTGCCGGCACCGTCGTAGGCATAGCGGGTGGTGCCCTTCAAGGCATCGACGGTTTCGGTCAGCTGCTGCAGGCCGTTGTAGGTGCGGCTCATGGTGCGACCGTTCACCAGGATACTGGTGGTAAATCCACTGGCCTGTTCGTGGGTGTAGGTTACATCCAGTTGCTGGCCGTTGGTCTGGTTCACCGTCTTGCGCAGGGCACGGCCGAAGGTGTCGTATTCCAGGTAGCGGGTGCCGTAACTGGTGCCGCTGCTGGCATAGTGGGGTACCGATTCAAAGGTGGTCTGCCCCAGAGCGTTATAGGTCACGGCTGTCGCTATCCAATCGCCACCATCAAAGGCCTGCACTTCGGTACGGATCACGCGACTAAGCTGGTCGTGATAAGTGATCTGCTCTGGCGTGCCGGCCTGCTGCTGAATGCTTTTAAACACCGCAGCAGGCGCGCGGCTACAGCCGGAACTGCACCACTGCATGGCGGTATGTATATCCGGTGCGGCTTTTAGACCAAGAGCGGAGGGCGCCGTCACCCCAGTGGGGCGGCCAAAGGCATCGTAACTGTAGCGGGTGGTTAAACCATTGGCGTCGGTGACCGAACCCGGCTGGCCAAACTTGGCGTTGGTCACGGTGGTTACCCTGTGGCCCAGGGAGTTTTTAACCGTTTTGGGGAAGTAGCCATCGTCGCTAAAGGCGATGCTCTCTGCTACCCGTGCCTGCGCCTCTCCTTCGGCGGAAGTAGTGACTTTGGTAGGCAGGCCGTAACTGTTGTAAACGGAATCCACCTGGGTCCACTTGCCATTGGAGGGTGTGGTTTTTACCCGTTTGGGCTTACGGGCATTGCTATCCCAGGATAGGAAATCCACTACTACGGATTGCTGGGTATCCGTATTTGCAGCAATAGAAACTCCTTTACGGCTCTGGATGGATTTTTTGGTGACCGTCTGTTTTGAAGGTTTATTGATCCACCAGTTAGTCTGGTCCGCAGTGGCATACTGAGTTTTCGTAGTGGAAACCACAATATGAGAGCTGTTGGCTTCTTCGTAGCGGTTTTCTGCCAGCAGCACATTACCCCAGGCATCGAAGCTACTGGTCTGGCTCTGGGTATACAAATGTGTGCGGCTGTTGCCCGATCTTTTCAACGTGCGATGAATCGAAGTCTGCTTTTTAGAGCCGACAAAATAGGGGGCACTGGCAGAGACATTCCACGAATCTGTGAGTGCATCTACCACTATTGGTGATGAGTGTCCCCCCTTGGGCCAGAATTGCCACTCGAATTTGGATTCTTCAAAGGCCTTCACGCTGCTGGCATCGGAGGAGCGATCCCCCAGTTTCCATTTGCGCTGTTTATACAGCTTACCTGCCAGCGGGAATATCTGATGGAAGTCAGACTGGGTTTCAATATCTGCGGCTAGGTCTTCCTCAATAATGCTGTGGAAGCCTTGGAAACCCCGGCCGATATTGTTGTATACGGCCCCTTTGTATCGGTACTGCCGAGCATTCATACCTCCAACACCGTTGCTACTGCGGTATTCCGCGACCACATACATGCTAGAAGCAAATTCAAAATGCTGATCCTGAGTTGCTTGATTCAGACTACCAAGGTAGGCGCCACGTTCATAAAACGGCTTGGCATTACTATGAAAACGGGCATCATTTGAGGATAGCGGCCGATACTTCCACTCTTCGCGTACACCAAGGCCATTTTCTACCGCGCTCAGCAGGTCAATGGGCTGGTATTTTTCGCGTCCCTTAGCGGCTCCGGGGTTGTAGTTAACATAAATACCCTCCGGTTTACCACTCAATACACTGCCAGCTTTCGGCGCTTTCATTTTGCAGTTGGCACTTTCACATCCATAGTTGAAGACCAGATCCTGCAGCCCCTTGCCAAAGGTATCTATAACTTCAAAGTTATTCGTACCAGCAATCAAATTGGTCGGGCGATATTCCGCTGTGATATTGCCATTGCTATCTTCGCCGAAGTGCAATGCCTTGTATTTGTAGATATTGGTATTGTAAAAACTTGGTATGGTAGTCAAGTGCTCTCTACCGCCCTTAGCTTGGTGGTAATAACCGTATAGGTCCTTGCCACAGCGCCATTCCGTGCCCCCCTTATGGTAAACAATACTGCAACCCTCAACTTCAATAGAGCCGGGCATTAGCAACTCATTTTTACCATCACCATCAACGTCCATGGCAAAGATACTATCTCCAAAGAGCGCTTGTTTTACCGTTTTGTCTGTCTCGTTCAGGATATCCCCATTAACGTAGTAGTCACGAGTCGCTATTGATACACCGAGATTGATCGGGGCCGAGAACCTACCGTTGGCTTCATTAATTCGTAGGTAAAGGGTAGAGCTGTTACCGATCCAGCCAACCCAATCCGGAAGACTATCCCCATTTACATCAACAAATGTGGAGAATGGGAAACGCACTAATGAGCTTGGTTTTCCATAACCAAACCCGACGGTGTCGAATTCTATGCGTCCAGTAGAGGACTGGGTGGTGAGCAATAGCATACTGGGCGAGAGCACTTCGTCCATTGAGTATTTGGTCAGGATCGCAAAATCCGGCAAGCCATTGCCATCCATATCACCCATTGGCGTGATTTCAGAGCGAGTGTCACATTCACCAAAACCGCTTGAGTTCTTGCAACCGTGACCGACAGTTGAGTAGGTATACAAAAGTTGTGCATCAGCTTGTCGATAAGGCACAGACTTGTTTTGCGTATGGAAATAAAGATAAATTTCCGGGTTGCGGTTGTTATAACGGAACACGGTTATATCGGGCCAACCATCCCCGTCATAGTCGGCCACTTTTAACAGCGTGTCTATTTGAAAACCACCAGTCCCCGGCTCAGGGGCATCCAGTGGAATATTGGTACCTATCCAATTACTTCCAGTACTCGCACTATTCGTGTAGCCAATTTGTAGATATCCGCTTTGAACTTTCCAACTGTCTGTCTTGCCATCAACATTAAAATCCCCTTCCACACAGTGTGTGCTGAAGGTGCGAATTACCGAATAACAGGTCATCAGGTCAAAATTGTTCGGGGTACTATTGCCCTCAGCATCCACAAACAGTCCTGGCCAGTCCCTCACGCCATCACCATTGCGGTCCCCGTGTGGTACATGCGATTGGAGGCTATGTACCGGACCGGGATGTAATTCCTTACCATCACTATCGGTTAACAGCCGAACCGAGTAATCGATAGGATTTTCTAGCCATTCAAAGTTAGTAGGTTCCCGGCAAATACTGCCCAGCACATCGAATGCACATTCGGAAATTGAGCGCAACAGCGTACGTCCACTGGTCGTACTGGGGGCGCCATAATGCAACGTGTATTCGCGAATCAACGTCCCGTCATAGCGCACTTGGATTTCAGACAGGCGTTTGGCTTGCCGATCTATTCCATAGCGCGTATAGGCTGTACTGCGGTCACTGCGATCTGCGTAGTTAAAGGTGACCTGCCGGTTGCCGCGATTAGCGCTGTCGCCGGTGTAATAAATGTTTCGTAGTAGTTCTTCGACCTGAAATTCGTCGTTACCGATCTGTACAGATTCGTATTCATACTCAATAACGTTGTTACCACCATCCTTTTCTAGGCGCTGTAGACGCCATAGTTTGCCCGCACGGCTAAAATATTCACGTGTCCCATTGGGGTGGTACGCGATAAAAGTTTTATAGGCTCCGTTACGGCCCTCAACAATTTTTACAAAGTTATCATGCTCCGTGCGGTACTCAGCGCCAAGCGCCCCATAAGTACCACTCACTAAGCGCAGGCGTTCACCGTTGTAACAAAGTTTGGCGTGCCTAAAGAGATAGTTGCTGCCGTCTTGCGCATAAGTAGATTGGCATTTAGCGATCACTGAACCCGTGGCAAGTTGCCATCCTACCCCGGCAATACCGTTATCTGCTCGGCTGGAGTAGTTCAAGGAAACTGCGGGAGCAACGTTGTTCCGTCCTGGCGGAAGCGCAATGGGTATAGAGTAGTTACCAGCTCCGCCATTGACACCGCCCGACCCAGCGACTACCCCATGGAAATTACTGGTCCTTAAGAAAGGTTCACTGAAGTTAGCATCAGGCACGGACCCACCCTGGAATGCCCATTTGAACAGGTCTATCTCGATTTTAAGTATCGGAGATTCATCACTACACCTGTCGGAGTTACAGGCCAGTATTTTGTACTCCCAGGTCCCGTCTTCATCAAAGTCGAAAGTTTTCTCCGTTTGCGCTCCCCGGTAGACTTCTTCCCACTGGCCATCAGGAACCCTCTGGTACAGCACTAAGTCATAAGCAAAAGCGTGGGAGATATCATTCCAAGCCAGCGTGACATTGCCATAGCCATCCGGGCCCGACTTAATATGAAAATTAGTTGGAGTAGCTGGCTTTGGCTTGCGAATATAAACAGTATGGGGGGGAGAACGGTTACAATGTTCTGGATCAATATCGACAGCACAGGCACTGATAGAGTGGCTATAGCTGCTACCATGCGAACCCGTAAATGCATAGGAGTGGACAGCGCCTGCAAGAACCGTTTCCTCACCGTCCCGTTCAATAATATAAGAATCCACGGGCTCTGGGGGAGCCGTCCAAGTGAGCGTGTAATTAGTGCTATCACTAGTCGCCGGATTATTCCAGAAATCACCGGGAACTGAGGGGATGGGCCAAGGCTTGACTATCACAGTGATCCTATCCGACAGCGAACAGGCATCAGCATTACAGGCTTTTACCTGATAACTGTGGGAAATATCCCCCGGCCCCATATTATCTGGCTGATCATACTGATTCTGACTATTCCGCCGGTCCAAGATATCCTGTATCTGACCATCCTCAAATAATTCAGCGCTCTCCAGCTCCTGACCATCTATCTGCCATGCAATAGTATATCGACCATAATAACCGCTATTGTAAGTGCTCTGCTCCGGTGCCTGCGTTACCACCACAGACACGGTGGGCGGAGGGTATTCTACAAATACACAGGTCGGAGCCGAGTAATTGCCCAAACTGTCTACGTTAATAGCTCGGACCTTAAAGCAATGCTCCCCTCTCTCTAAGTTAGACAGTGTTTTTTTCAGGGACGCTGTATTTTGAATGGGGCCCCAGCCTGCACTCGGTGTCTGCTGTTGCAACTCATAGCTATCGACGGTTCCTGAAGCTTTGATCCACTGCACATCAAAGCTACTTGTCGTCAGAGGGGTATTATTGGATAAGGTCGGCGCAGCCATATCACCGGGCTTACAGTGCGGCTTTCGGATAAAGTCAGAATATGTGTAGCCGCTCCAATTACTGTAATA
Source organism: Microbulbifer sp. ABH2_005 (assembly GCF_056160005.1). Lineage (NCBI taxonomy): Bacteria > Pseudomonadati > Pseudomonadota > Gammaproteobacteria > Cellvibrionales > Microbulbiferaceae > Microbulbifer > Microbulbifer sp. ABH2_005. Next base: position 104,668 of record NZ_JBSWWI010000002.1, on the reverse strand, counting down.
GCCGTTTAGATAATACCTGGCCCTGATAGCGTATTTATAATCCCTGCCAGCCAGCAAATTATCCCGATCCTGCTTCGTCCCTGAGTTGGAAGTGGTTATTGTGCTCCAATTACTCCAATTGCCACCATCGGGACGGAATGACTCAACGACCTGGTAGCGATTCCCACCGGAGGCGGCTCCCCAGTTAACATCTAAATTGCTATCACATCTCAAGCTCGCAGGCGAAAAGCTTGCATCCCCTGGTTTCCCCGGTGTTCGCACTACAGTCGTTCGATGAGAGCTGGAGTAACTGCTGCAACCAAACTTGTTACAGGTTCTTATTTGGAAGTCCCAAATACCATTAACCAAACCGGAAACCGTCTTGCTCACATTTTGGGACGACGAAACCACGTCAACCGCAGAGCCCCAGCTGGAGCTAGTGCTGAGCTTTTTACGGTATTGGTATTTGGTAACTGGTCGTGCAGGCTTTGACCAGGTTAAAACCACATTGCCATCTTTGCTGCTAGAAGGCCCAGATAAATTACTAGGTGCAACCGGGGACATATCAACCGTTACGGTTTGTGAGCCCAGGGTATGGTGCTCAAAATGTGATGAACAACCAAAGTCCTGACCACCAGGACAGACCTCAATATTCCAGACGACATCGTAGCGATAAGTGCCGTTCGTACTAACAGCTACATTTACCGAAGTGCCCGAAGACTTCTGTAGTGTGCGAGTATACTTCCCACTCTTAAACTCATAAATGAACACCACCCCGTGCGATTTCCAGTTGTATTTCATACCCGATGTCGGGGTTGTAGGAAAAGTAATGGTGAAAATACCATCTGGATCACTAGATGGACCACTCACCCCACCAGTGCCTGCCCATACCATTGCTGAGAAAATAAATCCCCAAATTAATGTAATCAAGTGCCCAATATTATGGACACCTCGGCACAATCCCTGTGTAGAAAAAATCATTCCCAAAAACCGAATTTGCAATCTAGATTTATTTGGCCGGCAAGCTAACACAATTTTCTCTATTTATCTCAGCCAATATAAAGACATTAAAATACATGCGGACTTTTGTGACTTTTTGTTATATTGCCATTTTTATAATGACCACTTAATAAAATCTGATCTTAACCGCTCTAACAACGAGCGAGTCCGCGCCGGCATCACCAGGTTATGGTTGGAAAGTAGAGGGACGGCCAGGGCATTTCCACTTTCTAATTGCCCGGTTTATTTAAATTTTCGATACTCTATTTCGAAGTTGGCATAATAGGCTATTAAAGCCTCCGTAAAATTACGCTACAAGGCAAGCTAAGCTCACAACTTAGCTTTTTCTTTTAAAGATAATTTTCTGTGATATATAGAGAGAGCCTGTATAAAAAAAAGAAAGTCCAAAAAAGTAAGATTACCCAAGGCTTCCTCAACCACCATCCTCGAGGGGGTAGTGGGCATCCAGAAGAAATACCATTACCTTATATCCGAAAATATTTGCATATAAAATCTTTGTAAGTCCCTCACCTAACTGAGAATTTTTCTCAGTTAGGTTTACATATTTTGATTGATGCAAAGGGCTAAATCATCTACCGATATGCATCACGCTGATATCTCACTGGGCTATTTCCTTCACTCTCATAAACCCACTCATAATGCATACCCACTCAGCACCAAGAAAATAAATAACTGTGTGAAAATTGCTTTTTTAGATAAAATATTAACTACTATATTTTAGGATTCTGGAGAGCAAAAAAAGTCTCTTAAATTTTTGCATTCAAACCAGTAACTTTTCTTTAAATATCTATTACTTTCTGTGCTGCTCTTTCTATTCATAAAGCCAGCGCATCCTGTTCACTTTTTATTTTATTGATGGGATCACCAAAATACTCTCGAACTGAAGTTTTTTTAAAAATATATTACCGCTTCTAGCTCATCGTATTTAGCCCTTCATCATTATATGAATTCATCTAGGATATCTAAAAAAGATTTTTTAGTGTCAGATTTTAATTTTTATTCGTTAGCTCAATTTCCAGTACTTGAAAATAATTCGCTATATCTCCTGCAATCACGACATGAAAATAGCTGTAGGACAGATCGCCATCTTGATGTTGAGTACGACAACGCACTTGAGGCAAATCACCTATCTTGCTCTCAATTTTCCAGTAATGTGTCTCATTCAGTTTCTGTAACACTTCTTAAAAAAATACAATTTTATCTGGCGTATCAAGATTATCGACTTCTGCTATTCCCCTGCCTTGATCAGAAATTTCTTACGTCTATGGTTAATTCAGGGCCAAGAGAAAACTGTTCCCTAATATCACTGACGATGGCTTGCTAGCCGAATATGAAAAAAGCCACCACTCTAGCTAAGAAATAAAGGGCTAGACGATCATGTGTCAGCGCAGGCCGTCGATGGACCTCGCCTCTGCTAGGGACATCCCGAACGGTCAAAAGGGATTTTTAATCTTTGACAAAGCCTTGGACACGTTTTTCTTTTGAAGCCGTTTTATAATGGCAGACTCTTGGAGTTCACTGATTTCTTAAGGGTGGGGGGATAAGAAGGAAAAGAATTTATTCATTTAAAGCATCCAAGCTACGCTTATTTTATTCAGCATAGCCCAGACTGCTGTAAAATTATGATGCTTTATTTTCAATCTACATAAGCCATCCATGGCTTTACAGAATTACTCCACAGTGACCGATTTAGCCAAGTTTCGCGGCTGATCCACATCGGTGCCTTTCAGTAGCGCCACGTGATAGCTGAGCAGCTGAAGGGGCACAGTGTAGAGGATTGGTGCCAGGCTCTCTGGAGAGTCGGGCACTTCAATCACAGTGATTCCCTCCTCACTGGTGAAACCGGCCTTGGGGCTGGCGAATACAAACAGCTGGCCGCCGCGAGCGCGAACTTCCTGTAAATTGGACTTCAGCTTTTCCAACAGCTCATCATTGGGAGCCACAACAATCACAGGCATGTCCGCATCCACCAGGGCCAGCGGGCCGTGCTTGAGCTCTCCGGCCGGGTAGGCTTCCGCGTGAATGTAGGAGATTTCCTTGAGCTTTAATGCACCCTCAAGGGCAATGGGAAACTCAACACCGCGTCCGAGGAACAACGCATGGTTTTTCTCCGCAAAAGCCTCACTGGTCAACTGAACCAGCTTATCAAGGCCGGTAAATTCCTCCATCAGCTGCGGCAACTGATGCAAAGCATCCACCAGCTCGGCCTCGCGCTCACTAGGGAGCCCATTGGCCTTGGCCAGGGCAAGACTGAACAGCTGCAGAGCCACCAGTTGAGTGGTAAAGGCTTTGGTGGAAGCCACGCCAATTTCAGGGCCCGCCTCCGTCATCAAAGACAGCTCGGATTCACGCACCAGGGAGCTGTTGGGCACATTGCAGATCGTCATAAAACCCAGGTAGCCGAGTTCTTTGGCCTGGCGCAGGGCCGCCAGGGTATCCGCGGTCTCACCAGACTGGGAAATAGTCACGAACAAGGTGCCGGGACGCACAACCGTCTTGCGGTAGCGGATTTCGCTGGCCACCTCTACCGAGCAGGGAACGCCCGCCCAGTCCTCCAGCCAGTAACGTGCAACCATGCCCGCATGGTAACTGGTGCCACAGGCCACAATCTGCACCTGCTCCACCTTGGGCAAAATCTCTTGGGCGCGGCTACCCAGCGCTTGCGACAGTACCGAGTGGTCTCCGATACGCCCAGCCAGGGTCGCTGCAACGACTTCTGGCTGCTCGAAGATTTCCTTTTGCATGTAGTGGCGATAGTGACCCTTTTCGGCCACATCATGGCCGGAATCGAGCTTATGCACCGGGCGGCTTACTTCTTCGCCGCTCTTATCGCGGACCGAAATACCCGTGTGGCGCACCTCTGCCACATCGCCTTCTTCGAGGAAAATAAAGCGATCGGTCACCTGGCGCAGGGCCATCGGGTCCGAGGCAATAAAGTTTTCCTCAATGCCGACGCCCAGAACTAAAGGACTTCCGTAGCGCGCACAGGCCAGGACCTCCGGCTCCTCACTGCTGATCACGGCGAGGGCATAGGCACCCTCCAACATTTTGGTCGCCTTGCTCACCGCCTCCATTAAGCCCAGCCCCTCTCCGCTGAGTGAGTGGATCAGGTGAACCACCACTTCGGTATCGGTATCCGAAGCGAATTTATAACCCTTGGCCTGCAACTCTTCGCGCAGTGCTTGGTGATTTTCGATAATACCGTTATGCACCAAAGCGATGTGTCCGGACATATGGGGATGGGCGTTTTCATCGGATGGCACGCCGTGAGTCGCCCAGCGGGTATGGGCAATTCCCTGGTGCCCCCCAGCGGGTTCTGCCTTCAATTTGGCTTCCAGGTCAGCAACCTTCCCCAAACTCTTGCGTAACTGTAACCGGCCATCATCACCGCGTAGACAGACGCCTGCAGAATCATAGCCCCGATACTCCAAACGACGCAGGCCCTCAAGAAGGATACCGGTCACATTGCGCTGGGCCAGTGCCCCAACAATTCCACACATATCTTTCTCCTCGCAATTCCTAAAAGTCTTTTGTTTATTCTCTCGCTAACCGCCAGCCACTGAGCTTGTGGATGCGCAGATAACCCGCACCCCCAGCTTTTGCAATTGCTGGCGCGCGCTCTCCTCCAGCCCGGAATCTGTCACCAGTACATCCACTTGGCTCCAGGATAGTTCCAAATTGGGGATTCGCCTGCCGACCTTGCTGGACTCCGCTAATACCACTACTTCTCGTGCAACTTCCGCCATTACCCGGGAAAGACCTATCTGTTCGTTGAAGGTGCAGGTACCGCGCTCCAGGTCTATGCCATCGGCACCAATAAAAGCTCTGTCGAAGTCGTAATCGCGCAATACCTGCTCTGCTACCTTGCCCTGAAAGGCTTCGAAGTGTGGGTCCCAGGTGCCGCCAGTCATCAACAGGGTTGGCTCGTTCTCCAGCTCCCGTAGGGCGTTAGCCACGTGCAGGGAATTGGTCATTACCACCAGACCGCGCTTGCACTCCAGCTCTGGAATCATCGCCGCAGTGGTGCGGCCATAGTCGATAACTATTCGATGATGGTCTGGAATTAGGGCTGCAGCGGCGCGACTGATAGCGCGTTTAACTTCCGATGGACCTTCTTCCACCACCAGCTCACGCGGCACCGGTATGGCACCACCGCGGCGGCGCAACAGCAGACCGTGGTTTTCCATCGCGGTGAGATCCTTTCGAATCGTAACTTCTGAAGTTTCGAAGCGCCGAGCCAGTTCTTCAACACTCGCCTCTCCGGCCTCATTCAAAAGACTCATAATGCCATGGCGGCGCTGTTGTGTATTACGTTTCGACATAACCACTTAACTTTCGTTTCGAAACTTAAAGATAGCAAAATGAAAGATAAGTTCCCACACAGATTTCAAAAAAATGAAGGCCCGACGGCCCAGCAGGATACAGGCAAGATAGATAGTGGCAGCTCTTAAACGGTACTTAAGCTGAAAGGGCGGATAACATCGCCTTGAGAAAACGCGCCAACTCACCACCGGTTACCGCGCGGTGATCCGCACTAATGGAGAGAGGCAGTAGGGGGCGCATCGCCGGCCAGCGGTCTATCACCACGACGCCCTGGCAAACCCTGCCTGCACCGACAATCGCCACTGTTGGCGGCAGCACGACCGGTGTCGCGTAGCGACCGGCGATAGTGCCAAAATTGGATAAGAGAATGGTTGCACCCTGTAAGTCACTCTGGGCAATGCCGGTTTCCCGGGCCTGGTGTTTAAAATCGGCCACCTGGGCCATTAATGATTTATCCGAGCGCGCAGCCACATCTTTCAGAACAGGGACAAATAGGCCGCGAGGAGAATCCACCGCCAATCCGATATTGACCGACTTCTGAGGCGTCAGCTGATCATCCTGGAAAAAAGCGTTAAGGGTCGGCTCGGCAATACAGGCAGACTGCACGGCGCGAATCAATTTCAACAGCGCCGGGGCGCTGCCCCACCAACTGGATATATCCGCATCATCACACAGGGTAATCTGTGCCACCTGGTCCCGGGCATGACTCATGGATATACCCATGGCACGCCGTGCCGGTGTCATAATCTCTCCCGGCTTTGAGGCTTTTGCTACCTCCTTCACCGGCACTGGAGATTGTGTTTGCTCGGCGTTTTCCTCCACGGCACTAAATTTAGCCCCCGCAGCAGCACGTACCTGTGCCGCAGTGACCAAAGCTCCAGCCGTGGAGAGTTTTTCCAGCTCCACTCCCAGGCGCCGGGCCAGGGCGCGAACCGAAGGTGTTGCCAGCCGTTTGGGAGCCTCGCTGATATCCTGCTCGACGCCGAGGACATCCTCTCCTTGCTCCAACTTGCCCACGACAGTCCCACTGTCGGCCCGTGCTTGATGAGGTGCCGACGCGCCGCACACTTTTTCCTCTTCAGGTTCAGCCGTGATGACGGCCTCTTTGGGAGAAGTAACCTCAGCGGGCACCTCTGATGGCGATGCCTCTTGAACACTGCCTTCAGCGACAAAACCCACAAGGGGTTCGCCCACATTGACGGTTTGATCCGGCTGCGCGAAGAGCTTTTCAATCTTCCCCCCCCAAGGGGCGGGCACTTCCACTAGCGCTTTGGCGGTCTCGACAGTGACCAGGCTCTCGTGGGCGGCAATTTCATCTCCCTCATGTACATGCCATTCCCGCACTACCGCATCGGGCAGACCCTCACCGAGGTCCGGTAAAGTGAAAATTTTCATGCCACCCCTCCACTGGCGTATTCGAGTACCTCGCGCACCGCCGTCATAATCCGCGGCACACCGGGTAGATAGGCTTCCTCAAGCTGGAAGTAGGGCATCACCGTATCGAAGCCCGTTACCCTCTGTACCGGGGCGTGCAGCAGGTCGAAGGCATATTCATTGATCTGCGAGGCCACTTCCGCGCCCAGTCCACAAAAGCGTGCAGCTTCATGTACCAAAACACAGCGATGGGTCTTTTCCAAAGAATCGATAATGGTGTGGATATCCAGGGGTTTTAGGGTGGCGAGATCTATCACCTCGGCTTCGATACCTTCGGTGGATAGCTGCTCGGCAACCTGTAGAGTTTCCTTCAGAGAGGCCCCCCAGGCGATCAGGGTGATATCACTGCCCTTACGCAGGACAAAGGCTCGATCTAGAGGCAGTGCTTCACCATTGTCGATCACTTCCTGGCGCACTGCGCGGTAGATCCGCTTGGGTTCGAGGAAGACAACCGGATCGGGATCGCGAATCGCTGCCAGCAACAGGCCGTAGGCTCGCGCCGGAGAGGAGGGCACCACTAGACGCAAACCGGGGATATGGGCGAACAGCGCTTCGGTGCTCTCCGAGTGGTGCTCCGGGGCATGGATACCACCGCCATAAGGTGCCCGATAGACAACAGGGCAGGATAGCCGCCCCCGGGTTCTGTTGCGGTAGCGTGCTGCGTGGCTGAGGATTTGGTCGAGGGCGGGGTAGATAAACCCCATAAACTGGAACTCGGCTACCGGCCGCAGGCCTTGTGCGGCCATACCGATAGCAATCCCGGCGATCATATTTTCCGCCAGCGGTGTATCCAGTACCCGCTCACGGCCAAAGCGCGCTTGCAGGCCATCGGTGGCGCGAAATACACCACCGTTGAGTCCCACATCCTCACCGAATAACACCACCTTGGGGTCTCTTTGCATCTCAAAGGCGAGCGCCTGGGTGACCGCTTCCACCAGGGTGATTTGCGCCATCAGCTGTCCCCCTTCAGTTGCTGGTATTGCTCGATAAAGGCCTCGGGCAATGTTTCATAGAGATGGTCAAAAATAGCCGTGGGCGTGTCCTGGGATTTTTGCCGATATGCATGAACGGCCTCCTCCAGGATCTCTTTCAACTCCCGCTGCAGTTCCTCTTCTTGGGCATCTCCCCAGATTCCCAGTCCTTCCAAATAGGTTCTCAAGCGCCTCAGTGGCTCTTTGCTCCAAGCCTCCTTAAGCCCCTCTGGTGGTTGGTAGCGGCTGGCGTCATCGGCGGTGGTGTGATCACAGAGGCGATAAGTCACCGCCTCAATCAGTGAGGGGCCGCCGCCGGCATGGGCCTGCTGCAGCGCTTCTAAAACGGCTTGGTAAACAGCGATGACATCATTGCCATCCACCTGCAAACTGGGGATTCCTGCGGCAATCGCTTTCTGTGCAAGGGTTTTACAGGCGGTTTGCCCGGAGCGGGGCAGGGAAATAGCCCACTGGTTGTTATTGATCACCACCACCAACGGTAACTTCCAATCCCCTGCCAGGTTGATAGCTTCGTAGAAATCCCCTTTTGACGTGGCGCCGTCACCGCCACTGGTAACCGCAGCGCGCATGGGCTCACTGAGTTGCTCGTGTTTATATTTGAGGGCAAAGGCAACGCCGGCGCCGTGCAGCATCTGTGTCGCTATAGGCACGCTTAGCGGCAAGTCTTCGCGCACATGGCGATAATTCTGGCCCCGTTCGTCCCCCCCCCAAATAGCGTAGATTTCCTCTATGCGCACACCCCGCTCCAAAAGGGCGCCGGTTTCCCTGTAGTTGGGACAGTAGACATCTTCTTTTGCCATGGCGGCACCTACACCCACGCCGATGGCTTCCTGTCCGAGGCTGGATGGGTAGGTGCCAAGTTGACCGGTACGCTGCATCTTCACCGCGCGATCATCCACCATACGCGCCAGGGTCATTTGCCGGTATAGGGCAACCAGAGTATCTGGGGTGGCGAAATCGGGTAGCGCCTGGGTGGTTTGTCCAGATTCATCCAGATACTGTAAAGAGGCGATATCGAAGCTGGCGAGCAGCTGCATTCTGGGCTTGTGCATCGGGCCATTCCTTTTGTTCCCGAAGCGCAAGTTTAATGGAAAGGAGGTGTCCCACCGGGTGGGAGGAGTGAAATCCCGCCGGAATTCGATTTTCCAGCGGATTTCATATCGAAAGGGTAAAACTTAATTTCGCTTTATCGGGCGCTCCCAGCCGGTGATATTACGCTGCTTGCCCCGGGCCACGGCCAGCTCCTCGCTACCCACTTCCCGGGTGATGGTGGAACCCGCCCCGACGGTGGCACCACTGCCGACTTTCACCGGGGCAACCAGGGCGGTATTGGAACCGATAAAAGCCCCGTCACCAATTTCGGTGAGGGACTTATTCACACCATCGTAATTACAGGTGATGGTGCCGGCACCGATATTGACCGAATCGCCCAAGACCGAATCCCCCACATAAGAGAGGTGATTAATCTTACTACCGACACCCACTTTGGCCTTTTTGGTTTCGACAAAATTACCCACCTTGGCTCCATTAGCCAGCTCGGTGCCGGGGCGCAGGCGGGCAAAAGGACCTATGGTGCAGGCTTCACCCACATCGGCACCTTCAATGACCGAGTTGGCCTCCACACGGGTGCCATCCGCTAAACGACAGTTTTTCAGCAGGCAATTGGGGCCAATCTGCACGCCTTTACCTAGAGAGACCTTGCCTTCAAAGATGCAATTGATGTCGATAGCTACATCCGTATCGCATTCGAGACTGCCGCGGATGTCGATTCGGGCCGGATCGAGCAGGGTCACCCCGGCATTCATCAGCGCCACTGCACGGGTGTGCTGCAGGGCACGTTCCATTTGCGCCTGCTGGGCGCGACTATTGACGCCGGCCACTTCCAGCGTGTCACTGGCACGCTCGCCGGTCACCGCAATTTCCTCGCTCACCGAGCGTGCAATGACATCGGTCAGGTAGTATTCGCCCTGGGCATTCTCACAAGACAGCTCTGGCAACCAACGTGCCAACAAATCCGCCGGGGCCGCCAGGATGCCGGTGTTTACCTCGCGGATAGCCAGAGTATCGGCATCGGCATCCTTCTCTTCGACAATCGCCTGCACTCGGCCTGTATCGTCGCGCACTATGCGCCCATAGCCGGCCGGATTGGCCATTTCTACCGAGAGCAGGGCGGGGCCGCGGTCTGCCGCCGACAACAGGGACTGCAAAGTGCCCGCCCTGACCAGTGGCACATCCCCATAGAGCACCAAGACGGTGGAGCCCTCGCGGAACTGGGGAATCGCCTGCGCCACAGCATGGCCAGTACCCAACTGTTCCGTCTGCTCGACAAATTTCACACCACTATCGGCAAAACGCTCCCGCACCTGATCCGCGCCGTGTCCGACAACCACGGTGATTTCAACGCCCTGCAACTGCCGCGCTGTCTCAATTACATGCCCCAACATGGGAATTCCGCCAATCGGGTGCAGCACTTTGGGCAGGTCAGATCGCATACGGGAGCCTTTGCCCGCGGCCAAAATCACAACGTCGATAGTCATATTGGTTTGAAATCTCTCTAATTTCATAAATTTGGCAACATTGTGGCCACTCGCCCCCACTAACTCAACCCACCCCGGCAGCATGGCGCTAGGCGCATTGCGATTGCCGCCAAACGGCGATACCGGTACTTTAGTGTCCTGAAAATCAATTCATTACCCATTACAACAGAACAGTAAGAACCGGCGCAGAAAAATGCGGTGGAGGGAAATTGTCCATGAATACGATCGCGCAAAAAAAACCACGGCGCCACCTATTGGCTCTAGCAGCACTGGCGCTGTCTTTGCCAGCAGGAGCTTTAGCGTCGGCAGAAGAAATCACAAAAGACCAGGAAGCAAAGGAAGAGAAGCAGGAAGATCAATCCTGGGATATCAACAAGCCGCCCTACGAATTTAAACCGATCCAGTTGGACACCCGCGAGACTACCTGGAGCAACCTGGATATCAGCCCGGATGGCAAAACCATCCTGTTCGATATGCTCGGCGATATCTACACAGTGCCGGTAGCAGGCGGCGAGGCGATAGCACTGACCAATGAGATCGCCTGGAATATGCAGCCGCGCTTCAGCCCGGATGGCAAGAGCATCGTATTTATCAGCGACCGCGATGGTGCCGACAATATCTGGTTGATGGACCGCAATGGCGAAAACCTTCGCCAGCTCACCACTGAGAAGGAAAATCTACTGCACTCACCCAACTGGAGCCCCGATGGCCAGTACCTGGTAGCGCGCAAAGGTTTTATGTCCGGACGCAGTATCCCCGCCGGTGAAATCTGGATGTATCACTACGGTGGCGGTGAGGGGCGCCAACTGAAAGAGCGTATCGGTGGCGATATCGCGCAGAAAAATATTGCCGATCCGGCATTCTCCCCGGATGGACGCTATGTCTATTACTCCATCGACACCACCCCTGGCACCGTATGGGAGTACAACAAAAACTCCACCCAGGAGATTTTTGCCATCAACCGCTACGACCTCCAGGACGGTGAAGAGGAGACCTTTATCTCCGGTCCCGGCGGTGCGGTGGCACCCGTACCCTCCCCGGATGGCAGCAAACTGGCCTTTATCCGCCGCCAGGACAATCGGACCTCCCTGTTCCTGAAAGACCTGGAAACCGGCTTGGAAACCCCGGTTTACGCAGGCCTCGAACGCGACCTACAGGAAATTTTCGGCCCCCATGGCAACTATGTGCAATACGACTGGATGCCCGATGGCGAGTCGCTGATCGTATGGACCGGCGGCAAATTCCTGCGCATCTCAATAAACGGGGACAGCGTCGCGCCAATTGAAGCCCATGTGAAGGTCGAGAAGCAGGTGGCCGATGCGGTGCGTTTCCCGGTGGAGGTAGCCCCGGAAACCTTCGATGTGAAGATGATTCGCTGGGCACAGAAATCCCCCAACGGCAAGCAGGTCGCTTTCCAGGCCTTGGGCAAGATTTATATCCAGGATGTCGACAGTGGTGAGCGTCGTCGCCTGACCCGTCAGGACGACCACTTTGAGTTTTACCCCAGCTGGTCCCGCGATGGTCGCGAGATCACCTATGTCACCTGGGACGACCAAAAACTCGGTCATGTACGGGTGGTATCCGCACGCAGCGGTCGCGGCAAAAACATCACCAAGCAGCCCGGCCTGTACGTAGAGCCGAGCTTCTCCCCCAGTGGTGACACCGTAGCCTACCGCCGCTTTACCGGTGGCTACCTGCTGAGCCCCGAGTACTCCTTGGAGCCGGGTATCTATCTGGCAGACGTCAACGGCGACTGGCAGCGCCGGGTCGTGAAGTCCGGCTATGAGCCACACTTCGGCGCTAACGACGAGCGTATCTATTTCTCCGAGTACCAACACGTCGGCGGCGGCAAACGCGTACTGAAGAGCACCAACCTGGAAGGCAAAGATGAGCGCGAGCACCTGCATGGCGCTGAGATCACCTCCTTCCGCCTATCCCCGAACGGCAAGTGGGTCGCCTTTACCCAGGACTTCAAAGCCTTTGTCGCGCCCTTTATGCACACCGGCAAGTCCGAGGTAATCGGCCCCGATAGCAAAGCGGTTAAAGTCACCCAGGTATCCAAACGCGCCGGTGAATATCTACACTGGTCCGCCGATAGTGACACCTTGGGCTGGGCGCACGGCCCCAAACTTTTCGAGCGCGAATTAAAAGACGCCTTCGAATTTGTCGCCGGCGCTCCAGAGGAACTGCCAGAACCGGTTTCTGAAGGCATCGACCTGAGCTTTGAGCAGTCCTTCGACAATCAGACAGATCTCGTTGCCCTCACCGGTGGCAAGGTCGTCACTATGCGCGATGCGGAGAACACCCGCGAAATTATCGACAATGGCGTAGTACTGTTCCGGGGCAACCGCATTGTCGCGGTGGGTCCAGCTGCAGAGGTGGAAATTCCCGCCGAGGCGAAGCGCATCGATATCACAGGCAAAACCGTATTGCCTGGGCTGATTGACGCTCATGCCCACGGCGCTCAGGGTCGCGAAGAAATTATCCCGCAGCAGAACTGGAACCTGTTCTCCAGCCTGGCATTTGGCGTGACCACCATTCACGACCCCTCCAATGACAGCAGCGAGATCTTCTCCGCCGCAGAAATGCAAAAGGCCGGCTTGATTACCGGACCGCGTATTTTCTCCACTGGCACCATCCTCTATGGCGCCAAAGGTCCAGGCTACAAAGCCAAGATCAACTCCCTGGAGGACGCTCAGTTCCACGTCAACCGTCTCAAGGAAATGGGCGCCATTTCGGTGAAGAGCTACAACCAGCCACGCCGCGACCAGCGCCAGCAAGTGCTGCAGGCAGGCCGCGAGGCCGGCATTATGGTAGTGCCCGAAGGCGGCGGTAAGTACCAGCACAATATGAACATGATTGTGGATGGGCATACCGGTATCGAGCACTCGCTGCCGATCGCCAATGTCTACGGCGATGTGGAGCAACTGTGGAGCCAAACCCAAGTGGGTTATACACCGACCTTTGTCGTGGCCTACGGCGGTCTCTGGGGTGAGGAGTACTGGTATGACCGCACCGAAGTGTGGAAAAACGAGCGCCTGACCCGCTTTACTCCGGACTTTATTGTTAACCCTCGCTCTATCCGTCGCCCCACTGCACCGGATGCCCACTACAACCACTTTAATGTGGCCCGCCAGGCCAAGCAGCTGCGCGATGAAGGTGTCACCGTACATATCGGCGCCCACGGCCAGCGCGAAGGACTGGGAGCTCACTGGGAGATGTGGATGATGGAGCAGGGCGGCTTTACCCCTTGGGAGGCCTTCCGCGCCGGTACCATCGATGGTGCCCGCTACTTGGGTATGGATGGCGATATCGGCAGTATCGAGGCAGGTAAGCTCGCTGACCTGATCGTGATCGACGGCAACCCCCTGGACAACCTGCGCCTGTCGGAGAACATTTCCTACACAGTGATCAACGGCCGTGTGTTTGAGGCGGAAACCATGAATGAAATGGGTGCTGGCGAACGCTTGGCGTTCTTCCATGAGCGCCTGCCTATCAGCGCTATGCCCGCTCCTACGGCGGAAGCGGTACAGGAGAAGATGGAGCGCCACCACTGGGTGCACTAGCACACAGGGTGTGCCCCTAACTCATAGCCCGGCAGTAACTGCCGGGCACTACTCCCATTGACCCTTGGGAATAACACATCTACTAGGGCAAGTTATTGGTGATATATCCATATTTCAGTAGCCCCACAAATACCGCACCACCAAAGGTATTACCCAATGTGGCGATGACTTGAAATCGCAGTAGCTCTAACCAATCAACAACCCCTTCTCCACCAATCCAGGCACTAAAAATGGCTACGGCTCCCGCAATACAGTGGGGCAGGCTTCCTAGACCAATAACAAAGGTCACTATGGCAATAACAGTGATTCGACCAATGGTGTCTGTACTGGATGAAACCAACCAACCGAGCAGTCCCATTAGCCAACCAGCCAGAATCGCCCCAAGAAACAGCGCCACATTACTATCGTCAATGAGCTTCTGCCCATAGTAATCAAACCCTTCCTGAGTAATGTTTTGACTAACCAGGGCATAACTCACCAGCATAAGTGCAAAGATAAAAGCACCAATCATATTGCCCAGATAAATCAACCCCCAAATGCGCCCTAAATCTCGTAACCGTTGCCTTCCATCCACAACCGGAAGAATTGCCAGAGTCGTATGTTCTGTAAAAAGGTCTGTTCGACCGATAATGACCAGGATAAAACCAACGGGATAGCTCAAAGACAACACAAGATGTAAAGCTGGTTTTCCCAATTCCCCATAAAAACTACTAAACAGCGCCATCATCAAAAAAAAACTGAAGCCGATCTCCAACCCTGCGGCAACAGATGACAATAACAGCGAGCGACTCTCTCGTTCATATTCATGCAGGCTGGCATCCATTTGCTCACGCAAGACAGCCCGCTCACTCTTGGGTTTATCGCTATCAATACTCATTCAATAAGAAGAATTAGAAATATAGTCATCGTCTAGTGGAAAGAAACGTCGTATAGATAGAGTAGCTGCTTTGGAATTCAATGAGATTACTGACTAAAGCAGATGATGAATTGGCAGAAGCAAGAATAAATCCTGTGGCCTGATCAGCAACCAGAAAAAGATCATCTTCCACAGGTATATCAAATAAAGGTCATCGCGATTTAAAATCGCAACGACAAAAAAGCCCTGCTAGGCAGGGCTTTAAAAAGTCACTAGGGTCACCTTCTGCTAGGCCTCATCAACCTCTTTCAGAAGGGCTTGATCAAGAGCTTGCGCACGCTGAAAAGCCTCGCGTTTAGACAAGCGCTCCACATATTCCTGAAACTCTTTTCGCTTCTCAATAGTGCCAAATTCCATACCCCAGCCCAGTTGAGCAGCGATATAAACATCCGCAGCAGTAAATCGCTCACCTAGGATATAGGGGTTGGATTTTATCCATTCAGAGAGAGTATCCAGCGCCAATTGGTAGTTACCGTAACCAAGCATCATCTGGTTATCCGCACTGGCTTCGTCACCAAAGATATTCTTGTTCACAATGGCCTGTTCCATGGGCCCAGCTGCAAAGAACATCCAGCGGTAATAGCTTGCTTTCTCATCATCACTCTTTGGCGCCAGTTCTGCATTACCAAAAACTTCTGCCAGATAGACACAAATAGCCGCCGTTTCAGTAATGATTCTCTCACCGTGAATCACTGTTGGCACCTTGCCCATTGGATTAATGGCCAAGTATTTAGGCGTCTTCATCGGCTCGCCGTACTCAAGTACTTCTGTGCGATACGATAAACCCAGCTCTTCCAACATCCAGCGCACGATACATCCACGTGACTGGGGGTTGGTGTAAAAAGTCAAATTATTAGACATGAATCTCTCCCTGAGAATAGAAGGTCACAGTTTAGGGGACTATTAATTTTTTTCGAGAGTTTTTTGTGCCAATGAAAGATTAGCGACTAATATATTCAACAAAATGAAAGAGCAGATGTAAAACTATTAAAACAATATTACTTGCTTTTAACTCAATCCTATTAAAGCCATTCCGCTAGCTCCACAGTAATGTATTCTGGTCCTTCAATATATACCAACTTTCTATGTAAGTACTCCATGATATGACTGCGAATCTTAATACCATTTTTTCTCAAATGATCAACAGCCAACTCAATATTTTCGACCCTGAAGCAGAGATGGTTGTATCCAGGACGCGCTAAATTCGATATTTTTGGATCGGAGAATATTTTTGGGTTTCTATAATGCAGTAATTGAATCTCAAACCTTGGTTCAGCGCCCTTTAACACCATGGTTAAGTGATCAGCTTCTATATCGGGTACATCCATATATTTGGCAACTTCCTCCCCTGAAATAACATCAGTTATTTTCAATTCAAAGTCGAGCAACTCAAAAAAATGCTTGCTTCTCTCTAAATCTGTAACAGCAATCGTGACGTGATCGGGATTTTTTACCATCGGAAAGACTCTCGTAATAAATTATCTATCTCTGGATATTGCCCTACCCATTTTCTCATATTCATTGCGTAATACGGGTATATTTTCAATTCCAATATAAGTTTCTGTGTGCTCTACAAATCCTTTCCAGTGGAATGGAAAGACCACCTCTACTTTTGAGTGAGAAACCGCAAAATTGTAAGCCTGTCTTGCTCGTAAAAGAAGTTCAGTTACTGATAAAGTCTCGTAATCATTATTAGTCGTCTTGAACCCTCTAGGAATTAAATAATATTTAGCATCCATGTGCTGGGTTTTATGCATCAATTTTTCAACAATCTTATTTTGAAAATCTACACCATAATAATAATCAACTCCAAATAAATTAAAATTTTCAGGAACAATCAACTGAAATCTCGCTTGACTCACCGTATTATGTGTAAAAGTAATTGCCAACTTTGCCGTAGGAAAGTCTTTCTTTATCAGCGCTCCAATTTCTTCAAAGTAAAGTTTTAATTCTTTATCAGGCAAAGAGGAGCGTTGAAAAGGTTCATCCAGTGGATCAAAGGCGTAAATAATATCTTTAAAGGGCAGTAATTGATGCCTAGCTCTTTCCCACCGCTCTCGGTAATCTTCCTGTTTATTCTTGCCAAAATCCTTAAAAAAAATTGGAGCCAGTGCCACCCAAATTTTTAATCCGTGTCTCCTGGCGACTTCCATCAGGTCTATGTCAAAACACCAAACATCTACAAATGTAGAGAATTTTGCTACCTCGGGAATATCATCTTCATCCCAGCCCGAGTGATAAAAACCAAATTCTTTTAAATGACTCGGCACATGGTTCTTTTTAGGAACAATTCCTGTCACAAAAATGTTTCCGGGAATAATTATGGGTTTAGTCTCTCTGAGATATTCTGCAGGGGTATGGTAGGTATAGAACTGAGAGTGGCTATCCATTGCCCAGGACAGCATAAGACACATCAAAAAAGCCGCAAGTTTTTGAAAAGAGGCCTGATACAACCTTATAAAAAACATAAATCAGCGCCATTTTTAATTGATGGAATACATTTAGCTTGATCAGCCAACATCCAGTATAGAAAGGCGCGGAGATGAGATAGGGAGATTGTGGGGAAACAGCGTATTCAAGAAACAAAAAAAGCAGCCGAAGCTGCTTTTTTGTCGCCAAAAACAGGCCTTACAAACTGTAAGAACTGCTTACTTGCCGGCCGCCTTGCGGATTGCCTGCAGGGTGCGCAGACGCGCCTCGGCTTCGGCCAGTTGGGCTGAGATACGCGCATAATCGACTTCAGAGGGCGCTTTGTGCAGGGCGTGTTCCGCTTCTTCGCGGGCCTTCTGTGCAGCTTCCTCATCAATTTCACGCTCGGCTACATCCGCGAGGATGGTAACCATGTTCGGCTGAACTTCGGCGTAGCCACCGCTGACGAACAGTACTTCCTCTTCACCACCGGGTTTGATGATGCGTACCGGACCGGGCTTCAGGGCGGTTAGCAGTTGCGCGTGGCCGTAGGAGAGACCCAGCTCACCTTCGATACCACTCACAATCACCATCTGCACCAGTCCGGAGAAGAGAGACTGCTCGGCGCTGACAATGTCACAATGTACTGTCATGGCCATAGTATATGCCTCTCTGGCTTAGCCTTTGCTCTTGTTGGCTTTTTCCACAGCTTCGTCGATGGTTCCCACCATGTAGAAGGCCTGTTCAGGCATGTGGTCATATTCACCGCTCAGGATGCCCTGGAAGCCACGGATGGTTTCTTTCAGGGAAACGTATTTACCTGGTGCACCAGTGAAGATTTCCGCAACGTGGAAAGGCTGGGACAGGAAGCGCTCGATCTTACGGGCGCGGGCTACGGTCTGCTTGTCTTCTTCAGACAGTTCGTCCATACCCAGGATCGCGATAATGTCCTTCAGCTCTTTGTAGCGCTGCAGTACGGACTGAACGCCACGAGCCACTTCGTAGTGTTCCTGACCGATTACCTGCGGGTCCAGCTGACGGGAGGTGGAGTCCAGCGGGTCAACAGCCGGGTAAATACCTTTGGCGGCGATATCACGGCTCAGTACTACGGTGGAGTCCAAGTGCGCGAAGGTGGTCGCCGGAGACGGGTCAGTCAAGTCATCCGCCGGTACGTATACCGCCTGGATGGAGGTGATAGAACCGGTCTTGGTGGAGGTAATACGCTCCTGCAGAACGCCCATCTCTTCCGCCAGGGTCGGCTGGTAACCTACCGCAGAAGGCATACGGCCCAGCAGTGCGGATACTTCGGTACCGGCCAGGGTGTAGCGGTAGATGTTGTCGACGAACAACAGTACGTCTTTGCCTTCATCGCGGAATTTTTCCGCCATGGTCAGGCCGGTCAGGGCTACGCGCAGACGGTTGCCGGGCGGCTCATTCATCTGACCGTAAACCATCGCCACTTTGGAGTTGGCTTTGTTTTCCAGGTCAACAACGCCGGATTCAGCCATCTCGTAGTAGAAGTCGTTACCTTCACGGGTACGCTCACCAACACCGGCGAACACGGACAGACCGGAGTGCTCGGTAGCGATGTTGTTGATCAGTTCCATCATGTTTACGGTTTTACCAACACCGGCACCACCGAACAGACCAACTTTACCACCCTTGGCGAACGGGCAAACCAGGTCGATTACCTTAATGCCGGTTTCCAGCAGTTCGGTAGAGCTGGACTGCTCTTCGTAGGTCGGCGCGGCGCGGTGGATAGAGGAGCGCTCTTTCTCACCGATAGGGCCACACTCGTCAATCGGGTTGCCGAGCACGTCCATGATGCGACCCAGGGTTTCCAGGCCAACCGGTACAGAAACCGGAGCGCCGGTATTGCGCACGGGCAGACCGCGGCTGATACCTTCGGATGAACCCATGGCAATAGCGCGTACCACGCCGTCACCCAACTGCTGCTGCACTTCCATGGTGAGGTTCTTGTCCTCAACCACCAGTGCGTCGTATACATTCGGAACAGAATCGCGTGGGAATTCCACGTCGATGACCGCTCCGATCACTTGCACAATTTGCCCGTTACTCATTTCCGGATCCTCAGCTTTAAATTCTTTCTAGGCTGACCATTACTGCTAGGGGCAGCGGATTAAACCGCCGCCGCACCGCCGACAATTTCGGACAGTTCCTGGGTAATGGCCGCCTGGCGCGCCTTGTTGTAGACAAGCTGCAACTGATCGATCAGCTCACCGGCGTTATCGGTGGCGCTCTTCATCGCGATCATACGCGCTGCCTGCTCACAGGCTTTGTTTTCAACTACTGCCTGGTATACCTGAGACTCGATATAGCGAGCCAGCAATCCATCCAGCAATTCAACCGGATCCGGCTCGTAGAGGTAGTCCCACTCGTGCATGAGTTTTTCATCTTCGTCCTTCGGCAGCGGCAGCAATTGCTCGACCCGCGGCTTCTGCGACATGGTGTTGATAAACTCGTTGGATACCAGGAACAGGCGATCGATATCGCCTTCTGCGTAACGGTCCAGCATTACTTTTACTGAGCCAATCAGCCGGTTGGCCTGGGGCGCATCGCCCAGGTCGCGAACCGCTGCGACAACCTTGCTGCCGATGGCATTAAAGAAACTGGCCGCCTTGTTACCTACCGCGCAGACTTCTACGTCAACGCCTTTTTCGGACCACGCCTGCATCTCGCGAATAGCCGCTTTGAACATGTTGATGTTCAGGCCGCCACAGAGACCGCGGTCAGTGGATACCAGGATAAAACCAACCCGCTTGGCCTCGCGCTCCTGCAGGTAAATATGCTGGTACTCGGCCGAAGCGTTGGCGACGTGGCCGATCACTGCGCGTATGCGCTGGGCGTAGGGACGCCCCAGTGCCATGCGATCCTGAGCTCTGCGCATCTTACTGGCTGCAACCATTTCCATTGCGGCAGTAATCTTCTGCGTGCTCTTGATGCTGGCAATTTTTGTGCGTACTTCTTTTCCGCCTGCCATAGTGATTTACCTTGTTCGCTGGAAGTTAGATTCCGAAAGAGCGGCAATGCCGCTCTTTCGCGCTCTCCAGGGAGTTCTTACCAGCTGCTAGTAGCGACGAACTTCTCGATAGCGGCTTTGAAAGCTGCGTCGATTTCGTCGTTGTAGTTACCAGTCGCGTTCACTTTCTCCATCAGCTCTGCGTGTTCGCTGTTCATATAAGCGAGCAGGGCGGCTTCGAAATCGAGAACCTTGGCAACTTCTACTTCTTTCAGGTAACCCTTGTCAGCGGCGTAAACGGAAACAGCCATGTCCGCGATAGACAGCGGAGAGTACTGCTTCTGCTTCATCAGCTCGGTTACGCGCTCACCGTGATCCAGCTGGGCCTTGGTGGCTTCGTCCAGGTCAGAGGCAAACTGGGAGAATGCCGCCAGTTCGCGGTACTGAGCCAGAGCGGTACGGATACCACCGGACAGCTTCTTGATCACCTTGGTCTGCGCTGCACCACCTACACGGGATACGGAGATACCCGGGTTGATCGCAGGGCGGATACCGGAGTTGAACAGATCGGTCTCGAGGAAGATCTGGCCATCGGTAATGGAAATCACGTTGGTCGGTACGAACGCGGATACGTCACCGGCCTGGGTTTCGATGATCGGCAGGGCGGTCAGAGAGCCGGTCTTGCCTTTCACTTCACCATTGGTGAACTTCTCTACGTAGTCGGCGTTTACACGCGCGGCGCGCTCCAGCAGACGGGAGTGCAAGTAGAAAACGTCACCGGGGTAGGCTTCACGTCCGGGCGGACGCTTAAGCAGCAGGGAGATCTGACGGTAGGCCCAAGCCTGCTTGGTCAGGTCATCGTATACGATCAGGGCGTCTTCACCGCGGTCGCGGAAGTACTCACCCATGGTACAGCCGACGTAGGGAGCCAGGAACTGCATCGCTGCCGGATCGGCGGCGCCAGCGGCGACTACGATGGTGTGGTCCATAGCGCCGTGCTCTTCGAGCTTGCGCACTACGTTGGCAATAGAGGACTGCTTCTGGCCCACGGCAACGTAGATACACTTAACGCCGGTGCCTTTCTGGTTGATGATGGCATCGATCGCCACAGCAGTCTTACCGATCTGACGGTCACCGATGATCAGCTCACGCTGGCCACGGCCGATCGGGATCATGGTATCAACTGCTTTCAAACCGGTTTGTACAGGCTGGTCAACGGACTGACGGGCGATAACGCCAGGCGCTACCTTTTCTACCGCGTCGGTCAGCTTATTGTTCAGCGGGCCCTTACCGTCGATCGGGTTACCCAGCGCGTCTACAACGCGGCCGAGCAGTTCCGGACCAACCGGGGTTTCCAGGATACGGCCGGTACAACGACACTTCTGACCTTCGGCCAGAGATTTGTAGTCGCCCAGGATTACAGCACCAACGGAGTCGCGCTCCAGGTTCAGCGCCATACCGTAAACGCCGCCTTCGAACTCGATCATCTCACCGTACATCACGTCGGCCAGGCCGTGGATGCGGATGATGCCGTCGGATACGGAAACAATGGTGCCCTCATTTTGGGCTTCAGTGCTCACATCGAGATTTTCGATGCGGCTCTTGATGATTTCACTGATCTCAGAGGGATTCAGTTGCTGCATGCTCTGTTCCTCAAGTCCCCCGCCGGCTGGCGCCGACGGGGAGAGTAATTTAGGAGTTCATCGCCTCGGCGAGCTTGGCCAGACGTCCGCGTACGGAACCGTCGATGACTGTATCACCGGCACGGATGATCGCGCCGCCCAGCAGGCTCTCGTCCACCGAGCTGTGCAGATGTATTTCGCGTTCAAACTTCGCGCTGAGCTTCTGGCTCAGCGCTTGCGCCTGTGCATCGCTCAGGGCTTGCGCGGAAACAACTTCCACCTCGAGGGTGGCTTCCGCCTGCGCTTTCAGCTCTTCGAACAGCTCGGAAATTTCCGGCAGCAGCTGCAGGCGGTGGTTTTCCGCCAGCAACCGGATGAAGTTCTTTCCGTGCTCGCCGAGCTCGTCTGAACAGATCGACAGGAATTTATCTGCGCGCTCTTCACTGGTGAGCTGTGGGTTATCCAGCAGCTCACGCACTTTTTCGTTCTGGCTGACCGCCGCCGCGGTTTCCAGCGCAGCGCTCCAACCACCGAGGTTGGAGGCTTGCTGCGCATAGGCAAATGCGGCTTTAGCGTAGGGCCGGGCCAGTGTGCTGAGTTCCGCCATGGGGTTCCTCGCTTACAGCTCGGCTGCCAGTTTGTCGATCAGGTCGTCGTGCGCCTTAGCGTCGATATTGACCGCGAGAATCTTCTCCGCACCCAGGACAGACAGGTCTGCCACACGGCTGCGCAGTTGCTCTTTAGCGCGATTCACTTCTTGGTCGATCTCAGCTTTGGCCGCAGCTTTCAGGCGGTCGCCCTCGGCATGCGCAGACTGCTTTGCTTCATCGATGATCTGATTGGCGCGCTTGTTGGCGCCATCGATAATCTCGCTCGCCTGATCTTTGGCTTCTTTCAGCTGCTCGGCAGCTTTACGCTTGGCCAGTTCCAGGTCTTTCTGCGCGTGCTCGGCGTCAGCAAGACCATCTGCGATCTTTTTCTCACGCTCTTTCATCACGCCCAAAAGTGGCGGCCAAACAAACTTCCAGCAAAACCAGACGAAAAACAGGAATGTGATCGACTGGCCGATTAGAGTCAGGTTGATATTCACACCGACACCTCTTGCTCTTTAAATAGGGTTAAGGGCAATTGGAACGGCGTAATTAAACCAGACCAGGAGCGACGGCGAAGATCAGGTACATAGCGATACCAACACCGATCATCGGAACCGCGTCAAGCAGACCAGCCATCAGGAACATTTTGCCCTGCAGAGCCGGAGCCTGTTCAGGCTGACGAGCGGAACCTTCCAGCAGTTTGCCACCCAGGGTACCGAAACCGATTGCGGTGCCCAGGGCGCCCAGACCGATCAGCAGTGCACTTGCGATGTAAACCAGACCTAATGCTTCCATTGTGTTCTCCAAATCAAAGTTAAAGAGTTGTTGTAAAGGTCGAAAAAAGGGTTAAAAAAACTTATTGATCGTGCTCGTGCTCATCGTCGCGATGGTGCGCCATCGCCATGTACACGGTGCTCAATACCATAAACACGAACGCCTGCAGCACGATGACTAGCACGTGGAAAATCGCCCAGCCCATGTGCAGGAGGCCCGCACCGATAAAGCCGAGAACGCCAACGCCAAAGACAATCGCGATCAGGATAAAGATCATTTCACCGGCGTAGAGGTTTCCAAACAGACGCAGGCCCAGGGAGATCGGCTTGGCGATCAGGGACACGGCCTCCAGCAGGAAGTTGACCGGGATCAGCAGGATGTCAAAGAACAGCTTGCCGGTATGGAAAGGGTGCAGAGTCAGCTCTTTTAGGAAGCCCAGCGCACCTTTCTCGCGAATACTGAAGAAAATCATCAGCGCGAATACCGCCAGCGCCATACCCAGGGTGGCATTGGGGTCGGTGGTCGGAACCACTTTAAAGAAGAGGTGATCGTTGCCGGAAATCTTGGCGGCGGCCATGGGCAGCCAGTCGACCGGTACCAGATCCATCAGGTTCATCAGGAAGACCCACACAAAAATGGTTAGCGCCATTGGGGCAACCATGGTATTGCGGTGGGGGAAGGTTTCCTTAACCAGTTTGTCGATAAACTCGGTGACCAGCTCCACAAAACTCTGGAAACCGGTGGGCTTGTCCACGCTGGCCTTCTTGGCGGCGCGGGCAAACAGGAAACAGAAAATCAGACCGAGGCCGATAGACCAACCCAGGGTATCCACATGTAGGGCCCAAAAGCCCATATCTGCGGCTTCCTGAGAGGAATGCGCCATAGTCCAGGTGGACTCACTAAGCACAGAGCCATCGGCACGGGTGTAACCGGCCGGCAGCTTGCCGTAAGTCATATTTTGCAGGTGGTGTTGGATATACCCCGTCGCAGTTAGAGCTTCGCCCGCCATAGTTCCTCAACAATCGTAAAAGTAAGAATTCTTTTTTCTTATCCGCCGGCTAGCGGACCATGCGCGCCACCATAATCCACTGCACGATCACACAGAGGACGTAGCTGATAAAAAGCGCGGCCGCATTCAGCGGCTTGACGGTGGCAAAAACTGCCGCAAAACCCGCCATGGTCAATATAAATTTGCCGGTTTCCGCGCGGTAGAAATTGCCTACCACGCGATGGGCCGCGCGCGCACCGCTATCGCGAAAGGCGCGCCTGCCAAAATATGCTCCGGGCAGTGCGCACAGGGCACCGCCAATAAATACAGAGAGCGCCGTCACCGGTTTGCCACTCAAGTGCAGTACCGCACTGGCCAGCGATACCAGCAGAAGCTGTACCGCGGCAATTCGTAATACCGGGGGTTTAGTCATAGACGGGATAAGCCGACTTTTTTTGCGCTGTCCGCCCAAAATTTGGGCGTGCGAATTATGCTGCAACAGCATCGCCGATTCAACCGGCAAATGTCGTCAACTTATTTGATTTTCGGGAGGTTTTGGGTGGAATGGCTCGGCGCAGTGAGTATTTGCCAACAGTTATTGCGCGCGCCACTAGGGCGCGCATTTCGCCAAGGCCTCAATCCTCGGCGTAACCCAGGTGGGCGAGAATTCCATCCAGCTCTTCCAGGTTGGTGAATTTCAGCACCAGGCGACCATTGCCCTTTTCGTTGTGATCGATAGAGACGGGCACACCAACCTTTTCCGCCAGGCGCTCGGTTAGGCGTCGGATATTGGGGTCGGGCTTGGGTTTTTCCGCTGCCGGGGTGGCCGGCTGTTGCAGGCGACGCACCAGCGCTTCTGTTTGTCGCACGGTGAGGCTGCGCTCGACAACCTGACGTGCGGCGGAACGCTGGGTGGCACCGGAGAGGCCAAGCAGCGCCTTGGCGTGTCCCAGCTCCAGGTCGCCGCGCTCGAGAAAAGTGCGCACTTCTTCACTGAGGCTCAACAAACGCAGTAGGTTGGTCACTGCGGTACGGGATTTACCCACCGCATCGGCCACTTCCTGCTGGGTCAGCTTGAATTCATCCTGTAGGCGCTTGAGGGCTACGGCTTCCTCCACCGGGTTCAGGTCTTCGCGCTGAATATTCTCGATCAGCGCCATGGCGATAGCGGCTTCATCGGAGACGCTGCGCACTATTGCTGGCACTTTTTCCAACCCAGCCAACTGGGCAGCGCGCCAGCGCCGTTCACCGGCGATAATCTCGTAACTCTGCTCACCAATGCCGCGTACGACAATCGGCTGCATAATGCCCTGGGCACGAATGGAGTCCGCCAACTCCTGCAAGGATTCCTGTGGAAAATCCCGGCGCGGCTGATAGCGACCGCGCTGCAAAAACTCGATCGGCAGCTCTTTCAACTCTCCATCGGCTACAGCAGCTTCAGTTTCCGTGTCACCGGTGACCTCGGCAATCGCGCTGCTGGCGTTATTGCTGATCAGGTGGGATAAACCCCGTCCAAGTCCTTTGCGCTTCGCGGCCATAGTAATTACCCCTTATACCGCTTCCGCCACAGGGCGGGTTTTCTTGTTGGAAGGTTGGCTGGCGGGATGACGGCGATTGATTTCGCAAGCCAATGCCAGGTAAGCGATAGCGCCCTTGGAGTGGCGATCATAATCCAACGCCGGTTTACCAAAACTGGGCGCTTCCGCCAGGCGCACATTGCGCGGAATACAGGTGCGGTACAGACGATCACCAAAGAACTCCTGCAACTGCGCCGATACCTCACTGGTGAGGCTGTTACGCGGGTCGTACATAGTGCGCAGGATACCCTCGATTTTCAGGTCTGGATTGGCGGCCTGTTGAATCTGAGTGATGGTATCGACCAGCGCCGAAAGGCCTTCCAGCGCGTAGTATTCGCACTGCATGGGAATTAACACGCCGTGAGCCGCACAAAGGGCGTTCACGGTCAGCATATTCAAAGACGGCGGGCAGTCGATAATCACGTAATCGTAGCGACTGACGACTGTGGCAAGAGCATTGCGCAAACGGGATTCGCGCCCCTCCAGATTGAGTAACTCCACCTCTGCCGCAGACAAATCGCCGTTGCCGGGGATTAAATCAAACCCGCTTTCTGTGGAGACAATGGCCTGCTCCACAGGCAATTCAGCGGCCAGCACATCGTAACCGGACACCTGCAGGTCACTTTTATCCACACCACTGCCCATGGTGGCATTGCCCTGGGGGTCCAGGTCGATCAGCAATACGCGCCGCTTGTTGGCAACCAAAGATGCGGCCAGGTTGACGCAGGTAGTGGTCTTACCAACCCCGCCTTTCTGGTTGGCCACAGCAAATATCTTGCTCAAGATTCTTGTCCTTTGTTGTTTGCGGGTGCGATTGCCCCGACGCCGGCTCGGCTTCTGGCCACGGCTGGTGAGCTCCCAGGAACGGGAAAGCTATATGGCGGGTGATAAACCCACCAAATGATTCAGTTATTCTGTGCGGCAGAGCTGGATCAGATGGCGCTCGCCGTCGCAACCGGGCACCGACAAACGGTGCACCTGCTCGACCTTAATGCCTTTTGGCAGAGCGCTCAACTCATCCTCCGGCAACTTGCCTTTCATGGCGTAAAAGCGACCAGTGGGGGCCAACATATGCTCGCTGCCATTGACCATATCCTCAATGGAAGCAAAAGCGCGAGAAACCACGCCAGCAAAAGGTTGCTCCGGCACAAAAGCTTCCACCCGCTCATTGACCACGGTGACATTGGGCAGGGGCAGGGTGCTGGCCACCTGGAACAGGAAGCGGGTCTTTTTGCCGTTACTGTCGAGTAGGGTGATAGAGCGCTCGGGATGGACAATGGCCAGGGGAATCCCTGGCAGGCCGCCACCGCTACCCACATCGATTAAAGAGCCTTCGCCACAGAGATTTACCACACTGAGGCTGTCGATAATATGGCGCTCCAGCATCTGCTCCGGATCGCGTATGGCGGACAGGTTGTAGGCACTGTTCCAGCGGGCAAACAGCGCCAGGTATTCCAGTAACTGGTCCTGCTGCCGGTCGCTCAGTACAACCGACATCTGAGCCGCTGCCTTGTGCAGGCGCGGGCGAAACTGTTCCATTGAGTGAGAAATGGGTCTATCCCCCAGTATTCCCGCGAAATTCAAATCCCCCCGCAGGGCCTCGCGGGATACCCTGTGGAAAACCGATTTATACCGCTTTTTTGCGCTTGAGCAGCCCGCGCTTTTTCAACTGGATCAGCAGCAGGGATATGGATGCGGGCGTCACGCCCGGTATCCGAGAGGCCCGCGCCAATGTATCCGGGCGGGTCTCACCCAGCTTCTGTTTGACCTCATTGGAGAGGCCGGAAATATCGCTGTAGTCGAAGTCCGCCGGGATCGGGGTATCTTCGTAGGCCTGCAAACGCTCAATTTCCTCGCGCTGGCGATCGATATAACCGGCGTACTTGGCCGAAATTTCCACCTGTTCGGCAACCTGCTCGTCGGTTACCGCTTCCCCTTTGAGGCCCGCCACATCCCCATAGCCTAGTTCCGGACGGCGCAATAGGTCCATCAGGCTGTACTCCCGCGCCAATGGCTGCGGCAGTTTGGTTTCTACGGAGGCGGCCTGGGGCGTCTTTGGGTGCACCCAGGTCTCCTGCAGACGCTGGGTTTCCTTGGCGATAGCTTCACGCTTTTCGCTGAATGCAGCCCAGCGGGTATCGTCGACCAAACCCAATTCGCGACCCTTTTCAGTCAGACGCAAGTCGGCGTTGTCCTCGCGCAGCAGCAGACGGTATTCCGCGCGGCTGGTAAACATGCGGTAGGGCTCTCTGGTGCCACTGGTGATCAAGTCATCCACAAGCACGCCCAGGTAGGCCTTGTCCCGGCGCGGTGACCAGGCTTCTCGCTCCTGGGCCTGCAGGGCGGCATTGGCGCCAGCCAGGAGACCCTGGGCGGCCGCTTCCTCGTAGCCGGTGGTGCCATTGATCTGGCCGGCAAAGTAGAGCCCCTGGATAAATTTGGTCTGCAGGGAGGGCAGTAGATCCCGCGGATCGAAGAAATCGTACTCAATCGCATAGCCCGGGCGGGTGATATGCGCCTTTTCAAAGCCCTTGATGGAGTGCACCAGCGCAATCTGCACATCGAAGGGCAGACTGGTGGAAATACCGTTGGGGTACAGCTCGTTGGTAGTCAGCCCCTCGGGCTCGATAAACACCTGGTGGCTGTCTTTGTCCGCAAAACGGTGCACCTTGTCCTCGATGGAGGGGCAATAGCGCGGGCCAATCCCCTCAATCACACCGGAGTACATGGGCGAGCGATCGAGTCCACCCTGGATAATTTCATGGGTGCGGGCATTGGTGTGGGTAATCCAGCAACAGATCTGGCGCGGGTGTTGGTCGCGGCTGCCCAGGTAAGACATCACCGGAGTGGGAGCATCCCCCCATTGCTCCTCCAACCCACTGAAATCTACAGAGCGGGCATCAATGCGGGGAGGCGTACCGGTTTTCAGGCGATCGACGCGGAAGGGCAATTCGCGCAGGCGGTCCGCCAGAGCAATCGAAGGTGGATCTCCAGCACGGCCACCGGCATGGTTATCCAATCCAATATGGATTCGGCCGCCGAGGAAGGTCCCGGCGGTCAGTACCACTGTCCTGGCGCGGAAGCGCACGCCAGCATTGGTGACAACCCCGACCACGCGTTCGCCTTCGACAATCAGATCATCCGCTGCCTGTTGGAAGATCTCCAGGTTTTCCTGAGCTTCCAGGATTGAGCGGATGGCAGCGCGGTACAGGGCCCTGTCGGCCTGAGCGCGGGTTGCCCGTACAGCTGGACCCTTGCGGGCATTCAGTACCCGAAACTGGATACCACCCAGGTCAGTTGCGGTTGCCATAGCGCCACCGAGGGCATCCACTTCCTTCACCAGGTGGCTCTTGCCTATGCCACCAATGGCTGGATTGCAGGACATCTGTCCGAGAGTTTCGATGTTGTGAGTCAGCAGCAGGGTAGAGACTCCCATTCGTGCGGCTGCCAGGGAGGCTTCGGTACCCGCGTGGCCTCCGCCGATCACGATCACATCATAGGTTTTGGGAAAATCCATAGTGGCTGCTACTGGTTACAACTTGGGGCGCACATTTTATAGTCAGTAAGAGTCCTCAGCAATTGGCTTTATTCATGCCGTTCAGGAAACCTCTGCCTCTGTCTTTCTCTCTCTTTCTTGAGTATCAACTTTTAATCGCTTGACCCTCTTAGAGGGATGAATCTCAAAACGCTGTCTAGCTTTCTTAAATACTCTTATTAATGAATATATGTATATCTTAAAGAGTATTTTTTTATATTTGTTGTTTTTATTAGGCTGCGACCAATCCGGTATAAGCCCAAAAAAACCTTTAAAAACAACAAGTTATGGAGATGAAAACCCTGCCGACAAACCCTTGGTGGACACAGGGGTAACCGCGGTATGAGGCTGTGAAAACTTGGGACAACTTTGCCTCATCTATCGTTCTTAGGAAGTTATCATCATACCGTTGTTCTATTTTGCAGGTGCTTATCCCCTCTTTTGCTCACAATCAGTTTTTTTCGACTAGTGCTTGTTGTGCTTTACCCGGACTTTCTGGGGGGGACCTGTGAGTAGTTGAGCATAATGTATAAATCTGTGCATATACCCATTGGATGGGTGTGGGTTAATGGTGAGATAACTGCCAATAAGCTTATCCACGGGAAATCCCCGTGGACATGTATAACTTCTTTCCCTCAATAGCCATTTAAACAGCGGCTTCAAGCTTATTTCTCACCTATTTCGTGGAAAATATGCGGGAAAGCTGGGGATTAAATAGAACTTTTTAGCAACTTAGGATAGATCTGGGCTCTTCCTGTGAGCAAGAGGTGTGGAACTTGTGCCTGAAGGAGAATAAGAAGAATAAGAAGAAGGAAGAGTAGGAAGGTAGGATAGGGAAGAGAAGAGGACGCTATTTGCTAGCGTCCTAATTGGATAAGTTGCGGGTCGAATACCTTTGAATCTATGCGTCTATTTACCGATACAGAAGCTACTTACCGATACAGAAGCTACCAAAAATCTTTCCGAGCAGCTCGTCCGCGCTCACGGTGCCGGTGATTTCCCCCAGTGCCTGCTGGGCCTGACGCAAGTCTTCGGCAAGTAACTCACCGGCACCGTGACTGTGAAGCTGTTGGGAGCCTTGCTCGATAAAAGCGCGGGCCCGCTCAAGTGCCTCTAAATGTCTTCTCCGCGCGCTAAAGTTGCCTTCGGCAGCGCCACTGAAGCCGATAGACTGTTTTAAATGCTCCTTCAGCGCTTCGAGGCCCGCACCGGTCTTGGCGCTGATGGCGATTACCGGCACACCTTCAGTGTGGGCTTGGAGTCCGGCACTGTAATCGCTGAGATCAATTTTATTCAGTACCAGTGTGAGCTTGTCTAAGTCCTGAAGCTGGTGGGTAAACTCCGGCCAGGCCTCTGCCGGGTCCAGTGAGTGGAGTTGCTCTGCATCCATTACCAGGAGCACGCGATCCGCCTGGTGAATCTCCTCCCAGGCCCGCTCGATTCCGATCTGCTCTACCTTGTCTGGCGCATCCCGCAGACCGGCGGTATCGGCGAACTGCAGGGGCATGCCGTCAATGTGGATATCTTCCCGTAAGATATCGCGGGTGGTGCCGGCTATATCGGTGACGATGGCGGTATCGCGCCCCGCAAGGGCATTGAGCAGGCTCGACTTGCCGGCATTGGGGCGCCCGGCAATGGCCACGCGCATACCCTCGCGCATAATGGCGCCCTGGCGCGCCTGGGCTTCCACGCCCGCCATTTGCGCCAGTAGGGCCTGGATATCCGCAGCCACCTTGCCATCGGCGAGAAAGTCGATCTCCTCTTCGGGAAAATCGATGGCGGCTTCCACATAGATGCGCAGGTGGGTGAGGCTTTCTACAAGGTCTTCGATCTTGTCGGAAAAAGCGCCCTGTAGTGAACGCATGGCGTTGCGTGCCGCTTGAGTACTACCGGCATCGATGAGATCGGCGATCGCTTCGGCTTGGGTGAGGTCCATTTTATCGTTGAGGAAGGCGCGCTCGGAAAACTCACCGGGGCGTGCTTGTCGGGCCCCCAGTTCGATCGTTGCCTTCAGCAGTTGATCGAGAATGACCGGGCCACCGTGGCCCTGCAGTTCCACCACATCCTCTCCGGTAAACGAGTTGGGGCCTGGGAAAAATAGGGCGAGTCCCTGGTCGATCAGCCGCTCACTGTGGCAAAAATTTCGGTAATGGGCATAGCGCGCTTTGAGTGGTTTATCCCCACAGATTTGCTGGGCAATGGGCAGGGCTTTGGGGCCTGAGAGGCGGATTACACCGATACCACCGCGCCCCGGTGCGGTGGCGACGGCGGCGATGGTGTCACGATTAAGGCTTTGTTGTGTCATCGGCTGAGTGTACTCGACATAACGGAAAAGGGCCGCTGTTGCGGCCCTTGTTGTTTGTGATCTGTGGATACTTGATCAGTATTTTCCAGCATCCACCTGCTTGTTGATATACCAGGTTTGACCGATGGTGATCAGGTTGTTGGCGATCCAGTACAGGACCAGGCCAGCCGGGAACCACAGGAAGAACACCGTCATCATCACCGGCATCAGCTGCATGATGCGGGCCTGGGTCGGGTCGGTGGGGGCCGGGTTTAGCTTCTGCATAAACCACATGGACAGGCCCATCAGTACTGGCAGGATGAAATAGGGGTCCTTCGCCGACAGGTCGTGAATCCAGAAGATCCAGGGTGCGTGGCGCAGCTCTACGGTTTCGGTGAGCATCCAGTAGAGGGCGATAAACACCGGCATCTGCAGCAGGATCGGCAGGCAGCCCCCCATGGGATTGATCTTCTCGCGGCGGTAGAGCTTCATGGTCTCTTCCGCCAACTTCTGACGATTGTCCTTGTACTGCTCCTGTAGCTTTTTCATCTGCGGAGCGAATTTGCGCATGCGCGCCATAGACTTGGTGCCTGCGGCGGACAGCGGCAGCAGCAGTGTCTTGATAAATACGGTGAGCAGGATAATCGCCCAGCCCCAGTTGCTGACGATATGTTCCTGGATAAAGTGCAGTACGCGGAACAGCGGCTTGGCAATCCACCAGAGCCAGCCGTAGTCCACGGTCAGGTCCAGGTAGGGGGAGATCTCTTCCAGTCGGTAGACGTCTTTCGGACCAGCATAGAAAGAGGCGCTCAGCTCACCCTGGGTCGCGGCGGGAATTTGCACCGGCTGGGCGGTGAAGCCCATACGGAATAGTCCGTTGGATAGCTCGCGCAGCTCAAAAGTATTGCGCTCGTCCTGAGGGGGAATCCAGGCACTGAGGAAATAGTGCTGCACCATGGCTACCCAGCCGCCTTCAATGGTTTCTTTGGTGGGCTTTTCGGCGATCTCCTCAAAATCCTGCTTGAAGTAATTTTCTTCGTTGGTGTGCAGGGCGGCACCGAGGAAGGGTGACATGCCAAAACCGGTATCCGTCACCGGCTCACTGGCATCGCGCTTGATCTGGCCGAACATAGCGGCGGACCAGGGCTTGGCGCTGGTGTTATCCACCAGGTAGGCCACCTGGACGAGGTAGTCGCCACGCTTAAAGGTGTAGCGCTTGGTGATATTTGCGCCTTCTTGCTGCAGGGTCAGGTCCACAACCAGCTGATCCTGCCCTTCGACCATGGCGTAGTTGGTCTTTTCAACCTTGAACAAGGGACGGCCGGCGGCGCTATCGGTGCCATTGTTACCGATCAGGCCACTCTGGGCGATATAGGTGTGGTAGCGGGTCTGGTTTAACAGGATCAGGGGCTGGTCCGGTGTATCCAGCTTTTCCTGGAACTGCCGCAGGGCGACCTTAACGATATCTCCGCCACGGGGATCGATCAAAAGATCAAACACATCGGTGGTGACATGGATGAGCGTGCGCTCGCCGCTATCGGTGCCTGTCTCTGCTGGCGCCTGGGACTCCAGTTGGGGCACATCGCCATTGCCGTTGTCGCTGGTCTGCGCCGGGATCTGGCTGCCGCTTTGTACATCGTTGTGTACTATGGTTTCGCGGTCGAGTTCAGGAGTGTGCTGCTCTTGAAATGCATTCCACTGGAAGATAAGTGCCAGGAGAACCGCGAGAATTCCACCAAGCAGCGTATAGCGTTGCCAATCCATCTTAATACCTAGAGCGTGTTCTTGTGTTTGGTGGGGGGAACCGGGTCCAACCCACCTGGGTGCCAGGGGTGGCATTTTATAAGGCGGCGCGCGGTTAAATAACCCCCTTTTAAGGCTCCGTGAGTCTCAATAGCCTCTTCGGAGTAGCGGGAGCAGGTTGGGTAAAAGCGGCATTGGTTGCCTACCCAAGGGCTGGCCAGATAGCGATATACGTGTATCAACTTGATCAGCAGCCACTTCATGACTTCGATTGTGGCTGTTGCGCGCGCTTGGCCAGCTTGCGCCAGAGCTTGTTTAGTGTCTTTGCCAGTGCGGCCTTATCCAGATCTGCAACCCCAGGTCGCGCCAATACCACAGCATCCAGCGGCGGCAACTGGTGTTGCTGCAGGCGGAACGTTTCGCGGGTGATTCGCTTGATTCGATTGCGATCGGAGGCATTGCGCACATGCTTCTTGGCGATTACCAGGCCGAGGCGCGGGTGTTCCAAGTCACTAGGGCAGGCGAGAATCAAAAGGTGGGGATGCGCGGCGCGCACAAAGTTTTCATTGAAAACCTTGCGATACTGCGCCGCATTTAGCAGGCGCAGCGTCTTGGCAAATCCGAAGCTGCTGCGCGCCTGCTGCATAAAAGAGGTCTCTAAAAGAAGAGAAATTATGCAGACAGTACTTTGCGGCCTTTAGCGCGACGGCGGGCCAGGATTTTACGGCCGTTTTTAGTTGCCATACGAGCGCGGAAACCGTGAGTGCGTTTGCGCTTCAAATTGCTGGGTTGAAATGTGCGTTTCATAGTCTTGCTACCTGAGACTTTGTGTTCAAGATTTCTCGGGACCATCCCCGGCCGCGGCCTGGGCTCCGGTCCGGCACAGAGCCGGCGCAGACGGAGCTACGCGCTGCGAAGGCCGCGGATTGTATAGAAAGGCAGCAGTGAAAGCAACGCACAGGCCGGGGAAATTCGGCTTGTTTATCACCTAAATTACGGGTTCCTATCACGCCAGTTTATCAAGCCCTTGAGATGCCTGAAATATTTGGCGATGCCCACCGATTGATCCCAAGATATGCACAGAGTCCTGTGGATAAGTGTGTCGATATGCGCGCTTCACCTGTCTAATTGTTGCGCAAATACTTGATTGCATGGACCTTTTTACTTAATTTTTTCAACAGATCGATGCTTTCTTGTGGATAACCCATCGATGGAAAGGTATACTGCGCCGATCTTATTTGACGGCTCGGGCGTTTCAGCCCTGTCATGCCGTTGTCTCCGTGGTCTTACCATTTTGGGGTTTTTGGGGGGTTTCTTGACTGAATCCGTTTGGAAGCAGTGCGCGAACTGTTTACAGGATGAACTGCCATCTCAGCAGTTCAACACCTGGATCAGGCCGCTGCGTGTCAATCCCGCGTGTGCGGAGGGTGAGCTGCGCTTGGTCGCACCAAATCGCTTCGTACTGGACTGGGTTGGCGGTAAATTCCTTCATCGTATCCGCGAGCTGGTACATCAGTTCTCTCCGGGGCAGCCACTACAAGTGGGGCTGGAGATTACAGCGCGACGCCCCGCACGTTTCCAACGCAACCGCTCTGCGATGGAGGCGGCACCAGCTCCAACACCTATGCCACCAACGGCACCGTCCTCTAATACTGTGGCGCCATCAATGGCGCACAGCGCCTCTTCGAACCCGGTGGATTTCCCCTCTACGCCAGCGGGAGTGGTCTCCCCTGTGGCTTCCCAGGGGTATATGAACCAAGTGGAGACACCTGCAGCTCCTATTCCCACGCAGCCCCCAATGGGCGGTGGTTTTGGTGCTAATCCTCATCCGGCACTGGAAGAGGAGACAAATTCCCGACAAATGAGCAAGGGGGAGCAGGCGGTATCCGATATCCGCCCAGCGGTAATGAACGACATGATGCGTTCTATCCCGGAACAGCCTGCGCGCCAGGTTGAAGTTGAGGGCGCTATAAAACACGGCAGTTCCCTCAATCGTAATTTCACTTTTAAATCCTTTGTCGAAGGCAAGTCCAATCAGCTTGGCTTGGCCGCTGCCCAGCAAATCTCCGACAATCCCGGTGGCGCCTATAACCCACTCTTTATATATGGTGGCGTGGGCCTGGGTAAAACACACTTGATGCACGCAGTGGGCAATGCGCTATTGGAGCGCAATCCCAACGCTAAGGTGGTCTACCTGCACTCCGAGCGCTTTGTTGCGGATATGGTGAAGGCGCTGCAGCTCAACGCCATCAGCGACTTTAAGCGCTATTACCGCTCGGTGGATGCGCTGTTGATTGATGACATCCAGTTTTTTGCCGGCAAGGAGCGCTCCCAGGAAGAGTTTTTCCACACCTTTAATGCGCTTCTTGAGGGTGGTCAGCAGATCATCCTCACTTGTGATCGCTACCCGAAAGAGATCGATGGACTGGAAGAGCGCCTCAAATCCCGCTTTGGCTGGGGTCTCACCGTGGCGGTGGAGCCGCCGGAACTGGAAACCCGCGTAGCCATATTAATGAAGAAAGCGGAGCAATTTGGTGTTGAGCTGCCGCACGATTCCGCTTTCTTTATCGCCCAGCGAATTCGCTCCAATGTGCGCGAGCTGGAGGGCGCCCTGCGCCGGGTGATTGCCAACGCACAGTTTACTGGCCGCGCCATTGACGATGTCTTGGTGCGCGAGGCGCTCAAGGATCTCCTCGCTCTGCAGGACCGCCTGGTGAGCGTGGACAATATCCAGCGTGTGGTAGCCGAATACTACAAGATCAAGGTGGCCGACCTGTTGTCCAAGCGCCGCAGCCGCTCTGTGGCGCGTCCGCGCCAGGTGGCCATGTCTCTGGCCAAAGAGTTGACCAACCACAGTTTGCCGGAGATTGGCGATGCTTTTGGCGGGCGAGACCACACCACGGTTTTGCACGCCTGCCGTAAAATTCGCGAATTGCAGGAGTCTGACGCGGATATCCGCGAGGACGTAAAGTTACTGACACGGTCGTTGACCACTTAATCGAATAACTGACAAACAAGGCGAAACTACCGATGAAATTCAATGTGAGCCGGGACGCCCTGCTGAAGCCCCTACAACTGGTAGCCGGTGTCGTTGAGAAGCGCCAGACCCTGCCGGTCCTGGCCAATGTATTGATGCAATTACAAGGTCAGGAGTTGTCCCTGACCGGTACAGATCTCGAAGTGGAGATTGTCGGCCGCCTGCCGGTGGACGGCGTGGAGATGGAAGGCGAAGTCACCGTCCCAGCACGCAAGTTACTGGATATCTGTCGCTCACTGCCTGATGGCGCCGAACTAAAGTTTGAGCGCGACGGTGAGCGCCTGGTATTGCGCAGCGGTCGCAGCCGTTTTCAGTTATCGACTCTACCCGCAGCGGACTTCCCCAATCAGGAGGAGGCCAGCGCCCAGACCCGTTTCGATATCTCCCAGCGCGAGATTCGACGCCTGATCGAGGCCACCAGCTTTGCCATGGCCCAGCAGGACGTGCGCTACTACCTGAATGGCCTGCTGTTGGAGTGTCGCCCACAGCAGTTGCGAGCGGTAGCAACGGACGGGCACCGCCTGGCCCTGTGTGACCGCGATGCCCCGGGCTTGAATGTATCGGAGCCGATCCAGGCGATTGTACCGCGCAAGGGGGTGCTGGAATTGGGCCGCCTGCTGGAAGATACCGACGTGCAGGCGCAGGTGGTATTAGGCAACAATCATATCCGTGTGATGAGTGGCCAGTTCACCTTCACCTCCAAACTGGTGGATGGAAAATTCCCGGATTACGAGCGCGTGCTGCCGCGGGGTGCGGGCAATGTGGTATATGCCGATCGTCAGGGCTTGCGTCAGGCCTTCTCCCGGGCAGCGATTCTCTCCAATGAGAAATACCGCGGGGTGCGTTTGCAGGTCTCCGAAGGGCTGTTGCAGATAGTGGCCAACAACCCCGAACAGGAGGAGGCAGAAGAGCAAATGATGGTGGATTACGTGGGGGAGCCTATGGAAATTGGCTTCAACGTTTCCTATCTGCTCGACGTTACCGGTGCTATTCATAGCGACCAGATTCGCATCAGCCTGGCGGATGCCAACAGTAGTGCTCTGCTGCAGCAACCTGAGGACGGTGACGCCCTCTATGTGATTATGCCGATGCGCCTGTAAGTCTGGCTAACCAGCACTTGGCTCACAAACGGGAAGGGACCGCTTTGCATCATCAACAAGCGGTCCCTTTATTTTATCTGGTATTTTATCTGGATTTCACCGCGGGAATTTCCCCGGCTAACAAGCGGAAGGGTTCATGGCACTGAGCCGCCTTCTCATTTCCAATTTTCGCAACATCTCCCACGCCGATCTGCTTTTAGATACGGGGGTGAACCTGTTTTGTGGCGTCAATGGCAGCGGCAAGACCTCAATCCTTGAAGCTGTCCATATGTTGGCTACCGGTCGCTCCTTTCGATCTCGCCAGCATAAATCCGTAATTCGGCACGATCATTCGGGGCTCACAGTTTTTACCCAGCTGGATACGGGCTTCAACCTTGGAGTCGAACGCCTGGCCGATGGTGGTGGTCGTGTGCGTATCAATCAGGCAGCGGCGGAGTCCAGTTCACAACTGGCTAACTGTTTACCTTTGCAACTGATTAATAGCGATAGTTTCTCCGCTCTGGATGGAGGGCCAGGGGTACGCAGGCGACTCCTGGATTGGACAGTGTTCCACGTGGAACATCTCTTTGCCCAGGAGTGGAAAAATTACCAAATCGCATTGAAGCAGCGAAATGCCTTGTTGCGACGTGGTAAAATCGACGCGGATGCGATCGGGATTTGGGAGTATCAATTGGCCCAGAGCGGCGAGAGGGTGGACACCCTGCGCCTTGGCCAATTTCAGGAATTACAGGCAGCCGTGTCTGCCCTGCTGGATGAATTACCACAGAGCCTGTTGAATCGTGTAGATATCAGTTACCGGCGGGGTTGGCGCAAGGAAATTGCTCTGGCTGAGGCACTGAGGGAGTCCCGGGAAGGGGATCTCAATCAGGGGCATACCCGCACGGGGCCTCACAGAGCCGATCTCCGATTTACCGTAGCCGGTGAGCCAGCACACAATGTTTTGTCGCGAGGCCAGCAAAAGATGCTGGTATGCGCCGTACGCACGGCTATGGCGCAACTGGTGTGTCGCCACCGGGAGAAACCGGTGTTCCTTGTGGACGACTTGCCGGCGGAGTTGGATGATCACAATCAACAAGTTTTTGCCCAGTGGGTTGGCCGTTGTGCCAGCCAGGTACTGGTAACCGGAATAGATGAGGGCACTACGAGCCGCCCCTGGCGCCAGCTCGAAGCCCCTTGGAATTGCCCAAAAGTGTTCCACGTGGAACATGGGAATATCAGCGCCGAGGCATCGGCCGCACAATAAGTTGAATGGAGCGAATAAATGTCAGAGCAGCAAAGCTATGACTCGAGCAGTATCAAGGTACTTAAAGGCCTGGATGCGGTGCGCAAGCGCCCCGGAATGTATATCGGTGATACCGACGATGGCACCGGCCTGCATCATATGGTTTTTGAGGTGGTCGACAACTCCATCGACGAAGCACTGGCTGGCCATTGCGACGAGATTCGCGTAACTATCCATCCAGATGAGTCGATCTCCGTCTCTGATAATGGCCGAGGTATTCCCACAGAAATCCACTCGGAAGAAGGGGTTTCCGCCGCAGAAGTGATTATGACCGTGCTGCATGCCGGTGGTAAGTTTGACGACAATACCTATAAGGTATCCGGTGGTCTGCACGGCGTGGGTGTGTCGGTAGTGAATGCGCTCTCCAGAGAGCTGAAGTTGACCATCCGCCGCGGAGGCAAAATCCACGAGCAAACCTACCATCACGGTGTGCCCCAGGCACCATTGGAAGTGGTGGGTGATAGCGATACCACTGGCACCACGGTGCATTTCAAGCCCTCTGCCGATACCTTCAGCAATATCGAATTCCACTTTGATGTATTGGCTAAACGCTTACGCGAGTTGTCCTTCCTGAATTCCGGTGTGCGTATCGTGCTGAAAGATGAGCGCAGCGCTAAAGAAGAGGTATACGAATACGAGGGTGGTTTGAGTGCCTTCGTTGAGTTTCTCAACCAGAACAAAACCCCCATCAACAAGGTACTGCACTTCCAAAGCCAGCGTGAAGACGGTATTGCCGTAGAGGTGGCGCTACAGTGGAATGACAGCTTCCAGGAAAGCATCTTCTGCTACACCAACAATATTCCCCAGCGCGATGGAGGCACTCACCTGGCGGGATTCCGCGCTGCCCTGACGCGCGGCCTGAATACCTATATTGAGCGCGAGGGCCTGGGCAAGAAGGATAAGGTCAACACCACTGGTGACGATGCCCGCGAAGGCCTTACCGCGATTATTTCCGTCAAAGTGCCGGACCCCAAGTTCTCTTCGCAGACCAAAGACAAGCTGGTTTCCTCCGAGGTGAAGCCCGCCGTTGAGCAGGAGATGGGGCAGCATTTCAACGATTACCTGTTGGAGAACCCCCAGGAAGCCAAGTCCGTCGTTACCAAGATGATCGATGCGGCGAAAGCCCGTGAGGCGGCGCGCAAGGCGCGTGAGATGACCCGCCGTAAGGGCGCCCTGGATATCGCCGGTCTGCCCGGCAAACTGGCTGACTGCCAGCAGAAAGACCCAGCGCTATCTGAAATCTACCTGGTGGAGGGTGACTCCGCCGGTGGTTCTGCCAAACAGGGGCGCGACCGCCGCACCCAGGCGATCCTGCCTTTGAAAGGCAAGATCCTCAACGTGGAGAAAGCGCGCTTCGACAAGATGCTCTCCAGTGCCGAAGTGGGCACCCTGATTACCGCGCTGGGTTGTGGTATCGGCAAGAGCGAGTTCAACCCCGACAAGCTGCGCTACCACAGCATCATCATCATGACCGATGCGGACGTGGACGGTGCCCATATCCGCACACTGCTGCTGACCTTCTTCTTCCGCCAGATGCCGGAGTTGATCGAGCGCGGCCATATCTATATCGCCCAGCCGCCGTTGTACAAGATCTCCAAGGGCAAGCAGGAGCAGTACTTAAAGGATGAGGGCGCTCTGACCCAGTTCCTTACCAATGCCGCCCTGGAAGGCGCCACACTATTTGTAAACCCGGATGCTCCTGGGCTATCTGGCGCTTCCCTGGAGAGCCTGGTAGGCGAGTACCGCAGCGTGCTGGCCACTATTGATCGCTTGTCCCGCCTCTATCCAGAAGAAGTGCTGCGCAGCATGATCTACCTGCCGAGCCTTTCTCAAGAGGATCTGCAATCCCAGGAGAAGGTGGCTGAATGGTGTGCTCAGCTACAGGAAAAGCTCGCCGATGAGGAGAGTGGTGGAACCCGTCGCCATGAAGTGACTGTGCAGGAAAATACCGAGCGCGGGCTATTCCTGCCCCATATCCACATCGTGGCGCATGGCGTCGGCAGCGACTACCTGATCAACCACGAGTTCTTCGATTCCGCTGAGTACACTTCTATCTGTTCACTGGGTGAGAAAATGGTGGGCTTGTTGGAAGAGGGTGCCTTTATCCAGCGTGGTGAGAAACAACACGCCGTCGGCAGTTTCCCCGAGGTAATGGATTGGTTGATGGGCGAGAGCCGCCGGGGTTACGGTATCCAGCGCTATAAGGGCTTGGGTGAGATGAACCCCGAGCAATTGTGGGAGACCACCATGGACCCTGAGAGCCGCCGTATGCTGCAGGTCACCGTTGAGGATGCCATTGCCGCAGACCAGATCTTTACCACCCTGATGGGCGATCAGGTAGAGCCGCGCCGCGACTTTATCGAGACCAATGCCCTGGCGGTGGAAAACCTGGATGTGTAGAGCTTTTAAATGGCTGAATAACATTTAAGCTGACTTTGAGCTACCTCTGATCCTCAGATATTGGGCTTAGGGGTAGCTAAACAAAGTTTGATATCGTTTATATTTGTATTTTCTCTATTTATTCTCTCCACCACTAGGTAGTGGTATACGAATAATAATTCCCAATTCATTTTCACTCCAAAATACCACTGATTGTCATTTTTAATTTAATGTATTTCTGAGGCGCGTTGCTTCTATTTGTACTTCGTCGAAATTAGAGTAAAGGTAATGGTGGTATCTACAAGGGTGTCTTTAGGCCCTGTCTGGCCATTATAATAAGGTACCTATTTTTCTCCCTAAGTACGGTTGTATCCAGCTGATTCAACATCAGTAAGTGGCGAAAGTTATGAATCGTCGTCTCATCGGGGATTGGATCGTTCAAAGTGAATCCGGCAAAAGTATGCATAGATTCGATCTCATTTAACGTAAAACTTCCGTGACGGATTCACTGAGATTGTAAAACTGTAACATGCAATGAATGCACAGTATGACTCTCAATGGATATACGTTTACCTCACGGAAATAAGGGGCTACTTGATTTTTTATTCACTGACATGGGAAGGGAGCGTCTGTGTAAGAAATATACGGCACTTAAGTTTATATTCTGCTACAGCTAAGGTGACTTGCCGCATAATTCATTGTAGTCTTTATGAATAGCTGAATACTACTAGATTGACTTTGAATTATGCAAAAGTTTCCTAACTATGGAAAATTTAACTTTAAAAATAAATAGCAGTATTTCTACCTATAAACATCTGTTCGGATAAAAATACAATTAAAATGGTCAAGAGAAAAAATGGAAAGGTTAGGGAAATATTTCCATCAAAATTTATATCTTTCAGTTGCTATTTTTGTGGGAATATTGCTTTTTGGTTGTAATAGTAACAGTACCAGAAAATTAATTAATTCTAATTGGTCTCAAATAGAGACAGAACACTTCCGCATAGTGACTAATGATGAACCGAAGGAAGTTAAAAACTTAGCAGAGGACCTTGAGCGCTTTCGAATTTTTACTCAAAACTATCTAAAATTTAAACCCGATCACCAAAAACTTACAATATATGCCCTGGCAGACCGGAATAGTTTTGCTCGCATGAGTAGTGTCAAAGACTCTCGAAGAACGGTCGGCTTATTTCGAAATACCATCTACGGAAGCTTTGCATTATTAAATTTAAATGGGAATCGATATCTTCCAGGGGACCCAGCAAGACAGATACTTTTCCACGAATATATACATTTTCTCATTTATAGTGGAAGTCAGAATAATTACCCATATTGGTTTAGTGAGGGAGTTGCTGAGGTATTTTCGACAGTTAGTTTTGGCAAAGATAATAGTGTTAATTTTGGAAAAATACCTGAGAGTCGTGAAATTAGCCTAACGCGTTTCGATGAAATGCCCTTGGAACTATTGCTTACAGCGGACCGTAGATCTCTTGGCGATTGGGGTACCGAGACGTTATATGCCAGCGGCTGGATGCTTACCCATTGGCTTCTATTTGATGTCAATCGCAACAAGGCACTAGGCCAATACCTACAAGCTTATAACGATGGAGCCGACTCGGTTGCTGCCTTACTCAAAGCCCTCGGCATGACATTTGAGGAGCTGGACTCTCATTATAGAGAACTTACACAGCAGGAGTTTAATTATTTTGAAGGTGAGCTCTCAGAAGGTGATTTCAACATAGATTTATCGATACAGCAGCTTGGAAGACAGGATGCGATAACAGAAGTTGCCCATTTTATGGCCGTTACTGGACAGGGGGTAAAACCGCTGACTCAGTTTTTAACTTATGCTGAGAGCAAGGAAGTAGCTAGTCCTGCAATGGATGCTGTTTTAGCGATAGCTCAAGGGAGGGAGGAGAACTATTCTAGAGCGCGACAAATACTGGATTCGATACCGACAAAGTATCATGAGGAAACTTGGTTTATTGAGGCTAGTACTGAGATAGCCTTTTTACAAGCCCTCACTCCGGAAGAAGGTCCTACTCCTAAACAGCTAAAAGATATTCGCGATGGATATGTTGAGCTCGTCAATAGAAACGATCAGGTCCCTTCTTATTGGTATAAGTTGGCTATTACTATGCAAGTAATGGGTTATCCACGTCGGATGTATCAGGAAATGCTTGAGCAGGCCTATCTCCGTGCACCTCGGGAAATTGATATTGCTTGGTGGTATGCCCAAGAGCTTTACCTTAGCCGCGATCAAGAGTTATTTCCTCTAGTTGCCCGCCCGTTACTTATGCAAGTAACCAATGTAGAGTCGAGAAATCACTTAAAGTCCATGATGAAAGAAATACAGGAACTCGATGAAGTGGTAACAGAGTTTCACCCACCTGGAAATGGATTGAGCGGACTACTCTCAGAGTATCGCAATTTGTCGGGCAATAAAGCTTTGGCGATGGCTGTAGATTATAAAGGCGCTTATGCCACAGGTATTATAGAGGAGAGTGCCAGTCAGGCTCAGGCAAACGATGAAGCTCTAAAAATTTGTGAAGAGAGTAGAGTTCAATATCAGGTGCGTGACCGCTGTGAACTTTATGCGGAGGGTAATAGGATTATTGATGCAGTTCAGAGTAACGGAGAACACTGAGGGTTTGCATCGGTCTGAGCTTGCGGATCAGGAAAAACAGTACGGGGCCTTATGTCCGTACTATTTTTCCAGTAATAACCCACACTCGCGATGTTCTTCACCCTTGGTCGGGTCGAAATACACATCATTATCGGGCAGTTCGTTTTCGTAAACGTACTCCTCTACATCGATCTCCTTCAGGTGGAACATTGGCGCTACTCGAATGGTGCCGTGATTCCCCTGGGTAAAAATATCCAGGTTTTTGCGATGGGCATTCTGATCGTGGCGAATGCCGTTGAGCCATACATCTGGCTTCAGTTCCTGCATGGCGCGGTTAAACGGCTCCAGCTTCACTGTACGCGAGAAAAAGTCGTGCTCGGGAGTATCCAGGGCCGGAATACCACCGTAGACGGCGTTGTAGTGGGCCGCAGACATCTTTGGAGAATAGGTGCGCAGATTGAGGTTCAGCCGCTCCACCACATTTTCTATGTGACGGTAGGTTTCCGGGGTGTTGTAGCCGTGATCCACCCAGATAACTGGAATATCCGGCTTGGCCCTGGTCACCAGGTGCAGGAAAGCCACAGCGAGGGGGCGGAAATTGGTAAAGACCACCGGATTCTGGGCTTTATCCATGGTGAACTGCATGATTTCGCTGGGTTTAGCCGCAGCGAAAGTCTGATTCATGGATGCCAAGTCAGCATCGTGATGAAAGAAGCGGTCGCTCGAGGACTGCAGGGTATGACTGGAAGCGTTCTGTCCCATAAAAATCAGCGCGTAGGAAAACTAGGATGAAAGGCATGCTACCCGGATAGTTTGTCGCGTAGAAACAATAAAAAGGAGTGAATCAATAAGTTTCGGTTATAAGTAGTGGTTTTCCCCCCTGTGAGTAAGATATGGCTCAAGGCGGGGTCCCTTTGCACGACATCAAAATCTGATGTTGTCCGTACTCAGCGTTGTAACCGCGACGGGTTTCTACAAACCCATGCTTTTGCAGGAAATACCGCGTGCGCAGATTTTCACGATATACCTGAGCCTGGAGCTGCTTGCGTCCGACGGCCACAGCCTTAAGCAAGCTAGCGCCAATTCCACAACCGGTAAAAAGGGGACTAACACAC
The DNA here is from genome assembly GCF_056160005.1 of Microbulbifer sp. ABH2_005. Lineage (NCBI taxonomy): Bacteria > Pseudomonadati > Pseudomonadota > Gammaproteobacteria > Cellvibrionales > Microbulbiferaceae > Microbulbifer > Microbulbifer sp. ABH2_005. The sequence continues at coordinate 59,854 of NZ_JBSWWI010000002.1, read as the reverse complement.
AAGTGGGCGATCTTGTCAGTGTCCACCAGGGTAATAAAAGCCTCGGCGACAGCGCTGTGGCGGCCGGTAAACACCAGGCATTGGTTGGATCGGCGGCAGTCTCTGCGGAATTCACCACGTCGCTGCAACCAGAACTGACGAGGCAGTGATGGGTGTGAATGTGTCACCGCATGTAGCCAGAGTTGTTCCAGCCTATCCAACTCTTTGAGCTCTGCCTTTCGAATCATGGGCATTCCCAAAGTAGATACATGAGCCCAATGCTAGTCAGCTCGAAGAGTAGATCCTAGGAAACATACTGCTCTTAGGATAGAAACTAATATTTGAGAGGTTTATTCCTCGTAAAGGCGCCAAAAAACAAAAAAATGTTCTGTGATATCCCCCTGTCGCGAGTGGTAAAATAGAATCATTCTTATTAATAAAAACAATTACAAATTACATAGATTCATTGGAGGGTTCATGAAGAGATTTTTCCTGTCGCCAATGGCTATTGCCCTGGCGGCTGCCACGGCAGTTCCTAGTCACGCTGATGAGCGTTTGGAAAGCGTATCCGTTATTGGTAATTCCGACTCCATCTCCAAGCTGCCGGGCTCCGCGCATCTGGTAGATGCCGAAGAACTGGCAGAATTCGAGTTTGTAGATATCAACCGCATGATGCGCTCGGTTCCGGGGGTCTACATCCTGGAAGAGGATGGCTACGGCCTGCGTCCGAATATTGGTATTCGTGGTGCCCAGGGAGGGCGTTCTGCCAAAATTTCCCTGATGGAAGATGGTGTATTGGTGGCTCCGGCCCCTTACTCGGCGCCGGAAGCGTATTATTTCCCAAGTGCCGGCCGCATGGATGCTATTGAAGTACTAAAAGGCCCAGTTGCCTTGCAATACGGCCCGTTTACCGTGGGTGGTGCGGTAAATATGTTGAGCACACCTATTCCCACTTCCAGCCAGGGGATGGTGCAGCTGGAGGCCGGTGAATACGGTGAGACCCGCCTGCACGCTCACTACGGCAGCAGTACAGAAACTACCGGCTGGCTGCTGGAGACCCAGCAACAGTATGCCGACGGTTTCCGCGAAATTGATCGCGCTGGCAGCGCGGATATCGCTAAAGAAGACTACCTGCTGAAAGGTCGCCTTAATTCCGATGCGGATGCGACCTATCGCCAGCAGTTGGATATCAAGCTGCAGTACTCCGAAGAGGAGTCAGGCATGAGTTATCTGGGCCTGACGGATGCTGACTTTAAGAGAGATCCAAACCGTCGCTACGGTATCAGCGCCCTGGATGAAATGCAGAATCGCCACAGCACTATCCAGCTGAACCACAGCATCGAGTTGAGTAACAACTTTACTCTGCATACCCAGGCTTACTACAACAAGTTTAAGCGCGACTGGTTCAAGGTCAGCGAGGGTGACTTGATAGATGCTGTTAATAACGGTGGCAGTGTTGACGGAGTTCTAGACCCACAGGCGGTATTGGATGGCACTGAGGATTACACCTTCGGTGTTAAGCACAACAACCGTGAGTACGAGGCCAAGGGCCTGCAGATCAGTGCCGATTGGCAATTTAACACTGGTACCGTTGCTCATGAATTAACATTTGGTTTACGTCAACATCAGGATGAAGTCGATAGATATCAGCCCGTAGAAGTTTTTAATCAGACCGATGGCCAGCTGGTATACGAACGCGTTGAGCTGCCGAGCTCAAGCAATAACCGAATCGAAGAAGCTGAGGCAACTTCGTTCTTTATCTACGACGATATCCAGCTGAACGACAAACTGACCCTCACCGCTGTTCTTCGCTACGAGGATATAGAGACCGAACAGCAGCGCTATAACGACGCCGAGCGTACCGAGAAGGACAATTACCGCTCCAATCAGGTGGATGAGTGGCTGCCAGGCTTGGGGCTTGTTTACCAGGCTAGCGAACAGTGGAGCCTGCTGGCAGGTGTGCACCGTGGCTTCGCCCCTCCCGGTGCAGGTGCAGCCGATGGCCAGGGCCCGGAGTTATCCACAAATTATGAATGGGGCGCTCGCTTCGATAACGGCAGCCTGAATGCGGAGTTAATCGCCTTCTACAGTGACTATGAGAATGCTTTGCAAAACTGTTCGGTGGCGGTGAAATGCCCCAATGGTGCCGAGAGTGGTACCTACCAGTTGGGTGAAGCAGAAATCAAAGGGCTGGAAGCGACCTTTGGAAGTGAGTGGGCACTCGCAAACGGTTGGGTATTGCCGGTTCGTGCAACCTACACCTTTACTGACGCAGAAATCAGTGAAGACAGTGACGGTGAAGAGCTGCTTGCTGGCGATAATCTCGAATATCTGCCGGAAAATGTTTTTGCCGTATCTGCCGGCCTCGACAGCGGTGCCGCCTGGCGTTTAAACCTGACCGCAGCTTACCAGGATGAGATGTGTGTACACACCGGTTGCAACCGGGGGAATACCGATAAACTCGATTACACAGAGTCCCTGTGGGTTGTGGATGCCGCTGCGCACTACGATTTCAGCACAGACCTGACCGGCTACCTGAAAGTGGATAACCTGTTTGATGAGCAGGTGATAATCAGCCGCAGTCCCGATGGTGCTCGCGCCAACCGGCCGCGCACCGCCACACTGGGTATGAAATACGTTTTCTAATCCCACAGAGTGACAGAGCAGTCAATTAGGAACCCCGGCCTTTGCCGGGGTTTCTTTTAGAGCGAATAAATGCCCGCTACCAGCGGCTGCCGCCCAGATGGGCAAAGTGGGCCTTGAGGTAGTTGGTCTCAGGAATTGCTGGATGAATGGGATGGTCCGCGCCCTGGCCACCGCTGGCGAGTATTGAAGCTCTACGGCCCAATCGGTGTGCCGCACCGCGTACACAGTCGAGCAGTTCATCCGATTGTAAGTGCATAGAGCAGGAAGCACTTACTAACAAGCCATCCTCCGACAGTAAACGCATAGCCAGTTCGTTAATGTGGCGGTAAGCGGCGAGGCCGGCCTTGTGATCCTTGCGCCTTTTGATAAATGCGGGGGGGTCGAGCACTATGACATCGAACTTCTCGCCCTCGGCCACCATGGTCTTCAGAACCTCTAGCGCCTTACCTTGCACGGTATCCAGTCTGTCGGCAAAACCGTTGTGCTGTGCATTCAATTGGCACCAGTCCAGGGCTTGCTGCGAGGCATCTACGCACACCGCGTGGGAGGCACCGTTGGCCAGAGTCTGGATTCCCCAGCCGCCGGCATAGGAGAAGAGGTCCAACACGCGCTTCCCTTGTACCCAGCGGTTTAACAGGCGACGGTTTTCGCGGTGATCGTAGAACCAACCGGTTTTTTGCCCCTGGTGGACCGGCGCCAAAAGCGGAACGCCATTTTCTTCAAAGGGCACTAGTTCGGGCACTTCTCCGTAAACAATCTGGTTAACGAGTGGCATATCCTCAACCGCGCGGCCCTGGTGATCATTGCGCAGCAGAATTCCCTTGGGTTGAGTCAGCTCGATTAACTTATCCACAACCACCTGTTGGTAGCGATCCATGCCCCAGTTGCTGACCTGTACCACTAGGTGATCGTTAAAGCGATCAACTACCAGCCCCGGTAGGGCATCGGAGTCTCCGTAAACCATACGGTAGCTGGGGTGGTCGAAGTAGCGTTGCCGCTGTAGCAATGCAGTTTGCAAGCGCTCACTAATGTCGTCTTCGGAAAAATTGTCCTTGCGGCTCACTAGGCGGGCGCAGATCAATTGGCTGGGGTTGACCCAGGCAGTGCCCAGAAGTTTGCCCTGACTATCGAGAACCTGGCACTGGCTCCCCGCTTCCAAGCCTTTCAGCGGGGAGCGCTTGGTGTCCACCTCATTGCTGTATATCCACAGGTGGCCGCGCTTTAAACGGCGCTCTGCGCCGCGATTTAATATTAATTCCGCCAATTGGGGTCTCCGTAAGCTGGGGGATTCGCGGAGGCAATTGTGCTCGGCTCGATGGATAGGTCAAGGATTTCGAGCCTTTGTGGATAAACGTGCTCGATGTGAAGTGATCAAAGGGCAAAGTGCGGTAAAAGTGTGAATAACTAGCTTAAAGATCACCCTGTGGATAAACACCGGGAGCGCAGACATCCTATTAAGCAGAGCAGAACGAAAGGTGTGTGAGTGCTCACAAACAAAGTGTGGCCTCGCTAATGAATCTAGTCACAACCTCTGCAGGACTAAGGGTATTTAGCAGAAATGGTTGGTAAAGTGCGAATTAATCGGCAGAATTTACCGCCAAGATCAAATTTTGCCTAGTTGGCGTTGTGGAAAACTCTATCAATGAAATTGACCCAGGACCAGTCTATTCAAATTGCCATGTTTATCTATCCGGGCGCTTCCAGCTTGGATGTGACTGGGCCACTGGAGGTTTTTGCACTGGCTAATCATCTTCTCCGCGAGGAGGGGCGTTATCCCTCTGACTTTTACAAAATCCAGTTGTTGGCTGAAGAATCCGGGCTGGTACAGATGGGCACCGGTGTAAAGCTGTATGCGGATTGCGGATATCGTGAGGCGAAAGATATCCACACTCTATTGATGAGCGGTGGGCCGCCTGGAAGTTATAAGGACCTCTACGCCGAACCAGACATCCTCGGTTGGCTGTGCGACCAAAAACAGGTGGTTACAAGGATGGGCTCTATATGTAATGGTGCTTTGATTTTGGCTAAAGCAGGGGTGCTGGCAGGTCATAAAGCAACTACCCATTGGGCAAATGTGGATGAGCTACGGCAGTTTGCCGGTATTGAGGTAGACCCTGATGCTATTTATGTGTGCGATGATCATATTTATACCTCGGCCGGTATTACCGCGGGCATTGATCTTGCTCTGGCGTTAGTCGAGGAGGATCACGGGCGTAGTTTGGCACTGGCAATCGCCAAACTAATGGTGCTCTACCTCAAGCGGGATGGCGGACAGCGGCAATACAGCAGCCACTTGATGAATCAGCAACAGAGTGATCGCTTTGCCAGACTTGTGGAGTGGATTTACCAAAACTTGGATCAGTCTCTCACAGTAGAAAAATTGGCTCAGGAATCTGCGATGAGCCCACGCAATTTTTCCCGCTGTTTTCTCAAGGAGCTGGGAGTGACCCCGGCGCGCTTTGTCGAGAATATCCGTGTGGAAAAAGCCTGCCAATTGTTGTCTGAGCAATCCCTGTCTCAGGAAAAAATAGCCTGCCTATGTGGCTTTCAATCCCAGGAGCAATTGAGACGCACGTTTCGCAGACATAAAGGCATACTTCCCAGTGAATTCCGCCGGCGTTTTCATTAAAAAATTACTGGCCTTTTAATAATTTTTGAAGGATTTCTTTTTCAAAGAAAAAAGATGAAAAGTTACAGTATTTGAAAGGTATTTTTAGATTGCTTTAGCAGTGCAATGTCAGAATTCGTCGTAAGTGTGTCTCTTTTTCCAAAAGCTGCAGCGTAATAATCCTAGGTCCAAAATTTTTGGGTACGTGATAACGGTTAACTCGTGTAGACATGGCTTAGAGTCTTAGAGTCTTAGAGGCTTAGGGAACTAGGAACTTAAGAGATAGATTAAATGAAAAATAAAAAATTTGTGCTGGGTATCTTTGCCCTGCTGTCTTGTATTGGCTATTTATTGTGGCCGGTTTATCAATTTTATGCCTGGTCTCTGGATGCGTTACCACTCAGCCCATTTGGTTGGCAGGCGCTGGCCACCGAGGCACCATCGACACAAAAGCTATACCAAAAAGAGCTGCAACCGGCAGCAGATCAATCACTTAAAGCCATTGAAACGCATCGCCAGGAGATTGGTTCTCCAGCAATCTCTGCGGCAGTTTCGGCTTGTGGCGAGCTTGTCTGGGCTGGTGCATCTGGATGGGCAGACCTGGAAAAGCAAATTCCTGTTACCACTGAAACACGTTTTCGTATTGGTAGTACTTCCAAGGCTCTGACTGGAACAGCTCTCGCGCGTTTGGTACAGAAGGGGAGTATTGATCTTGATAAATCAATAACCAACTATTTGGAAGCATTACCCAATCAAGAGTGGACAGCGATCACCCCGCGCCAGTTGGCCTCCCATATGTCGGGCTTACCACATTATAAGAAGAATTCTGATTGGCTGGGTTTGTATAAAACACTGGCACTGGACAGTCATTACGACAGTATGTATCAGGCTCTGGAAATTTTTGACAGTAGTGAATTGTTGTTCCAGCCAGGCTCAAGTTTTTATTACAGCACCTTGGGAACTGTTCTTCTAGGCGCAGTTCTGGCAGGTGCAGAGCAAAAAAGCTATTTGAATGTGATGGAAGACGAAGTATTTATTCCTGCCGGAATGAAAAATACTGAGGTCTCTCCATTAAATGGCAATATGGAAAGAAATATTGCCCGTTTCTATAAGAGTAATGGGTTAAGCGGCGACGAACTTCGCCTACGTGAATGGCGACCGGTGGATTTAAGTCATCGTCTGCCGGGTGGTGGTTTTATTTCAACACCTACGGATCTGGTAAAGCTGGGTGCACACTATCTCGACGACAATTTTTTAGCTGCTGAAACCCGAGAAGCTTTTTGGACACCGCAAAAGCTTGCCAATGGAGAAGTGAACGAGCAGCACTATGCGTTGGGTTGGCGGTACCGTGAACAAGAAATTCCGTCTTTGGGAATTGTGCGCCATGCTAATCATGGTGGCGTCAGCCGCGGCAGTCAAAGTTGGTTGATGGTAATACCGGATCACAACTTGTCAGTGGCCCTAAATATCAATCGTAAAACAAAAATCTTTTGGGACTTTGGTCGTATCTCTATGGATATTGCTGAAGCTTTTATTCGACAGCAGGATAAATTAGGTTGTAAATAAAAAACCGGCCGAGACATTAGTCTCGGCCGGTTCCTAAAAACTCCCCCCGTCTGCCAATCGGTGGAGGGAATGGCTCTCTACTGGGTATTCACCATAATCTCGGTTTCGCTAAATACAGCCTCACCATTACCGTGGCTGAGAATCCCCAGGGCACGAGTACCGGGAGTGAGACCTATCCACTCCAGGTCGATAGTGCCACTGCTGTTTATATGCGCCTGAGACGGAGTGGTGAGCTGAGTATTGCCGCTGTTCCCGCTCAGGTTGAAGTTAAACAGAGTGAATGGGGTGGGGCCCTCTGCAGAGGCGTAATCCACCACATACACAGCGTATTGGCCGGCAGTGGGATTGCGCAGATCAACAGACTCGGCAGAGGTTGGTGAGCCGCTGGTGCCCACTTCTGGAAAGTCGGGGCCGGGTCCGTAGACTTGCAAATCCAGGTCGTCGCTGCCACTACCATCGCCCACATCCGCATCGAACAGGGCTACCCGGGCAAGCTCTGTACCCTCCGGAATATCGAAGAAAATCAGCTGGTTTTCTCCATCCTCAACGCTACCGGGGAAAGGTACGCCTTCCGCCAAGCCGTTGATATCCACCTGATAGTTGCCGTTATAACCAAACTGCACGGGCAGGTTTACGGTGCCATCGCTGCCATCCGCGCTGACCTTCTGAACCGTGGATAGCGGAACCGGGCGCACGGCGATGGGACTGCGTACTTCCTGGCGTAAACCAACGGATTTCCAGCTCAGCTCGCCAAATACCCACTCGTTCATGGCCGCTTCCTCGGTAACCGTAAAAGTGACCTCAAACTCGGCACTATCTCCCTCTCTAAGGCGCAGGGTTCTGGGGTTAACACTGACTTCGACCCCTTCGGGTGCCTCTACAGAAGCCCAATACCATCTCTGGCCGCGGCCGACGCTGGTGACACGGCGCTTGATGGTTTGCGTGCCCACCAATTCCCCGACGCCGATTGATGGCAGGTTGAGATTACTGGAATCCAGGGAATAGCCAGCGGAAACCAGTCCCTCACAGGTGGAAGTTTCCAGAATCTGGGGCTGATTTTCCGCACCACAGAGGAAGGCCAGATAGTCGTTGATACCGGCGTCATAGACCAGACCGGGATCGAAAGCGGCAGCGGGTACTATGGCGCCTGCGCCAATATCGAAGGGGTCAGCGGCTTCGGGTCCGAAGGACTTTTGCAGGTCGGTGCGCGCCGTGCTCATCAGCGCAGATTTGGCCATTGCCGGGCTCCAGTCCGGATGGGCCTGTTTTAACAGAGCCATAATACCGGCGACATGGGGGCTCGCCATGGAGGTGCCATTTTTGGCGGCGAACAGGCTGCCACCACTCAGCACTGGCGAGGTACCGGCGAGAATACCTACGCCCGGTGCCGCCACATCCGGTTTGATAATATCCGGCGCGCCCACGTTATGGCCGCGGGAGGAAAAGCTGGCGATGCGGTCTTCGCGGGATATCTTCAGCTCTGGATCGAGAGTACCCGTGACCTCGGCACTTTCAACCAGCATGGCACCATCGGTATGGCGAATCATCACACCGGGGATGGTGGTGTTGGGCGCCGACATAACGATCGGGTCCATACGGTCCACGGCGGTGCCGTCGTTGTATACGACAATGGCCACTGCGCCTGCATCTGCGGCATTGTTGTATTTAGTACTGAAGGAGCAACCTCCACGCTTCACCAGGGCGATTTTGCCTTCTACCGCCTCAGCATTAGTCAGTGCGGAGCAGGCTTCCAGGGGGGCACCCACAACAACTGGTGCCGATAGCAGACCCGCATCTTCCATCGTTACCGGGCCGTTGCCTTCACGGGCATCGTAGGTGCCCACAACTGCCTCAGGGGCATCCACCTGCAGGGCCGTGCCGAAGCTCTGGTCGTCCTCGGCGGCCCCCACTGCGGTAATCCAGGGGACACCGGAAGGCGTGCCCATTGTTTGTGGGCCTGGGCCATTGTTGCCGGCAGAAGTGGCAACAAAAACGCCCGCATCGGCGGCAAACAGGAAGGCGATTTCATCAGCACCGGTAAAAACGGTACTGGAGCCGCCCACCGAGAAGTTGATGACATCCACACCGTCGGCCACGGCTTCGTCAATGGCCGCCATGGAGTCTGCCGAGGAGCAGCCGCTATCGTCCGGGTCTGGGGCATCCCAGCATACCTTATAGGCCGCGATACGGGCGCGCGGCGCCATACCGGTTAGAGTTTCGCCATCCGGGGTGACTACACCGTAGTTGCCAGCGGCAGTGGTGGCAGTGTGGGTGCCGTGTCCATCTGCATCCCGTGCGGACAGAAACTCGTAATCCGCCAGAGTCTTGTTGGAGAGGAAGGCGTCAGAGAAAGACTTGGCCTTGATCAGCTTGTTGTTACAGGTAAAGGCGGCGTCACCGGGGTTAAAGTCTGTGTTGCCGAATTCACAGCCCTCACCGATAAAGGATTCAGGCACCGGACCATAGGAAATATGGGCTCCACGATTACCCTGCCGCGGCGTTGGTATATCCATCAGGCTCGGGTGTTCCGGGTGGATACCCGAGTCGATGACACCCACCACCACATCCTCCCCGGTGATACCCCAGAGCCAGGGGCTGGGTGTATTCGTCAGGCCGAGGAAATCTGCAGTGGAGTCGGTGTGCATCTTCAGCAGGCGGTCTTCCCAGACGCCTTTCACATCTTTATGGCTGCGCAGTGCTTCGGCTTCCTTTTCACTCATAACCGCGGCAAAGCCATTAAAGGCCGCTTTGTATTCGTGCACTTTGCGTGCGCCGGGCACGGCAGAGAGCACCTGCTGGCGACGTGTTTTGAGGAAATCGGAGTAGTGGCGATAGCTGCTGCTGCGGGGGTCAGCTTTACGGCGTACGTTGGATTTAGCGCTGGAGAGGCCCGCGACTGTGCCGCTGTAGGCGGAAAGTGGTTCGCCATCGAGCTGTACGATATAGACCTTTTTATTCTTTTGGATTTCGGGGGTGAGAGTGTCTGCCACCGTGGCTGCGAAACTACTGCTTGAGCACAGCAGGCCCGCAATAAGCGAGGCAATTATTTTTCGTTTCATTGAGTTGTCCCATTTTTTTATTTTTACAGGCGGGTAGAAGTGGGAGAGAAAGTGCGCTGTTTATCCATTGTCACTGACACCCAACACGCCATCCTTGGTTTGGCAGAACACGCTTTCACTGGGATAAAGCCGTCCGACCTGTCACTCGCTTTTAAAGTAATGTGTCGCAGGACTCAATGAACTGGCGCCATAGTCATTGTTTTGTACTATTTTTGCTAACTGGCGAGAAAGAAAAAAAGGTAAGTCACAAATGCGAGGTGGTGCTGTAGCGGAGAGGGTTCCTGATGATGTTTTTCACAGGCCCTTGGAAAAAACCCGTTAAATCTAGAAGGCTGGAAAGGGGAGGATCAGTGGGCTCAGTGGCCCACTAGAAATTGGCTGAAACCAGCTAAGTCTTCAAACACAGCGGTTTCCGCCAGACGCGGATCGGGGCTCTCGACCAGCTGCTGCAGAGTCTCAGTGCCCGCACCGGTTTTAACCAGTACCGGCTTGCACCCTTTCACCAACGCCAGCTGTAGATCGGCCAGTTTATCGCCAAGCAGATAACAGCCGTGCAGGCTGGTGTCGAATTCCGCCTCGATAGCATCGAGCAGGCCGGCCTGGGGCTTGCGACAGCGGCAGTTGTCCTCGGGCCCATGGGGGCAATAGAAAATCGCAGCAATTTCTCCGCCCGCATCTTCTACCAGGGAACGCATTTTGGCGTGTATCGCCTCCAAGTCATCCAGGTCAAACTGGCCCAGGGCCAGGCCGCTCTGGTTGGTGGCTATCACCAGTTGGTGGCCGGCCTGACTGAGTGCAGCCAGTGCCTCGATGCTGCCGGGCAGGGGCTGCCACTCCTCTGCGGATTTCACGAACTGGTCGGGGTTTTGGTTGATGACCCCATCGCGGCCGAGAAGAATTATTGCCATGTGGATTCGCCTGTGTCGCTGAACCGGGGCGCAGAGCCCCGGTTCAAGTAGCCATTACTTGGCGGGAACCAACAGGGAGATGTCGGCAACTTCGAGGAACAGTGCGCGCAGCTGGGCCAGTAGGGCCAGGCGGTTGTTGCGCAGTTGCTCGTCGTCGCTCATCACCATCACATGGTCGAAGAAGTTATCCACGGTTTCGCGCAGTCCCGCCAGACCGGCGAGGCCTTCGGCGAAGAGCGCATCGCTATACAGAGGCTCGACTTCTGTGCGGGCAACCTGTACTGCGGCGAACAGAGCCTTTTCAGCCTCTTCCAGCAACAGAGTTTCATCGACACTGTTGGGTACAGCACTGTCTAACTTGGCGAGGATATTGGAAACGCGCTTGTTGGCGGCGGCCAAAGCACCGGACTCCGGCAGCTGGCTAAAGGCGTTCACCGCGTGTACGCGATTATCGATATCCAGCGGGCGCGACAGCTTGCGCGCGGCAACTGACATAAATACTTCGGTGGCGATACCCTGGTCCTCGTACCGGGCGCGGAAGCGGTCCAGTACGTATTGCAGAGTTTGCTCTACCACCTTGTCGTATTCGCCCAGGGCGGTGCGCGGGTAGTTGTCGCGGGCCAGTTCCAGCAATTCGCGCAGGTCTAGGTCGAGACGCTTCTCTACCAGAATGCGGATGATGCCCAGGCTGGCACGGCGCAGGGCGAAAGGATCGCGGGAGCCGCTGGGGGGCTGGCCGATACCGAAGATACCCACCAAAGTATCCAGGCGGTCTGCCAGGGCGATAGTGGTACCCGTATCGCTGGCAGGCAGTTCGTCACCGGCAAACTTGGGCATGTACTGCTCGTACATGGCCTTGGCCACGTCCAGCGGCTCACCGTCGTTTTCGGCGTAGTAGTAACCGGCGATGCCCTGCATATCGGCAAACTCGAACACCATCTCGGTAACCAGATCTGACTTGCACAGGCGGCCGGCGCGCTCGGCCCAGTCGCCGTTACTGCCAGTTTTCTCGGCAATGGTGCGCGCCAGGGCAGCTACCCGCTCGGTCTTGTCGTAGACACTGCCCAGGTGCTGTTGGAAAACGATTTGGCGCAGCTTTTCACGGCGCGATTCCAGGCTGGCCTTTTTGTCGGTCTCAAAGAAGAAGGCAGCATCCGCCAGGCGCGGACGGATTACCCGCTCGTTGCCGTGGATAACCTGGGCGGCATCCTGGCTCTCGATATTGGATACGGTAATAAAGAACGGCAATAGCTGGCCGTCTTCATCGACGACGTGGAAATATTTCTGGTGCTCCTTCATGGAGGAGATCAGGGCCTCAGCGGGCACCTCCAGGAAGCGCTCTTCGAAGCGGCCGGTGAGGGCGACAGGCCACTCCACCAGTGCAGTCACTTCGTCGAGCAGGTCGTCGTCGATGACCGCTTCACCATTGACGTTATTGGCTTCAGCAATAACTTGAGCGCGAATGGCTTCGCGACGTTCGGCGAAATCTGCCATGACGTAGCCGGGTTCGCGCAGAACCTGTGCATAGTCGTGGGCGGAGTGGATTTCCAGTTCGCGATTGCAGTGGAAGCGGTGACCACGGCTGGTTTTACCGGCTTTTAAGCCGAGTACTTCGCCATCCACCACCTTATTGCCGAACAGCATGACCAGCCAATGCACAGGGCGCACGAATTCTTCACGGCGCGCCCCCCAGCGCATGCGCTTGGGGATAGGTAGCTGAGCCAGGGCTTTCTCGACGATGTCTGCCAACAGGGATTCGGTTTCAGCGCCTTTTTGTTCGCTGATAAACGCCAGGCGCTCGCCTTTGTCGGTTTCCTTGCGTCCCAATTCTTCAACGGTTACACCGTTGCTGCGGGCGAAACCTTCCGCGGCTTTACTGGGCTTGCCCTCTTTGTCGAAGGCGGCTTTAACGGCCGGGCCCAGTTTTTCAATTTGTTTGTCCTGCTGCTTGTCGGCCAAGCCGAACACAGCGACTGCCAGGCGGCGCGGGGCGGCGTAAAATTTTACTTCGCCAAAAGATAACTCAGCGCCTTTGAGGCCTTGGCTAATGCCATCGGCGAAGGCGTTCATTAATTTGTGCAACGCCTTGGGTGGCAGCTCTTCGGTACCCAGCTCTACCAGAAAATCCTGAGCCATTACTGCTTCTCCTCTTGCTCGATGTTTTCCGCCAGAATATCCGCTCGCAGTGCCTCATCTGCCAGGGGGAAACCTAAGGCGCGGCGCGCATCGTAGTAGGCCTGAGCCACGGCACGGGCCAGGGTGCGAACACGCAGGATATAACGCTGGCGCTCGGTCACCGAGATGGCGTGGCGCGCGTCTAACAGGTTGAAGGCGTGGGAGGCTTTCATGACCTGCTCGTAAGCGGGTAGTGGCAGGCCCAGTTCGATCAAACGCGTGCTCTCGCGCTCGCAGTGATCGAAGGTGGCGAATAGGAATTCCACATCGGCGTGTTCAAAGTTGTAGTGGGACATTTCCACTTCGTTCTGGTGGAAAACGTCGCCGTAGGTGACGGGGCTGCCGTCCGGGTTGCGGGTCCAGACCAGGTCGTAGATGGACTCAACCCCTTGCAGGTACATGGCGATGCGCTCGAGACCATAGGTGATCTCGCCGGTAACCGGGTAGCACTCGAGGCCTCCCACCTGCTGGAAATAGGTAAATTGGGTGACTTCCATACCATTCAGCCAAACTTCCCAGCCGAGGCCCCAGGCGCCCAGGGTTGGGGATTCCCAGTTGTCTTCTACGAAGCGGATATCGTGGATAGCCGGGTCTACGCCCATGGCGCGCAAGCTGTCGAGGTACAATTCCTGGATATTGTCCGGGGACGGCTTCATCACTACCTGGTATTGGTAGTAGTGCTGCAGGCGGTTGGGGTTTTCGCCGTAGCGGCCATCGGTGGGGCGGCGACAGGGCTGCACATAGGCCGCGTTCCAGTTTTCCGGGCCTATGGCGCGCAGGAAGGTGGCTGGATGAAAGGTGCCGGCGCCCACTTCCATATCCAGAGGCTGTAGAATGACGCACCCTTGGCGCGCCCAATAATCCTGCAGGGCAAAAATAAGTCCCTGGAAGGTACTGAGATCGTATTGCTTGGACACCGCTATCTCCGGATCAGTATCTGCTGTGGGCAAAGGGACGCAATTATAGCGGCAGCGGCTCCTGTGCTTAAAGCGCTATAGCCGCGTCAAGAGGTTTCAATGGCCATACTTGGGCAACACGGCCACTTTTAAGTGGCTTTTGTATAGGAAGTAGTGAGTGGATATTAAGGGGCGCCTTGCTGTTGGGGCACTGAAAATGATCGGTAAATTGCCGCTGCACTGGTCGCGGCGAGTGGGTTGGTTTGCCGGCAAAATGGCAGTGTGGACGCGTTCCGAGGGCCTGCGTCTGAGCCGAATCAATCTCAAGCTTTGCTATCCGGCGATGGACCCCAAGCAGCGCGAAAAGCTGGCAAGGGAGAGTGTGATCAACACGGCCATGGCCGGTTTTGAGATGGCCTCACTGTGGAATACGCCCTGGGCCAAAAATGAAAATGCCATTGTCCGGGTGCGCAACCAGCAGTTGCTCAATGCCGGCGAGGCGGAAGGGCGCGGTACCATCGTGTTGATGCCACATACCGGCAACTGGGAAATATTTGGACTGTACGTGGGCACCTTGGCCCCCTGTGCTGTGCTTTACCAGCCACCCAAAATCGAAGCCTTGGACCCGGTGATTCGCAGTGGGCGTGAAGTGACCGGCGGCAAGATGGTACCCACCAATGTGCACGGCGTGCGGTCGCTGCTCAAATCTCTGAAGGCCGGTAATTTAGCCCTGATTCTGCCCGACCAGGAACCGGATATGGGCGGTGACTTCGCCCCATTTTTTGGACGCCCGGCACTGACTATGACCCTGGTGCACAATCTGATACAGCGCACCAACTGCCATGTGGTTTTTGGATTTGGCAAGCGTGTAGAGGGCGGCTTTGAGCTGGTATTTGTCCCTGCGGAAAAAGCGATTTACAGCGAAGAGCAAAAAGTATCCCTGGCGGCGATGAACCGCGGTGTGGAAGCCTGTATTGCCCAGGCGCCGGAGCAGTATCAGTGGGAGTACAAGCGCTTCCGCCGCCAGCCGGAGGGCAAGAGCAAAATCTACCGCAAAAAAAAATAGGGGCCTGAAGGGCCCCTTTCTCTATCGGTAACAAGAATAGGCAGCGAGGCGAGCTTTATGCCGCGTGGCGAAATGCCACGATTACCGGCATGCGCGCGGCGCGCCAGGCGGGGAAAAAGCCACTGAGAAAGCCGATCACTAGCGCCAATATGGCGCCCTGCAGGAAAAGGTCCGGGGACATCTCAAAACTAAATACCACCTGGGTAAAACTACCGCCCAGTGTCGAAGTATTCAGGCCGTCGAAGAACAGGTAGGCAGCCAGGGAACCCAAAAGGCCACCGGCCACAGCCAGCACCATGGCCTCGGCGATGGTGCCGCAGAAGGCGGAGAAATTGCTAAAGCCGAGGGCGCGCAGGGTGGCAATTTCCTTGGCGCGGTCCGCCACTGAGGTGTACATGGTATTGAGCGCGCCGGCCAGGGCACCGAGGGCCATCACCGCACTGATG
Organism: Microbulbifer sp. ABH2_005; assembly: GCF_056160005.1. Classification (NCBI taxonomy): domain Bacteria; kingdom Pseudomonadati; phylum Pseudomonadota; class Gammaproteobacteria; order Cellvibrionales; family Microbulbiferaceae; genus Microbulbifer; species Microbulbifer sp. ABH2_005. The sequence goes on along the minus strand of NZ_JBSWWI010000002.1, from coordinate 44,505 downwards.
ATCCAGCCAAAGGTGGCGATATATTGCAGTTGTTTGCCCTGGCTGGCGAAATACTCCCGCTCGGTCTGGGCGTCGAGATTCAGGCGCGGTTCCCGCGCAATGGTTTCCTTAACCGATGCCAGACCGCCGTTATTGTCCAGTTGCAGGCGAATCGACTGGTAACTGCTGCCGCGATTGTAATGGCTCTGGATGGTTTTGATATCTGCCCACAGCTCACTCTCGAAAATATTGCCCCCTGTGGAAAAAACCCCGACCACTTTCCACAGGTTTTTGCCAAAGCGCACCTCGCTGCCAATATCAAAACCACTGAACTCTCGCAGAACCCCCTCACCGACAATCATTTCATTGGTTCCTGGGACAAACATACGGCCTTCCGTTAAGCGCATATTGGTGCGCATGGCCATGCCGGTTTCGTTGAGGCCGCGCAGGGGGATATTGGCCTCGGTGCCGCTGGACCTTTTGATGCCATCCACAATGACATACAGTTCCGGCGAAACCAGTGGGCCATTGGCATCGCGGGCGACTCCCGCGGACTCGCTAACCAGGTTGACCTGGTCCTGCAGGATCACCGAGTTGAGTTCGGTGGAGGAACCCTCGCGCATCAGGATGGCGATCTGGCTGGAGCCGGCACCGCGCATGGTTTCCTCGAAGCCTTTGGCCATGGCGAGAAAAGCCAGCAGAATCGCCACCACCACCGCCGAGGCCAGTACCATCGCCAGGGACATCCACAGGCGCCGGCGCAGGCTGCCCAAGTTCATTAAGGTCACTGAAATTATTTGTGCAATTAGAGAGCCCATTGGCTTTCCTCCGGTTGGGCTTTATCAATCGGGCGCTTTCTGTAGTGAGAAGCTCGATACAATGTATTTAAGGCTGACGATTAAATGCCGAGACAATATTCAGCCGCAGCGCGTTAAAGGCCGGTAGCAGACCGGTAATAATTCCCAGCAACAACATAAAAAACAGTGCCTGCAGGGCGATGTCGCCATCGAGAATCAAGTTGGGCAGGAAACGGGCGAGGAAGGTTTTGACCCCTTCAACTAAAAGCCAGGCCGCGGCGAGTCCAGAGAGACCGCCGATAAAGGCGATTAACAGGGATTCCGAAAGCACCATGCGGAAAATACGCGTGCTGGAAAATCCTAACGTCTTGAGCACCGCGATCTCTCCGGTACGCTCGCGAATCGCCAGGGCCATGGTGTTGCCGACCACAATCAGAATGGTGAAAAACGCGGTAAAAACCACCGAGAAAATAATCAGGCCGATATTGCCGATTTGCTCGATAAAGGCTTTATTGAAGGATTTTTCCGTGCTGGTATCCGTTTCACTTTGCGAGTTGGCAAAACTGTCGTCGATAGTTTTTGCCACTTTTTCATTGAGAGAGGGATCGTCTGTGGTGAGTGCCATCCAGCCTATCCAGTCATTGCCGAATGTCTGGGTTTCCATAAAATATTTGTAGTGAAATAACATCTGGCGGGTATCATACTGCTCGGTATCCCCTTTAAAAATACCGGAAACGACAAACTCCCAGGTGTAACCACCGTCTTTGTGAGTAAAAATATTCGAGGAAATGGGAATTCTATCCCCCACTTTCCACCCATAAATCTGCGCGAGTTTTTCACCCACCAGCGCGCCTTGGCGATTGTTAAACCAAGCCTGTTTTTGCTCTTCCGGAATCACTATTTCTTCGTAAACGCGCAGATAGGATTCTGGGTCCACCGCCAGCGATACAATTTGCCGGCTCTGCTCCTGGAAATAACCCCCAAACCAATTCAGGTGGGTGACGTCTTTTACCCCTTCCACCGCAGCGACTTTTTGGAAATAAGAGATGGGCAGTGATTGGGTAAAATTGATTCGGTTAAAAACCACCAAACGGTTATCAGCAGATAATTCCACACTGGAATTGAGAGCGGTTTTTAAACTGGTAACAGCGCCAAAAATTAAAAAGGCGATGAAAATGGCGAAACAAGTGAGAAATAACCGCAGAGGTTTCCTCGTCATGTTTTTATAAATTAAATAGAGATCGTTCATGCCACAATTTCCCTCTGCACAAATTGCCCCTTATCGAGATGCAGGGTGCGCTTGGCGTATTTGGCCGCGGCCGGATCATGGGTGACCATGACGATGGTCTTACCGTGATCGCGGTTGAGTAATTGCAGCATTTCCAGGATTTCATCGGCGGTGGCGCGATCCAGGTCACCGGTAGGCTCATCACACAGAATGAGTTTTGGATCGGAAACAATCGCGCGGGCGATGGCCACCCGCTGCTGCTGGCCGCCGGACATTTCACTGGACATATGTTTGGCGCGATCGCTCAGGCCCACCAGGGCGAGGGCGGTTTCCACATTTTTTCGGCGTTGCGTCTTGGACAGTTTGGTAAGCAGTAGCGGGAGTTCCACATTGCGCTGTGCGTTGAGCATCGGCATCAGATTGTAGAACTGAAAAATAAATCCAATATTCTGCGCGCGCCAACGGGTCAGAGCGCTCTCACTGAGGGAGTCTATACGGGTGCCATCAAACCAAATTTCCCCACTGGTGGGCTGATCGACCCCACCGAGCATATTCAACAGGGTGGTTTTACCGGAGCCGGATGGTCCCATAATGGCGACAAAATCTCCGCGCTCAATACTCATATTGAGGTCGTCAAAAATAGAGATTTTCTCTTTACCTTTGACAAAACTCTTACCGACACTATTTAACTGAAACAACACATCTTCAGACATCTGCAATTTCCTTTTTTAAATGAATATTTAGAGCCGTAGTCTGTGCCGTTAAAGCGCCACTTCCTCCGCGGCAAGAAAGCCAACCTTCACCCCCATATCCGGCAGGATACGGGAGTCCTTTTGATCGATGCCGATACGTACGCGCACTGTCGCCTTGGCGCGATCGGCGGTCGGAATAATCGCCACTACCGTGGCGGGAATATCCCACTCGGGATAGGCGTCTAAGTTCGCATTGACCTTTTGCCCGGTGGAGATGCGGCCGATAAAGGCCTCGTTAACATCCACCTCAATCTCCAGGGAGTCCATGTCTACGATGGTACAGATACCTGTGCGGGTGAAACCGCCACCGGCGGAGCTGGGGGCGACAATTTCTCCGGGCTGGGCATTTTTTTGCGTGACGATCCCGCCAAAGGGGGCGCGAATGGTGTGATCTTCCAGGCGTTCACGCTGCCGCTCGGCTTCCAGCTTAGCCACCTCGATATTTGCCCGGGCGCTGTTTAAGTCCGCCCTCAAACCTTCGACTGTGGCCTCACTCTGGGTCAATTGCGCTTTGCTGGAATAATTTTTTTCGCGCAATCCGGCGAAACGCCGATATTGGCGCTCGGCCTCTTTTAATTTGGCGAGAATGCTGGCTTCCTGGGCCTGCAGTACCTGAATCTGCGCGCGGGCAAATGCCAGGCTGACGCGCGCCTTGACGTCGTCGAGACGAGCTAGTACCTGGCCTTCCTGTACCTGCATACCCTCCTCGACATCCACACTGCTGATCAGCCCCATCACTTCCGCAGACACCGTGGCCATGCGTCGTGCGGTGATATATCCGGAAGCATTCAATACCGTTTCCAGGCGCGCGCTGCTGGTAGGTACAGATGCGGTAGTGTGTGTGCTGGCAGAGGCTGGGATTGGGCCTGCGGGTGGATCTTCGGCCAAGAGGGAGGCGCCAAAAAAACCAACCAGCAGGCCGGCGACTGCGCCGCTGGAAGCCGCCAACAGGGTTTTTCGGGACGATGAAGGTAAATCATCGGGCGCTGTATCCCGGTCAATTTTCAGTTGACCAAGCAGCTCACTGGTGTTTCTGCTCATACAACCCTGTTCTTATTCATTACTTCCTGTAAAGAACAACTGTGGCAGAAACTAAAAAATATTGCTATTCGATCTCGCCCGCCTTCTGGCGCTTAATTAATGGCGCCAGAAGGCGGGGGTTAACAGCACCAGCAGGGTGAAAATTTCCAGGCGTCCCATCAGCATGGCGAGGATCAGAAACCACTTGGCGACCTCGTTGACTGAACCATAGTGGGATGACGCCTCACCCAGGGCGGGGCCGATATTACTTAGGCAGGAGGCCACCGTTGTGACAGAAGTGACGAAGTCTTCGCCAGTGGCAATCACGATAATGGCGAGAATGAAAAACGACAGAACATAGACCGCAAAAAAGCCCCACACGGCATCGGTGACCCGGTCCGGTACAATCTTGCGATTGAGTTTGATGGGAATCACCGCATTGGCGTGCACCAGGCGATTCAATTCGCGCATACCGGATTTCATAATCAGCATACCGCGCACCGCCTTGATGCCCCCCGAAGTGGAGCCGGCGCAGGCGCCGAGAATCCCCAGCAGCAATAGGGCATAGGGTAAAAATACCGGCCAGGCGGAAAAATTCTCCGAGGCAAAGCCGGCGGTGGTGCTGATGGAAACTACCTGGAAGAAGCCGTGCAACAGGCTGTTGCCCGGAGAGAAAATATTCAGAATCCACAGGTAACAGCTAATCAGTAGACCGGCGCCCAATATCAGCATGACATAGAAGCGAAATTCGGAGTCGCGCCAGTAGTGTTTGAGGGTTTTGTTGCGGAAAGCATAAAAGTGCAAACCGAAGTTAATCGCCGCGGTGAACATGAAAATGATGCAGATCACCATAATGGCCCGGTTGTGGGCGTAGAAGCCCATACTGGCATCATGGGTGGAAAAGCCGCCGTTGGCGACGGTGGAGAAGGCGTGTCCCACGGCATCGAATACAGTCATGCCCGCCCACCAGTAACCGATGCCACACAAAATCGTCAGGATCACATAAATGACGATTAACGCCCGTGCCGTCTCCGCGATACGCGGCGTCAGCTTGGTGTCTTTCACCGGGCCGGGTATTTCCGCCTTGTACAACTGCATACCGCCGATGCCGAGCATGGGCAGGATCGCCAGCGCGATCACAATTACGCCGATACCGCCAAACCACTGCAATTGCTGGCGGTAATAGAGAATCGCCGGGGGCAGGGAGTCGAGGCCGGTGATCACGGTGGCACCGGTGGTCGTTAGCCCGGAAATAGACTCAAAAATGGAATCGGTAATACTCAGATCGGGTTGCGGGCTGATAATAAACGGCAGGGAGCCGAAGCTGCCGAGGATCAACCAGAAGAGTGAGGTCACCACAAATCCGTCGCGAGTGCGCAAATCCTGACGCAGGTCGTGTACCGGCAACCACATAAACAGGCCAGTTACCAGGGTAATGACAAAGGCGATAATAAAGGCGTTGTGGGTATGGTCTTCATACCACAGGGACACGACGATGGGTGGCAGCAGGGTTAAGCTGAACACCGTAAGGAGAATTCCGAAAACTCGCGCAATTACCGCAATTCGCATTGGCGCCTGTCAGCCTGTTATCTGTTGTTACTTTATATGGACGGCGGAGTGTGTGATCGCCGGACTTTTCAAAAAAAAGCGGGCTAGAAAAAGCCGAAACCAACCTGGAACAACTGTTCCACATGGCGCGTCTGGCGGCGATCCACCAGGAATACAATCACGTGATCGTCGCTCTGTACAATCACATCGTCGTGCGCCATCAACACTTCGCTGCCGTTGACGGTTTCGCGCACTATGGCGCCGATGGAGGCACCCTCGGGTAAATCGATATCCTCGATTTTCTTTCCCACCACCTTAGAGGTGCGTTCATCGCCGTGGGCGACCACCTCGATTGCCTCGGCAGCGCCGCGGCGCAGGGAGTGCACATTGACCATATCACCGCGGCGCACATGGGTAAGCAGGCTGCCGATGGTATTTTGCTGGGGCGAAATGGCAATATCGATTTCACCGCCCTGCACCAGGTCCACGTAGGCGCGGTTGTTGATCAGGGTCATTACCTTGCGCGCGCCCAGGCGCTTGGCCAGCAGCGATGACATGATGTTAGCTTCGTCATCGTTGGTGAGGGCGAGGAAAACATCGGTGTCTTCGATATTTTCCTCCAGCAACAGCTCCTGATCTGAGGCGCTGCCGTGCAGGATAATGGTGTGGGACAGCTCCTCGGATAAAAATACACAGCGCTCGTGGCTGCGCTCAATAATCTTGACCGAGTAGCGGTTCTCTAATTTGGTCGCGAGACGCAGGCCGATATTGCCGCCTCCGGCAATGACTACACGTTTATAACCGTGCTCCAGACGGCGCAGCTCGCTCATTACCGCGCGGATATCGGCCCTTGCGGCGATAAAAAAGACTTCATCGCCGGCTTCAATTACCGTATCCCCTTGGGGAATAATCGGCCGGTTTCGCCGGTAGATGGCCGCCACACGGGTATCCACCTTAGGCATATGCTCGCGCAGATAACGCAGCTGGTGTCCCACCAAAGGGCCGCCCTGAACGGCCAGTACCGTCACCAACTGCACGCGGCCACTGGCGAAATCCAATACCTGCAACGCGCCGGGGTGCTCCATCAGGCGTGCAATATATTCGGAGACCAACTGCTCGGGGCTGATCAGGACGTCGATGGGAATGGCTTGGTTGTCGAATAACTGGGGATACTGCAGATAGGAGGAGGCGCGCACACGCGCGATCTTGGTGGGCACACGGAACAATGAGTGGGCAATCTGGCAGGCCGCCATATTGGTTTCATCATTGTTGGTCACCGCCACCAGAATATCGGCATCCTCGATGCCGGCATCCATCAGCACATCGGGGTGAGAGGCGTGGCCGTTGACCACGCCGATATCGATGCGGTCGCGCAATTCCCGCAGGGTTTTTTCGTCGCTGTCCACCAGCACAATATCATTGCGCTCCGAGGCCAGGGCCTCCGCCAGTGAGCCGCCCACCTGGCCGGCGCCGAGAATGACAATTTTCATATCGGAAGAGACCCGCGGCTAGCGCTGCTGTTATTCGGCTTTGCTGAGCAGAGCGTAGTAGAAACCGTCGCCGCCACCGTTGTGGGGTAACAGTTGCATTCCCGCAACCTGCTTTTCACCCCAGGACTTACCGTGCAGCAGTTCCGGAGTATTGTCGCTCGCATCCTCGGTCTCCGCAATGAAGGCGGCGACAACTTCGCTATTTTCGGCCGGCAGCACCGAGCAGGTGGCGTACAGCAGACTGCCGCCGGGCTTGAGCAGTGCCCAGGTGGCGCGCAGAATTTCTGCCTGCAGCTTGGCCAGCTCGGCGATATCCTCCGCGCGGCGCAACAGTTTGATATCCGGGTTACGGCGGATGACCCCAGTGGCGGAGCAGGGCGCGTCGAGCAGGATTCGGTCGTATTGTTGTCCGTCCCACCAGGAATCTGCCGCGGCCGCATCGGCGCAGATTAATTGTGCGGACAGGCCGCAGCGCTCGAGGTTTTCCTGTACCCGGTCGAGGCGCTCCTCCTCGATATCGAGGGCACTCAATTCAATCGCGGGCTGCTGTTCCAGCAGATGGCAACTCTTACCGCCAGGCGCGGCGCAGGCATCCAGCACCCGCTCGCCTTCACCGGGTGCCAGCAGCTGTGCCGCCAGCTGGGCGGATTCATCTTGCACGCTCACCAGGCCCTCGGCAAAACCGGGCAGAATCCCCACCGGCACCGCTTCGAGCAGGGTGATGCCCACGGGCGAGAGGGCACAGGCCTCGGCGGACAGCCCAGTTTCGTCGAGCTGCTGCAGGTAATCCTCGCGGGAGATACGCGCGCTATTGACCCTCAGGGTCATGGGTGGATTGGTATTGTTGGCGCGGAAAATTTCAGACGCCTGGGTTGGCCAGGCGGCTTTGATCGCCTGTTGTAGCCAGGCGGGATGTACCGAGCTGAACTGTGGGTTACCGGACAATTTTCTCTGCAGACGCTCGCGTTCGCGCAGGGCGTTGCGCAGCACGCCATTGATCAGGCCGGTGGCGCGATCCAGCTTGAGACTGCGGGCGGCGTTGACTGTGGCAGAGATGGCTGCGTGATCGGGAATGCGGGTATATTCCAGCTGATAGAGCCCCAGCAGGATCAGTGCGCTCACCAGGCTATCGCTGGGTGTTTTGCGCAGCAACTTGGCTGCGATCAATTGCAGGCGCGGGGCGGTGCGGGCACAGCCATAACAGAGTTCGCGCAGCAGGGCGCGGTCGCGCTCCTCAACCTTGTCCTCGGCTTTAGGTAACAGGCGTGCCAGTGAACCTTGCGATTCCAGCAGCGCGGCCACTACCCGGGCTGCTTCGGCGCGTACATCTCTACTCATAATGATCCCAATTGTGTGCCGGGGGCAAACAGCGCCCGGTAGCCTTTCAAAATTTCCGCGGCCGGCAGCGCTTTTTTACCGGGTAACTGCATTATTTGCAGGCGCAGGGCTTCGCGACCACAGGCCACCAGGATGCCTTCATCGTCGCAGGCCAAAACGGTGCCGGGCGTATCGCTGTGGCAGCCTCGCTCCAGGCTGGCGCTGTAAATGCGTAGGCGCTGCTCGCCTTTGCTGTCGCTAAAGGTGGTCCAGCATACCGGGAAGGGATTGAAGGCGCGGATCTGGCGCTGAAGTTCCTGCGCCGGGCGCTGCCAGTCGATGCGCGCTTCCTCTTTGGTGATTTTATTGGCGTAGTTGGCCTTTGTATCATCCTGGGCTTCTGGCGTGGCAGTGCCTGAGGCCAGCTGCGCCAGTGCTTCGGTCAGAGCCGGCCCACCGAGTTCGGCGAGCTTGTCGTGCAGGCTGCCGCCGGTATCTTTCGTAGTGATATCGCAGCGGCGCTCCACCAGCACCGGGCCCGTATCCAGTCCGGCCTCCATTTGCATAATCGCCACACCGCTCTGGCTGTCACCCGCTTCGACGGCGCGCTGAATGGGAGCGGCACCGCGCCAGCGCGGCAGCAGGGAGGCGTGTACGTTGACGCAACCCAGTCGCGGGGTATCCAGTACTGCCTGCGGCAGGATCAGGCCGTAGGCCACCACCACCATAATGTCGGCGCCGAGTGCCGCCAGCTCTTCCTGGGCAGCCTGGTCGCGCAGGCTCTGAGGCTGGTATACGGGGATACCGTGGGAGAGCGCCAGCTGCTTGACCGGGCTGGCCAGCAGTTTTTTGCCACGCCCCGCCGGCCTGTCCGGTTGGGTGTAAACGGCGATGACATGGTGGTCGCTGTCGAGCAGCGCCTGCAGGTGCACGGCGGCAAAGTCCGGCGTGCCGGCAAAGATGATGTTCACTGGCGGATTCTCAGATCGAGGGATGGAGATGGCGCCGGGCCAGCCGGCGGCCAGTTCTTATATATCAGGCGCGTCGGCGCTGGGACTTTTCCAGCTTGGAGCGAATGCGGTTGCGCTTGAGTGGGGAGATGTAATCCACGAACAGCTTGCCATCCAGGTGATCGACTTCGTGCTGGATGCACACTGCCAGCAGTCCCTCAGCCTCTATGGCAAAAGGTTCGCCGTTGCGGTCCAGCGCCTTCACGCGCACCCTGCGCGGGCGCTCCACCGTCTCGTAGAAACCGGGTACCGACAGGCAGCCCTCATCGTACTGGTGGATCTCTTCCTCTAACACCTCGATTTCTGGGTTGATAAAGGCCAGCGGCTCGCTGCTGTCCTCAGAGATATCCACCACCACGATACGCTCATGGACATTGACCTGAGTCGCAGCGAGGCCAATGCCAGGAGCCGCGTACATGGTTTCGAACATGTCTTCTAGCAGCTGGCGGTGCTCGTCGGTGACTTTTGCGACGGGTTTGGCGATCTCACGCAGGCGCGGATCGGGAAATTCCAGTATCTCGAGTTTAGCCATAACACCTGTGACAAACTTCTAGTATTCGTTGAACGTGCGCTGATAACATTATGATCGCGCTCAATATTTACCGAGTGGACCCCGATTTTCGCTGGCGCTGCGCGCCCGGGGCCGGCCACATTTCCTGTGAAGGGTGGCCCGGCGCTGAGAATTATAGCGATAAAGAGCATAGGAATGCTTCCATGAAAAAAATAATCCTGGCCGCCGTCTCGATGTTGGCGGTCGCCCTTGGCACCCAAGCGCAGGATCAGGTGCGCCTGAACCCCAGCCACCCGGATGCCTATGTCGTGCAAAAGGGCGATACCCTCTGGGATATCTCCAGTGAATTTCTGGTACAGCCCTGGTACTGGCCGGAGATCTGGCAAGTAAACCCGCAGGTTGAGAACCCCCATTTGATCTTCCCCGGCGACAGTCTGCGCCTGGTATATGTAGATGGCCAGCCGCAACTGCAGCTACAGCGCGGACCGCGCGCCTATCAACTATCTCCGGGTGCAAATGGCAATCGCCTGACCCCGCAGATCCGCCGCGAGGCGGTAGAGGATGCGATCCCGGCGATTCCTCTGGATGCCATCAATGCCTTCCTGTCCCGCACCCGTATCGTCGAGCCAGATGCCTTTGAGGGCACGCCTTATATCGTTTCCGGTTCCGATAACCACATTCTTATGGGCGCGGGCGATACCATTTATGCGCGCGGTGATTTCGAAGTGCCCCTGGCTTCCTACGGCCTTTACCGTCCGGGGCCTGTCTACGTAGACCCCGTAAGCAATGAGACTCTGGGACGCCAGGCGTTGGGCATTGGTGAAGTGGATTTGCTGCAGCTTGACCCGGATAACCGCCCTGGATTCTCCGTCGCCACTCTGGGCGTAGCCAGTACCGCCCGCGAGATCCGCCTTGAGGACCATTTGATGCCGGTGGAAGAACGTTCCATCGATGCACTCTTTCACCCCAGCGCCCCCGCCGTGACGGTGAATGGCTTGATTGTGGGTGTCGATGAAGGCGTGACCCAGATCGGCAAGTTTGACGTAGTCATCCTCAACCTGGGTGAGCGCGATGGCATAGTGCCTGGCAATGTGATGGCGGTGTATAAGCGCGGCTCTATGGTTCGTGATCGTATCGCCGGAGACAGCGTAAAGCTTCCGGATGAGCGCGCTGGCGAGATGATGGTTTTCCGCACCTTTGAGAAGATGAGCCTGGCGCTGATACTCGAAGCGGACCGTCCCCTGGCGGTAATGGACTCGGTGCGCAATCCATAACCAGTCCATAGAGAGTGCGGTGACTCTTGCTGTTTGGAGTGCCGCACCACTGAATAACCACTTTCCTGCAAAACAGACAATACGGTGAGCTGCATGGATGCGTTGACCGCCAGTATGGCTTTACTGCGCCTTGAGGGATTGGGCCCTGCACGTTACTGGCAGCTGCTAGAGCATTTCGGTAGCCCCGATCGGGCCCTACTAGAATTTCCCCCAACCCTATTGAGTAAACTGCCGCCACGGGCGCAAACCCAATGGCGTGAGTGTTGCCGTCTTGGCGCCCAGAGCGAATTGTTGGAGTGGGTGTCAGCCGAGCGAGCCCGCTGTGCGCAAACCGGAGTGCATCTGGTGCACCACGGTGATACGGATTTCCCGGCTTTGCTCTCGGAAATCTCCCGGCCCCCACCATTACTGTATTTACGCGGTGCCCGCGCCGCTCTCTCTTTACCCCAGATCGCTATTGTCGGTGCGCGCCGTGCCACCACCGCCGGGTTGGATAATGCCCGCAGCTTTGCCATGGAGCTGGCCGGCGCCGGTTTTGCTATCACCTCAGGGTTGGCACTGGGAGTGGATGCGGCAGCGCACCAGGGCGCATTGAGAGGAGAGGGGGTCACGATTGCGGTGCTGGGCAGTGGCGTCGACTCCGTCTATCCCCGCCAAAACCGCGCCCTGGCCGAAGAAATCCTTGTCGCTGGCGGCGCCATTGTCAGTGAGTTGCCGCTCGGCAGCGGTGCCGAGGCGAAAAACTTCCCACGTCGCAATCGGATAATCAGCGGACTCTCTATGGGAGTACTGCTGGTAGAGGCCGCTGTGCGATCCGGTTCCCTGATTACCGCGCGCCTGGCGTTGGAGCAAAATCGCGAGGTCTTCGCCATCCCCGGCTCTATTCACAACCCGATGGCCAGAGGCTGCCATCACTTGATCAGGGAAGGGGCGACGCTGGTGGAGACCAGCGCAGATATCGCAGGACAGCTGGGCGGCCTGTTGTCCGCGCCGGTAAAGAATGAAATCGCAACCGAGGTAGCACTAGAAGTAGCGCTGGACGAACACCAGCAGCAATTGCTGTTAGCCCTGCAGGGCGGTCCCCGCAGTATTGAACAGCTTGCAGTGGATACCGGGGAGTCCGCCGGTGAATTGATGGCGCTGTTGCTGCAAATGGAATTGGAGGGATTGTTGGAGCAGTTGCCAGGTGGTTACCAGCTGACAGCTCGGGGCGCAGGTTGCTGTCGTCAAAGAGAGGGCGTAACCACCTAAATCATCTTTGAGGCTGCAGCCGCCGGATGGTTCGCGAACTGTTAGCCCAGCGTTAATACTCAGTGGATTCTAAAACAGGAGGCAGGTCATGGCGGATAAACCCAAACTCACCACCGATGCCGGCGCACCCATTCCGGACAATCAAAATAGTCTGACCGCGGGTCCGCGAGGGCCGCTATTAATTCAGGATTACCAGCTGCTGGAGAAGCTCGGCCACCAGAATCGAGAGCGGATTCCCGAACGCACTGTACATGCCAAGGGTTGGGGGGCTTACGGCACACTGCGTATCACCGGGGATATCGGCAAGTACACCTGCGCCAAGGTGCTGCAGAAAGGCGCAGAAACACCCATGATTGGCCGTTTCTCTACGGTGGCCGGGGAGTTGGGAGCGGCGGATGCCGAGCGCGATGTGCGCGGCTTTGCCCTGAAATTCTATACCGAGCAGGGCAACTGGGACCTGGTGGGTAACAACACCCCGGTCTTTTTCGTACGTGACCCCTACAAGTTTCCCGACTTTATCCACACGCAAAAACGTCATCCCCGCAGCCACCTGCGCTCTCCCACCGCCATGTGGGATTTCTGGTCGCTGTCTCCGGAAAGTCTGCACCAGGTTACGATCCTCTTCTCCGATCGCGGCCTGCCGATTTCACCCATGCATATGAACGGTTACGGTTCCCATACCTACTCTCTGTGGAACAATGCTGGCGAACGCTTCTGGGTGAAGTTTCATTTCAAGACCCGCCAGGGGCACAAGTTTCATACCGATGCCGAAGCGGAGGAGGTGGTTGGTCGCACCCGTGAGAGCTATCAGGAAGCGTTGTTTGGCGCGATTGAGAAGGGTGACTACCCCAAGTGGAGCCTGCAGGTACAAATCATGCCGGAGGCCGAAGCGGCCAAGACACCTTACAACCCCTTCGATCTGACCAAAGTGTGGCCCCACGGGGATTACCCGATGATCGAGGTTGGCGAGATGGAGTTAAATCGCAACCCCGATGATTACTTTGCCGAGTTGGAGCAGGCCGCTTTCTCTCCCTCAAACATTGTGCCGGGCATTAGTTTCTCCCCGGACAAAATGCTGCAGGCGCGAATTTTTTCCTATGCCGATGCCCACCGCCATCGCCTCGGCACCCACTATGAAAATCTACCGGTCAATGCACCGCAGTGCCCGGTACATAACTACTATCGCGATGGCGAGATGAATGCCACGGGAATTCGCAGCGGCAATCCCGACGCCTATTACGAACCCAACAGTTTCAATGGTCCCCAGGAAGACCCCAGCGCCAAGGAACCTCCAATGGCACTTTCTGGCACCGCTGATCGCTATGATCACCGCGAGGGTAACGATGACTACAGCCAGGTCCGCGCCCTTTTTAATCTTTTCGATGACGGCGAGAAGCAACGGCTCTTTGGCAATATTGCCAGAGCCATGGCAGGGGTTCCGGATGAGATAGTGCAGCGGCAGTTGGCTGAGTTTCACAAGGTGGACCCGGATTACGCTGCAGGCGTTAAGGCCGCATTGTGAGCCTGACTAAAGTTTCAGCGCTGGTGACTTGATACAGGGGGCAGTGGATAAACGATTACTCGGGGGAGACGTTCGGCAACACCTTGTGCGCGGTTGCGCAATCCGCTAGATTTTGGCGCTTGTCCCCACTTTGACAGTTGAGAGAGTTGAAATGAGCAAGCCTTTTGTAGCGATCCTGATGGGGTCCGGTTTCGATTTGCCAGTGGTGGAAACCGCCTTCGCTGTGCTGGATAAGTGCCACATTCAACATTGCAACGCCAACTAGCAGCGATACTGTCATGAGGTACTCTCCCCTTGCTGTACAAAAGGCTGCCCGCGCCCTTGCGGCGGGTGGTGTTATCGCGCACCCCACCGAGTCTGTGTGGGGCCTCGCCTGCGATCCAAATAACTTACAGGCCGTTAGGCGCCTATTGCGCCTGAAAAACCGCCCACTGGAGAAAGGTTTGATCCTGGTTTCCGGTGAGGAGGAAAGTTTTAGCCCGTTGCTCGACTCTCTCAGCGCCGAACAGCGCCAGCAGATGCGGGAAACCTGGCCCGGCCCCGTGACCTGGCTGGTACCCCATAAAGGCCGCGTACCTTACTGGGTCTGTGGCGCTCATCCCGCGGTGGCTCTGCGCCACACCGACCACTCTTTTACCGCTGCGTTAACACGGGCTTTTGGCGGTGCTATCGTATCCACCTCTGCCAATCCGGCGGGGTGCCAACCCGCAAGGCATAAGTACCAGGTACTCCGCTATTTTGGCGATGCCCTCGACTATGTGGGTGGCGGTGCCACTGGTGGCCGCAACTCCCCCAGTGAGATTCGCGACCTACTCAGCGGAGAGCTGTTGCGCGCGGGTGGTTGATTTCTATAAATGAGTTAGTGATTCCCCATGAGTGATATTGATACCAAGGAAGTAAAGGGCTACCTGCTGGATCTACAAGATCGTATTTGCAGCGCGCTGGGTAGTGAGGACGGCCGGGAGTTTCACGAGGACGCCTGGGAGAGGCCCGGTGGCGGTGGTGGTCGAACCCGTGTGCTGGAAGAGGGGAACCTGATTGAGAAAGGCGGGGTTAATTTCTCTCACGTCTATGGTGACGGCCTGCCACCCTCTGCCACCGCCAGTCGCCCCGAGTTAGCCGGCTGCTCCTTTGAGGCGATGGGTGTCTCTCTGGTGATCCACCCGCGCAATCCCTATGTGCCCACCAGCCATGCCAACGTGCGTCTGTTCGTTGCCAAAAAGCCTGGCGCGGAGCCGATTTGGTGGTTTGGAGGGGGCTACGACCTCACTCCTTACTACGGTATCGAAGAAGATGTGGTGCATTGGCACAGCACCGCCAAAAATGCCTGCGCCCCTTTTGGGGAAGAGGTATACCCACGCTTCAAACAGTGGTGTGACAAGTATTTTTACCTCAAGCACCGCGATGAGGCCCGTGGAGTGGGTGGTCTTTTCTTTGATGACTTTAATGAGGGCGGTTTCGAAAACGCCTTCGCCCTCACTCGCGCAGTGGGCGACAGTTATCTGGAGGCTTACCTGCCCATTATTCAAAAGCGCAAGAATACGCCTTACGGTGAACGCGAGCGGGATTTCCAGCTGTACCGCCGCGGCCGTTATGTGGAGTTCAACCTGGTGTTCGATCGAGGCACTTTATTTGGTCTGCAGAGCGGTGGGCGTACCGAATCTATCCTTATGTCATTGCCCTCGCTAGTGAGTTGGAAGTACGACTGGCAGCCGGAACCGGGTTCCGCTGAGGAAAAGCTCTACACGGATTTTCTGCCGCATAGGGACTGGGTATAACCTGGATCAGGCACTACGGAGGTTTGCTGTGCAACAGACGCGATTGGAAGCTATCAACTCACTATTCCTGGATTACAGGCGCCACTTCGAAACGGGTGATGCGCAGCAGATAGCCGATTATTACCGCTTCCCTCTGCATTATTACCGCGAAGATGGCAATAAACTGACGGTGGATCGCGGCGCATTCGTGCAGCAGGTCGAAAAGTTGCTCAACGCCTACAGGCGCCTTGAGGTGTGCCAGATTCTCGGTACGGTGACCGAGATTATCGAGTTGAACGATTACAGTAGCCTCGCCAGCGTGCGTTGGACCCTGTTACATCGCTGCGAGCAAAGCGACAAGGCAATCGAGCTTTACAGCTCCCACACCCGTTACCTGCTGACGGATACTGAACAGGGCCTTAGAGTCGACGCTTTGGTCATCGTCGATGAAAGTGCCAAGATTCGCGAAGCCGTCAGGGCGCGCAAGAGGGCCCAGTCGTGAGCGACCGCTACGGAGTGGTAGGCAATCCCATCGACCACTCCCTCTCCCCACAAATTCACACCGCCTTTGCCGCTCAGACCGGTGAAGATCTGGTGTACGAAAAACTGCTCGCCCCTCTCGAGGGTTTTGTCGACACCGTGCAGGCCTTTTTTATCGAGGGTGGTCGCGGTCTCAATGTAACGGTGCCGTTTAAGCTTGAAGCTTGCGAGCTGGCGGATGAACTTACCGAGCGCGCGGCCGCCGCCGGTGCGGTGAATACCCTGGTGTCCGACGAGAATGGAAACCTGCAAGGTGACAATACCGATGGCGCCGGCTTGGTGGCGGATATCCGCAACAACCTGGGCTGGTTAATTGAGGACAAGCGGGTATTACTCCTGGGCGCCGGTGGCGCCGCTCGTGGAGCTTTATTGCCTCTATTGGCTGAGCGCCCTGCACAACTGCATATTGCCAACCGCACTGCCGCCAAGGCCAGCCAGCTGGCAGATGAGTTTTCCCACTATGGCGCCATGACGGCAAGTGGATTGGAAGAGCTTTGCGGGGGGTTCGACCTGGTGATCAATGCCAGTTCGGCGAGCCTGGACAATCGACTGCCGCCCCTGCCTGAACACCTTTTCACAGGTACTGGCCGGGCTTATGACATGGTCTACGGTGCAAAGCCGACGCCTTTTGTACACTGGGCCCGTGAACAGGGGGCTGAGGCTGCCGATGGTCTCGGTATGCTGGTGGGACAGGCGGCGGAGGCCTTCTATTTATGGCGCGGGGTAAAGCCCCGTGTAGAGCCGGTGTTGGCGCAGTTGCGGCGAACACTAGCAGCCTGATTTATCTGGCTGAAGTCATAACAACAAAAATTAACGGGGTACTGGCTGTGCGCGAGTGGTTGCGTAATCTCTCTATGTGTTTTGCGGTGGGTTGTTTCGGCGGCCTCTGTTATGCCTTGGGCCTGTGGGCTATGGGCAGCTACGGGTTTACCCGCTGGTTGGGGGTGGATTTGGCACCGCACCTCAGTAACGCTTACCTCTACCAGCGTATCGTTTGGGGCGGGCTCTGTGGTCTGTTGTTCTTACTCCCCTGGCGCAATGCCTGGCTGTTGCGCGGTGCCCTATTGTCACTGTTACCTGCCGCCTTCCTGCTGTTCTACCTTTTGCCCCAGCGTGGCTACGACTACGGCGCTTTTGTGTTGGGAACCATGACTCCGCTAGTGATTGTGCTCGCTTGCGCTATCGGCGGTATCGCCGCATCGGCACTGCTGCGGCTACAGGGCAAGTAAAGTACACCAAGGTAAATAAATACCGCCGCGAGTGATTGCGGCGGTACCTCCAATCAGGCCTCAAACTCTATTTCGATAAGGCTGCAGCTCTGGGTGTGGCCCATGGCTCTCTTGATGGTGGGATATACAGAGGCGGTAGCGACACTGACGCCCAGCTCGATACGCTGTTTTTTATCCAGCTGCTCAGAGATACGCTGGTCCAACTGTGGATCTATATTTTTGTAACTGGCCAGTGCGGTGGCAAAGTCAAAAATATCCTTGAGGTGTTCCGGTAAATTACTGCCGCCCTGAATACAGGCCTTCACCAGTTGCGCTGAGACATCGGCCTCCAGTGCCATACGCACATTGAGTTGCAGGCATGCACCGCAGTCTGCTACCTGCATGGCGGCTAGCTTGCTCACCCAAAAGACCTCCAAAGATAAGAACTCCCGGTGCATTGACAGGGGCTGGAACTGTGCGAATTTCTCAAAGCCCTCGGGAGATGAGCGTAAAAACTCTTTCAGATACTCCATGTCGTAGCGATATTTCTTGGAGAAAGCATCCATTTCTTGCAGCTGCTGTTGTTCTGTCATCTCGGTGGCTCCTATTGCCGGTGATAGAAATTCGGATCTGAACGACCCAGCTGCCAAGTTTTATCGGGAAATTTGCTAGATAAAAATTAGATGCTATCGGTTTGCTCGATAGGTGGGCTGTAATAGTTGCCATACAGGCGCCGAGCTTCTCTTGCAAACCAAAGGCCGGCTTTGCCTTGGGCGGTTTTAGCTGACCAGAGCAAGTCGACATCCAGGCTCCAGGCACTCAGTGCGCTGGTGAGTTTCAACTCCACCAGTTTGCCACTTTTCAGGAAAGGGCGAGCCAGCTCATAGGGCGCGTTGACCCAACCGATGCCTTTACAAGCCAGATCCAGGGCCTGCAGCAGGGAATCGCAGGTCCATACCTGTGCTGAAAGCTGCCAGCGCTGCTGGTCCTCCGCCATGGCCGTGATGATTTGTCGGTGGCGTGCGGCCTCATGGAGGGAGGTGGGTTGCTGGCGTGCCAATGGATGGTCTGGTGTGGCGAGGCAGAGAATTTGTTGGCGTCCGAGCGTGTTGAATTCCAATGCGCCGGGATAGCTGCCCCCGCTTGCCACAAACGCAAAATCGGCCTCTCCGTTGTTGATGCTTTGCACCGCTTGTTGATGACTGGCACTGCGCAATTGCAGTTGGGTGTGGGGGAAGCGCTGGCTGAAGCTTGCCAGCACATCGTTGAGGCGGTCGGGCATCACCAACTCCTCAAACAGGATACGCAGCACGGCTTCTTCGCCGCTTTGATAGGAGTCCGCGGCCTGCTGAAAACGCTGCAACTGCCCCAGGGCCTGGCGGGCCAGCGGCAACAGGGCCCTGGCTGCGGCCGTGGGCCGCGGAAATTTTCCGCTGCGATCGAAAAGGTCGAGCCCAAGGTCCAACTCAAGATTTTGGATACAGGCACTCACCGAGGACTGGGCGCGCCCCTGTTCGCGGGCAACAGCGGAGAAAGAGCCCAGCTCGCAGGCGCGCACAAAAGTATGCAGTTGATCGGTATTCAGGTTGAGCATGGAGGTCGAATCGCCCGGTGATGCGTTATTCACTATCTTGACGCAGATATTGATCCTTCAGGTTCACATAGTTTTGCGCAGAATAATTGAAAAACGCCTTCTCCTTGTCGGATAGCGGGCGTGCCTTGCGGCAGGGAGAGCCCACATAGAGGTAGCCGCTCTCCAGGGTTTTGCCTGGAGGTACCAGCGCGCCTGCGGCTAACACCACTTCGTCTTCTATCACTGCACCATCCAGTACAATGGCGCCTATGCCGATCAAAATCCGGTTGCCGATGCTACAGCCATGCAGGCAGGCCTTGTGACCGATCGTGACGTCTTCGCCGATTGTCAGCGGCCAACCCTCCGGGTTAAACGGGCCGGCATGGGTGATATGCAATACCGCTCCATCCTGGACACTGGTGCGTGCACCAATCTGAATACGATGCATGTCCCCGCGAACCACCGCCATGGGCCATATGGAGCAATCATCACCCAGAGTGACATCACCGATCACAACCGACTGTGGGTCAACAAAAACGCGTTGGCCGAGTTGCGGTGTTTTCTCGCTCACAGAATCGTTGTGGCTGCGCAGTGGGGACATAAAGAAGCTCCTGTACAATGAATCCTCTATCATAGCTGTATCCTTTTTCCAGCACAGGGTCCCGTATGTCCAATCCACTGTTGAATATCCCTCTTCTCCCGCCGTTCAACCAGCTGCAGCCCGAACAGGTGGAGCCTGCCATTGCAAAGCTCATCGAAGACTGTCACAAGCAGTTGCAGAGTGGCTTAGAGAACCCCGATTGGGAGAGTACCCTGAAGCCACTAGAGCAGGTTCAGGATCAGCTCAATCGTGCTTTTTCACCGATCAGCCACCTCAACAGTGTGTTGAGTGGTGAGTGGCGAGCGCCCTATGAGGCGGCGCTGGCTCAGGTTACTGCCTATTGGACCGAGCAGGGGCAAAACCGCGAGCTGTATGAGGTATATCAACAACTGGCGGCATCGCCTGAATTTGCGAATTGGCCACAGCCGCGAAAGAAATCTATTGAGCTCGGCTTGCGGGATTTCGAATTGAGTGGGGTTGGCCTGAAGGGTAAGGCCCGGGAGCGATTTGCCGCGAACAGCAAGCGCCTGTCGGAGCTCACCAGCCAGTTCGCCAATAATGTATTGGATGCTACCAATGCCTGGAGCTGGCATACCGAGAATGAGGCAGACTTAAGTGGTTTGCCGGAAACGGCTCTAGCGGCTGCGCAAGGTGCGGCAAAGGCCAAAGGCAAAAACGGCTGGGTGATCACCTTGGAGGGACCGAGCTATCTGGCGGTAATGACTCATGTGGAGAACCGTGAGTTGCGTCAGCAGGTGCATACCGCGTTTGTCAGCCGTGCCTCTGAGGTTGGACCCAATGCTGGTGAGTTCGACAACTCAGAAGTGATGGAGTCCATTCTGGCTCTGCGCGCAGAGCAGGCCCGGCTGCTGGGAATGACCAATTACGCTGAGTTATCGCTGGCCAGTAAAATGGCCCCAAGTTGCGAACGCGTATTGGAATTCCTCAATGACCTGGCGAAGAGAGCTAAACCCGCCGCCGAACGCGAAATGGCAGAGTTGCGCAAATTTGCCAGCGAGGAATATCAACTCGAAGAACTTCAGCCCTGGGATATCGCCTGGGTTGCGGAAAAACTCAAGCAGCAGCGTTACGCGATTAGCCAGGAAGAACTGCGTCCATACTTCCCTTACGCCAAGGTTGTCGAAGGTCTATTTGCGGTAGTGGAAAAACTCTTTGGAGTTACCGTGCAGGAAGATACTACCGTGGAAACCTGGCATAAAGATGTTCAGTTCTTCTGGTTGTACAGGGATGGTGAGCGCATTGCGGGTTTCTATCTGGATGCCTTTGCACGGGAGAAAAAGCGTGGTGGAGCCTGGATGGATACCGTTACCACTCGTCGTCAAAGCGAAGATGGCTTGCAGCTGCCCGTCGCTTATCTGGTGTGTAATTTTAGCCCCGCAGCGGGGGACATGCCTTCACTGCTGACGCATTATGAAGTCACCACATTGTTTCATGAGTTTGGCCATGGCCTGCATCATATGTTGACCCAAATTGATGTAGCGGCGGTTTCTGGCATCAATGGTGTGGCCTGGGATGCGGTGGAAATGCCCAGTCAATTTCTGGAAAATTGGTGCTGGGAGCCGCAGGCGATCGCCATGATCTCCGCACACTTCCAAACTGGAGAAGCGTTGCCGGCAGAATTATTGGAAAAAATGCTCGCGGCCAAGAATTTCCAGTCAGCTATGTTCACTGTACGGCAGCTGGAATTTGCGATATTTGATTTCCGCTTACACAGCAGTGAAGAAGCAATGGATGCGAAGAAAATCCAGCAGCTGATGAAGGAGGTGCGCTCTGAAGTAGCGGTAGTTCCTGTAGCAGAGGAAAATCGTTTCCAACATGGTTTCAGCCATATTTTTGCTGGTGGCTATGCGGCGGGATATTACAGCTACAAATGGGCAGAAGTACTCTCGGCTGACGCCTTTTCCCTATTTGAAGAAAAGGGAATATTCGATAGTGTCACCGGGGAAAGCTTTATGCACTCCATTCTTGAACAGGGCGGCAGCCGAGATGCTCTTGAGCTGTTTGTAGAATTTCGCGGTAGAGAACCCGATATTGATGCGTTGTTGCGTCATTCTGGTATTGAACAGCTAGAGTTAAATATTAGCCCGGCCTAAAAAGGCCAATAAGTCATGCATATTGAGCAGTAATAATGGTCGATCAGGAAAATTCTGACGGGCAGCAGAAAAAGCCCAAAAAACGTTTTATTGCTGGCGCGGTTTGTCCGCGCTGCAGTGAGATGGATCGAATAATCAATTATCAGGAAGATGGAAAAAATTACCGCGAGTGTGTTTCTTGCGGATTTAAAGATGAAATTCGCCTGCAATCCTCGCCCTCTGAACTTTTAACCCGAGTGAGTACCGGGCAAAGAAAAGAGGCCAGTGAAGAGCCGGTGAAATTTATTCAACCAATAAAAAAAAATAAATAGTGAAAAAGGTACTTGCAGTTATAGCCGTGCTAGCCATCACAATTGTTGTTGGCTTGTGCGGCTTGAATAACTATCGAAAAACTCAAAAACAACAGCTGGAGATGACCTCGCACCTTCTGGCTAGCTGTGTTAACCAGGGAATTCTCAGTCTCTTTCAACTACAGGCAAATGACTGGAGGAAAAATCCAGAATTTTATTTACAACAACAGCGTGCACTGAATGAGGCTGTTGAGGCATTGCCACAGAAAATCTTAGATGGAAAACCCTTCAAAGAGTGGAAATATGCTGTTGATATTTGTGATAAGTTGACAAGAAATAGCAATTTACAACATATCACAATATTCAGGCCTCTTACTGATCTCGCTTCATTTGAGATGTCAGATGCCTCAACTTTTAAAAACCGTAAATCACTTAGAAAACGTAAGAAAACTATTGGCGCTTTAAGAGAGTCTGCACAGGCTGCAGATAGATACTTGAAAGATTTACGTAGCGATATTAATACTCAGGTGCAAACTTATGGTTTCTCTGCTGAGGAAAAAGCGTTCATTCAAAAGCAAATAAACACAGAAGTTCTGGACTATTATCAGCAGAGTAATTTTTCCCTAAATTCTGTGAATGTTTACCTGGAAAGGCTCTCCTCCTTTTATAAGTTAATGGCTGAAAATCCTAAGGCCTACACGGTTCGTAGTGGAAGTCTCTATTTTTATAATCCTGAATTGAGGGGTAAGGTTGAAGGGTTGAATCGAGTGATTTTGCAGGGAGAAAATGCTTTTTTTGCCAACTATACACAGATTTTAGTTAGGAAGCAGATATCAAGTCCGGGGCTCTGAAAAATGGTGAGCGGGTATTATTACATTGTTATGCCCGCTCAGTATCAACCATCCTGAGATTATTATTTTTATCTTTCGGAATTTATCATTTTGATTTGTTGAGAACACGTTAAAAATCTCTTAGAAATAACTAGCCCTAAATTAAAATAATAGTGGTTTTATCTAGGTTTTTTGTTTGTTTATGAAAAGTGTTTCCCTATAGTAGGCCAAGCTGGATATCTTTTAATAAGTCTCAGTACAGCAATAAAATCTCTGGATACTATCTTTTATAGGCTTACAGGTACGGGTACAAGTTTTGGTTCTCCCTAAGTTTCTTGCACAGTGAGCGATAAATCATTTGGTTATCCAGAAACCGTTTATAGTGTAGTAGCGATAATAAAAAATAAGTCCCAAGGATCGTGCAGTAATCCACAAGAATAGGCTGAACCATATGCCATGGTTGCCCCAGCCTTGGGTCAGCCACCAACTGGGGAAAAATATGAGTATCGTGGCAATAAACATAGTATCACGCATTTGTCGGCTTTTTCCTGCCCCAATAAATACACCATCGAGTTGGTAACTCCATACAGCCAATAGTGGCAGGGCACATAACCACCAGTAGACTTTATTGATCTCTAAGATAACCTTAGGAAGATCAGTAAACAGTTTGATAATGATAGGCTTGCCTGTTATCAACAATAAGGTAAGAAGAGCTGCGCTCCCCAATGCCCAGATTCCGGCTGCATAAACTGTTTCTTGAAATAGTTTATTAGATTTTTTCCCTATAGATTCACCCACTAATGCTTCGGTAGCATGGGCAAACCCATCCAATGCATAAGAGGTCATCATCAGTAGTTGCAATAATATGGCATTTGCGGCCAACACAGAGTCCCCTTGTGCGGCCCCCTGGGCAGTAAAGAACGTTAGGGTCAATAGCAGTAAGCAAGTGCGAATAAATAAATCGGTATTGATATGAAGCAACTCTAGCCATGGCTTCCAATCCACCCATGGCTGAAATTGTGGGGCGCGTATGTGAGTGACAATGTCCTGCCAAATCGTGTTATTCACGCGAGTTAGTAAGAATAAACCCATCACGAGTGCAAAGAAATCTGCACAGACCGTGGCTATCGCTGCGCCTTTCGCACCAAGTCCAAAACATAGAATAAAGAGAAAATCCAAACCAATATTTAACAGGTTGGCTACAAGCAAAATATATAAGGGAGCTCGACTATCCTGCCGGCCAATAAAAAAGCCAAGTAAGGCAAAATTCACCAAAGCTACTGGGGCACTGATTAGGCGAATTAGTAAATAAGCTGTTGCATGAGGGCTGGCATCGCTACTGGCATTCATCCAGTTGACAATGTGACCTATAAAGGGATAGGCCATTAGTTGGAGCAGGACTCCTAGGGCTAATGCCAATGTCAAAGCACGTAATAACCATTCAACACCACCATCCTGACTGCGGGCCACAATTCCCGTAGTGCCCATACGTAGAAAACCAAAGGCCCAGAGGAGCATCGACATTACACTTGCGCCAATGGCGACTCCAGAGAGATATTCGGCTGAAGAGAGATGACCGAGAATGGCGGTATCAACAGCCCCCAACAATGGCACTGAAATATTGCTGAGGATCATAGGCCAAGCAAGATTCCAGACTCTTCCCAGGTTTTTTTGCTCGACATGTAGGTAATTCATAGAGTTACTTAATAGGTTTAATCGCGAAGAGACTTCAGGTGGGGTTGAGGTGTATTGCTTTTTCTGTTGTCAGGTAAAGTAAAAAGCCGAACATCGAGTGACGAACCCGATTGTTAAATCCGATAAGCTAATAGGTTATGCATCTTTTGGCGCAAACTTCATTTGTCACTAAGCTGTCGATTATACCTTATTGTTCAATTACCTGATTGATGAAGGGGGTGATGCGCTAGCTGGGTTCGATTGGATCCAATTAGGGATAAGAAAATTTTCAGGGGTGAAAAACCTCATTGAGACACTGCACTATTAATCTCCTTTACATAATTTAATCGTATCGCTACAAAAAACCTGACGTAACACCAGGCTAGGAGGAACATCATTCAATATTGGTTAAATATATTTGAAATTTCCTATGAACTAAGCCTAGCTGAGCATAATTTATCGCTATATAGCATGATTGACTTTTTATCGTCAGTATGTTCCTGTTGTACCTGCAGTAGTTGCGACAAATAAAGAAACACAGGTTGTTGGTTGTACCTTCCGGGCGTCGACATCTGAAGTAAAAATTTTTTTACTAAAAATAACGAGTTGCACTGACGGCAGTATTGCGGGGATACCTCCTCGCCCAGTGTATGTAGTCTTGTGATACTACAGTATGTCCACAAATTTTGAGTGGAATTCACCCTGAAACAGTAAACACACAGGGCAATTTCAGTTATCCGTGAAGGCCGGCGGCCAAAATAAAATTCGGGGTTCCCATGGAAACCCGCAACCACGGAGATCTGTAGGCGATGTTGAGAGGCTTTGATCGGCTGTTCGCCTTGCTAGCCGCCTCGCTATCCGTCCAGTCCGTACTGGCGGAAGAGCAGGCTGTTGAGCGCTGGGGGGTCAATATGCCCAAAGGGGTGACGGAAGTTGCCCAAACCACCTATGAATTGCACATGCTGATTTTTTGGATCTGTGTGGCTATTGGTGTCCTTGTATTTGGTGTCATGTTTTACAGTATGTGGCGCCATCGTAAAAGCAAGGGTTACAAAGCTGCCCAGTTTCATGAAAGCACAGCTGTGGAATTAGTGTGGACAATAATTCCCACCGTTATCTTGATCCTCATGGCTATTCCTGCAAGTAAGACCCTTTATGATATTTACGATACTGATAAAGCAGATCTGGATATCATGATTACTGGGTATCAGTGGAAGTGGAAATATGACTATATCGGATCTGACGTTACTTTTTTTTCAAACCTCTCGACCCCACGTTCACAAATAAATAACGAACAACCCAAAAATCCTAACTACCTATTGGAAGTGGATGAGCCCTTGGTTGTGCCTATCAAGAAAAAAATCCGTTTTTTAATTACCGCAAATGATGTTATTCATGCATGGTGGGTGCCTGATCTCGCAGTAAAAAAAGATGCCATCCCAGGTTTTATTAATGAATCCTGGACTCGCATTGAGGAGCCGGGAATCTATCGGGGGCAGTGTGCTGAACTCTGTGGTAAGGACCACGGCTTTATGCCGATTGTGGTAAAGGCAGTTCCTCAAGAAGAATACAACGCATGGCTCGATGGACGTGTGGCCACAGCTATAAAAATGCGTGAGCTCACAGGAAAGACTTTTACTTTCGATGAACTTTTTGCTCAGGGTGAAAAAGTTTATAACAGCATGTGTGCGGCTTGCCACCAACCAAATGGGAAGGGTGTCCCTGGTGTGTTTCCGCCAATAGCTGGCTCAAAAATTGCGACAGGCCCACTGAATAGCCATCTCGACATAGTCATTGATGGATCTCAGGTAAATCCCGCCATGCAGGCATTTGGTGATCAGTTATCTGAGGTGGATATTGCTGCGGTGATCACTTATCAACGCAATGCCTTCGGTAATGAAATGGGCGATACGGTTCAGCCCGTTGATATCCTTAACTTCAAGAATAAGCAGTAACTGCTAGGGGATTTTAACATGGCACACGGACCTCAATCTGGCCTAAAACGCTGGCTGTATACAACAAATCACAAGGATATCGGTACCCTATACCTGTGGTTCAGTTTTGCAATGTTCTTCCTGGGCGGATGCATGGCACTCATTATTCGTGCCGAACTCTTTGAACCAGGATTACAGATAGTACAGCCAGAATTCTTTAATCAAATGACGACCATGCATGGGTTAATCATGGTCTTTGGTGCAGTAATGCCAGCATTCGTGGGGCTGGCCAACTGGATGATACCGATGATGATCGGTGCACCAGATATGGCACTACCAAGAATGAATAACTGGAGTTTTTGGATATTACCTTTTGGCTTTGCGATGTTGGCATCGACCCTCTTTATGGAAGGTGGAGCTCCAAACTTTGGTTGGACATTTTACGCCCCATTGTCGACTGAATATGCCCCTCCGAGTGTTACTTTTTTTATATTTTCCATTCACATCCTGGGAGCATCCTCAATTATGGGAGCGATTAATATCATCGCCACCATTCTGAACATGCGCGCTCCAGGCATGACATTAATGAAGATGCCACTCTTTGTCTGGACCTGGTTGATAACAGCCTACCTTCTGATTGCGGTGATGCCAGTACTAGCCGGCGTGGTAACCATGATGTTGATGGATATTCATTTTGGTACCAGCTTTTTTAGTGCTGCGGGCGGAGGTGATCCAGTACTGTTCCAGCATGTTTTCTGGTTCTTTGGGCATCCTGAGGTTTACATCATGATTTTGCCGGCATTTGGTATTATTTCGGCAATTATTCCGACCTTTGCACGTAAGCCATTATTTGGTTATAGCTCTATGGTCTATGCAACGGCCGCTATTGCGTTCCTAAGCTTGATCGTGTGGGCCCACCATATGTTTACCGTGGGAATGCCGATTGCCGGTGAGCTGTTCTTTATGTATGCCACCATGCTGATTTCTGTACCTACCGGAGTAAAAATTTTCAATTGGGTTTCCACAATGTTTCGTGGCTCAATGACATTTGAAACTCCCATGCTGTTCGCAATAGCTTTTATCATTCTCTTCGCTATTGGCGGCTTTTCAGGTTTGATGTTGGCCATTGCTCCGGCGGATTTCCAATATCATGATACCTACTTTGTGGTTGCGCATTTCCATTATGTGTTGGTTCCTGGGGCAATTTTCTCCATTACTGCGGCGGTTTATTACTGGTTACCCAAATGGACCGGGAATATGTACAACGAAACCATGGGGAAAGTGCACTTCTGGCTGGCTTTTATCGGTCTGAATTTAACTTTCTTCCCCATGCATTTTGTTGGACTGGCTGGTATGCCGAGAAGAATTCCTGATTACGCTTTACAGTTTGCCGACTTCAATCAGATGGCAAGCATGGGGGCGTTTTTGTTCGGCGCCGCCCAAGTGGTATTCCTCTTCAATGTGGTGCGTACGGTGATGGGGGGCAGGAAGGCAACTGAGCAGGTATGGGATAATCCACAGGGGTTGGAGTGGACAGTGCCATCACCGGCTCCATACCACACCTTTAGTACGCCTCCGGTTGTTCGTTAATTTCTGGTTGAAATACTGATGAAATTAAGCGAAAACACAAAAGTTTCTGCAAAATTGCTGGCGCTCGCCGCCAGCATGTTGGTATTCGCTATATTTGTAATGCCACCACTCTACGATGCTTTTTGTGAAATTACCGGACTCAACGGTAAAACTGGTGGACGTTATGAAGCTGTCCCTGCTGCTATAGATACCAGCAGATCGATAACCGTTCAGTTTGTTGCGAGTAATAACGACAATATGCCCTGGAGGTTCTCTCCCAGTGTAATGTCAGTGGAAGTCCATCCTGGTGAGGTCATGGATACCGTATTTCTTGCATTTAATCCTACAGCAAGAGATATGGTTGGCCAGGCAATTCCAAGTTTGGTCCCCTTCAAGGCTGCTGAATATTTTCATAAAACAGAGTGTTTTTGCTTCAATCAACAAATCTTAAAAGCGGGAGAAGAGGCAGAGTTGCCATTGCGATTTATTGTTGATCCAGAGATACCAAGCAGTGTAAATACCATAACCCTTTCCTACACGCTGTTCGATGTTACGGAAAGAATTTCTAAAAATACCGATAAGAATAAAGCCGTATCTGCGCGAGAGGGATAAAAAATTATGGCTAGTGAAAGCAGTTATTATGTTCCAGAGCAATCTAAGCTGCCGATATTTGCCACCATCGGTTTGTTTTTAATTGCCTTTGGGGCGGCAAATTGGATTAATGGCGGAAGTTCCTATATTTTCTTTACCGGTGCTCTGGCCTTGGCAGCCGTTTTATGGTTTTGGTTTGCTGCGGTGATTAGGGAAAATATGGCAGGACTAAATAGTGAACAGTTGAAGCGTTCATATGTCTGGGGAATGGGGTGGTTTATTTTCTCAGAAGTTATGTTTTTTGCCGCATTTTTTGGAGCCCTCTATTACATAAGGAATTTCTCCGTGCCTTGGTTGGCAGGCGAAGGTGAAAGGGGAATATCAAATATGCTATGGGAGGGATTCGAGAATACTTGGCCTCTCTATGTAACACCAGATGCAGCAGCACATGGGGATACGGCCAAATTTATTGGCCCCAAAGATGTTATTGATCCATGGCACTTGCCCCTGTGGAATACGATAATTCTATTATCTTCCAGCGTTACCGTGCATTTTGCCCATGTTTTCCTGAAAAAAGGTGAACGTGGAAAATTCAATCTTTGGCTGGGAGGGACCGTTCTTCTAGGTTTCATATTCCTATATCTCCAGGCGCAAGAATACTATGAAGCCTATCAACACCTTGGTCTCACCTTAGAGTCAGGTATTTATGGTACAACATTTTTTATGTTGACCGGTTTTCATGGGGCGCATGTAACTCTTGGAACGATAATGCTACTCATTATGTTGCTACGTTCTGTGATCGCACATCATTTTAAGCCAAACGATCATTTTGGTTTCGAGGCTGCAAGTTGGTACTGGCACTTCGTAGATGTTGTCTGGGTTGGGTTATTTATTTTTGTATATGTCCTAGGCGCCTAATCTGTAATCAGATCAAAAACGCCCCAAGATACAGTCACTTTGGGGCGTGTGTAACTAATATTTATCCGTCCACGGAGCGCTGTTGACCAAAATACCACTTTCAAAACCGTACCAAATTGCTAGTAAAAGAAGTGCTGCAAGTGAAATCCTAATACCTAGCGCATAGAGGGTACGTTTTGACTGAGGAGCGCCCATATCTCGCAATAGAAAAAATAAAGCACTGGAAAGGCTTACCAGTACCGCGAGAAATAGGATCACTATAACAATTTTGAGCCACATATAATTATTTTCCATTATTTTACGTAGTAGCGCATGACAGTAGAGATACCATCAGTTTCTGTAGAAAATACCAGTGTATCACTGATTCGTAACTGGCCTATAACCTTGTTTTCAATAGGGCTAATACCAGTTTTTGTGTTACTGGGTGTTTGGCAGCTTAATCGTGCGGAAACTAAGCAAATGATAAGCTTAGAAATAGATGCGAGAATGTCAGCTCAGCCAGTAAATCCAAAAAACGGAATTGAATTAAAGCGTTTCCTGCCCGTTAAATTAACTGGAAAATATTCCAGCAATTATTTCTTATTGGATAATCGCACCCGCCGAGGGCAGGCAGGCTACGAAGTTCTGCAAATATTTATCTCCGGTAATCAACGCTGGTTGGTAAATCGAGGTTGGATACCTCTCCCAGAAAGTAGGGCTATCACTCCAGAAGTAAGCTATCCCGATGGTGTAACAACAATTCTAGGATTTATATATCCAGTTGAATATTCAGAAAATCTGTCTTCAAATGAAAAGCTATTTCATCAAAGAATACAGACTGTAAATAGGGGATTTACTGATAGTTTGGATTTAAGTTACAAAGCCTGGACTATACGGCTCAGCGCAGATTCAGAATCATCGTTAGTAACTGATTGGAATTTAATTAATAGTAATTCCGATCGACACATGGCCTATGCAGTGCAATGGTTTGCTATGGCAGTAGCGTTATTTATTCTTTGGTTACTTACTGCAACCAATTTTACAAGATTATTTAGAAATAGACAAAATAATAATACTTAGGGGTATGGTAATGGAAAATAGAGAAATTTCATCAGGCCTAGGGGATTCTAGGGAGAAAAAAAGTTTTTTTTCCTCAAAAAAGATACAGGGAATATCCATTATTGCCTCTGTATTGCTGCCAATGGTTGCAGCCTATATAGTTTTTTATACAGGATTGGGAGTGCCATCAGGAACAGTTAATCAAGGTACGTTACTACAACCGCCGATTAATATTAAGGAATTAAAACTATCTTCGTTTGGTAGTCAGGTTGCTTTGCTCGGGAATGATTCTAAAAAGTGGCGATATCTGATTCTAGATGGTTCAGATTGTAACGAAGCGTGTGAAAAACTCTTATATACCAGCCGGCAAGTACATATCCGTTTAGGTGAAAAAGCCAATAGGGTAGAGAGACTTTTGATCACTGATGAGTCTATGACCCATGAGAAACAAAAAAAACTACAAATAGATCATCCTCGACTTAAAGTTTTGCGCTTGAATGAAAGTAGCATGAATACTCTACAAGAGTTAACGGCCCATCAAAATATCGATGAAACCAGAGCAATACTTATAGATCAGGATGGCTTTGCCATGATGGTTTATGACAATCAACATCGCGGAAATCAGCTACTGAAAGATATCAAACGCTTATTGAAGTACTCCTATGAGAAATAATGGAGAGTGACATGGAGTCATCAATGTATCGAGATAGTAATCAAGTAATGGATACATACTATAGCTGGCGTTATAAGTTGGCCTTGGGAAGTTGTGCGCTTGCCCTAGTAGTGGTCATTTTGGGTGCGTTTACTAGATTAGCTGATGCAGGATTGGGGTGTCCTGACTGGCCTGGTTGTTATGGCCACCTTACTTGGCCAGATGAAACCCATGAGATCCAGGCTGCTAACGCTGCCTTTCCCGATACACCAGTAGATAACAGTAAAACTTGGCCAGAAATGGTACATAGATATTTTGCTGGTACATTATTGCTATTAGTAGCATCACTTCTTTATTTATCATGGCGTAGACCAAAACAGCGAACCTTTAAACATACACATTACCTGATGGGCCTAATTATTTTACAGGCAGCTTTTGGTATGTGGACTGTAACCTTGAAGTTATGGCCCCAGGTAGTTACAGCCCATCTTTTGGGGGGGATGGCAACTCTTTCCATGCTGTGGCTCCTTGTTGAGAGAATGAGACATGGAGAGAATTCTTCTCTAAATAAGAAATATCATACTCTTCATAAATTATTGCCTCTTGCAATATTGACTACACTAGTAATAACAGTACAGATTGCTCTGGGTGGCTGGACGAGTTCTAACTATGCTGCGCTTGCTTGTCCAGATTTCCCTACCTGTCATGGGCAATGGCTGCCTCAAGCTGATTTTCGAGCAGGATTTAATATCTTTCAGCAAATTGGCCCTAATTATTTGGGTGGAGCTTTGGAGAGTGATGCACGTACCGCTATTCACTTAAGCCATCGTATTGGTGCACTGCTTGTAACTTTAATGGTTCTTACTCTGGCATATCTTACCTGGAGAGCAGGCTCACGTTCTTGGGCGATAGTATTGATTGCTTTAATAGCGTTACAGGTAAGCTTGGGTATTGCAAACGTTGTAATGTTTCTTCCACTACCAATTGCGGTTGCTCACAATGCTGGAGCTGCACTTCTTTTATTAGGAATTTTAACTTTTTGTTATCGTATTTACTCTTCAAAACCCTCAGAGATCAGTGAGAACTCATATAAAGCAAATTATGAACTAAACAAACCGAAGCTGACTGGCAATATGTAATAGTCAAACTTCTTATTGTGGAAGAATTAGGGAATAATAATATTATGGCCATACAAACTGCCAAATTAAATTCAAATAGCTGGCGTGACTATTATGAGCTCACAAAGCCAAGAGTTGTGATGCTAATGATTCTTACATCACTGATTGGTATGTTGTTAGCTGTCCCAGGAATGGTTCCTTTTAATATTTTAATTTGGGGAAACTTAGGTATCGCCCTTTGTGCCGGTAGTGCGGCAGCGGTTAATCACTTGGTGGATCGTTACATAGACACAAAAATGTCGCGTACGAGTAATCGCCCAGTTGCAAAAGGAAGAGTTGAACCCCGTAAAGCAATTATATTTTCTTTATCATTAGGCATTCTTGGCATGGCAGTACTAATGATATTTGTGAATATATTAACTGCTTGGTTAACACTAATATCGTTAATTGGTTATGCCGTTATTTATACCATGTTCTTAAAACATGCTACACCTCAGAATATTGTAATCGGCGGTCTTGCAGGTGCCGCACCCCCTCTGCTGGGGTGGACAGCGGTTACCAATGAAATTCACCCACATGCTTTGTTGTTGGTATTGATTATATTTGCCTGGACGCCCCCACATTTCTGGGCATTAGCTGTGCATAGAAAGGAAGACTATGCCAGGGCAAAAGTGCCCATGCTCCCAGTTACTCATGGCGTAGCATACACAAACCTACACATCCTACTTTACACATTTATTTTATTTGCGGTAAGTTTGCTCCCTTTTGCCACAGCTATGCTAGGTTGGCTATATCTTCTTGGAGCCGTTGTCCTTGGTTTAGGTTTTATATATTGGAGCTTGGTAATGCTTCGTGGCCGAGACCCAAATGCGGGAATGGAAACATTTAAGTATTCCATTATTTATTTGATGGCTCTTTTTTGTATTATGTTGCTAGATCACTACTTTGTAGCGGTGTAAGACAATGAGAAATAAAAATTATAAAGAAGTGGAACCAGTATTGGATCAACAACAAAAACGCGGTGTTCGTATAACGATTGCTGTTTTATTGATGTTTATTGTGGCAGTATTGGTCGGTTTTGTTCATAAGCTAAGTCAGCCAAGAATAATTAGTGATTCAGAACTAAGATTAAACGGCGCTGTAAGATTACAGAGGGCTAGAATTTTAGATAATTTTAAGCTGATAAAAGATAGTGGTGACCGATTCGAAACAAGCAGCTTGAAAGGTCAGTGGACATTAGTATTCTTTGGCTTTAGTCATTGTCCTGATGTTTGTCCTACAACACTTTCTAGTCTAAATAGTTTTTATCAAATGCTGGATGAAGATATTCGCACTGATACAAATGTTATTCTAGTAACAGTTGATCCAGCTAGAGATAAACCAAAGATACTCCATGATTATGTTCGCTATTTTAATAAAGATTTTCGCGGAATTACGGGAGATTTTATAGAAATAAAACGCTTTGCAAGTCAATTAAATGTTCCCTTCAATAAGGTGAATTTAGATAATGGTGAATATACTGTTGACCATGGATCTCAAGTGGTATTGATAAATCCACTTGGACATTACCATGCTTTCTTCAGAGCTCCTCTTGACCCTGCAAAGATGAAGCTGACTTATCGCTCTATTCGAGCTACTTTTGAAGGTTAATTATTTGGTTGTTTTATTTTTCAATCAAAAAAAAACAGATGTTTATCTTGAAGTAAGGAAGTAAAGTGCTGTCAAAAAAAGTTAATAGGTTAAATTTTCCAGATAGTTCTAGAACTCTTTGGGGCGCACCTCTTCTTCTATCTTTATGCATTATTCCTTTTGGCTGGGCCGGATTGCTAGCTCCTATTATCTGGATTTCTTTAACCGCACTTGAAATGAGTTATGGCTGGAAGCGCGCCGTTTTATTTATTACTTGCATAATTCTGATGCTGGTATCGGGATTTAATATCATTCCTGGTAGTGAGCGGATTCAAATTCTAGACCCATATTCCGATAGTTCAGGAAATCTGATATACGCAAGTTTTAGTACCGGTAAAGCAGTAATTGCTATTGCTTTACTTGCTTTCATGTTGGGTCAGAAACAAACCTTAAGGCGTATAGATTTAGCTTATCTATGTTTAGCTATCATTATACCGGTTACTGTTGGTTTAGCATTATATGGACCATCTATAAAATTATCATTGACGATAGTAATTGCTGCACTTATAAATCTCTTAATAGTAAGCATCAGTGAAGAAGGTTTTTTTCGTTGGATATTACAAAGGGGATTAGAGGAGACCCTTGCTAGCTGGCGATGGGTTTCTGTGCCAATTGTTACTGGGATATTTGTTTTACTCCATATTGGTTGGTCGGCAGAACCGGCAGCGATTATATTGCTTAGCTTAGCTTAGCTTAGCTTCATTCTGTTACTCGATTCTCTGGTATTTACGCAGAAATTTTTGGCTTTGTGTATTGACCCATTGGGGAGTTAATGTTCTTCATATGATGATTCTACCTTACCCCCTCCCTGGTTAAATCTGAGAAAAACTTATTATCCGAAAGCAAGTTAGCCTAAGAAATATAATTTTTTAATTTTAGAAAATCATCATACTTTTATAGATTATTACGATAATCTTCCATAAGGTATCCTGGGATAAAGGTTTAACCGTTAGGAGATACTCGATGAAAAAGAATATATTATTTATAATTTTACTTTTAGTGGCTTGTGATAAATCAATTCACGATGACCGCCGCGCTCTTGCAGAAAAGCTGACTCAGGAGAATATTTTAGTTGATGGTCATATCGATGTACCCTATAGAATTTCGCAAGAAAACTCAGATGTTGGCATAAGTACTGAAGGTGGAGATTTTGATTTTCCCAGAGCTAAGAGAGGAGGCTTAAATGCGCCTTTCATGTCGATATATATCCCCGCTGAGAAAGAAACTAATGGCACCGCAAAGGATTATGCCGACCAGTTGATAAGTAGCGTCGAGGACTTGGTTGCCACTTATCCCAATAAGTTCGCTATCCCTAAATCCATAGATGAATTAAGAAAACAAGTTGAGCAAGGTAAAATCTCTCTTCCTCTAGGGATGGAAAATGGCGCTGCTATTGAAGGGAGGTTAGAAAATTTGGAGTATTTCTATAACCGGGGAGTTCGCTATATAACCCTGACCCATTCAAAGAGCAATCATATTTCTGACTCCCCTTATGATGATTCACGTCCCTGGAAAGGACTGAGTGAATTTGGCAAGAAATTGGTCGGTGAAATGAATACTCTAGGTATTATGATTGATGTTTCTCATGTTTCCGATGAGGCCTTTTGGCAGGTTATAGAAATTTCTTCAGCCCCAGTAATAGCCTCGCATTCTTCGGCCAGGAATTTCACCCCGGGTTTTGAGCGTAATATGAGCGATGCAATGATTATTGCTCTTGCAGAGCAGGGTGGACTGATTATGGTGAATTTTGGATCTACCTTTATCAGTGCTAAATCGCGCTCTTCCCAGGCCTCAATAGCTGCTTTGGTTGAAAGCTACATGAGGGAAAGTAATCTGAGCAAAGAAAGCCCAATAATCGAAGAATACACGAAGTCTTTATATAAAGATAAGTTTGTCTATGCTGACTTAGACGACGTTCTTGATCACTTTGATCATATTCGCAACCTAGTCGGTGTTGACCATATAGGAATTGGCTCAGATTTTGATGGTGTTGGTGATAGCCTTCCTATTGGGCTGAAAGATGTTTCAGAATATCCAAATCTAGTTTTCGGTCTTCTGGAGCGAGGTTATAGTGAAGAAGACATTAAAAAGATCCTTGGTGGAAACTTACTTAGGGTATGGCAAGAGAACGAAACTTATTCGGCTTTTCATGGGCGCTAATTCCCACTTGTATTTTATTCTCCTAAGCTATGCTGTCAGCAGTCCTTTATCTAGTCGTATTGAAACTATAGATTGGCATCCTAGATAAGTTTTCTTGGCTTTTAACGCAAGAGTGGGTGATATTCCATTGACAGGGTTTCTGAACAACGGCATTTCTAATATTCAATATTGTTGAATGTTGGGGTTACTTATTTCTTTAACAGCATAAATAAGCTTAGTGATAGATGATTTGAATTTTTTAATTTCGACTAAAATCGATGGTTAATTCAATGTTAAAGGCTTCCGACTTCTTTATTTTATTGGCCGCTTTGATCTCTTTTTGCTTATCTGGGTACTTGTGGTTTAACGGATACAAGGAGCAAGGTGTTTTTACCGCTCTGTGGGTTCCCAGTATTCTATCAATTGGTATCTATTTTAAAGTTTCTGCCTTGCTAGCAAGAAGATGATTATTATGTCTGATTCTTTGATTTTGATGATAGGGATTGGTGTGTTTATCTGTCTGGTTGTGGGGGTAGTATTGACGGTTTATGAGTTCCATAAAGCGGGCTATGAACCAGTTAGAAATCGGTCCAAAAGAAATAAATCTGTAAGGTAATTTTTAGATCGTTTAATCTAAAAAGGGAAGCCGCTGGCTTCCCTTTTTTGTGAACTCCTGACTTAGAAGGTATAAGTCATTTTTCCATAAATAAAGCGTCCGCGTGGGTCATGTTGGGATTCGACATAACCATAGAGGTCACTATCTCCATCACCAATAGCGAATGGGGGCTCCTCATCGAAGACATTATCGGCTCCCAGACTTAGAATCATGTTTTGAAAGCCTGTATAGCGAGCTTGCAAGTTCATGGTTAAGAAAGAGTCTACAGCACGGGTACTATTGATGTCATAGTCAAGAGTGCCATCAAAGTCTGCATCAGGTGCATCTTCAAACTGACCAATATAGCTAAGGCCTGCACTGAAACCGAAACGATCAAAAGTCCAGTCGACGGTAGCGTTCCAGCGGTGCTTTGGATACTCGTACTCTCCGGCTAAGTCTCTAGTTAAAAAGGCGCTACCTTCTGAATTTAGTTCTACACGCTCAAACTCTGACAGGTAAGAATAATCTAGGCGTAATCCTAGCTCACCATTTGCAAGCTCAAAGCCACTGTACACAACACTCAGGTCGACGCCGGAAACTTCCTGCTCGCCAATATTGGTAAAGCCACTGCGAATGGATTGCAAAGCTCCAAGAGACTGACCACTTACTGGCGTATCCCGGCGACAAATAACACTGCTTTGGTCATTACAATACTGGCTGTAGAGATAACCAAAGGGCACTTCGTCGATCTTACCTTCCTGGGTGATATTCCAATAATCCAGTGAGAGTTGGAGTCCCTCTATAGGCTCTAGCACTGCGCCGATATTAAATGACTCGGATTCTTCTGCATCAAGTTCAGGATTGCCGGAGTAAATAATCGTGTAATCAGTTTGATTACAGTAAGTGTCATTAACTTCACAACCATAAGTATCCTTGAAGAAAAGGGACTCTTGTGAGTCGCCGAGGCCGATCTGTGCTAAGGATGGTGCCCGGAATCCCGTTCCCCAGGATGCGCGCAGAGATAGCATATCATTAGCGCTCCAGAGCAACTTAGCCATGGGGTTGGTGGTGCTGCCGAAATCGCTGTAGTCGTCATAGCGTCCGGCCAAGCTCAATTCAAAATTAGCTGGCAGGGGAATAGCAAACTCGACATAAGCTGAGGTGATATCTCTGCTGGCTTTTGCGGAAACGGATTCGGTTCCAAAGATCAAGCCACGCTGGAATTGGTCATCGGGGATATCGGAGGCTTTTTCTTTACGGTATTCGAGGCCTGCCGCCATAGCAATGGTGCCATTGGTGGTTTCAAAGAGATCGCCATTGATGGAAAAGTCATAGGCGGTCAGATCGGATTTTCCCTGGCGTACAAGGCTGGTGGTAATCGCGTCAATTACCGAATCGGGATTCTGGACTCCACCAAATGGATTGTATCGCCCGGCATTGATTTCATACTGCAGTAGATCAGTGCGGACCCACCCTTGTGATTTATTACCGGTTTGTTCTGATTCGCTGCGTGAACGCTGGATGGAGGCTTCCCAGTCCCATTCCGCAATGCTGCCACGTAAACCAAAAACACCGCGCAAGTTGTCTGTTTCGATGTCCCACTGGCGGGCCCCAGCATCTACTGTGCGATAGCGGAAGATGTCCACATCTTCACCGAATGGGTTGTTGGGGTGATCGGCCAGGACATAAAGGCCTGCATCGCCATCCAAGGGCGTTGGGGCTCCTTGGGCTACAGAAGTATTGTGCTGAACAGCGATCTCACTGAAAAATTCGATATTCTCGTTGAGGTCCGTATGGCCCAACATAAGCAGACCTGTGCGTTCGGCCTCTGGGGTGATTAAGGTCCAGGGGCCATAATCGTAAACACACACCTCGCCCGTATCACGGTCCTCAGGGCAATTGGGGTCAGGCAGAATGGTTCCGTTCCCCAGAATAAAGCTACCTGGGTAGCCGCGGGAAGAGCGGAAATCCATACCGCCACGTCCAGACTGATTGGCCGTGTCTAGACCACTGCGCTCTGTACTGGCAAGACGGCTGTTTTTGTGGTGATCAAAAATAACGGTGAAATTAGAGTTTTCCCCATTGATGCCCCAAACAGCTGAGAAAGACTGTTCGTCATAACCATCTGCACTGCCGTAATCCATCGATACTTCGGCACCTTCAAAGTCCTTGCGAAGCACCAGATTAACCACCCCGGCAACGGCGTCTGAACCATAAATAGCCGAGGCACCATCCTTCAAGACTTCCACACGCTCAATAGCGGCCAGCGGGATGCTGTTGATATCTACAAAGTTGGTGGTAATGCCTTCAGCGAAAGCGCTGATAGCCACTCGCCTGCCATTGACTAATACCAGGGTTGCGTCGGCCCCCATGCCGCGCAAACTCACCGCAGCTGCGCCGTTGGCGGTGGAGTCCTGGTTATTGCCTCGGGTCGAGAAGGTACCGTTACCGGAAGCGGGATTTTTCTCAAACAGCTGCTGCAGATTGGTATAACCAGATTTCTCGATGCTCTCTCGATCCATCACCTGAACCGGAGTGGCGTTTTCAAATTCTGCGTTGCGGCTGATTCGTGAGCCGACGACGCTGACCTCTTCAATAGCGCTTTCCTCTGCGGCGAAGAGAGTTTGTGGGGTTGTGGTAGCGACTGTAGCCAAAATGGCAGAGGCCAACACATTGCGACGGAGAGTGAATTTTTCCATGTTTCTTGCTCAACTTTTTTATTGTCATAGACCGTGACTGGCCCAAATAGGGTGGTCGTCGAGCAACACTAGCAACGGCGGAAAATTGAAACAATTGGCTGTGAATAGGGTGCAGGCTTAGTAGGAAAATAAGCGAACTAAATCACTTTTTTGAGATGAAAAAGGCGACATGCATGCTAATAAATGGGTTCGGGCAATCTTCGGGCAGGATAGGAATACTGGTTAAATTTGTGCTAGCTGATTTTTACCGGACGCAGCTGGCTACAGAGAAAAAACACCGCGGCTGCGAGGACAATAGATGGGCCCGCAGGGGTGTCCCATAAAATAGAGGCGAGCAAGCCGAATACTACGGCGAGGCAGCCGATCAGGGATGCCAATAGCGCCATTTGTTCCGGGGTGTGCGAGAGCCTGCGCGCAGCGGCAGCGGGAATTATCAGCAGGGCGGTGATCAGCAACACACCAACCACTTTCATGGCGATGGCAATTAGCAGGGCTAACATCAGCATGAGCGCCATACGAATTCTCTCTACCGGTACACCCTCTACCGAGGCCAGCTCCTCGTGCAGGGTGAAGGCCAATAGTTTTTCCCAAAGCCAATAGAGCAGGGCGAGGATGCCCACTGCGGTAATAGACATCAGCACCAGGTCTTGGCTGCCGACGGCGAGCAAGTCGCCGAGCAACAGGGAGAGTAGGTCCACCTTAATTTCGAACAGGCTGACCGTCACGATACCGAGTGCCAGCATCGAGTGGGAGAGAATCCCCAATAAGGTATCCACGGCTAATTTCTGCCTGCGCTGCAGGTACACTAGCAGAATCGCCAGCAAACAGCAGGTTGCACCAACGGCGAGGGTGGGCATGATATGCAGTACAAAGCCTAGAGTGACGCCGAGCAGGGCTGAGTGTGCCAGTGTGTCACCGAAGTAGGCCATGCGCCGCCATACGGCAAAACAGCCTAGTGGACCGCTAACCAGAGCGACCAGCAGACCGGCGCCCAGGGCATACCAGAGAAATTGGCTGTGCAGTAATTCGCCGAACTCGACCACTTATTGTTGCTCTCTATTTTTGCCACTCGGCTCTGTATCCGAGTGATTGTGGTTGCACTCGCCGGCGATGTCGCCACTCAGTTTGTGCTGGTGGTTGTGCTGGTGGGTATAGGGTGCCACTTTATCGCCAAATAGCGCCAGGTAGGCGGGATCTCTGCTCACCTGTTCCGGGTGGCCGTGACAGCAGATATGCTGGTTGAGGCACAGCACCTTATCGGTGGCAGCCATTACCAGATGTAAATCGTGAGACACCAGCAACACCCCGCAGCCCAACTCATCGCGCAGGGTGGCAATCAACTGGTACAGCTCGCTTTGCCCGCCCACATCGACGCCCTGAGTGGGCTCATCCAGCACGAGTAATTGCGGTTTGCGGGAGGCGGCTCGGGCGAGCAGAACTCTTTGCATCTCTCCGCCGGAGAGATTTGCCAGGCTGGCCTGCAACAACTGCCCGGCACCCACTCTATCCAGTGCGGCCTGGGCTTGGGCAGCCTTTACTCCCGGTTGCCCCAGTTGCAGGAAGCGCTGCACAGACATCGGCATGGAGTTGTCGATATGCAGACGCTGCGGCATATAGCCTATTCGCAAGCCCGGTTGGCGCCAGATAGTGCCACTCGTAGGTTTGGTCAAGCCCAATAACAGTCGGAGTAGGGTGGTCTTACCGGCGCCATTGGGGCCGATCAGTGTAACGATCTCCCCCTGGGTCAACTCTACGGAGATGTCCCGAAGTAGTTGCCGGCCGGCGAGTTGCAGCGCGACGCAGTCGGCAGTAATTAGCGGCGGGGAAGGGCTCAGGGCAAAATCTCCAGGGCGGGCGTGAAAATCCGTATGTATGTAGCTTCCTTGCGAGGGCTCGACGAGAGAGCCTGCAGCCAGTCGGACTGGCGGCGTGAAGCCGGTTGTGATTATATCGCAGTTTTGCGTCGCCAAATGCCTCCCATGTCCCCCTCTTCGCGTGTTTTCTCCTTTTTTGCCCTGTTGTTGCTCTGCCTTAGCCTGTTGGCCTGTGGCAAACCGCAGCCCGTCGAGCGTACGGAGCTAGTGGTGAGCGTGCGTCCGCTGGCGCTGATTGCTCGGGAAATTGCCGGTGATAATCTGCCGGTGCATGTGCTTATCCAGGGGGCTGATCCCCATCATTACGCCCCCAGTGTTTCTGATCGGGCACGTCTGGAGCGGTCCCTACTAATGATTTGGTTGGGGCCGCAGATGGAGGGGCTGCTGGCCGGGCAGGTGAATTCTTTATCCGAAGAGAGGCAGCTGCAGTTATTGGGCGCAACTGACTATGAATATCAGGGGGCCAACGCAGCTGATCCCCATTTATGGTTGCGCCCGCGCAACGCGGCATTGGCGGGCGCTCTGATTGCCGAGCGCCTGGCGCAGTTACAGCCGCAGCAGGCCGAGCTGTACCGCAGCCGCGCACGTGATTTTTCTCAATCAATGGCCAGTCTGCAGAAAGTCTTGGATCGGGCCCTGTGGGCATACCGCGATGTCCCCATAGTGGTGACCCATGACGCCTACGGGCATTTCTTTGGTTCCGCAGGGGTGGAAACCCGCGCTTTAGGGAACAGTAGCGGTGGAGGTCATGGCGCTCGCGCCATGTTGGACCTCAGTGGGGTGGGACGGGGTTGCCTGTTTGGAGAAGTCCCTGAAAATACTCGCGACCGACAGCTGGCGGAACACCTGGGGCTGAAATATGCCGCGTTGGACCCTCTAGGCGATCAACTGGGGCCCGATGCCCGCTATCGCGATTTGATTGAGTCCTTATTGGCACAGGCGCGCGGTTGTCTCAGCGAGATATCTGATCAAGGCGCTGATCAAGCCGATCAAAGTGAGCAGTGAATTCATAATTCCCCGGGAGTGTGATTCGACCTGAACCCGAACTTGAAAAGGAATTGAAAGATGGCCCGATGGCAGGGAGATCGGGCCAGAATCATAGGTAAAGCAATTAACCGGCAGTACCGGATTTATTCTTTAACTGCTGAAGTTTTTCCGCTCGCACCGAATCACGCTCGGCCTTGCGCCGCATTTTTTCCAGGTGGCGCATCTGGCGTTGAAACAAGACTTCGCTCTGCTCCCTGGTAGCCTCCTCCAACATCAGCTCGTGACCTGGCGCCTGCGCATGTCCCGCTGTAGTGGAGGCAGTTTCCTGAGTCTTTTCCGTCTGACAGGCGGAGACCGCGGCTACCGGCGATGCCAAAACGGGGGCGGCAAATAGCAGGGCGGCGTACATCACTCCTCTCATAATAAGAATCCTTCCTTAACACTCGTGGGTAACTTTTTGCGGAAACAAAAGACCCTGTGCCACCTGTGTGTGGCGAATGGCATTTGTTTCCGGGGAGTTGGCGATTAGTAAAAGTCGCTACCGGCAAGACTAGACAAGCCTGAGCATTTGGTGAGGTTACTGCGTCGATTGTTGTCGACTCAGCGTCGAGGTGAGTTGGCTTTGCCGCAAGGATCTGTGGCGGCGGTAAATAGTTTGTCTCACGGCAGCGAGCGGAAAAACTGTGTAAAGGGGGGTATCCTATCGGCCAATCCAGCGCTGCGAGCGCCCGACAGGACCAACAACAGAATCCCGAGATTTATGACTAAACAAAGCTCCCCCGCCGCCCCGCTGATTTTGGTGGATGGCTCCTCCTACCTGTATCGCGCTTTTCACGCTCTGCCACCGCTGACTACCAGCCAGGGCAAACCTACCGGCGCGGTGCGCGGTGTCATCAGCATGCTGCGCCGCCATTTGAAGGAGCATCCGCACAGCCCGGTGGTAGTGGTGTTTGATGCCAAGGGCAAAACCTTCCGCGATGAAATGTTTGCCGAGTACAAGTCCCATCGCCCGCCGATGCCCGATGACCTGCGCGAACAAATTCAGCCGATCCACGACATTATCGATGCCATGGGGCTGCCGCGTCTGGTGGTGGATGGGGTCGAAGCGGACGATGTGATCGGCACCCTGGCCCTGGAAGCCCAGCGTCAGGGGCAGGAAGTGATTATCTCCACTGGCGATAAAGATATGGCGCAGCTGGTGCGCCCTGGCGTCACCCTGGTCAATACCATGTCCAATACTGAGATGGACAGCGAGGGGGTGGTGATAAAATTCGGCGTGGGGCCGGAGTTGATTATCGACTTCCTCGCCTTGATGGGGGATAAATCCGACAATATTCCCGGTGTCCCGGGGGTAGGTGAAAAGACCGCTCTGGCGCTGCTGCAAAATCTGGGCAGTCTCGAGAATATCTACGCAGACCTGGATGCCATTGCGCCGCTGGGATTCCGCGGTGCCAAGACCCTTGGAAAGAAGATGGCCGAACACCGCGAGGCAGCGGAACTCTCCTATAAACTGGCCACCATCAAGACCGATGTGGAGATGACCTATCACCCGCAGGACCTGCATAACGCGGAGCCCAATACCGAGGCATTGATAGAACTGTTCACCCAGAATGAATTCCGCGGCTGGTTGGAAGAACTGACCAGTGAAGAGTCGGAAGAGGCGATGGCCGAGGCCGTTGAGCGGGACTACGTCATCGTCACCGAGATGGCAGAATTCGACACTTGGCTTGAACAACTCAAGGCATCAGAGATCTTTGCTTTCGATACCGAGACCACCAGCCTCAACTATATGCAGGCAAAACTGGTGGGGGTGTCTTTCGCGGTAGAGCCCTACCGCGCCGCCTATGTGCCCTTGGCTCACGATTATATGGGCGCACCCGAGCAGCTGCCCTTCGATGAGGTTCTCGCCAAGCTGAAACCTCTGCTGGAAGACGACAAGCAGAAGAAGGTTGGGCAAAACCTCAAGTACGACAGCCATATCCTGGCCAACTACGGCATTGCGCTGCGCGGTATCGCGCGGGACACCATGCTGGAATCCTACGTACTGGACAGCACCGGCAGTCGCCACGATATGGACAGTCTGGCACTTAAATATCTGGGCGAACACACGGTACATTTCGAGGATATCGCCGGTAAAGGCGCCAAGCAGCTCACCTTTAACCAGATTGAGCTGGATAAAGCCGGCCCCTATGCCGCCGAAGATGCGGATATCACACTGCGTCTGCACAATGAGTTGAGCGCGCGTCTGCAACGGGAGCCAAGCTTGCAGAAGGTTCTAGATGAAATTGAGATGCCGCTGCTGCCGGTGCTCGCACGCATGGAGCGCAACGGCGCCTATATTGATGCGAAAATGCTCTCTGAGCAGAGCGCCGAGCTCGAGCAGAAGATGCGCGAGCTGGAGCAAAAGGCCTATGAG
>NZ_JBSWWI010000001.1:3835000-4031761 GCF_056160005.1 Microbulbifer sp. ABH2_005 | reverse complement strand
GGCTGACAGGTGGAGAATTTACGGACACTTTCACCTTAAGTAAGTCCGGAGCGGATGCCATAGTGCAAGTCGACAACATGACATTTATGGAACTTGATTCTGTGGACGCAGGCGACGGCTCAGACACTATTGTGGCTACAAGTGATATAGCTGGAGAAACCTGGGTATTGGGATTAGGCAGCGGTGCTCTTGCTGTTGCTGGTGTGAGCTTTGAGGGCGTTGAGCAGGTTGATGCAGATAATGTGACACTGGACGCATCAACAAATAATCAGGCAGACACTTTCGAGCTGGCCAAAACTGGGAAGTCGCTCAAAGCGCGGGGCATTGAGTTCTCGTCTGTTGCCAGCGTTTCTGCGGGAAGTGGTAACGATGATAGCGATACGATTCAGAGCGATGCGGGAAGTTGGCAGTTAGCTGGTACTGGGAATGCCCTTGAGGTGAATGGTGTTCAATTTAGCGGTATTGATAGCGTAGCGACTAATAATGCTCAGT
This sequence comes from Microbulbifer sp. ABH2_005, assembly GCF_056160005.1. Taxonomy (NCBI): domain Bacteria; kingdom Pseudomonadati; phylum Pseudomonadota; class Gammaproteobacteria; order Cellvibrionales; family Microbulbiferaceae; genus Microbulbifer; species Microbulbifer sp. ABH2_005. Next base: position 4,031,269 of record NZ_JBSWWI010000001.1, on the reverse strand, counting down.
TATACGGTACTGATGGGGATGATGCCATAGCGCTAACTGAGTCTGGAATAGCCACTGCGGGAATAGCATTTACAGGCATCACTAAAGTCAGCAGTGCGGGAGGGACTGATCACTTAGTAGGTACCTCTGCCAAGGATACATTTGTTCTGGCTTCCAATGGTGATATTACCGCTGCGGGTATTCTCTTTAGCGGGCTTGAAAGCGTGGATACTGGTGAGGGTGAGGACACAGTTAATGCAGCCGGTAGTGGCGCTAGCTGGACATCTTCCAGTAGTGGCAGCTCCCTAGAAAACGGGGGAGCCCAGGCCAGGGTAAATGGCCTTACAGTTCTGTTTGATAACCTTGAGATGGTCCAGGGTGTAGGTACATATATTGGCCAGGACATCGGCAGTAACTATGTCTTCGATAGCCTCAACAGCATGACAGTTGCCGGAGTCACTTTTGCGGATCTGGAGAGCCTGAGTGCGGGTAGTGGAAACGATACTATCCAGGGGGCCAGTATCGATGCGGTTTGGGATATCAACGATGTACAGAGTACCGTAAGCGGTGATAACAAAAAGCTTCTGTTTAGCGGTATTGAAGCGATAAATGCGGGTAGTGGCCAGGATACTTTTAATTTAAATGGCGGTGAGCTTGCTTCAATAGATACCGGTGCTGGTAATGACACGGTCATACTCTCTGCAACCACCATCGATAGTATTTCCTTGGGCGAGGGGGATGACTACGTGGAAGTGAATGAGAATAGCTCTGACACAGTAGCACTCTCTGGTGGCAGCGGAAGTGATTCCTTCCAGTACAACCTTGCTGGTGATACCTGGCAGGTGAAATCCTCTGGTAACAAAGTAGGCAACTTTAGCTTCTCTGACTTTGAGTTCCTTGATAACACTTCCAGTAATCTCACTTTGGAAACAGACTTTGCTTTTGATTTTGAAAATGGCGGTGTTAATTCCGGCAGCTTCAACAAAAGCGGCGTAGGTTTGCGATTTGCGGGCAGTGGCATGCGTCTCGGTTACGATGGCAACGGCGATATTAACGTGCTCAGCAGTGCTACAGGTACTATTGGCGGTAGCCTCAAGGCCAAGCGTGCAGATTTGGTGGTTAGCGGTGATGTGAATATCGAATCTGATGTCGATGTCATTGCTATCTCCACTTCAGGGCCGGATGTAGATATTACCGTTCTAGCTAAGGATGACTTGCTGATTGATGAAATTAATGCAGGTCGCGGTAATGTCCAGCTGGCCAGCGCGGGCTTTGGCACTCTCACCGCAGAGACCTACGGTGATACTCATATCACAGCGAACAATATCACTCTGGGTACCGATACTGAGCTTTGGACTATTATCGGTAGCGAGCTGGTACCGCTGCGTATGGATGCGCTTACCAATGTGGAAATCGTATCTGTCTCTTACTACGAGCCGGAATTTATTGGACAGGTGCCCAACTTCACCAGTAAAGGTGATGAGCTGCAGTCCATTGCAGGTGCCCAGGCTTCTCAGGGGCTGCGCTCTGCGATCCAAAATGGGGTCGAGGATTTCACCCAGGTTGACCCGGCTATTTTCAGCGCCGTGAAGCCCTACAGCAGTGGGGTGGATGCATTGAACTCCCCGGAAATGCGCCTCAGGTCTGGTGAATTACAGCCCGCGGCAGCTCTTTCCGGAACTGATGAGGAGGAAGATCCGGAATTCGATGCGAGGCTAGAGGAAAGTCAGGATGTTACTGCCGACTTTCGTGAGCAGGAGACCTTGGCTTCCAATAACGCAGGAGGCTGATAACCTCAAAATGATCCAAACTGCTGAACCGGCCCACCTGGGCCGGTTTTTTATAGATGTTTGCGTCGGAAAAATCGTGAGGAATTTTTTGTGTGGGATTTTTGTAGAGCCACAACGAAAAAAGGCCGACTCTTTCGAGTCAGCCTTTTTGGAATTGGTGCCCAGGAGAGGACTTGAACCTCCACGACCGTTAGGTCACTAGCACCTGAAGCTAGCGCGTCTACCAATTCCGCCACCTGGGCAAATCAACGTGTGCTCCGTTGAGGACGCGAACTATAGAGATCTGCACGGGGGGTGTCAACGGTTTCTTTGCGTTTTTTTCAACATTCTCGCCGGAGGTCTGGAAATGTGTTGAAATCGCTTATAATGCGTTCAACAGCGGCGAAACATTGAACAAAAACTCTCTACCCCCGCCGCCAGTCTATGACCGGATAACCTCCGGAAGCCGCCTCAATAGGCGGTTATCTCAACAACGGATGCTGTTTTGACACACAAAAATACTTCAGAGCCCCTCAACGCTGATCCCCATGCCCAGCGCGAGGCGGAAAAATATGAAAAACCTATTCCCAGCCGAGAATACCTGCTGCAACTGCTGGAACAGCAGGCGGAGCCTGTGCCCTGGGAGTTTGTCGCCGACCTGCTGGAACTAGAAGATGAGGATCGGCGTGAAGGGGTGCGCCGGCGCCTTATCGCCATGTCCCGCGATGGCCAGATCGCCAGTAATCGCGCTGGTGATTTTGGCGTGCTGGATAAGATGAGCCTGGTTCGCGGTCGAGTGATTGGTCACCGCGACGGTTTTGGTTTCGTTGTACCTACGGATGGCGGCAGTGATCTGTTTTTATCCCATCGACAAATGCGCAAGGTATTTGATGGTGATGAGGTGCTGGTACGAGAGACCCCCGGAGGCTTTCGCGGCAAGCGCGAAGGTGCTGTGGTACGGGTAATTAAGCACAATACCGAGCAGTTGGCTGGGCGCTTGTACAGAGAAAATGGCATCTGTTTTGTACGGCCAGATAACCCCCGTGTGAATCTCGATGTGATGGTAGCGGCGGAAGATGCCGCCGGTGCCGAACACGGCCAATATGTGGTGGTAAAAATTGTTACCCAGCCGGGGCGTGACCGTGTACCCCAGGGGGAGGTCCTGGAGGTGCTCGGCGACCACCTGGCACCGGGTATGGAAATCGATGTCGCGATTCGCAATTACGATATCCCTCATGCTTGGCCTTCAGCCTTACAGGCGGAGGTGGATGCCATTGCCGATGAAGTACTGGAAGAGGATAAAAAAGCGCGGGTAGATTTACGCCAGCTTCCCCTGGTCACCATCGATGGTGAGGATGCCCGCGACTTTGATGATGCGGTCTATTGTGAGCTGCTGCCCAACAATAGCTGGAAGCTGTTGGTGGCTATTGCCGATGTGTCCCACTATGTGCGCCCCGGTTCGGTTCTCGATGAGGAGGCCCACAGTCGCGGCAACTCGGTTTACTTTCCCGATTTTGTCGTGCCCATGCTGCCGGAAAAACTGTCCAATGGGCTCTGTTCATTAAATCCAGAAGTGGACCGGCTGTGTATGGTGTGCGAGATGCACATCGATCGTCGCGGTGAAATTGCCGATTACCGTTTCTTTGAAGGTTTGATGCGCAGTCATGCACGTCTGACTTATACCCAGGTGGGGCAGGTTTTAGAGGAGCGCGACAATCGCGACAGCGGCCTGCGCAAGCAGTACGCGGCTCTGGTTCCACACTTGGATAATCTGCACGACCTGTATTTGGCGCTACGCAGTGCCCGCGATCGGCGCGGGGCGATCGATTTCGAAACGACAGAAACCCGCATTCTATTTGACAGCGATCGCAAGATTGAACGCATCGTGCCGGTCACCCGCAACGATGCGCACAAGCTGATTGAAGAGTGCATGCTGGCGGCCAATGTCTGCGCGGCCAGCCTGATGGAGCTGTCGGAGTTGCCGGCACTCTACCGCGTGCACGATGCGCCCAAAGAGGAAAAACTCAGCAACCTGCGCGAGTATCTTGGTGAATTGGGGTTGCGCCTGCCCGGTGGCTCGGAGCCGCAGCCAGCGGATTTCCAGGCGTTATTGGAGCAGGTAGAAGGGCGTGCCGATGCCCATATCATTCAGGTGATGTTGCTGCGCTCCATGAATCAGGCGGTATATCAGCCGGAAAATCGCGGCCATTTTGGCTTGGATTATCGCGCCTATGCGCATTTCACCTCACCGATTCGCCGCTATCCCGACTTGTTATTGCACCGCGCCTTGCGCTGGTTGATTCGCAATGGCAGTGCCAATGAGCCTGCAGTGGCGCAGAAGATTTATACCGTGCCTGGCGCCAGGCCCATCGAACGCGAGCAGATACTGCCCTACGATATGCCGGCGATGTTGCAGCTCGGCGAGCAGTGTTCCATGACTGAGCGCCGTGCCGACGATGCCACCCGCGACGTTGTCAGCTGGCTCAAGTGTGAATACCTGCAGGACCATGTGGGTGAGGTTTACTCCGGCGTGATCAGTGCGGTGACAGGGTTCGGTCTATTTGTTGAACTCAACGACCTCTTCGTTGAGGGGTTGATTCATGTGACTGCGTTACCTAAAGACTACTACCGCTTTGAGCAGGCGCATCAGCGTTTGATCGGCGAACGCAGCGGCAAGCGTTACCACCTCGGTGACTCGGTTACCGTTCAGGTGGCGCGGGTGGACCTTGAAGAACGCAAAGTCGATTTTATTCTTGAGGAATTAGTACCGCGTCAGAAAGCTCCCCGTGCTAAGAAAGAGACGACCAAGGTCAGTGCTCGTGCCATGGAAATGGCGGTGGAGCATCAATTGGAGCGGGAGCGACTGGGTAAAGAGAAAAAAGAGAAAAAGGAAAGTAGCCGAAAGTCGACTGTCAGCCCATGGGGAAAGCGTGCAGAAACGGCAGCGGAGGTAGCACCAATCCGCAAACGCAAGGTCGGCTCCAAAGAGGCAGTACCTGTAGAGGAATCTGCAGAGGATAAATCCCGAACTGCCGAGAAAAGATCGAGCGGGGAAGCCGACAAACAAAAAAGCGATGAGCCAAAAAAGCGCCGTGGTAGCAAGCGCACCCCACCGCGTAAAGGCGGTAAACGCCCTGCGGTAGCTGCGCGCAAGGCCGCGCAGAAAGCGGAAAAGACCAAAACACGCAGTGGCAAAATTAAAAAGAAGAAGAAAGTTTCTTCTACCAGTAAAAAGAAAAAGTGATCGAGGCATAAGTTGAGCCAAGAATTGGTATACGGCCTGCACGCGGTGCAGGCGCTATTAAAGGGTTCCCCACAAAATGTGCAGGAATTACTGTTATTGCGTGGGCGCAAAGACCAGCGCTTGCAAAAAATTATTCAGCAGGCGGAAAAAAATGCTATTGCCCTGCGTTTTGTCGACCGCCGAACCTTGGATGACAAGGTGGAAGAGGGAGCCAACCATCAGGGTGTCATCGCATTTTGTGCAGAGAAAACCAAGGTCCTGGACGAGAAATTCCTGTTGGGGATGCTTGAGCAACTCGATCAAAAAGGTGAGGCGCCTTTTTTGTTGGTGCTGGATGGCGTGACGGACCCGCACAATCTGGGGGCTTGTTTGCGCTCAGCAGAAGCAGCCGGTGTGCACGGGGTAATTGCGCCAAAGGATAAGTCTGCGGGCCTGACCCCCACTGCCCGCAAGGTGGCCTGTGGTGCGGCCGAAGTCTTACCCTTCATTACTGTAACCAATCTCGCGCGAACCCTGCAGCAGTTGCAGCAGGCCGGCGTATGGATATTCGGCGCGGCGGGGGAGGCTACCCAAGATGTCTATCAATCTCAATTGACAGGCCCCTTAGCGCTGGTCATGGGGGCCGAGGGCAGTGGCCTACGTCGATTAACCCGGGAGCATTGCGATCATTTAATTAAAATTCCCATGGCCGGTGAAGTCAGCAGCCTGAATGTCTCTGTTGCCACCGGCGTCTGTCTGTTTGAAGCGGTGCGTCAGCGCAGCGCCTGATTGTTTTATTTTCTCACTGCCTATCCCGACGCTATTTAAATAGTGGGGTAGGCAGTGTTTCGGCGTAGCGCTTCACACGCAAGTCCCTTTCTTCTCTCTCTTTCCGCTAATCACTGCTAGATTTTTTCAACTATCACACTGTGATTTCAGTGTGCAGTTTTCCTTTTCACACCGCGGGTAACAAGCTTGCGGAGGATTTTCCTTAAATATCCGGGAGTAGCGGTTTGTACGCCTGGCCAAAAAACTTATTGCGACGGCGATCGGGCAGTGCGCATTTCGCAGAGTTAGTTCACCCTCATATTCGTCAACTTTACCGCATGGCTTTTCGCTGGACAGGGAGCCGTGAGGAGGCCGAGGACCTGGTGCAGGATGTATTGGCCAGTCTGCTGGCGCGTTCTGTGGCGCTGGAAAACATTCAGCGCTTGGGTCCCTGGTTAATCAAGGTGCTTTATCACCGCTATGTAGATCTCTATCGCAGGCGCCGGAGTTCCCCAGTCGATGAAGATGTCGATTGGGAGACGGTAATTTGCAGCACCTCTGAAGAGGGAATCAGTTCCCAGGTGGGAATGCAGCGCGCCTTATTGCAGGCTCTGTCGAAACTCGATGCCGGTTGGCGCGATACGGTATTACTCCACGATGTCGAGGGCTATTCCCTACTGGAGGTGGCGGATATTTTGGACATCAGTGTGGGCACAGTGAAATCGCGCCTACACCGCGCACATAAAAAATTAAAAAAAATGCTCAGTGAGGGAACCTATCGCGAGAGCCATCCGTGTTAATAATCAGAGGAGAAGGCAATGCTGAAATATGACTCTGAAGAATTTTCCAGTGATGAAAAGCTGCGCAGTCAGCTCCGATCCCTGCCGATTGAGGAACCTGGCGAGGATTTAGAAGAGCGCATATTGAAGTCTGTAGTCGCCGAGCAGGGAATCAGTAATTCCTACTCACCGCTGAAATTGTTCGTCAATGAATACCAGCGGGTCGGGCAGCTGGCAGTGGCCGCAGGCTTCTTAGTCGTCGTGACGCTGGTGTTGATACTAGCTACCTCAAAAGATACGTCGCTGGAAACTTCGCCGGTTTACGCGGAATTAGAGGTTGGGCCAGTTGTTAGCCGGCCAGTACATCTTGTATTGCACAGTAATCGCCAGATGCCGGGCGCACTAATCAGAGTCACTCTACCGGAAAATATGCGAATGGATGGTTATGCGAGCAGTCAGGTATTGCAGTGGCAAGCGGATATTGCCGCAGGGAGTAACCGCTTATCGCTGCCGGTAAAAATTCTCGGCAAAAAAAGCGCCGGGGAGATATTGATTGAGGTGGAGTATGGCGGGGTGAGCAAGCGTTTGCGGCAGCGCTTAACGCACTTGTAAATCCAGCTGCTCAATGGAATTCGATAGCTTCTTTTGTCACAACCTAGAGGTAACCAAGCGATGTGGAAGAAAGGATTAATAGCCGCAGGTGTCGCTGCAGCCGTCATGTATACAGGCCCCTTAATGGCGCAGGAGGCAGCGGAAGATCTGGATGTCACTCTCACCGTGGTTGAGGAGGGGCAGGATGCGCAAGATGTGGTGAACAACATAGAGTTGCCGCCGGATCTGCAGGAGGTTGCCGAGGAGACCATCGCTGCGGTGATGGAAGCCGTGGCGGCTTCTGGGCAAGGTGCCGAGCACAGTGAGGAAATTGAGGCGAGAATGCGGGAGGCCATCGCGCGCCAGCATGAAGTTATTACCAGTGCGCGACTCTCAGCGGAAGCTGCCAGGGAGGAGGCTCTGCGCACAGCCGAGGCGGCCAGGGAAAATATTGAAGAGGCCGTAAAAAGCGCAATGAATGGTGCAGACATTCAAGGGGTGATTGAGCAAGTGATGCAGGACATCCTCAGTAGTTTGCCCGAAGACATTCGCGAGCAGATCACTACGGATCTCGATGGACTATTCGAACAGGTACAGGATGATCTACCCGATGGGCCGGATGCCTGATTAACGGTTGTAGTGAAACTTTTGACAGGGAACGTTTAGAGGTAATTCACAGTGCAAAATGGGCGGGTCGGAATCGTGCTATTCACGCTACTGACATTGGTATCTTCGTTATCAGTGGCTGCAGGGTCCTTCAGTGAAGCTACGGAGGCTTTCAAGCAGGGAAAATACCGTAAGGCCCTTAAGTACTTTGAAATTGAGCGTGAGTCTGGCAACAACTCCGCGAAGCTCAGGTACAACATTGGTGTTACCTTGATGAAGCTTGAGCGTTATTCGGAGGCTACGATTTATTTTCACGGTCTCTTGAATGACGCTCGCTGGCGGGATCTCGCTCGCTATAACTTAGCTGTTGCGGCGGAGCGGACCAATCGCGAATTGGTTGCGATCAAACACTACCGTATTGTGCGGGAGGGGGCGACCACGGAAAAATTGCGAGAGATGGCCGCCCGCCGCCTGCGTTTACTTGCAGAAGATCATCGCGGTGAGCGTGAGAGACCCTGGTTGGCCACTGCCAGCTTAACGGTTGGTAATGATGACAACGCTTATGCGCTACAGAATGAATTATTGGAAGAGGCTTCGATCGGGGCAGACAATTTTGCTGAGCTGTTTGCCTGGGGGCAATACCGCCTAAGAGGCACTCCGGAAAACGGATGGCGGGTGCACGGTTATGGATTTGGTCGTAAATATAAAGACTATGAGAATCTCGATCTGGCCAGCGCCCGGGCTGCTTTTTCCCGTGATCGCCGTTGGTTTGGCTGGTCCACGGAGTTGGGGCTTGCTGTCGAGACGGTGACACTGGGAGGTGAGCCGGTTACGCAGCAAGCACGGCTTCTGGGTAGAATTTCAGGAAACTGGGGGCGTTCTATAATCGCTTTTTCCTATAGCCCCGGTTACTACTTCGGCGGTGATGAATATGCTTATCTGGATGGCTGGCGCCAGTTCTTTGACTTGAGTTGGCAGCGCTCACTTTTTTCAACCGAGGCGAAATTATTTTATCGTTTCGATTACAACGATCGGGAAGGCCAGGTGAAGGCTGAAGGAGATTACTACAGCTATTCCCCTGCCCGTCACACCCTGGGGGGAACCCTGGTCTGGATACCTTCTCCGCGATGGAATTTATCCACGGGGGTGGAGTATCGCAGCAGTCTCTATAACGAAAACAACCGTATTACCGATAGTGAAGGCAACGTGGATTCCTACTATAGGGAGTCTGATCGGCTGAGATCCTGGTTGGGAGCGAAGTTTCGCGTTACTCCCAATTTCCACATTAATGGGAAATATCAGCTTATTGATAATGAGGAAAACCGGGATATCTACACTTACGACAAAAGTGAATACAGTTTAGGTATTGGTTATAGCTTCTGAGCCTTTCTTGTAATTGCTGGGGGGAGCCAAAACTGGCCCCCCCAGTGCTGCCTATTATTTTGCAGTGAATATTGTGTTTATACTCATTTCTGCAGTGGCCAGTCCTTATTGTTTTTATTCAAGATTGATGGCTAGGTTATTTAGATAATGATAAGTTAGCTCGTGATCAAAAATGTCTTTCGGGTTTTGGTCTGACAAGAGATTGGTTACCCTGTTGCCAAAAAGCGCATAACTCGATTGAAATAAAGCCGGTCCCCAGCTGAGTCTGCGAATGCCTGCCTTCCAGAGTTGTGCAGGCTTTTCCATGCCGGGTAAGAGCATTAAATTAAGTGGCATACTGATTTCTTTTGTTAGTTGCCGGGCATCCATTGGGGATGTTAAACCCGGTATAAATCCTCCGCTGGCACCGGCATTCTGGTAACGCGCTAGTCTTTGTATAACTTCCTTCAGAGCTTCTTTGCTATTCTCCGCGCCGTTTAGGTAAACGTCGGTTCTCGCATTGATAAACAATGGCCGCGTCTTTCTCGCCGTTAAAGTGGAGCGGATAGCCAGAATTTTTTCCTCCAATAATTGTGGGCTTTCGCTGCCATCCTCGATATTGATACCGACTACACCTAAATCACACAAAGTCTCAACTAATTCGGCCACTCGCGCAGGGTCTGTGCTGTAGCCATCTTCGATATCGATAGAAACCGGTACATGGGAAACACGCAAAATACGCTCAACGGCTCTTAGGTGCTCCAATATTGGCAAGTTACCGCCATCGGCATAGCCCAATGACCAGGCTATAGCGGCGCTACTTGTGGCAATTGCGGGGGCGCCGGCCGCTTGAGCGAGTTGGGCACTGGCCGCATCCCAGATATTGGGAAGAATTAAGGGTCGATCACCCTGATGTAAAGCGTTGAATTGTTCGAAGTGGGTAACAGCCATCGAATTTCCCCTAGTGATGATTTATTGGTGGATCCAGTGGAATGGAAATCACTTCGAATTTTTTATTGGTTTTCGGCTTGGTTCTGGCCAGATCCGGAAGTAAACAAAGGGAACAGCGGCAGGGAAGGGGAGTGCTGAAAGAGCAAAGAGTGAAATATTAATAAAAAGAGCGGGTGTTGGGTGTTTGGGAATAGTTGATAGCTTGGCGCCAGTGCTCAACCAGCGCCAAGGGGTGCATTTCCTTAGTGGGAGCCCGTCGGCTGCTGGGTCAGCCAACTGTCCACCTCGGCGATAATTGGACGTGGATTTTTGATCCAGCTCAGGTGGGGGTTGCCTTTCGGATAGGTGGCGGCCATCTCGCGGGTTTCGCCATCCACAATAGCTGCCAGCTTGCGTGCAGCCTTTACTGGTGCAAAGGGGTCTCCGGTCAGGGCGATATGCAGGGTGGGTTGGCCGCTGGGCTTGTGTTCCCCGAAGCGTTTTTCTGGGGCAAAGCGGCCGCTGAAAATAGAGCGGGCCCAGTCTTTCATTAACTTGCGCGCTTCGCGCCAACCAAAGCCCATTTTCGCGCCGGGAAAGTAGCCGAGCAGGCTCGAGGTGACACTCACAATTGAGGCAAAAAGCAAAATGGCGTACCGGTGTAGCCCGCTCCAGCTGCGGTGGTCTACATGCCCGGAGGCGATGGTGACAACCCTGGCGTTGCCGGTCAGACCGGCGCGTGCTGCCAGGGTGCTGGTTTGTCCGCCGATACTGTGGCCGAGGATCAGGGCCGGCCCACCGGGGAAGGATTCTTCCAGCAGTGCCAACAGTTGCGGGATAAAGGCAAATACCAGGTCGTCATAGCCGTAGTCGGCACCGCGGTTGGGCCTCGGCAGGCTATCGCCAGTGCCCGGTAGTTCGGTGATGGCGGTGCTGTAACCGAGCCGCTGCAGCTCCTGCAACAAGAGCTGATAGCGATTGGCGGGAACGCCCATGGCGGGAATCACCAGGGCAAGGGGGCCTTCGCCGTTGCGAACGGTGTTGACGGGCACCTGGAAGGCGCCAAAAGTAAGGTTGTGGGTTTCTTGGGGCATGGTACTTCTCCCTACAGAGGGAGGCACTATATGCCAGCTCGCCGCCACAAACCCATGACCAGAACGCGCAGTTCAGTGGCTGAATCTACACAAAGATAGGGTTTCGCTGGGCTGAGGCCCAGTGTGGCAAGGGTGGTCTCTGAGGAGGCGGTTGGGTTAATTGCTCAACTTGCTCCCGAGTTGGAGAAGATACTGCCCTAGAGAAATTGGTTAACTTGCAACCAATCCCGCAACTGCCTAGAATACGCCGCCCGCAATGGGCTCGGTTTATCCGCACCCGTTGTACTCCTTGCCTTACCGGACTGTCCGGAAGGCTGATTAACCCGTAAGGAGCTAAAATGCGTCATTACGAAATTGTATTCCTGGTTCACCCGGACCAGAGCGAGCAGGTACCTGGCATGGTGGAGCGTTACACCGCTGCCATCAAGGACACTGGCGGTGAAGTACACCGTCTGGAAGACTGGGGCCGTCGCCGTCTGGCTTACCCGATCAACAAGATCCACAAAGCCCACTACATTCTGATGAATGTTGAGTGCACCGAAGAAGCTCTGGAAGAGCTGACCACCAACTTCCGTTACAACGATGCGGTTATCCGTAATCTGGTAATCCGTGAAGACGAGGCGATCACCGACGAGAGCCCGATCATGAAAGCGGAAAAAGAGAGCCGTGAGCGCAAGGCTGCCCGTGCAGAGCGCACCGAGCGTCGCGAGCGCGCTGAAGAAGAGCAATCTTCTTCTGACGACGCGGAAGTATCTTCCGATAACGCTGAAAGCGAAGAGTAAGGGGATTATCAGATGGCACGTTTTTTCCGTCGTCGCAAGTTCTGCCGTTTCACCGCTGAAGGTGTTAAGCGTATCGACTACAAAGATCTCGATACCCTGAAAGCCTACATCTCTGAGACTGGCAAGATTGTTCCAAGCCGTATCACCGGTACCAAAGCCAAGTATCAGCGTCAGCTGGCCTCCGCGGTCAAGCGCGCGCGCTACCTGGCCCTGCTGCCGTACACGGACAGCCACGAAGCCTAAGCCGCAGTTTGCTTAGACTCATTAATAGAGAAGCTATCTAACTATGCGCGCCGTAGCTGAGTTTATTATGCGCGGGCGCGTGCGGGCGGTGATCCTCACCATGGTGGGGATACCGCTGATAAGCCCGGCAATCCTCGCTCTAGTGAGTTTGCGCCGCGGCAGCAGTGAAGGCCTGATGGTTTTGGCCTGGGCACTGTTGCCGATCGTTGTTATGGGCATGAGCGGCAATGTGCCACCACTAGTGACTGGCATTTCCGCCGGCCACTTCGCCGCAGTATTCTGCGGCGCTATGGCACTGCGCAGTAGCCGCTCATGGGTTGCTGCACTGTTCACAGTAACGGCGGCCTCGGCGGTGGGCATATTGCTCACTTCCGTCTTCGGCGGTGGTTTGTTGCAGGGCTTTATGCAGGCGCTCGAAAGAGCGGCGGAGCAGCCCAATACGGTTCCGATGGAAGAGCTGAAGCAGGTGTTCTCAGGCGAATTGCAGATCACTGGATATCTGAGCCTGATATCGGCAATGAGTGCCACACTGGCTTTGGTTCTGGGGCGCTACTGGCAGGCGCTGCTGTATAACCCCGGCGGTTTCCGCCAGGAGTTTCACCAGTTGCGTATGCCGGTATGGCTGGCGGCACTGAGTATGCTGCTGTGGGTGGTGAGCCTGGTGACACCGGGTTACGCCTTTTGGGGCGCGGTGATCGCCTTCCCCATGGTGGTTGCAGGCATCGCCCTGATTCACTGGCTGGTCGCCAGTCGCGGTTGGGGGATTGGTCCCCTGGTGGCGATGTACGTGATGCTGGTGATTGGTGGCCTACCCCTGGCTGGATTCCTGTGTGGTTTGGCTCTGGTAGATAGCTGGATAGATATTCGCGGGCGCTCCGCAAAGTAGGCGCGCTTCGCACAATACAGAAATTGAGGAAACCGAGATGGAAGTTATTCTGCTCGATAAAGTAGGCAAACTGGGCAACGTGGGTGATCGCGTTGAAGTTAAAGCCGGTTTCGGCCGCAACTTCCTGTTGCCGACTGGTAAGGCAATTCCGGCTACCGCAGCCAACGTTGCTGAGTTTGAAGCCAAGCGCGCTGAACTGGAAGCCGCAGCAGCTGCCAAAATGGCAGAAGCTGAGAGCCGCGCTACCAAGCTGGCCGACCTGGTTGTAACCATCGCTGCCAACGCTGGTGATGAAGGCAAACTGTTCGGTTCTATCGGTACTCGCGATATCGCCGACGCAATCACTGCTGGCGGTGTTGAAGTTGCCAAGGCTGAAGTGAAGCTGCCGGAAGGCGCTCTGCGCGAAGTGGGCGAGTACGAAGTAGATGTACAGCTGCACTCCGACGTGACTGCTGTAGTTAAAGTCGTTATCGAAGCCGAGTAAGGTTTTGCCGACAAGCAGTTGGTGCCACAGGCGCCAGCCGCGCTACAATCGGGCGCTGCACCCTACCGGGTCAGCGCCTGTTTTGTTTCTGGTATCCAGTAAAGCCCCATGATCGACGAATACGCTACCCCCGAAGAAGATATCCACAGTGAGGAGAGCTCACCGCTGCCGCATTCGGTAGAGGCGGAGCAGTCTGTGCTGGGGGGCCTGATGCTGGACCCGGGCCGCATCGATGCGGTCGCCGAACAGCTGAGTGAAGAAGACTTCTTTACCGCCAGCCACCGCAAGATCTTTGCGGTCATGCGCGAGCTGAGTGATGGCGAACAGCCGCTGGATATCGTTACCCTCGCCGAAGGCCTCGCCAGTCGCGACCTCCTCGGTGAGGTTGGCGGCCCCGCCTATCTGGCAGAGCTGGCTGAGAATACCCCCTCCGCAGCGAATATCGTCGCCTACGCCAAGATTGTGCGCGAGCGCTCTATGCTGCGTCAGCTGATCGCCGCCGCCGGCGAGATCAGCCGCACCAGTTTTAATCCCGGTGGCCTGGCCTCTGCAGATCTGTTGCAAATGGCCGAGCGCCGTGTGGCAGAGATTGCCGAGGGGCGCGCCAAAGAGGGCGGTTTCGTTGGCGTGGATACCCTGCTGAAGAAAACCGTCGAGCGCATCGATGAGCTGTTCAAAACCGAAGGCGATATCACCGGTATCAGTACCGGCCTCACCGAACTGGACCAGCGCACCTCCGGCTGGCAACCGGGCGAGCTGGTAATCCTCGCCGCGCGTCCTTCCATGGGCAAAACCGCGCTGGCACTGAATTTTATTGAGAGCGCCATGCTCAGCCAGGAGCGCCCGACCCTGGTCTTCAGTATGGAGATGCCTTCCGACAGTCTGGTAATGCGGATGCTGTCTTCTATCGGCCGCATCGACCAGGGCCGTATTCGCAATGGCAAACTGCAGGAAGAGGACTGGCCCAAGCTCTCCAGCGCCGTGCAGAAAATGAAGGGCAAAGCCCTGTATATCGATGACACCCCGGCGCTGAGCCCCAGTGAAGTGCGCGCGCGTACCAAGCGCACGGTGCGCGATCACATCAACAAGCTGATGCGGGAGAATCCTCGTTTGAGTCGCGAGGATGCCGAGGCCAAGAGCCTGCCGGCGATGATTATGGTGGACTACCTGCAGCTGATGCAGGTGAAGGGCTCTACCGAGGGCCGCACCCAGGAAATCTCCGAGATTTCGCGCTCTCTCAAAGCACTGGCGAAAGAGTACGACTGCCCGGTAATCGCCCTGTCGCAGCTTAACCGCGGTGTGGAGCAGCGCCCCAACAAGCGGCCGATGAACTCGGATCTGCGGGAATCCGGGGCGATTGAGCAGGATGCGGATGTGATTCTGTTTATCTACCGCGATGAATACTACAACGAGGACAGCCCGGATAAGGGCTTGGCCGAGTTGATTATCGGCAAGCAGCGTAATGGTGAGATTGGTACTTGCCGCGCGGCATTTATCGGTAAATATACGCGCTTCGATAACCTGGCACCGGAATACTATCAGGGCGAGTAGGTCGCCCCTTCTATGCAACTAAAGCCTGTGCCGGCAAGCGCGTTTCGCCGAACCCAAGGAGAGTTATACCTTGCTGTCAGAGCAACAGATCCGCGCACTGGTGCTGGAGCGCCAGTTTATCCACAGTCCCTGGAATGAGGGGCTCCCCGCCCTCATAGCGCATCTCGGCGCTCTGCAACTGGATGCCATCCAGCGCATTACCCGCGCGCACCACCATCAGCTGTACAACCGCTTGCCCCGCTACCGCGAGTCACACCTGGCAGAAGCGGAACAGCGCCGCGAAATTTTCGAATACTGGTCCCACGCCGCCGCTTACCTGTCGATGGAGCACTATCCCTATGCTCGGGTGCGTATGGATCGTATCCGCGCCGGGCAGCGCCATTGGTTTGAGAAGAATGCCAAGTTGTGCCGCTATGTATTGGACCGGGTACGCGCCGAGGGGCCCTTGAAAGCCAGTGACTTTGTGCGCACCAAAAGCGGCTGGTGGGAGTGGTCTGAGGAAAAGAAAGCGCTGGAGCAGTTATTTCACGAGGGTGAGCTGATGGTCAGCCACCGCGAGGGTTTTCAAAAAGTCTTCGATCTCCCGGAGCGGGTATTGCCGGCAAATACCTCGTCCAGCGCCGCTACTGAAATGGCGTATGGCCGACACCTGGTGCGCACTTTTCTCGGTTGCCAGGGCATTGGCCGCGCTGAGGAAATCGCCTATCTGCGCCGAGAAGACAAGCCCCTGATTCAACGGGCCATCGAAAATATGCTCACCACTGGTGAGCTGACTTCTCATGGCAAAGAGTTGATGCTCACAGAGCAGCCGGAGCAGAGTCCGGCGCGACCAGGACGCAAGGTGCGGCTGTTATCGCCTTTCGATCCGCTCATATTGCAGCGCAAGCGTCTGCGCCGCCTGTTTGGGTTCGATTACCAGCTGGAATGCTATGTCCCTGCAGCCAAGCGTCGCTATGGCTACTTCTGTCTGCCGATTTTATACAGTGATCGTTTTGCGGGGCAGGTGGACCTGAAGGCGGATCGGGAATCGGGAGTTCTGCGAATCGAGGCCCTGCATTGGCAGGAAAAGCCCGGTGCCTCGCTGGAGGCGAGCTTTCACCGGGCCTTGGGTCAGTTCGCCCGCTTTCACGGGCTGGCAAGCGCGGCGGCGCTTACAGTTTGACCACCACATAGACTTCCTGGCCATCGCGCTGGGTCGGCATAAAGTAGTTGCCGCCATAGCGGTAGTATTGAATGCCATTGATCACTTCAGCCGCGTAGCCTTTGGGCAGAGTCTCCACCACCTGACCGGGCTGGAAACCTTCTGGGCCTGGGTCGGGTGTCGCGGGGACCGTCGCCGGCGCAGGAGTTGCAGCGACAGGTGCTGGAACTGTAACCACTGGTGCCGGGGCTGGGACGACCGCCACCGGTGCGGGAGGTGCGACTACCACATAAGTACGGGTAGCTGGCACCCACTGGTAATAGGCATCGGCGTACTGGTAGTAGGTCACGCCACCCACTTGTACCGGCACGGCTCTGCTTGGCAGTGTTACCACTGAAGCGCCCAGTGGCGCACTAACCACTACATAACCCCGTGGACCATGACGGTAGAAGTGTCCGCCGTGGTAGTAATAGGGACGCCCACCGACGGCAACCCGCACATGATTGGTGGGTAGTACCGGGGCGACAAAGCCAATGGATATGCGGGTGCCGCCATGGTAGTGACCGTGGCGATGATGATGGCGGTGCTCCCCCCAGCGATCGTAGCCACGGGCGTCCGCAGATGGACTAAAGGCAAAAGCCGCCAGTGCAATAAAGGCACTGGCGCCAAGAACTAGATTCAGCTTATTCACGGTCTCTCCAGCGAAGTGATTACTCACATCGACATACTAACCCTTAATCTGACAGCAATGACAGGTTAATTGGTTAAGAATTGTCAAAGTGCTGAAGAGTGAAATCTCACTCAGCGGTTGCGCTGGATAATGCCCATCAGTTTGTACATCAGCTGGGCCGCGGCGAAATCATAGGCGTGGAAGCCTTCAATCGGCGCGAATTCCAACACGTCGAAGCCGATAATTTGGCGTTGGCGCGCCACGGATTCAAACAGGTTGAGAGTTTGGTACCAGCCCAGACCGCCGGGTACCGGAGTACCGGTAGAGGGGAACACCGAGGGGTCCATGCCATCCACATCCAGGGTGAAGAAGACCTTCTTGGGGAAGTTTTCCGGCAGCTGGAATTCCTGCACGTTGTTGGGCACCAGCTGGTGGGCGTCCAGGTAACCAACGTTGTAATCCTTGCGCGCCTGCATCTCTTCCTCACAGTAAGCGCGAATACCCAGCTGGAACAGGGGCACGCCGGCCTCTACTACCAGGCGCATCACGCTGGCGTGGCTGTGCTTGTGACCTTCATAGCGATCACGCAGGTCCGCATGGGCGTCGATCTGCACCACACCGAAGTCGGTTTCACCGGCATCCAGCAGGCCTTTGATAATGCCCCAAGTTACCGAGTGCTCGCCGCCGATGCCCACGGGCATCTTACCCAGTGCCAGCACCTCTTTGGTGGCTGCGGCGATATTGTCCATGACCTGTTCCGCGGCTCCACCCATTTCAACCGGCGGGCGGGTGTAGATACCCAGCTCGCAGGGCGAGGAGAAGTTGTCGAACGTCTCTAGCTGCCAGGAGGCCTCTAAAATGGAGGCCGGGCCCTTGCCGGTGCCACCGCCGTAGGAGACGGTCTCCTCGTAGGGAATGGGGATAATGTGGAAAAAGGCATTCTCGGGCTTGGGTTGCTCGATTTCCGAGCCCAGGAAGATGGGGTAGTCGTTTTCTGGCTGCATCTGCATATCCTCTGATGGCAGGCTTTGGTACTGCCTGCCGATCATTATCTTGATTGGGGGTGCGCTCAGGAGAGGCGTCCCTTGAAGTCCTCGTAACCGAAGCTTTTGATCATCTTCAGGTCGTCGGTCTCCGAATTCCACAGGGCGATGGATGGCAGGGGAATACCGTTGAAGGTATTGGTTTTCACCATGGTGTAGTAGGCCATCTCCTCGAACACCAGGCGTTCTCCCACCCTGAGAGGGTTGTGGAAGCTGTACTCGCCGATGCTGTCGCCGGCCAGGCAGCTCTGCCCGCCCAGGCGGTAGGTGTGGGACAGCTCTCCGGGGCGCGCGGCGCCGGTGATTTCCGGACGGTAGGGCATCTCCAGAACATCCGGCATATGGCAGGTGGCGGAGGCGTCGAGAATGGCCTGGTTTTGGCCGTTCCAGGCGGTATCCACCACTTCTGTCACCAGGATGCCGGCGAACAGGGAAATAGCCTCACCGGGTTCCAGGTAGACCTGCACATCGTATTTTTCGGAGAAGTTGCGCACAGCGGCAATCAGCTCATCCACCTGGTAATCGCGCCGGGTAATGTGGTGGCCGCCGCCGAAATTGATCCACTCCATTTGTGGGATCAGGTCGCCAAACTTCTCCTCAACGGCGGTGATGGTGCGCTCCAGAGGTTTGAAGTCCTGTTCACACAGGGTGTGAAAGTGCAGACCGCTAATGCCCTCCAGAGACTCGTTCTCAAATAGTGAACGCACTATGCCCAGGCGCGAGCAGGGTGCGCAGGGATCGTAGAGATCGGTATGGCCTTCGGAATGCTCTGGGTTAATACGCAGGCCAAAGCGCAGTTCGGGGCGCTGCTTCTGCATATCCAGGCACAGTTCCCGGTAGCGCTTCCATTGGGAAAAGGAGTTGAAGATCACGTGGTGAGCGAACTGGAGTATTTCGCGCAGCTCTTCATCTTTATAGCCAGCGCTGAATACGTGTACTTCCTTGCCCTGATCGCGGCCGCCGTATTCCTCAAAACCGAGCTTGGCCTCAAACAGGCCGCTGGCACAGGTACCGGATAGGTACTCAGCGACGATAGGCCCGGTGCTGAACATGGAAAAGGCTTTAAGTGCCGCCAATACTTTGGCGCCACTGCGCTTCTGTACGTCGGCGAGGAGTGCCAGGTTGTCGCGCAAGGCGATTTCATCGACCACGAAACAGGGAGAGGGTACGCGGTAGGGGTCAAAGTGTCCGAAGTAGTCTACGCGGGGAGTGAGATCCATGGGGAGCTTATTATCCTGCTGCGCGGGATGGGCGCCGGGGCCCATCCCGAGGGGTGTGGAAAAGTACGGAATTACCGGAAGGGTTTATCCAGCCAGGTTTCCTGCCAAGGCAGGCCGTACTTGTTCAGATCGTCCATAAAGGGATCCGGGTCCATCTGTTCCATGTTCCATACGCCGGGCTTCATCCACTTGCCTTCGAGCATCATTTTGGCGCCGATCATCGCCGGTACACCGGTGGTGTAGGAGATGGCCTGGGACTGCACCTCTTGGTAGCAATCCTGGTGATCACAGGTGTTGTAGACGTAGTAGATTTTCTCTTCGCCGTCTTTGGTGCCGCGGATAATGTTGCCGATACAGGTCTTGCCTTTGGTCAGCGGGCCCAGGCTGGCGGGGTCCGGCAGCAGCTCTTTAAGGAACTGGATGGGCACAATTTCCTGGCCCTGGAACTGCACCGGCTCAATGCTGGTCATACCGACGTTTTGCAGGACTTCCAGGTGCTTCAGGTAGCTCTCGCCAAAGGTCATCCAGAAGCGCGCGCGCTCAATTTCCGGGAAGTGCTTGGACAGGGACTCCAGCTCTTCGTGGTACAGCAGGTAGATGTCTTTATCGCCAATGCCTTCGGGGAAGTTGAATACGCGCTTCTCTTCCATCGGCTTGGTGGTTACCCACTGGCCATTTTCCCAGTAGCGACCGTTGGCGGTGATCTCGCGGATATTGATTTCCGGGTTGAAGTTGGTGGCAAACGGCAGGCCGTGGTCACCGGCATTACAGTCGAGGATATCCAGGGTGTGGATACGATCGAAGTGGTGCTTCTTGGCGTAGGCAGTAAATACGCTGGTCACGCCGGGATCGAAACCGCTGCCCAGCAGTGCCATCAGACCCGCTTTCTCGAATTTTTCCTGATAGGCCCATTGCCACTTGTACTCGAACTTGGCCTCTTCCGGCGGCTCGTAGTTGGCGGTGTCCAGGTAATGTACGCCGGTCTCCAGGCAGGCATCCATGATGTGCAGGTCCTGGTAAGGCAGGGCCACATTGATGACCATGTCCGGCTTCACTTTTTCGATCAGCTTGACCAGCTCGGGAACATTGTCCGCATCGACTTCGGCGGTATCGATTTTGCGCGGCAACATGTCCGCAATCTTGTCGCACTTGCTCTTGGTACGGCTGGCGAGGGTGATGTTTTCAAACACTTCCTCTACTTGGGCGCACTTGTGTGCGACCACTTGGCCGACGCCGCCGGCGCCGATGATCAGTACGTTGGCCATAAAGATCTCCTTAGTCTGCGGCATTGGCCGCCGCTATCTTCTCAAAGGCGCTGGCGCCTTATTTTTTAAACTTACTTTTCGAAGTAGGTGTAGCCGCTCATGCTGGCGGTGTAGGTGTGCAGTATCTGCTTGCGCTGAGCGGCGGTGATTAACCCCTGTTTTACCGCGCGCTCAGCCAGGCGGCGGAAACGCTCGAACAGCGCTTTGGGTTGATATTCTACGTAACTCAGCACGTCGGAAATACTGTCGCCGTGAATTTCGCGGCTGAAGTCGATACTGCCGTCTTCCTGGATGCGTACGCTCACTACGTTGGTGTCGCCGAACAGGTTGTGCAAGTCGCCCAGAGTTTCCTGGTAGGCGCCCACCAGGAAGGTGCCGAGAATATAGTCCTCGCCGTCTTTCAGCTCGTGCAGGGGCAGGGTTTTCTGCTCCTTCTCGCGGCCTATAAAGCGGTCGATCTTGCCGTCGCAGTCGCAGGTGATGTCGGCGATGATGGCCGAGCGGGTCGGTGCCTCATCCAGGCGATGGATCGGTAGCAGCGGGAATACCTGGTCGATGGCCCACATATCGGGGATCGACTGGAATACGCTGACATTGGCGTAGTAGATGTCCGACAGCACTTCCGGCAGGGCCTCAAGGTCTGCCGGTATTTCCTCCGCCTCATCCAGAAGCGCGCGAATTTCCTGGGCGCCCTGCAGGAACAGATTCTCCGCATTGGCGCGCTCGCGCAGGCTCACCTGGCCGTGCAGATAGAGGGAGCGCACTTCGTCGCGATAGTAGAGGGCATCGTTGTAGCTCTCCTGCAGGTTTTTGGGGGTGATATTGCGCACCGCGTCCTGCAGATTGAGCAGCATCTGGTGGTCACCTTCGCTGATCTTGGTGTGCTCCAGCTCCACCGGTTCAAAGCGGGTGGTGTCGAGTACATCGAACAGCAGCACCGAGGAATAAGCCACGGTGGCACGGCCGGATTCGGTGATGATGACCGGGTGCGCCACGTCCTCGCTGTCGAGGGTGCCCATAATGGCTTCCACCACATCCACGCAGTACTCGTCCAGGGAGTAGTTCTTGGAGTGGGTGTAGTTGCTCTTGGTGCCGTCGTAGTCCACTGCCAGGCCGCCGCCCAGGTCCAGATAGCCCATGGGTGCGCCTTCTTCCACCAGGTCGGCGTAGTAGCGGCAGGCTTCCAGCACACCAGTGCGGATATCGCGAATATTCGGCACCTGTGAGCCCAGGTGGTAGTGCAGCAGCTTGAGGCAGTCGAGCATATCGTGGCTGCGCAGCTGGTCGACCATGGCGATCAGGTCGTTACTGCCCAGACCAAAAATACTGCGGTCGCCACTGGTAGCATTCCAGTAGCCGCCCACTTTAGAGGCGAGTTTTACCCGCGCGCCGATATTGGGGCGCACCTGTTCGCGCTCTGCGCAGCGGATAATGGTCTCCACTTCCGACGGGGTTTCCACCACGAAGAAAATCTGTACTCCCAGGCGCTGTGCCTGCAGGCCGAGGTTGATAAATTCCTCGTCCTTGTAGCCATTGCACACAATCAGGGATTCGGTGTTATCCAGAATGGACAACGCAGCGATCAACTCGGCTTTACTACCGGCTTCCAGGCCGTGGTTAAAACGGCGGCCGGCACTGGCGATCTCTTCGATCACCTGGCACTGCTGGTTGACCTTGATGGGGAAAACACCGCGGAATACGTTGCCGTAACCACAGCCTTCGATGGCGCGGGCAAAGGATTCATTAATACGGGCGATCTGGGCATCGAGCAGATTTTCGATGCGCAGCAATAGCGGCATACCGAGACCGCGCTCGGTGGCACCGCGGGCGATTTCCATCAAAGAGACACTGTGGGATTCGCCGTTGGGGCCCTCTGTGAGGACAGAGACTTCACCGTTTTCATTTAAGTCGAAATAGCCGGCGCCCCAGTTGCGGATGCCGTAGAGCTCGGCCGAATCTTCGCAGGTCCAGTTTTTTACTTGTTGCTGTTTCATGGCGCCTTTCCGTTGATCTGTGGCGGGCGCGAATCTTGGGCCCAGCAGTGCTGGAAAGCAATAACTATAGATAAAAAAACGCTATTTTTTCCCAGCTAAAAACTAAATATTTATTCGGTTTTCGCAGATTTTAGCGCTGTTTGCAATGAAGATTTTCAGTGCCGATTTAGGGGCGAATTAAAAAAGCGGTCCTGAGACCGCTAAAGCTAGGGGGGATGGAAGAGGGTTGGGTTAAAACAATCCGGGGTTGGGCACGACACGGTAGCCGCGTCGCAGATCATCCCATTGGTAGTAGGTGTCGTAAGCTACGTAGTAGTTGTAGCCACCGAGAACCACCGTGAGTGCCGAGGCCGGCAAACTGTGTACTATGGCACCGTGGGGCGGACGAGTTACCACATAGCCGTGGGAAGCCGGGCGGTAAAAAATCCCATCGCTATAGTAGAAGCCGGCGGCGCCTATGCTGACACTGACAAAATTATGGGGCAGGTGGCGCCAGCGATAGCCGTATCCATAGTGCGCTGGACGCCAGTGCGGGCGGTGCCCACGATGGCCGCGGCGATAGTGAGGCCTGTGTGTCGCACGGTGCTCGTGCCGGTGGCCAGTGCGGTGGCCGCGGCTGTAGCCATCGGAATAGCCGTCTTTATAGGCGTGGCGAACTTCGCGGCGATGTCTGCGTTCTTCTCTGCGCTGTTTACGTGCTTCCCTGCGCTGTTTGCGCTCTTCTCGACGGTGTTCTCTCTCGTGCTTGCGACTGTGATGCTTATCGTGATGTCTGTCGTGGCCGCGTTCCATGTGACGTTGTTCGCGATGGGCTCTACCCTGTCCGTGGTGATCCTGGTCCATAGCCCGCTGATGTTCCCGGTGCACTTCAGATAAGGCCGGGGTTGCTAACAGCAGCAGGCCCGCGGTGGCGATGGCAGTAGTGAGGTGTCTCATGGCAGCGCTCCCGAGCACGGATGGCTCTTTCGATGTCGTTAAAGTCTTTTGTGAATCTTGGCGGGCAGTTTGCCCTGGCGGGTATGAACACTTCCTGAACTCTGCGCGACAGTTTGAGTCGGGATAAAAGGGGGCTGTAATGAGGTGTTGGAGCTGACTGGCAATCCGGCTTGTGAGACTTGAATAGGGGGTTACAGCCTGCCGGAGTTGCCGAAGGAAAAACCTGAAGATAGCGGCACTTTCACTATGTTGAGACGCCCCGTCTCAGCGAGTATGATGCCGCGCTGATTCATAGTGAGCCGTATAGAGATGCAAGTCTTTCACCACGTAGCCAGCCTGCGCGAGGCATTGGCCAAAGCCCGTGCAGACGGCAAGACCGTGGGCTTCGTGCCCACCATGGGCAATCTGCACGATGCCCATATCGAACTGGTCAAGTTGGCCCAGCAGCACTGTGACCTGGTAGTGGTGTCAATCTTCGTCAACCGTCTTCAGTTCGGTTTGAATGAAGACTGGGACAAGTACCCGCGCACTATGGAGCGGGATATGGCCAGGCTGCGTGAGGCCGAGTGCGATTTTCTATTCCACCCGGATGAGAACGAAATTTACCCTAACGGTATGGATCAGCAGACCCGTGTGGTTTGCCCGGCCATGACCGATGTGCTCTGTGGCGCTAGCCGCCCCGGTCACTTCGAAGGAGTTACAACGGTGGTTTCCAAGCTGTTCAATATTGTGCAGCCTGACAAAGCCATTTTCGGAATCAAGGATTTCCAGCAGTTGGCAGTTATCCGCCGTATGGTGGAGGACTTGTGTATGCCGGTGGAGATCGTCGCCGCGCCGGTTCATCGCGAGAGCGATGGCCTGGCGATGAGTTCGCGCAACGGTTATATCACTGCCGACGAGCGCCCCAAGGTGGCGGTGCTCAACCAGTCACTGAATTGGGTTAAAGATGAAATCGTGGCTGGGCGCCGGGATTTTGCCGAGCTGGAAAAAGAGGCAAGTCAGCGCATCGAAGAGACTGGTTTTCGCGTTGACTACTTCTCCATCTGCTACAGCAAGGATCTACAGCCTGCGGCCGATGACGATAAACAAATTACGATTCTGGGCGCGATGTACACCAGCGCGGCGCGCCTGATCGATAACGTATCCCTGGAACTCTGAGGGGCATCCAACCATGCAAATTGAAATGTTGAAGTGCAAACTGCATATGGCCGCGGTGACCCAGGCCGAACTCTGGTATGACGGCTCCTGCGCGATTGACCAAGACCTGGTGGAGCTGGCCGGTCTGCGCGAATTTGAAAAAATTGATATTTACAATGTGAGCAATGGCGAGCGTTTTCACACCTATGTGATCCTGGCCGAGCGCGGCTCCGGTATTATCTCCATGAACGGTGCCGCTGCCCGCCGTGTACAGGTCGGTGACCGTATTATTATCGCCTCCTATGCACAGATGACTGAGGCCGAGGCTGATAATCACAAGCCCAAGCTGGTCTACCTGGATGAAAATAATAAGGTGGAACGCAGCACCAATACTATTCCTGTGCAGCTCGCTGAAGCTTAATTCTCCGGCTACAGGGCTTATAGCCCTGTAGTATTCTGCCCACCTAATGAATTTTCATGCCTCTGCGTTTTCACTCTAATGCTAGAAAAGCTTTCAATAGATTATTGATCCGAGAGTAATAACACTTCCTGCTGGAATCTTTTTTCCAGGTACGATTCATCCAGCGTGTAGTGCCATAAGCCCTGCTTTTGCCCATTATTCAATGCGATTTCTCCGACTCTGCCCGGGTTGTATTTGAGCGGTTGGGGGAGCTGGTATTGGGCGATGGGATCCTGATAGGCTTCTTCTGGAGAGATTATCTCCCAGCCTTCCTGCCTTAAGCGCTGCACTAAATTCCCGATAAAAAGCGCGGAAATATCCATCTCGTGCAAGAGCAATATATGTTTGGGCGAGCGATCAAGATATTTGATTGCCAGCTGGTCATAATAATTGATGCTCTGCACCAATACATCCACATACATTTCAGCAAGCTTTTGTAGGTTAACGGGTTTATCTTCTTTTAAAGCCTTCTGGAATAGTTCTTCGATATACCAGTCGTAATTATTCAGTGTTATATAGGCATTTTGGTACTTATTTTCTTTTAGCAGATTTCTCATACCATCCCGTTTTTCGACAGTTTCCCCCTCACGCAGGTAAGGAAAGCGAAAGTAGGGCTTAAAATTGTCAAATTGCTGAAGTAATTGGTGTGCCTGTAAAAACTCCTTCTGGTAAGTGGATAGCTCTGTTTCAAGGAAGTTTGGATGGCTGTGGGTGTGGTTTCCAATAATATGCCCGGCTTCATCGTAGAGGCGCATCCTTTCCAGTCCTTCCTGATCCAGAAATTGTGTGGTCGAAAAGAAAGCTACCTGGCCAATCTGATATTTTTCCAGGTTCTCAGTGAGTGTTTTGGCTCGGGTTGGCCCATCAAAATAACCAGCAGCTTCACGGGGAGCATCATCAAAAGTAATGGCCAGTTGTTTGGCATTAAGCACGGGGCTGATTATCAGGCAGATGATCAAAAGCAATATTGAAAGTCGCATTGTTTCTGTCACGAATAGGTTTATTTATGGATTTCTCGGTATGCCTGGGGGATCTGTCCTGTGATCCCGACTTTCTGACTTAATTCGTTTTTTATGCAAACCGAAAAACTGTGTATTGTGAATTTCAATGATCCATGAACTTGTTATCCTATTTTGTCGATTTTGGGCGAAGGTGTATATGGCAAAAATATTAGTAAGCTCTTGCCTTCTGGGATGTGCGGTGCGCTATAACGGTAGCGATGTTGAGGTTGATAGCAAAGATTTTAATTGGCTTGTGGATACCCAGGAGGTTGTTCCCCTCTGTCCAGAGGTGTCGGCAGGTTTACCTATCCCCAGGGCGCCGGCAGAGATTTGCGGCGGTAGCGGAACTGAGGTTTTAGCGGGCACGGCCAGAGTTATAGGAAGCGACAGGGAGGATCTGACGGATCAATTTATATTGGGAGCGGATTTAGCCCTGCGCCTGTGTCGTGATCAGGATATCAAGTTCGCGGTACTTACAGAATATAGCCCATCCTGTGGCTCGAATTTTATTTACGATGGCAGTTTTTCTGGAGTGAAGAAAAAAGGGATTGGAATAGTGGCTGCCTGTTTACGAGAGTCGGGAGTGTTGGTTTTTAGCCAGCATAGGGTTGGAAGGCTCAGAGACTTAGTTGAGATTTCACGCTCGATATAGTTTTTAAGTTGTAAGTGCTTTTTTGCTTGGGAGAAAAGGATTAGGTAATGAGTTATAAAGTTATTAATTTCAGAGAAAAGCTAGCAAAGTTCCCGGATCATTGGTCTCCTAAGGTCATCGCGGAGATGAATGATTACCAATTCAAGCTGGTCAAGATACAAGGAGAGTTTACCTGGCATGATCATCCCGATACGGATGAGGTTTTTATCGTCATCTCAGGACAAATGGAAATTGAATTTCGGGATAATACGATCTGTTTAGGCCCTGGGGAGATGACTGTGGTGCCCAAAGGCGTGGAGCACAAGCCAAGGGCTGAGCAGGAGTGCGAGATTTTACTGGTCGAGCCCAGAGGTGTTGTAAATACTGGTGATGCCGGGGGTGAACTGACCGCGGATAATAATATCTGGATTTAATACCCGGTAAATTGCCCAGCGCTTATTCGATAATTTTTGTTGTTAATTAACCCTCTGGCCTTTTGTTGTTTCAGCCGTCTCCAGTGGATAAGGGATAGGCGAATATTCTTGTACTGCTGTGAACTTTTCCTAGTTTTCAGCTCTGCCAGAGGTGGGGGGATTGTTTCACCCTGGCAATACTATAAAGTGAGCCGAATAAAGCCCTAATAAACTCAGATTTCTCTAGGCCACCATGCCACGCTAATAATAAAGGAGAAGAAGATGTCAGAAGTGCATACCCGTCCCATACCTGCTGAGTTTGCCGCCAATGCCCTGATTGGCGCAGAGGATTACGAGAGAATGTATCATCAGTCGGTGCAAAACCCGGAGGCCTTCTGGGCGCAACAGGCAAAGGATTTCCTGCAGTGGGAAAAACCCTTTACCCAGGTGCTGGAAGAGGATATGCACCGAGGGCATACAGCCTGGTTTGCCGATGGTCAGCTCAATGTCACGGTGAATTGTATCGATCGACACCTGGCTAGCCGCAGTGATCAAACGGCCATTTTATGGGAGGGGGACGACCCGGCGGATAGCGTGGCAATCACCTACCGCACCCTGTATGACAATGTATGTCGCCTGGGAAACCTGCTGAAATCCCGCGGGGTTAAAAAAGGGGATCGGGTTTGTATTTATATGCCTATGATTCCCGAGGCGGCTTACGCCATGCTGGCCTGTGCTCGTATTGGCGCGGTGCACTCGGTGGTGTTTGGCGGCTTCTCGCCGAGCTCACTGAAGGATCGCATACTCGATTCCGATTGCCGCCTGGTGATCACTGCCGATGAGGCAATTCGCGGTGGCAAGCATATCCCTCTCAAAGCCAATGTGGACAAGGCCCTGTCCGTGTGTCCCAACGTACACACGGCCATTGTGGTGAAACATATCGGTGCCCCGGTGGACTGGGATAGTAAGCGCGATATCTGGTATGCGGACTCCATTGCGGAAATGGATGGCGAATGTGAACCGGAAATCGTCAACGCCGAGGACCCACTATTTATCCTCTACACCTCCGGTTCCACCGGCAAGCCCAAGGGTGTACTGCATACCACAGCAGGCTACCTGCTGATGGCCACCATGACCTTCAAGTATGTGTTTGATTACCGCGAGGGCGAGGTTTTCTGGTGTACCGCCGATGTCGGTTGGGTTACCGGCCACAGTTATATCGTCTACGGTCCCCTGGCCGCAGGGGCCACCACGCTGATGTTTGAAGGTGTGCCAACTTATCCCGATGCCTCACGTTTCTGGCAAGTTGTGGATAAACACCAAGTCAACAGCTTCTACACCGCACCCACGGCAATCCGCGCGTTAATGGGAGCCGGAGATGAGTTTGTCACAAGTACTGAGCGCAGCTCCCTGCGACTGTTGGGAACAGTGGGTGAGCCGATTAACCCGGAAGCCTGGGAGTGGTATTACAAGGTGGTTGGCGATGAGCGCTGCCCGATTGTGGATACCTGGTGGCAGACAGAAACCGGCGCCCACATGATTACCCCGTTGCCCGGCGCAATGGCACTTAAACCGGGTTCTGCAACAAAACCCTTCTTTGGCGTGCAGCCGGTATTACTGGATGGTGATGGCAAAGAAATTGAGGGGCCAGGAGAGGGCTCGCTTGCGATTAAGCGGAGCTGGCCGTCGATGATTCGCGGGGTTTACGGCGATCAGCAGCGCATGATCGATACCTATTTCTCCACCTATCCCGGCTATTACTTTACTGGCGATGGTGCGCGTAGGGATGCTGATGGTTATTACTGGATTACCGGACGTATCGACGATGTACTGAATGTTTCCGGCCACCGTCTCGGTACCGCGGAGATTGAAAGCGCCCTGGTGTCGCACCCGGACACCGCGGAAGCCGCTGTGGTGGGTTATCCCCACGATATTAAGGGGCAGGGCATCTATGCGTTTGTCACTCTCAAAACAGGGTGCGAGCCCAGTGACACATTGCGGCAGGAGTTGATTGGACTCTGCGCCAAGGAGATAGGACCCATTGCCAAACCCGATGTGCTTCAGTGGGCGCCGGGCCTGCCTAAAACCCGCTCCGGAAAAATCATGCGGCGTATCCTGCGCAAGATAGCTTGTAACGATCTGGACAATCTGGGGGATACTTCCACTTTGGCGGACCCTGCGGTGGTTGACGACCTGCTGGCACATCGCGAAAATCGCTGACCTGAATTTAGCACAGTAACTTTTTCCTCGATCGTGTGATTATCGAGGCCATAGAGAAGCCGGGCATTGCCCGGCTTTTTTTACTGCTATTTGAATCTCAGCGCTGATATTTCAGGTAAATAAACTGACTCAAGGAGAATGAGTTTGGAGCAGGTAAAGTATCTTTGTGAGCACTATCGCTTCGCCGCTGACCAGCGTCTCAAAGTGTTTAATTTCTTTGTGATTCTGACCATGTTTGTGGAGGGGGGGATTTTTACCGCGGTGGAGAAAAATTTTCACCCGCTGATACTGGCTTTGCTCGGCGGTTTTGTGATGATTCTGGTAACCGTTTTTTGGCTGATGGATATACGTAGCCGGGAACTGCTCAGATTGGCGGTGCCGGCCTTGCAAAACCTGGAGCAGGAGTTTCCCGAAGAGGCCCGCATTTTTTCCAACGATGCTATCCGCCGTGGAGAAATTGCACGTTACACTTTTGCCTACCGTGTACTGTTGATCGGCCAGCTAACCTTTGGTTTTGGTGTGGCGACTTATGGATTGTATCACTGGTATATAGGCCCCTAACCGCGTAGCTTCTCGAACGGCAGCCCGGCAACAGGCTTTGCAGGGCTGCCATTCCCTCTAACTTTCTTTGTGACTCCTCGCGCAGTAAATCCCGTCACGATTCTTCCTCTACCAAGGCCAAACGCTCTCCCCTGAGCTATCTTGCAAGTTGGCGGTGAAGCCACCAAGAGAGAGGAAAGACTTGCCCATGTTGGATCACATCAGAATACCGGTAGGGGATTTTGCCCGCTCCCGCGAATTTTATCGCCAAGCCATGGCGTGTCTCGGTTATGAACTGGTGATGGAGTTTGATCATTCGGCAGGATTTGGCTGGGCGGACAAGCCGGAGTTCTGGATTAGCGATGACGGTCCAAGCAATGCCCAGCTGCATATCGCCTTTCGTGCGGAAGAGCGTGAGGTGGTGAGAGATTTCTATCGAGCCGCACTGGCGGCGGGCGGTACCGATAATGGCGTACCGGATATTTATGAAGAGTATCACCCAGATTACTACGCCGCCTATGTACTGGACCCCGATGGCAATAATCTAGAAGTGGTCTGTCACTTACCAGGTGATTTACAAGAATAATTCAATCCGCCGGCCCGCAGATAAATGTGAGAGAACACCATGGATGATATTGCCCGCGCTAAGTACCTACCTATTGCTCTGGTTGCTGTCGGCTTGATATTTATTTTTGCGATCTACCCGATGATGATGTGGGTGTGGCCTTCAGGTTGGGGCTGGTCACCACGTCAGCCTGAATATGAACAAATGATTATGGGGATCTACGCCACTTTGGGAGTCTTCCTGATTCGTGCGGCAAAAAATCCCGCGGCCAATGCCAGCTTAATTTGGTTTACCGTTTGGTCCAGCCTGGTGCATGCCACCATTATGCTGTTACAGGCACTTTATGATCACACCGAAAGAGCCAATTTGATGGGGGACATTCCAGCTCTATTTTTGGTGGCACTTGTGCTTTGGTATCTGATGCCAAAACATCAATCCAAAAAAAATGATAAAGCCTGAATATGAATTTCACTACCGTTGAAACGCATTAATCCCAACTATCATTAATCCCGACTATAAGAGCGATAATAAGGTCTAATTTCCCGCTGATTACACACGTCTATAAGCTCTGCCCCTGTAATAGAAACAGTTGTAGGGGCGAACTTGCCGATGAAATATCTTCCTTTATTTGCATTAACTATTGGCCTGATAGGCGGCGCCAATGCCGAGACGTTGACTCGCGATAATGGTGCACCGGTGGGCGATAATCAAAACGCGCAAACTGCGGGGGAAAGTGGTGGGAATCTTCTGCAGGATGTGCATTTGATTCAGAAATTGCAGCGCTTCGCCCGTGAACGTATTCCCGAGCGGGTAGTACATGCACGCGGCACCGGTGTTCACGGCGAATTTATAGCCACTAAAGATATCAGTGATCTGACCCGTGCGGCGGTATTTGAGCCCGGTAGCAAGACACCAGTCTTCGTGCGCTTCTCAACCGTAATTCATTCCAAAGGCTCGCCGGAAACTCTGCGTGATCCCCGTGGCTTCGCCACCAAGTTTTATACCGGTGAGGGCAACTGGGATCTCGTAGGCAATAATCTGCCGGTTTTTTTTATTCGCGATGCGATTAAATTTCCGGATATGGTGCATTCCCTGAAACCCTCTCCGGTAACTAATCAGCAGGATCCAAATCGCTTTTTCGATTTCTTTAGCCATGTACCAGAAGCCACCCATATGCTCAGCTGGGTTTATTCTGACTACGGCACCCCGGCAAACTTGCGTCAAATGGATGGTTGGGGTGTGCACGCCTATAAACTTATCAATGATAAGGGCGAAGTACATTATGTGAAATTCCACTGGAAAACCCGCCAGGGTATTAAAAACCTAAGTGCGGAGGAAGCGGCGGAAATCCAGTCGAAAGATTTCAGTCATGCGACGCGAGATATGTACGCGGCCATTGAGAAAGGAGACTACCCCCAGTGGGATTTGTATATCAAGGTACTGAAACCTTCTCAGCTTGATGGCTTTAATTACAACCCACTCGACGCGACTAAAATGTGGCTGGATGTGGAGGAAACCAAAGTCGGCACCATGACGCTCAACCGTGTGCCCACTAATTTTTTCCAGGAAACTGAGCAAGCCGCATTTGCGCCAGCCAATATTGTGCCCGGCATTGAACCGTCTGAAGACCGTCTGCTGCAGGGCCGTGTTTTCTCCTACTCCGATACTCAAATGTATCGCTTGGGAGCGAATCATCAGCAGCTGCCGATCAATCGTCCCCGCGCAGTAGTGAATAACTGGAACCAAGATGGAGCCGCAAATTACGGGCAGCAGACTTCCGATGTGAACTATCAGCCGAGCCGTATTGATGCCCGCAGCGAAGATCCCAAAGGCCTGTACAGCAATAAGCTGCTCACTGGCAGTACCCAGCAAAAGGCGATTGAGAAGAAACTGCCATTTGCCCAGGCCGGTGTTTTCTATCGCAGCTTGAGTTTGAAAGAGCGTCAGAACCTGATCGAAAACCTAGCTGGTGATCTGAGTAAGGTGCGCGATGACAACACCAAACACATTATGCTGAGCTATTTCTACCACGCCGATAAAGACTATGGCCAGCGCCTGACCAAAGCGGTTGGTGGCAACCTGAGCCGAGTGAAAGAACTGGCCCAGTAATATTGACCCATTGGTGGGCGGCAGTTGCCGCCCACTAAAATGTTTAGGTGAACTCATGAGATCAATTCTGTTTGCAATCGTCTTTCTCGCTCAGGGGCTAACTCTAATGGCTCAGGCAGTGGAGCCGGAAAAAAATGACTCTGACTTTACCGAACTCTCCCAGTATTTTTTTGCCGCGGCCAGGGTGGGAGATACTGAAGTATTACGGGAATTTTCTCAGGCGGGTTTTCCCTTGGATATCCGCAACCCAAAAGGTTATACGGCGCTGATGATTGCCACTTATCACGGCAATACGGAGGCGGTGAATTACCTGTTGCATAAGGGGGCCAATGCCTGCGCCCAGGATCGCCGTGGCAACACCGCGCTGATGGCAGCTATTTTCCGCGGTGAATTCGCTCTGGCAAGGACCCTGTTAAAATCGGATTGTGACACGCAACAGGTCAATAAAGCCGGCCACACGGCGGAGGATTTCGCCAGGGTATTTGGTCGCGACCAAGTGGTTCAGCTCTTGCGGCAACAGCGCTCAAGTGGCGGCTAATCCTTTCGACAGAGTAGTTGGCTCTGGTTAGAGCCAACTACTCTCCTTTTCTCTCCTGCTATTTTTGCCATCGCCGCTGCACCCGTAGTCTTATTCTGTGTTTGTCCCGGCCCCTGCGAGCGCGTTAGCATAGCCAACAGATATTCAGTTGGTACCCGCTATGACCCAGAACCATCATCCCTATGAAGCCCTCACGCCGGACGTGGTGATTGACTGTGTCGAGAGCAACGGGCTTATTTCTGATGCGCGCATTTTCCCTTTAAACAGCTATGAAAACCGGGTCTACCAGGTGGGTATCGAGGGCGCCGAGCCGCTGATCGCCAAGTTTTACCGACCCGGTCGCTGGACTGATGAACAAATTCTGGAGGAGCATCGCTTCACCCTGGAACTGGCCGAGGCGGAGATTCCAGTGGTGGCACCGCTGGTGTTCGATGGACGTACCTTAATGGAATCAGCGGGCTTTCGCTTTGCCCTGTTTCCCCGCCGCGGTGGTCGCCAGTTGGAGCTGGATAATTTTGAGCACCTGGAACAGGTGGGCACTATGCTCGGGCGCATCCACGCTGTAGGTGGTGCCAAGCCCTTTCTCCATCGCCCGACCCTGACGCTGCAGCACTTCGCGATCGACAGTCGCGAATTTATTCTCGACGGTGATTTTTTACCGAGGGAAAACCGCGAGGCCTACGCCTCGGTCACCGGGCATATCATTGAGCAGATTGCGCCGCTGTTTGAGCGGGATTGGGAGCTGCTGCGCCTGCACGGTGACTGTCACAGTGGCAACTTCCTGTGGCGTGATGAGACGCCCTGGTTTGTGGATCTGGACGACTGCCTGATGGGGCCGGCCATCCAGGATATCTGGATGCTGATCTCCGGTAATCGCGCCGAGCAAACCGCCTACCTGGATGCGGTGATCGAAGGCTACGAAACCTTCTATAGTTTTGATCCCCAGCAGCTGCAGCTGGTGGAGCCACTGCGCTGTTTACGCCAGATGCATCACGCCGCCTGGCTGGCGCGCCGCTGGCAGGACCCGGCTTTTCCCCAGGCATTCCCCTGGTTTAGTACCCCCCGCTATTGGGCGGAACATATACTAGCATTGCGCGAGCAGCAATCGGCACTATTGGAGCCACCTCTGACACTGGGAGCGGTTTGAAATGGAAAAATCCATCCTGAATGCCTCAAGCACCGAGGCAAATTCGGATTTATTGTGGGAGAGAATCCGCATCGAAGTGGCGCAGCAGGTCGAGCGCGAGCCGATTCTGGCCAGCTTCCTGCACGCCACTATTCTCAACCACAGTTCGCTGGAGGCGGCGCTCAGTTTTCATCTGGCCAATAAGCTGGACAACGCGGTGGCACCTGCGCTGCTCATTCGCGAGGTAATCGATGAAGCATTGGCGGCGGACCCCGGCATCGGCCACGCTGCGCGCGCGGATTTGAATGCCACTTACCTGCGCGATTCCGCCTGCAACTCCATGCACGAGCCCTTCCTGTATTTCAAAGGGTTTCACGCCCTGCAGGTGCACCGGGTGGCGCATTGGTTATGGCAGCAACAGCGCCGCTCACTGGCCATGTTTTTACAGCATCGGGTCTCGGTAGTCTTCAGTGTGGATATTCACCCCGCGGCAAAAGTGGGGGAGGGCATTTTGCTGGATCACGCCACCGGTATCGTGATTGGTGAGACCGCGGTGGTGGAGGACAATGTTTCCATTATGCAGTCGGTAACCCTGGGGGGAACCGGTAAGGAGAGTGGCGACCGCCATCCCAAGATTCGCTGTGGGGTTTTGATCGGTGCCGGCAGCAAGGTATTGGGTAATATCGAAGTGGGCGAGTGTGCTCAAGTGGCCTCCGGCAGTGTGGTGTTAAAACCGGTGCCGGCAAAAACCCTGGTGGCCGGTGTACCGGCCAAAGTGGTGGGGCCGGCGACCTGCGCCCAGCCGGCCATGTCTATGGATCAATGCGCGCTTTCGCAAGTGGAAAAGTAGTGACCGCGACCCCGCCTTGGGCGGGGTTTTTCGTTCTTTAGGGAGTTGGATAAACGGAACTATCCTTGTACCCATGAAATACAGTCTCAGCGCCAAAAACCTTGTCTGTCGCAATCTAGAGGCTCACGCCAGTTATTGCGCGGGCCTGCTCAATCCCAATCACACCAAAGAGATCACCGGCATTGTACGCAGTGATACCGGTCTTTTGTCGGGCCGCCTCAACCAGGCGGTTTCCAATACGGTGATGCCGCCGCGCATACTGCAGCGCTTCGCGCTGGATTATTTCGCCGAGCGCCACAGCCCCTTTACTCTGTGGCACAGTGCCTCCAAGCCCCTCGATGACGAGGCACTGGCGCAGCTGGGCTTGCAGCGTAAGCAATCGCAGGTGGCGATGGCCGCAGAGATTGAACGCCTGGCAGTGCAGGGGGCCGCACAGAAAGTGGATGGGTTGGTATTGTCCCCGGTAAAAAAAGAGGCTCTGCCCGAATATGCAGAAGTACAGGCGGCGGAGTGCGGCAGTGCCCTGGAAGCCGCGGAGCTAAAAAAATTTTACACGGCACTGGCGGAGATTCCCGAACAGCGCCGAGCGCGGCTCAGGTTCTTTTTGGCACGGTTGCAGGGTACTCCGGTGGCGGCGGGGTGCCTGTTTGCCTCCGCCGATGCCCTGGGCCTCTACGATCTGGTGACTCTGCAGGAGTACCGGGGGCGTGGGATTGGCCGGGCACTATTTCACCACCTGCTGGAACAGGCCCAGGCCAGCCATCACCGCAGCCTGGTCTCACTGGTGCCGGCGGAGCGCCAGCAGTTGCCACTGGATTGTGGCTTCTTTGCGGTGGGTGAGGTGGCGCGCTATGTCTACACGCCTTGAGCGGGGCTGACTTACAAATTGTCCCAACGATTCAAGAATCAAGCGCGCTCAATAGGAAAGGCGATCACCTCTTCAATCGTTTTATAGCCTCCGGCCAACATCAATAAACGATCTATTCCCAGTGCCACACCGGCGCACTCCGGCATACCCATCCGAAGTGCCTCCACCAATCGCTCCTCATAGGGATAGAGGTTCAGGCCGTGTTTTTGGCGGTAGGTGTGATCTGCCTGGAAGCGGCGCAGCTGCTCCGCGCTATCGGTCAGCTCCCAATAACCGTTGGCCAGCTCCAGTCCGCCAACATAGGCTTCGAAGCGTCGTGCCACCGGAGTACCGCTGTTATCTGGAATTATCTTGGCGAGCGCCGCCTGGTCGGCGGGAAAATCGTACAGGAGCGTAATCCCCTCACCCATGGTGGGTTCCAGGCGGTGGCTCATCAATAAGTCTAAACACTCGCTGCGATCAGCGGGGCTAAAAGCCAGGTCCATCTCTTTTTCGACACAACGAAGTAAGTCACTGTCGCTGGCGCTGTGAGGGTCGAGCTGTAATTCGCGCTGGAACAATTCCCTATAGCTGAGTGACTGCACCTGTTGGATCTTCAGTATTCCAGTGAGTAGGTCAGCCACTTCTTTCATCAGGCGACGATCATCCCAGCCGCAGCGGTACCACTCCAGCATGGTGAATTCCGGGTTGTGGCGGCTACCCGCTTCGCCCTGGCGGAATGCCTTACCCAGGTAGTAGCAGTCACCGAGCCCCGCGGCTAACAGGCGCTTGAGACCAAACTCCGGGCTGGTGGCCAGGTAGGCGTTGTCGCTGCCGCACTGTACGGGGATAGATTCGATATGCGGGTCGCTAGTGGCGCGGCGGGAGAGCACCGGAACTTCGGTTTCCAGCACCTGGTGCTGGGTAAAGAACTGGCGGATTTCAGCCAGTAAAGCGGCGCGATGGCGCAGGGCTTCAATGGTGGCGCTAGGGCGCCAGAGATCAGTGGTCATGGGATGGGCTCAGGCTGTGGGCAGCCGGCGGCCGCCCACTTGAGGAGGGAAATCAGTCTTCTTTGGCGCGGCCCAGGTATTCACCGGTGCGGGTGTCGACCTTGATGGTCTCGCCGATTTCCAGGAACAGGGGCACTTTTACTACGGCGCCGGTCACCAGGGTGGCGGGCTTGGTGCCGCCCTGAGCGGTGTCGCCACGCAGGCCCGGGTCTGTGTCAGTGATTTCCAGGATCACATGGTTGGGCGGGGTAACTGCCAGAGGAGAACCGTTATACAGAGTTACGGTGCACAGGTCTTGTTCTTTCAGCCATTTGGCGGCATCGCCGACCGCATCGGTACTGGCCTGGTGCTGCTCGAAAGTTTCAGGCTCCATAAAGTGGAAGAACTCACCGTCGTTGTAGAGGTATTCCATCTCGCGGTCCATCACGTCCGCGCCTTCCAGGCTTTCGCCGGAGCGGAAGGTACGCTCCCATACTCGGCCGGTTTTCAGGTTTCGCAGTTTGACCCGGTTGAACGCCTGGCCCTTGCCAGGTTTGACGAACTCGTTTTCCACGATAGAGCAGGGATCGCCGTCGAGCATTACCTTGAGGCCGCCCTTGAATTCGTTGGTAGAGTAATTAGCCATAGCAATTAGAGCCCTTATAAGTCATGTATCTCTATGATATTTAACGAGTTTTTCCCGCGCATACAACCGGCCTTGGCCCGGCTCAACCCAGGGAATCCCGTGCGCTTCCGCTAAAACTGGTAGCTGCAAACGACTCGTTCGGCCGCGGCGCAGAGACTTTACCGGCGACCCTGAAATGTTGGGGCGGGATTATACAGGAGGGCGGCGCCCTGAACGACTCCGCGCAGTTTTTTGTAGCGTTGTAACGATCGGTTGCGAAGGGCCTGGCTGGGACCGGGTGCGGTAATGCAACAGTTCGCGGGCATCGGGCCCGCGGACTGGTAAAAAGTGGCGGTGACTGTGTCTCAGCCCAGGGGGTTATCGATGGTGTTATCGATATCCCGCAGCAGACGCCTGGCGTAGTAGGCAAAGGTGGCCTGGCTGCGCTTTTCCTGCAAGATCCAGTCGTGGGCCTCGCGGCCGAGTTCCGGTTTGATGTCCTGAATGGTGCCGGAGGATTCCGCCAGCATTTGCAAATGCGCGGCGCGCTCGCATTGCAGGGCCATGGAGCAGGCCTCTTCTACGGAACGGCAGGCGATGATCAGGCCGTGATGGGCGAGCAGAATCGCGCGCTTGTCACCGATCGCCTCGGCAATGAGTTCGCCCTCATTGTTGCCTACTGGTACACCGGGCCATTCCTTGAGGAAGGCGATATCGTCGTACAACATGCAGGCGTCCATATGGGAGATCTTCAGCGGGCGCTCAAGCATGGACAGGGCGGAAATATGAATTGGGTGAGAATGCACGATGCATTTTACATCCGGGCGTGCGCGGTAAATCCAGGTGTGAAAGCGGTTGGCCGGGTTGGCCATACCCTCTCCGGATATGACTTCCAGATCTTCGTTAACTTCCAGCAGGTTGGACGCGGTAATTTCATCAAACCCCAGCCCCAGGCGTTGGGTGTAATAATTTCCGGGTGTTTCCGCGCGGGCGGTAATTTGCCCGGCTAGTCCGGAGTCGTGTCCGTGGGCAAAGAGAATGCGGCAGGTCAGTGCGAGTTTTTCCCGTAGAGACCAGTCGGGTACACCCAGGTGCTCTTTCATGGATTCGCTGGCGCGCTCAATCAGCTCGCCTTTGTTCATTGATAGTGTTTCAGCCATATTTGACTCCATGACTTACGAAAGGAAGTTTCAGCAGTTGACGCCGATAGGCAGAACTCCCGCATGAAATTCCCATTCCATTGTTTTAATTATTCGCGGTAACAAACGCAGCTACTTCAGTGTTGCGCTCACGTCCCTGTGTTGTGCCCAGCCACAATAATAAATGACTGGGCACACACGGCTTAGGCGGAAACCGCTTGGGGCTGGCTCTGGCTCGAGGTGCGGTAGGCAGTTTCGATGGAGTCGAAGAACTGTTGGCGGG
The DNA here is from genome assembly GCF_056160005.1 of Microbulbifer sp. ABH2_005. Taxonomy (NCBI): domain Bacteria; kingdom Pseudomonadati; phylum Pseudomonadota; class Gammaproteobacteria; order Cellvibrionales; family Microbulbiferaceae; genus Microbulbifer; species Microbulbifer sp. ABH2_005. The sequence continues at coordinate 3,992,477 of NZ_JBSWWI010000001.1, read as the reverse complement.
CTTGCACCAGACGGCGCCCCGCGTCGAGCATTACGTCGAGTTGGGAAGCATCTTTGCTGCCGATCTCGACCATAATATCGCGGATGGTTTCCGCGTGGCCGTCATCGCATTCGATGTGCAGCAGGAAGAAAGTTAATTGCTCGTCGGCCACACCGCAGGCGCGGAAGCCGGCTACGATATCGCTGTAGAGGTCCGGCACCAATGCTTCTGCGCCCAGGCAGAGTGCGCCCAGGCCAGAGCTGGCACGCAGGTCGCGGCAGTGCTGGAACATGGTGTCGATCAGGTGCTGGGTGCCGGGCAGAATTTCTGCATTTTCCAGGCTCAGACCAAAATGCTCGAGAGTCTCGCGGTAAATCTCGGCGTGGGGTTTGGGGCTGTCGGGCTCCAGGCCCAGTTCTTCCATCAGGTTTTCAGCCAACTCATGCACTTCTTTATTGCTGGGGAGGTTGGCCATCATCGCACAGAGGTAACGCACGAAGTAGCTGCTGTAGATTCCCTGTTGAACCAGGAAAATTTTCAGCTCTTCCATTGTTATGGAGCCATCGCGGCAGCGCTTGAGGAACGGATGAGCACGGGTCTGCTCAATCAATAAATCTTTATTGGCCTCAAGTAATTCGAGCTGCATTTCCATCGAATTTTTCCTTTTTTGTAATTCCATTTTTATTGGACGGGGGAGATGCCCGGACTTATTTTTTATTGAAATTCGAGTGCACTGATTTCAAGAAGACAAGGTTGTTATCGCTTTGTCTTTGGCTAAATTAACACCCTATTAACCCTGTTGTGAATGGGGGAATTGTGAAGATTTTCCTAAGGAAATTTGTACGGCCAGTAATATTTTTACATTGACGGTTAAATTTTTATTATTGTTGTTTTTAAAATTTTGGAGTGAGCTTTTACTTATGTATATGATGGAGTTACCACTTCGCTTTAAAGTCAAGCGGTGCGCCTTTTCTGATAAGTAAAGAATTATTTTTATTGATTTTTGGGTTATTGGATATTCACTTAGTCATCGATTTTTTTTCATTTTTTATGTGACAAAGTTGAATAATTGCCGAGTAGAAAATACCTGACTTAAGTCCCCTTTTACACACCCAGACATTGCAAGGGTGACCTGGGGCCCGGCTGGAACCGATATTAATTGGCTTATAAACCACTCTGGCGGTGTGGTTTTATTAGTTCTAGCCCGGGATCCGTGTTCCGTGGTTTTCTTCTTTCAGGAGGCTGCTATCAGCCCGGGTGGACCGATTACCCGGAGTGTCTGTGCCTGGGCGAGCTTCTGGTACAATTGCTACTTCTCTAGTGTTGCTCCCCCTTTGTGCGAATTTCTATGGCGAAATCCCCAGCCGTCGACAGCGAATTGATCGACATCCACGAAGCCCGCCGATGGCAGGATGAACTTTCTGACCTGGTCACAGCCCCTGAAGAGTTGATCGAATTACTGCAGCTCGATCCTGAGCAATTGCCCTGGGCGCAACAGGCCAGCGACAAGTTCGCCCTGCGGGTACCGCGTCCGTTTATCCGCCGCATGCGTCTAGCCGATCCGAATGATCCACTCCTGTTGCAGGTATTGCCCGGAGCTGCAGAGCTGGAAGTGGTTGCGGGCTTTAGTGCCGATCCATTGCAGGAAGCTGAGGCGAATCCGTTGCCTGGAGTGGTGCATAAATACCACGGTCGCCTGCTGTTTATCACGGCGGGGCAGTGCGCGGTAAATTGTCGCTACTGTTTCCGCCGGGAATTTCCCTACGGTGATAATCACCTGAATCGCAAACAGTGGTCTGCAGCACTGGAATATGTGCGCGCGCGCAGCGAGTTGCGCGAGGTGATACTGAGCGGTGGCGACCCACTGGTGTTGAACGACCGCCAACTTGGCTGGCTTGCCGGAGAGTTGGCGCAGATCTCACACCTAAACAAATTACGCATCCACAGTCGTGTGCCCATAGTGGCGCCGAGCCGGATTACCGATGAGATGCTGTCCTGGTTCGCTCGATCGCGCCTGAAACCGGTACTGGTTTTGCACTGCAACCATGCCAATGAAATTGATGCTGAGGTGCGCGTGGGTCTGGCTAGGCTACGCAATGCGGGGGTGACTCTGCTAAATCAAGCGGTACTGCTGCGCGGCGTTAACGATAAGTGCGAAACTCTGGAAGCATTGAGTGAAACGCTGTTCGATGCAGGGGTGTTGCCCTATTACCTGCACCAGCTGGATAGGGTCAACGGCGCTGCCCACTTTGAAGTCAGCGATAGCGCGGCAGTGGAAATCATTGAGCAAATGCGCAGGCGCCTGCCGGGTTATTTGGTACCGAAGCTGGTGCGCGAGATACCGGGTGTTGCTTCAAAGTCCCCAATAGAAACTAGCAGCAAGATACCCCAAACCAATTAATAAAAATTCTGGGCGGCAGTGGGTGGGAAAATGGCGCCCAATTGATCTAGGCTAAATATCTATTAGGGCCTATCTATATAGTGGCTGCCGCATTAGTTGTGCCGTACAGGCCCTAGATAAAAAACAGTTGCCGACCCGCTGAGTGATTACTTATTCGCAAATTCATACTTTTGAGTGCGTTTTTTTACAGGGGGAATTGTGTGACTTTGGTCACGCGTACCATCCTGTAGTGCTCTTGTATGCCACCACAGGGGCCCCCTAAACTTACCGCATGGGGTTGCGGTGCGCTGCCCTGAAAAAATAGAGCAAATAATGAATAGCAACGACACTATCCGACTCCTTCTGATTCACGATATGCCCTCAGAGGCACAGCGCCTGGTGAGCATGTTGCACAATGCCGGCAGACCCAACCGCGCCCAGCATGTCGCCAACGAAGCGGTTTTTACCCGCCTGCTGCAAGACAAAACCTGGGACCTGGTAATCGCCTCAGAAAGTAGCACCCAGATTCCACCGGCGGTGGCCCTGCGCACAATCAGTAAACTGCAAAAAGATATCCCGGTGATCCTGCTGAGTGAGCGCACTGGCTCCCAGCCTGTGGTGGAGGGGCTGAAGCTTGGCGCACGGGACGTGGTAACAGTGGATGAGGACCAGCATCTATTGCTGGTGATCCAGCGCGAGATGAGTGCTCTCGCAAACCGCCGCCAGGCACGGATACATGACCGCCGCTATCACGCCACGCTCAAGCGCGCCAAAGAATTGCTCGACAGCTCCAAGGACGCTATCGCTTATGTCTCCGATGGTCTTTTGGTATACGCCAACGATTCATTTGCCGAACGCTTCGGCTATGAAAGTGGTGAGGAGGTCGAATACCAGCCGCTGATCGATATGCTGTCGGAAAGTGAGCAGGAAGGGGCGCGAGAATTTCTTAAGCGCTGCGCCATCGACAACAATGAGGTCGAGGCCAAAGAGTGGCGGTTTACCGCCAGAACAGTGAATGGCGATCCCCTGCCCACCCGTGCCGAGGTGCTCAGCACCACCTATGAGGAAGAGCGCTGCTTACAAGTGCGTATTGCCAGCCGTCGCGGTGATACCGAACAACTGGAAGCCCAGCTCAGCGATATCAAAAACCGCGACCCGCTCACCGGTCTGTTCAATCGCCAGCACTTCTTGCAGCTATTGGACTCCACTATCAAGGCCTCCGCGGATTCGCGCCGCACCGGTGGCTTGATGTTTATTCAGGTGGATCGCTTTGCTGAAGAGGTGCAAAAAGTCGTGGGTGTGGCCGGTGCCGATGCGCTGCAGAAGGCCATGGCCGAACTGTTACAGGGCTGTCAGCGCAGCGGCGATACCCTGGCGCGTTACAGCGACGAGAGTTTCTGCCTGCTGAGCCCCGATACCACGCCGGACAGTATCGAACTGCGCGCCAAAGATATACTCAAGCGGATTGCCGACACTATCTTTGATGCCGCCGGCAAGACCCAGCAGGTGACCGCCTCTATTGGGATTTCGCTGCTGAGCGAGGCTTCCAGTGGCTCCCAGCAGGTGCTGGAACAGGCGCAGACGGCGCATAAGCTGGCCCTCGGTGAAGACGGGCAGGGCGGTGCCTTTGCCCTATATGAGCCGGATACCGAAAATAGTGCCGATGCCGGCACCTACCACCGCGCCCGTGTGGTACAGGCGCTGGAAGCGGGCAGTCTCAAGCTGCTGTACCAGCCGATCCTGAGTCTACAGGGCACCGGCGAGCAGATGTATGAAGTATTGGTGCGCATGCTTGATGAAAAGGAAGAGCTGGCACCGTTGGCTTTTCTGCAGGAGCTGGGCGATGCGGGCCTTTCGGCAAAAATGGATCGCTGGGTGATTCTCACTGCGATCAAGGCCGCGTCCGCCGCCAGGGCCGAGGGCAAAGAAGTGTCGCTGTTGCTGCACCTCACCACCGCCTCGCTACTCGACAACAGCCTGCCGGCCTGGCTGGGGGTGGCTTTCAAAGCTGCCAAACTGGTACCAAGTTCGGTCGTCTTCCAGTTGCGCCAGGAAGATATCACCAGCAATTTACACGCCGCTCGGGATTTCACCACCCAGGTCCAGCAGCTCGGCTGCCGCGTATCTGTTTGCCACTTTGGCACCGGTCTGAATCCATTTAAGGCTTTGGAGCACGTGAAGGTAGATATCGCCAAGATAGATCCGTCATTTGTGCGTGAAGTGCAGGATGAGGGTGAGAGTAGCGATACCCTTGCGGGTTTGGTACAGCGCTTGGGCGAAGCGAACACCAAGGTGATCGTGCCCCATATCGAGCAGGCCAGCATGCTGCCCACTCTGTGGCAAACCGGCACTGATTATATCCAGGGCTATTATGTACAAGCTCCGGCGGAGGAGATGAACTTCGATTTCAGCCTGGATTAAACAGGCTTATTGAAGGGTGGAGAATAACCGCACAGCCCTATGGGCTGTGCGGTTTTTTTATACCTCTTAAACCTTGCAGTGGCTAAACCTTGTAGCGGCTGCGTAGGGCGGCGATGGTATTGCGCGCCAATGTGGCGTAGCCAGGGGCTGGGGCGGGTACATTCTCTGGACCGCTGCTCTCGTTCCAGGCTCGCTGGACATGGTTGGCACCGGCCTTTTGCTTATAGATTCGCGCCAGGCTGGCGTTGTAACTCTTACTGGTGACGGTATCCACGTGATACCAGTGGGCTTTGGTACGGGAGTGGGATACATCCATCAGCAGGTAGCCACGCTGGGTCACATTGACCCATTTCAGATGTGGAATCAAACCGTCCATGGCGATGGCGGCTACATCGGTCAGGTGGGACTTATCCAGGAAGCTGGAGGTTACGCCTGGGGTAACAAACTCACCGCCCAGGGCGCCGCGGCCAGTGAGGCGACCGTATTCGAGGATATTGAAGGGGTTACTGGCCAGGTCCCAGGCCCAGGAGCTGTGGATATCTCCGGTGAGCACCACAAAGTTGTCGATATTGTGATTGCTGATATGGTTGAACAAGCGTTCGCGGGAAGCGGTGTAGCCATCCCATTGGTCCATATTGATCGATAGATCTTTGGCCAGGGTCAGTTGCGCCATCATCACCTGCTGGCCCAGTACCCGCCAGCGCACCCCGTCTGCCTGGGATTGAGTCAGTCCATTGTGCAGCCACTGTTCCTGTTGCGCACCGAGGATACTGCGATCGGGATCATCGGCGGTCTTTTGGTCGAACCAATTGGCCTGCTCATCACGGGCGGCAATCCGCGTATCCAGCATCATCAAATCCATCAGATTGCCGAAGCGGAAACTGCGGTAGATGGCTTTGTCACCAAACAGGTCGAGGAGGCCGTTGTCGCGGATTGGCATCCACTCGAAGTAGACCTGATTTGCCACGGTGCGGCGCACTGCCCAGTCCCCCTCGCCGTCTTGTGGATCGTGGTTTTCCGCACCGCCGGCCCAGGCATTGTTGGTGGTTTCGTGATCGTCCCACACACAGATAAAAGGATGTTGACGGTGCACTTCCTGTAGATCGGGGTCTGAGCGGTATTGGGCGTAACGTTGGCGATAGTCCTGGATATCCACCATTTCCTTGGCTGGAATCGGTTCACGCCCTAGGCCTGTGCCGGTGCCGAAGCCGCCTGGGCCGTATTCATAGATGTAGTCGCCCAAATGCAGCACTACATCCAGATCGGCGCGCAGGGCGATCTCGCGGTAAACATTGAAATAACCCATGGGATAGTTGGAGCAGCTGGTCACAGCGAAGCGCAGGCGCTCAACATGGCCGGTGGGCAGGGTGCGGGTGCGGCCTATGGGTGAATCAATACCGTTGGAGTAGAAGCGGTAATAGTAACTAGTCCCCGCTTGCAGGCCGGAGGCGTCCACTTTGATGGTGTAGTCCACCTCTGGGCCGGTCAGGCCACTGCCACTGTTGACCACCATGGCCATTTCCGGGTCCAGGGCGATCTGCCAGGTGTAGGGCACCATGGACTGGAAGGCGGGGTCATCGGAGGGGGTGATCCGAGTCCAGAGAATAACGCGATCCGCCAGGGGGTCGCCGCTGGCCACGCCGTGCTGGAAGGGTTGCAGTCCGGCACCATAGGCTTTCAACAGTGGCAGGGATGCCAGGCCGGCGCCGGAAAATTGTAGGAACCGCCTCCGGGACAATGACATGGGACTCTCCTTTATGTGCTTGTTTTAGAGGACCCGCAGTCTGAATTCGGAAAGTGAAGGCTTTGTTAATTACTGGGGAGATTTTTTCGATCTCAGCGGGGATTAGTCAGCAAATTCGTCCGCCAGCGCAGAAGTTGAGACATACGTCTATTTTTATCGCCGCGGCGAGTATGATCTTCGGTGGTGGGCTTCGCTCGATGCTGCCCGGGGCCTTCACCCAGCGGGGATCTGCCTTCCTGTCGTTCCGCAAGCGCGCACTCTCGGGTATCCTGTGGCGCAAATTGAAAAGTTGAACCCAGGGAGTAGACCCATGTTGCCCCGTTTACTGTGCACCAGCCTGATCGTCGGCGGCCTCGCCGTAGCCTCAGGTTGTTCCAAGAATGAACCGACCAAGGTCGAAGCCGATAGCGCCAGCGCGCCGGTAAAATCGGCCGCGGTAATTGAGAAGAAAAGCGTTGCAGACAAGGCGCCGCAGTCCGGTGTGGATTATCACTCCTTCGCCAATAGCAATGACTATCAGGTGCAGCACCTGGATCTGGACCTGACTGTCGACTTCTCCCGCAAGGTACTCGAGGGCGAAGCCAAGCTGGACTTCAAGCGCCTCAATGACAAGAACCTGCCAATGGTGCTGGATACCCGCGAGCTGGAAGTGGTTTCCGTTTCTGCCAATGGCGCGCCGGTGAAGTTCTCCATGGGTGAGAAAGACAGCCACCTGGGTACTCCGCTGAATATTGAGCTGCCGAAAGATGCCAACAGCATCACCATACGCTACCGCACAGCACCGGGCGCCTCTGGCGTACAGTGGTTGGAGCCCCAGCAGACCGCTGGCAAGAAGCATCCGTTCCTGTTTACCCAGGCTCAGGCAATTCACGCGCGCAGCTTTATCCCGCTGCAGGATTCCCCGAAAGTTCGTATCACCTACAACGCTACCGTTCGCACCCCGGAAGAACTGCGCGCTGTCATGAGTGCCAACAACGATCCGAAGGCGGCCAAAGATGGCGTCTACGAGTTTGAAATGCCCCAGCGCATTCCCTCCTACCTGATTGCCCTGGCGGTTGGCGATCTGCAGTTCAAGCCCATGGGCGAGCGCACCGGTGTCTACGCCGAGCCCTCTATGCTGGAATCTGCGGCAGCGGAGTTTGCCGACACCGAATCCATGCTGGAAGTGACCGAGAAGGCCTATGGTCCCTACCACTGGGATCGTTACGACCTGCTGATCCTGCCGCCTAGCTTCCCCTTCGGCGGTATGGAAAACCCGCGCCTGAGTTTTATCACCCCGACGGTAATTGCCGGCGACAAGAGCCTGGTGGCCCTGATCGCCCACGAACTGGCGCACTCCTGGTCCGGCAACCTGGTGACCAACGCCAGCTGGCGCGACCTGTGGCTGAACGAAGGCTTCACCACCTACCTGACCAACCGCATTATGCAATTTGTCTACGGCGACGAGCGCTACCAGATGGAAATGGCCCTGGGCTATGATGATCTGCAAGCGGACCTGGCCGACAAAGAGCCCCGCGATGAGATTATGGCGATCGACCTGCGCGGCCGCGATCCCGATGAAGTCTTCTCCAACATCCCCTACGAGAAAGGCTCCCTGTTCCTGTACGAGCTGGAGCAGAAAGTGGGCCGTGAAGCGTTCGACCGCTTCCTGATGGAGTACTTTAACCACTTCTCCTTCCAGAGCATCACCACCGAGGACTTCGTAAAGTACCTCGACAAGACCTTGCTGGTTGAGCATGCTGACAAGCTGGACCGCGAGCGCATTCACCAGTGGATCTTCGAGCCGGGGATCCCCGAAGGTGCGCCACATCCGCAGTCCGATGCCTTCAGCAAGTTAGACCCGGTGCGCCAGCAGTGGTTGGACGGCAAACTGGCGGCGAAGGATATCGACACCAAGGGCTGGACCTTCCACCAGTGGAAGTACTTCCTCGACGGTATGCCGGAAAAGCTGACGGAAACGCAGTTGAAGGAACTGGACAGCGCCTTTGGCTTGACTCAATCCCGCAATAATGAAGTGGCCTTCAGCTGGCTGATGATTGCCGTGCGCAATGATTACGAGCCGGCCTTCGATCGCCTGGAAAACTTCCTCACCAGTATTGGCCGTAACAAATTCCTGCGCCCGCTGTATCGCAATATGGTGGAGACCGGAAAACAGGATGTGGCCGCGCGTATTTTTGAGCGCGCCAAGTCGGGTTACCACCCGTTAACAGTAAAAGTGAACAGCTTGGTAATTTACGGTAAGAAAGAAGGCTAAAACCTCTGCTCAACTCCGGTGCCCTGTGCCGGAGTTCTAGCATTCTGTGGGGAGCAATCGAGCCGATGCAAGGTCGGCTGTTTTAGGCGTAACTCCCCATTCTCACCTCAGCGTTTTCTGCAAATTTTGTGCGGTTAAATTCTGCCTGAAATGTGAGCTGTCACCGTGCTTTTGGGCGGAGTCCGAGCCGGAAAAGAGCCGATGTAATCCCCTGTGTAGCAAACTTCATCCATCTGGTACGAATTAATAATTTTTGCGCCAATTTTCTGGCATAAAAATCATTAAATTGCTGTTCAAATCGGGACCCTTTGCGTAATCTGCTGCTCGAATAAAATTCCAATTAGGCAAAGGGAGGTACCTATGTACAAGCGGATTTTATGGTTGGTTATTCTCGGCCTTTTTATCGTAGGTTGTGAATATGAGCCCGGTGCCTGTTCAGATAACAACAAGCCGCGTTCTTTTCCCTTCCCTCATGCGATGATATGACCTGTTTGGGGCGCCTCTAAGGCTGCCCCAATTCGGCTATTTGTCGGTCGTTGAGACCAAATAGGTACAGCGCTGCATCGAGCCCGAATAGGGTGATGGCCTGTGGTGCCTCTCTGCGGACTTTGGGTTTTGGATGGATGGCAATACCCAGGGCGCCCAGGTTCAACATGGGGATATCATTGGCGCCGTCCCCTACGGCAACCACTTGCTCCAGCGACAGCCCCATATCCTTTGCAGTTTCCTCCAGCAATAACCGCTTGCGCATGCCGTCCACGATGGGTTCTATTACTTCACCGGTGAGTACGCCCTCGGTGAATTCCAGTTCATTGGCGTGTATCAGGTCAACGGCAAGGCGTTCTTTCTGTAGGAAGTTGGCGAAGTAGGTGAATCCGCCGGATAAAATGACCGTCTTGCAGCCGAGTTTGCGCAGGCAGTGCAACAGGTTTTGTGCCCCTTCTTTTAGCGGCAGTTGCCTGGCGATTTCTGCTAGGCCCTGCTCGGAAAACCCCTTGAGTAATGCCATGCGTTTTTTGAAGCTGTCGCGGAAATCCAGCTCACCGCGCATGGCGGCCGCGGTGATGGCCGCCACCTGGTCGCCGACTCCGGTAATCTTGGCCAGCTCGTCGATGACCTCGGCATCGATCAGGGTGGAATCCATATCGAAGCCAGCCAGCGCCGGTACTCTCTGACTGCTGCCTTCCTGCAAAACCAGATCGGCTCCGACTTCCTCGGCCAGTTGCAGGCAGGCAAATCGCGCAGGGGAGAACTCCAGTTCAGCGCTGAACTGGAAGCGGATTACCGTGCACTCGTGCCGGTGGGCTAGAGTGTCGATGGCATCAATGTGCCATTGTTGCTCGGCACAAAAATCCAGCAGGCGCTGTAGTTGTGACAGGGTGGCTGCTGGGCTGAGGAAGGTCAGGCACCAGGGAGATTGCACAGCCGATGGTGCGGCACTGGGTAAGCTCAATTCGCAACTGGCGGTGCCCGAAAAAGGTACTGCTTCGTCGTATTCCAACCCCAGCTGGGCGTGCTTGCCGCTCTTGCCGCTATAGGTGAGGTAACGGACAGAGCAGTCCAGGGGTGACTGGGTAATTTGTGCCAGGGGCAGATGAAATTCTTGTGCTCTAGTTTCGACGCCCATGGCGAAGCTCCCCAATTTATTCAATAAGTGACGCATTATAGCTCTAGCCGGAATCTTCGCTAAAATCTGCACGCAGGATCTGCCTCGCTTATTTGTGACAAATAAAAAACTCCCTGTGGAACTATTTTGTTGCCGGATCGACCAACGGCACAGGAAATTACACTGCGCACTATTGGCTCTTTGTGAGGATAAAATCGCGCCAGGGCCCTTGGCCGCGGAGAGTTCCAAAGACGCCAGCAGGTCCACGCATCTGCGCCAGTGTTTGTTGACGACGTCTTTATCCGTCAGGATGACGGATAAAGACGCATGGATAAGAAGCTCAAGATAAAAAGAAACAAGGCGAGGTATTAAGGCCGCGTGATGTCTGTATCGATGATTTCCTTTTTGCGCAGACTGCCAGAGCAGTTTGCACATTTATCCAAGCGCGTCCGCCAGCGCCTGTTGGCGGCGGCAATCTGGTTGATCCTAGCTCTGTTTTGCAGCGTGGCTCTCGGTCACTACTATGGGCAGCGCCATGCCGATGCCGTGGAGAAAGACCGCGCTTCGGCGCAGGCGGCAGCGAGTTTTCTTGCCGGGCAAAGCCTGGAGCGTATCGTCGCCGACGATCGTATCAGTATGCAACTGCTGGCCCGGCAGCTGTTGGAGTTGCCTGCCATCAGTGGTGTTGCCGTTGAGGATGTGGAATCGAACAGTTTGGCGGAAGTCGGCGATCTAGAGAATGGCGAGACCATTAGCGTGCCGGTAGTGCTGCACGACAGTATCGCCGGCAATGTAACCGTTGCCCTGGTCCCCGGCGAGGATGTCACTTTCCCCTGGGCCAGCCTGCTGCTGACACTGGTTTTTGCATTGCCGTTTAGTGCAGTGGCGGCATTGATGGTGGGGGGCTTTTCCGCACCGCGCAGTTTGCCAGCTGAAGAACCTCTTTCATCTGCCGATCTTTCCGAACAAAAACAGGACGCCATTGGTTTGTACCTGCGTCCATTGAACTGGGCCCAGTTGACCAACCAACTGAGCCGCAGCGCGCTCGAAGGAATCCAGCGGGAGTTGGATGGGCGTATGCAGTTACTGCGCCGGATCTATGGCGCCCATCCACTGAGTTGCGCCGGGCCGCAGATTGGCTTGGGATTTTCCGGCGCCGATGCGGCATTTCGCGCGGTCTGCTGTGGTTTGTTACTGCGGGAGATGCAGAGCGTCAGCCGGGCCACCGGCCTGAAGCTGGCCCTGGCGGTGGCCCCCTGTGAGCCCAACACGCCGGACTTTTCTGCCGAGCAATTACTCAATCAATCGCGCGGTTTGTTCCTGCATCCGGAGCTGCTGGAAGATACCTCTTTGGCCGGGCGCATTGAGCATCACGGCGCCGGCTGGTCCCTGGAAATTACGGGTCTGACACCCTCCTACCAAAAGTTGCTCGACAACCAGCTGCAGCAGCTACTGGGCGCCTGATCCCTCACTTCCGATGACTGCGACGGGTTAATGACTGAATAGCCCCTCGCAGTTATTTTTTGGCGTTTGCTTTACGTTTACGTCAACGTAAACTCTTGATAGGCTCTGTTGCGTCTCGAGGAAGTACTTATGAAAGCCAAAGCCAGCATCGTAGAGTCCCAGAGTTACAGTATTTCGGAGCTGGCGCGGGAGTTTGAGATAACTACCCGCGCCATCCGTTTCTATGAGGACAAGGGCCTGCTCAAACCGGAGCGGCATGGTCAGACCCGTGTCTACAGCCCCGAGGAACGGGTGCGCTTAAAGCTGATTTTACGCGGCAAGCGTCTGGGTTTTTCCCTCGATGAGAGCCGCGAGATTATCGATATGTACGATCCTGCTCACGGCAACGTGGAGCAGTTGCAGCGCCTGTTGGAGCGTATAGCGCAGAAGCGGGCACAGTTGCAGCAGCAGCTGCGGGATATTGAGAGCCTGATGGGGGAACTCGGTGAAGCCGAGGCCCGTGCGCAAGCGGCTTTGATAAAGAGCCGCAACGAGGAAAGCCCCTAGTTCACCGGTTAAAAATTTCAACAGGCGCTTGCGAAAGCCTGTGACCCGCAGAGGTTTAGCGTGTCACCTGATGTATCGAGTGGTTGCAGGTGCCGCCAGTTTAAAAGACTTTTCTAATAATTATTGGAGCCATTATGAATACCTCCTATCCAACCCTGAATTTCGGCCTCGGTGAAGACATCGATATGCTCCGCGACATGGTCTACAAGTTCTGCCAGGCGGAGCTGGCCCCGCGCGCGGCGCAGATCGATGAAGACAACCTGTTCCCCGCCGATATGTGGAAAAAATTCGGTGAGCTGGGCCTTCTGGGTATGACCGTGGAAGAGGAGTTCGGCGGTTCCAATATGGGTTACCTGGCGCACGCTGTGGCGATGGAAGAAATCTCCCGCGCCTCCGCTTCTGTGGGCTTGTCCTACGGTGCCCACTCCAACCTGTGTGTAAACCAAATTCGCAAAAATGGTACTCGCGAGCAAAAGCTCAAGTACCTGCCCAAGCTGTGCTCCGGTGAACATGTAGGCGCCTTGGCTATGAGTGAACCGAATTCCGGTTCCGACGTAGTGAGCCTGCAACTGCGCGCGGAAAAGCGCGGCGATCGCTTTGTTTTGAACGGCAATAAAATGTGGATCACCAACGGCCCCGATGCCGACACCTATGTGATTTACGCGCGCACCGAGCCGGGTATCAGCTCCGGCGGTATTACCGCATTTATCGTTGAGCGCGGTTTTGCCGGCTTCTCCCAGGCGCAGAAACTCGACAAGCTGGGCATGCGCGGTTCCAACACCTGTGAGCTGGTGTTCGAAGACTGTGAAGTGCCGGAAGAAAATATTCTCGGTGAATTGAACGGCGGCGTACGTGTTTTGATGAGCGGTCTCGACTATGAGCGCACCATTCTCTCCGGTGGCCCTGTCGGTATTATGCAGGCCTGCCTGGATGTGGTGGTTCCCTATATTCACGAGCGCAAGCAGTTCGGCAAGGCCATCGGCGAATTCCAGCTGATGCAGGGCAAGATCGCCGATATGTATGCCGACCTGAATGCCAGCCGCGCTTACCTCTACGCCGTGGCGCGTGCCTGTGATCGCGGTGAGGACTCGCGCAAGGACGCCGCCGCAGTAATCCTGTTTACTGCCGAGCGCGCAACCCAGATGGCCCTGCAGGCTATCCAGACTCTGGGCGGCAATGGCTACATCAACGAGTACGCCACCGGCCGCCTGCTGCGCGATGCCAAGCTCTACGAAATCGGCGCGGGCACTTCTGAGGTGCGCCGTATGTTGATTGGTCGTGAGCTGTTTAACGAGACCCGCTAAGGCTGGGCATTTCTTCTCGCTGCCGACGCCTGTCGGCGGCAGCTGTCTCCACGGATATTGCGGCGATACGCCACGCTCCGTGGAGGTCTTTTCTCCGGGAAAGTGAATCAGACTTTATGAATCAGTTGCAGAGCAAAATAAATACGCGCGATGCTGCCTTTGGCGAAAACCGCGAGCAGATGCAGGCGCTGGTGGCAGACCTGCGCGAAAAAGTGGAAGCCATCGCCCAGGGCGGCGGCGAGCGCGCACGGGAAAAACACCTGGCGCGAGGAAAATTATTGCCACGGGACCGCATCGATGCGCTGCTCGATCCGGGTAGCCCTTTTATGGAATTTTCCCAGCTGGCCGCTCACGAGGTTTACGGTGAGGATGTTCCGGCCGCGGGCATTATTACTGGCATCGGCACCGTTTCCGGTCAGCCCTGTGTGATAGTGGCCAACGATGCCACGGTAAAAGGTGGAACCTATTATCCCCTCACAGTAAAAAAACACCTGCGCGCGCAGACCATTGCCGAGCAGAACAATCTGCCGTGCATTTACCTGGTGGATTCCGGTGGTGCCAATCTGCCGCGCCAGGACGACGTTTTCCCAGACCGTGAGCACTTCGGTCGCATCTTCTTTAACCAAGCCAATCTCTCTGCACAGAATATTCCGCAGATCGCGGTGGTGATGGGTAGCTGCACCGCCGGTGGAGCCTATGTGCCGGCTATGGCAGACGAATCCATTATGGTGAAAGAGCAGGCCACCATCTTCCTGGCGGGCCCGCCCCTAGTGAAAGCGGCCACCGGTGAAGAAGTTTCCGCCGAGGAACTTGGCGGTGCCGAGGTGCACTGTCGCACTTCCGGGGTTTCCGATCACTACGCCAATAACGACGTACATGCGTTGCAGTTGGCGCGCCGCTCTGTAGCGCGCCTGAACCGTATCAAAAATCCCGGCCTGGATATTCAAAAGCCAGTGGAGCCGATTTATCCACCGGAAGACATTTACGGCGTGGTGCCTAAAGATTCGCGCCAGCCGTTTGATGTGCGCGAGATTATCGCGCGGGTTGTGGACGGCTCCGAGTTCGATGAATTTAAAGCGTTGTACGGCACGACCCTCGTCACCGGTTTTGCTCGTATCCAGGGCTACCCGGTGGGAATTGTTGCCAACAACGGCATTCTGTTTGCGGAGAGTGCACAGAAGGGCGCGCACTTTATTGAGCTGTGTGCGCAGCGCAAGATTCCATTGGTTTTCCTGCAAAATATCACTGGTTTCATGGTGGGCAAACAGTACGAGGCGGGCGGCATCGCCAAACACGGCGCCAAGATGGTGACCGCTGTCGCTACCGCCAAGGTGCCCAAAATTACCATCCTTATCGGCGGCTCTTTCGGCGCCGGTAACTATGGGATGTGTGGCCGCGCCTACGATCCCAACTTCCTGTTTATGTGGCCCAATGCGCGCATCTCGGTTATGGGGGGTGAACAAGCCGCTGGCGTATTGGCCCAGGTGAAGCGCGATCAGATGGCCGCCCGGGGTGAATCCTGGAGCGAAGAGGAAGAGCAGCAGTTTAAGCAGCCGATTGTGGATAACTACGAACACCAGGGGCACCCCTACTACGCCTCCGCGCGCCTGTGGGATGACGGCGTTATCGATCCGGCGGATACCCGCCGCGTGCTCGGTCTGTGCCTGGCGGCGGCGAGCCACAAGGAGCCGGAAGAGACCAGGTTCGGCGTGTTCCGTATGTAAGGAACCATGGTTGCGGCGCCAATGAAATGTTCCGGTGCCGCTTTTGAGAGACGCCCCAATCGAGGAATAACAATGAGCGATAAATTGCTGTGCGAAGTGGATAGCGAGGGCGTGGCCACGGTCACCCTGAACCGGCCGGAAATCCACAACGCTTTTGATGATGAACTGATCCACGAGCTGGCCACCACCTTTGACACCCTGGCGCAAAACCCCGCTGTACGTGTGTTGGTACTGGCTTCCAATGGCAAGAGCTTTTCTGCCGGAGCCGACCTCAACTGGATGAAGCGCATGGCGACTTATTCAGAAGAGGAAAACCGCCGAGACGCCGCTGCGCTTGCCGCCATGCTGTACAAGCTTGATACCTTCCCTGCGCCTACTATCGCGCGGGTACAGGGCGCTGCATTTGGCGGTGCTGTGGGCCTGGTGAGCTGCTGCGATATGGCCGTGGCCTCTGAGCGCGCCAGCTTCTGTTTGTCTGAAGTCAAAATCGGGCTGCTGCCCGCCACCATCAGCCCCTATGTCATCAATGCGATCGGCACCCGCCGCGCGCGCCGTTACTTTGTCACTGCGGAGCGCTTCTCCGCCCAGCGCGCGGAACAGATGGGCTTGGTATCCGAAGTCTGCGCCGAGGGCGATCTGGACCTGCATGTGCAGAAATTAGTGAATGCCATTGCCGATAATGGCCCCAAAGCGGTCGCAATGGCCAAGCAACTGGCCATGTCCATGTCCAATCGGGTTATCAACGATGAATTGCAAGGCCAGACCAGCGCGCTGATCGCTGCCGTGCGTGTATCGCCGGAAGGGCAGGAAGGGTTGAGTGCGTTTTTGGAAAAGCGCGCACCCAGTTGGATGAATGGTGGCGAAGGATAATTTTATGATTCGCAAACTGTTAATAGCTAATCGCGGCGAAATCGCCTGCCGCATTATCAAGACCGCCCGCCGCCTGGGGGTGGCCACCGTTGCTGTCTATTCCGATGCGGATGCCGACGCCCTGCATGTGCAGATGGCGGACGAAGCGGTAAACCTGGGCCCGGCCCCGGCCAGGGATTCCTACCTGGATATCGACAAGGTATTGGGTGCTGCTAAGCAGACTGGTGCCGATGCCATCCATCCGGGTTACGGCTTCCTGTCGGAAAATGCGGTGTTTTGCCGCGCCTGCGATAGCGCCGGCATTATTTTTGTTGGCCCGCCCACCGGCGCGATTGAGGCGATGGGCTCCAAGTCCGCCGCCAAACGTATTATGGAAGAGGCCAATGTGCCCCTGGTGCCTGGTTACCACGGTACCAACCAAAATGAAGAGCTGCTGGAAGGTCACGCCAATCGCATCGGTTACCCGGTATTGCTGAAAGCTGCTGCCGGCGGTGGTGGTAAGGGCATGCGCCGTGTCGACAGTGCCGATGAATTCCACGAAGCTCTGGCCGCTGCCAAGCGTGAGGCCATGAATGCCTTTGGCGACGACATTATGTTGCTAGAGCGCTATGTGGTGAGTCCCCGCCATGTGGAAATCCAGGTGTTCTGTGATCAGCAGGGCAATGGCGTCTACCTGTTTGAACGGGATTGCTCGGTGCAGCGCCGCCATCAAAAAGTAGTGGAAGAGGCCCCCGCACCGGGCATGACTCCGGAGCTGCGCGCCCGCATGGGTGAAGCGGCCCTGCGCGCGGCCCACGCGATTGGTTACGTGGGCGCCGGCACGGTGGAATTCCTGCTGGATGCCAGCGGTGCTTTCTACTTTATGGAAATGAACACCCGCCTGCAGGTGGAGCACCCGGTAACGGAAATGATCACCGGACAAGATTTGGTGGCTTGGCAGCTGGCAGTCGCTGCCGGTGACCCCCTGCCCATGAGCCAGGATGCGCTGCAGATCAACGGCCACGCCATGGAAGTGCGCATCTACGCCGAGGACCCGGACAATGATTTCCTGCCGGCAACCGGCATATTGGTACGTCACCAGCCCCCGGCGGAAGGCGAGGGTGTGCGGGTGGATACCGGTGTGCAGACCGGCGATGAAATCCGCGTGCATTACGACCCGATGATTGCCAAATTGATCTGCCACGGCCGCACCCGCAAAGAAGCCTTGGCCAAATTGGATCGCGCACTGCGTGAATATCAGATTGCCGGTGTGCGCCACAATATCGAATTCCTGCGCCGAGTGATCAATCACCAGGCATTTGCCAGTGGCAGTATCTCCACTCACTTTATTGAGGACTATGAAGCGGAAGTACTGAAACAGGAGCAAGCGCTGACTCCGTTGAAGTGCGCCGCTATTGCCGGATATCTGCAGCAGCGCGAAGAGCGCGACTTGCGCAACAGCGCTCCGCAGCGGGACCCTTTCTCCCCTTGGCACAACGCTGATAACTGGCGCAATGCTCTGGCTGGCAGTCGCACCCAGACGGTGGACTACCGCGGCCAGCATGCTCAAATTCGCTTTGTTGCGGAGGGCGATAGCCTGAGCTGGACTTGCGATGCCTTGCCTGAGGAACAAAACAGCGGTGAGATTCGCCTTCTTCCAGGGCGCGATTTGATGTTGGTGGATGGCCGTCGCATGAGTTTCTCCGCCGTGGATACCCGCGATGGTGGTGCTGTATTTATCGATGGTACCCAGGTGGAATTTAAGTTGCTGCCCCCGGATATCGGTGAGAGCAATGACCAGGCCCACGGCCTCGATGCCCCCATGAACGGCACCATTATTTCCCTACTGGTACAGCCCGGCTCCACGGTGGAAAAAGACCAGCCGCTACTGGTAATGGAAGCCATGAAAATGGAACACACCCTGCGGGCTCCAGCATCCGGCACCGTGCAGCAGTTCTTCTGCGCCGAAGGTGAGCTGGTGGATGGCGGCAGCCTGCTGGTGGATTTCGCTGGGGAGGAGCAATAATGCCTTTGCCCAAGCAAGTCAAAATCGTCGAAGTGGGCCCCCGCGATGGGCTGCAAAATGAAAAGCAGCCTATCTCTGTGGAGACCCGTATCGCTTTGGTAGACAAACTCAGTGCTAGCGGGCTGTCGGTTATTGAAGCCGGCAGCTTTGTCAGCCCCAAGTGGGTGCCGCAAATGGACGCCAGCGAGGAAGTGCTGGCGGGCATTCAGCGCAAAGACGGTGTTATCTACAGTGCGCTCACGCCAAACTTAAAAGGCTATGAGCGTGCAGTGGAAGCCAAAGCGGATGAGGTCGCCGTATTTGGCGCGGCCTCAGAAGCCTTCACCCAGAAAAATATCAATTGCAGCATCGCTGAGAGCCTGGAGCGCTTCCGCCCACTGGTGGAAAAAGCCAAGCAAGACGGCATACCCGTGCGCGGATACGTATCCTGTGTACTCGGCTGCCCCTATGAAGGTGATATTGATCCGGCCAAAGTGGCAGAAGTCAGTGCCGCTCTATTGGAAATGGGTTGCTATGAAATTTCCCTCGGCGACACCATCGGTGTCGGCACCCCGGAAGCCGCCAAGCGTATGCTGGAGCAGGTGATGGCCCGAGTACCTGTGGAAAAACTTGCGGTACATTTTCACGATACCTACGGCCAGGCGTTGGTCAATATCTACGCGGCCTTACAAATGGGTGTCGCAGTAGTAGATTCCGCCGTAGCCGGCCTGGGCGGCTGTCCCTATGCCCGCGGCGCTTCCGGTAATGTTGCCAGTGAGGATGTGCTCTATATGCTCAACGGCATGGGTGTTGAAACTGGCGTGGATTTAAAGTTGCTGGCAGAGGCTGGGAACTTTATTTCTGAGCAGCTGGGGCGGGAGTCTAACTCTCGTGTAGCTAAGGCATTGGTGCCTTTCTGAGAAATTTCTAGGGCGGTTAAAACGCCGCCCTGATACTATAGGCTCAACTATTAGCGAGAATCAGATATCTACCCGATAAATTAGTGGGTAGTTATTTCCGTTACCTGCCCTGCAATCCTTTACTCCAAAACCTACAGTATTAGATTTTGCAAAATATGCAGACAAAAGTGATGAGAATTGCTCTTTTGTGTCATGATTATCTGTTCCATCATTGTGGTCGAATTCTATGACTACATGGTTACTGGAACCTGACGAACACCCTTCCCCCAATTCGTCGCCACTGGCATCTGGTGAGAACCTAATAACTGCATAATATTTATAGGTGGTAATGCCTTCAATAGTCTTGTTAGGCTCAACTGTGCTTGATGCAAAGCTGGTGCTGGATAGTAGAGGTATAAGTAGTCCGGAAAGTAAATTTTTCATTTTCATAATGAAATTAATAGTTCTTAACTTTTTAAGGTGTGATGAAATCATCTGTCAATTTTTGGCCTGGCTATTTTATGTTTAATTAAGATATATTGAAATAGATTTATTATTTTCTCGTTTAATTGAAATTAACTACTTTTTTTCAGGTGGTAGTAATCACTAAACGCTCCCATGCTGAAATAAATAACAAAACACAGGTGTAAATAAGAATTATTTTCTTATTTTTATGGTTTTCTATGTGTTATCGGCTGCTGAATGAGTATTTGACGGTAATTTGTTTCTTATTTGGTGGGTTCTTTGTTGGTTGTTTTGAGCTTATAGCTAGAAATTGCTGTATCTGCTTCTTATTGTCTTTTGAATATTTGTATCAAACTAATACTCCGGTCCGGAAATAAGATTAAAAACTAGCTATTTAGTGATTTTTTCCCGTTTTGGCGCCAACACCCTAAATGGCCTCATCATATCGTAATCCTCATGGGAGAGCAGATGGCAGTGCCATACATAGAGCCCCTCGCGGTCGAAGCGGGCTATTACCCGGGTTACTTGGCCGGGAAGAGCGATCACAGTATCTTTTGGGCCACTTTCTTCTGGCTGTGGTGGAAGGGGTTTTCCCTGTAGGGATTCTATTTCCAGCCGTGCCCCCTGAAATATCTTATCCGTATGCATAAATTTCTGGGGCTTGGCAATAAGTTTTCCTTTAAAAGGCTGGCGATCCAGTACCTGGAATTCCACCAGATGAATATGGATTGGATGAGCCGATACTGTAGGGTTGTATATTTCCCAGATCTCAACGGCGTTGTGTTGGATTATTTCTGTAGTAGGGTCTTCAAAAAATAGGGAACCTTCTTTTACTGGACCTAACATGAGCAGATTGCGGCCGTAGGGATCATCTAACCGGTAGGTGGCAAGTTGTCGTGTACGACTGGCTTGGTTAAGCCTATTAAGTGGGGTGCGCAAGGGAGTATTTAGGGTGAGTTTTAAATCTCCAATGGTACTTTTGATCTTTGATTTCTGCTTATTAGAAGTGGCGTCTGTAGATTTCGGAGCAATATGGAATTGTAGGATCTGGCCTGTAGTATTTGGATCGGTAGCTGGTGTGATGCCACCGCGCCCATCGCTTAATATGCGTTTACCATCCGGGTTGTAGACAAGTGGAACTGAACTCTTTGGATCACTGGCCTCTACAAAGCCTTTAAAAGGGACATCCGGTCCAAAGTTTCGCAGTGTCAGCTTACGCCCTGCATAACCACTGAAATCTACTAGAACATCTGCTCGCTCTGCGGGTGCCAATGTCAGCTCATCCAATTTTACAGGATGATCGAGAAACCCGCCGTCACCGCCGACTTGTACAAAGGGGATATTTTTGTCGATCCTGAGTATCAGTGTGCGGGTATCGGATGCGTTGAGTAACCGCAATCGATAGACGTGTGGAGTGACACTGACTTTGGGCCAGGTCATGCCGTTTACCAGAATAAAATTGCCAAAAAATTCGTCGAGATGGGATGGGTTGGGCCAATTATTCTTAACTACCTCATGGGAAACTGGTGATGGAGGCTGGTCCCTCCAGCCAGGAAAATACAGTTGCCCATCGGAGCTAAAGAAGCTATCTGTAATTGCGGCTACAAAAGTGCGCTCTTGTGCGGGGAGCAGCTTCTCCTGTATCAGACGGTCTTCATTGTCATCGCCAACCAGGTAAAAACCGAATAGACCTGCGTAAACATTAAGGCGCGTCATGCCCAGGGTGTGATCGTGATACCAGATAGTGGCGGCATCCTGGGAGTTGTCGTATTCGTAAATCCTTTTCTCAAATACTGGTCCCGTCTCACGATAATTGCGGGTGTACCAAGCGAGGGGATTGCCGTCACTTTTCCACTCTGTATGCCCGCCGTGAAGGTGGATAACCATAGGTACAGCTTTGGGATCTTTTACATCGGCGAGGTGAATGGATCGATCCACAGGAAAGAGATGTGGGCCGGGAAGTTCATTGGCCCATTGTACAAATACCGGTTGGCCTTCTCGGGCGCGAATAGTAGGGCCGGGAGAGTGGATACGACCTGCATATTCAAAACCCCAGGCTTTAGTCATTATGCGTTTGCCCTCCTTATCTCGTAGGCCCATCCAAACCTGGGTGGGTCGTGCTGGTAGTTTGATAGGAGTTGAGCCCTGATGACGGATTTCTAGCGGGACAGGTAGTTCGTTCTCAAACTTAACCACTGTGTCAGGGTCGAGCAAGGTTATTGGGCTTGCTGGGCTGGTGCTAGCTTTCTCATGGGCAGCAGTTTGAAAACAAAGCAGTGATAGTAATAGGCATAAGTGGGTCAGCCTTAACATGATTAGTTCTCGATGGTTGAGCCAAATAGCATGTTAATGGGGTAAAATTTCTCTGCAGACGTAACTAACCTCTTGGCGTAAATAAATTCTTATTTCTAAGCACGCTGAGTATAGTTGGATCTTCCCGGTATATAGTAAATCTTTTATTCAAGGTTTAATCGATAGTGTCCAGTTATTGTATAAGAGAACAGTATGTCTTCCAGCACTGGGCCTGCGCCAATATTATGAGCAATCAAAAAACGATCTGTATTTTTAGATGGCTTTGGTGAGACGATTCCGATATGAGGGAGATTCCCTGGAAGCATCCAGGTAATAATATCTCCGGGTAGATAGTTACTCGACTTATCAGTAATGGGGATTGACATACCTTTGCGATGAAAGAAGGTCTGAAGGTTTGGTACCCGTCGGTGGTCAATATTCTTATCTGGTCTTAAAAGTCCCCAGATACGCTTTGAAGGGTAGGCTTGAAAATTGCTTGAGATATCTTCATGCACCTCTTTCTGTAGATCAATGCCCAGCTTTCGAAAGGAGCGAATGACCACATCTGTACAGACACCAGTATCGGCTGGCACATCACCATTTGGATAGGGAATAGAGACATAAGATGGGTCGTAGCGTACTGTGTGGTAAGTGCGCTCCAAGGCTGCTTCGGCTAGGGGAATATTTTGTGCATAGCAATTGGATGAAATAATTCCGACAAAGAGAATTAATCTTCTCACTTTAAGTTTCCTTTTTTATTTCAAGTAGGTGGAATTATTTTTCCAAATATGGTGCCAGCCTTAACCCCGGTTGGTCGTGTCAAATCGAACTTTTTTATGAAATAGCGCTGTCTGCAAAGTTCGAGTAAACGACATAACTGAATAGGCCGACAACAAGCCAAAAGAAGATGCTGGAGAAAAATATCTGTCCAAAGCTTGGTTCCTCTTTTTTAAGGGGGAGGAGCTTGCTGATGTGGTATCCGGAAAAGTAGAAAAAAATCTCGAAAATTAATCGGGCTACCACATCAAATAAAAAATGAAAGACAAATCTAATTATGCCTCCAACAACTTCTTCCATATTGCCTGCTAATTATTGGTGAGAGAATATAAGCTTATTGATCTATAGACTTTTTTAGATCTATTAATCGATCTCGATCAATTTGTTTAGGTGATCCCAGACATACCAGTAGGTTGGCACATTACTTCCATCGGGTGCATGCCAATTACTTTCTTGCACCTGTCTCCCGCCCAGCTTCTGGTAGAAGGATTGAGCTTTAAAATTATCCTGATTGACTAAAAGGCACATACCTCTATCAGGAGCCTGCCCATAAGCCCAGCGAGCGCCTTCAACAAAGAGTGTTTTTCCAATTCCCATGGAATGGTAGCCTTTACGCACATGCAAATTGTCCAGGTGCGTCCCCCAATCAGGATGATTGTCTGCGTAGAGGCAGACAAAACCGGCGATATTGCCCTCAATCTCTGCTAACAGTACCTGCTGATTCGGTTTTGGCTGCTCAAAACGATCCTCCCAAAGTCGCATCCTTTCCATTGGAGCCTTATTCTCAAGGTAGTGCCTGGAAAGTACTTTATGGTAATTCTCTTGCCAGCTGGCACTATGTATGCTTGCGATGGTGGGTGCATCCTGCCTAGTCGCTATACGTATTTTCATGGTGTTACCTGATTCCTTGATAAGTAAAAACCGTAAAGGCGATTATTTGATGATATGTTTTAATTGCTCATCTCTGATGATTCTCCTACAGGGGTTTTAAGTGATGATTTCCACATTTGAGGGGAATTCTTGCTTTAGATATTCACGAAAAGAGGTGACTTTGTTGGAGGGGAAGACAAACTCAGGAATCTTCCCTGGAGATAGTTGGTTGTAAGGGAGGGAGAAGTAGCCACGATCTTTGACAGAGTCAATAGCAATTTTTCTTATCGCAGATTTTTTGATGGAGAGATCACCGATAATCATAAACTCTCCATCAAATTTTACATGAGAAATTGGATCATCTATTATTGGTCTCTGAAATTTATCCCGATTAGTGCAAAAGTAGAGCAAAGCGGTGGAAATAAGTAGTAATTTCCAGGCAAATTCTGTTACAGGAAAATTTAAAGTGATTATGTAGGTTGAAAACAAGATGCTCCAGAAAAGTAACCCCTTTAAATAGATATGTTTATTGCTCATTCCTGGTGCTCTGTAATTTATTTTCTGGTGTCTTCCAGACTATTCTGCCAAAATAATTTATCTCAAATTAACACTGTACTTATCCCAGTACCACTTAAAGAACGGAAGTTCAATCAGCAGGAAGCTGATTAGAGAAAAGCCAAACCAATTGGCGGTAAAAAGCAGCATATTAAATTTGAGTCCGGCATCCCCAAAAAGAATACCGGCTATTAATAGTGCAATACTTGTTGCAAAGAGATCATTGATTATCACCTTGTTAAGGTTGGCCCCTGCGTGCCTTGGGTAAATATAGAGATAGGCCGTGCAGATGATAATGGTATTAACGATTAAAAGAATTACCTCGGGCTTCAAAATGAAATCTCTCTGGTTGGTACAACTTTAGGCGTCATTATACGGTAGGGTCACGGCAAAGTACCCTACAGAATAGGAGTATAAGTGGTTAGCCTTAATTTTTATGGTTATAAATTTCTGAAAGAACCGAGAATATTTTTTTGCTTTTTCTTATGTGGAACTTGCGTGCCGCATCTCTTATCACTCGCAGCCCTATCGGATAGAGGCCCTCCTAAGATAGTGGGGCAATGCCTGGTTGTTTATTCTGGTGCTGTTGAAGGAAATAGCACATAGGATCTATCGAACTCATCGAGACTTCGGTCCTTGGTACCATTGTCGCACCAATAACTTCATAATCTGCTAACATCGGCGCAAATCCTGCTGTTAGACCGATTCTTATGAAACTCTTGCGTTGGCTCCTGTTAATTCTTCTGGTTTTATTGGTGATTTCCGCCTTAGCGGCACCGGGCTTTATTGGTCCCAAGGTGGAAGAGATCTGGAAGCAACAACTGAGTAGGTTACAGGGGGGTAATTCCACCAGCTACCAGCGCGGTTGGTTTGGGGCTGAAACCAATACCGAGGTGGCGTTACAGAATGGCACCACTGAATTGCGCACCGAGATTCATCATGGTCCATTGCTGTTGACCTCCAGTGGACCACGCCTGGGGGTTATCTATAGTGAGACCCGTCTCGATCTTGAGCAACTAAATCCAGAGCTCCGAGCACAGCTCGAGGGTGTCTATGGCCGTTTACAGAGCAGCCCACTGGTTTTGGAAACCCTGGTTTTGGCGGATAACCGGGTGCTCAATACCCTGCGCCTGGAACCCTTTAAGAAATCTGATGGTACTGCACAGTGGGAATTTGAAGGGGGAGAGATCGCGGTTTCGACGGACTACAGCGGCGCGGTGTTGGATGGGGTAATCGATCTGGGTAGCCTGACCCAGCTGCGCGACGGGGTAGAGGTATTATTTACTGAACCACTCAAGGGAGAGTTTCAGTTAGAGCCCCGCCGTGGCGGCAAGGCGCAGCTTTATTTGTCACTGTTGCGTGCAGAATCAGACTCAGGCCCGGTGGAGCTGCGAGATATTATTCTGGAACTGGATGTAGAAATGCTCGCGGCGCAGACTCTTAAAGTGGTGAGCGATCTGCAGCTGCCCAGTGTCCAATCTGCCACACCCATCACCTCCGCGCGCCAACAGATGACCTTACCGAAGATTTCTGCCGCTGACCTAGGGCATTACCTGCGCGTGCTGCTGCCGGTGGCGGAGCGCAATTGGGCCAGTGATATGCGTCCACCGCTGCGCCTGCAGCAACAGCTGGCGGTGGAGTCCCGCAATGGCCCGGTTCTGGTCGATGCAGATATTCATTGGCAGGGGATGAAACGCCCACCGCGTCATCGCAACGGCAGTGCCTTAAACCAGTGGTTGAAGCCCCTGGTGGGCACCATGACCCTGAGTGCGGCGGAATCGGCTCTGCTGCAGTCGCCGCTGGTGGGCCAGGCGATGATGTTGCGGGAATACGGTTTGTTGATTGAGCATAATGATGAGCTGCAGATGCACCTGGAGGTCAATCGTGGACGCTTGGAAGTGAATGGCCAGCAGTTGCCACCGGACCTGTTCCTGATGGCACTGACCGGGCAATTTTAATCAGTGGGTTTTGGGGAGAAGTTCTAACTTCTCCCTTTTGTTGTCCCATTTTTTTCAAGACTGTAACTCACCCATCAATAGCAGCGTTAGCCGGAGCAGCATTAGCCGGTATTGCGCATTCCTGCAGCGATGCCGGCAATCGTCACCATCAGGGCACTTTCCAACACCGCGTCGCTC
Source organism: Microbulbifer sp. ABH2_005 (assembly GCF_056160005.1). Lineage (NCBI taxonomy): Bacteria > Pseudomonadati > Pseudomonadota > Gammaproteobacteria > Cellvibrionales > Microbulbiferaceae > Microbulbifer > Microbulbifer sp. ABH2_005. Next base: position 3,966,208 of record NZ_JBSWWI010000001.1, on the reverse strand, counting down.
TCCCGCTCGCGCAGGCGCGCCATCAGCTCGGCTTGTAGCAGGTGCAGTGGATCTGTGTAGGGGTCGCGTACGCGAATGGACCAGCGCATCACCGGGTTGTTGTCCAGTAGGCTTTCGCGGCCGGTGAGCTGTTGCAGGGCACTTACTGTGTGGGCCAGGCGCTCACGCAGGCTTTCCCCGAGCTCGATCAGTTCCTCGCTGTCGGTGAGGCGCTCCTCATACCAGGAGGCGACGCGAGTGTCAGATTTGGCCAGGACCATTTCCAACATATCCACAACGCCCTGGAAGAAGGGCCACTCAGCACTCATCTGTCGCAATGTGTCGGCTTCGTCAGCCTGTTTCAGGGCGTGTTCCAGGGCCGTGCCCGTGCCGAGCCAGGCGGGTAGCATCAGGCGCATCTGGGTCCAGGCGAAAACCCAGGGAATAGCGCGCAGGGTTTCGACACCGCCGCCGGGTTTGCGCTTTGCGGGGCGGCTGCCCAGGGCCAGGCGGCGTAGTTCAGTCTCCGGGGTGACGGTACGCAAATAGGCGACCAAGGCCGGATCGTCCCGCACCACCTCGCGGTAGCTCTGTACCGAGACTTCGGTGAGGCGTTCCATCTGGTGGCGCCATTCGGGGCGCGGCTGTGCCGGTGGCATCAGGGTGGCCTCCAGGGTGGCGGCCACATACTGCTCCAGGTTGTAGGCGGCCACTGACGGACGGCCGTACTTGAAGCGGATCATCTCCCCTTGCTCGGTCACGCGGATGCGCCCGGCCACCGAACCCGGTGGTTGCGATAACAGCGCCATTCGCGTGGGGGACCCGCCGCGGGAAATGGAACCGCCGCGGCCGTGGAACAGCGTCAGGGGTATACCGTGGTTGCGGAAAATCTTGGTGAGTGCTTCCTGTGTACTGAATTGCGCCCAGGCCGCACCGAGGAAACCGGCGTCCTTGGCGGAGTCCGAGTAGCCGATCATCACCTCCTGCCCCTCCAGCACGCGCTGCTTATATTGGGGAATATTGAGCAGGGTGCTCATGGTTTCGGCGGCATTGTTGAGATCGTCGAGAGTTTCAAATAACGGCACCACTCGCATGGGTTGGTGCACACCGGCGATTTTCTGCAGCAGCATGACCGCCAGCACGTCGGAGGGCTTTTTCGCCATGGAAATCACATAGGCACCGAACCCCTCGGGGCCCTGCTCGGCGACCACCTTGCAGGTCTCTAAAACCTCGCGCACATCCCTATCGCAAAAATCCGTATGGTAGAAATCCTCATCGACCAACGGGCGGCGGTTATCCAGTTCGGCCAGTAGGAAATCCAGCTTGCTCTGTTCGTCCCAGCTGGCGTAGTTGCCCAGCCCCAGGTAGCGGGTAATGGCATCGAGGGCATCTGCATGGCGGGTAGATTCCTGGCGGATATCCAGGCGCAGCAGGGTGATACCGAAGCAGTTGAGCCGGCGCAGGGTATCTTTGAGCTGGCCATCAGCGATGGCGGAGAGACCCACGGTGCGCAGGGAACGGTCGATTAGGCTGAGGGGCTCGAACAGCTGTTGAGTAGTGTTAAATACTTTACTGGTGGTGATCTCACCGCCGTTGATACGCGCCTCCATCTGCGCAAGGGTATTGCGTAGGCGCTGGCGCACGCGACGCAGTATCAGCCGGTAGGGCTCATGGCTTGGGCCGGTTTGCTCCAGTAACTCCTCACTGGCTTTGTGCATGGATAGGTCGGCCAGCAGGTTATCCACATCGCGCAAAAAAAGGTCGGCAGCCATCCAGCGGGCCAGCAGTAATACTTTGCGGGTTACCCCTGCGGTGACATTGGGGTTGCCGTCGCGGTCGCCGCCCATCCAGGAGGCAAAGCGTATCGGCACCCAGTCGTCGGGCATGGGGGGAAGTTCCGCCAGGGCCAGCTCCGCCTCAATAGCGCGCATACTCTGGGGCACCGCCTGCCACAGAGACTGCTCGATGGTGGCGAAGCCCCACTTGGCCTCATCCACCGGCGTGGGTCTTTCGCGGCGGATCTCATCGGTACTCCAGGCGGAGAGTATTTGCTCGTGCAGGTGACGGCGCAGCTCGCGACCTTCCTCCTGGGTGAGGTCGGGTCTGTCCAGGGCGGAGAGGAGGTCGGCGATATGGTCGTATTTGCGGATCAGGGTGCGGCGGGTAACTTCGGTGGGGTGGGCGGTGAGGACTAGCTCTACCGAGAGCTCTCGGAGTGTTGTATGAATGTCGGCGGGGGATCGTTTGGCGCTCTTCAATTCCGCTAAAACCTGACGCAAGCCGCGGTCTGTATCGGGATCACCGGAGAAGCGCTGGTGTTGGCGGTGTAGGCGCTCCCGGTGGCGTTGTTCGGCAATATTGGCCAGATTGAGAAATTGGCTGAAGGCGCGGGCCACTTCCAGCAATGTGTCATCGTCGAGGGGGTCCAGCAACTGGTGCAGGCGGTCCACCTGCATCTCTCCCGTACTGCGGCTCTCCACCGCGACCTGGCGAATGGTTTCGACGGTATTGAACAGCGTGTCACCGGCCTGCTCACGCAGCACCGAACCGAGCTCCTCGCCGAGTAGGCGGACATCCTCCCGTAGCGGGGTGTTTTGATCCTGACTCACAAGCCTTTTTCTCCCTAGCAATATCCGGTGAAAATACTGGCTTATCTTCGCATAATTTGGCGGAGGCTGTACTGCCATTCAGAAAGAGTGGGAAGAATGAGTCTCTTTAAATCTCCTTTAAATACGGAAAATAAAGAGCTTGGCCGGCGTAATAAGTGGAATTCAAGTGAGTCTGTAGTTACAAAAATATAATTCGGAAAATTCTATCTGCTATCTAATTTCCTTCTCCGCTCAATATTGTTGGGGATATATATTTTAGGTTTCGCTCAAGGGTAAATTAACGCTGAGAAACCTATAAATATACTGTTAAAAAGTGAGTGAAATTTATAAGAGAGAGCTGGGGAATCGCGGATATGCGAGGGATGAAAATACCCGCGTGCAATTTTGCGCGCGGGACACTTTTTAAAAATGTATTTTTAATAGTGCATAGGGTCATAGGCGGGGCGGCGATCAGCCAACCTCAACCAGCCGCGGATGACTCGGTAAATGACCCAAATCCAGTTAACGGCGAGAATCACGTAACCGAGCCCAAAAATCCAAAAAGTCAGGGAGCCGACCACAGTCCACAGCAACCAGAACCAGAAGGTGCGAATCTGCCAGCGGAAGTGGGATTCCGCCAAGGTGCCGCGCACATCGCTGCGTTTGAAGTAGTTAATCAGTACGCCGACAAAAAAAGGAACCGCGGTAAACAGACTGATGGCCTGGATCAAATAGACCATGATGGCCAGGTCGCGGCCACTCTGTTCGCGGGCCTCTTGGGAGCGCGTGGGGTACTGCTCAGACATAACCTTATTCTCTTGTGGACTCTGCAAAATAATGTGTGGCCTCTAGTGCGCAATTCAACTTGGCTGCGCTGGAATGGTGTTTTTATGCGACAGTCGGTGAATAGCCCAATATGTCGCCACACCCCATATTATTTTAGCGCCCACTCGGTGTGTACATTGCGCTCGCGCCAGGCCTTCAGCTGGCGCACCGATTCACGCATTAATTGCAGTAACTCGGTGCGCTGTTGACGGCAGTGTTCCCGTTCGCTATCGATAGAAAGATTCGCTGCGAGACTGCGCAGACGAGTGGCCACGCTGTCGAGCCCTACTTCCGCCGCGGCACGGGCGACCTCCTGTGCCTGTTTCTCAGCATCTAACCAGTGGCGGCCGGTGAGGGCACTGGTGAGTGCGGTGATACGTTTGGGTAGGGTGGCGCTGCGGTCACTGAGCAGCTCGGCGAAGGATAGGTGGTCCAGGGTGTCCCGCTGGCGTAAAAGGGTGTTGGTATTGAGCAGCTGCGCTGGGCGCGTTTTTTGTTGTGGTGAAGTTCCCTGGATACGTCGAGCGGCCCATTGCATCAGTTGCATCAGCTGGCGATCGGCAATCGGGTGGGTCAGCACGCCGGTAAAACCCCGGGCCTGATAGCGCTCCTTGTCTCCGGTCTTGGCTGATTGCAGCAGGGCGAAAATGGGTAAATCATTGCCCCGTTCGCGGCGAATTTCCCGCACTGCTTCCACGCCGTCCATTAGCGGCAGATGGGTGTCGGTTAGGATCAAGTCAAAGTTTTTCTGCAGGGCGGCGCTGCTGCCGTCGATACCATTGCACTCCCTTTGTACATGGTGGCCCATGGCTTCCAGTGGTGCCTGCAGGGATTCGTGCTTGTTATTTTCCACCAATAGAACGGCGAGACCACTGCCGGTGTTGCCAAGCATTTCTTTGGGAAGCTTCAGCTCGACGGTTTCCACTTTGCCGAATTGGCGCAGGTCGTCCAAGGATTTGAGCGCGGCGTTTAACTGGCGCTTACCGATTTCCACCAGGGCTTTAATATTGTTGTCCTCACTGCGCGCAATCAGATTGAGGGTACCCATCAGCGTATCTAGGGGGTGATGCAATTGGTGGCGGACTATGGTGAGCAGATCGGATTTTTCCTGTCGCAATAATTCGAGGCTTTCTCGGGTTTCATCCAATTGTTTTTCCAGTGCGAGGAATTCACTATTACGACTATGCACCTGCTGAAACAAATTACTATTTTCCGCACTGATATTATCGACGCGCTCTGCACTTTCTCGACGCAGTTTGCTTAGTCTCAACTGTCTATTGAGTGTAAAAGCACAAACTATGAATAATACCGCCAGCGCTGCGGCGAGCCAGTAAATCGGAATTTGTTGTTGCAGGGCATTTAATTCAAAAGCTTGCGCAGTAGTGGAGATAAATACTGAGCCGCATAGTAGTGCCCGGGCTGGTAGAGCGTGAAAAAAAACACGACGAGAGGGCAATCCCCCAGAAGAAATGGCTTTTATCATCCTTATAACCACTTGTGTTAGGGCGGACTAAATCCTGCAGTCCGCAGTGTGATTTTCGCGGTAGGTTTTGATCGATACTCCCGAAAAGATCAGAGCGTTTGATACTGCAATATGGCACGGTGTACAAGAGATATTTTTTTAGTGTCGGCGGGATTGTCGGTGGAGAATCCAGTCATAGGTATGACTGTTATCGCTAATAGCCAAGCAATATTGCGCCAATAAATCGTAGTGGATTATTTTGAATGAGCTTCGCAATGAAGAATTGCACGCTATTACATCGGCGTATTTTGCGGGAAATTATTGTGGTGCAGGCGTATTTTACCGAGGTAGGCAGCAGGTGCCCTTCGAGAAAATACGCGACAAATTAATAATGTTGGAATCGAATTAGGCGGCTTGGGGGAGGCGTTCCTGTAATAGCTGTAGCATACGCTCCGAAGGCAGGAAAAGGCGGATACCGTCACAGTGAGCGAGCAGCTCCCGATAAAAATAATCAAAATGAGTGCAGCCCAGAATCAGGATCTGCACGCCGCTTTTCACCAGTGCCGCTACCAGGTCATCCAGGGCGTGTTGTCGCACGATCATTTCGGCGGCGAGGCCGTCCTCGATATCTTCGACAATCTGAAGGTTGCCGATGCCGATCACCTTGGCGGTTGTGTTGCGCTCGAGGATTTCCCGCTCGATATTGGCACAGCTCTGACAGTTGGCGGCGAGCAGGCCAAAGTTGCGGTAGCGCTGAGTGAGTTCGGCGTAAACCTCCAGAGGGGAAACCACCTCAATGGGAGAGGTGGCTTTGACCGCTTCCATATCTACTGCACCGGATAGGGAGTTACAGTAAATCATGGCGGCTTCGGCACCAGCCTGGTGCAGCTGCTCTATGGCGCCGATCAGCTGCTGGGTGAGGGCGCCGCGCTCCAGTGCCTGTAGCTGCGTCTGTGCTTGGGGAGAGGCAGACAGGGACAGGCCGATGCCGCGCAGCTGGCGCGCGGCGAGGAAATCCAGGCCAAAGCGGGTGTCTGTGGGGGTGCCGGCGACCACGCCAATGGTCATGGAACTCTTTTCAATGGCGTTCTGCGTCAACACGGCGATTTTCCTCTCTCGTAATGCTCAGTCGAGTGTCAGCGTCCTCTTTAAGAGGCTCTCTTGCCCAGTAGGGGGCTGACGTTATTAATCCACACTCGGCGCAGCCAGTCGAGATAAATTCCATAAGGGCCGCCGAGGGCACCGGCGATCAACATGAACGTGATACTGGCGGTGGCAATCTCGTCCCAGCTGGCGCCGCCCAGATGCATATTGCCCATGTACAGGGGGAACTGGAAGCTCACGAATACAAAGGTGTCCACCAGATAGGCATTGATTGGGCCGCCGCCGCCAAAGCGGTTCACAACCCAGTTACGGTAGACACTGAAGGGGCGGGCGATCAGGGTGTTGAACACCAGCGCCATCAGACGCACTTTCAGGTGTTCACTCCAGCTCATACCGGCCAGCACCAGTTCGATGGGAATCGCCACAGCCCAGGAAAAACTGTTCATGGCGAAGATATCCAGCAGGAAATCCCAGCGGCGATTGTTCGGCGTATTGGGTTCGGTTTCGGGGCCGGATGGTGAAGATGGTGTTAATGCAGGCGCGGACATGGAGAAGACAACCTCTTGAACCTCAAATCGCTATCTCACGACGGCGGCAGGCCGGCGATTATATCTCCAAATCACGTAAAAGCTAGCCTTGCATCTCGACTGGTGAGGTCTGTCGAGATAAACGTCCTACTATTTATTAGAAAATTAATCTAATTATCTTATTGGCTTAACATGTCGCCTGGCCAGGATGGCGCCCCAGAGGTTAATATGCAACTCTTTGCATAACCCCAACCGGAGCCACCATGTCCCTGCGCTACGCCGTACTCACCCTGCTGGATATAGAGCCCGGCAGCGGTTACGACCTCAAGCGCCGTTTCGAGCGCAGTGTTTCCCATTTCTGGAGCGCCAGCCACCAACAGATGTATCGGGAACTGCACAAGCTACATGATGAGGGGCTTCTGGATTGCGAGGAGCAGCCTCAAGAGGGCAAGCCGGACAAGAAGGTCTACAGCCTCACTGACAAGGGCCGCGCGGAGCTGCGCGACTGGGTAATTCAGCCAGCGGCGCCGCAAAAGATTCGCGAGCCCTTCTTAGTGCGTATGTTTGCCGGCCACCACTTGAGCCAAGAGGAACTGCGCTCGGCTCTCAATGATCAGTTGCACAGACATCGGGGGCTGCTGGAAAACTACCGGGAACAAAATGAGCGGGTGTTGAAAAGTGATCCAGCCCTGCAGGAGCGCTATTGGTTGGCCCACCAGACTCTGTTGCTGGGTATAGAGGCGGAGAAGACCTGGATCAGTTGGGCGGAAAACATGCTGCATCAACTGGAGCAGAAATGTGTTGAGGACAGTTAAAAAAACCGGGCGATGCCCGGTTTTTTGTGTCTGGAGCGAATTAATTCTTGCTCAATGGCTTAGATAGCGACCTTCTCCACCACCAGGCTGCCGATAGAGTAGCCGGCGCCAAAGGAGCAGATGATTCCGCGCTCGCCCACTTGAAGGTCGTCGCTGTGTAGGTTGAAGGCAATGACCGAGCCGGCACTGGCGGTATTGGCATAGCGATCCAACACTACCGGGGCGCGCTCTTCGCTGGCCTCATCCCCCATCAGTTTCTTGGCGATCAGGTTATTCATGTTGATGTTGGCCTGGTGCAGCCAGTAACGGCTCACCTCGCGGGGATCGGTACCACTCTCGCGCAGGTGCTCCTCAATATGAGCGGCAGCCATGGGGCAGACTTCCTTGAACACCTTGCGGCCGTTCTGGCGGAACAGCTTGCCGGGGCCGAAGGGGTCCACATCGGCGGCGCGCGCGGCATAGCCGAAGTTAGAGCGGATATTGTTGGAGTAGACAGTCTTGGCCTTGGTGCCGAGGATCTCCCAGGCGCTGTCTACGTTGCAGGTCTCGCGGCGCTCGATCACGCTGGCCACGGCCACATCCCCGAAGATGAAATGGCTGTCGCGATCGGTGAAGTCCACCTGTGGTGAGGCCAGTTCAGAGTTGATTACCAGCACGGTACGCGCGGCGCCGGAGCAGATGGCATCCACGGCGCGCTGCAGGGAGAAGGTTGCCGAGGAGCAGGCCACTTCCATATCGAAAGCGAAGCCGTCGATGCCGAGGGCACCCTGAATCTCGATGGCGATTGCCGGATAGGCGCGCTGCATGTAGGAGGCGCCGACAATCACCAGGTCCACATCGGAGGCCTGCTTGTTGGCTTTTTCCAGCGCCAGCTTGGCGGCTTTCAGACCCATTTCCGCCTGTACACACAGGTCGTCGTCGTTGCGCTCAGGGATATAGGGGCGCATGCGCGCGGGATCGAGAATCCCTTCACGGGTTACCACATAGCGGCTCTTGATGCCGGAGGCTTTCTCGATAAATTCCGCTGAGGATTGCGGCTTGGGCTGCAGCTCGCCGGACTCTATCGCCTGGGCGTGCTCCAGGTTGTACTGGGTGGCGTAGGTATTGTAGGCGTCTACCAGCTCTTCGTTGCTGATCGCTTCTGGAGGGGTCCACAGGCCAGTGCCGCTGATGACAATGCCCCGTGGCAACTTGTATTCACTCATCGCTGAATCCCTGGCTCGCAGCAAAACACCTGCGAGCAATTAGTCACTAAATAAAACCTTAGCAGTGCCGGCTTGTATGGGATTTTGGTGCCAGAACGGCAAGGCAAGGTATTGTGACGCTTCTGTGACTGTCGGTCTATCTGCGGTCGCGCCGAAGAGTCATGGCGTTCTGGCCAAAACAAAGGCGCTGACCTTGCGCGCGCCGGCTTCCTTGAGTCTCTGTGCCGCCGCCTCCAGGGTGGCGCCGGTGGTCAATACATCGTCCACCAGCCCGATATGCATTCCCTCAACAGATTCGCGCAGGGCGAAACTCTGCAGCAGGTTGCGCAGACGCTGCTGGCGGCGCAATTGGGACTGGGTGCGAGTGGCGCCGGTTTTACGTAACAGGCGCGGTCGCACCGGCAGTTGCCATTGCCGGCCCAGTTCGGCCGCTATCAATTGTGCCTGGTTATAACCACGCTGCCAGTAACGGCGCCAGTGCAGGGGAATGGGGACGAGCAGATTGGGGGGATCACTACAGGGAGTAATCACGGTGGCGGCTAGTTGCGCCAGGCTATGACCGGCAGCCAGATCGCGCTGGTACTTGAAACGCTGAATCAGCTGGTTTACCGGATAGGCATATTGCCAGGCAGCCTGCACCCGCTGGCAGTGCGGCGGCTGGCGCAAACAACTGGGGCAAAGACGTGCGCTGGAGGCCAGTGGCAATGCGCAGCTTTCACAAGCCTGGCCCAGGTAGGGCAGCTCCCGGGTGCAGCTGGTGCAGATACCAAATTCACCGGCTCTATCGCCGCATAAAAGGCACCGTGCCAGGTGGCGGGTGAGTAGGGATGGCATCAGGCTGTAAACCATAAAATGGTATCTGAGTTGACAGCGAATAGTGCCTGGCTAAACTGGCCAGTCTGTTTGGTCGAGTTTGCCACTGCTGCCCATTGCAGTCACCCCCGCCCAAATACACAACAGCACAATAACTCCAGCAACAGAGAGAGTAAGCCTGTGACCGCCGCCCAGACCATGCCCGCCGCCGATATCCGCCACGACTGGACTCGCCAGCAGGTTCTGGATCTCTTCGCCATGCCGTTTAGCGATCTGATGTTTACCGCGCAGCAGGTTCACCGGACACACTTCGATCCCAATCGGGTTCAAGTCAGCACCCTCTGTTCCATCAAGACCGGCGCCTGCCCGGAAGACTGTGCCTACTGTCCGCAGAGCGCCCGTTACGATACCGGGCTGGAGAGGGAAAAGTTGATGAGGGTGGAGAAGGTGCTGGAAGAAGCCCGCGCGGCCAAGGCCGGTGGTGCCACCCGTTTCTGTATGGGCGCTGCCTGGCGCTCGCCCAAGAAAAAAGATATGCCCTACGTCACCCAGATGGTGCGTGAAGTGAAGGCGTTGGGGATGGAAACCTGTATGACTCTGGGCATGCTGAATGATGACCAGGCGCAGGAATTAGCTGATGCCGGGCTCGACTACTACAACCACAATTTGGATACCTCGCCGGAGTACTACGGTGAGATTATTACCACCCGCACCTACCAGGATCGACTGCAGACCTTAGGGCGCGTGCGTGCTGCCGGTATGAAAGTCTGCGCCGGCGGTATCGTCGGTATGGGCGAGGGCGACAAGGACCGCGCCGGCCTGCTAATGCAGCTGGCCAACCTGCCCGAGCACCCGGAGTCGGTGCCTATCAATATGTTGGTGAAAGTGGCTGGCACACCGCTGGAGCAGGAAAAGGACTTAGATCCCTTCGAATTTATTCGCTGCATCGCCGTAGCGCGCATTATGATGCCCAAGTCCCATGTGCGCCTGTCCGCCGGGCGCGAACAGATGAGCGATGAAATGCAGTCCATGGCTTTCCTCGCCGGCGCCAACTCCATCTTCTACGGCGAGAAGCTGCTGACTACCGCCAACCCCGAGGCCAACAAGGATATGCAGCTGTTCTCCCGCCTGGGTATCCAGCCGGAGGAGTATCAGCAGTACGCTGATGAGAGCGCAGTGGAAGCGGAGCTGAACGCACAGATTACCGAGCAGCAAAACGACGCTTTCTTTTACGATGCGGCCAAATGACCCTGGATAAAACCCTGCGTCAGCGTCTCGATGAGCGGCACCGGGACAACCTCTTTCGCCAGATCAAAATACTGGAAACGGCCCCGAACCCCCTTGCTGTAGTTGATGGGCGAGAGTTGCTGACGTTCAGCAGCAATGATTATTTGGGGTTGGCAAGCCACTCAGAAGTTATTCGTGCCCAGCAGGCCGGTGCCGAGTTGGGTGCCGGTGCCACCGCCTCCCACCTGGTCAACGGTCATCTCCAGGTCCACCAACAGTTGCAGCAGAGCCTTGCCGAAGCCACCGGACGCGAGGCCGCACTGGTTTTTTCCAGCGGCTATATGGCCAATGTGGGCACGCTCTGTGCGCTGCTGGGACGCGCTGACAATGTTATTTCCGACAAGCTCAACCACGCTTCCCTCATTGACGGTGCACGCTTGTGTGGCGCCAACAGCTTGCGCTTCGCCCACAGCGATCTGGGAGCCCTGCGCCGTCAGCTACAGCGGGCCGCCGACAGAGGCGGCAATATCCTTGTGGCGGTAGATGGCGTTTACAGTATGGACGGCGATCTGGCCCCACTGGCGGACATAGCCGCCCTGTGCCGGGAATTCAGCGCCTGGTTGATGGTGGATGAAGCCCACGGCTTTGGAGTGATGGGAAGTGAACAGCTGCCCCTCGCCGGCAGTGGCGCAGCCGCTGGACTCGGCCAGGATGCGCTGCCGGTGCTGATGGGCACCCTGGGCAAAGCCGCCGGCAATGCGGGTGCCTTTGTGGCCGGCTCGCAAGCGCTGATCGATTATTTGGTGCAGTTTGCACGGCCCTATATCTATACCACCGGTATGCCACCAGCGGTGGCGTCAGGCTGTAATGCTGCGATTAAACTGATGCGCAGTAAGCCCGAATTGAATCGGCGTCTGCAGGCGAATATCACTTATTTCCGCCGGTGTGCAGCGCAAGCGAATTTACCTTTGACGGATTCATCCAGTGCGATTCAGCCAATTGTGCTCGGCTGTGAAGAAACTGTGATGACTGTGTCCGCACAGTTGGAGCAGCGTGGCTTTCTGGTGGGCGCTATTCGCCCACCCACCGTGCCTGCAGGTACCGCCCGCCTCAGAATCACCCTGAGTGCTTCCCATAGTTACAGCCAGATTGATGCCTTAATAGACGCATTGTTGGCGGTGCTTCAGGAAAAAATGGCGGTGCCTTCGTGACTGAGGTAGAGAGCCAAATCCAAATAGAGAACCTGGTGTTTCTGCATGGCTGGGGCGGAGATAACGGGCCCTGGCAGCCGCTACTTGAAGCTGTACATGAACAGCTGGCACAGCCCCTGACTTGTATCGAGTTACCGGGGTGTGGGGAGCGCAGCAACGAGCCCTGGCCACAACTAGAGACACTTTTACAGCAGCTGTATAAAGAGCTACCCAACAACTGTGTTCTGATTGGGCACTCCCTCGGCGGCATGTTGGCCCTGCAGTTGGCGGCCAGGCAGGGACAAAAAAAAATCCTCGGTGTTGTCACTATCTCCGCCAATGCCTGTTTTGTGGAGCGGGACAACTGGCCGGGTATGCAGCGGCGTGTTTTTGAGAGATTTCGCAAAGCCTTTGTGCAGGATCCCTACGCAATCTGGGAGCGCTTTTGTGCCCTGCAGTCCCATGGTGATATAGCCATGCGCGACCTGCTCAAGCAGCTAAAAGAGCGCAAGCCCAATATCAATGTCGAAGCCTGGACGCGGGCCCTGGACTGCCTGGCAGACCTGGATAATCGTCAACTACTGCAGACACTCGAAGTCCCCACACTGCATCTATTTGGTAAGCAGGATGCCCTGGTGCCCCAAACTGCCGTAGAGGAAATTCAGGGCTGTGGTGCATCGGTAGAAGTGTTTGACGGCTGTGGCCATAAACCGCATTTATCCCAGCCGCGCCAAGTGGCGGAGCGTTTGCGGCATTTTGTCGAGAACTTGTCCCCACCTGATAGCGGTACTTCCGAACCTTTCGATAAATCTGCGGTGGCGCGCTCTTTTGGCCGCGCCGCCACCAGCTATGACGACTGCGCGCATATACAGAGAGCGGTGTGTCGGCAGCTGATGAAAATGGCGGATCGCCACTGGGCGCCGCGCACTATTGTCGATCTGGGCAGCGGCACCGGTTTCGGCAGTGAGTTACTGCGCCAGCATTTTCCCGAGGCGCGGATTATCGCCCTGGATCTGGCGGAAGATATGTTGCGTTACGCCCGCACAGAGCGCCCCGAGGCAGATGATTATATTGCCGCAGATGCGGAACAGCTGCCCCTGGCAGAGGGCACTGTGGATCTGGTTTTCTCCAGCATGGCGCTGCAGTGGTGCTATCGCTTACCGCAGCTGTTTGCCGAGTTGCGCCGGGTACTTTCCCCGGAGGGGCACTGCCTGGTGGCGACGCTGGGGCCGGGTACCCTGGCAGAGCTGCGCAGCAGCTGGGCCCAGTTGGATGGCGATGTGCACGTCAATCGCTTCCTACCGCGGGCCAAGTGGCGAGAGGCGGCGGCGCAATCACAGTTAAATGGTGATGTGCTCGACGAGCGGCGTCTGTTCTATTTCGATAGTCTGCGCCAGCTGATGAAGGAATTAAAAGGCGTGGGGGCACACAATATTAATCGCGCCGCCAAGCGGGGGATGACCGGGCGTGCCAGGTTACAGCAATTGGCAGAAGCCTATGAAAACCTCAGACAGCCCGAAGGGCTGCCTGTGAGTTATGAAGTCATCTATATGAAGCTGGCCTGTGCACCCGATCAGGGGTAGATATCGATAGGGATTGGGGTTTTCACCAGCGCCCAGATCTCGTCCATCTCCCGGTTGGAGGCCACCGCGATACAGCCATCGGTCCAGTTGTTGCGGCGCAGGTGCCTCTCCATATAGGACCACTCGGGTTTGATGCCGTGGATCATGATATCGCCGCCGGGGCTGACCCCCATTTTGGCTGCCCGCGCACGGTCCTGTTTATTTGGATAGGACACATGAATAGAGCGGTAGAAACGGCTGTTGGGGTTTTTCCAGTCGAGGGTGTAGCGCCCTTCGGGGGTGCGTTCATCCCCTTCGCGGACCTTGTGTCCTCTGGGGTTGTCGCCGAAGGAGACGGTGTAGCTTTTCACCACCCGGCCGTCGCGAATCAGCTGCATCAGCTTCTTCGACTTGTACACAACAACATGATCGACAGGAGTTACTTTTGCTGAGGCGAACAGAGGCATCGCCAGCAATAGGGCAAGAGTCAGGTATCGCATGGTCTCTAAGCTGCTTGAATGTTTTCAGTTATTTCGAGATTTCCCGCGTCCCTGCAGAGCAGTTTCCCCTTTTGAGGGAATTATTTTGTGAGCGCGGCCCCGTGCCTTTGTTATCAGTGCTTGGCTTGATTTGTTCAAAATCTGCGCTACACGGCTAAATTATCATCAAGTGACTGGCGTGAAAAGTCACCACAAGAAAAAATTTGAACTTTTTGAATAGGGGAGGCCTTGGCCTTGGGCAGAAGTTATTTTGTAACCGGTACCGATACCGAAGTGGGCAAGACCTTTGTCAGCGCTGCCCTACTCACAGCGGCCGCGAACGTGGGAGTGCAAACCGCAGCGGTAAAACCGGTGGCCTCCGGTTGTGAGCAAACTGAACACGGACTGCGCAATGAGGATGCCCTGCTATTACAGGAGGCGATGACCTTGCAGCTGCCTTACCAGCAGGTGAACCCTTTTGCATTGGAGCCGGCAATTGCCCCCCATATCGCCGCCATAGAGGCGGGCAAGCAGCTCAATGTATCGCGCATGGCAGGAGTCTGCCGCGGTGTGATGTGTGCCGGTGCCGACCTGGTGTTGATTGAGGGCGCCGGCGGCTGGCGCACACCGCTGGGTCCGAGGGCCTTTTTGTCGCAACTGCCGCGGGAGTTGAACACCCCGGTGATTCTGGTGGTGCGCATGCAGCTGGGTTGTATCAACCACGCATTACTGACCGCCGAGGCCATCCGCCACGATGGTCTGCCTCTGGCGGGTTGGGTGGCCAACTTCGTCCGTCCGGGCATGGCGCGGGCCGAGGAAAACCTGGCCACCCTCGAGGCCCTGCTGCCGGCGCCACTGCTCGGTGTGGTGCCCCACAGCGAGTCGCGGGATTACCGCGAAGCGGCACAACACCTGGATATCCGCCCGCTGCTGCCCGCTTAAAGCACCCGCATAAGCCTTTGCAACCGGGCCCTGTGAGGGCCCAAACCAGTTGACTTTGTACGCCTTCGGCCCTAGATTCAAACAAGCGTTTGAAACATCTGAATGAGGACCGGGAGCATGGCCGACTACAAGGCGCCACTGCGGGAGATGAACTTCCTGCTGCACGAAGTATTTGCTGCGGAAAAACTCTGGGCGGAACTGCCCGGATTGGCCGGAGCTGTGGATCGCGAAACCGCAGATGCGATTCTCGAAGAGATGGCCAAGTTGGCTTCCAACACCCTGGACCCGATCAACCGCAGCGGTGACGAAGAGGGTTGCCATTGGAACGAAGGCGTTGTGACCACCCCCGCGGGCTTCAAAGAAGCCTACGCCACTTTCTGTGAGGGCGGCTGGGGCGCGCTGTTGGGCAACCCGGAGTACGGCGGCATGGGTATGCCGAAGATGCTGGGTGCCCAGGTTGAGGAAATGATCAATGCCTCCAATATCTCCTTCGCGCTCTACCCGGTACTGACCAACGGTGCCTGTCTGGCAATCGATGCCCATGCCAGTGAAGAACTGAAACAGAAATTCCTGCCCAAAATGTACGAGGGCACCTGGGCCGGTGCTATGGACCTGACCGAGCCTCACGCCGGCACCGATCTGGGCATTATCCGCACCAAGGCCGAGCCCCGCGAAGACGGCAGCTACAGCATTAGCGGCAGCAAGATCTTTATCACCGGCGGCGACCAGGACTTGTCCGAAAATATTATTCACCTGGTACTGGCCAAGCTGCCGGACGCACCCAAGGGCCCTAAAGGCATCTCCCTGTTCCTGGTGCCGAAGTACAAGGTGAACGAAGACGGCAGCGTCGGTGAGAGCAATAACGTTAATTGCGGTTCCATCGAGCACAAGATGGGCATTAAAGCCTCCGCTACTTGTGCGATGAATTTCGACGGTGCCCAGGGGTGGCTGGTGGGTGAGGAGAACAAGGGCCTCGCCGCTATGTTTACCATGATGAACTACGAGCGCCTGGGTGTGGGTATCCAGGGCCTCGGCGCCTCTGATCGCTCCTACCAGAACGCCCTGGAATACGCCCGTGATCGTATCCAGAGCCGTTCCCCTGCCGGTGCCCAGCAGCCCGAAAAAGCGGCCGACCCGATTATCGTGCACCCCGATGTGCGCCGTATGCTGCTCACCCAGAAAGCGCTGGTCGGCGGCGGTCGCGCCCTATCCACCTACGTGGCACAGTGGCTGGATATCTCCAAGTTCGGCGAAGGTGAAGAGAAGAAAAACGCCGAGGCTATGGTGGCGTTGCTGACTCCCGTGGCCAAAGCCTTCACCACCGATATGGGCCTCGACTGCACCGTAATCGGCCAGCAGGTCTTCGGCGGCCACGGCTATATCCGCGAGTGGGGCCAGGAGCAGCTGGTGCGCGATGTGCGTATCACTCAGATCTACGAAGGCACCAATGGTATTCAGGCACTGGACCTGGTGGGCCGCAAGACCGTCGCCAGCGGTGGCGCTCTGTTCGAGCTGTTTGCCGCGGACGTACAGAAGTTTATCGAAAGCCAGGTTGATCGCGAGGCGATGGCGGAGTTTGTACAGCCGCTGGCAGTCGAGTTGCAGCGCCTGCGCGAGGCCACCGAGAAGATGATCGCAGCCACCAAGGAAGACCCCCACGCGCCGGGTGCAGCTTCGGTGGAATACCTGCACCTGTTTGGCTATGTGGCCTACGCCTTTATGTGGGCCAAGGTGGTTGCAGTAGCGCTGGACAAGCAGGAGGCGGACAGCTTCTACAAGGGCCAGGTGAAAACTGCACGCTTCTACTTTGCGCGCTTACTGCCGCGCACCCAGGCACTGGCCGGCAGTGTAAACGCCGGCAGCGCCACGCTGATGGATCTGGAGGAGGAGCTGTTCTAACAGCCCTTTCACCGGACTTTAAAAAAGCCCCGCAAAGCGGGGCTTTTTTTATGGAGTCGTTTTTCGCTTTCTCCTACACTCGGGTCATAAACATTCAGGGAATAACAATAAAGAGCGAAACAGCCAATGACCGATATCTCTCAAAAGAAACTCTCCGAGGAAGACCAGGCCCGGGTCGATCAGTATCTGCAGAGCGGTGTGAATCAGGTGGAGCGCAAACCCTTCCGCCCCTGGTTGCTGTTTGTCATGTTACTGGTGGTGCTAACCCTGTTGTCATTAATTAGCGTATTGGTCGCACAGACCAAAGGCGTGGTTTAAAGGGCTTACTATGGTGCCCGATAAAACTTTCCAGCCCCTGAACTTTACCTACCTTGGCGAGGATGAGATGCGCCGTCGCGCAGGGGAGTTTTTCCGTTTGATGCGCCGGCGCCGCTCGGTAAGGGATTTTTCGGACAAACCGGTGCCCCGTGAGGTTATCGAAGACGCCGTGCGTGCAGCCGGTAGTGCTCCCAGCGGGGCCAATAGGCAGCCGTGGCATTTTGTCGTTGTTGGAAATGCTGAGATTAAACGCCGTATTCGCCTGGCGGCGGAAGAAGAGGAGCGTGAGTTTTACCAGCGTCGCGCCTCGGAGGAGTGGCTCAACGCACTGGAACCCCTGGGCACCGATGCGCACAAGCCCTTCCTGGAAACCGCCCCTTACCTGATCGCAATTTTTCTGAAGAAGTTTTCCAATGCGGAAAATGGTGAACGATTAAAAAACTATTACACCGCGGAATCGGTGGGTATCGCCACGGGCATGTTGATTGCCGCCCTGCACAATGCTGGTGTGGCGACCCTGACTCACACCCCCAGCCCAATGAAATTTCTCAATGAAATTCTCGGCCGCCCCGTACAGGAAAAGCCCTATATGATTCTGGTGGCTGGGCTGCCCGCCGAGGGTGCTCAGGTGCCGGCTATCGCCAGAAAACCCTTGGATGAAATTGCTGATTTTATTTGAGTGAGCACTTTCCGAGCGGTAAAAATAGATACACTGGTGGAATTTGAGCTTAGGGTTCCATGCCAAGAATATTGATCGTCGAGGACGAAGGCGCAATAGCCGATACCCTGATTTACGCGCTGCAAGCCGAGGGCTTTACCACCCATTGGGTTACGCTTTCCGGCGAGGCGTTGGCACTACTCGAAAGTGAGCCTTTCGACTTGGTGATTCTGGATGTGGGGCTGCCGGATATCAGTGGCTTCGAAGCCTGTAAGCAGCTGCGTCGCTTCTCCGAGGTGCCGGTGATTTTTCTCACCGCGCGCAACGGGGAAATAGACCGAGTCGTGGGGCTCGAAATTGGCGCCGACGATTATGTGGTGAAACCTTTCAGCCCGCGGGAAGTGGCGGCGCGGGTAAAAGCGATCCTCAAACGGATGGCGCCACGCACTGAAAGAGCTGAGCTGCCGGAGCCCAAAGGCCCATTCCGTATCGATCCAGCGAGTTACCAAATTCATTTCCATGAACAGTTATTGCCCCTGACTCACCACGAATATTGCCTTTTGGAAACTTTACTGGCCCAGCCCGGACGGGTGTTTTCCCGCGCACAATTGCTCGATGCTTTGGGGGTGGCTTTGGAAGTGGGGTATGAACGGAATATCGACAGCCATATCAAAGGGCTGCGGGCAAAAATACGCGAGATAGCGCCGGACTCCAAACCAATCCAGACCCACCGCGGCTTGGGATACAGCTGCTGCCCGGAGCAATAATATGCCACTCGGGGTGCGCATTTTTGCCGTCTATTTCCTGTTTGTCGGGCTGGCCGGTTGGTTTGTGTTGAGCACGGTGATGGATGAGATCCGCCCCGGTGTGCGTCAGTCCACCGAGGAGACCCTGGTGGATACCGCCAACCTGCTGGCGGAAATTCTGCGTGACCCAGTCATCGCCGGTAACCTGGCCCAGAGCCACTTACCCGAAGTGCTCGAAGCCTACGGTCGCCGCCGGCCCGAGGCGAGTATCTGGGGGCATACCAAGAGCCAGGTCAATCACCGCATCTATGTCACCGATGCCAGCGGCACAGTACTGCTCGACTCCAGTGGCCTCGCGGTGGGGCGGGATTACTCCCGTTGGAACGATGTTTATCTGACACTGCGCGGCGATTACGGTGCCCGATCCACCCGCGAAGACCCCAATAATCCTGATTCTTCTGTCATGTATGTGGCGGCACCAATCCGTGACGGCGAGCGGATTATCGGCGTGGTTTCGGTGGCCAAGCCCAATCAAACCCTGCAGCCCTATATCGAGCGCTCGCAGCGGCGCTTGATTTGGTTGGGATCTGGGCTGGTTGTACTCGGTTTACTGGTGGGCGCATTGCTGTCTTGGTGGCTCAGCCGCTCCCTGGGGAAACTGACCGATTATGCTCAAGCCGCCAGTGCGGGCCAGAGGGTAAAACCGCCGCGGTTGCCCAGTGGCGAATTGGGGCAGTTAGCCGTGGCGGTGGAGCAGATGCGCAGCGAACTTGAGGGTAGGGACTATGTGGAGCGCTATGTGCACACCCTGACCCATGAATTAAAGAGCCCCTTGGCGGCTATTCGCGGCGCCGCCGAATTGCTCGATAGCGATATGCCTGCCGAACAGTACCAACGCTTTGTGGGCAATATCCAGCGGGAGGCCGCGCGTCTGCAACAGTTGAGCGAGCGGCTGCTGCATCTGGCCCAGGTGGAGCAGCGTCAGGGGCTGGAAGAGCGGGTGGCGATCCCACTGGCACCGCTCGTGGAGGAGCTGA
Source organism: Microbulbifer sp. ABH2_005 (assembly GCF_056160005.1). Lineage (NCBI taxonomy): Bacteria > Pseudomonadati > Pseudomonadota > Gammaproteobacteria > Cellvibrionales > Microbulbiferaceae > Microbulbifer > Microbulbifer sp. ABH2_005. Next base: position 3,946,832 of record NZ_JBSWWI010000001.1, on the reverse strand, counting down.
TCGAGGCTCAGCGAGCGCGAATCGACGCCGCTCAGCTGTGTGTGGAGCAAGAGCTGGCACCGGCACTGCAGCTGTACGGTGAGCGCTTTCTGCTGCGGCAGGCTTTGGCCAACCTACTGGACAACGCGCTGGATTTTACCCCGGATGGTGGCCTGATTCGCATCAAAGCCGAGCGCTGTGGTGAACGGATCACTGTGCGCCTGTTCAATCAGGGCGAGGCGATCCCGGAGTATGCTTTAACGCGCCTTACCGAACGTTTTTATTCGCTGCCACGTCCTGGTGGCGGGCGTAAGAGTACTGGACTGGGGCTCAATTTTGTTGAGGAGGTGGCGGAGTTACACGGCGGTACTCTGTCGATCCGCAATGTGCCGGGTGGCGTTGAGGTCAGTCTGAATTTGCCCGCTGCCTGATGGGTAAGGTTCCTTTCCTCTGGCCCCACACAATCTCCCCAGACTTTCCATATTGCCTCCATCGGCAATCCATATTCGCAGCTCAGACTGAGGTTATCGAAATTGGATACCGAGGTCTGAACCATGAACCGAGCCCTGGCTTTTAAATTGGGCGCTATTGCCATCTTGATTCTGCTGCTATTGATTCCATTGACCATGATCGATGGCCTGATTAATGAGAGAAAACGTTATCAGGATGGGGTGATAAACGATATTGCCCGCAGCTCCAGCTTTAACCAGCAAATTACCGGGCCCATTTTGGTGGTGCCCTATGTGAAGAAATACTGGAAGTGGATGACCAATAAAAAAACTGGTGAGAGGCACAAGGAGCAGCGGGAAGAGCGCGGCCATTTGTATTTCCTTCCCGAGCGCTTCGTCTTCAACTCCGACCTGACCACCGAGCGGCGAGCGCGGGGTATCTACGAGGCGCTCCTTTACCACAGTGACAGCAAGGTGAGTGGCCTATTCAGAGTGCCGGACAAAATGGGGCTGGGGGCCAATCTTGACCAGTACCGTTTCAGCACACCTTATTTATCGGTAGGTATCAACGATATTCGCGGTATCCGCAATGACCTGAAACTGCGCCTGAACAACCAAACATTGGAGTTTGCCCCGGGCAGTCGCGCACCGATTCTTGGTGATGGTGTACATGCAATGCTGCCAATGTTGGACTCAGAGGGTGGCCAAACCCTGGAGTTTGCCTTCGATCTCAAACTGCAAGGCACCGAGCGCTTCAGCCTGGTGCCGGTGGGCCGTGACAGCCGCGTAGTGATGAGGGCCGATTGGCCACATCCGAGCTTTTTTGGCAACTTCCTGCCCAGTAGTAGAGATTTAAACGATCAAGGATTTACTGCGGAATGGCAGACCAGCTTTTTCGCCACCAACTTGGAGGAGATACTGCGGCGCTGTCATGGGGAAGATCACTGTAACAACCTGACTAATCGCCGCTTTGGTGTGAGCTTCCTCGATCCGGTTGATCAGTACCTGAAAACTGATCGCGCGATTAAATACGCATTGCTGTTTATCACCCTGACCTTCGCCACCTTCTTTCTGTTTGAAATACTCAAGCGCCTGGCGGTGCACCCGGTACAGTATGCCCTGGTAGGTTTGGCGTTAGCGTTGTTCTACCTGCTGCTGTTATCACTGTCAGAGCATATCGCCTTCGTCAAAGCCTATGTGATTTCCGCCGCGGCTTGCGTGGGGTTGATCGGTTTTTATACCAGTGCGGTGTTGCGCAGCTGGCAGCGGGGGCTGGGATTCGCCGGGCTGTTAGCTGCTTTATATGCACTTTTGTATGGTCTGCTGAGCGCTGAGGACTACGCCCTGTTAATGGGCTCACTGTTAGTGTTCGGAGTGCTTGGTTGCACCATGGTGCTGACCCGCAAACTGGACTGGTACAATGTGGGGCGCAGCCCTACCCAGCGGGGCGGCGAGCCCGGTGGGGACGCACAACCGTAAGCAGGATAAATCACTTCGGGGCGGCGTCTTGTCGCCCCGTTCTAGTCTTACCCGCCGATTTTATGGCCCGCCCAATTCCACGATGTAATTCCACTCCTCCTGGCGCACCGGCTGTATCGACAAGCGCCCCTGTTTGACCAGCACCATCTCTGCCAGCTGTGGATCTTGCTTGATTTTTGCCAGGGGCACTGGGCGCCCGAATTCGCTGCGCCAGGCCAGGTCCACACAGAACCAGCGTGGATTATCGGGGCTGGCCTTGGGGTCGAAGTATTTGTTCTCGGGGTCGAATTGCGCCGGGTCCGCATAGGCGGCGCGCACTACTTCGGCGGTACCCACCACCGCAGGCACCTTGCAGGCGCTGTGATAGAACAGCACCCCATCGCCCACGGCGACCTGATCGCGCAGAAAGTTGCGCGCCTGGTAGTTTCGAATACCATCCCAGCGGCCGCTGCCACTGGTTTCGGCGGCGAGGTCTTGCAGGCTGTATTCATCGGGTTCGGATTTGAATAACCAGTGTGTCATGCGGCAGTTTGTCCCTGTGCTGCGCCGGTTGGTGTTTCGCCGGCGATCGGTGCCATTTAGTATGAAGCCATACAAAAGTGTCAAATCGGCGTTATTTTTTCGCGCCTCTAGCGGGAGATTATGGGAAACAAAGCATTTCAGTGGCTCTCACAACACCTGTCGAGTCACAGGTCCCAATACTGGGCCCTGCAACTCAGCGGTTGGGCCGGCTACACCTTGCTGACTTTTGTCGGCAGCTTTTTCTGGGTGAAGGACCACTGGATCCACTCGGGTTATATTGCTGTGGCCACCGTCGCCGGGATATTCCTCAGTGAAGTGATGCGCTTCGGCTTCCAGCGTCTATGGAACAAGCCACCGGCGACTCGATTCTTTGGTTCACTGCTGCTGGTGATTGGGGCAGCCGCTGTGTGGGCGGCAATCAAGTTTGGTGGTTCCCTGTGGCTCTATGGTAAGGAGAGCGATGAGCACCCGGCGGTGCTGGCCATGTATTGGTTTTCCTATTCCTTCCTGATTCTCACCACCTGGGCGGCGCTCTATTACGGTATCAAGTACTACCAGTCTTCGCAGACCCAGCGGGCCAAGGCCCTTCGTGCAGAGTCCATGGCACACCAGGCCCAGCTGAAGATGCTGCGCTACCAGTTGAATCCCCACTTCCTCTTCAATACGTTAAATGCCATCTCCACGCTGATTCTGGATAACGACGGGCGCACCGCCAACAATATGGTCACGCGCCTGTCTCAGTTCCTGCGTCACTCCCTCGATAACGACCCTATGCAGAAGGTCACGCTGGCCAAAGAGGTGGAGGCGCTGATGCTGTACCTGGATATCGAGAAAGTGCGCTTTGCCGATCGCCTCGGCGTGCGCCTGGATTTGCAGGGAGAGTCGCCCCAGGCTCTGGTGCCCAGTTTGCTCCTGCAACCCCTGGTGGAAAATGCGATTAAATACGGCATCTCCCAATTGGAAAGCGGTGGAGAGATCAATATCAAGGCGCGGGTGTTCGCGGGGGAGCTATTGCTCGAAGTGAACGACAATGGTCCGGGGATGCCGGAGGAGGAGCTGCGTCTGGTAGGCAAGGGTTACGGTGTTGGTATTCGCAATACCTGTGAGCGCCTGCGCGCTCTGTATGGCGATGATCAGAGAGTGCGTTTCCGCAACCGCCCTGAGGGCGGGTTATCGGTGAATGTTCGCATTCCCTATGAACAGGAATAACGAGATGAGTGCAGTTGAGAACCTGACCGCGGTAATTGTCGATGACGAACCCCTGGCGCGCCGCGGCCTGCGCCTGCGGCTGGAGCAAATGCCCGGTGTCGATGTGGTCGCCGAGTGCGGTAACGGCCGCGAGGCCCTGGAAATTATCCTGCGGCTAAACCCGGATGTAGCGTTTGTGGATATCCAGATGCCGGGGGTTAACGGCCTGCAATTAGTGCAGCAGATCCCCCTGGAAAAACTGCCTCAGGTGGTGTTCGTGACGGCTTATGACCAGTACGCGGTGGAGGCCTTTGAAGTCAACGCGGTGGATTACGTTTTGAAGCCCATCGAAGAGGAGCGACTGCAATTGGCTCTGACTCGTGCGCGGGAAAAAATGGCCACTGCGGATATCGCCATGCAGCGCGAGCAACTGCTGGAGGCGGTGGCGGATCTGACGAAAGAATCCCCGGAGGCGCTGGAGCAGAAACTGGTCAGTGGCCAGTTTGCCGGCAGCGCCTACCCGGACAAAATTGCGGTGAAGGATTCGGGAAAAATCACCCTGGTGCCGGCACGGGAAATCGATTGGATCGACGCCGCCGGGGACTACATGTGTGTGCACGCTCAGGGGGAAACCCATGTGATGCGCATTACCATGAAGGAACTGGAGCAGCAGCTGGACCCTAAATTATTCCAGCGTATTCACCGTTCCACCATTGTGAATTTAAGCCGTGTGCGGGAAATTCGCGCGCATATTAATGGCGAGTATCACTTGGTGTTGGATAGTGGCGAGTGCCTGAAAATGAGTCGTAGCTATAAGAGTAAAGTGCAGCATTTTCTCTGAGACATTTTCGGCTCCTGCGGGGGTAAAAATTCCCTTCATGGCCTGATCGAAAATTCCCGACACTTTGTCGCAACGCCCTTGTTTGCGATTCCTATTGTATTAGCCTTCCTACCATCGCCCGTGGTTCTACACCCGCGGGTATATCGCGCGGCACAGGAGAGTGCGGCTGTTGGCTCAGGGCTTGATGACAGAAAATACGCAGTTTTTTCACAAAAATATTGCGCTTTTCAGTGAGAATAAAGCTGGGCACGGGTCGGCGGAGTAGCAGCAGATTTATGACTCTGCGCCAGTATTTTCCCGGAGACAGTGAAATAGATAAGGACTCGTCTATGTCATTGCCTGCTTAATCGTAAAAAACAAAATAAGGGCCTATGGAATGGCGCTGACAAAAGCCGCTATTAAAAATCCTGCCGCCGCTGGTGTGGCAGTGGTATTCGCCGTTTTATTGGGAACATTTCTCGCCAGTCGCCTACCGGTACAGCTTTTCCCCGATATTGAAAACCCGCGTATTGCTATCCAGGCCGGCTGGCGTGCCGCTGCGCCAAAAGAGGTGGAAGCGGAAATTGTCGAGCCGATTGAATCGGTGCTCCAGGGCCTCACTGGCCTGGAAACCATGGAGGTCAATGCCGGCAGGGGAGGCGCCTGGGTGAATCTCGAATTCACCATGGGCACCGATATGAACAAGGTGCTAATTGATGTAATCAGCCGCATGAGTAGTCTGCCGCCTCTGCCCCGGGATGCGGAGCCGCCGCGGGTGATGCTTGGCGGTTGGGGCGGTGATGCCACAGCACTCACCTATTTCTTTTTGCAGAAACTACCTGGCAATTCCAGCCACCTAGATGATTACGCAGGCCTGATCGAGGATGTGTTGCGGCCTGAACTGGAGTCCGTACCCGGTGTTTCCAGTGTGGAGGCCCAGTCTGGTCGTGCTGCGCAAGAAGAATTACAGGTTATTTTTGATCCTTGGAAGGCGGCCGACCTGGGCATTCAGTTACCGGCGATCAGTCGCCAGCTGGCCTCGGCAAGGGATGTTTCCGGTGGTTTTACCGATGTAGGACGCCGTAGATACACATTGCGTTTTGTCGGTGAATACAAACCGGCGGATCTGTCTGAGCTGGTTTTGGAGTGGCGCGATGGCCAGCCGGTACGACTCGGCGATATTGCCGAGGTGCGTGTGGGGCCATCTGATTCCCGTGGGGTAACCACGCAGAACGGTAATCCTGCGGTATCCATGCGCATTAACCGCACCAACGATGCCAATATGCTCGCCACTCTGGAGTTGGTAAAGCAGAAGGTTGCGGAGCTGAATGAGACAAAACTGAAAAACGAACAGTTGGTGTTGGTACAGTCTTTCGATGCTTCGGTATTTGTTTACCGCGCTCTAAATCTTTTAGGCGGCAACCTGATATTGGGCATACTGCTGGCGGTTGGGGTGCTCTGGTGGTTTATGCGGCGTATGCGTGCGACATTAATTGTTGCTGCAGCTATTCCCATCTCCCTGCTTTCCACTTTCGTCGTGTTATCCGCAGCAGGGCGCAGTGTCAATGTGATTTCCCTCGCGGGGCTGGCTTTTGCCACTGGAATGGTGCTCGATGCGGCGATTGTGGTGCTGGAAAATATTGTGCGCTTGCGGGAAAAAGGTCTCGCTCCCGAGGAAGCCTCGGAGCAGGGCGCTGGGCAGGTTTGGGGCGCATTGCTGGCGAGTACCGCCACCACCGTGGCGATCTTCCTGCCGGTTTTTTTTCTGAACAGTGTGGAGGGGCAAGTTTTTGGTGATTTGGCCCTGACAATCGCAGTGGCGGTGGTGTTTTCCCTGCTAGCCGCCATTGCCATAGTGCCGCTGGCGGCAAAACTATGGCTGCCGCCAATTTCCAGTGAGGACCGACTGGCTCATATGTGGGAAAAAATAACCACACGGGTTATGGCACTGACTAGCACCCGTGCACGCCGTTGGCAGGTGATTGGTGGTTTTCTGCTGGTGCCCATCGCCGCGACTTATTTCCTATTACCCAATCTCGATTATTTACCGCCGGTAAAACGCGATGCGGTGGATGTGTGGATGAATTTCCCCTCGTCTACTAATACCAGAACCATTGAAAAGGATATCGTCAACGAGCTGGACCGGCGTATGGCACCCTATATGAGTGGTGAGCGCGATCCGGCCCTGAAGAACTACTACATCATTACCTGGCCCCACGGCGGCACTATGGGCGTGCGTGTTAAGGACATGGATCAAGCCAAGGAGATGGAAAGGTTGTTGCGAGAGGAAATCTTGGTGGATATTCCAGATTTTCAGGGTTTCGCCGCGCGTGGAAATTTATTTGGCCAATTCGGTGGTGATCGCCGCATCGCCCTGCACCTGCAGTCCCGCGACGCCGATGGTCTGATGCGCGCTGCCGCCCGCGGTGTGGAAGTAATGGAGGAGGTGATGCCGGGTACGCCGGTACAGACCAATCCGGGCCTGTCACTTTCGGAACCCGAGCTGACGGTGCGACCCAACGACCGCGCCATGCTGGAGCAGGGTTGGAATCGTCAGGATATGGGCGGCCTGATTCGTACCCTCGGCAACGGTCTCTACGTGGGGGAATACTTCGATGGGGAAAAACGCCTGGATGTAATTTTCAAGGCTCAGCCCTGGAGCACACCGGAGCAGTTGCAGAATACGCCGTTGGTCACCCCGCGCGGTGAGGTGGTGCCGTTGAGCCAGTTGGCGAGTGTGGAGCGTACCGTGGGCCCTGGCAATCTGCGCCGGGTGGATGGTCGCCGCACCATCACCCTAAATATTGTGCCGCCGGACGATATCTCTCTAGAGGAAGTGCGTGCCCAGCTAGAGGAGGATGTGTTGCCAAAGATCCGTGAGGCTCTGCCCGATGATGGCAGTATCCTGGTGGGGGGGAACGCCAGCGATTTGGATAAGGCCCTGATTTCTCTATCGCAAAACTTCCTGTTGGCGTTGTTGATCTTGTTCCTGCTGATGAGCGCCCTGTTCCGCTCACTGCGCGATGCCGGCTTGGTACTGTTAACGGTGCCGCTGGCTACCGTCGGTGGGGTCTTGGCACTGCAGCTGCTGAACTTGATCAGCTTCCAGCCCCTCGACCTGCTTACCATGATCGGCTTCGTTATCCTGCTGGGGCTGGTAGTGAATAACGCCATTCTGCTGGTGCATCAGACCCGCGCAGCGGAAGGCGCTGGTGCCAGCCGGGTAGAAGCGGTGGAGCAGGCACTTCGACTGCGTTTAAGACCGATCTTTATGAGTACCTTGACCAGCGTATTCGGCATGTTGCCCCTGCTAGTAGCACCGGGGGAAGGCAGTGTGATTTACCGCGGTCTGGCCGCCGTAATCGTCGGTGGTATGGCGGTTAGTACCCTGTTTACTTTGATTTTGTTGCCGGCGCTGTTACAGACCGGTCATCTGCCCCTGCCGCAATTTAGCCGGCTGCGCCATAAACTGGCCCTGAGGAGTTCCCAATGAAGAAGTTACTAGCCGGTGTTGCCCTGTCCATCGCCTTTGTGGGGCCGGCGCTGGCCCAGAATGGCACGGTAGCGGTCACTGTAGATCGGGCTGGGACCCGCCAGATGGCGCCGAGCCAGTGGTCCGCCGGGCGGGTGGTGAGCCGCCGCGATATTCGCATTTCCTCGGAGCTGGATGGCGCGCTGGAGTTTGTCGCCGAGCCCGGCAGTCTGGTAAAGAAAGGGGAACGCCTGGCACAGCTGGATGGGACCCACTGGCGCCTACAGTTGCGCAACAGCGAGAGCCGCATTGCCCAGTTGCAAGCGCGTCTCACCTATCTGGATGCGCAGCTGCAGCGTTTGAGCAAGCTGGCGGAAAGCAATAGCACTTCGCGCGCGGCGCTGGAGGAGCAGCAAGCCGAACGCGAGGCTATGGCACAGGATCTCTTGGCTGCACAAATTGAGCGGGACAGACGAGCCTACGAGCTTGGTAAAACCACCATCGATGCTCCCTTTGACACCCTGGTGGTGAGCCGCGAATTACAGGCGGGGGAGTATGTACGCACTGGCTCCGAGTTGCTGCGTGCCTTGGATATGTCTCAACTGGAAGTGGAAGCGGATATCCCTCTGGCCGCATTGCCCTTGATTGGCACCGGAGACAGCATTGCAGTGCGCAGTGACGCGGTATCCCTATCCGAGGGCGAGCGCGTCAGTGCTCGGATCATCAACGGTCAGGTGCGCCAGTTTGTCCCCGTAGCCAGTGACAATTCGCGCAGGGTTAAGCTGATGGTGCAACTGCCCCGTAACAGCACGCATCAGTGGGACTGGGTCGTGGGGATGCCAGTACAAGTGGCTGTGCCTCTCTCTGAAGTTCGCGCCACCATGGCGGTACCGCGGGATGCCTTGGTGCTGCGCAATGGTGAAACCTTCGTTTACCGTGTAGATAAAGAAGATAAAGCTGAGCGATTAACCGTTCGTGTTGGCAGCGGCGATGGAGAATGGATTGCTGTTTACGGCGACCTCGATAGTGGTGACCGGGTTGTTGTGCGTGGCGCCGAGCGTCTGCAGCCGGGGCAGGACGTGAAGATACTCTCGGAAGTGGTGCGCGATGAGGATGGCACCAATATTGTGAGCGGAACCTGACCGACCTATCGGTTGCAGTCCCCAAAAATTAAATTGGGGAACAAAGTTCCATGACAATAAACTTCTGCGACATTTACTTGCTCGCCGAGGTGTCTTATGCGTTTCCTGTTCGCGCTGCTGTTACTGACAATAACCTCAGCACCTCTAGCGGAGACGCAGATGGTGCGCCTTCCAGACGGGGCGCGCCTTATCGAAGCCAATAATGAGATCTATTTCTACGTAGACGGAAACTTCTACCGGCAGGGGCCAGATGGTTATACCCGCGTGGAGCCGCCACTGGGAGCCAAAGTACCGGAAGTTCCTATGGGGTCTTCATTCTACCTCGATGGCAAGGACTATCGACGGGCTGGCAATGGCACCTTCTTCGAATTTGACCCAAAGGACAATCAATTCGTGGTGGTGACACCGCCGGCTAACTGGCGCAGTTACAGCCGCAACCCCTTAGAGTCCGGGGAGAGAATTTACTCGCGGGCCTATCCTTCACAGCGTACCTATCCGTCAGAACGCACTTACCCACCTCAATACGAGACTTCCCGAGCTTACCCACCTAAGTATGAATCCTCCCGCAACATCAGCCAACTGCGGCATTCACGCGATGTACGTCGCACTGGCCGCAATCTCGGCCGTCGGGAAGTCTTTTGTCAAACCAGGGCTGCCAATTTGGTGAGAAGTACGCACCAACTCGGCAGGGCGTCGGTGACCAGTACGCGGGCCTACCGCAGGCAGTACCTCAATTGTATGCGCGGCTATGGGCGCAGGCGTTATTGAGTTTTCTTTGATCTCTTGGGTCGGGAGCCCGGCGGCTCTCGGCTACACTCAAGGAATATGCCCTTCGGGGCAGGCTTTCCCCTCGCAGATACTGCTTCACGGACAGATGTGTACTCTATGCTGGGCGCTGGTGGTTACTCCTATTATTTTGAAAAGCATAAGACTCGCTTTGAGCACCGATTACCCCACTTTTTTTCACTCGCCCTCTGCCTGATTTTTCTCGCCCTGTTTTCCCTGGCGGCTAGCGCCCAGCTGCCGGGTTCCAAACCCAAGGAATTCAAACCGGTAGTCCCCGAGTTCGCAGACCCCTCTGCAGACTGGTGGACCGGTTGGACCAGCGCATCGCCGGAACAGCGGCGGGAATGGCTGCAGGCCTTAAAGAAAGGCTGGGAGGAGTGGCAGCAGGAAGTGCCGAAAGATGACGAAGCACTGCAAAAAGGTGCCAAGAAAATCACCCAGAGCCTGGAGGGGGTGGAGGTCACCTGGAATAAGCGCCAGGAGTACTTAAAAGTTGAGCTGATGCCGGATGTGAAGTTTCCGGAAAAGCCTACCGTACTCGACTGGGCCCGTGCCGATGCGGCGATTAGCCGAGGTCAGCGCCGTTTAAGTGGAGTGCAGTTGGAGGCGCGCCAGCTACGGGAAAGTCGCGCACAATCCCTGGCGCAGCTGCGCAAGCAGGTCATTGTGCTGCGCGATGCCAAAGGGGATGAAGAGGACGAGGCGGCGCAAGCGCTGTTGCTGGCGCAGATTAATCACCTGAATATTATTGAGCAGCTGGAAACGGTGAATGAGTTCCTCGGCACCTGGCAGGAGAAAATTGATCTGGCGGAAACCAAGTTGCGGGGCATGCTCGAAGACCTGCATTTCAGTGAAAAAGACGCCGAGAAACTGAAAAAATCTATCACCGATAGCGAGAAAAAAATCGAGCGCATTGCCACTACCCGCACCAGTATTCAGAGCTCCACCGAGCCCTCCACCGATCCCGACGTTAATATGAAAAAGGATCTCACCCTGATGCAGCTGGAGGTGGATCTGCTGGAGGAGCATCTGGGCAAGCGCAAGAGTGAGCTGCTGCAGTCCATCAACCGCGTATTGAATCCCAAGAATGAGGAGGAGACGCTGGTTGTCAGCCGTGAGCTGCTGGAGAACGCCAATGCTGTGATTGAGAGTACTTCGCGGGAACTGGCCATTCGACAGCGGCAGGTAGTGGCTTGGCGCGATGAGGAGGAAAATGCCGACCTGAGCCGTTGGTGGGCTTACTTTGAGCGGATTGGCAGCGGTTTGGCCCGGGCCAACGACCTGGAGCAGGATATCCAGCGCTACGAAAAAGCCCAGCTGGAAGTCTACCGCGAACGCCAGGGCTGGTGGGCCACGGTGCGCGAGCGCCTGGCTCTGACAGGCCGCCAGGTATACAAACGCTGGCGTACTTTGGCGGACTACCAACTGTTTACCATCGCGCAAAATCCGATCACGCTACGCCTGATTGCCAAGATGGTGTTTGTGCTGGTCTGTGCATGGTTGCTATCGATGCTGACTCGCGCCTTCCTGCATCGACTCGTGCGCAGGGAGCACGCCAGCGAATCCTCCATGTACAACCTGAGCCGGGTACTGCATTACACCTATATCGGTGTCGCCCTGATCATAGTATTGAGCATGCTCGGCCTGGACACCTCCAAGCTGGCACTGGTGGCCGGTGCTTTATCAGTGGGGCTTGGTTTTGGTTTGCAGGCGATCTTCTCCAATTTTATCTCGGGGGTGATCTTGCTGTTTGAGCGGCCGCTCAAGGTGGGCGACCTGGTGGAGTTGGAGTCCGGTGTCTTTGGCCGTATCCGCGATATCAATGTGCGCTCCACACGCATCACCACCCGCGACAATGTGGATATCCTGGTACCGAATACGGAGTTTGTGGCGGGGCGGGTGATTAACCACACCCTGGATGACCCGGTGCGCCGTATCCATGTGTCCTTTGGGGTTTCCTATTCCTCCGATCCAGATTTGGTGCGCGAGGCTGCACTGGAAGCCGCCTCGCGGGTCAATATCACCCATACCGACTGGAAGCGTAAAACTGAGGTGTGGCTGATGGGGTTTGGCGACAGCGCCTTGAACTTCAAGCTGGTGGTATGGGTGAACAGCAATATGGTCACCTCCCTGGGGGATTCCTACGCACTCTACAATCTGGAGTTGTTGCGGGAGTTCCGTGAAAAGGGTATCGAGGTGCCTTTCCCGCAACGAGACCTGCACCTGCGCAGTTGGGATGCGCCGGTGCTGATCGCCCGCGCCGAGAGAAGTGAGAAAAACGAGATAAGCGAGATAAACGAGAAAAGCGAGAAGAAGTAGTGCCTCTCGGGCTGCACTGGACTTGAGTTGCCGCAAACAGGCGTAGTATTTTCCAAATAGCCGACGAGAATGTTGGCTCCATCCCTGTCATTTTTTATTGCTGCGTTTTGCTATCGGGCGCTCGTGCAATATCTATAAGGAAACGCCGGTGCTGATAATTCCGATCCAAAATAAGCCAGACTGGCGCCGCCCTCCATTGATGTGCTTCGCGCTAATCCTCGCTAACCTGTTGACATTTGTATTTTACCAGGGGGGGGATGAGGCCCGCTGGCAACAGGCGGAAGAGTATTACTTTGGCAGTGACCTGCCAGACCTGGAAGAGCAGCGCTTCCTGGTTTACGTCAACGAGGAGCACCCGGAGTGGCGCCTGCAGATGGATGTGGAGGGGGAGGAGTTTGTCTACCGGGAACTGCTGTGGAATATGGAGTTTCACCAGTGGTTACTACCCAAGCTGAAACAGGAAGGGCAGAGCCAGTGGCTGCAACAGCGCCTGCATTTTGCTGAGCTGCGCAACCAAGTCAGCAGCATGGCCTTGGGCCTGATCCCGGCGGAGCCCGGCATGGCCGGCATGCTCGGCCATATGTTCCTACATGGCAGCTGGGATCATTTGATCGGCAATATGGTGTTTTTGTTGTTGTTTGGCTTGTCGGTGGAGTTGGCTCTGGGCGGGCTCTGGTTTATCGCCCTCTATTTACTCGGTGGCCTGGCCGCGGCTGGTTTGCATATGCTGGTGGAGTCCGGCAGTAATGTACCCATGGTCGGTGCTTCCGGTGCCGTGTCAGCGATAATGGGTATGTTCGTTGCTATCTACGGCGTGCGGCGGTTGCGATTCTTCTACACCGTTGGATTTATGTTTGGCGAGTTCAGCGCACCAGCTTTAATGGTACTGCCTCTGTGGCTGGGCAAGGAAATCTTCGGTTACTTTTACGGGGATGCGGGTATTGCCTATTGGGCCCACACCGGCGGTTTGTTGGCCGGATTTGTCCTGGCCTTGATGCTGATTTACTGGCGCCCACCGTTAAAGGAGATGCCGGTGGAGGAAGAGGAATTACCCTCGCCACAACAGAGCGCACTGACGCGTATCGACCGATTCCAGGAAGAGGGCAAGTTGATTGAGGCCGCTGAAGCTGCGGCCGCGGCAGTGCGTCAGTATCCCGATCATCTGGCTCTGATTCAGCGCTATATCGAATTGACCGCGATTAATCCCGATAGTGAGGCGTATCACCGCGCCAATCTGGCGCTCTTCGCCCAGGCTGCCAGCCCGACCATCGATGCCCGTATTCTTGAGGCCGGTTATCGAAACTATCGACAAGCTACGCAGACACCTCGCGCCCTCACCGCCAAAGCCTGCCTGCTTATGGCGCGCCGTGCCGCCGAAGCGAAAAACTGGCCCTGGCTGGAAGAGCTTTTAAACAGGCTAATTGCGCAACGGGTGCAGCATCCACTGATACCCAAATTGGGCATGGCCCTGGTGAATTATTACCGACGCCTGGGTGAGGAAGGGCGTGCGCGGGAGATGAAAGCGCTAACCCAGAGGATGGAAATATCTGGTCAGCCCTAGAAGGCAGCGGTCTATTTGTTGGGATACGTTGGCAACTGGACAATCGTCAGTGAGTATCAATAAGATCAAATTGGCAGGGGAGCCAAATGAATAAATCTATTATTAAAAACAAAGAGATCCTGGAAATGGAAGGGGAGCACAAGGTGCACTTCCTAAACCCGAATGCTGTGCGTCGTAATAAATCCCTAGGGGATATTACCGGGATAAGCGGTTTTGGTTTTCATATCATTGAAATAGAGCCTGGGTATGAATCCACTGAATATCACTGCCATAAATTCGAAGATGAGTGTGTCTATATCCTGCAAGGACAGGCGTCAGTGCAAATTGGTGAAGATACCCATACGGTGAGTGAAGGGGACTTTATTGGTTACCCGGCCAATGGTCTCCCCCATGCGATGAAAAATACTGGCGAGGATACTCTACGCTGTATCGTGGTAGGCCAACGCCTGGATCACGATGTGGCCGATTACCCGAATAAAAGTAAGAGGATTTACCGCAACAAAGGCTTGCCCTGGGAGCTGGTGGATCACGCAGATATTGAGTATCCCCGCTAATTGCAAACGCTGAGCTTCCTTTATGTCCGCGAAAATTCGTGTTTTCTACAATTCTGCCTGTCCGGTATGCGATGCGGGAATTCGTGCACAGAAGAAAAAAAACACCACATGTGGTGTGGACTGGGAAGATGTTCACCTTGATAACGCCAAAGCACAACAGCTCAATGTCGACCTGGAGTCTGTGCGGGAACGCCTGCATGTGATTGATACACAGGGGCATCTGCGGGTGGGCTATGAAGCATTTATAGCCATCTGGGAGAATTCTCCCAGTGAGCAGTGGAAGGCAAGACTGTCAAAAATACCGGGTCTTCGTTGGTGCCTTAACAAAATCTACAATGGCTTTGCCCGCTGCCTGTATGTATGGAACAGGGCTTTGAAGCACTGGTGAGAGTGGTTCTGATATTTTACGAGGTGAAAACTGATCACCGAAGCGCGCTACTTTTTACTCGAAACGCGCTGTTGGCCCATACTTCCTGTTTGCGGACTCTTGTGAATAAATCAGTGTGTACTTTCTGAACTGTTTAATACTTTCCACAAAGCGTCTATCTGATTGGCCAGAGGAGTGTTCGGGAATTTCTTCCTGATAAACTGTAGCAATTTCCTGGCGAGATCTTCCCGGCTCAATCCGTCCATATACACCTGCGCGAGCAGCAAGTAGGCGGCATCCAATTGTGGATAATTTTCCTTGTGCAGATTGTTCAGCAATTGCGCGGCTTGCTGATATTTATGCTGTTGATAGAGCACTTTGGCCAGGGCGTGGCAAAGTTCGGGTTTAGTGATTGGCGGCGCGGGCTTAGTAGCCAGGTAGAGTTCTGCAGCTTTGTGTGGCCGGTTGATTTGTACAAACTTATCCAGCAGGTGCGGACCCAGTTCCCGTAGGGCTTTTTGGTCCTGGGTTGCTAGAAGTAAGCGGTAGTAGCGCTCGTTGAGTGCTTCGTCATTGGGATGGCGTCGAAGTCCATCTACCAGGGCCTGGCGTGCGGCTGGCAGATTCGACTCGCGCATTAATATTTGTGCATCCGCCAGGGCACGTGCGCGGTTAAATTCCTCCTCGTCCATATAAGTGCTTTCATCATCCAACTCGGCCTGGATGCCCAGTTTCTGTTGCCGTGACAGGCAGATATAACCCATCATGGCGCTGGTTACGATATAGAAGTAAGTGGTAGTGGCCGCGATCACCGGAGCCACGGACCAGGGTGGTAACTTCTCGATGGCAATGGCCATCAGTAAATTGGGCGCGGCGGAAACGGCAGTGGTAGTAATCCACAGCAGCCAGTAGGGCCAACCGATAATCAAAGTAAATTGTAGTAACTTGAGAGGATTGATTGCCGCACGCAGGCTGTGCTTAAGGGCCAGTACAATCATCGCTGCTGGCGCAAACAGGAAGAGGGCGAAAGCATAAATCTGCACGGCACCCATGCCCAAGGCTAATAGCTTGTAGCCGACAAAACCGGCAATCAGGGTCATCGCGATGACTTTTAGAAACAACGGCGCGCTATTGCCGTCCAGGGCATCACCAATTCCCGGAGCTTCCAGCTGCCCACTGGCGAGCCGCTCGATAACCAGTAGGTTGTAGCGACTCACCAGGGCAACGATTCCCACCATGACTACCATGGCTAAAAGTCCCAGGCTCGAGATTAATAAACTGGCCGCAGCCGCCAGAGCCACAATCGCCAGGGGCCCGGGTTTCAAGGCATAGAGAAAGTAAAAAATGCCCATCTGCCAAAAAGGCTTGGCGCTGTTACTGGCGCCGATATACTCCACTTGGTCGCGGCATAGTGGGCACTCAGGACCGAGGCCCTGATAGTTGGCGCTGGAGCCCGGAATGCATTCGCTACAGTATTTGCGCTGACAGGGTTGGCACTGCCAGGATGCATCGACACTGGAATGGTAGTGGCAGGATTCAGCCATGTATTTTCCCTAAGATCTTTTCTTCCTGAAGGTTTATTGTGTTTCTGCTGACAGTTTATCCGTCGTGATCGTGGCGGCGCAATCGTCGAGTATTTTTGATGTACTGTTAGAATGCAGCGTGAATCCCAATAAAATTGGCACACAAGTTTCAAAAAAAGGTGTTGTATGGCAAAGGTTATGCGCGTTCATTTGATTGAAGGCACTGCAGAGGAACCCTGGGGTGAGGCGGCGCTGCTCAGTTTTAATGGCGGTGAAGCCCATATCCATATCGGTGCAGCGAAAGGCGATGCACTGGTAGCGGCCCAACGCGCGGCGCGACGCCTCGATGGTATGGGGATAACTGAAGTTGCGCTTAGTGGTGAGGGCTGGGATATCGAAAGCCGCTGGGCTTTCTGGGCTGGTTATTTTAATCCGCGCGTCAGCAATAAAATTGACTGGGCTACAGAGGATGCGGGGGAGCTACAAGAGCTGGCCGCACGTGAGAATGCCGCGCGCTGGGTTCGCGAGATTACCAATGGCACGCCGGATGATGTCTCGCCTAGAGTGTTGGCGGAGAGTGCTGCGGAAATGTTGCAAGCGCTTGCCCCAGAAGCGGTTAGCCATCGCATAGTAGCGGGGGATGACCTGCTGCGCGATGGCTTTGTCGGTATCCACAATGTGGGCCGCGGCAGTGTACGCGAGCCGGTCATGCTACAGCTCGACTACAATCCCACGGACGATGCGGATGCGGCAGTAGATATCTGCCTGGTGGGCAAGGGCATTACCTTCGATTCTGGTGGTTACAGCATCAAACCCTCCAATAACATGGCCACCATGAAATCCGATATGGGCGGCGCCGCTATGGTAACTGGAGGTCTTGCCCTGGCAATTGCTCGCGGCCTGGAAAAAAGGGTGAAACTTTACCTCTGCTGCGCGGAAAACCTGGTTTCTGGCCATGCCTTTAAACTGGGCGACATTATTGAGTACAAGAATGGTGTTACCGTCGAAGTATTGAATACTGATGCGGAAGGACGCCTGGTATTGGCAGACGGCCTACTCGCCGCAGGGGAAGATGAGCCGCGCTGTCTTTTGGATGCCGCGACTCTTACGGGGGCCGCCAAAATGGCTGTGGGACGTGACTTTAATTCTGTCTTCAGTTTCGAAGATAAAATGGCTCAAAAAGTGCTGAATGCCGCTGCACAGGAAAGTGAGAGGGCCTGGCGCTTGCCGTTGGAGCCTTTCCACCTGGAGCAAATACCCTCGAACTTTGCCGATATCTCTAATATTGGCCTGGAAGGCACACCCGGTGCTTCAACTGCGGCTGCATTCCTTGCCCGGTTTGTACCGGAAGATGGGAGAAACTGGGTACATATGGATCTCTCCGGCTCTTACCAGCCTAGCGGCAATGACCTTTGGGCCGCTGGTGCCAAGGGGCATGGTCTGCGAACTATCGCTCGCTTCCTGCTGGATAACTGATACCCAGCAATTACTGCCAAAAATCTTGCAAAACGCGCCTTAAGATAGGCGCGTTTCTTTTTTCTCCTTTCTAGATCCTGTAAATCAATAAATAAATTCTTATTCGAATTGAAAATCGGGATTATTAGCAGGCTTCTACTAACTGAGGAGTATTTATTTTGGCTCGTTAATTGATACTTGGGCGCGAGGGTATGTTCTGAATCAATCAGATAAAAATTTTTTATGTCGAGGGGTAATAGGTAATGAATAGTACGGCATCTGCAAATCATACAGCTCAAAAGTCAAATCATTGTGCCAACTGTGAAACTGAGCTTTTAGGACCTCACTGTTATGCATGTGGCCAGCCGGTCAAAGGCATGGTGCGTCATTTCTCTTCCATTATTGGAGACTTTTTTGACACTCTGCTGGCATTTGATTCACGCACATGGAAAACAGTACCCTCTCTGTTCTTTCGACCAGGCTTCTTAACTGCCGAATATTTCTCTGGTCGCAGGGTACGCTATGTAAGCCCCGTGCGTTTGTTTATATTCCTTTGTGTTACCAGTTTTTTTGTTATTCAAATTAATAGTGATTGGGCTATTAATTTTAGCAACACGGAAGTTGTAGCCGTGGATGTTGAGTCTGCTGGAAAGGGTTATGATGATGCCGTAGATAATATTCGGAAACTTAAGCAAGAGCATGCAAATGACAACATCTTAGTTGTCAATCTGGAAGAACTCGAATCTGAGCTTGTCAAAGAACAGGTTGAACTTAAAACGGACCTCAATCAGCTTAATAATAACCTGAGCGGTAGCAAAGGGGATTCAGTTGATTCCGAGAACTTTACAAAAGATAAAATTGCCTCGGGGCTAAATGAAACCATTACAGAACTAGATAGAGAATTTTTACAAGTTAAATGGCTTCCTGACTCTGTGGAAGAGTGGATTAACAAGAAGGTTGATAGCGCCCATAAAAATGTAGAGAGGGTGACAGAAGATCCGAATCGATTTAAGAAAGCATTTCTGGGAGCACTGCCTTCCACATTAATCATCATGCTACCATTTTTTGCCATGATGCTGTGGATGCTCTATGTCTTTAAACGCAGGCTTTACATGGAGCACTTGATTGTAGCGCTGCACAGTCATGCTTTTATTTGCTTAAGTATATTGATTGCCAATCTATTTTACGGTGTGGGTGAACAATTAGCTGGATATAGCGCGATTACTTCATTTGTTGATGGTCTTTTGATAATTCTAATTATTTGGGTACCTATTTACCTGTTTTTTATGCAAAAGCGTGTCTATCGACAGGGCTGGCTGATAACCCTATGTAAATATTCTTTTTTGGGGTTAGCCTATTTGAGCTTGCTATCTGTGGGAGCCGTTTTGACGGTCCTCTGGAGTTTAGCGGAACTTTAGCGATGATGGATAACAGTTCACGGAATACATTAAATCATACAAAAATAAATTTTAGGAAAGTGATATGTTTCGGCAGGCACGCATTTTGTTAGTCGGGATACTGACTTGATTCTTGGCAATAACAATTTATGCAGATCCGACCCAGGTTTAAAGTATGTAGGACTATTAGGCTGGCTGATAAGGGTTTCCATGGGATTCCTAGCTTGTTTGAGTTACAGCCAGCTGACTCCCTTTGCTATTGCCATGTGTAACGATTGTTATGGAAATCTAAGTAGTATCGTGGTGTATAGCAAGTAGGGTTAGATTTCCATTTTATTAATGGCAGGCAACTAGATGTATTGAGCTAGCGAGCCAGATGAACATTAATTACCTCACAGTTCTCTTTGTTTACTGTGGCCGTTGGTATACCACCGTTGTTAGGGGTGGTGTCGGGATTCTTGGGCACAATGATGTACATACGATGGTAGTTCCGCAGTAAATAGTCTTTCTTATCTATGCTTAACCAAGGGTATTCCCTCGCAATAGCGGCTACACCTCTTGCCAGAGCAATGCCATCAGTACAGTTGTTTGGTGTGGTGGTGGCCATAACTATGGCGAGCAGTGCAGATGAGAAGATCATAAATCCTGTTCTTTGGCCGTAGTAAGAACTGATCGGCGGTACTAAGTTGTTATAGGAGGAGTATAACTAACTCAGAGCCTTAGCTGTAGCGGTCCTAACCAGCATTATCTATGCCCCACTCTCCCTTGTAGAGTGATCTTCTCAGTTCAGTCACTCTACTAAAGTGATGCCTTTCTTGTATACAGCTCATCAAGTAAGACCCTTTATTGTATTTTTGGGCGCTATCTCTATTTGAATATCTACTTTAATAGTCCCAACTGAAACCACAAAAATAAGATTTATCCAGGAGAATGAACTGCCAATGCTTCACTACTGAGCGTAATCCCTTTAATCACAGAAAAGGGGATAGGGCGGTTTGCAACTGTTAGCGGTTGATAACAATAGACCCGCTCATATTGGTAGTCTATATGTCTGTATTTGTCGTAATTGTGTCTCATAAGACACCTCCTAGGCTGTAAAATGGACTTATGGAGGAGACACTATGAGTAGGAAGATTGGTTTTTTTATTGCTGATGGATTTCAGGCCCTAGATCTTTTCGGTCCTCTGGATGCCTTTATGGAAGCCAACAGTTTTGTCAGTGAGGCTTATTCTTGCTGCTTGCTCGGTCTTTCTACTGAGACAGTTAATACAGTTTATGGTCAGTCACTCTCGGTAGACTGCGATATTTTTGAGGCTCCCATAGTCGATTACCTGGTAATTTGTGGTGGTACTGGGATGCGGCAGCTGGAGTTGAATTCAAAGCAGCTTAACGCCCTGAGGTTGATCGCAGAAAATGCCACAAGAGTGGTGAGTATTTGTACCGGTGCTTTTGTATTAGCAAAAGTTTTTCCAGAGCAAAGTCATAGAGTAACTACACATTGGCGACATTGCCGGCAATTGGCACAGCAGGCCGCCAATTATCAAGTGGAAGAAGATCCCCTGTTTATTGAAAGTGAGGGAATCTGGTCTTCTGCCGGTGTTTTATCCGGTGTAGACCTAGCTTTAGAGATTATTCGCAGGGATCACGGCAATACTATTGCTGCCAGTGTTGCCAAGGAGCTGGTGGTCTATTTACAGCGTCGTGGTGGACAGGCGCAGTACTCAGATCTATTACAAGTGCAGTCTGGCGATAGTATGCGTCTCAGCCCACTGCTGGAGTGGTTGGCTGAAGACTACCAAAAATCTATTAGTGTCTCCGATATGGCAGAGAGAATAGCTATTAGTGAACGCCAGTTGACTCGCTTATTCAAGCGCCATTTACATAACACGCCCAGCCAGTATTTAAATCAAATTCGTCTCAACCGGGCGCGAGACTTGATTACCTGTGAGTCCCTGAGTTTGGAGCAAGTGGCTCTACGGGTGGGGTTTTCCAGTTACGATAGTTTTCGTCGGGCATTTTATCTTCAGTTTGGAATATCTCCCTCTTATTTCAGCCGGAATCCAGCATGAAACAAAAATTATTTTTGATTACCTATTTATTATTTTTCTCATGTCAAGCTTACACGCTTGAAGCGGAAGAGGTGGACCTATGGAAGGAAGATATACAGCAATTACACAGCTTAATTGAGGCGCGTCACATTGATCCGTTTGTTAATATTGAGAAATATGAATTCGATAAGCAAATTGATAAGCTGCTTGAACGTTTGCCCAATATGAATGAAGCGGAAGTAGAAGTGGGAGTAATGCGCATAATGCGTAGTATAGGAGATGCTCACACCTCCTATAATATAATGTCTGGTCCTCATAAGCATTACCCATTTCGATTTAAATACTTCGGCGATAAGCTTAAAGTGGTAGATTCTGTAGAGAAATACAGTTCTTTGCGGGGGGCTGATCTAACTGCGATCAATGGTTATATCATACCTAAATTAGAGCAGTACCTGGCACCTTTTGTAAATTATGTTGAGAACCCATATAGTTTTAAGTTTTCCTTAAGCTTCCATATCACTTTAGCTAAGTTTCTCTATGGCGTTGGCATTACTGATGGGCAAGGTGAGGTAACTTATCAGTTTTCAAAAGATGGTAAACCTATCTCTATAAAAGTGAATTCTGTTTCTATGGGTGAATTCGGTAGATTGAGTACACAGTATCCAGTTTTGGTGCCTGATATTAACTACTATAATATTGATTTGCCTGGTATCCGTCTGGCCTTCCTGAGTAAGTACGATACAATTTACTTGAATTTTGATAATTATCCGGAGTTGATTGAGGTTCAAAAGCAGTGTGAAAATATTATCGATGTCATGCGTGCTAGCAGAGCACGTAATCTTGTTATCGATTTTCGAGATAATCATGGTGGAAATTTTTACATAGGTTTAGCTCTCTCCTCATGTATTCAAAGACTGGATCAGTTCGACTGGCGCAACGGCATATTTGTAATGATTGATGAAGGTACTCAATCAGCAGCGATGAGTAATGCCGCCCAGTATCAGCAAATTCTTAATGCCACCTTGGTGGGGACTCCGACAGGTGCTGATCCAAATATAGCTGCTGAGACTAACCGTTTCAGGCTTAAAAATTCGAATAGAGAAGTAAGTATTTCTAAGCGTTATTATCGTTTTATTCAATCACCTGCTGATGCGCTTTATCCAGATTTTCCGGCGATGACTAGCTGGCGTGACTATAAGCAGGGTAGGGACGGAGCACTATTGCAGTTACTTAACCATATTCAAGATAAAAATCATGAAAGGCAGATAAAGTCATCGTAAATATCATCTTTCGCCTTGGAATTAAAACACTGCTCTCGGAGTTCTATAAAGTAAATATACCGATAGCGAGCTCCGATAGCTTATCTACAGGTAACGCCGAAAGCAGTGTATTATTTTTTTCTTATGCAGTAGAGCTTAAAAACAAATAATTAATACATAGGTAAACCACCGCCTCTGGCGGTGAGACTTGACAGGGCTCTGCCGTTCCGGCGTGCAGAATGAAAAATATGGCATCCATGAACCGGCAAGTTCTATAAAGGAGGCCATATGCGAGATTGGCAGTGCCAAGCTCACGTGAAGCATTATTGCAGGTACCACGTGGTATTTGTGCCTAAGTATCGAAAGAAAGCATTATTTGGAACATTGAGACGGGAGATCGGAGCGATATTTCGAGACCTATGCCGTCAAAAGGGTATTGAGTTGATTGAAGGGTACGCAATGAGGGATCACATTCATATGTTATTAATGATTCCTCCGAAGTTCAGTGTTTCCAATACGGTTGGGTTTTTGAAAGGGAAATCTGCGATCCAGATATTTCGAAAGTACAAACATGTACAGAGAAATTTTTCAGGAAGACACTTTTGGGCCAGGGGATACTGCGTTAGTACAGTTGGGCTCGATGAGCAGATGATTCAAGAGTACATCAAGAATCAAGAGATTGAAGAGCGCCGTCAAGAGCAGATGCACCTGGCGAGGTTGTAGCTAGCCCCCTTTGGGGGCTTTCACCATACCACCCGCTATGCGGGTGGTTGCTGATTACCACTCCACACAAATCTTACCAAAATGTGATCCGCTGGTTTGGTATTCAAAAGCTTTCTCTAGTTCAGAAAATGGGAATGTCTTGTCGATAACCGGATGTACTGCATTACTTTCCAGTGCTGCAACATAATCCTGCTGTTCACAGCGATTTCCCACAACCAGTCCCTGTAGACGAGCCTGTTTTCCCATCAATAGAGCTGTTGGAACTTCTCCCTCTCTGCCGGTTAACACCCCAATCAGAGATATATGGCCCCCGACCCTAACTGACTGAATGGATTGCTCCAAAGTGGCGGGACCACCCAGCTCGATAATGTGATCGACCCCTTTGCCATGGGTTAACTCCAACACTTTTTCTGACCACTGTGTATGAGTCTTATAGTTAATACCATGTGTTGCCCCCAATTTCATGGCTCGTTCCAGTTTCTCATCGGAGGATGAGGTCACAATCACTCGGGCACCCAACATATTAGCAATTTGAATTACGGCAATGGATACGCCACCAGTGCCCAGAGTTAATATGGTATCTCCAGGTTTTACTTTGCCATCGCTCACCAGGGCCCTCCAGGCCGTGAGACCTGCTGTGGTAATGGTGGCGGATTCAGTGTGGCTCCAGCCCTTTGGCGCGAGGGTAAATGCAGTGGCATCACGCACTACATGCTGGGCAGCCATTCCATCAATGCCATCTCCTGGCGTATTGGCAAAGCCCCAGACATTGTGACACGCTGGCCCGGCTTGCCATTGTGGGAAAAAGCAGGAAACTACGGAATCGCCTACCTTAAATTCAGTGATACCCTCGCCAACGGCCTCTACGGTGCCTGCGCCATCTGACATCAATATACGACCATCCTCTGTGGATATACTGCCGTCGGCGACCAGTAAATCATGGAAGTTGAGTGAGGATGCGCCAATAGCAACCCGAATCTGCCCCGGGCCCGGTTTGCCGGGGTCATCAATTTCACTCAGAGAGATGTTCTCCAAGCCTCCAGGCGCTTTAAGCGTCAATGCTTTCATAATACTCACCTTTTTGTTGAATAACGCGGTCACATGCTTGATTAACTCAACCGACGATGGTTTGTGATCATGGGGTTAAAACTGGCAGTTCTCAAGTAGTATGAGTCGAGACTTCGGAAGCCTAGATCGAGTCCAGATACTACAAAGGAGTGCCTGAGAAATATTCCGCTGCTGACGACCCCATTGTATTTTTATGAAAATGGTTTAAATAAGTGGAACATTAAGCTCGTTAGGATAGTTTTGATTAAGCGAAGCGATCTTTGAAAACACTATATTTCATAAGCATATAAAATTTGCTTGCTTACATATCTAACTTAATTTTATGTTCCCATGCAGAATATGGAGTTAATCGAAATGGATAGAGTTATGAGGAAGTATATAAGGCTTTATATTTGGATTTTAGTCTTTTTGTCTGTGGTTACACTCGTAGCTTCTAAAGCGTTGGCGGAAGAGTGGTCCTATAAGGATGATAGATCTTCCCCTGAAGCACTGATAGAAAGCTACTACTATGCAATTAATCACCGTTATTATGCTCAAGCCTACAGCTACTTAATTAATCCTCCGGCAGATTTTAACCAATGGAAAGAAGGCTACGGCGATACTAAATCTGTAAAAGTAAAATTTGGAGCGACGAGTACAGATCCTGGGGCAGGACAAATTTATTGGGCCTTGCCAGTGGCATTGTTAGCTAAGAAAACGGATGGAAAAACGGTAGTGTATTCTGGATGCTATATCATTCATATGATAAACCCTGGGATGCAGGGCGACCCTCCTTATAAGCATATGGGGATTTCCAGAGCCTCTTTAAAGGAAACGAATCTGCCCTTTGAGAAAGCTGTTCCGAAATTATGCAAATAGTATTCTCCTGTCAACTATCAGGTAATGATTTTGTTTTCATGTGTCATTTATTTCAGGGAGTAAGCTCGAATGTAATGTTGAAAATCGATAGCGAGATTCTTAATTTTATCAACTGAGAGAAATTTATATAAGCTGGCACTATACGAATGAAATAGAATGGTTCTAGATTATGGGTCATAAATAAATAATTAATAGCTTGTAATGATGGATTTCCTGAAGGTGTATTTTCGCTTTCCGGCAGAAAGCTATGCTCAATTCTAGATTGATAAAAAATCACCCATCTAATTGTAAATGCATATAAAACCTAAATTCTGCTATTACAATAAGTACAGTAGATACTTGGTATGTTGTGGGAGTTAGCTTGCCCTTTGAGTTATAAGCGTTAACTCTTTGGTAGATAATAATTTTTGAATGAATTACGCGAGCGTAATTTTAACGGGCTGGCCATTATAGATGATGATATTGTATTGCAATGTGTAAGATAAGTAAGTTTGAGATAAATTTTTGTGAAATTAAAATTTTTTAAATTTTATTTCCCAAAGGTTATTTATTTGCTAGAGGATTTTTCCTAACTTGAGATAAGCTATTCTCATGCTGTTACATAGAAAAAATTCAAGCTTTAGTGAGCTTATTCAAGTCAGAGTTCATTGATGATCAATGGAAGTTGATTGAACCTTGTCTTTCTGAGTTGAAACGAAGAAAGGGAGGATAAAATCTATTGATTATTGATCCAGTTTTGAAGGTATTCAATGGGTTTTTCGTTCTGGAACGCAATGGAAAGATCTCCCTAAACACTATCCATCACCGAGTACATACTGGAGAAGTCTACAATTTTAGAAAGAGCAAGGAGCTTGGTTGCAGACATGGAGAAGATCCCTGGAATCTGTTGGATAAATAGCCTTTGCTTAACTGGGAGGAGGTCTTTTCTGATGGCAGCTTTGCATCAGCAAATTGATTAGGTTAAAGAAGTTATGGAATAGCTTCTGAATATTTTCTCTCTTTATTGTTGGGTCGGTGCTCAGTTCCTCTGGGAGTGCAATGTACATTATTTGTGTAAGTATTTCCTCCTGCGGTAGCTATCCATGCAATGGAACAAGATATCTAGTATATGGAGTTTTTAATTAATACCTGAGTGCAGAGTTGTGATATCTGTACCAAATAATGATCAGTAATTATTCGGTCTTCCTTGCTTAGAATTGGTGTAAATATTTTAATTGGTATAGTTTAATTGATTGTAGGTCCTTAGTATTAGATGCACGTTTGAAAATTATATCTTTGTGCTAAGTGAGGGTATACCAGTACCGTTTGACACTTTAGGCAGTAATATTTTTTTCTATTTTCTGGATGGTTTCGATTAAAGAGGTTGTGTGGGCTTTAAATTGCATTTGTTTTATTTTAATCTTGCTGGAATCTGCTTCCTTTAATTCTAGAGTGCTCTCTTTGAAGCTATTTCCTGTTGAAAGGTTATTTGAATGGTTTTCAGAGCGAAGGGGGGGGAGGGATAAAGAAAGCTATTGGAATATAAATCATCTTAACGGAGATGAATTTGTTGATTTTTAAAATTGGTGTTCATAGTTTTATGTGGATGCTGTAGCTCCCTTTTAGTTCTTTTGGTTAGGGATTGATAATTAGTGGCGTCATTGAGTTTAAGTCGTAGTGCATAGCTCTGCTTCCTTTAAATTCTGCGTTTCACTCATGGGTATTAATATGAAGAATAAGATGGGTTTGACGTGGACGAGAAATAAACTCTGGATTTGGCCATTAAGGTTCTCTTCGATATTTTTCTATTTTGGTCTTGTCGTATTTAGCAATAAAAGCATAGCCGATATGGAGTTAATTTTTACTTCACCTGCTATGTCTACATCTCAGGGAGTAACAAGTGCTCACTTGAAAGCTAATGAGGTCGTTTCTGGAAAAATGACACCCTTAGCTGCTGCGGCCACTAGTGGCAGTCAAAATCTTTTACCACAATCAATTAAGTCGTTTACAGCTCTTCCTAACAAAATTTCACAAAAGGGAGATGCAGTGATGCTAAGTTGGTCGGTAGAAGGTGCATCATCTATAACACTCACTAATACTAGCGGTGATGACCGACTTGACTCACTGCTTGCTCAGGGACTTGCTAAGGTAACTCCGGATAAGACAACCAGCTATATCCTATCAATACAGGGGCCTGAAGGAACTAAGACTGCTGAAGTACAAGTTGATGTAGAAACAGGTCGTGTAAATTTGGCTGGTTTATGGTCCGTGTCGAAAAATCAGGTACAGAATGATTCTCTAAATGAAGGTAATGATGTTATAGGGGCATCGCTAACAACTTTAAAAGATGAATCCATGTATCTAGGTAGTTTTGACAATAATTATTATCATTTATCTTCTACTGGATCATTGCTGTGGGTCATGGAGGATTTCGGTGTGGTAATGAATCCTGCTGCAGTCTCAGGAAACTTGGCTTTTGTTGGGGTAAACAATCGAGAGGGTGGGCGTATCGCGGCATTGAAGACTGATAAGTCTGTAATTTGGGAGGTTAATACCCCAACGGCTGTGATTGCTAGTCCGGTATTGAGTGCTGATAGAAGCAGAGTTTATGTGGCGAGTTACGGCGGTTTAATTCTGTGTTTAGATGCATCGGATGGGGCTGAACAGTGGCGTTATCAATTGCCGCCAGGAGAAACGGTAAGTGCGACGCCAGCTTTAAGTACTAATGGGGCAGCTATCTATGTTCATAGCACAGATCATCAAATGTTTGCTATTGATACTGGATTACCTGAACCTCCACCTCCTCCATTTAAAATCATTGTCCTACCTCTCGACTCCATGGTTGTTCTCCCGATTCCCAATGAGATTGAGCCGGTAGAAGAGCCCTCTGTGGTGGATGGCCCGATACTCGCTAAATTGCTCTGGCGACGTGATCTAAAACCAGATTAATTATCTTTTTTAATAACTTTAAGTCCCCTATCCTTTAGCTCACGGTGGCAACTAAAGCTGTATTATTCGAGTGGCGCCATTAATTAAGAAAAATGACCATGAAAAGTTTAATAAAATATCTTTGTAGAAACATGAGGCCCATTGGTATATGTGCTCTGCTCATTATCATAAACTTTACGGTCGTTGCATTTGCGGTAGAACCAGATGCTAGAACATACTTTACTAGCTATCCTAAGAGCAATGTTGTTGATGGCTCTGTTTCCCTACGTTGGTTAAACAATGGAAGTTTATCCCTTTGGTACCAGTCAGGAAGTAAATTAAGAATTAAGGAGTTTAAGGATGGTGTTTATCAAGGGTACGTGTTAGATGTAGCAACTCCGACTGACTTAGACTCAATAACACTTAACGACCGGAAGGACGGTGTATATCATTATGAACTTTGGTTTAAGCTTAGGTTTAGACTAACGGGAAGTTGGGAGTGGGGCCCGGACCAATTACAGGATAAGATTTCGGTAGTTGTAAACAATACCCCTGTAGCTAAACCTACCTTTCGTGCCGCCCCAAGTGAGAATGATGCAGCCGATGGGAACTACACTATAGGCTGGAGTAGTCCAAGTAACGCGACTAAGGTATATCTACATGAGTCAGGTAGTGACGGTATAAATAAAACCCATCAATTTAATTCATCGATCAAGTCCTATACACCGAGTAAGAAAACGGAAAATAATAATTACAAGTATAAAATATGGGCATGTAACAATCTAAAGTGCAGTCCGTCTCCTCATCCGGAATTAAATGTCAAAGTTCGTGCTAATGCTAAACCATCTGTTAGATGGCTTCGCGATCCTATAGGCACAGTAGTACAATCTAATATTAAAACTACTTTGTATGTCGGGGCTAGCGATATAGATGGTATTTCGGAAGTAAAGCTTTTTAGTTATGCAAAGGATCGAAAGGTGCAAAGTTCACTTGGTTTGGCAACCAGGGGAGCAGACGAATGCAAAACAACCTATAAGTCGCAAAGTGATTGTTACCGATTAAACTGGACCCCTCCCACGTTGGGAGATGGAGTATCAAGAGAGGAATTCGAAGTTTGGGCTGTGGCAACAGACCTGCTGGGTAAATCTGCAACTTTGGCCCGCAGCTCTTTATGGGTGTCACAAAATCAACCCCCAGTGGGATGGTTGATAAACCCTCCAAGCACTATAACCCAATTCGATACTGTCTTATTACAGGCAAGTGCCTCCGATCCGGATGATGCCAATGGTGAAGTAGCGGCGGTGAGCTTTTTACTGAATGGTGCAGAGCTTGAGACCGATCAAAGTGCACCGTATGAGTACTCATGGACGCCACAGACGGCAGGACTTGGGCTTGACCTTCAGGTTAAAGTTACCGATAAACTAGGCCTTACGCATACTTCAAATCCACATAAAGTAGATGTATTGGCTTTTGTACCACCTACAGCGCCAAATGCCCTAACAATTGATGATGAATTTGCACCGGTTCCCAATAATGATTCTGGTGCTTATACAGTTGGTTGGGATAAAGTCTCTAGCGCCTCCTATTATGAGTTAGAACAAAAGAAGGTCGGAATTGACGGTAACTACAAACAAGTTCCTCTTGCTGATAATACTGTCAATGGTCAGTGGTTTCCTAATCAAGGGAAGGGACAATATCTATACCGAGTCAGAGCTTGCAACCCGGCTGGTTGTAGTGCTCCAAGTGATGAAATTTCGGTAATAGTTGATATCAATACCCCTCAGGCACCGAAAGAATTGGTTGCCACACCTGAGCCCAATATAAATATATCAGAACCCCTAATATTTACGGGTAGCTATATTCTTCGCTGGAAGCAAGCTGACGGGGAGTCGTTACGGGTTGACTACCGTTTGCAGGAGAAAGTTGGAGGGCCTGAAGTTCTCAGCCCTTGGATTACTAGATATGAGAGTGAACCGGTTAATCCGGGCGATGTCGTTGATGTATCCAAGTTTCTGGTTAATCAACAGACACCTGGTACTTACACCTATCGTGTATTGGCTTGCCATGCCGGAGAATGTAGTTCAACTGATAATGCAGAACTATTGACGATTGATGTCTTGCCGCCACGGATGGTCTCTGCTGGGCGAGATAACAACAAGTTACAGTTAAGGGGCCTTGGGCTGGACCCAAACCTAAGCTTGAGCTTATCTGCGGTACATGATCAGAGAATCAGTATAGATTTTACATCTGATGAGTTACTGGCTCTCTCTGCTACAGAAATTATTATAGAGCTTCAGTCTAGTAATGCGGAGCATCAGAAATTAGAAGAAGCTTTAGCTAGGTTAGGTGTGCGTGCAACGGTTACAAACCCTAATGGTGCCCGTGGAGGTATTACTGTATATGCCGATGCGGCTACTGAAATTATTGGTGAAACAGAATCTTCACCCGCTGTTGGAGCTGATGGAACTATTTATGTTGGGGTCGGGAATGCTTTACATGCTTTAGTATCTAGCAATGGAGATGATGTTTCGAGTGGAGATACTGCTGAGCAGGCGTATTGGCCCTTCATAACCGATGGCCTGATCAAGGCCACTCCCAGAGTTGATGGGGTAGACGGTACAATTTATGTTGGGTCACTTGATCATAGCTTTTATGCCATTCACCCAGATAGCAGGCTGAAATGGCGTCTGGAAACTCAGGGTGAAATTCTATCCTCTGCAGTTCTGGATGAAGAACGAATACTCTATTTTGGCTCAATGGATGGAATGCTCTACGCGCTTGATGCCGCAGGAGATAATTCGGTGGAGGGCCTAGATAGAGTAAAATGGACCTTCCCTGCCAATGCGGGTATTGCTAAAACTCCGGTATTGGGTGGAACAAACTCTCTCTATTTTACTACGGTAAAAGACGATCAGATTTATGTTATCTCCCGTGAGTCTAAGGATCCGGGCAAGCTGGTTTGGGAGAGTGTTGATGATTCAATCTATACAGAAGAGATTGGTGTATGGCAGCCTAGCCCGGATATGCGTCCTAGCTTTTTCACGGTGGCGCGTCTTTACCAAGGCCTTTTACAGCCTCCCTTGGGATTTAGCCGAAAAGTTGTAACTTTTTGGACTTATAGATTTGAAGGCAGACTGGAGAATGAGGTCGAGATTGCTGAAATATTTTTAGAATCGGACACCGGCAGGTCCAATTTCCCAACCTCGCTAAGTGATAGCGCCTTTTTAGATACCTTATACGCCCGAATTTTCCCGGGGCAAGATCCTCAGCAATATGTTTTCACTTCACATGGGCTAAATTTCTCACGCGATAATTTGTTGGTGATGCTATCCAAGGGAGTTTCTCGTGCCCAGATGGCAACACTCTTTACACAATCGGATGAATATAACTCCGCCACTGGTGTACTGCTCAATCGAGCTTTCCAATATTTATATGATCAGGATTATAGCTGGGCGGTTACTGAGTGTAATGAAGGAGATGAATACACCAGGGACTGTGATGGTGATGGGTTGCCAGACTGGTGGGAACTTTTGTTCTTTGGCACTACCGATTTGGATGGCGATGATAATCCTGATAATGACGAATATACCAATGCAGAAGCCTTTGCTGCGGGAATTAGCCCCTGTGCAGCTCTATGTTACAACGGAGTAAGGGAGCAGCCCCCAGTTCCAGCAGGTATCCCAACCCTGGATACTAATGAGATATTCGCTTCTGAAAGTGTTGGTACTGTACCCGGAGAGTTTCGGGTAGATGAATCTGGAGCTGCAACATACTCTATTCCTTTGAGTCTACCTGCTGGGACAGCAGGGGTCTCACCTCAACTTTCCCTTAGTTATTCCAGTGCTCGGGGCAATGGGTTACTTGGTCAGGGTTGGCAGTTGAGTGGACTTTCTAGTATTGCCCGTTGTCGTAAAACCTTAGGGCAGGATGGAAAGAGTTCTCCTATAACCTGGGGATCGGAAGATCGCTTTTGCCTCGATGGACAGCGTTTATTATTGGTCAATGGTGGAAGCTATGGTGCGCCCGGCAGCCAGTATCGAACAGAAATCGATAGTTTTGCTCTGATCACTGCTCAAGGTGGCAGTATTGGACAACCTGCATATTTTACCGTTGAGCATAAAGATGGCTCCATTAGTTATTACGGGCAAGATCAACAGGGCAATCAGTCAGAACAGGCAATTTCTGGATTTGGTACTCTTAACTGGGGGATCAACCGCTATGAAGATAGTGTTGGCAATCCCATCGAGTTTTTCTATGAGCAGGATGGAGGCTATCGAATCCGGGAGATTCGCTACGCTTACGCCGGTAACAGTACTCCTGGAGCGTCTGTAACTTTTGAATACGATGATCGAGAAGATATTCTCAGTGGCTTTATTGCTGGTGCAAAAATCACTACTCGCAAGCGTATGACCGCGATAAGCACGCATGGAGCAGATGGTGCTGTTTTGCAACGTACCGAACTTGATTATTTGCCCGCATCGCATGATCTGGATTCATTAAGCCGCATAGAACGCGTCCGTGCCTGTGCAGGAGATACCTGTCTAGCGAATACTCAGTTTGATTGGCGATTACCCGCCAATTTCTTCAGTACCGACCATTCGTTCTCGTTAAGGTTGAGTGATCAAAGAGATCGTCAAGCGATTTCTCCGCGACCAGCTGATATTAATGGCGATGGTCGTATGGATATTGTCTGGCTAGAAGCGGATTATGATGAGGACAAAATAGATTATCAGATACTTTGGTATGCTCTAGCTCAAGAAGGTGGGTATTTCAGTTCTGCGCAAAAATTGTATCAATATCATGGCAGTTCTCGAAGTCCATACCGTTGGGAATTGTTGGACTACAATGCGGATGGCCGCACAGACGTTGCTCTATATCATCGTGTAGGTAAGCACGGGGGCAATTGGATGCTGCACCAGTCAGTTAATGTAAATGGGGAGTGGAAGCTGTCAGAGAATCCTAAGTCGATTCTCACGGAGAAAGATGCCCGTTTTATTGACATTAATAGTGACGGGCTAGCAGATATGGTTTCTAGTTCAGGTTATCGCCTACTGGAACCTCGGCCAGGAGCACCTACAAGTTCATCTAATTTCTATCATTTTGGTGTTATGCAGCCCTGGCAGATAATTGGATTACCTGACTGGGAAGAAACTGCGGCGCAATCAGATGAAGAGATCGGGCGTGAGACATTTACTAACTACCTCAACCCAGATATAGCGGGAGATTTGGATGGTGATGGCCGAGTAGACTTGATCCTGATGCATACCAAGCAGGGATGGTCGAAAGACACTGGCTTGCTAGTTTCACAACACTCGCGTGCCTACGTTGCGAATGTGCGTGGTAACCAGTTGATTCTGGGACAAAGAGTGATGGATTACGATCAGAAAAGCGACTTTAAAAGAGGAAGTCGTAGTTCTGATGCAACTTCATTAGAGCGACACCCTTATATCCATCACAAATTACAGGCTGTGGATGTCAACAGTGATGGTTTGGTGGATCTGGTACGTCAGGATTCGAGAACCGATGGTATTGGCAAATATTGGCTAAATAATGGTATGGCTCTAGAGGGAGCTGTGGAGCTAGGTACCTTCCCAAAAAACTCCCAGATAAGTTGGCTGGATTATGAAGGAGATGGTGATACAGATCTTGTCTGGCGAGCCCCGGCAAGTAATGGTGGTGAGAGCCTCTGGGTACGTCGCTGGGTAAATGATCAGCAAACTTTCGCTCCCAAAGAGCTCTTCCGTCATGTTAAAAAGGATGGGCAAGACATATTCCTGGATATGGATGGCGATGGCTCTACGGATTGGCTGGAGTTTGCCGGAGGTACACTTTATATCTATCACTCTCCTGAGGCTAAGGTAGCTCCCAATTTAATTGAAAATATAACCAATGGATTTGGTGCGCAAACACATATTTCTTATGGCTCGAGTATCATTTCTGGGCACTATGCACGTCTGGATATGAATGAATCCCTTAGCGAATATTGCTCTTTGGATAATGGCCCAACGATAGTTATCTCCTGGTGCCATCGTTATGGCCAGGACAGCGTAAGCGATTTTTACCAGGCTCTGAACGGAAATTGGAGCGAACATCACAGTCTTGGCAAGAATACGCCGATTATGGAGATGCTTGGGCGCCAGTTTTTGGTAACTCGTGTCGAGAGTAGTGCCCCCGCTGCCAATGATGTTCCGGGAGGTGTAGATAATACAGCCACTAGCGCTGTTCGTTATTTTTACGGTCGTGCACGATTACAAGCTGGTGGACGTGGATTACTTGGGTTTGAGAATGTACTTACAGTTGATGAACAGGCAGGAGTCGCTACGGAGACGCGTTATCGTCAAGATTTTCCGTTTATCGGTCAGCCTCTTGAAACCATATCTTATACGCCTCAAGGGGTGATACTCAGTAAAGCTAGGAATACTTTGGCCCTAAATGATTGGCAGTCAGATTTTCCGACCATTGCACGTGCAGGCACCGCCGCTTTAGGGCCTTTGAAACCCTATATTGCTTCCAGTGTAGAGCAATTTTATGACCTTGCTGATAATGGTCAAACCCAGGGAGTTTTGCTCAAAACGGTAATTACCACCAGTGATCAAGATGATCACGGTAATGTGACACGCCTCACTGTGGAGACCAGTAACGGGGGGGAAACCTTTACCACAGAAACACTGAACACGTATGGAGATGGGGCTGCAGTTACCTTCCAGAATCCTGATCATAATTTCAGTGGCCAAGCGGAGTTGGGGCGTCTATCAAAAACGGTAGTCACACATAGTCGCAGCAATGTCGAGTCAGAGTCTCGTACAAGTATCTTTTCTTACTATGACAATGGGCATAAAGCCGGTTTGCTAAAAACGGAAATCATAGAGCCCGAAGATGCGACATTGAAACTCGTTACTCACTATGATTATGACCTCTTTGGCAATAGAGCCTTTGTCAAGCAGACTACGACAGGAGAACAGCCGCGTATCCAGCATTTTTATTATGATGCAGATGGACGTTTCGTCGATCGTGAGGAAAATAGCTATGGGCAAATACTTAGCCGAGTGCAGGCGCGTAATGTTTATGGGTTGCCAACTCTCCTCGAAGAATCGAGTGGTATTAAAGTTCAACTCCGCTACGATGCCTTTGGACGCCAGCTGTTAAGCTACAGTAATACCGGAGCGTATAAGGTTAGTTTGAGAGCTGCGGCCGGTGCGAATTGTCCAGCTGGTAGTGTATTTCAACAAGAGGAGCGTAGTGCTGGAGGTGGCAGGGCTATTAGCTGCTTCGATGTGCTCTCTCGAAAAATACGCCAAGCTACCCTTGCCTTTGATGGTGGCTGGAATTATGTCGATATCGAGTACGATGAATTTGGGCGGGTCAAACATCAGTCAGTACCTTATAAGCACGGAGATATTGCTTATTGGACCACTCATAGTTACGACTTGATCGGGCGTAATATTGGTTCTGATTTGCCGGGTGTTCATGGTGTTAACGGCACTGGGTTTGATTTAAAACGAATATATGACGGATTCACAACTACTATTCTTAACCCTAAAGGTCAGAGTCAGGTCGAAACCCTAAATGCATTGGGGGAAAAGGTTAAAGCCCAGGATAATTTAGGTAATATTCTGCGGTTTAAGTACGGAGCTCAGGGACAGTTGCTCGAAGTCATTAATCAAGGTAATGGTAGTCGTAATTTAATGACCGTTATGACTTACGATCTGCTGGGACGTAAGAAATCCATGTTCGACCCAGATAAAGGTAACTGGCTTTATGAGTACAACGGTTATGGTGAGTTAATACATCAAACTGATGCCAAGGGACAGGTAGTCGAAAATGATTACGATCAATTGGGACGCCTAATTGAGCGGCGCGATTTCGATGTATCGGGTGATATTGTTAAAACCACTCAGTGGACTTATAACAACCAAGTTGATAAAGATCCTTTAGCAACTCCGCCTGCGGCTCTGCGTGAAGTTATTGAGTATTTGTCTGGTTCTAATAATCCAGGTTTCATTCGGTATCATAGTTATGACGTTTTCGGTCGGCCCAGTGAGCTAGCTACCAGCTTTGCTGATGGCGATAGTCATTATGAAAAAACCACTTATGACGAATACTCGAGGCCCTTCCAGATCTTCGATGCCGGTGGAGATGGCAGTTGGAACAATAGCGCTGTTCGCAACCACTACAACGTTAATGGCTATCTTGAGCAGGTTGTCGATGCCGAATTAATTAACCTGGCCACGGCCGAACAATTTTACACCGTCGAAGCTATGGATGCTCGAGGTAATGTAACCCGCTATCGACAAGGAAACGGGGTTACTACTGAGAAAACCTATGACCCTGCAACCGGCCATTTATTAGGGCAGCTTGCAACAATCCTCGGTATAGGGGATATACAAGATCTCAGTTATATATGGGATGACTTAGGTAACCTTACAAACCGATTTGATAATAGCGGGGCTAAGAATCTACAAGAAATATTCACCTATGATGGACTGAATCGTCTTGTGACTTCTCAAGTAGCAGGACGTTCTGCGCAAACGGTTCGTTACGATGATCTTGGCAATATCACCTATAAATCGGATGTAGGAGATTATTTTTATGGTGATGAATGTGCTAAAGGTTATGGCCCCCATGCAGTTTGTGAAACCTCCGATGGTATCAGTTATCAGTACGATGCTAATGGCAATATGCTTGGTGACTCTAATGGTAGGATTTTGGAGTACACTACATTTGATAAA
This sequence comes from Microbulbifer sp. ABH2_005, assembly GCF_056160005.1. Lineage (NCBI taxonomy): Bacteria > Pseudomonadati > Pseudomonadota > Gammaproteobacteria > Cellvibrionales > Microbulbiferaceae > Microbulbifer > Microbulbifer sp. ABH2_005. The sequence continues at coordinate 3,910,227 of NZ_JBSWWI010000001.1, read as the reverse complement.
CCCTCAGTGATAATTAAGGGTGGTCATAAAACTGAATTTCAGTATGGCCCAGATCGTAAACGCTACCTTAGGGTTGATACTGATAAAAACGGCAAAGTCACTGAAACCCGCACTATCGGTAATGTGGAAAAAATAACTAAAGATGGGGTTGTAGAAGTCAAACGCTATCTCCCTGGTGGTACTTTGATCACCCTTAGTCAAGGCGGTGGTAGGGAAAGCCGCTATTTACATAAAGACCATTTGGGCTCCCTTGATGTAATAACAGATGATACAGGAGTGGTGGTTGATCATTTCAGTTTCGATGCCTGGGGGCAGCGCCGAAATGCTTTGGACTGGAGTGAATTACTGGGTGACGCCTTGACAGGCTTTACCAGCAGTTTTACCACGCGGGGCTACACGGGGCATGAGATGCTGGACCAAGTAGGCCTTATTCATATGAATGGGCGTATCTACGATCCACGGATAGCCCGATTCTTACAGGCAGATCCTTTCGTACAGGCTCCGAGCTTTAGCCAATCTCATAATCGCTATGCCTATGTGTGGAACAATCCACTAAATTCAACCGACCCAAGTGGGTACTTCAAACTAAGGCAGTTTGTAGGTGCGATAGTTGCAATTGTCGGTGCTTATGTTTGCGGAGAACCCTGTAGGCAAATTGGTTGGCAGATGATGGCACTTGGTGCTGCATCAGGCGCTGCTGGTGCTGCAGCCAATGGTGGCAATATTTTACAGGGGGCTGTTATAGGCGCAATAAGTGCAGCCGCTTTTGCAGGCGTTGGTGAAGTATTTGCCGGTGCACCAACCGGTAATTTTTTAGGGTCTGGACTTACTCCCGGCTGGTTTGCCGGTAAAGTTCTTGCACATGGCTTTGTTGGTGGGATGATGTCGGCTGTACAAGGTGGAAAATTTGGTCACGGATTTGCCAGTGCGGGGGTAACACAAGCCTTCTCTGGAGCTATTGATCAAATCGGGAAAGGTTCTGAAAATTATTTTAGTGCTGGCAATCGTACTGCTCGAATTGCGGCTGCTGCGGTAGTTGGCGGCACAGCCTCTAAATTATCCGGAGGTAAGTTTGCAAATGGGGCTATTACAGGTGCATTTTCTCGGGCATTTAATGATGAGGCTGCTCACTCAAGGTCAAAAAGGCCATATTCAGAGGACTTTTGGGAGAAATATCTAAATTATTCTGACTATGATACAGCTATGGTATGGGATACTGTAGGTGGGACTTTGGGTGAAGAGTATGCTGGTGAGAATTCATGTGCGACCAGGGTCAGTCATGGTATTAACCATAGTGGAATGTCGATTCCTCGTGGTGCTCCTGGAGCAAATTTGAATTATGGCGGGGAGAATGATGGCCTACGCTACATAATATCTGCTCGGCAATTAAAGATATATTTATCTACCGCTTGGGGAGCAGCGGACTATACGGATATTACTTATGATCAGTTTGATAGTTTAAGTGAGTCGTTAACTGCTAATCAGGTTGCTGTCGTTGTATCTAAAAGCCATGCTACCGTGATCACCCCGGGTTATACTGGAGATAGATATTCTATTTTGGGCGTGGGAGGGTCGGCTTGGATTTTACCTATAAAAGCAGCTGAAAATTAATATTGAAAAAAGTTAACATGATGATTATCTCTCGAAATGAAATATTCTTGATGGGGTTTATTTGCTTGGCTTTTCTATTTGGGAGCAGTGTTTTTGCTGAACCACGAGTGCATATGGAAAGTGATGGGGGCTCTGTTTATATATTTGATGTAGATCTTGACAGTGGAATTTCTGTAAACAATATTTTTTTTAAGCGTGAGCCTATAAACGGCCTTTGGTTGCTGCAAATTCGGAGTGATTATAAGCTGGATATTGAAGGGAGGGGGTATCTTTATTCTTCAGAGTATGAGGAACTACTTAATCTCTTGTTTGCTTTTATCCAGAATCAGCATCTAAGTAATTCAGTTGATCATATCCAGTTGGATCTACGTCTGGTAAAGGAAACTCGTATAAGGGTTAATAATTCTTTGATGTCTTTAATTAGTACAAAAGAGGGGGTAGTTACTCATAAAGACAAACAGGTCTTTGATACTATTTTAAATGGCCTTGTAAGTTCTAAGCAGGTCGTAAATACATGTAAGATGGCTCGTGAATATGATTTGGAATGTGACGAATCGGTAGTTGTAGGCATGAATCCGATTGCATTTAGAGCGGAATTTTTGGGGCAGCGTTGGAATGTACTTATGGGGCAGAAAGACCTTGGGCTTGTGGATGGATTATGGTTTTCCATTCGACTGAAATAAACTTTCAAATAAATTTTTACTACCTAAAATTTAAATTAGTCGGGATGTCCGTTGATGTTGATAAAATTTGGTTTGTGCTGATTTTAGTTCGACAGGGTCTTATGAGTCGGTAGATCAAGAGGCTTTAATGATTTTCGTGTGCAGCCAAATGAATAATTGGGGTCAGAGTAAAATATTGACGCGCAAATAAATAATTGGGGTTAGTGTAGAATGACATTTACTTAAGTTATTGAAGGTGACCACTCTTCCTTATTTTTTGTTTGTGCTTCATGCCACGGTATCTTCTCTAGGGAGTGTTTATGGGCCTCCTTGTAATGCCCCGGATTCCACTCTTACTGGCCTAGCCTTACTCTTTCTTCCGCAATGCCGGGTCAACTCATTTTAGTCATTAAAGTGACCACTTATGAGGGGGCAGCGAACGATGAACTTAAATCTAGGGGGGATAAGTTGCCATGCCAAGGAAATTGTCAGATTTAGAGTGAGATGTTGCTGGCCATGAACACATGAAGTTGGATTGTGACAACTTATCGTTACATTCCCACTTTTTGAGATTGGGGGAGATTTAAAGGTGGTGGGCCCTCCGGGACTTGAACCCAGGACCTGCCGATTATGAGTCGGATGCTCTAACCAACTGAGCTAAGGGCCCACACTTTGCTTGCGGGTATCGTTGCAAGCGGTTGGGCAAAGTACAAGATTTTTCCTTTTAAATCAATGCCTTTATGGCAGAGATTTCTTCCCATCGAGTTTTCGAAACAACGCCAATCCCAGTGACTATTATTTGATCGAATCTTTCTGTTGAGTTTGCTGACCTAGATAACAAGGGTTGAGCGCCACTATTTTAATTGTTGGTACGTTTGTTTGGTTTGTTAGCGCCAGTTGGTACTGTTGTTCAAATATTAAAAAGGGAGGCTTAGCCTCCCTTTTTAATATTTAATACTTTTTAATTAGCACGGCTAAATCGGTAGCTTGGGGATCACGATACAACCCCAGACGATAAACCACATTAACAGGGCCACCGCTACTGCGGCAGAGCCGGTGTCTTTGGCGATCTTGGCCAGTGGGTGCTTCTCGGCTCCTATGCGGTCCACAGTGGCCTCAATAGCGCTGTTGATCAGCTCCAAAGGCAATACCACCAGGCTAACAGCTATCAATACGGCGCGTTCAGCGGGGGTGTCTCCAACCCAGAGGGCAAAAGGGACAAAGAAGATAGCGAGGATCACTTCAATGCGAAAAGCTTCCTCATTTCGCCAGGCAGCGGTGAGACCTTCACTTGAATATTTGGCGGCGGCAAGTAGGCGGGCAATGCCTTTTTTGCCTGGCTTGTTGGCGACTTTTTCAGACTCTTCCGGTTTGTTGGCGACTTCTTTTTGCATGCTGCTCTCCTGCCATCCGTAGGCCCTTGCGGGCGGTCATGATTGTGTCACATAAAAAAGCCCGGTCGAGCCGGGCTTTTTCGTGGGGGCTTACTCGTCGAGGAAGCTCCGCAGGTGCTCCGATCGGGATGGGTGCCTCAGCTTGCGCAGGGCCTTGGCCTCGATCTGGCGGATACGTTCACGGGTTACATCGAACTGTTTACCCACCTCTTCCAGAGTGTGGTCAGTGTTCATGTCGATACCGAAGCGCATACGCAGTACCTTGGCCTCACGCGCGGTCAGGCCTGACAGCACGGAGCGGGTGGCGTCGTGCAGGCCGGTCTGGGTGGCGGTGTCCACCGGGGAGGACTGGTTCTGGTCTTCGATAAAGTCACCCAGGTGCGAGTCTTCATCGTCACCGATCGGAGTCTCCATAGAAATGGGCTCCTTGGCGATCTTGAGGACTTTGCGCACCTTGTCTTCCGGCATGTCCATGCGCTCGCCCAGCTCCTCTGGCGTGGGTTCGCGACCCATTTCCTGCAGCATTTGGCGGCTGATACGGTTGAGCTTGTTGATAGTCTCAATCATATGCACCGGGATACGGATGGTGCGCGCTTGGTCTGCGATGGAGCGGGTGATGGCCTGGCGAATCCACCAGGTGGCGTAGGTGGAGAACTTGTAGCCGCGACGGTATTCGAATTTGTCTACCGCCTTCATCAAGCCGATATTGCCCTCCTGGATCAGGTCCAGGAACTGCAGTCCGCGGTTGGTGTACTTCTTGGCAATAGAGATCACCAGGCGGAGGTTGGCTTCCACCATTTCTTTTTTGGCGCGGCGAGAGCGGGCCTCGCCGATGGACATACGGCGGTTGATCTCTTTGATCTGTGCGATATCCAGGTTGGCGCGCTCTTGGCACTGGGCCAGTTTGCGCTGCGCGCGGACGATGTCGTCCACTACATGACGCAGTGCGTCAGAGTAGTCGCGCTTTTTCTTGATGATCGCGGGGATCCAATCTTCGTTGGTCTCGTTGCCGGGGAATTCCTTGATAAAGGTCTTGCGCGGCATGCGAGCACGTTTGATACATAGGCTCATAGTGACGCGTTCTTGCTCGCGTACACTATCGAGGATATCGCGTACTTCACCGTAGAGTGGATCGAACTGACGCGGAGCCAGTTTAAAGTAGCGGAATACTTCGGCGACAGCTTCTAGAGCGGTACCGGCTTCCTTGGAGTCGCGACCGTGAGTGGCGATGGCTTCATCGGCGGCTTTCTGCGCGGCGATCAGCGCATTCATGCGCTCAGCCAGTTCCTCAGGGTCTAGGCCGCCAGCGTTCTCTTCCTCTTCCTCGTCGGAATTGTCGTCGGCGTCGTCGTCGGAGTCATCGCCATCTTCGCTGTCGTTGTCGGAGGAATCGCTGCTGCTCTCGCTTGCTTCTGCTGCTTGGCCGGCTTGGGCTCCAGGTGGTACGTCTTCGGCGGGGTCGAGCCAGCCGGAAATTACGTCTGGGATACGGCGCTCTTCCTTCTCGATCAGTGCGTACTCATCGATGATTTGCTGTACTGCGCCAGGCCAGTAGGCGAGGGCGGCCATTAGCTCGCGTAGGCCCTCTTCGATACGCTTGGCAATGGCGATTTCGCCTTCGCGCGTGAGCAGCTCTACGGTGCCCATTTCGCGCATATACATACGTACCGGATCGGTGGTGCGGCCTACATCGGACTCAACTGCGGCCAGTGCGGCAGCGGCTTCGGCAGCGGCGATTTCGTCGGCGGAACTGTCGCCCTCGGCCATCAACAACTCTTCGGCATCCGGTGCGCTTTCGAACACCTTGATACCCATGTCGTTGATCATGCCAATAATGTCTTCCACCTGATCTGGATCGGAAATATCTTCCGGGAGGTGGTCATTTACCTCGGCATAGGTGAGATAGCCCTGCTCTTTACCGCGGGCGATCAACTCCTTAATGCGGGAGGTTTGTTGCTGGGTTTTGTCGGTCATGCACAACCCTGAATTCTGGGGATGAAAATACGGGACAAAGACGCGGGATTATAGCGTATTTGCACTAGCAATAACCACTCTAGCTGTCAAGTAACGGCTCTGGTGCGAAGTTTAGGGTGCTGGGGTTCCCGATCCCGCCCGGCGGGGTGAGTGAATATAGTGCTGAGACCGCAGTTTTCAAGGGGTTATTGCAGATTAATTGTCTTTTTTGCGCCAATTGGCCAATAAAGCCAGTTGTTCTTCCTGGCTGAGCTGGGCACCGGCTTTTAACTGAGCTAAAAGGTTGCGATTGCGCTGTTTGGCATCGGACTTTTCCAGGTGGCGCAGACAGTCGCTGAACTCAGCAAGGGGGTCGTATTCCAGGTTGCTGTCTCCCTGGGCCAGGTGGCGAACCCCGGATACCAGAGGGGATATGGCCAGCTTTGCCAGTATATCGCTGGATTCAGCTCCGTGATGGGCGCGCCAGTGGCCGATCAATTGGCGGAAGTTAAGCTGTGGACGACTTTTGAAAAGCTCTACCAGTTGTGCAAATAGCACCAGGTCTGGGTTGCCGGTGCTGTGGAACTGTTGCAAGTCCTCAATCTCTGCGGCCAGCTCCGGGTGGTGCAGTATCAACGCCACCAGCATACGCTCGGGGGGCAGGCGGTACTGACCTGTGCGGCGCGGGCTGTCCACGAGAGTGGGGGAGTGTTCTGGATGAGCCTCCCCTTCGCGGGGCCAGGGTTCTGGTGGGGTGCGGTGCTGGAGCTCCTCGCTCAGGTCGGCAGTGGGGTTTGGGGTAGGGCTGGCGGTTGTGGGCTGTGCTTGTGCCCGCTGTATCTGGGCGTTACGGCTTTTCTCCGCGCGAATCACCTCCTGTAGGGTCTCCTTGTCGAGACCGGTACGTGAGGCGAGCTGCTGGAACATCAGTTGGCGGTAAACGCCTTCTGGCAGCAAATCCAGCAAGGGAGCAGAAAGCTTGGACAGGCGTGCGCGGCCGTCCATGGTCTGCAAGTTGATATCTTCGCTGAGCAGATCGAAGAGGAAGTCCTCAAGGGGGCGTGCCTGCTCTTCTATCAGCTGTTGGAAGCGTTCGCCGCCCAATTGGCGAACCAGAGTGTCTGGGTCTTCTCCTTCCGGTAGCAACAAAAAGCGCAGGCTGCGGCCGTCCTGCATATGGGGCAGGGCAGACTCCAGTGCCCGGCGCGCTGCTGCGCGGCCGGCGCGGTCACCATCAAAGCAAAAAAGCAACTCACTGGTGTGGCGGAAAGCCAGCTGGATATGCTCCTCGCCGCAGGCGGTGCCGAGGGTGGCGACGGCGCAGCGAATACCGAACTGAGCCAGGGCTACCACATCCATGTAGCCCTCTACCACGATCAGGCGTTCCAGATTGCGATTGGCCTGGCGCGACTCCCACAAGCCGTAGAGTTCGCGGCTCTTATGGAAGATCGGGGTTTCCGGGGAATTGAGGTACTTGGGCTTTTCGTCCCCCAGCACCCGTCCACCGAAGGCAATAGTGCGGCCGCGCTGGTCGCGGATGGGGAAGATAATGCGGTTGCGGAAGCGGTCGTAATGGTGGCGTCCGCCGGGCTTGCTGTTGCCATCGCTGTCCTGGCGGCGGATAACGAGCCCGGCCAGCTCCAGCTGGTCGGCTTTCTCTGCGTTGTCTGCTAGGGCATTGAGCAAATTATCCCAGCCGGGAGGGGCCAGGCCGATATCAAAATCTCGTGCGATTTCCCCGGATAGGCCGCGATTGCGCAGATAGGCTACAGCGTTGCCGGCAACGGGGTGGCCACGCAGCTGTTCCCGGTAGAACTCGGCCGCTTTTTCCGCCAGCTGGTAGAGGCTCTGGCTTTCCCGTTGGCGTTTCTCCTGCCCCGGAGCGAGTTGTTCTCGAGGAACTTCCAGGCCACGGGTGGCCGCCAGTTTCTCTACGGCTTCGGGAAATGGCAGGCGATCGTACTCCATCAGGAAGCCGATCGCGTTGCCGTTGGCGCCGCAGCCGAAGCAGTAGTAGAACTGCTTGTCCGGGCTCACGGTAAAAGAGGGGGTCTTTTCGTCGTGGAAGGGGCAGCAGGCGGAGTAGTTTTTTCCGGTCTTGCGCAGTTTTACCCGGCTGTCCACCAGCTCGACGATATCTGCGCGGGCGAGCAGATCGTCGATAAAGTGCTGGGGGATCTTGCTGGGCATAGTGTTCCGTAATCGGGTTGGAGGTTAGGCGAGCTGAGCCTTAACCAGTTTGCTCACCGCACCCATATCGGCACGGCCCTGCACCTGTGGCTTCACCTGGGCAATCACTTTACCCATATCCGCCATGCCGCTGGCTCCGGTACTCTGCACTGCAGAGGTGACGATCTCGCTGATTTCTTCTTCGGTCAACTGCTTGGGCAGGAACTCCTGGATAACCTCGATCTCGGCTTGTTCCACCGCTGCTAGCTCGGCGCGGCCGGCCTTTTCGTACTGGGTGATGGAATCGCGGCGCTGCTTGGTCATCTTGTCCAGCAGGGCGAGGATGCGTGCGTCATCCAGATCGATGCGCTCATCCACTTCAACCCGCTTGATCTCAGCATTGATCAGACGCAGGGTGGCCAGGCGCTCTTTGTCGCGCGCTTTCATTGCGTCTTTAGTGGCTTGAGTCAGGGTGTCCTTGAGAGTGCTCATAGTGAGTGTTCCGGGATTGGCATTGATTGTGGTTTAGGGAGTTGAGCGCTAAGGATAGCGCGTCTGCCGTGCTTGGAGAATGCGGTTGGCAGAACGAAAAACGGCGCGCGAGTAGGGCTCGCACGCCGTTTTGAATACCGCTACGGGGCTGAGCCCGTCTGGCTGCCTCGCTGCGACAGGCTTAATGCTGCCTGCGGCTCTTAGTAGAGGCGCTGGAACTTGCGGTTTTCGCGCTGCAGCTTCTTGGCGTGACGCTTAACTGCGGCAGCAGCTTTGCGCTTGCGTACTGCGGTCGGCTTCTCGTAGAACTCGCGACGACGTACTTCAGACAGTACGCCTGCTTTTTCACAGGAGCGCTTAAAACGGCGCAGAGCGATATCGAAAGGTTCGTTGTCTTTGATTCGTACAGAGGGCATTAGGATACCTGTTAAAATTCGTTTCTCTCGGCCATTCCGGCAATGCTCTCGCAGTTGCATCCGGTGGCCGGTTCACAGCGAGGGCGCAAATTCTAAACACTCCCATACGGGATCGCAACCCTATTTTCCAGTATGATAAGCACCCCTCGAAGTAGTCACGAGAATGAAATCAAGTGCGCGTCCTCGGTATAGAAACCTCCTGCGACGAAACTGGCGTTGCAATCTATGATTCGGAGTCTGGTCTGCTCGGCCACGCTCTGTTTAGTCAAGTTGATTTGCACGCCGATTACGGTGGTGTAGTGCCTGAGCTGGCGAGCCGCGACCATGTGCGCAAACTCTTGCCGCTGGTGTGCCAGTTAATGGCTAAAACCAATACCCGGCCCTCCGACCTGGATGGCGTAGCTTATACTGCCGGCCCAGGCCTGGTAGGCGCTTTGATGGTGGGCGCCTGTGCCGGCCGTGCCCTGGCCTATGGCTGGGATGTGCCCGCCGTGGCGGTGCACCATATGGAGGGGCATTTATTAGCTCCGATGCTGGAGGATAATCCACCGGCCTTTCCTTTTGTGGCCTTGCTGGTCTCTGGTGGCCATACCCAATTAGTCGAAGTGCGCGGCCTTGGCGACTATGAGTTGATGGGGGAGTCCCTGGACGACGCCGCCGGTGAAGCCTTCGACAAGGCCGCCAAGATGCTCGATCTGGATTATCCAGGTGGTCCGCGCCTGGCAGCCCTGGCTGAGAAAGGCGATCCCAAGCGCTTTACCTTCCCGCGTCCTATGACTGATCGACCGGGGCTGGATTTCAGCTTTTCGGGATTAAAAACCTTTACCCTGACCACTGTGCGTCAGCACGCCCTCGAAGATGGCCTGCCGGATGAACAGACCTGTGCGGATATTGCGGCAGCTTTCCAGGAGGCGGTCGTGGATACTTTAGTGATCAAATGTCGCCGTGCAATTAAAGCCTCCGGTTATAAAACTCTGGTCATTGCCGGTGGGGTTTCCGCTAATAAATTGTTGCGTGAACGTTTGGAAACGAGCCTGCGCAAGGACGGTGCCAATGTCTACTATCCCCGCCATGAGTTTTGCACCGATAACGGCGCTATGATCGCCTATGCCGGTAGTTTGCGATTGAAAGCTGGGGAACAGACGAGCCTTGCAGTAGATGTACGCCCGCGTTGGCCTATGACTGAGCTGCCCAAAACTGAGCTTTAAAAACTTCAGGGATAGCCTGGTAGTAAAAAGAAAAGAGCGATCAATGGATATTGTTTATATACGGGATTTAAAGGTGGATACCATTATTGGTATCTACGATTGGGAGCGGGAAGTACGCCAGACTGTTAGCCTTGATCTGGAGATGGCTTTCGATATCAGTGAAGCGGCACGCACAGACAATATTGAGTACACACTGAACTATAAAGCGGTGGCCAAGCGCCTGATCGCTTTTATTGAGAGCAGCGAATTCCTGTTGGTGGAAACCATGGCGGAACAGGCTGCGGCAATTGTCAGGGAAGAGTTTTCTGTGAGCTGGCTGCGACTGCGTTTGTCCAAGCCGGGCGCGGTCAGAGGGTCCAGGGATGTGGGTGTCATTATCGAGCGCGGCGAGAGGCCGGCAATAGGTGCAGCAGCGATGTCTGCGGGAGTGTAAACGTGGCTCAGGTGTATCTCAGCCTCGGCAGTAATATCAATCGTGCGCAATATATCCGCGCAGCGCTGGATGCCCTTGCAGGACAGTTTGGCGACTTGGAGGTGTCTCAGGTTTTCGAGAGCGAAGCGGTAGGATTCCCTGGGGATAATTTTTACAACCTGGTGGTGGGACTACAAACTGACCTGCCGGTAGGACAGCTAGCCCTGTGTCTGCGTGGTATCGAAGATGCCAACGGCCGCCTGCGCTCTGGACCTAAATTCAGTGCGCGCACCCTGGATATTGATATTCTTACCTATGATCAACTTACAGGGACTATCGACGGGGTAAAATTGCCTCGAGGTGAGATTGTAAAAAATGCCTTTGTTTTACAGCCTCTGGCAGAGATTGCTCCGGAAGTATTGCATCCGGTCGAATTGAAAACTTACCGTCAGCTGTGGAATGAGTACGACCAGGCTTCACAAAAATTGTGGCCTGTAGAATTTATTTGGCCGTGATTCCAATAATTTTTTAAAAAATGTAGATAAAAAAGCAGCCTTTACAGGCTGCTTTTTTTGTCAGTAAAAATTAACTCAGGCTCATTAGCGCCTCTTTGGTGAACTGATTGATTTCCTCCGCGCGATCTTCACGCACCTTGGCGAACCAGTGTGGGTCTTGTAATAGCGCGCGGCCAACGGCAATCAGGTCGAACTCCTGGTTGTCCATACGGCGGGTCAGTTCGCCTAGATCGGTAGGATTGGCAGTACCGCCCATGCCCTGGTTATTGCCGCCGATAAAATCATCGTCAAGGCCAACACTGCCGACAGAAATTACCGGTTTTCCAGTCAGCTCCTTGGTCCAGCCTGCCAGGTTGAGATCAGAGCCCTCAAACTCTGGCACCCAGAAGCGTCTTGTAGAGGCGTGGAAAATATCAACGCCGGCTTCAACCAGTGGTGTCAGGAAGCGTTTCAGTTCTTCCGGGTTTTGCGCCAACTTGGCTTCGTAATCCTGCTGCTTCCACTGGGAGTAGCGCAGCACTATGGCGAAATCTTCGCCTACGGCTTCACGTACCGCTTTGATAATTTCCACTGCAAAGCGGGTGCGATTTTCGATGGAGCCACCGTACTCATCATCGCGTTGGTTGGTGCCTTCCCAGAAAAACTGGTCGATCAGATAGCCGTGGGCGCCGTGAATTTCTACGCCGTCAAATCCAATTTCTTTGGCTCTTTTCGCCGCGTCCGCAAAAGCTTCTACAACTTCCTGGATGTCCTCTTTGCTCATCGCCTGGCCATTGGGCTTGCCGGGTTTAAACAGGCCTGAGGGGGAGTAGCCGGGCACTGATTTATCCGGGCCTATGCCCTCTTTGCGCACGGAGCCTACGTGCCATAACTGCGGAATAATCTGGCCACCGGCAGCGTGTACTTCGTCTACCACTTTTTTCCAGCCGGCGAGAGCGGCCTCACCGTAGATTGCCGGAACATTCTCGTAGCCGTTGGCGGCTTTATGATCAACGAAAGTGCCCTCGGTAATAATCAGCCCTACTTCACCCTCGGCGCGGCGGCGGTAGTAGCCGGCCACTTGGTCATTGGGGGCATAGCCCGGTGACATAGTGCGGGTCATGGGGGCCATTGCGACCCGGTTGCGCAGCTTTAGGGATTTATGCTCGAAAGGACGCAGTAGGTTGTCCAGGGAACCACTCATATTTCTCTCCTGAATGTCTCGATTCAACACTGGGACTCACTGGTCCCACTAGGTCACAATTAAAACGGTTGCGTTATAAAACCTTATTTTGAGGCTGAGTTCAATATCTGGTTTCGTATTGCAACTCTTTTGCCGGTATACTGGTCTAGGGAGCCTCTGAATAACTCCGTAATGCCTCTGCGGGTCTTGAAGGCTGCAGGTGTTAGGCGCAGCTCGCCGCGAATGGCCGTAGTCCTTTGCAAGAGCTGCAACGCAGCAGCTGTGGCCTTCAAGGCCCGCCCTTCGGGGCTTGCAGAGCGATTCACACTCCGCGTTGCGACTTCTTGAAAGGTCTAGACATTCCTGCGAAGCCGCGCCTTGATTGTGAACCGCTCTGCATGCCAGAGGTATCATGGAGTTATTCAGAGGCTCCCTATATGTCACGTAAACGCTTTGATGATCTCGATTGTTCCCTGGCCTGTGCCCTGAATGAAGTGGGGGACTGGTGGTCCCTGCTGATAATTAAGCAGGCGATGCTGGGTACCCGCCGTTTTGTGGATTTCCAAAGAAACCTGGGAATCGCCAAAAATATCCTTGTGGATCGGTTATCCCGTCTGGTGGAAAACGAGGTGTTGGTGCGCTTTGATGCGGGTGAACACGGCACTCGCTACGAGTATCGCTTAACGGAAAAAGGCCGGGACCTGTTTACGGTGGTAATCGCCCTGCGCCAATGGAATCTGCGCTGGAACGGCAATAAAGATGGGATGCATCTGGTCGATAAAAATAGTGGTGAACCTATCTCCGAAGTGGCTGTGCAGAATGCCCAAGGGCAAAAACTCAGTATCCGCGATGTATTATTTGTGGATGAAAATGGCCAGCCGCTAGAGCAGGCTGGCTAGGAAGTTTTTCAGCGGTTTTGTTAGTCCTGACTCCTGGATAGCAGCCTGATAATATCCAGGGTTTTGCTTGGCTCCCAACGCATAACAGAGACAACGCCGTGCATGGCCAATAGGCGCTGGTCTATTTCCCCTTCCCCTTGAAGCTTTTGTAATTTCTCTGCGGCCTCGGTAAAGCCGTGCTGCTCATAAGTGAGTAGTAATTTGACGGTTTTCTCCGCCGGAGTGACTTGACGTGGAACAGGGGTATACCCCATCGCGCTTACCATACTCTCAGCCGCCAGCCAGGTGGACCAGGGGTTTTGCCCGGTAATAAGCTGGCCATCCACACTGACTTGTTCCAGGTAAGTGGGCCCAGCCTGAAAAAACGCGCCTTGCTCACGTAAGCGATCCTCAAGCAGGAATGGAAATCGTTGCTCGGCGTCAGGGATAAGAAATAGCTCCTCTTCATTAGTAAAAGCACTGATCTGCCGATCGGCGATTAAGGGCTTGCCATTATCCAAAGTGACATTGGCAAGGGCTGCTGGCCCGTGGCATACCGCTCCGATAATTTTGCCGCTGCTATAGAGGTCCCGTACCAGGGACTGGATATGGGGATTGTCGGGGAAATCGAACATGGTGCCTTTACCGCCGACAAAAAATACGGCCTGATAATCCTCTGCTGATACCTGATCGATAGGAATACTGTTGTTGACCTTTTGTTGTGCCTCTTGGTCATTGAGAAAGGCATAGTCGAAAGGCCCCAGATCATCTTTATCGATCACCGCAGGCGGTTTGCCGCCTTTGGGACTGGCAACATCGACAATAAATCCGTTGGCCGAAAAGATGTAATAGGGGCGTGCCAATTCCGTTAATTCATAACCAGTGGCCTTGCCACTATCTCCCATGGCTTCAGTACTGGTGACAACAGCTAAGATTTTTCCTCGGCTTTCCCTGGGTAATTGTTGTAAATACGGCAGGTCACTGACTGTCGTAGTGGAAAAGTCCTGCTCTTGGGGTGGAATTAGGCCCTTAATCCAAATAAAAAAACCAAAAAAGACGGACAAAGTCAGTGCCAGGGAAATAACAATTTTCTTCAACATATTAATCTCCAAAATTGCAGTAGCAGACGGAAAATCTTCTAGTGAGTTCGTAGGAGAATAAGGGGTGGAAGGTGAAATTCAGGTGAGATTGTAATTGCTATTTAGGAAGAAAGAATAAATTGCGCTCGAGATCGTATAAAGTATGGATGCCGGTTCACTATGCATCTCGAGCGCATACGGTAAAAATTTGAATCTTAGAACGCTACTGTGTAAACGACAGAGCGCACTGATAAATATTTTTTCGACTCTGGATAGAGATGGTCCAATTTAAGGCTTCACAGATTCTCTTGGCCAGGAAAAGGCCTTGACCAATACCGTCACTGCCTTCCCTTTTTTGGCCGGGTAAGAGAGAGGTTTCTAGATCTAATTGGTTGTCTGTGGCGTTCTCAAAAAAGAGGGTGTCCCTCTTATAGTTAATAACCAACTCAGGGTTGGTAGCGTGCTGTAATGCATTGCTGATTAAGTTGTCGAATAGCAGACTTACCAGGTGTCGATTGGCCAGGACTCTGACTTTGTGCCCTAACTTTAAATCAACATTAAAATGCTTTTGTACAATTAACTGGTGTTGAGCTAAAAGACGCTCCTCTAGTAAAGCGCGCAATGGGATATCTTCCGACTGTAGAGACTCAGAGCGGGCGAGGGCTAATAGTGTTGTAACGGTTTTTTCCATACCGGTAACAGTTTCTAATAGCTCATTTTTCTCAGCTAAAGTCATTTCCCGATTTTGACTGAGAGCCAGTGTGCTTTTCAGAATGGTTAGCCCGGTGCGCAACTCATGGCTTGTATCCCGGGTAAACTCGGTTTCCCTTAGCAATGTTAGCTTGAGCTGGTTAAGTGTATCTTGCAACGTACTTGCGAGATAACCGATTTCATCTTGTTCATTGTTATAAGGCAGGGAAATTTGAGAATCGCAGCTTCTCTGCTGCTTAACCGCTTTAGCCAGGGTTACTACAGGCGCGATGGTTTTACGGGAAATACGATAAGCACAATAGAGGGCTAAGAGTAGGGTCAAGATACAGGCGCCGGCAAAGAGCCAGAGAAGTTGTGAGGATTGCCGCGTAACAGTGAGCAATTCACTAACTTCAGCTACGAGAACGGCGGATTTAGTGTCTGGAAAATGTACTCTGCGTAAATGGAAGTGATGTTCCGTATCACCAAACCATTCAGCCTTCTCAGCGTGGCTTGGGAGGGCAGTGCGTAATTCGACCGGAATAACTTTACTTTCAGTGTATAGTGTTAAATACGGTAGGCGTGGCTCTGGGGTCGCATTAGTCAGTCTTGCCTGCTGTTCGAGGTAGCGGACTTCTCCGGCCAATAAGTTATCGAGTAAATGGTCTTCAACTACATAGGCCACCATCATACAGATGGCAAAAAACACCAAGCATAGCAGCAGGGTAAAACTGCCAAAAATAGCGAAGACCTTCCTCTGTAAATTACTGGTTTCGCGCATTGGGTACTTCCAACTGATAACCGAGATTGGTGATGGTTTTCAACATATGAACCTGGAAAGGCTTATCCAATGTTTGGCGAAGACTATAAATGTGGGATTTTAAGGCATCTGTTTCTGGGGGGGCGTCACCCCAAATATGGTGGATGATTGCCGAGCGGCTTACTGGTGCTGGCGACGCCTGGGCGAGCATAGTGAGAATGCGAAAACCGATAGTTGTCAGGGGCAGAGGTTGTTTGTCCCGGTAGGCAGTTTGCTGGCGCTGGTTAATCTGTAAATCACCGACCTTAATTTCTTCACTGGTATGCAGCTGGTGTCTGCGGGCCAGGGCGCGGCATCTCAGTATCAGTTCCCTGGGTTCGAAGGGCTTACATAAGTAGTCATCGGCACCGATACCAAATCCACGTTCTTTATCTGCGAGAGCATCGCGGGCCGTTAACATCAGAATGGGCATGTTAACTGGCGCTTGTGCCTTGATCTTTTCGCAGACCTCCAGGCCATCCATATCCGGCAGGCCCAGGTCGAGAATGATCAGGTCGAAGATTTGTTCCAGGGCCAGCTGTAAGCCCTGGCGACCCCGGTGGGCATAATCTATCTGCCAGCCCTCAGTATGAAGGAATTCGGCAAGCTGGCGGGCGATAGTGGGGTTATCTTCAATCAACAATATCTTTAGCGAGGGCACCGGCAAACCTCTTGTGGCAGAGAAAGTTGCCAAACATTCTGACAGAGTGCCGGTGAAATTGAAGTGAAGCCCCGTTGTTGGACTGTTTTAGATATTGAGGTTGCGGCCGCCGTCAACGGCAATAACCTGACCGTTGATATAGGGGGCGTCACAGGCCAGGAAGCGCACGGTCTTGGCGATATCACTGGGGTCACCGGTTCGGGCCAAAGGAATGCGCTGGGTGATCTGTGCTTTCTTGGCTTCGTTAGTTGCCTCTTGCTCTGGCCAAAGAATGGCACCGGGGGCGACTGCATTGACCCGGACCTGGGGCGCTAACTCCAGCGCGAGGCTTTTTGTCAGCATTACCAATCCAGCCTTGGCGGCGCAGTAGATAGTGTGCTCGGGCATCGGGCGCTCGGCGTGGATATCTGCCATATTAACAACGCAGCCCTGTTGTTGGCTGAGTGTTTCTTTCAGGGCCTGAGTGAGAAAGAAGGGGACTTTGAGGTTGCTGCCTACCAGACGATCCCAATCCTCCTCGGTCGCCTTTTCCACAGGTGTGGGGTGAAATGCTGAGGCATTGTTGACCAGAACATCAATACGGCCCCAGGCCTCTTGCGCGCGCCGGGCCAGATTGGAACAGGCTTCGGCGCTATTCAATTCACTGTGCAACGCTATGGCAGAGTTGGGGCGACGTTGGTTCAGCTCGTTTGCCAGGGCCTTGGCAGTATCAGCCGAGTTGCGATAGTGAATAACAACTCTGTGATCTCTATGTAGCTCCTCAGCAATAGCACGACCCAGGCGTGCGGCGGCACCGGTAATCAACACATTACGCAATGTAGTCATCCTTTACTTTGGCGATTGCCTTGATGCGTTCCCGGTCCAGTGCCTGCCCCAGCTTCGCACCCTGGTAGCCCTGTTTAATCAACTCTTCGGCAGTTACCGTCGATGCTGCTTCGCGGGCTGCACGTAAAAAGTCCACCTGTGGATAATCTCGATTCTCCAGCCCCTCACGACCCCGGGCATCAGCCTCACAGGCGCGTAGAAAGATTTCAAATCGCTCGGGACGTCGCAAGGCATCCAGGCTGCGGATCATTTTCATAATGGTCTGTGGGCGCAATTCGAAGGCCCTGTGGCAATGCAGGTGGTATTGGCAGACACCGATGGCCAGAGCAGTCAGTTCCTTTGGGGTGCGCCAGCGCTCACAGACAGCCTGCACCAGGGGAACTCCGGCGGACTCGTGACCGGTATGACTGGGGAGGATTTCATCGGGAGTGAGGCCTTTACCTAAGTCATGTAGCAAGACGGCGAAGCGCACTGGCAGCTCGGCGGGGGCAGTGTGGAGAGCCAATAAAACATGCTCGCCAGTATCTACCTCGGGGTGGTGTCTGGGAGGTTGGGGGACGCCGAATAGGTTTTCCAACTCAGGAAGCAGGATGGATAGAGCTCCGCACTCCCGTAGTACACGGATAAAAATATCGGGGTCTGGTTCAGTTAAAGCACGGCTGACCTCTTTCCATACGCGCTCGGCCACCAAATATTCAACCTCGCCGGCCTCTACCATCTGCCGCATTAGGGCCATGGTTTCGTCGGCGACAGTAAACCCGAGGTGATGATAACGCGCCGCAAACCGGGCTACTCTCAATACACGCAAGGGGTCCTCGGCGAAGGCCGGGGATACGTGGCGTAACAGGCGGGCCTGCAGGTCTTCCTGACCTTTGTAGGGGTCGATTAGCTCCCCGTCTTCTGTCTCGGCCATGGCGTTGATGGTGAGGTCACGGCGCAACAGGTCCTCTTCCAGAGTGATATCCGCTGTGGCATTGACCGTGAAACCGCCGTAGCCGTGCCCGCTTTTGCGTTCTGTACGGGCAAGGGCGTACTCCTCCCCGGTTTGTGGATGTAGAAAAACCGGGAAATCTTTCCCCACTGGGCTGTAGCCAAGGCTACGCATATGCTCAACATCGGTGCCCACCACTACCCAGTCGCGTTCTGTTACTGGACGGTTGAGCAGTTTGTCACGAACCGCGCCGCCAACAAGGTAAATCTTCAAGTGAAACTCTCCACTACTGGAGAAAGTGATTCTTTGAAAAGGGGTTGCACTGCCATAAATCCATTGGTTCCGGCACAGTCCACCAACTACTTGGGGACAATATTAGGTGGGAAGTAAAGACTGGGATTTGGGCAAGATAAAAAAAAGGCCCCGAAAAAACAAGGGGGCCCAGGGTCTTAGGGTATTCGCTTAGCAAACATCTAATTGCCAATAGCGGGATAACTGACTTGCCGGCCATGCCCGCTGGAGAGGATCTGGCGACACAGATGTACCGCTAAATCTGGGGTCATTCTATGAGACCTGTCATACCTGTCAACTATATCTTTTAGTATTTTTTGAGGGGGTTGTTTCGCTGTTCGTTAACTAGATACATGGACCGAATTTCGGGCTGGTTTTGCAGCATTGAACAGCATAATTTATAGGGGCGATCCTGTTGGGCAGGATAATTTCGCGCCTGGCTTCGGGGGATGGAGTCGGGGCTCGTGAGGTTGACCTGGCCGTCAAGGACTGCAGTTGTTGGGGAGAATAAATATGAGCGAACTACATGTGCTAACCACCGGGGAAGCGGCTCGGTATTGTGGGGTCAATTTCCGAACGGTGATTCGCTGGATTGAGCGGGGGCAGCTCAAGGCATACAAACTTCCGGGGCGGGGCGACCATCGTATTTGTGTAGAGGACTTCGTGGGCTTCCTACGGGATAACTCTATGCCAGTACCAAATGACCTAGCGGTACCCAGTCGCAAAGTACTGTTGCTGACAACAGATCCAGAGCTGACTTCTTCAGGCTTGCAGGCGCTGAAAAATATTGGCTGTGAAATTGAGGTGGCTGGTGACAGCTTTTCCGCAGGCATTTTAATGGCTAATGCCAAGCCGGCGCTGTTGGTGGTTGATGCCGCCCTGGTTGGCGATGGCGGGTTCCAGGTACTGGACTACCTGAGATCGCGCAGTGAGTACAGCAACTTGCGTATCCTCGTTGTAGCCGCCGAAGAAGATCTGGATAAAGCGCGCTGGCTGGATGCGGGAGCGGATGCCCTTCTGGCGCATCGTGAGGAGCGCGGTGAATTGGCTGCTAAAGCCAGACTGTTATTAGAGGCCGATCACTAAGCCAAGCTTTTCTGCTTAGATTTATTCCTGGTCATCTGCCCCATTGCACGGGAGCTCTTTCAAAAGCTCCCCTGTAAAAGTTCAGATGGGTTTTGGAATAAGCATTGACTCCTCTTCTCCCTCCTGCCTGTCGCGGCCCTGTTCAGGGCAGTGGTAGCTCGCCGTAATCTCATGCCCGTTGAGACTGTTTAGGTGAATATCAAAACCCCAAAGCCTGTGCAGGTGCCGTAAAACTTCTGGTGTTTCTTTGCCCAGTGGACGGCGGCGATGTTGGGTATGGTTTAGGGTGAGTGAGCGGTCTCCCCGGGTATCTACAGAGTAAACCTGGATATTAGGCTCTCGGTTACCTAAGTTATATTGGCCAGCAAGGTTTTCCCGCAACTGTCGGTAGCCGCTGTCGTCATGGATTGCGCTGACAACAATTTCATTTTCCTGGTCGTTGTCGCTGATACAAAAGAGTTTCATATCGCGCATTACTTTTGGGGAGAGAAACTGCAGAATAAAGCTCTCGTCCTTGAAATCGCGCATGGCAAACTGCAGTGTTTCTCGCCAATTACTCCCAGCGATATCTGGAAACCAGCGATGGTCTTCATCGGTAGGGTCTTCACAGATACGCCTGAGATCACTGAATATACTGAAACCCAGAGTGTATGGGTTGATACCGTTGTAATAAGGGCTGTCAAAACTGGGTTGATAAATCACATTCGTATGGCTTTGTAAAAATTCCATCATAAAGCCTTCCGTGACACGACCACGCCGGTAGAGCTCTGTCAGTAGTGTGTAGTGCCAGAAAGTGGCCCAGCCTTCGTTCATTACCTGAGTCTGACGCTGTGGGTAAAAATACTGTGCGAGCTTGCGTACGATACGTACCAATTCCCTTTGCCAGCCCTCGAGTAGGGGAGCATTTTTCTCAATAAAGTAGAGGATGTTTTCCTGGGGCTCTTCCGGAAAACGTTTTTCATTGGATTCTTCAGCGCCGTCCCCTAGTTTTGGGATCGTTCGCCAGAGATCGTTTAGTTGCCGTTGTCGATACTCCTCACGCTCCTGTTGCTGGCGCTCTTCTTCGATAGCAGAGATGGGGTACGGTCGTTTATAGCGGTCAACGCCGTAATTCATCAAAGCGTGACAGGAATCCAGTACGGCCTCGACCTCATCAAGACCATGGCGCTCTTCGCAGCGGGAAATGTAATTTTTAGCGAAAATCAAGTAATCGATAATACTACTGGCATCGGTCCAGGAGCGAAAAAGGTAATTTCCCTTGAAGAAAGAATTATGCCCGTAGGAGGCGTGAGCAATGACCAGGGCCTGCATCGTCATAGTGTTTTCTTCCATGAGATAAGCGATACAGGGGTTAGAATTGATAACAATTTCGTAAGCGAGCCCCATTAGCCCACGCTGATAATTATTTTCAACGCTGATAAATTGCTTGCCGAATGACCAGTGGTTGTATCCCACTGGCATACCTACCGATGAGTAGGCATCCATCATTTGCTCAGAGCTAATTACCTCAATTTGATTGGGATAAGTATCCAGGCCGAATTCGTCAGCTAGTTCGCCGATGGCGCGGTCATATTCCTGGATTAACTCAAAAGTCCACTCTGAAGTGGTAGAGATAGGGTTTACAGACTCTGGTTTTTGCGAGTCGTTGCCGCTGGCAAATGTGTCTAGCATCGAGCGGTCACCTTCTGGCTGAACAGTTGGCGGAATACAGGGTAGATATCCTGCACATCCACAATTTGCTCCATGGCGAAGTGATTGGGGAACAGTGCACGGACACTTTCATACTCTTCCCATAAGGCCTGGTGGTCTCTAGGGGTGATCTCCACATAGGAGTAGTACTGTACATGGGGCATGATGTCATCGATAAGGATGCGATGGCAGGTGCTGGAGTCATCATTCCAATTATCGCCATCGGAAGCTTGGGCGCCGTAGATATTCCATTCACTGTCCGGGTAGCGCTCCCGCATAATTCGTCTCATTAGCTTTAAAGCGCTGGAAACAATGGTTCCTCCGGTCTCGCGGGAGTAGAAAAATTCCTCTTCATCCACTTCCTTTGCGCTGGTATGGTGACGGATAAATACGACTTCTGTGTATTCATAACTGCGTTGCAAGAAAAGGTAGAGCAAAAGGAAAAAGCGTTTAGCCATATCCTTGGTGGCCTGATTCATGGAGCCAGATACGTCCATAAGGCAGAACATCACCGCACGTGAGCGTGGTTTAGGCTGCCGGATTAGCAAGTTATATTTCAGGTCAAAATCATCGAGGAATGGCACCCGACCAACTCGCCTCCGCAACTCGTTAATTTCACTTTTTAGAGCTTCTATCTTGCGTTGATCACGTAGAGCGGACTCTTTTTGCTCTTCGAGCTCCAGAGATTCTTCTAGATTGCGGATATGTCTTCTTTTACTGCTGGTTAAGGCGATACGGCGTGCATGGGCGGCTCTAAGGGAGCGAATAACATTAAGGCGACCAGGAGTGCCTTCGTTACTGATTCCTGCCCGAACCACTTGAAAGGACTCATTGCCGGCGAGTCGCCGTTTGATCATATTGGGCAGCTGTAATCCTTCGAACATAAAGTCCAGGAACTCTTCCTGGGAAATCTGGAAGACAAAGTCATCGACACCCTCGCCGCTATCACTGGCACCGCCACCATTACCATCGCCACCTTTAGGGGGCTGACGAGGTATACGATCTCCTGCGGTAAATTCTTTATTGCCGGGAAGGACCCGTTCAGTATGTCCACCATTACCATGGGAAAATAGTGGTTCGCTGATATCTCGGGTGGGAATACTGATACGCTCGCCCTTATCCATATCCATTATGGAGCGGCTGTTCATAGCGTCGCCAACAGCTTTTTTAATATGGGCTTTATAACGCCTTAAAAAGCGCTGGCGATTAACAGTACTTTTCTTTTTCCCATTTAGGCGGCGGTCGATGATGTAGCTCATATTTCTGCCTTTAGTCTGAATAAAACCATCTGGCAAAGGCCACCAAGCAATCTATTCAGAAATACTCGTTCTGGCTATTAGGGCTCCGATAGGAGCCCTAAGTGGTTGAATTTTGTCGGCTCTACAGGGAGAGAAATAATCTCGCTTGTGTATTTGAAAGTCGCAGACAGTAAATTTAATAAACCCAGTTACTGTGATTTGCGCACTCGCAGATACCACTCTGATAACAGTCGAACCTGTTTCTCTGTATAGCCACGTTCCACCATACGGGCAACAAAATCCGCATGCTTACGTTTGTCATCTGCCGAGGCCTTGGTGTTAAAGGAAATTACTGGTAGGAGGTCCTCTGTGTTGGAGAACATCTTTTTCTCAATAACGGCGCGCAGTTTTTCATAGGATCGCCAATCTGGATTTTTGCCTTGATTGTTGGCGCGAGCACGTAAAACGAAATTGACAATTTCATTGCGGAAGTCTTTTGGATTGGATATGCCGGCAGGTTTTTCTGTTTTCTCCAGCTCCTCATTCAGTGCGCCTCTGTCGAGAATTTCTCCAGTCTCAGGGTCCCTGTATTCCTGGTCTTGAATCCAGAAATCGGCATAGGTGACGTACCGATCAAATAAGTTTTGCCCATATTCGGCGTAGGATTCAAGATAAGCCGTCTGGATTTCCTTGCCGATAAATTCTACATATCTAGGCGCTAGGTATTCCTTAATAAAACCGAGATAATTTTCCTGGGTTTCTGGAGGAAACTGCTCCTGTTCAATTTGTTGTTCAAGCACATAGAGTAAATGCACAGGATTGGCTGCCACTTCTGTGGCATCAAAATTGAAAACTTTAGAAAGTATTTTAAAGGCAAAACGGGTAGATAACCCATTCATGCCTTCATCGACACCGGCATTATCTCGGTATTCTTGGATGGTTTTTGCTTTTGGATCGGTATCTTTGAGATTTTCTCCGTCATAGATGCGCATTTTTGAGTAGAGACTGGAGTTCTCTGGATTTTTAACACGTGAGAGTACGGAAAACTGAGCCAGCATGCGTAGGGTATCCGGCGCGCAAGGGGCTTTTGATAGGGAGCTGTTTTCCAAAAGCTTTTGATAAATCCTGATCTCTTCATGAACCCGTACACAATAGGGTACTTTTACGATATAAATTCGATCAAGAAATGCCTCATTATTCCGGTTGTTACGGAAGGACTGCCACTCAGACTCATTGGAGTGCGCGAGAATAGTTCCATTAAATGGTATAGATCCGAGCCCTTCGGTGCTGTTGTAGTTACCCTCCTGGGTTGCGGTAAGCAGTGGATGGAGAACCTTAATTGGAGCCTTAAACATCTCCACAAACTCCATCAGTCCTTGGTTTGCACGGCAAAGGCTGCCAGAGAAACTGTAGGCATCTGGATCATTTTGAGGGTAATCCTCAAGCTTTCGAATATCAATTTTGCCAACTAGTGAGGAAATGTCCTGGTTGTTTTCATCACCGGGCTCAGTTTTAGAAATAGCAACTTGATCGAGGATCGACGGACGGATTTTCACTACTCTGAATTTACTGATGTCACCTTTGAATTCATGTAGGCGCTTAACCGCCCATGGAGACATGATGGTATTTACATAGCGTCTTGCAATTCCGTAGTCCTCCTCAAGGATGCGACCATCTTCATTCGGAGAGAATAAGCTAAGTGGCGACTCAAAAACCGGGGAGTCCTTGATCGCATATATGGGGACCTGCTCCATAAGCGCTTTAAGGCGCTCTGCCAGGGAGGACTTTCCGCCACCAACAGGCCCCAGTAAATAGAGAATTTGCTTTTTCTCCTCTAAACCCTGAGCTGCATGGCGGAAGAACGAGACGATCTGCTCTATGGCCTCTTCCATGCCATAGAACTCGCTGAAGGCTTTGTAACGCTTAATAACTTTGTTACAGAAAATACGTGATAGACGGGGATCGCGGGAGGTGTCAATCAGTTCTGCTTCTCCAATGGCCATCAACATCCTCTCAGCGGGAGAGGCGTAGGCGCTGCGGTCCGTCTTACAGAGTTCCAGGTATTCTTGGATACTGAGCTCTTCATCCTGGATTGACTCGTATCTTTCCAGGTAGTGGTTAAAAATTGTCATAATATTTACCTCCCTGTAGCCTGGTGGGCAGAGTCCAGCGTCCTGCTTATCATTTGGAATCAGAGCACTGACTAGTTGTTTTGAAGACTGTATGTGCTGCTCGTTCCACAAAGTGGATGGTTGGCGGTTATCCAGTCATTCCTTGCTAGAGAGTTGCCCGGCATAAAGCACTATTCATTATCGCCGTTGCTAACTTTGTTCTTCCCCGAGCCCGATGAAACAGTCCCGGCTTCTCCAGCATAGCTTTCTGGTTCAGTACGGCACTGGATTAGTGTCCGGAAAGGTTGAATTTAATGGCAGTTTTAGTTTTTACTTACGGCCAACGGGAAGTGTACAGATTTGAGAGGAGTTGAAATGGCGATTTTAGTGACTGGTGGTGCTGGTTATATTGGTAGTCATACCTGCGTGGAGTTAATGTCAGTAGGTTTGCAGCCAGTTGTCGTGGATAATCTGTCCAATAGCAACCGTGAGGCTTTGCAACGAGTAGAGTTGATCACCGATAAAGAGTTACCTTTCTTCGATCTGGATATTGCTGATAAACATGGGCTTCGCCAAGTATTTTCAGATTTCAACATAGAGGCAGTAATTCATTTTGCTGGGCTTAAAGCAGTAGGAGAATCTGTAAGCCAACCTCTGCGTTATTACCAAAATAATGTTGCTGGTACCCTGGCTCTAATGGAGGTGATGGAGGAGTTTGATGTTAAAAAAATCATTTTCAGTTCATCAGCCACGGTTTATGGTGACCCGGAAACGGTACCAATTCTTGAGGGGTTTCCTACTGGCGCCACAAACCCTTATGGCTCAAGTAAGCTGATGGTTGAGAATATAATGAAGGATATATGCGCTGCGCCAGCTAGTCAGTGGAAAATTAGCCTTCTACGCTACTTTAATCCAATCGGTGCTCATGAGAGTGGTCGAATTGGTGAGGATCCTAGTGGAATACCTAATAACTTGCTGCCCTATGTTTCTCAGGTTGCTGTGGGGCGTCGGCCATTCCTACAGGTCTTCGGAGATGACTATCCTACGGTAGATGGTACAGGTGTTAGAGATTATATTCATGTGGTAGATCTCGCTCGAGGCCACTTGGCTGCATTGAGCATGCTGAGTAAACCCTCAACTCAAGTGGGGTGCTATACCTACAACCTTGGTACGGGTAAAGGAAGTTCTGTATTGGAAGTAGTCCGGGCATTTGAGGCTGCTAGTAGCAAACCTATACCCTATAAAATTGCACCACGTCGTCCAGGAGATGTTGCTGAATGTTATGCAGATTCTGCGTTGGCGGAGAGTGAACTTGGCTGGAAGGCTGAGTATAGCCTAGAGCGAATGGTTGAAGATACCTGGCGTTGGCAGTCCCAAAACCCAAATGGTTACGAGACTAAGTGACACTCTTCTCTGAGTGAAAGCTGAGTGGAGGGAGGGGGGCCACTGCTTTTAATCTTCCCAATTTTTGCGAAACTATTAATCTTTCAATAAGTATCAACCTCTTGATGTTGAGGTTGATTTCTTCTTTAGGGAGTGAAGACACATTGAAACGATTGTTGTTTGATAACTTAAGTGTTCATAGGGGAGCATAAAGGGCCAATAGCTTTTACTATGTCTTCCATGGACAGGTACTGCGTTAATTAGATCTGAAAACCTTATTTTCTCAGTACCTGTCCATGGTTCCTACCCATTTCACCTCTTAAAACTATCCGAAGTGTTGATAATCTAAAATGTAGGGGAAAGTCGGCCATTTCAGAGTTATTTAACCTGCTGCTGAGGTAACTCCCCGGAATCTATAAAGAGCCTTTTAAAATTCACAAGGCAAACTTTGTGAAAGCTTAAATGCTACAGTCGGTACAAAAGAACTCTTCATCACCCAGGCGCATGGCTGTTAGATATCCTCCCCAAACACAGCCTGTATCCAAAGCGTAAATATTTTCGGTATCAGCTCTGCCTTCAAGGGCAGCCCAGTGACCAAAAATTATTTTGTCATTTTTGGTTTTTCTATTAGGGAAACTAAACCAAGGCTTGTAATCTCCATGAGATGCTTGTGGTCCGCGCTTGGTAACAAGGTCGAGGGTGCCATCCTCTTTGCAAAAGCGCATTCGCGTGAAGTAATTAGTAATAGAGCGGAGCCGCTCAATGCCGATTAGATGATCACTCCAGCAGTGGGGCTCGTTACCGTACATGCCATAAAAAAAAGCTTTTGCCATTGCTTTGTCTGAGAGAGCAAGTTCGACTTCGCGTGATAGTTTCTGGGCTTTGGTGATACTCCAGATGGGGGGGATGCCGGCGTGGACCATAGTATACCCCTTTTTATGCACCAGTAAGGGGAGAGTCTGTAGCCAGCTTAATAGACGGTCTGAATCCTTTGCCCTAAGAATTTTTGCGAGGTCTTGCTCTTTGTCTGCCAGATGCTTGGCGCCATGCGCCAGTGCCAATAGATGCAGATCGTGATTACCGAGAACTGCAGTGACTTGCTGACGATGCTCATAGAGAAATCGCAAGGTGCCCAAGCTGTCTTCGCCACGGTGAACCAAATCTCCGGCAATCCATAACTTGTCACGGTCAAAGCGAAAATGGATTTTTTTCAGTAGGCGTTTTAAAGATTCGAAACAGCCCTGAATATCGCCAATAGCATAAGTGGCCAAACTCTTATCCCCCGAGGTCTAGCTTGCTTATTGTTGCCCAAGCTTTGCGCAGTAATTCGACAATTGTACAAATTCTTGCACACTTAATGTTTCTGGACGGCGGCTCGCGTCTACTGGCAGTTGCTCATGGTCAAGTGCAGGGAACAGGGGTTTTAGTGCGTTGCGCAGAGTTTTCCGGCGTTGTTGAAAAGCGATATTGACGATTCGTTCCAGTAGCTTTTCATCTTCCGCTATATAGG
Source organism: Microbulbifer sp. ABH2_005 (assembly GCF_056160005.1). Classification (NCBI taxonomy): domain Bacteria; kingdom Pseudomonadati; phylum Pseudomonadota; class Gammaproteobacteria; order Cellvibrionales; family Microbulbiferaceae; genus Microbulbifer; species Microbulbifer sp. ABH2_005. Next base: position 3,883,062 of record NZ_JBSWWI010000001.1, on the reverse strand, counting down.
GGATTTCACTATGGGGGATCAGGCGGACAATAGCCGATTCAACTTTAGGGGCTGGTCTGAAGGATTGCGGGGGGACTGGGAATAGCCCTTGTACACGGCAGTAATACTGAACCATGACGGTGAGGCGTCCATAGGATTTTGTTCCGGGACTGGCTCCAAGGCGATCGACGACTTCCTTTTGCAGCATAAAGTGCATGTCCTGCACTTTGCCTTTGAAGCTGAGCAGATGAAATAAAAGAGGTGTCGAAATATTGTAGGGTAGATTACCAACGATACGCAGAGGGCGCTCCGCGGCAAACTCGCCAAAATCAAATTTCAATGCGTCCCGCTCAATAATCATGAAGTTGGGATAATCCCTGAACTTAAATTCCAACAGGGGAATTAGATCCCTATCCAGTTCCACGGCAGTGAGTGAGGGGCAGCGTTGTAGGAGTAGCTCGGTAATAGCACCTTGGCCTGGACCAATCTCAACTAATTTATCGGTTTCTTTAGGAGCTATAGAGCGAACAATACGCTCGATAATATTCCCATCGACCAAAAAATTCTGGCCGAAACGCTTGCGTGCCTTGTGTTGGAAAAAATTGTCCATTAATTAATCTGCAATTCTAAAAGTGGTATGAGGCATATATAGGCTATTATCGCCTAGCGGGACTGTAGTTGCGCCAGTTCAATTGCCTGGGACAGGGCAGCTTCAAGGCTTCCGCAACTGGCTTTGCCGCTACCAGCCAGATCCAGAGCTGTGCCGTGATCGACCGAGGTGCGAATAAAAGGCAAGCCCAGCGTAATATTTACGGCTTCGCCGAAGCCGTGAAATTTTAACACTGGCAGCCCCTGATCGTGGTACATAGCAAGTACCGCATCGAAATTTTCTAACTGAGGAGGGGTAAACAGTGTGTCCGCCGGCAGTGGGCCGGTCAGATGGAGCCCTCGACCGCGCAGCTTTTCAAGTGCAGGTTCAATCACTTCAATCTCTTCCCTGCCCAAGTGGCCTCCCTCTCCGGCGTGGGGGTTTAGGCCACAAACCCCGATGTGGGGTGAATCGATGCGGAATTGGTCGCGAAGACCGCGATGTAAGATCTCCGTAATGAGCTCCAGACGATCACCGGTTATTGCCGCGCTGACATCTTTAAGTGGCAGATGTGTAGTGACAAGTGCCACCCGCAGCTTCTGAGCGACCAGCATCATAACAACCTGCGCTACGCCCGCTCGTTCAGCAAAAAACTCGGTATGGCCACTAAATGTAAACCCCGCCTCATTAATTACTCCCTTGTGCACAGGGCCTGTCACCAGAGCATCAAACCGGCCGTTTAGACACCCATCTGCGGCTATCTCTAATGTCTTTAATACATAGGCGGCATTGGTAATGTCCAGCTTTCCTGGCCGGGAAGCCTGTTTCAAGGGGCTTTCTAAAATATAGAGACTGCCAGGGGCCGTTTCTGATAGTAGGGTATCTTCAGAGAAAGTTAGAAGCTGCAGGGGAAGCTCTAGTCTGCGGGCAGCTTGTTCCAGAAGGCTGGGATCTGCAATGGCAATCAACTGGGCAGGGCTGCCTTGCTGGGCGACTTTGACACATATCTCCGGGCCAATACCTGCAGGTTCTCCGGGAGTCAATGCGATTCTGGGTATCATAGAGAGGCCACACCTTATACGAATAAAAAACCGGGCGCTTTGGCCCGGTCTCAGAGATCTCAGAAAGCGCTCTTATTGCGCTTCTTCTTCGGAGTCCTCTTCCTTCTCATCTGTCAATTTGATCTCTACATAAGCCTGGTCTCGAATTTCCCGGCGCCAATTTTGCAGCTCTTCTTCATAGCGGCGGTTTCGCAGGAGGTTCGCGGCCTGGTTGCGGATGTACTGATCGGTCATGTCCTGTTTACGTCGACCCTCCACCTTTAGGATATGCCAGCCGAACTGGCTGCGAAATGGCAGACTGATTTCGCCGATGCCGGTGGTCTTCATGGCCTGGGTAAACTCCGGCACAAACTGTCCAGGCATAGACCAGCCGAGATCGCCGCCGGATAGCATAGAGCCAATATCTTCTGAATTCTCGCGGGCGAGTTCAGAAAAATTATCGCTGGTCATCGCCTCTTCGCGCATGGCCACAAGCTTGTTATAGGCCTCATCATCGGTAAGGATGGCGGAAGGCTTCAATAGGATATGGCGAACCTTAGTTTGCTCCACCAGCTGCTCACTGGCGCCTTTTTGCGCATGTATCTTGAGTAAGTGGAAGCCGGCATCACTGCGGAAGGGTTCGGTTATATCGCCGACTTTGAGGCCGTTGAGCGCATCGGCAAAGAGGGTAGGGAGCTCCACGGTCTTGCGCCAGCCCAGGTCGCCACCGGCAAGGGCATTTTGCCCGGCAGAGTTGGCGATTGCCAGGCGACGAAAATCGGTACCGTCGCGGACCTGTTTAACTAGCTCTTCGGCTTTCTCACGCGCCTGGGTAACTTCGCTGGCGGGGGCGCTGGAGCTGATCGGGATCAGTATGTGCCCCAGCTCATATTGAGGGGACTTCCAGAACTCTCCCTCTTTGGAGCGCAGGAAATTGTCGATGTCCTGGTCACTGATCTGGATTCGGCGGTTGACGCTACCCTGTTCCACCCGGCGGATCATCAGCTCCTGGCGGATCTGCTGGCGAAAGCTCTTCATGGTCATGCCATCAGCGCGCAGGCGTTGACGGAACTCTTCTGGGCTGACACTAGCGTTTTGTTGAACTCGGGCGATTGCCTGGTCTAGCTCGGATTCAGAGATGGTAACGCCCGCACGGGAAGCCATCTGTAGCTGTAACCGCTCAATGATCAGTTGTTCGAGTACCTGGCGGCGTAGAACATCGACGGGCGGCGCCTGGACCTGTTGGGCTTGAATCTGGCTGGCGATAGTGTTCATGCGCTGGGCTAGCTCACTGGCCATAACCACATCTTCATCGACAACAGCAACTACCCGGTCCAGTGTTTGTACTTGAGCTGTGACCGTGCCGGCGATCAGGGCGCAGGCAGCCAGAACGGATGACAGGCCTAGTTTAGGCATAAATTTCTGTATTATTTCCATCACGGTTTTAGCTTTTCTCTCTGATCAAAATTGGCAATTCCTTGGGTCAACATCTGGGTGACTGTTGCTCCAAACCCTGCTAACCCCTTCAATTGTACTTCGAGGTAGATACCCTCATCGTATTGGAGGTCTTCCGCTGCCACGACTCCGGCCAGATCATTGTCCAGGGTACGACGCCATAAAAGGCGCGCACGATAGCAGCAATCGTCATATTCGATACCGGCAAGGTATTCCAGTTCCCGATTCAATGTCAGGTCATAGGCCGCGCCAGCCATTATAGAGGTATGGAGATTGATGGGCAGTACGGCTGAGCTGTTGAGCTGCCGTACCGAGGAGTCATCATCGTTGTCTATCTCATCGGGGAAAAGCGGGTTGTCATTTCGCTCATAGTAATAGCTAAGATTAAAGATACGGGCATCGTTATCAAAGTAGCGCAGGCTGAAGTTGCCCCGATTAATATTGTGTTCCGAATCATCGTAGATTAGTTCGCTGCCTATACGAAGGGACTGAATAGGGCGACTCTCCAATCTTGCTGCAAGTTCTGAACGTGGGGTTTCTTCAATTAGCTCCTCCAGGCCGATTTGGGTGTCACTGGAGTAGAAGACCTGGCCGATACTGGCAGATAGCAAATCTCGACCGCTGATAGGTTCAATAAAGCGGGTGGTCAGTCCCAAGGCGATTCTGCTTGCATCATCAATACGGTCAGGACCAGTAAATCGAGTGTGACGGAACAGCTGATCGTAGCTAAATGTAAATAGCCTAGTGTCATAGAGTAGATTATTACTACCGGGATCGATTGGGCCAACGTCGTTGATATCTTCCCTAGTTATATCGAAGAAATCTTCTTGGTTAGCGTTACTACTGAGTAGTCCGTATATGCGGGGCTCCAGGGTTTGGATGTAATCGCGGTTAAAGGCGAAGCCATCTCGTTCGAAGTATAGGCCGGTGTCCAGGGTGATTTGGGCGGCGGAGGCACTAGGAGTGTCGTTTGCGTTTTCTGGCAGGAAGGTATCACTTACCTGATAGCCCAGATAGCGGCCTGCCAATCCAGGTTTAAAGTAGCCCCACATCCACTCTTTATCCCAAAAAAGCTCATAGTCCAAGCGTAGGCGGTCTGCAGTTACAAAGTTTTTTGTTTCTGTGATGACACTGTCGGGGTCGTCGGTATCCCTGATGTATCTAATCGTCTGTGTGTCCTGATGTCTCCACACAGTAGCTTCATTCTGAAGCGCCAGTTGCCAGTCGCCCCAGCGGTAATTGCCGTCCACATCCAGCCTGGGTAGTTGGGCAAAAGTGTCGAAGCGATCATTTTCCAATACCTGGTAATCCTGGGCGCGAAGGGTGATTGCCCAGTTTTCAAAGGTCAGTCGGCCCTGAGCTTTTTGGCTTACCTGAGTTTCCGCGTTGATATCAAGGTTGGCGGTACTTAAATCCCGGAAATAGTCGGGATCACTCACCTTGGTATAGTCGATATCTGTACGCCAGATACTACCGCTATAACCGCCCTGCTGTTCGAGGTTTACCAACCATCGATCTTCACCTTTGTAGGGCAGGACCAGGTCCTGTGGGAAGCCTCGGTCGATCAACTCTTGCGCGAGGTCACTGTTGCCGCCTTTGTCGTCAGGGAGATCCGCGACACGGATTTCCGTGTTGAACATGGGGCTCAGGTGACGAAATTCCACCTCCAGGCCAGTGCCTCGGTACTGGATATAGCGCGGTGTGATGGTCGCATCCATCTGTGGGGCAATGTTCCAATAATAAGGAACAGATAAATCCCAGCCATTTTTTTCGCTGTTGCTCAGGGAGGGGAACAGGAAGCCCGACATGCGCGCATCGCCCACCGGGAAGCGAAAATAAGGGAAGTAGAGCACGGGGACATCAAGTATCTCCAGGCGTACATCCCGCGCTGTCCCCTGGCTTTCCACTTGATCGATATTGATTTCACCGCCACTCAGGCGCCAGAAGGCCCGACCTGGCTCACAGCGGGTATAGGTGCCATCGGTAAGGGTCAATTCACCACTGGTTTGGCGAGCAACTTGAGCCGCATCGCCATGAATAAACTCGTTGTGCACCACATAAGTCGCGTCCTCAATGGAGGCGGCCTCGGTGTCGGTGTGCACCTCGGCGGTGGCGCCTCGAACAAGCAAATTGGGTTCACGCAGTTCGATAGCACCGCTCAGATAAGCGGTGTTGTTCTGGCGATTGAGTTCCACCTGATCGGCAAATAATTGGCGATAGCCCTGGGTGATATGGACATTGCCACTCAGTTCAGCAGACCCATCGTCTGACAAGTGGGACTGTTCAGCCGTAGCACGCAGTGGCGCGTCTTCCGGGGGTAGATTCGCATCCGGATAATCTCTGGGCGGCTCAATAAAAGCGCCGGTACAAATTGCCGGTATCCTGGCTCTTTCCTCAGGGGTCAACTCTGAGCGGGGTAACCAATCCAGGTAGAGGTAAGGATTATATTCGGGATCTAGGGCGGTCTGCTCCGCCTGGGCCCACAGGGGGGCTGCGGCCATCAAGCCGAGTGCAACAGTGTGGACTCGTGAATTCTTAGCGATCGCCAGCGCGAGGCGACGCCACCGGGAGACTTCAAGCATCAATCGATAGGTTCCGGCTATTCTTTGGTGTTTCTTTTATCGGCAGATGCGTGCACAGCTATCTAGCCGGGGCGCGCAAAAAATTATCGCCCGATTCTACTTGAATGTAGGAGTGGTTAATAGCCGCACAGATGGTACGCGGGTAGCAAGGGGATAGTTGCTGCGTCTTATCGGGCAGGGTTTCAATGTGGGCCGCTTAGTGGGAAACTGCCGCGATAGAAAGAATTAGCTATAGGCCAAAGAGCAAATGAAGGATGTATTGTGAGTGATGACCTGCGACGAGAGACTCTGACTCGTTGGGTGGGGAGGGCTTTGGATACTGAGTCACCAATAGAGTTGGCCAAGCTTACCGGGGATGCAGGTTTTCGGCGCTATTTCCGTACTTCTACCGAGCCCAGATTAATTGCTGTTGACTCCCCTCCTGAGCGTACCAATCCAGCTCGCTTTATAGCACTTGCCGATTATCTGCGGCGCAATGGCGTGCACACACCCATGGTGATGGCCGCCGATACGACTAATGGTTATCTGCTATTGGAAGACCTGGGCGATACCCAGTTATTCAATGTGTTGAGTGATGACAGTGTTGAGGGGCTCTATGCGGAGGTAATGAGCGAATTGCTAAGCCTCCAGCAGATACCTCGGGAGGAGGGGTTACTTCCGGACTATAGCCGGGAATTGTTGCTGACAGAGATGCGTATTATGCCCGAGTGGCTGGTAGGCAAATTACTTGGCTACTCCCTAAATGAAGCGGAAAACTGCCTGTTGCAAGATACCTTTCAACAGTTACTGGAAAGTGCCGCGAGCCAGCCGCAAACCCTGGTGCATAGGGACTACCACAGCCGCAACTTAATGGTCCGTGGTGGTGAGCGTCCCGGAATCGTGGATTTTCAGGATGCAGTGTGGGGACCGATCACCTACGATTTGGTCTCTCTGTTACGGGACTGCTATATCCGCTGGCCACGCCAACGGGTCGAGCGCTGGGCTTTGGCCTATGCCGCTACCGCAGAAGCTGCTGGGGTGCTGGAACCTGTAGACCCGAAAGAGTTCATAAAGTGGTTCGACTGGATGGGCCTCCAGCGTCACATTAAAGTGCTGGGCTTGTTTCCACGCCTTTCGCTGCGCGATGGCAAGCAGAATTACCTGGGAGATCTGCCCCTGGTGATACGCTATGTGCTGGAGGTTGCTGATCGCTATGAGGAACTCAAGCCATTTGCGCAGTGGTTTGAACAGCAGCTGCTCCCGCTGATCGAGCAGCAGCCCTGGTACAACGATTATCGCTGTGCCGGAGAGAAGCTTAGATAAGCCGAATAAAAACTGATAGATGAATTGAATGACTCAGCTCACCGAAAAAGCCCCCACAACCGCTATGGTCTTGGCGGCAGGTTTTGGGCGTAGAATGCGCCCTCTTACTGACCAAACCCCCAAGCCTCTGCTGTCTGTGGCAGGCAAACCTCTGATTGAGCATGTGTTGGAGCGACTACAGGGCGTAGGAATTCAACGAGTAGTGATCAACCTGGGCCATTTGGGCCATATGATTCGTGACTATCTGGGGAATGGCGATCGTTGGGGCCTGGATATCCAGTATTCTGTGGAGCAGGAAGACCGGCCCTTTGAGACTGCAGGGGGAATTCTCAACGCGATGCCGCTGCTGGGAGAGGGGCCATTCTTTGTGGTTAATGGGGATGTCTGGTGTGACTTCGACCTTTCCCAGTGGGTGGCCCGCCCGCTGCCCAAAGAATGCCCCGGTCGCCTGCTTATGGTGCCCAACCCCCCGCATAACCCGGAGGGGGACTTTGGAATTGAGAATGGCCTGTTATCGGGAACAGCTAAGCCCTGCTATACCTTTGCCGGCATCAGCTTGCTACGCCCCGAAGTGTTGACCCGCTACCCCAAAATGCGCGAATGCTTCGGCCTTGGTGAGGTGTTCACCTTCAATGAGGATAAGTTACAGGCGGATTTATACACCGGGGACTGGTGTGATGTGGGCACCCCCGAGCGCCTGGAAAACCTGCATTACCGCCTGAGTGCGGAAAATTGAGTTACTGAAGGAAAAAAAGATGTCAGATTACAAGATTGCCCCCTCGATTCTTTCCGCCGATTTTGCCCGCCTCGGTGAAGAAGTGGACAACGTGTTAGCGGCTGGTGCCGATTGGGTGCACTTCGATGTGATGGACAACCACTATGTGCCCAACCTCACCATCGGCCCAATGGTGTGCGAGGCGCTGCGTAAGCATGGTGTCGGGGCGCCAATTGATGTGCACCTGATGGTGGAGCCGGTGGACGATATGATTCGCATGTTTGCCGATGCGGGTGCAAGCTATATTACCTTTCACCCGGAGGCTTCACGTCACCCTGATCGCTCCCTGCAGTTGATTCGCAGCCTCGGTTGCAAGGCCGGTCTGGTGTTTAACCCGGCCACTGGGCTGGATGCGGCCAAATATGTGATGGACAAGCTGGATATGATTTTGCTGATGTCGGTCAATCCAGGCTTTGGCGGCCAGAAATTTATTCCGGGCACCCTGGATAAATTGCGTGAGGCGCGTCAGCTGATTGATGCTTCCGGTTACGATATTCGCCTGGAGATCGATGGCGGGGTCAACCGCGACAATATTGCGGAGATTGCTGCCGCCGGCGCGGATACTTTTGTTGCGGGTTCTGCGATTTTCAATGCCCCCGACTACGCTGAAGTGATTGCTGCAATGCGCGATAGCTTGTCCTGAGAAAAACCTGGCGGGTAACCTCTTGCCCGCCGTATACGGGATTTGTAAACTTGTGCGCCTGCACAGAGGGAATTTCCGTGAACCACACTATCCCCACATCCAGCAGCTGGCGATGGCGCCGCTGATCCGCTGAGGCCAATGGGTCAACGATACCATTCGGCCACCTCTCCCGTGGGCGCTGCCTATACTTTGGCGCCAACTAGAAAAATACCTAATAGATCGGAGTCTCTATGACCCCTAGTGAATACGCCCAGCTTGTGTCTGCGGGCTATAACCGTATCCCGCTGGTACGCCGAGTACTGGCGGATATTGAAACCCCCCTGTCCACTTATATGAAGCTTGCCAAAGGGCGTTATAGCTACCTGCTGGAGTCTGTACAGGGCGGGGAGAAATGGGGGCGTTACTCCATTATTGGTCTGCCGGCAAGAACTCTGCTGCGGGTACGTGGCAGCGAGGTTACTGTGGAGCGCGATGGGGCGGTGATTGAAAGCCACACGGAGCGGGACCCGCTGGCATTTGTGGAACAGTTTCAGCAGCGCTATCGGGTGCCGGAACTTACCGATTTGCCACGCTTTAACGGCGGCCTGGTCGGGTATTTTGGCTATGACTGTGTGCGCTATATTGAGCCGCGTCTGGCCCACAGTGTGCCGCAGGATAGCCTGGGTAATCCGGATATCCTATTGATGGTCAGTGATGAGCTGGTGGTGTTCGACAATCTCGCCGGTGCGGTTATTTTTATTGTGCACGCGGACCCCGCTCAGGCCGATGCCTATGAGCGAGCCCAGCAGCGCCTGGATCAACTGGTCGAACGGTTGGCCCAGCCGTTACCGAATACTGTGCCCCTGGACCTGAATGGCAAGGGAATTGAGGAGAGTGCTTTTCACTCTCACTTTGGTGAGGAAAACTTCAAGAAAGCCGTGGACCGGGTGAAGGAATATGTTCTCGCCGGTGATGTGATGCAGGTGGTGCCCTCCCAGCGCCTGTCGGCTCCCTTCGACGCGCCCCCTCTGAATTTCTATCGCGCCCTGCGCAGCCTGAACCCCTCACCTTATATGTATTTCCTCGACCTCGGCGATCACCAGGTTGTGGGTTCTAGCCCGGAGATTCTGGTGCGTCTGGAAGAAGGCGAGATGACTGTGCGCCCGCTGGCTGGCACTCGCCGTCGCGGTGCCACGGAAGAGGAGGATAAAGCCCTGGAGCAGGAACTCTTGGCCGATCCCAAAGAGTGTGCCGAGCACCTGATGTTGATCGACCTGGGGCGCAATGATGTGGGCCGCGTAGCGGCGACAGGCAGCGTGCGGGTCACCGAGCAGATGGTGGTGGAACGCTATTCCCATGTGATGCATATCACCTCCAATGTCACCGGCCAATTGCGGGAAGGACTCACCGGTATGGACGCCCTGCGCGCGGCACTGCCGGCTGGCACATTATCCGGGGCGCCAAAGATCCGCGCTATGGAAATTATCGATGAACTGGAACCGGAGAAGCGCGGTATCTATGGTGGTGCAGTGGGTTACTTGGCCTGGAATGGCAATATGGACACGGCCATCGCAATTCGCACCGCAGTGATCAAGGATGGGCAGTTATTTATCCAGGCCGGTGCCGGCCTGGTAGCCGATTCTGACCCTCAATCCGAGTGGGATGAAACCATGAACAAGGCCAGGGCACTGTTTCGCGCAGCGGGCATGGCTCTGGCCAGTAGTTGTAAAGAAGTAAAGATCGAACAAGATGAGCGAAGCTAGTATTCCCCAAAAAATATCTCTTGCCACCCGTTGCCAGCAGATAGTCGAAGCCCCGCTATTTAATCAGGTGATCATTGGGATAATCCTTCTCAATGCGCTGGCGGTGGGACTGGAGACCTCCAGCTGGGTGATGGAGCATTTCGGTACCACGCTGGACGTCGTTAACCAGCTGGTACTGACCGCTTTTATTGTAGAAGCGGGAATAAAAATAGTTTCGCAGGGATCGCGCCCCTGGCGTTATTTCGCCAGCGGTTGGAACTGCTTTGATTTTACCATCATTGCCCTCAGCCTGATTCCCGCTACAGGGCCACTGGCAACACTCGCGCGCTTGGTAAGGGTACTACGGGTACTGCGTCTAGTTTCCGCTTTCCCGGAATTACGGACTCTGGTGGATACACTGTTGCGCAGCTTGCCGAGCATGATGCACATCGCAATTTTGATGGGGATTATTTTTTATATCTATGGCGTGGCGGGCTATTTCCTCTTTCACGAGGTGGACCCGACCCACTGGCGCAGCTTGCCGATCGCTCTGTTAAGTCTGTTCCGCATTGTGACCTTTGAGGATTGGACCGACATTATGTACACCGCAATGGATTCAATGCCCTGGGCCTGGCTCTACTTTGTCAGTTTTGTGGTCATGGGCGCTTTTGTCATGATCAACCTGTTTATCGGTGTGGTAATCAATAACCTGGAGGAGGCCAAGCTGCGTCGTATGGATGAGATGTGCCTGCCACCCAGTCAAACCGAAATCCTACGCGAATTGCGCTCAACCCAGGCGGCGCTGGCGCGTTTGCAAAAACGCATGGAAGCATCTTCCGACACTGCACAGGCAATGGGAGCCAAGCAATGATTTTAATGATCGATAACTACGACTCCTTTACCTGGAATGTGGTGCAGTACCTTGAGGAGCTGGGTGCGGAGGTTGTGGTCAAGCGCAATGACGAGATCACCCTTGAGGACATTGAGCAGATGGCCCCAGCGAAAATTGTGATTTCACCGGGTCCCTGTACACCCAATGAGGCCGGGATTTCCCTGGAGGCAATTCGCCACTTTGCCGGACGTATCCCCATTTTGGGCATTTGCCTCGGGCACCAGAGTATCGGCCAGGTGTTCGGCGGTCGCGTTGTGCGTGCCGGCCAGGTTATGCACGGCAAAACATCGCCTATAGTGCACAACAACCTGGGGGTGTTTCACGGCCTGTCCAATCCTTTCGAGGCCACCCGTTATCACTCCCTGGTGGTGGAAAAGGGCAGCTTGCCTGAATGCCTGGAAATTACCGCCTGGACGGAGACGCCAGACGGCGAGATCGATGAAATTATGGGGGTGCGCCACCGGGAATTGCCAATCGAGGGGGTGCAGTTTCACCCCGAATCCATTCTCACGATGCATGGCCACGATATGTTGAGGAATTTTCTCGAGTCCTGATGCTAAGGGCAAAACGCGGAGCGGTGATTTGCGCTCTGCACCAATCAACACTGAGCGGGACAAGGGGGACACAATGAATATACAAAAAGCCATCGCCAAGCTGGTGGATGGAGAGCACCTGACTCGTGAGGAGATGCGCGAGACTGTCGGCCAGATTATGCGTGGCGAAGCCCTGGAAGCACAGATAGGAGCCTTGCTGATTGCGTTGCGTATTCGCGGTGAAACCGTCGATGAGATCGTCGGAGCAGTGGAAACCATGCGCGCACTGGCCACCAAGGTGGAACTCGACTTGGACAACACTGTGGATATTGTCGGCACCGGCGGCGATGGCGCGAACCTGTTTAATGTGTCCAGTGCCAGTGGCTTTGTTGCAGCTGCCGCCGGGGCCAGGGTGGCCAAACATGGCAACCGTTCGGTGTCTTCTAGTAGTGGCTCCGCCGATTTGCTCGAGCGCGCAGGGGTTTATCTGGATTTAAGCGCGGAACAAATGGCCCGCTGTGTGGAAACCCTCGGTATCGGCTTTATGTTCGCGCCCAGTTTCCACAGCGCCGTTCGCCATGTGGGCCCCGCGCGCAAAGCACTGGGGTTACGCACTATTTTTAATTTGCTAGGCCCCATGACCAACCCCGCCGGAGTTAAGCGCAAGGTTATCGGAGTTTACGAGAAGCATTATTGCCGCCTGTTGGCCGAGGTTCTGCAGCGTCTCGGTTCCGAGCACGTATTGGTCCTGCACAGCGATGACGGTCTCGACGAGGCCAGTATCGCCGCGGATACTTTTGCGGTGGAATTAAAGGATGGTGTTATCAGTGAGTTTACACTCCGCCCCGAAGACTTTGGATTGCCCCGCCAGAGCCTGGACGGATTGATCGTTTCTGGTGCCGAAGAGTCTCTGTCCCTGATCCGCGACGCACTGGGCAAACGCGAAACCGAGGCGGGGCAAAAAGCTGCGGATATTATTGCCTTGAATGCAGGCCTGGCCATTTATGTCAGCGGCACCGCAAACACGGCAGAGCAGGGCGTTGCCATGGCGCAGGATGCCATCGATAGTGGTTTGGCCGCAGAAAAAATTAATGACCTGGCTGCCTTTACCAGCGCCTTTCGCCCCGAGGAAGTGAAATCGTGAGCACACCGACCATTTTAAAAACTATTATCGAGCGCAAGTGGCAGGAAGTGGCGGAGCGTAAATCCCTATGCAGCCTGGAAGAAATGCGTCTAAACGCACAGGACCAACCGCCGGCAAGGGGGTTTGTCGCGGCACTGGAACACAAAATCGCCGAGGGGGAGGCCGCGGTGATTGCGGAAATCAAGAAGGCCTCCCCCAGCAAGGGAGTGATTCGCGAGGATTTTCTTCCCGCAGAAATTGCGACCAGTTATGAGAGAGGTGGCGCGGCCTGCCTATCGGTGCTTACCGATAGGGATTTTTTCCAGGGAGATGATAGTTATTTACAGCAGGCACGCAACGCGGTGCGCCTGCCGGTGTTGCGCAAGGATTTTACTGTGGACCCCTACCAGGTGTTTGAGGCGCGTGCCATCGGGGCCGACTGTATCCTGCTCATTGCCGCCTGCCTGGAAGACCAGCAAATGCAGGAACTCAATGGTCTGGCTTTGGAGCTGGGATTGGATGTGTTGGTGGAAGTACACAATCGCGCGGAGTTGGAGCGTGCACTGGTTCTGCCCAACCGTTTAATCGGGATTAATAATCGCAACCTGCACACCTTTGAGGTGCAGTTGGAAAATACTTTCAAGCTGCTCGATTTGATCCCCAAGGATCGCATTGTTGTTACTGAAAGCGGCATCCACACCACGGATGATGTCGCGGCCATGCGTGGGCACAGCGTCGATGCATTTTTGGTTGGTGAGGCCTTTATGCGTGAAGAGGAGCCGGGGCGTAAACTGATGGAGATGTTTAACTGACTGCAGGTGAGAAAATAAAAAAAGGGCGATATTAAAATCGCCCTTTTTTATGCTGTGAAGTAACTCGCCTTATTAGCGGGTACCGTACACCACCATGGTTTTACCCTTGACCGATACCAGCCCCTGTTCTTCCAGGGTTTTCAACACGCGTCCGACCATCTCGCGGGAGCAGCCGACGATTCGGCCAATTTCCTGGCGAGTGATCTTAATTTGCATGCCCTCTGGGTGGGTCATCGCATCGGGTTCGTTGCACAAGTCTAAAAGGGTGCGCGCCACACGACCGGTAACATCCAGGAAGGCCAGGTCGCCGACCTTACGGGTGGTATTGCGCAGGCGTCCGGCCATTTGCGTAGCCAGGGCGAACAGGAATTCTGGGTGCTGACGAGTCAGTTCCTGGAATTTGGTATAGGAAATTTCCGCAACTTCACACTCAGTTTTGGTGCGTACCCAGGCACTGCGGGTGTCCTGATCAAACAGGCCCATTTCCCCAAAAAAGTCCCCGTCGTTCAGGTAGGCCACGATCATTTCGCGGCCTTCATCATCCTCAATCAGGACAGTCACTGAACCGCGCATAATGAAATAGAGAGACTCACAGCGGTCGCCGGCATAGATAATCGTGCTCTTGGCCGGATAGCGGCGCCGGTGGCAGTGGGCCAGAAAGTCTTCAATATTGCCGATAGTCATGGGGTCTTCGATAGCAACCGTCACGGATTTATTCCTCATTTTTAGTCTCGTGCTCTATCCCGGCTTTAGCAGCTGAGCACTATTGAATTATCGCGCGAAAAAACAGTCCCCAACAGAGGTTGGGCGCGGCAAAGTTCCGCAGTGTGACCTGTGACACCCTGGCGCCGGTGCGATTGGACTGCAAGCGGGCTGCTGCGTTCACTGACGAAAGGTATCACTTCGGAAGTCAACATTCCGCGCGGAGGTGTTGTGGACACTATACCGGAAATACTCTGTTTGTCGGCATAATCTTGTACTGTGCTAAGCTTCGCGACTTGAATTTCAGTGGGAGCATGGCAATGCAGGGCAAGGTAACCTGGGTTAATGATTTGACCTTCGTCGGCGAAGCCGGCAGCGGTAATTCTGTAGTGATGGAAGGGGGCCGCACCAATAATGGCGTACGTCCGATGGAGATGATTCTCCTCGGTGTTGGCGGTTGTGCAGCTTACGATGTGATTTCCATTTTACAAAAGGCGCGCCAGGATATTATTTCCTGTCACTGTGAATTGAATGGTATTCGCCCGGATACTACCCCTTCACCTTTTGAGCGAATTGAAATGGAGTTTGTTGTGCGAGGTCGTGGATTAAAAGAATCCCATGTCGCTCGTGCGGTGGAATTATCTGCAGAGAAGTATTGTTCCGCTTCAATTATGTTACGCAATGCGGGAGTGGAGATTGTACACCGCTATCGAGTGGAAGAAGCCTGAATTAAATATTGCAGGAAAAAGAAGAAAAAAGAAAAGGCCCGCTAAAAGGCTGTTACTTTTAGCGGGCCAGTCCATTTTGTGAATCGGCACTTAAAACCTTAAATTTTGTAACTGGCTGAGGTCATCACCTTGGATACCAGTGACATAGCGCCTTTCACCGGTGCGGGGAAGCGTTTACCCCCGGCGGCCAGCGCCGCGTGAGCGTGTTCGCTCTCATCGACCAGCATCTGCTCCACCACGGCGCGACTGCGTTTGTCCTGGGCCGGTAGTTTTTGCAAGTGACTCTCCAAGTGCTCACAGACCCTTTCTTCTGTCGCGGCGACAAAACCCAGGCTGATGCGATCGCTGATTTTGCCGGCGGCGGCGCCCAGTCCAAATGACAAGCCATACCAGAGCGGATTGAGCAGGCTCGGGCGGCTGTCCAGCTCTTTGAGACGTTGCTCACACCAAGCGAGGTGGTCGATCTCCTCGTCCGCGGCACGCTCCATTTCTCCGCGAACTTCCGGCAGTTTTGCGGTGAGTGCCTGGCCTTGGTAGAGAGCCTGAGCGCACACTTCGCCACTGTGGTTAACCCGCATCAGGCCGGCGGCGTGCTTGCGCTCGGCATCGCTGAGCTCGGCTTCTGCTTCGCCTTTGGCCGGAGATGCGCGACCGTGGCAGGGCTCGCCCGGACTCAGGGTGCGCAGGGCACGATCAGCCTGAATCAGCAGGCGATCGAGTCCACTCAGATTGCGTTCGCTCATGTGTGTTGCTCCCTCTGTATGGCGGTAGCTTCTAGCTGCCGCCACGACTGGCTAAAACTACTTATCGCTACCGGCCTGTTCTCTTTCGATTGCGCGATAACCGATATCTTTCCGGTAAAAGACACCTTCCCAGTAGATGGTGCGGGCAGCCTCATAGGCATTGGCCTGGGCTTCGGCGACAGTGTTCCCCAGTGCGGTGGCACAGAGTACTCGGCCGCCATTGGTGACCACCCGCTCGCCGTCTAGGGCGGTACCGGCGTGGAAGACCTTGGCGTTATCACTATCGGCTTTTTCAAGTCCACTAATAGCATCGCCCTTGCGGTAACTACCGGGGTAGCCGTGTGCGGCCAGTACCACCCCAAGTGATGGGCGCGGGTCCCACTCTGCCGTTACGCTGTCGAGCTTTTTGTCGAGCGCAGCCAGGCACAGGTCCACCAGATCGGATTTCAAGCGCATCATAATGGGCTGGGTTTCGGGGTCGCCAAAGCGACAGTTGTATTCGATCACTCTGGGAGCGCCCTGGGGATCGATCATCAGGCCGGCGTAGAGAAAGCCAGTATAAGGTGTGCCCTCTGCGGCGAGGCCTTTTACGGTGGGCTCGATCACTTTCTGCATAATGCGCTGGTAGACGCTGTCGGTCACTACCGGAGCGGGAGAGTAGGCACCCATGCCGCCGGTATTGGGGCCGGTGTCGCCGTCACCGACGCGCTTGTGATCCTGACTGGTGGCCATGGGCAGGATATTCTCCCCATCCACCATAACGATAAAGCTCGCCTCTTCACCCTGCAGAAATTCCTCAATCACTACACGGCAGCCTGCGTCGCCAAAGGCGTTGCCGGAGAGCATATCGCGCACTGCCAGCTCGGCCTGCTGCTCGGTCTCGGCGACGATGACGCCCTTGCCGGCGGCGAGGCCATCGGCTTTGACTACGATGGGCGCTCCGCGCTCGCGGATGTATTCGACGGCCGGCTCAATTTCGGTGAAATTGCGATAGGCAGCGGTGGGGATCTCGTGGCGTTCGAGAAAATCCTTGGTGAAAGCCTTGGAGCCCTCCAGTTGGGCAGCGCCCTTGCTGGGGCCAAAGATGGCGAGACCACGTCCGTTAAAGAAATCCACGATGCCGTCAACCAATGGCGCTTCGGGGCCGACGATAGTGAGTTCCACGCCGTTTTCCTCGGCGAAGTCCGCCAGTGCGGGGAAATTATCGACGCCGATAGCCACATTCTGCACTTTGCCTTCACGGGCGGTGCCGGCGTTGCCCGGGGCTACGAACACGGTGCCCACTTTTGGGTTTTGTGCGGCTTTCCACGCCAGGGCGTGCTCGCGGCCACCTGAGCCGATGATCAATACATTCATTCTTAAATCCCCCTAAGTCGACCACTTGGGTCCATTGGACAGGTATCAGGTGCGCTAGTTTAGCGCGGAATCATTGCAGGTGGTGTTGTCCGCCTGTAATGGGCGCCTCTTTCTGGTGGGCGCTAGAAACTACTGGTGACAATGGCGCAGTGGATACTTCATTGTCACCAGCCTCCGCGGAGCAGGATAGGTGCTCCGCGGAGTTTGCCGATGATTTAGTGGCGGAAATGGCGCATGCCGGTAAAGACCATGGCCATGTTGTGCTCGTCCGCTGCGGCGATTACTTCTTCATCGCGCATGGAGCCACCCGGCTGGATGACCGCCTGGATACCGACAGCGGCGGCGTTATCGATACCGTCGCGGAAGGGGAAGAAGGCGTCGGAGGCCATCACGGATCCCTCAACGGCGAGGCCGGCGTGCTCAGCCTTGATCGCGGCGATACGCGCGGAGTTAACGCGGCTCATCTGGCCTGCGCCAACGCCGACAGTGCGGCCATCTTTTCCGTATACGATGGCGTTGGATTTCACAAACTTGGCCACTTTCCAAGTGAACAGCAGATCGCGGATCTCCTCTTCAGTGGGCTGACGCTTGGAGACCACTTTCAAGTCGGCGGCGGTGACAATACCGTCATCACGATCCTGAACCAGCAGACCGCCATTAACGCGCTTGTAATCCAGTGCTGGGGTGCGTTCCGCACTCCATTGGCCGCAAACCAGCAAACGCACATTTTTCTTTTCGGCCACTGCCTGCTTGGCTTCTTCGGAGACAGACGGGGCGATGATCACTTCAACGAACTGGCGTTCGACGATAGCGCGGGCAGTGGCGCCATCCAGTTCGCGGTTGAAGGCGATGATGCCGCCAAAGGCGGACTCGCTGTCGGTGGCGAAGGCCAGGTCATAGGCCTTGCCGATGCTCTCACCAATTGCCACGCCACAGGGGTTGGCGTGCTTAACGATCACACAGGCGGGCTCGTCAAAAGCTTTCACACATTCCAGTGCCGCGTCAGTATCGGCAATATTGTTGTAGGACAGCTCTTTGCCTTGCAGCTGAGTGGCAGTGGAGATACTGGCCTCGGCCGGGTTGGCCTCGGTGTAGAAAGCGGATTTTTGGTGCGGATTCTCGCCGTAGCGCAGATCCAGCTTCTTGATAAATTGGCTGTTGTAGGTGCACGGGAACAGCTGCTTTTCTTCGCCCTTAATGGCGCCCAGGTAGTTGGCGATAGCGCCGTCATAGCCCGCTGTGTGTTCGAAGGCTTTTACTGCCAGGTCAAAGCGGCTGGCATGGCTCAGGGCGCCGTCGCTGGCTTTCATCTCTTCGATAATGCTGTCGTAATCGCTGGCATTGACCACGATGGTGACATCTTTGTGGTTCTTGGCCGCGGCGCGAACCATGGTGGGGCCGCCGATATCGATATTCTCGATGGCGTCCTCGAGAGAGCAGTCAGGCTTGGCAACAGTTTGTGCGAAGGGGTAGAGGTTGACCACAACCATATCGATCGGAGTGATACCGTGCTCACCCATAATGGCGTCATCGGTGCCACGGCGTCCCAGAATACCGCCGTGCACTTTCGGGTGCAGCGTCTTAACGCGGCCATCCATCATCTCGGGGAAGCCGGTGTAGTCGGAGACCTCTACGACGGGGATTCCTGCTTCTTTGAGTTGGCGGTGGGTGCCGCCGGTGGAGAGGATTTCTACGCCCATTGCGGAGAGCTGTTGGGCGAACTCTACGATGCCACTCTTGTCAGAGACACTAATCAGAGCGCGGCGGATTGCAACCTGGTCTGTCATTGCACTTGGTCCAACTGGTTTTGGGATAGGGTTGTCAGTGGTTGTAGCGGAGTTTGCGCTGCTGTGGCGAAAACTGCCGCCGGGAAAATAGCGAAGGGGGATGAGTAACCTCATCCCCCTTCAAAAATTCGCATGGTGGGAAGCTTACAGCAGGCCGTAGCGCTTCAGCTTCTTGCGCAGGGTGCCGCGGTTGAGCCCCAGCAGTTGCGCGGCGCGTGTCTGGTTGTGGCGGGTGTATTTCATCACCACTTCGAGCATGGGCGCTTCGATCTCTGACAGCACCATGTCGTAGACATCGGTAACCATCTGGCCATCCAGGTGGCGGAAATAGTTCTCCATTGCGTGCTCGACCGCATCGCGCAGGGACTGCTGCTGCGGCTGAGCCAGCTGCGTTTGCCCCCTGGAGGATACTTCTTCGCTGCCAGTATCCGGAATCAATACTTCGTTATTCATGCCGCTTGTGCCCCTCTCGTTATTCGGCGTTCAAACCACGCGTGAACGCTGGCATGTTGTACTTCTGCGCTCTCTATCTGGAAAAAGGTCTTGCGGAAGGACTCGCTGTCCGCGAGTGTCTTCAAGTACCAACCCACATGCTTGCGGGCGATACGGACCCCCATCACCTCACCGTAGAATCGGTGCAGTTCACCCAAGTGGGTGAGCAGTATTTTTCTTACTTCGTCCAATGTTGGTTCGGGCAGCCGCTCGCCAGTGGCGAGGTAGTGGGCTATCTCCCGAAAAATCCAAGGTCGTCCCTGTGCGGCGCGGCCGATCATGACCGCCGCCGCGCCAGTGTAATCGAGCACCTCGCGGGCTCTCTCGGCACTGGTGATGTCGCCGTTGGCAAAAACCGGGATTCCTACCCTGGATACAATTTCGGCAATGGTATCGAATTCAGCCTGTCCGTGGTAGCCGCAGGCGCGAGTACGACCGTGAACCGCCAGAGCGGCGATGCCGGCATCCTCAGCCATTTGGGCTACGGTGACACCATTGCGGGAATCCGTACACCAGCCGGTGCGGATCTTGAGCGTCACCGGGACAGAGACAGACTGGACCACGGCCTGCAATATATCCGCAACCAGTTTTTCATCCCGCAGCAGGGCGGAGCCCGCCGCTTTTTTACACACTTTTTTTGCCGGGCAGCCCATATTGATATCGATGATTTGCGCGCCGCGACGCACATTTTCCCGAGCGGCCTGGGCCATCATCTCGGGATCACCACCAGCGATTTGCACCGATATGGGAGCTGCTTCACCACCGTGGTCCAGGCGCAAGCGCGACTTGCGGCTATTCCACAGACGCGTGTCAGAGGTCACCATTTCCGATACCACCAGGCCGGCGCCGAGTTGGCGACACAATTGGCGGAAGGGGCGATCAGTAACTCCGGCCATAGGCGCCAAGATTACCGGGTTGTCGATAATGTAGGGGCCTATAGCAATAGACACGGTAACTCCGTTTGGGCTTTGGAAGGGCGATCTGTGCCCTGGCAAAAAGGCCGCCTATGATAACGACTGGCCCGGAGATGGCAAAGCGAAAAAGCGGGCAAATTGATCGATCCCTGTGCGTTTAGCTCGCTGAGTGGTCAATTTTGGTGGCTTTGTCCGCCAAGGCGCCGGCTATCATGGCGCCAATCATTTTCCTATGGGGCGATTTTCATCTCGTAGTTCACCGCCTCGGCCCCTGGGTCAACCACCTCAATGGCGATGTGAATGGGGCTGCCCTGGGGCATCTGCTTGCGCCCAGCCAGCTCACCCTGCAAATACTCTTCGGGAGTAAAGCGGCGACTCGCCACCGCCTTGTTTTTCAAGTCGCTGAAATTTAGCAGCAGGTTGGGGAAAGGTTGGGGGTAGGGAGCTGAGTTCAGTAACACGGCGTCCACTACCAGTGCGCCTTCCAATTGTGGATGGCTGCGCACCATCAGGTTGGAGGCCTGGATTGCATTGGGATCCCGCAGTGGGGGCAGGGCACAGCCGAGCAGCGGACAGACAGAAGCGTAGATATCGCGCCAGGGCTGCTGCTTGCTAAGCCGGTCAAACTGAAAGTAAGCCAACTGGAATAACAGCAAGAGCGTTAAAAAGGGAAGGAGTAGCCGCCACAGCCAGGGATTCACCGCTCTCTTCGATGATGCCGCACCCCAAGTCATTTCCACCGGGGCAGGCTGAATAGCGGAGATTAGCTGTTCGCGAACGGGCTCCGCCTGCGGTTCTGGGGCGCTGTCGGCTCCGGTGGCAAAGTAGGGCTCTTTGCGTCCATTGCCGGCTTCCGTCAATGGTGCAGAGAGTATTTCTTCAGAGGCAGAGGGCGTCTTGAGTGCGGGTTCAGGCTCGTAGGACTCTGTTGTGGGAGCCTGCGACTCTAAGGGGCGCTCCCAGGGCTCAAGGTCGCCGAAGTTATCGCTCTCAGCAGTGGGGCTGAGGGATTTCTCATCGGCGCTTGTAGCACTGCACTCGAAATCAGGAGTATCGTCCCAGTCTGGTTTTAGTACCGATTCCAGTTCTTCCTCGGGATCGTCCTCGAGCTGCTCTTCCTGCAGTTCCTGCCACTCATTATCGCCAAATGCATCACCAATAAGGTTCTCTGAATTGGCTGCTGGAGTTTCGTGGGAGATGTCCTCCTCGGATTCTCGGTCCGCAGTGTTACTGGGAGAGTGCTTTTCGGTGGGATTGGTGGCAGCCGCCTCCTCTGCCGGATCATCATCTTCCAGTTCGATATCATCGTGAATCAGGAAGTCATCGTCTTCCAGTAGCGTTTCCAGATCACTGCGTGTGTCGGGGCCATTGTCGTTGAAGACGATGTTCTCATCCGCGCGGAAAACCTGCAGGCAGGAGCCGCAGCGCACCGCACCGCGGGCGGCGCGAAGCTGCTGGTCGTTGATATGGAATGAGGTGCTGCAGTGGGGGCAGCGGGTTACCAGTTGAGACATTCGACTATGGCGCAGTTTATTTTGCGCTCAAGTTTATCAGTCTGTCCGGTCCCCGCGTAGTACTGGCTGGCGTATTTAGCGAATCCGAGTGCCGCTCAAGCGTACCCAGCCCTCGTGCTCGGCATCCTCATCGAAGTCGATACTCTCTGCGTAGGCGCTTTTTACCTGTTCTGCCTGGGAGGCGAGGATGCCCGACAGGCAGATGCGGCCGCCGATCTTGGTCAGAGCGATCAACTGCGTGGAGAGCTCTACCAGTGGGCCGGCAAGAATGTTGGCAAGCATGATATCGGCACTTTCCTGCGGCATCTGTTCCGGTAAATAAACCGGGAAGCGCTGTGGATCTATGCCGTTGCGCACGGCGTTGTCACGACTGGCGATCAGAGCTTGAGGATCGATATCGGTACCCATGGCGCGTTCGGCGCCGAGCAATAAAGCACCGATACCGAGGATACCGGAGCCACAGCCGAAGTCGATGGCGCTCTTGCCCTGCAAGGGTTCTTGCGCCAACCAGCGCAGGCACAGGAAGGTTGTAGGGTGAGTGCCTGTGCCGAAAGCGAGTCCGGGGTCCAGCAGCAGGTTGACTGCTTGCGGCTGGGGCGGTTCGCACCAGCTTGGGCAGATCCACAAGTTGTCGCCACATTGAATGGGCTTATAGTGCGACATCCACTCGCGCTCCCAGTCTTTATCTTCGAGCTGGTCCCAGCGGGCATTGGGAAGGAGTTCGCATAAGAAAGAGGCGGCTTTGGCCTCGGTGACGCCTGTATCGATTTCGGCATCGAACAAGCCGGTCACCCGCGTTTGATCCCACAGGGGGACTTCGCCGAGTCCGGGTTCGAGAATGGGTTGGTCTGCGTTGTCCTGCAGGGTTACGGATACGGCGCCGGCAAAAAGCAGGGCGTTTTCGATTTTTTCCGCATGGGCACGATCGGTGTCGACGCGGAGTTGTAGCCAGGGCATAGGAATTCCGTGGTGAGTAACTGCTATTCAGGTGGTAGGGCCACCCTGTTGATGCGATGTCCGCCGCCATCCCTGGCGCCCGGTGTCATCGTATTGTGAACGCAATTCTCTCCAACTTTGCCCTGGCTTGCGAGGACTAGAGCCCCAGCTTCTTCTCCAGATAGTGAATATTGACCCCACCTTTGGCGAAGGCTTCATCGCGGACCAGTTCTTCCTGAAGGGGAATATTGGTCTTGATACCATCTACAACCAGCTCGGACAGGGCCACGCGCATACGCGCCAGGGCGGTCTCGCGGTCTTCGGCGTGGGTGATCAGCTTGGCGATCATTGAGTCGTAGTTGGGGGGAACCGTATAGCCGGAGTAGAGGTGCGAATCCACGCGCACACCCAGGCCGCCGGGCATATGGAAATTGTTAACCTTGCCGGGGCTGGGGAAGAAAGTCTGAGGATCTTCCGCGTTGATACGGCACTCGAAGGCGTGCCCGCGAATAACAATGTCTTCCTGCTTGAGGGAGAGCTTCTCGCCGGCACAGACGCGAATCTGCTCCTTGATCAGATCTACGCCTGTCACCATTTCGGTTACAGGATGCTCCACCTGAATACGGGTGTTCATCTCGATGAAGTAGAAGCGCTCATCCTCATAGAGAAATTCAAAAGTGCCGGCGCCGCGGTAGCCGATATCAATACAAGCTTGTACGCAGGAGTCGTGCACTTGACGGCGCACCTCGTCGGGGATGCCGGGAGCGGGCGCTTCCTCAAGTACCTTCTGGTGGCGGCGCTGCAGGGAGCAGTCGCGATCTCCAAGATGGATAGCATTCCCTTGTCCGTCGGACATTACCTGGATTTCAACGTGGCGCGGGTTCTGGAGAAACTTCTCCAGGTACACGGTGCCGTCACCGAAGGCGGCCTGGGCCTCGGATTTGGTCACGGAGATCGCGTTGATCAGGTCTTCGGCGCGCTCCACCACGCGCATACCGCGGCCACCACCGCCGGCGGCGGCCTTGATAATCACCGGGTAGCCGACTTTCTCACCGATCTCCAGGCAGCGCTCGCTGTTGTCGGGCAGGGGACCATCGGAACCCGGCACAGTGGGGACTCCGGCCTTTTTCATTGCTGCAATGGCGGATACTTTGTCACCCATCAGGCGGATTACATCCGGGTCCGGGCCGATAAAGGTAAAGCCGCTCTTTTGTACCTGTTCGGCGAAGTCGGCGTTTTCTGCGAGGAAACCGTAGCCGGGGTGTACGGCCACCGCGTCGGTGATTTCCATGGCAGAAATCAGGGCCGGAATATTCAGGTAGCTCTGCGAAGAGGGGTTGGGGCCAATACAGACAGACTCATCGGCCAGGCGTACATGCTTCAGGTTGCGATCCACTAAAGAGTGCACCGCAACTGTGGCGATACCCATCTCTTTGCAGGCGCGCAAGATCCGCAGGGCGATTTCGCCGCGGTTGGCGATCAGGATTTTGTCGAACATAGTGACTTACCCCGCTCAGACAATGGTCACGAGCGGTTGATCGAACTCTACCGGCTGGCCGTCTTCGAGCAGGATGGACTCGACAGTGCCGGCCTTGTCGGCCTCAATCTGGTTCATCATTTTCATCGCCTCAACGATGCACACGACATCGCCGACCTTAACCTGCTGGCCCACTTTGACGAAGGGCTCGGCACCGGGGCTGGGCGCCGCATAGAAAGTACCCACCATTGGCGACTTCACCGCGTGGCCGCTGATCGTCGGTTTGGTTTCTTTTTCCTCTACCGCCGGGGCCGCACTTTGGGCTGGCGCTGGCGCTATTGGAGCCGGCGCCGGCGCCATTGGGGCGCCGTAAGGGGCGCCATAAACCGGAGCGACTGGCTGCGCTGCGCCGCTGACGCCGCGGCTGATGCGTACAGACTCTTCACCCTCTTTAATTTCCAGCTCGCCGATATCCGATTCTTCGAGCAGCTCAATCAGTTTTTTAATTTTGCGGATATCCATAGTTCTTTCACTCGCAGGTTTGATTCATTGATTTTGAGGCGCCATAGCCAGTTGGTGTATGGCCGCCTGAAGTGCCAGGGTGTAGCTGTGTGGGCCGAAGCCACCCACCACACCGCGGGCCAAGTCGGATAGATAGGAATGGTGCCTAAATGCCTCTCGGGCATGGGGGTTGGAAAGGTGCAGCTCGATAAACGGTATTGCGACACCCGCCAAGGCATCCCGCAGCGCCACGCTGGTATGGGTATAGGCAGCGGGATTGATCACGATAAAGTCCACGCCGGTATTGGCGGCCAAATGGATGCGCTCCACCAGGGCGGATTCGCTGTTGCTCTGCAGGGTTTCCAATTGGTGTCCGGCGTCCTCACACTGGCGCTCGGCGGCCAGATTAATTTCCGCGAGCGTGGTGGCACCGTAGATATGTGGCTCACGGCTGCCGAGCAAATTGAGATTGGGGCCGTGCAGGAGAAGAATTTTAGCCATAGTGCGCCCTAGGGAAAGTTGCCGAAAAACCCAAAAAATTGGTCTAAAGTTGGCTATCTTGCGGGCAAACTCGAATTTTTGGCGTATTTGGCGTATTTGCCCGAGTGCTTTAGGCGAGTGTGCCGCAAAAGTGACTCCCTGTCCATGCCTGTTGGGCAGTTTATCGAAGTTAGCGGCAGTTCGGCGATATTTGGCCAAAAATTAGCGCAAAATATCCGTGCTGTGGCTTTTTTACCCCTGCAATTGGCTACAAAGGCGGAAGTTTCTTTTTACGGAATAGAGGTTGTGCGGAGCCGGCTGCCGGCGGCGGCCTCAAGCTCCATCAAAAGCTCCTCGCGGGAGAGGATTTGCGGCAGAATTTTGGCCTCGCCGCCATTGGCGGGATAGAGCAGGTAGAGCGGTACACTGGTGCGACCGTACTTCGCCAGGAGTTCGCTGATATGTGGGTCCTGGTTCGTCCAGTCTCCTTTCAGGGCCACTACACCCAGTTTCTCGATAGCCTGGCTCACCGCATCGCTCGACAGCACCACCTTTTCATTAGCCAGACAGGTAATACACCAGGCGGCTGTCATATTTGTCAGTATCGGACGCCCTTCCCTACGCGCCGCCTCCAAGCGTTCGGCTGAGTAGGGTTGCCAGTAGTCGCTGGTCTGCTGTTGTGCCTGGGGGGCGGTACTGAGGCGCGGCAGCAACATCAGCGCAAAACTCAGGGCGACAACCGCCAACGAGCCCCGCAGCCAGTGCCACTGGGGGCTCGGCCAGAGCCACAGGGCAAAGGCGATAGCGACAGCGCCGCTGAGCACTAGGGTGACACCGTCGCCCCCTGTCTGGCGCCCCAATACCCAAAGCAGCCAGACTGCGGTCAGGTACATGGGGAAGGCCAGCAGTTGTTTCAGCCGGTCCATCCAGGGGCCTGGGCGTGGCAGTTTGTCCGCCAGCGCGGGGATATAGGTGAGAAGTAGAAAGGGCGCGGCCATGCCGGCACCAAGAGCGGCGAATACGCTGAGTGCTACGGCAGCGGATTGTGTTACTGCAAAACCCAGTGCCGAGCCCATCAAGGGGGCGGTACAGGGGCTGGCTACCAGAGTGGCCAGGGCACCGGAGGTGAAGGAGCCACGCAGTCCTTGGCTGTTGCTCAAGTTACTGCCAATGCCCATCAGGCTGCTGCCAATCTCTGTGACACCGGACAGGCTGAGCCCCATGATAAAGAACAGGTAGGCTAAAGCTGCCACCAGCCAGGGGGACTGTAGCTGGAATCCCCAGCCAATCGCTTCGCCCCCGGCCCGCAGGGCCAGCATGGTTGCGGCAATGGCGACAAAGCTCAGTACCACGCCGGCGGCGTAGGCCCAGCCGTGGTGATGGCGCTGGCTGGCGTTTTGCGCCGCCTGGCTCACCGCCAGTAACTTAATTGAGAGTACCGGGAAGACACAGGGCATCAGGTTGAGCAGTAGGCCACCGGCAAAGGCAAAGAGCAGGGCCAAAGGTAATGTAATAGCGCTGCCAGACTCGCCCATCGAGGCATTCGATGAGGTGCCGCCTGACCCCAAGGCTGTGTTCTGGAAGCCCCCGTCAACAGGTTGGATGCTGCCTGAGGCGATATCTATACGGTAGTGACGAACCTGTGGCGGATAGCAGAGCCCCGCGTCGGCACAGCCCTGGTAGTGCAACTCCAGTTGCAGGTTTTGGGGGCTGCCCGTGACGACAATGGGGAATTCCAGCTGGCCGCGATAGACCTCGGTCTCCTTTTCGAAGTAGTCATCCCAGATAACTTTACCGCTGGGTAGATCTAGGGGGATCGCGGTTTTTTGTCCGTTTTCGATACGATACAGGGCAAGTTTGTCGCGGTAGAGATAGTACTCTGGGGCGATTTCAAACAGAGCGCTGAGCTGTTCGCCGCTCAGTAGCAGGTCCTGCCGGTAGGCCTCGTCGACAGGCAGAAAGGTGTTCTCCTGCTGGCCGATGGAAGAGGAAGCAAAAGGGTTACTCCCGGCCTGAGCAGATGCATTGATCGCAGGCAGGCATAACAAGATTGCCAGCAGAGCGAGGAAATTATTTCTGAAACTTCTGGTCATCACAGCCATAGATGAAAAAATTCATTATAGTCGGGCGCATGGTTCTGACTGCAGCGCCGGACGGGGGTTCAGTCGCGTCAGCAGTATAGCGACGCCAGTGGTACAAAAAAACAACAACGGGGGATTGCTTTGCCGTCATTAGAACGCCTTCACAGCTTTGCTATCTATCTATTGATGGCTGTGTTACTCGGTGCCTGTGCTTCAAACAAGCCGCTTCCCCCTCCGCCCAGTCCACCGCCACAAAAGGCCAAGCCTTCGACCGAGGAGGTGCGCCGCAACAATGTGGCGTATTTCTTAAAGCGCGCCGAACAGGCCTTGCGCAAGGGCCATCTGACCCAACCCGCCGGTGCCAGCGCTTATGACTATTACCTGAATGTGCAACAGTTGGACCCCGGCAACCGCCGCGCCCAGACCGGAATCCAGACGATTGTGGTCACCTATGTGGAGCAGGCGCGGGAGGCGCTGCGCAGACGGGCTTTTGCGGAAGTGGCGAGCTTGTTGCGGCGCGCAGAGATGCTGGCTCCGGGTAACCCCTTGGTCGCCGAGGTGCGCAGTCAACTGGCCCGAGAGCGCGGTCGCGCAAAACTGGATTTGCCCCAAGGGGAGGCTATCGGCCTGCCACAAGCGGAGCTTAGAGCCAGGTCCGAAAAACTCATTGCACAGCTGCGCCAAGTGGCCCAACGCATCCGCAGTGAGCAGCTGCGTGTCATTATCGTCGCCGGGGATGATGCCGAGGGCCGCTGGGTTTACCAACAGCTGCGCGAGGCGGTGCCCGGCTATCGGGTGCGGGGAGATATTAAGATCGGCAGTCCCGCGCGTTTACTTCTTATTCAGCCCAGTGGAGGGGATCAGTGAGAAAGACGGTTTTTTTTGCATGGGGACTGCTAATAAGCAGCCTTTTTTACACGGTGGGGGTTTCCGCCCTCACTAACCCCCTTCTGGTTGAGGGCTATGCCCGCGAGACGCCGCCGGGGGCGCCGATGAGCGCGGCCTATCTGTCCCTCCACAATACCGGAGAGTACTTGCTGCATTTGACTGCCATAGAGCTGTCTGGAGATGCAAAGGGCTCTGCGAATTTACATACCACTGAACGAAAGCAGGGTGTCAGCCGTATGCGCCCTCTGGAGAAACTGGCGATCGCTGCTGGCGAGAAATTACAGATGGTACCAGGAGGCGTACACCTGATGATTCATGGTGTACGACTCAGGGCGGGAGAATCACTGCCGCTGCGCCTGCTCTTTGCCGACGGAAGCAGTTTAGAGGTCCTAGTGCCCATTATGGGGCAGAAGACGCTTGAAAAAGATCACCACCGCCATCATGGCAGTGCAGGGTAACTAGTTTTTGTTGAAGTAAAGGAAAGAAAAATGAAGAAATTGTTGTTATTGGTGGGGGCCCTGGTCTTGGCTGGATGTGCTCACAGTCCACTACAAATTCGTCTGCACCCTCAGGTTCAGGTAGCTCCCGAATCGATTGGTGCGGGGCACAGTCTCAATGTTCGCGGGATCAATGAACTGCCCGGTGGCGGTCTGGGCTCCCTCGGCGGTGTCTATGCGGATACCTCTCAGGTAAGTATCGCCAACGATGCGGGCAGAGCCATTGCCGCCGGCTTGAGTGAGGGCTTCGCCAACTGGTCTTTCCGTATCACTGACTCTGCTCCTGAGGTGCAGGTGACGGCAAAATTAGTGAAGCTGACTTACAACAGCCCTAACACCGTCTATACCACCCAGATTGATACTTCTGCCGAAATTCACCTGGAGGTTAAGGCAGGCCATGCTACCTATTTCGGGACTTATAGCACCTCGGGTAAAGACCGCAACCTGATCAAACCCAGCCGAGAAGAGGTGGAAAGCCGGGTAAATGGTCTGCTGAGCGCGACCATGCAACGAGTGTTTGAAGATGAAAAGCTGAAAAAATTCTTGCGCGCAAATCTCTGAGTGTGCAATTTAAAGGCCTGCAAGACAGAGGTCGGCTGGGGATTGGATAATTGAATAAAATCGGCGATTTTGGGCGATGTTAGCGTTACGTTTGCCCACATTTTGCAACCACGCTCCATTACCGGCTGTATTTGCGATCTTTTCTATGGTGCGTTTCGGTTCCCGCAAGGAGTGCGGCTGTGTCCTTGTTTGACCCTCAATCTGCGCAATACCTCGGCCAGCTAGGGGAGCTGGAGGCTCAACTCAAACCCTGTGAGCAGATTAGCCTGCAGGCTGCGGAGGCGGCACTGGGGGAAATTGCTGACGGAGTGATTGTCACCGATCCCCGCGGTATTGTTCAGTATGCCAACCCGCTGGTGAGTGAAATGAGCGGGGACCTGGTTGGGCTCTTGCCCGGCCAGCCGGTTAACGAGGGCCTGCGGCTCTGCGACAGTCACGGGGAGCCGTTAAGCGCACTGATACCCGATACCCCCTATCACGAAGTGCCCAGCGTACGAGAGATCCGTGCCTATATCTGGCGATCTGGCGATAACCGCCCACCGCTTGAGGTCTCTGTACAGGTGATGGCTCTGTGGGATGCGGGCACACTGAAAAACTATGTGTTGGTTTTGAGGGATACGTCCGCTGCCCGACGGGTGTCTACCCGCCTTAGCTGGCAGACCAGCCACGACGCGCTAACCCGTCTGCCCAATCGACAGTATTTCGAGAGTGAGCTACAAAAGCTTCTCTCTCAATGCGTCGATAAACGCCAACACCATGTGCTCCTTTATTTGGATGTCTACCAATTCAAAGTGATCAACGACACCTTGGGATTTGTCGCCGGTGACCAGTTGCTGGTGCAGTTGGTATCCCTGCTGCAACGGGGGTTGTCGAAGGCCGATTTGTTTGCGCGAGTGGGCAGCGATGAATTCGCCATCCTGTTGCGGGACTGCACTCTGGAAGAGGGTGGGCGCGTGGTGGCGCGCCTGCGTGAATCTGTACAGGATTTCAGCTTCCATTGGCAGGGAAGTGACAGCCGTGTGGCGGTCTCGATCGGAGTAGTGGGCGTAGACCGCTTCACCCCCAGTGCCAGCCAATTGTTGGCGACCGCCAATGATGCCTGCTGTTCCGCCAGGGATCAGGGGCGCAACCGGGTCAAGCTGTTTGGGGATTCGCGCAAGGTGCTGGAAAAGCGCCGTGAGTCTACTTGGGTTGCGGAAATTCACGCGGCCTTGCGGGAGGATCGCCTGATGCTCTATCGGCAGCCGGTGGTTTCCTTGAAAGGTGAGCGTGAGCTTCACCATTATGAAATTTTGGTGCGTATGCGCGGGCGCGATGGCGGTGTGATTTCCCCGGGGCTTTTCCTGCCGGCGGCGGAGCGCTACGGCCTGATTGAGGAGGTGGACCGCTGGGTTATTCGCCGCGTGTTCCACTACATGGCCCAGGAGCAATTGATTGGCATCGATACGGCAAGCTATGCCATTAATATTTCTGGCATCAGCCTCGGCGATGACACCTTTGCAGACTTTGTGCTGGAAGCGATGAGCGAGGAGGGGGTGACTCCCTCAAGGGTGCAGTTTGAGATCACCGAGACCAGTGCTATCAACAATCTGGAGAGGGCACTGATTTTTATCCACAAGCTGCGTGCCGCTGGCTGCAGTTTTGCCCTGGACGACTTCGGCCGCGGGGTATCTTCCCTGGCCTATCTGCGCCAGCTGCCGGTGGACTTCCTCAAGATCGATGGGAGTTTTGTGCGCAACATGCTCGAAGATGAGATCGACAGCGCGATGGTCAGTACCATTGACCACTTGGCCAAGCGCATGGGTATCAGCACTATCGCAGAGTATGTCGAGAGCCCTGAATTAATGGATAAACTCTGCCGAATGGGGGTGGATTACGCTCAGGGTTTTGGTATTGCCGCCGCCTCGGGATTGCCCGATATCGGCGAGCCCCAGGGGTTTTGAGGTTGAGCGGCCAGTAAAGGCCGCTCTTTGTTTCTGTTGGTGGCTTTAGATAACCGCCGCCAACAACTCTGAGTGTTGCTCCGCCTGCAGACGTGGGCCGTATTGGCTGACGACTTGAGCTGCAGCACGGCAAGCCAGTTCACCGGCTTCAACAAAGCCCATTTCCCGGTTGATCGCATACAAAAACGCGCCCGCAAACATATCACCGGCACCGTTGGTGTCTATTGCGCGTACCTCTGGACTGGCTACTTTGTATTGCTTGGCGCCATCCCACAGCAGCGCGCCATCGGCGCCCAGAGTAATGGCAAAACTGCGGCAGTAATCGCTCAGAGCTTCCGCCGCGGCATCCAGTGAGTCGGTGCCGGTAAAGCCCAGGGCCTCGTCGCGGTTACAGAACAGCATATCCACGCCGCCGCCAATCATTTCCCGCAGGCCTTCGCCAAAGAATTGCACCATGGCCGGGTCGGACAGGCTCAAGGCAGTTTTCACACCGGCTTGCTGTGCCTGTTCACGCAGGGCGATTGCGGCTCGACGCCCAGTCTCGGAAGAAACTAGGTAACCCTCGATATAGGCCCACTGGGAGGACTTTAGTGCTTCGTCGTCCAGCTCGGCTACCGAGAGCTGCTCACTGATCCCCAGGTAGGTATTCATGCTGCGCTCGGCATCAGGGGTAATCAGTACTAGGCACTTTCCAGTAGTGCCGCCATCTGCCTGCTGCAGAGTGGTTGGGTAGTCGACACCAGCGGCGCTGAGGTTATTGCGGTAAAAATCCCCGTTATCGTCGGCGGCAACCTTGCAGGAATAGAAAGTGCGCAGGCCAAAATAGCTGGCGGCGATCACAGTATTGGCTCCGGAGCCGCCGCAGGCGCGCTTGGCGGTAACCATATGGTCCCGAAGGTCGTCTACCAGCTGTTTCTGCCGGGCATCGTCCACCAGGGTCATAATGCCCTTTTCAACACCGAGAGCTTTGAGATCCTTGTCGGATACCTCGATTTCCGTGTCCAACAGGGCGGCGCCGATGCCGTAGAGATCATATTGCTGCATGTCCATCCTTTTCGGGCGATTTGTATAGATTTCCGCCGCATTATGGCCGTGATTGCAGCAAGTGCAAGGTGGTGGGTTTGACTTAAAGCGGCCAGCGTTTATAAAGGCGTCATATGCCTCAATATGAACTTATGGGAGGCAACTGCGGTCAATCCACGAACAGGTGTTTAATGTGCCTGTAAGATGACCTCCGGGACGCACAGCCCGGGATTTTGGCGGTTCACGGATGTTCCCCCATGGCGCCAGTTCAGGTGCCTGCGGCAAGATACCAGCGGAGCTGCCACCTGCTGGTGTCCTGCCTGAGATAGCGGCGAGGCTCAGGGCACTCTCTGCTATCGAAAGATGTACCGAGATGGCAGCTGGATAACTCTTATATGGCATCGACGAAACGCCGGCGCAGTAAAGCGTCAAAACCGAAAAGACGCTACCGCTGGCTCAAATTCCTGTTTTTGCTGGCCCTGGTGGGCGCGCTCGCCCTGGCCGGGTATATGGCTTACCTCGACGTACAGCTGCGCCAGCGTCTCGACAGCCGCCAGTACCAGCTGCCGGCACGGGTTTTTGCGCGCCCCCTGGTATTGCGCGAAGGCATGGCGATGCACCCGGATGAGCTGGAGAGTGAGTTTGCCGCCCTCAATTACCGCAAGCAAAAGACGCTGACCGAGCCCGGTTCCTGGACACAGGAGGGTATGAGCTATCGGGTCTGGCGCAGGGACTTTATCCACGCCGATGGCCGTGAGCCGGCGGCTATGGCGACCTTCCGCTTGCGCAACGATGAAATTGATAACCTGCGCGATGAAGATGGACAGCGCATCTCCGAGTTTCGCTTGGACGCCGCCAATATCGGCTCACTGCTGGGCGGCGGAGACGATCGCAACCCGGTTCGCTTTACGGATATCCCACCACTGGTAGCAAACACCCTGATCGCGGTGGAAGACCAGGACTTTCTCAATCACTTCGGAATCTCCCCGCGGGGTATCGCCCGGGCGATGGTGGCCAATATCAAGGCAGGGCGCCTGGTGCAGGGGGGATCAACCATCACCCAGCAGCTGGTTAAGAACATCTTTTTCGACCACAAACCAAGCCTGCAGCGCAAAATCAATGAGGCCTTGATGGCCGTTTTGATGGAGATTCACTACGACAAGGCCTACATCCTGCAGGAGTACATCAACGAGGTGTGGCTGGGTCAACAGGGCGCCCGGGGTATCTATGGCTTTGGCCTGGCGTCGGAATTCTATTTCCAGCAGCCGCTGGATACGCTGGAGCCTCACCAGGTCGCCCTGCTAGTGGGACTGGCGAAGGGTGCCTCCTACTACAACCCCTGGCGCCACCCACAGCGTGCACTGAAGCGTCGCAACACGGTGCTGGATTTGATGCGTGAGCAGGGCCTGATTACCCAGGCTGAATTCGAACACTACTCCGCCAAACCACTGGGTGTAGTGAAAGGTGGTGTGACCGCTCAGAATCCCTATCCGGCCTTCACCGAGCGGTTGCTCTCCGAATTGCGGCCCTATTATTCCTACGAGGAGCTTCGCACAACCGGGTTGCGGGTCTATACAACCCTGGCGCCCTCGGTGCAGAAACTCGCGGAAGAGTCCGTGAGTGGAGGCGTGCAGAAGCTGGAGAAAGACCGCAAGATTAAGGCGAATACTCTGCAGGCTGCCACGGTGCTATTGGATAACCGCACGGGCAATGTACTCGCAATGGTGGGAGATCGCGACCCGGATTATCCCGGATTCAATCGGGCTCTGGAGGCACGCCGCCAGGTGGGTTCTCTGATCAAGCCGGCGGTCTTCCTAACCGCTCTGGAGCGTCCCGAAGAATACAACTTGGCCACCCTAATCGACGATGCACCGGTGCGTATCGAGGAGGCCGATGGCGATGTATGGATGCCGCAAAACTTCGATAAGCTCGCCCACGGTCAAGTGCCTCTCTATGTAGCGCTGGCCAAGTCTTATAACCTGGCTACCGCTCACCTGGGTCTCGATTTGGGACTGCAGAATGTACGCCAGACTATCCGGCGCCTGGGTGTGGATACCAGCCTGCCTCATGTACCGGCAATGTTGCTGGGCGCGGTGGAAATGACACCATTAGAGGTGGCGGGTATGTACCAGACCATCGCCAATAATGGCGAGACGGTGCAACCCCGCACCCTGCTAGCGGTATCCGATGCTCAGGGTGGTCGGGTTCAGCATTTCCGCCCGCGCACGAATCGCGGCGTCGACCCAGTGCCTGCTTACCTGTTGCGTTGGGGCCTCGAGCAGGCTATGCGCGAGGGTACCGGACGCAGGTCTGCCAAGCGATTGCCCAGCAGCGTGCCCTTTGCCGGTAAGACCGGTACCACCAACAATAACCGCGACAGCTGGTTTGCCGGATTTTCCCCAGAGGTTACCGCGGTGGTATGGCTCGGACGCGATGATAACGAGCGTACCCGTTTGACCGGTTCCACCGGAGCCCTGCCGATCTGGACCGAAATCATGCGCAAGCTGCCCCATCAGCACGGTCCTGTGGAGGCACCACGGGGGATCGAGTTCAAAGAGGTGAATGCTCGCGGACAGTTTATGGACCCGGATTATTGCCGAGGTGGCTACGAGATACCTTTCTCCTATGAAACCCACTTGCAACCGGCACCAGAGTGTCGGGGGCAGGACCGCTGGCGTTGGTTCCGCAATCTGTTTGGCAATGAGCGTTCAGAGGCGGCACCGCGGGAGCAGATGACCCCTGGCTGGGGCAATGACATAGAGCGGCAACAACATGAGAGTGAGCGCCGTAATCAACTGCGGGAACAGTTGCGCGGTGATGATGCGGAGGAATTTGGCGAGGACTCCTCTTTAGAGCCCCTCGAATTGCCCCGCAGCCAGTCTGCTGAGGTGGAATATCGAGGTGTTCCTGTTGAAGAGGCCCAGCCGGTGGGACCGGCGCTGGAAGACCAGTGGCCCTGAATAAGTAGCGCGGCGTAAGCCGCGCAATAATTACAAGGACTTAGCCCTGCAGCAGCTGCGCGGCTTCCTCGGCAAAATAGGTGAGGATTCCATCGGCGCCGGCGCGCTTGAACGCCAACAGGGATTCCAGAATCACCGCCTCGCGCTGTAGCCAGCCGTTTTCGAACGCGGCGCAGTGCATGGCGTATTCACCGCTCACCTGGTAGGCAAAAGTGGGTACCCTCAGCTCCTCTTTCACCCGACGCACGATATCCAAATAGGGCATACCGGGCTTCACCATCACCATATCGGCCCCTTCTTGAAGATCCAGAGCACACTCGTGTAGGGCTTCATCGGAGTTGGCGGGGTCCATCTGATAGCTGGCCTTATTGCCACCCTTGAGGTTACCCGCGGAGCCCACGGCATCGCGGAAAGGACCGTAGTAGGCGGAGGCGTACTTGGCCGCATAGGACATGATCAGGGTATTGCTGTGCCCGGCGCCCTCAAGTGCCGCGCGAATAGCGCCGATACGGCCGTCCATCATGTCGGAAGGCGCCACCATATCGGCACCCGCAGCGGCGTGGGAAAGGGCCTGCTGTACCAGTACTTCCACAGTCTCATCGTTGACGATATAGCCGCTGTGATCCATCAAACCATCCTGGCCGTGGCTGGTGAACGGGTCCAGGGCCACATCGGTAATCACCCCTAATTCCGGCACCGCATTCTTCAATTCCCGCACGGCGCGCTGGGCCAGGCCATTGGCGTCGTGGGCAGCGCTGGCGCAGTCGGATTTCGCCGAGGGATCCACCACGGGGAACAGCGCAACAGCGGGAATACCCAGCTGTTGCAGGGACTTCGCTTTTTTGGCTAGCAAGTCCACGCTGAGACGCTCAACACCGGGCATAGAGGCCACTTTCTGGGTTTCGCTACGGCCCTCAATGACAAACAGTGGCAGTATCAGGTCGTCGCAGCTAAGCTGGTTTTCCCTCACCAATCGGCGGGAAAAATCCTGTGCGCGCAGGCGACGCAAGCGTGTGTTGGGGTAGGCTCCGCGGCCGAGATTTTGACTCATGGGGAATTACTCCGGCTATCGATAGGGTCGCAGCAACCCCGCGACCGCAATTGGCGGCCATCATATCAAATTGCCGCCGCCGGTGATTTCCCTCAACTCGCTTTAGGAGCTGTTTTGAGCGGAGTGAAAAAAGGCCACCAGTTTCTTGCCGGCGGTCTCGATATGTGCGGCTAGCAGGGTTGCCGCTTCTTCTTCTCGCTTGTGTTGTAGCGCCTCAAGAATCGCATAATGCTCTTTCTGGCTGGTGCTCTGGTAGTGCAGGCTGCGGGATTGGTAACCGATATAGCGCTCACACTGCCTGTGCAGCTGCTCCACGGTGGCGAAAAGGGTGGGACGCTTTGCGGCGAGGTAGATACAGGCGTGAAACTGCCAGTTAAGACCGCCGATCTGCTCGGCTGAGAGGCTGGGGTTCCCCTCCATGGTGTCGAGAATATCCCGTGCCCGGCCGAGTGTTTCACTGGTGAGGTTTTTTTGCGCGAGGGTTTGTAACAGAGGTTCCAGGCGCATACGCATCAGGTAAAGGTCCTCCACCTCCAACGGATCGAACTGGGGTACGGCGACACCACGTTTGCCGTGGGGCTCCAGCCAACCTTCATTTTTGAGGCGCTGCAAGGCGTCTCTCACGGGGATACGGCTGACTTCATAGAGTTCGGCCACTTCCGCCTGCTTCAGTGCTTGACCGGCGGGGAAACGCCCACGCTGCAAATCCGCTTTGATTTTTTCGTAAAGGTTCATTGGGCCCTTATTTATTATTCCGCCTGAAAAACCAATAACAGCCCAGCCCGCCGACCAGCCCCCAGAAAGCGGCACCTATCCCCAAATAACTGATGCCTGAAGCGCTGATAAGAAAGGTGATCACCGCCGCTTCCCGGCTTTCTGTATCTGCGGTGGCACCCGCCAGGCAGTTACCGAGTGTCCCGAGTAAAGCCAGGCCAGCCAGTGCTGCGATCAGCGCCTTGGGGAAATTACTGAATAATGCTACTACCGTGGCGCCAGACAAGCCTACCAGTAGATAGAAAAAACCTGCGGCAATCCCGGCCGTGTAGCGCTTGTCCGGGTTGGGGTGCGCTTCGGGCCCGCTACATATTGCGCCGGTAATCGACGCCAGGGTTAGAGTAAAGCCGCCGAAGGGGGTGAGCAGCAGGTTGGTTAATCCGGTGCCGCTGATAAGAGGAGAAACTGGCACCCGCTGATAGCCACTGGCGGCGAGGGTTGTCGCCCCAGGGAGATATTGAGAGGTCATAGTGACGATAAATAACGGGATGCCGACACTAATGAGGGTTGAGAGTCTGAATTCCGGTGTAACCCAAATGGGTTTTGGCGCTTGCCAGTGAATCTGGTCAGGTGCGAAAAGTTGCAGCTTCCAGCAGACCGCCAGCCCACAGACGAGCACCAGGATAATGGCGTAGCGGGGTATCCAGCGCCGCCCCACAAGGTAGGCTATTACCATAGCGCCCACCAAAACGGGTTGGGATTGCAGCGAGGTGAAGGTACCTAGACCGAACTGCAGCAGTATGCCCGCCAGCATGGCGCCGGCAATCGGGCCGGGTACCAGTCTGGCCACCCGTTCGAAGGCTCCGGAAACCCCCACTATAAGGGTCAGCAGAGCGCTGAAAAAAAATGCGCCGATGGCCTCGGCAATTGGAATACCGCTGAGGCTGGTCGCCAGTAATGCGGCGCCGGGAGTCGACCATGCCGTAATAATCGGTGCCCGGTAATACCAGGAGAAGACGATACAGGAGAGCCCCATCCCCAGGCCCAAGGCACCGATCCAGGAGGCAATCATCGCCTCATCGGCGCCGGCTGCACGGGCTGCTTCAAACACAATAGCCGCGGAGCTGGCCACGGCGACCAGCACGGCGATGAAACCGGCGCTGATCGTGGATAGGCTGGTATCGGATAATAGGCTTCTCAAAATGTATACCTTTTAATTTATGTATACATTTTTACCCTGCCATATAAAAAGAACAAGGCTTCTGCGGCAAAGCGTTAACTCAAGTGATGGGTGAACGATTTTGATGCAGGGGGAGAGTAGGTACCCACCTTGTAGTGGGTACCAGGGAGAGGAAATCAGTCGAGTCGGGCGAAAACGCGTTCTGCGGCAGAAATAGTCTCTTCGATATCCTCGTCACTATGGGCGGCGGACATGAACCCGGCTTCGTAGGAGGCGGGTGCCAGATAAATACCTTCTTCAAGCATGCCGTGGAAGAATCGATTAAAGCGCTCGTTATTGCAGGCCATTACCTGTTGGTAGTTGGTGACATGAGTTTCCTCGGTAAAGAAGAAACCAAACATGCTGCCAGCCTTGTTGGCGGTGATGGGAATTCCCGCTTTCTTGCCTGCGGCGAGGATGCCTTCCACCAGGCGGTCTGTTCTGGCCACTAGAGGCTCGTAGAAACCGGCTTCTTCCACCAAGCGCAGGGTTTCCAGACCCGCAACCATGGCCACCGGGTTGCCGGATAAAGTACCCGCCTGATAAACGGGCCCCAGAGGAGCGATCTGCTCCATAATTTCGCGCTTGCCACCGAAGGCACCCACTGGCATCCCGCCGCCAATCACC
The DNA here is from genome assembly GCF_056160005.1 of Microbulbifer sp. ABH2_005. Classification (NCBI taxonomy): domain Bacteria; kingdom Pseudomonadati; phylum Pseudomonadota; class Gammaproteobacteria; order Cellvibrionales; family Microbulbiferaceae; genus Microbulbifer; species Microbulbifer sp. ABH2_005. The sequence goes on along the minus strand of NZ_JBSWWI010000001.1, from coordinate 3,844,422 downwards.
TTGCCGAGAGTGGTCAGATCCGCTTCGATGCCATAGTTTCCCTGGGCGCCAGTGAGGCTGACGCGGAAGCCTGTCATGACTTCGTCGAGAATTAGTAAGGCGCCGTGTTGGTCGCAGACTTCGCGCAGTGTTTCCAGGAAGCCGGGCACTGGCGGGATACAGTTCATATTGCCGGCGACGGGCTCCACGATGATACAGGCGATCTGGTCGCCAATCTCATTGAAGCAGGCACGCACGCCTTCAGCATCGTTGTAGTTCAGGGTGATGGTGTAGTCCGCCAGGGCTGCGGGCACGCCGGGAGAGGAGGGGACCCCCATGGTCAGGGCGCCGGAGCCGGCTTTGACCAGCAGTGAGTCCGAATGACCGTGGTAGCAGCCTTCAAACTTCACAATCTTATCGCGTCCGGTAAAGCCGCGAGCCAGTCGGATGGCGCTCATGGTCGCTTCGGTGCCGGAGTTGACGAAGCGCACCAGATCCATGTTGGGCCACAGGCGGCAGAGTTCCTCGGCCAGCTCGGTTTCCAGCTCAGTGGGGGCGCCGAAACTCAGGCCTGATTGGGCCTGTTCCACGACCGCTTCAATCACTTCTGGGTGTGCGTGACCGAGTACCATCGGGCCCCAGGATTGCACATAGTCGATATAACGTTTCTCGTCCGCATCGAAGAGATAAGCGCCTTCGGCACGGCGGATAAACAGGGGCGTGCCGCCAACGGCACGGAAAGCGCGAACCGGGGAGTTAACGCCGCCGGGGATAAATTGCTGGGCTTCAGCAAAGAGCTGCTCGGATTTACTCATAGAATTCATTCAGAAATTGCGAAAAAGGCCAAGAGTCAGCGGCCATTATCAGGGTGTGGGGCCTTGAGGACAATGCGGGGCGAGTCAGGGCGCAGCAGGGAGGGTTGGCTGGTAAGTCGCACCGACGTTGCTGTCGGTGCGGATCGCGAATTGCAGTGAGACAGCGAGTACCCTAGCGCTCACACCAGAACAAGCGGTTGGGAATCGGCCGCCCCATCCCCAGCCGGCGACTATCGCGGATAGCGCTCCAGGCGTATTGCTGACTGCGGCTTACCGTCTCGGTGATGGTCAGGCCGTGGGCGATATGACAGGCGATGGCTGTGGCGAGTGTGCCGCAAACCCCATAGGCTGCGGGCGGCAACCGCTCCCAGTGGAATTCACGGATCAAACCGCGCTCATCGTAGAGGCGGTTTTGCAGCTGTTGCTCATGCGGCACCCCGGTGAGTAGCAGGTAGCGGCAACCGCTTTCCAGCAATTCCTGGGCCATGGCGTCATGGGTATCGGCCTCCACCGCCATTGCACGCGCCTCGCGCCGGTTGGGGCATACCATGGTGGCGTAGGGCAGTAACAGGGAACTCATGGCCTCCCAAAGGGGGGGAGCCAGTACACTCTCTTTATCGGCCAGGGTGGCGTCCGGGTCGATTATGACTGGAATGTCGGGGTAATCGCGCAGCACACTGTGCAGTGCTCGCACATTTTCCACCGAGCCGAGATAGCCAACCTTGATAGCCGCTATAGGCATATCCTCCAGGACTGTTCGGGCCTGCTCAATCAAAAGGCTGTCATCCACTGGCGCTACCCCGATCAGTTCGCCGGTGTTACAGACGCTGATAGCGGAAACGACGGAGGCTGCGTGGCAGCCCAAACTGACGGCCGTTTCCGTATCTGCGCCTATGCCGGCGCTGCCACTGGGGTCGTGGTGGGTGACGGTCAAAATAATGGGCTGCGGTGTATCCATAGAAGATCTACATGACTGCCAATTGTTGTGCGCCTAATTTTAGTTCCTATATGACCCACACAAAGAATGATTTCGCGCCAAATTAAGAGGGCTTCACCACGACCAGAATGACGATGGCGAACAGGGCCACGGTCGGAGCCTCATTAAAAATACGGAAATAACGTCCGCTGCGGGTATTGGTGCCCTGGGCAAACTTACGAACGTAGGCGCCACACATATGATGATAGGCCAGCAGGAGCACAACAAAAGTGAGTTTCGCATGCATCCAGCCGGCCGAGGTGTAGTAGCTGGGATTCAAACTGTACAGCCAGATACCCAGGCCAATAGTGGCAAGCATGGCTGGGATGGCTATCCCCCTGTAAAGGCGTCGTTCCATGATGCAGAAGCGGTCGCGGCTGAGGGCGTCGGTGGCATCCACGTGGTAAACGAAAAGACGCGGTAAATAAAAGAGCGCGGCAAACCAACACACCATGGCAATAATATGAAAAGCCTTGATCCACAACATGGAAAATCCCCTCAAAAAATAAAAACGAAAACTGATTATTTCCGGTAAAAATTATCGATCTGTAGCGGCAGAATAATGCCCGCAATACGATTGTCCAGGGAGCCGCTCTGGTGGCGACTAATATACAAGGCGTCGGCCCCGGTATTTTTAAGTTCTTGCTGAGCTTCCAGCATGGTGGCACGCCAATTTAATTCCGCCATCTGTTTACGCTCACCGGGGATTTTTAGCAAATCAATCTTCGCCGTTGTGCCCTCGTCTTTTTGTTCCTGCTCCACAAGAGGTTCTTCACCCTCCCCCTCTTTGCTGCCCTGTAGAAACGTGGCCAGATCGGCAGCACGCAGGAGTTCAGGCGGTTTTACACTGGACAGGTCGATCAGTATCCACTGGGGGTGTTGTGAAATATAGCCCTGTGCCTGCTCCAGAGTGATTTCCTGCTGAGCGACAATAAAACTTCGGTCCATTTGGCTGGCCACACCTACACCGCTGAGCATTTGCTGGCGCCAAGTTGGGGTGCCAGCTTTATTCAGCGCGCGCAGTGTTTCGAGGTAAATTCCCTGGGTGGAAAAAAGTTGTCGGCTGATCAAGGTGGCCACCACGATCATCATCATTCCGGGAAAAAGCACATTGGGGTTGTAGGTCAATTCGAGAATGGCGAGCAAGGCGGCAAGGGGAGCGTTGAGCATGGCCGCCATCATTGCAGCCATACCCACCATGGCGTAAAAGCCTGGACTCGCCGTATGTTCTCCCAACCACATATTAGCGAGGCCACCGGCAATACCGCCGATGCAGGCACCGAGGATAAGGCTGGGGCCAATGACCCCCCCAGGGATGCCCAGGCCAGACCCCAGAGCGGTAGCAACCAACTTGGCTGCAACAATCACTATTAGAGTGTTTATGCCCAGTTCTCCCAGCATCGCCATTTGCAATGTGTCGTAGCCCCCACCGAGAATTTCCGGTACCCAGATTCCGATAGTGCCGGTTACCAGCCCCACTATCAGAAAGCGCAACAGCGGTGAGCGATGGGTTTGCTTGGTGAGTTTGCGGTGGGCCAGAATGAAAAGTGCTGCCAGAACGCCGATAACCAGCGCACATAAAAATAAAATAGGCAGTTCCGCCAGAGAGTTGAGATGGATTGCCGGTACATTAAAGTCTGGTTCACGGCCAAAAGTCAGCTGGGTAATCGCACTACCGGTTACCGCCGCCAGAATGACTGGTAAAAAGCCAGCCACGGAATACTCCAGCATCACCACTTCCATAGCGAATATCACTCCAGCTAACGGAGTGTTGAATGAGGCTGCAATTGCGGCGGCCACGCCACAACCGAGCAGGCTGCGCGCTGAGTTATTGGGCAGCCGCAGTGCGCGCGCCAGCCAGCTGCCGCTGGCTGCGCCAAGATGTACCGCCGGCCCCTCACGACCCACCGAATGGCCACTAATCAGGGCGATGGACCCGGCGAAAAACTGCAGCAGTGCATTTTGTACCGGCATATAGCCCTGGTGGTTGTAGAGGCGGTCGAGTACATGAACCACACCAACGTCGTAGCGCTTGGGGCTGAGTACCAGGTAGATAATGCCAATTAACAGGGATCCGATTACCGGTAGGGCAAACCGCCAGAGTGGCGGTAGGGACTCGTAATTTTGGGGTACGGACAGAAAAAAGGTGGTTGGCCACTCCATGGCAAAACGAAAAAGCACGGTGACACCACCGGCGAGTACTCCGGTAATCAAAGCCATGCCAACCAGTGGCGCCAGGGCTTCCCGGGCCGAAAGTTGCAGGCGAATTTGCTCCAGAGCGTTTGTCTTGGGTAAGTAACGGCTCAGGGTGCTTTTCAGTGAAATCCTGGGGCGCTGTGACACCGCACATCCTTCAAGGTCTGGGGCTTGTGGTAGAGTGCTTGGCTGATTTTATGATTATCGTCTCAATTGGCGGATTTATCGGGAGAGTCTAGCAAGGTGATTAAGGTAGCAATTGTCGGAGCCACCGGCTACACGGGAGTGGAGCTGCTGCGAATTTTGGCGACACATCCACAAGTAAAAGTGGTCGCAATCACCTCGCGCTCCCTGAAGGGCACACCTGTAGCGGAGTTATTTCCCAGTCTGCGTGGACACTACGACCTGGCTTTTTGTGAGCCGGAAATCGAGCAGTTAGCCAGCTGTGATCTTGTCTTCTTTGCTACGCCCCACGGAGTTGCTCAAGCCCAAGTGCCGGCACTTATTGAGCGCGGTGTGCGGGTAGTTGATCTTTCCGCTGATTTTCGTCTCAAGGATATCCCCACCTGGGAGACTTGGTATGGCCAGGAGCACGCAGCTCCAGCATTGGCCCAAGCGGCGGTTTACGGTTTGCCTGAAGTCAACCGCGCCGATATCGCAGGTGCGCAGCTGGTGGCCTGCCCCGGGTGTTACCCCACTGCAATCCAGTTGGGCTGGATTCCTCTACTGGAGGCGGGTGTGGTAGAGCCGTCAGAACTTATTGCCAGTGCGGCCAGCGGTGCCAGTGGTGCCGGGCGCCAGGCCAAGACAGACCTGATCCTGGCGGAAAACAGTGATAACTTCCGCGCCTATTCTGCTGCCGGTCACCGCCATTTACCGGAGATTGAGCAGGGCTTGCGCAAGGTACAGCCGCTCGATGCCAGCCCGGCGCAGGTAACATTTGTGCCGCACCTATTGCCAATGATTAGGGGCATCCACGCCACTTTGTTTGCCAAGACTCTCTCCAAAGTGAGTCTTTCAGCCAGTGAATTACAGGGGTTGTTTGAGCAGCGCTACAAAGATGAGCCCTTCGTCGATGTACTTCCGCCCGGAAGCCACCCGCAAACCCGCAGCGTGCGCGGCACAAATATGTGCAGGGTGTCCGTGATGCAACCCCAGGATCGGGATACCCTGGTAGTCATGTCGGTGATCGACAACCTGGCCAAGGGTGCCTCGGCCCAGGCGGTCCAGAATATGAACATTATGTTTGGCCTAACTGAGACGTTGGGCTTGGAGAGCCCCGCGCTGCTGCCTTAAAATCAAATAATTACGATAACCGGTAATCCCGGTTCAGCCCCAGCGAATTATATGGAGCTCAAAGTGAAAGGCAGTAAGCAGTACCGTATGAAAGTGGTGCCCCACCGCCCCTTCTCCGGCGTGATTGCCGCGGGTGGCGTCGCCCTGTTGGTATTGGTCACCTCTGCCGGTTCCTATTTCGCCGGCCAGTATCACCTGCGTAAAAACCTCGATGAGAAGACCCTGGAATATACCCGGGTGCTGGAGCAACTCGAGGCACTTAATAGTGAAAATGAAGCCCTGCGCATGCGTGCTGCTACCGCCGAGCAGTCCCTGGTAATCGGTGAACAGGCCAGCGAGGCCGTGCGCACTGAGCTGGTTCAAAAAGAAAGCCAGATTGCCGAGTTGAAACAGGAAATTTCCTTCTATCGAGGAGTTATGGCGCCGGCAGAAGGCGGGGAGGGGGTCTCGATCGGTCGCTTTATTCTCTCCCAGACAGCTGATGCACGCAGTTACCAGTACAAGCTACAGGTTCAACAGTCGGCGGCGCGCCGAAATGTCATTAAGGGGACGGCCACCTTTACCGTTGTGGGCCGCCAGGACGGCGAGCCAAAGCGCTACGCCTTAATGGATTTATCGGAGCAGGTGGATAAAGAGTCTATTCCACTGCGTTTTAAATATTTTCAGAACATAGAGGGGGAGCTGCGCCTGCCGGAAGGGTTTATACCCGAAGGCGTGGAGCTCTCGCTCAAATCCAGTGGGCGCAGCGGGTTCAATATTGAGCAGCGTTACGGCTGGTTGGTACAGAAAAGCTAGCATTGATGCCAGAGGCATGAGGTTTTAGGGATTATGTTAAGAAAAAAAGAGAAAAACGTAACTATGGCCAGTACCGGTAGTAATCATACGACTCTGATCGCGCGCCAGACGGAAGTCACCGGCGATATACACTTTCGTGGAAACCTGGTCATTGAAGGCAAGGTTAAGGGCAATGTCTCGGCTCACAGTGACAGCGATGCACGTTTGCAGATTGTTGACGGTGGCGTGATCGAAGGTGAAATCCGTGTGCCCCAGGTGGTCATCAACGGCAATGTGAGTGGGGATGTATTTGCAGCCCGCCATCTGGAGCTGGCCTCTAAGGCTATGGTAGAGGGTAATGTGCACTATAAGCTGATTGAGATGATGAAGGGTGCCCAGGTCAATGGCGCACTGGTTTCCAATGCGGACCTCAGCTCCGCCGGTGAGACCCCGATGATCGGCTACTCCGAAGACGAAACAGTGATTGAAGCCTCTTAAGTTGACCTCCCACAACAGCCCCGGCTCCCTTCAATACCGGGGCCTGTTGCGCCAAATACTTGACTGATTTGCTGGGTTTAAGCAAGATGACGCCCCCGAGGCTGCGCTCTGTATAGCTTTTATACGAGTTGCGAACGTCCCGATGAGTTGAGAGAGACTTATGTCAGAAGCTGTATCCTTTTCTCCTGCACCACTGGTGGTTACCGATAAAGCGGTAGCTAAGGTCAAGAGCCTGTTGGAAGAGGAGGGCAATCCGGATTTAAAGCTTAGGGTCTTTGTTACCGGTGGCGGCTGTTCTGGATTCCAGTACGGGTTTACCTTCGATGAGCTGGTTGCCGAGGACGATGCCATTATCGAGAAAGACGGCATTCAGGTACTGGTCGATGCCATGAGCTACCCCTATTTGGTGGGTGCCAATGTGGACTATGAGGAGGGGCTGGCCGGTTCTCGTTTTGTGGTGCAAAACCCCAACGCTTCCTCTACCTGTGGCTGCGGCTCTTCTTTTTCGATCTGAACCGCCCACTGGCTAGCCGCTTTATGGGGGGTAGATAGCCCCGAGAACGGCTTCTTTTTTTGCCCCGGTTACCCCGGGGCAATTTCCGGGCAGGCCAAGCAGTGTCTGCCGAGCCAGCCAGGCAAATCCCACTGCTTCAAGCCAGTCGGCATCAATGCCATAAGTTCCCGTATCGGCAATTGACCAAGTAGGCAACCGCCTCTGTAGCCTGGATAGTAAATCCTTATTCTTTGCGCCCCCACCGCATACCAGTAACTCCCCACCATCCGCGAAGGAATGCACGGCTTCGGCAACACTCGCCGCAGTGACTTCTGACAGGGTTGCCTGCACATCTGCAGGGGCTAGTTCCAATCCAGCCAGGGCTTGTTCCAGCCAGTTGGCGTTAAAGGTTTCGCGGCCAGTGCTTTTCGGCGGTTCGGCGGTAAAGTAGGGATCTGACATCAAGCGATTCAACAGCTCGGGGTTAGCCCGGCCGCTGGCTGCCCAGCTACCTTCTCGGTCGAAAGGTTGCTTTTTATGAAGGCTTACCCAGTAATCCATCAGAGCATTGCCGGGGCCAGTGTCGTAACCGCAAATGCTGCTATCGGCTTTCAGCTCAGTAATATTGGCCATGCCACCAATATTGACAACGGCACGATTGCCCTCGGTTTTGAAGGCGGCGCGGTGGAATGCGGGCATTAGCGGCGCCCCCTGTCCGCCCAATGCCATATCGCGTCGACGAAAATCGGCGACCGTGCTAATGCCGGTCATTGCGGCAATCGTATTGGGGTCGCCAAGCTGTAGGGTGAAAGGGGAGCTTACAGTGCCAGGCGGTCGGTGCCTGACAGTTTGCCCGTGGCTGCCAACTGCAGTGACATCATGCGGCTCTACACCCGCACGCGCCAACAAGGTATTCGTTGCCTCGGCAAATGCCTGGCCAAGCTGTCGATCCAGCTGTCCGGCGCGATCCAATTCCGATGGGCCGGGAGAGCATAGAGCGAGAATTGCGCTGCGCAGTGATGGGTGGATGGGGTGGCTGAGAGCTGCCAGGATACGCGGCTTGATTTTATCTTCACCGCCAAAGTCGACCAGTACCGCGTCGATGGCATCGACGCTGGTACCGGACATCAGACCGATAAAAAGATCGGGCATAAAATAAAGTGCTTATTAATTGTCGTCGTCGAGTTTTGCCAGAGCCGGGCCCTGGTAATTTTCCAGCTTGGCCAGCAGAGGCTGCGTTTGATTCTTAAAGCGCGTCATTTCGGCTGAGGGCACAGACTTGGCTTTGGGCAGTTTGCGCACGATCGTGGCCGGATTGCGATGCCTGCCATCCACCAGGAATTCATAGTGCAAGTGAGGGCCAGTGGCATAGCCAGTGGAGCCGACAGTGCCGATAACTTGGCGCTGCTTTACTCGCTGGCCTCTCTTCACTTTGCGCTTGGTTAAATGTAGGTAGCGGGTAACGTAACGTTCACCGTGCTGAATAAACACATAGTTGCCGTTAGGTTTGCTGTAACCAGAGGCAATCACCCGGCCGTCGCCGGTGGAGTAAACCGGGGTACCACGAGGGGCCGCATAATCGGTGCCGTTGTGCGGGCGACGCGATTTGAAAACCGGATGTAAACGGCGTGGATTGAAGTGGGAGCTGATGCGCACTATATCCAGAGGCGTACGAATAAACGCCTTACGCATGCTCTTGCCTTCAGGGGTGAAGTAATTGGCATCGCCGCTGCTGTCGACGTAGCGAACTGCACTGTAAGTCTGGCCCTGGTTGGTAAAACTGACCGCGAGAATAGGACCGTTACCAATCTTTTCCCCGTCGAGGAATTTTTCCTCGAACATCACGCTAAAACTATCGCCCTTGCGGATATCCAGGGCAAAGTCGATATCGGAGCTAAAGACATCAGCCATTTCCATAATTAGGCTATCGCTCAGTCCGGCATCGCTGCCTGCAACAAACAGGGAGCTATCAATTTGTCCCTGGCGATAGGCGGGGTGGCTGTCGGGTTCTCTTTGAACCAGATCGTGCTGAAATTTACTCTCAGTATCACGAGTAAATCTGACTTGGCTGAGTCTGTCCTTTTGCAGCGCTAAACTCTGCAGCTTGCCATCGGCATTGACCGTAAACGTCAGCTCTTCACCGGGATTAAGTCTCGCCAGTTTTTTTGCTTCCTTGCCACTGCCAAGCAACTGGTACATTTCACCTGCGCTGACTTTGGCGCGCTTAAACAGGTCAGACAGGGTATCGCCATTACGCACGGTCAGGCTAAGTGACTTTAATGCCTCTGTAGCCGCTGAAGCTAATGCAATTCCCTGGTTGGGAGCGACTTCCTCGACCTGCTTTTGTTCAGCAGCAGTTTCTGTCTTCTCAGTAGTTGGAGACAGATTGACGGGA
>NZ_JBSWWI010000001.1:3717500-3830000 GCF_056160005.1 Microbulbifer sp. ABH2_005 | reverse complement strand
TAGAACCTGAAACCGTATACGTACAAGCAGTAGGAGCCCTTCGGGGTGACTGCGTACCTTTTGTATAATGGGTCAGCGACTTATTGTCTGTAGCAAGGTTAACCGCTTAGGGGAGCCGTAGAGAAATCGAGTCTTAATAGGGCGTTTAGTTGCAGGCAATAGACCCGAAACCCGGCGATCTATCCATGGGCAGGTTGAAGGTTGAGTAACATCAACTGGAGGACCGAACCCACTAATGTTGAAAAATTAGGGGATGACCTGTGGATCGGAGTGAAAGGCTAATCAAGCCGGGAGATAGCTGGTTCTCCTCGAAAGCTATTTAGGTAGCGCCTCGCGTCTCACCCTCGGGGGTAGAGCACTGTTTGGGCTAGGGGGTCATCCCGACTTACCAACCCCATGCAAACTCCGAATACCGAGGAGTGCAATCGCGGGAGACACACGGCGGGTGCTAACGTCCGTCGTGGAAAGGGAAACAACCCAGACCGCCAGCTAAGGTCCCAAATACCAGTTAAGTGGGAAACGATGTGGGAAGGCCCAGACAGCTAGGAGGTTGGCTTAGAAGCAGCCATCCTTTAAAGAAAGCGTAATAGCTCACTAGTCGAGTCGGCCTGCGCGGAAGATATACCGGGGCTAAAACTGGTAACCGAAGCTGCGGATGCTCTTAGGAGCATGGTAGAGGAGCGTTGTGTAAGCCGTTGAAGGTGGATCGGGAGGTCTGCTGGAGGTATCACAAGTGCGAATGCTGACATGAGTAACGACAAGGGAGGTGAAAAACCTCCCCGCCGGAAGACCAAGGGTTCCTGTCCAACGCTAATCGGGACAGGGTTAGTCGACCCCTAAGGCGAGGGCGAAAGCCGTAGTCGATGGGAAACAGGTTAATATTCCTGTACTCGCTATTGCTGCGACGGAGTGACGGAGAAGGCTAGGCCAGCATGGCGATTGGTTGTCCATGTTTAAGGTCGTAGGCTGGGGACTTAGGCAAATCCGGGTCCCTAAGGCTGAGAACTGATGACGAAGCCCACTTGTGGGTGAAGTGGTTGATGCCCTGCTTCCAGGAAAAACTTCTAAGCTTCAGGCAATAGTGAATCGTACTCTAAACCGACACAGGTGGTCAGGTAGAGAATACCAAGGCGCTTGAGAGAACTCTGGTGAAGGAACTAGGCAAAATGGTACCGTAACTTCGGGAGAAGGTACGCCGGTTTTGGTGATGGGACTTGCTCCCTAAGCTGAGGCCGGTCGAAGTGACCAGGTGGCTGCGACTGTTTATTAAAAACATAGCACTCTGCAAACTCGTAAGAGGACGTATAGGGTGTGACGCCTGCCCGGTGCCGGAAGGTTAATTGATGGGGTTAGCTTCGGCGAAGCTCTTGATCGAAGCCCCGGTAAACGGCGGCCGTAACTATAACGGTCCTAAGGTAGCGAAATTCCTTGTCGGGTAAGTTCCGACCTGCACGAATGGCGTAACGATGGCCACGCTGTCTCCACCAGAGACTCAGTGAAATTGAAATCGCTGTTAAGATGCAGTGTACCCGCGGCTAGACGGAAAGACCCCGTGAACCTTTACTACAGCTTTGCACTGAACTTTGAGCCTACTTGTGTAGGATAGGTGGGAGGCTTTGAAACAGTAACGCTAGTTACTGTGGAGCCGTCCTTGAAATACCACCCTGGTATGTTTGAGGTTCTAACTCTGGTCCGTTATCCGGATCGAGGACAGTGTATGGTGGGTAGTTTGACTGGGGCGGTCTCCTCCCAAAGAGTAACGGAGGAGTACGAAGGTGCACTCAGCATGGTCGGAAATCATGCAATGAGCATAATGGTATAAGTGCGCTTGACTGCGAGTCAGACATGACGAGCAGGTACGAAAGTAGGTCATAGTGATCCGGTGGTTCTGTATGGAAGGGCCATCGCTCAACGGATAAAAGGTACTCCGGGGATAACAGGCTGATACCGCCCAAGAGTTCACATCGACGGCGGTGTTTGGCACCTCGATGTCGGCTCATCACATCCTGGGGCTGAAGCCGGTCCCAAGGGTATGGCTGTTCGCCATTTAAAGTGGTACGCGAGCTGGGTTTAGAACGTCGTGAGACAGTTCGGTCCCTATCTGCCGTGGGCGTTGGAAATTTGAGAAGAGTTGCTCCTAGTACGAGAGGACCGGAGTGAACGAACCTCTGGTGTTCGGGTTGTCACGCCAGTGGCATTGCCCGGTAGCTATGTTCGGACGGGATAACCGCTGAAAGCATCTAAGCGGGAAGCCTCCTTCAAGATTAGATTTCCCTGACTCCTTGAGAGTCCTAAAGGGCCGTGGAAGACTACCACGTTGATAGGCTGGGTGTGGAAGCGTTGTGAGGCGTTGAGCTAACCAGTACTAATTGCCCGTGCGGCTTGACCATACAACAGAGATGGTTACTAACGATTAGCTAAGCTAGCGGATTGTGGAATGAAAGACACACAATGATCGCTTGCGGTGTATTACTACAGATTGTTTTACCGACTTATTTGGGTTGACTGTTAACTGCTGAAAAAGCAGTGGCAAACGAACAGTCAAACGGCAGCGCAGGGCAAACGCCCATAAGACCAACGCCAACCCAAGCCAGTTTGCCTGACGACAATAGAGTTGTGGAACCACCTGATCCCTTGCCGAACTCAGAAGTGAAACGCAACATCGCCGATGGTAGTGTGGGGCTTCCCCATGTGAGAGTAGGTCATCGTCAGGCTTCTAATCCGAAAGGGCCACCCAATGGGTGGCCTTTTTTTTATGTGCAAAAAAAATAGTTAACAAAAATAATAAAAACAGAAAATAAAAAAAGAGTTGGAAGAAAAATCCGCTCTGGAGAAAAATAAAAACTCCGGCCAAACCCCAGCCGAATTTTTACTCGCAATACTTCCGCCGAAAAATCCAGCTCGACAAAAACCCCAGAAAAATACAAAGTCTCTGAAAAGGTTCGAGCGGCTTCCAGCCCTTTAAACAAAGCATTTTTCTCAATATTTACGTTAAGTAAAAAATAGAAAATACAGAAAAATAAGACACTTTATTAAATCTGAAGCCCGTGTGTTCCTCAAAAAATGACTCTAAGTCAAAAATTAATTTCCAACACAAAAAGGTCATTGCGCTAAAAAAATGACACAACAATATTGATAAAAATTCCGGTGATTTTTTGCACGTTTTGGTGAGCCTGAGCAACCACGGGCCCTGGCGCGGATATACCGCAGTTATGCACAAGTCTATCCAGACTTTCTGTTAGTAAAGCCAGCCTGTGGAAAGTGGATAAATGGCTGGTGCTTTTTTACCCGCTGAAAAGGGCCCCACGTAAACAGGGGCCTGAGCGTGGATATCCCGGAGTTATGCACAGGTCTGTCCATGGATTCTGTTAGTAACAGCCTGTTAATAGAATTGTCACTATGGGGAAACAGAGATTTGCTGTGGATATATGGGGAAATGGGATGGGCTTGATCGCATCACCTAGAAGGCAATAAAAAGCCCCACAGGGGGCTTTGAAGAGGCTTTAGAGGTTTGTGTTACGCCATTTGTTCGTAAGCATTATCAGGAACCAGGTCGTATTGCATTTCCTTCAAGCTCAATTCATCGAGAGGGACGAGAGCAGAAGGAAGAGAAAAGCGCCGAATCGGCGAGTCCCCATGGCAGTCCATGACTTCGATATTTTCTAAGCTCTCCTGCAGTTTATACAACAAACTCCTCAGGTGAGTTGCACTCGCCGAGGATAGCGATTGGTAATCGTATGTGCCATCGAGCTTAACAAAACGTGACTCATTGCCGGCCTCTTCTATTCGGAGCCAGGCAGCACCTTTATTTGTGCTTGGCTCGCCAAGGATCATCGGCCCGAGAGGGTCCTCATAAACGGGAACTAGCTCTGTTTCTTTCGAAGATAGCAGGGTACCCACCCAGACCCAGCCAGAGAGGCTTATACGGCTTAACTGCCATTCACATAGCCAGACAGTTTGATCGTCATCTATGCGAAACTCCCGGTAGTCTCGCTGGCCAAGATAATTGTCGAAAGAGACTTTGGCACTGGGGTTGTCTCTACGAAAGCTGTGTAGTTGCTGGGTCATTTCATAATTGACTTCCCAGTGCTTTTTTAAACGCCATTGCATGGGGTATTGGCCCCACTCGACAATGTACTCTTCCCGTTCAGAAATGGTTTCAACTACCCGCCAGAAAGCACCATCAATCAGTATGCAGGTTTCACCGACTTTGCAGCCGGGTGCAATAAAGCTGCACTCTGGAGATGTCTCAGAGGCGCTGACGATATGCTCGGCGCGTCCCTCGATAACCTCATACCAGGGAAAACCATGGCGAAGTGGGGGAGGGAAAGCCAGTGCAGGTCGGCCGCCAAGTAAGCGGCGGAAAAGTACCGACTTTTCAATTTCCAGGTCAGAAAGTGTATACCCCTCCTGCTGGGTGATCTGGCCCCAGGCAAAAGCGGCTCGAATTAAATGTTTTTCACGGTCTGAAAAGCTCATGGGTGCAGTCATGGGCAAGCTAAAACAGAAACCTTACCACTGAGCGCAGATGGGTGCTAATGCAATTCTTCGATTGAGAGCTGTATAGGACATGGATACAGGAAGTTGGATACACTGCTGTGATCGACACCATAGGTTAAGGAGAATAATGTCGTGTTTGGTGTTAAAAGGCCGCTAAATGGCATAGCCACAGTATGTAGCCTGTTATTCGCATCGGTATCGGTCTCGCAAGAATTGTCTGGTGCTCAGGATTGCTATTTAGATGGCTGGAGGCATCCACTACAGTGTGAGCAAATTCCAGTGGGTGAGGGAGATCGTAAAGTTGAATTGGCGGTATTTGTTTCACCGGCTTTAGATAAGGCAGAGCGCGAACCTTTATATCTTCTTGCCGGTGGACCAGGGCAAGCGGCGAGTGATCTCGCTCCTCTACTGAATAAGTTCCGTAAAATTAATCAAAATCATGCAATCGTCATGGTAGATCGAAGAGGAACTGGACTTTCCCGGCCATTTAATTGTGGTATTGATCGGCATACGCCGATGGACTTAACACTTATCTCCAGGGAGTTGGAACAGTGTTATCTACAGCAGGCTAACTTTGCTAATTCCTTGAGCAGTCGACAAGCTGTTGAGGACCTGGAAGCGGTGCGAAAGCATCTCAATCACAATCGAATCTCTCTGTGGGGGGGATCCTGGGGGACGCGGACAGCGCTTCTTTATCAGCAGTGGTATCCCAACAGTTTAAAAGCTCTAGTGCTTGATGCTGTAGCACCTATTGATACGAAGGTATTTCTCAGTGCGGCGGCCGCCGAAAGTGCTCTTCAAATATTGATGCGAGACTGTCAGTTCGATCCAACCTGTTCTGAGTTCGGTAACTGGAGGAAGGTTTTGGACGATCTGTTAAGTCAGTGGAGTGAGTCCATGGCAATAGACTTCCGTGATCCACTGACAGGAGAAACAATGAAATACCCAATGTCTCGTTGGGTTTTACAAAATACGATACGTACTGCGCTTTATTCTCCAGAGGCAGCTGCACAATTACCCTTTGCTATTCAGCAAGCGGGTTTGGGTAATTACAACCCTCTCGCCGGAATTGCCGGACTATTTCCCGACTCAGCAGTAGGCATGTCTCTTGGGTTAACGCTTTCAATAGCCTGTGCGGAAGAATTATCTCGTATTACGGATGAAGAAATTTCAGCGGATACCAGTAACACCTTTGTGGGGAATGCTTTTTTAGAGATATTTGAGCATGGTTGTGAAGTCTGGCCAGTAGCCGATAGGCACTATGCTAAGCCACAACTCCGCGATCATCCGGTGCTGCTGATTTCCGGTGAGGCCGACCCAATCACACCGCCAAAATATGCGGAAAAGCAACTTGGCTACTTGGCCAATAAACAGCATTTGATTATTGCCAGTGGCGGTCATATTAATTCGATGAGAGGTTGTGTTCCTCGATTGATCAAAGAGTTTCTGGACTCTCCAGAGGAAGAACTGCAAAAAACCTGTGTCAATAAAATCCAGAGGCCACCCTTTATGAGTGGAATTTATGGGCCTGAGATCATGCCGGATATAACTCCTACAGCCGAAAGTGAAGAGCTTAAGGAGAAAGTGTTGTGATTATATTGGAAGGAGTAAATAAGCAGTTTTCTGGAAATGCTGTACTTCACAATTTGCAATTTACTGTGCCCGATGGTCGGATAACAGCTCTACTCGGTGCTAACGGTGCAGGAAAAACGACATGCTTGAGAATTATTGCAGGGCTACTGAAAGCCGATAGCGGTAATGTTTCTGTAGGTGGATCAGACCCCTATAAAAACCCAAAGGGTGTTCGTCAGCAGCTCGGCATTGTCGGTGATAGGGAAGGGCTCTATGAGAGGCTCACCGTCGCAGAGTACTTATCCTTTTTTGCCGGTGCACAAGGGTTGGCTGGGGCAGAATTGGAAAGGGCTTTACAGTCGGTGAGGGATGAGCTGGAACTATCGAGCCTTTGGAATCGCCGAACCAAGGGATTTTCCCAGGGAGAACGAATGAAAGTTTCTCTCGCCAGAGCATTGGTGCATAAACCTAGGCACTTGGTGCTCGATGAGCCAACCCGGGGATTGGATGTGCTTGCGGCCCGCCTGTTACGCAAAACCCTCTTGCGATTACGTGAAGAGGGAACGGCTATTTTATTTTCCAGCCATATTATGGCTGAAGTCCTTGAACTTTCCGATGAGGTTCTGGTTATGGCCGAAGGTGCAATAGTGGGAAGTGGTGCCCCAATTGAGCTTATGCGGCAAACCGGTTGTGAAAATCTTGAGGATAGCTTTGTAAAGCTCGCCTACGGAAGTTTGGCAGAGAGAAGTAAATATGGTGAGCCAGCATGATGCTTTTTAAAAATAGGCTTACCCAACAAATGCGAGTACTACTTCTCAAAGAGTTGCGCGAGGTTTGGCGAGACCGGCGCGCTTTACTGATCACACTGGGTTTTACCTTGTTGTTTCCCGCGCTGATGGTTGGCAGCGGGGCTTTATCTTTGAAGGTAATGTCTGAAACCACCTTTAATGTAGCGATTATTGGAGCAGAGTATGCTCCTCTCTTAGAGGAGAAGTTGCAGGGAGGGGACCTTAATGTTGAGCGATTGCAGGATGGGGTTCCACAAGCACTTTTGGCAGGTAAATATGATGTGGTTTTGCAAATAGAGGAAAGTTTTGCAGAAGATTATCGAAGCCTGTTGTCTCCCAAGGTTTATTTGTATGTGGATAGCGCGGATCAGTCCGGTGGGCGCGGAGCACAATTGGTACAGCAGCATCTGGCACAACTTCAACAGCTGGTTGTGCAACAACGCTTAGCGGCTCGAGGTTTAGCCACACAGGTTTTAGCCCCATGGCAACTTGAGGTGAGGGATGTCAGTACGCCTTCCAGTCGAGGATTGGCAATGTGGGGGCTGATGGTTCCCGTGCTACTGATAATGGCATTACTGGTGTGCAGTGCAGCCCCCTCTATCGACACTTCTGCTGGGGAACGTGAACGCATGACCATTGAGGTGTTGTTGCAGCAGCCTTTTAGTGGTTGGCAACTTCTAGTGGCAAAGGTTGTGGCCGTTACCAGTATTGGCTGGTTTGGTGCGCTCCTTTCACTGGCAGTTTTAACCGTTTCATTTAGCTTGCTTCCTCTGGCTGAGATTGGGGTTCGCTTTTCTGCGGGGATCTTTGAGCTTATTACGATAAGTCTCATACTGCTCCCCCTTGCGCTTCTGATCGCCGTACTGCAGATCCTGTTGTCGTTGCGCTCTCGTTCCTTCAAGGATGCCCAGATTCAGTTGAGTATTTTGCAGGCGCTACCTGTCACACTATTAGTTGCATTAAAGCTCTCCAATATTGAGCTGGACTCTCCCTGGTGGCAGCTGACTCCGCTTATCGGGCAGCAGCAGTGGTTGAGTGCGTTAATGGCTGGGGAGTCCGTTTCTGCGCTCCTGGCCATAGCTGGTTCCCTGGTCACCCTTTCTTTGGTGGGGCTGTGTATATTAGTAGGTGCCCGTGCTTTACGACGTGAAAGCTTACTGGGGGCAACCTAGCTGGTGAATAGAGAGTTGTGATGGCATGAACGATTTTCGCGAGGGGCTGCTGAGTATCAATTTGCGGTCCATTGCTGACAACTACCTGGATCTGACTAAGCGGTTGGCAACTGGTACCCGCTGTGGCGCTGTGGTCAAAGCGGATGCTTATGGCCTTGGTATGAGTCAGGTAGTGCCTGCTCTTTACAGGCAGGGTTGTCGAGACTTTTTCGTGGCAACTCAGACAGAAGGGGAGCGCTTGCGCAAGGAGCTGGGAGATAGTGTTCGCATTGTTATCTTGACCGGAGTACGCGCTGGTGCGGAACTGGAGTGTGCTCGCGCAGGATTAATGCCGACGCTCTTTACTTTAGAGCAGATTCGCAATTGGGTAGATATTTGCGCCAGTGCGAAGGTTGAGGCCCCCTGTGCGGTAAAAATAGATTCAGGTATGACCCGCCTGGGTATGGCTCCAGAGGAGTTTGACGAGTTACTAAAGGATAGTCAGTTACTGCACTCGGCGGATATCCGTCTATTGCTGAGCCACCTTGCGTGCGCGGATGAGCCACAGCATCCGCAAAATGATTTTCAGTTGCGTAGCTTCAAGGAAGCAGGGGAAAAGCTGCGTGCGCTGTGCCCAGAGGTTCAGCTGAGCCTTGCCAACTCATCGGGCATTTTCCTCGGCGAGGACTATCACTTTGATATCGCACGACCGGGCTCTGCGCTTTATGGGGTCAATCCGATTCCCGGTACCCCTAACCCAATGCGCCCTGCCGTGTCGCTGAGCTTGCCTATCGTGCAAAAGCGTTATGTTAGCCGTGAACAGTGGGTGGGTTATGGAGCGACCCAACAGATAGCAGCGGGCAGCTGGCTGGCAGTGGCCCGCGGTGGTTATGCCGATGGGATAATCCGGGCTCAGGGCGGGCGTGGTTGTGGCTGGGCTTATGGCCGCCAGCTGCCGATAATTGGCCGGATTTCCATGGATTCCACAACGTTTGATATTTCTGCGCTCTCCCAAGGAGAGCGAGAATCCCTCCAATCGATTGAGATCCTGAACAAAGACCTAACTGTTGATGAGGTAGCTGAATACGCTGGTACCATAGGTTATGAAGTACTGACCAGCTTAGGGCACCGCTATTTCCGTCGCTACATAAAAAGTTGATTACCTTGCTAGATACTATTGCGAAGAGTCCGCTGGAGCCGTTGCGCCCGGTATTGGAATTATTGGCTGATGGTGAGATGCACTCTGGTGAGGCTCTCGGCGCAGCCTTGGGGGTCAGCCGCGCGGCGGTTTGGAAACAGCTACAGAAGCTTGAACAGTATGGATTGATACTGGACTCCATTAAGGGGCAGGGTTATCGCTTGCCTGGAGGCTTGGAGCTCTTATCTGCCGAAAGTATTTACAGGGCACTCGGCGAGGAAGCTGGGGCGTTGTTGGGGGAGCTGATCCTATTTGATGAGGTGGACTCCACTAACACCCAGTTGTTGTCGCTGATGGAAAAGGGCGAGGGTCATGCGGTTGCGCTGCTTTCCGAGCGTCAGAGTGCAGGCCGCGGACGTCGTGGTCGCCAGTGGATCAGCCCCTATGGTGCGGGTATCAGTCTTTCTGTTGGCTGGGAGTTCAATGGCGGTGTGCAATCCCTGGAGGGGTTGAGTCTCGCCGTGGGGGTGGCCATCGCCAGGGCATTGGAGCGTTTTTCGGTACCGGATGTCCGCCTCAAGTGGCCAAATGATGTTTGGTGTCGAGGTCGAAAGTTGTCCGGTGTTTTGCTGGAGCTAAAAGGCGATCTCACGGATCGCTGCGCTGTGGTGATTGGTATTGGCCTAAATAGCGGTCTGCGAAATGAGAGTGCCAATGCTATTGATCAGCCTTGGGCGGATTTGCAGCAGGTAAAGCCTGGAATTTCACGCAATCAATTGGTCGCAGCGATCCTGGCTGAGCTACTGCCACTTTTACACAGTTATGCCGAGCAAGGTTTTTCGACTTACCGAGAAGCCTGGATGCAGCTGGATCAGTTTGCCGGGCAAAAGGTTACTCTGCAGGCTGGCACCCAAACCTGGTGTGGAATTGCCGCAGGAGTCAGTGAAAAGGGTGCTTTAGAGTTAAATATTGATGGAGAGATACAACACTTCCACGGTGGAGAGATCTCTTTACGGGGGCAGGTTTGATTCTCGAACTGGATATCGGTAATACCCGGGGCAAGTGGCGCCTGCTGAGTGAGGGGCAGGTGCGTTCCAGAGGCAGTTTTAAAACGGCTGATCTGCGTGCGGGACATTTGCCCGAAGGGTGGGATCTGCTGGATCCCCGGAGAGTGCGGGTGGTCAATGTGGCGGGGCCGCAAGTCGCGGAAACGCTGATTGGGCATGTACAGGAGTTGTTCTCTCTCGAGGTGGAGTTTTCCCAGGTTCTGCTGGAGTGCGCTGGAGTAGCCTGTGGCTATGACAACCATCGCCTGCTTGGCGTCGATCGCTGGCTGGCGATGCTGGCGGCTTATGATCGAGAGCGCCGGGCGGCTCTAATTGTGGACTGTGGCAGCGCAGTGACTTTGGATCTGGTCGACAATAATGGGTGTCATTTGGGAGGCTACATAGTCCCCGGTATCGGCCTTATGCAGCGCTCACTGTATCTTGATACCCACGCGGCCAAGAGTGCGCAGGATATCACCTTAATAGAGTCCCTCGGCGCCGGTCGCAGCACCGATGAGGCTATTAACCGAGGCCTCCTGTTGATGGTGCTCGGAGCTATTGATCGCGCACTGGAAGAGTTGCGCGGATATTGTGAGGAGGAGCCGTTGTTATGGCTAACAGGCGGCGATGCCCCTCTATTGTCAGCACTTTACCAGCGGGAGCACCACCTGGTTCCAGAGCTGGTAATGGACGGCTTAGCATTAAGTAACCCTTGAAAAATAAATAATGCTCTATGCGTTGGATAGCTCTTTCTTTACTACTGTTGAATTTCGGCGTTTTCGCTTGGTTTGTCAGCACCACAACCGCTGAAAAAGAGAGGGTAAGGATCGCCGACAAGCGGGCGGAGGCCCAGATTCAGGGTATTACCCTGGTCAGTGAAATGTCGCGGAAGGATCTATCTCCTCTGGCAGCGCCTTCTGCGCCGCCACCTGCCGAGCACTCAGCAGAACAGCTTTGTACATTACTTGGCCCCTTTGCAGAGGAATTCCTGGGTGAGGCGATAGTACAGCGCTTAAAGGCCTTACAGGTTGACGCCATTTTGCGAGATGTGGAAATGCAGGGGCAGATGCGTTATTGGGTCTTTCTGCCCCCGTTAAATTCCCGTCGAGAAGCCTATAACCGCTTGCGTGAATTGCAGGCGCAGGGGATCGATAGCTATGTGATCCCCAAGGGGGCGCTGGCGGATGGAATTTCCTTTGGTATTTTTAGTGAACGTTTACGGGCTGAATCACTGACCAGTGAGCTGCTTGAGAAAGGGATTCGCGCGCAATTCCGTGAGGAGCCACAGACCCATAGCGAACGCTGGATTGTGTTGGCACCAGGGGCATCCGATGATTTGGCTCCCGAGTTTTGGCTCCAGCTACAGCAGGAGTACCCCGATTTGGACCGGCGTCGAAATCTCTGTGCAGAGGTGGCGGGTTGAAAGGGGTTGGGCTATAGGTCTAGATCCTCAAACGCTGATCGTACGCGGCCGTTTTTTGCTGCATGTAGCAATAGGCGACACAAAAAATTCTGATTTATCTGTAAAAAGGGTGTTGCTTGTCGGGATAAGTTCCCCTAGAATCCCGCCTCCATTGACGAGGGTGACAATTCAACTTCGACAATGGACGGGATAGGGCTGGCGTAGCTCAGTTGGTAGAGCAGCTGACTTGTAATCAGCCGGTCGGGGGTTCGACTCCTCTCGCCAGCTCCATTTTTATCCCGGCGCTGTCCAGCATTAAGTTTTGTAGCTAAGTCTGTGAAATTTAAAGAAAAAAATGTTGACAGCGCGGCGGAAGGTGTAGAGAATGCACCCCGCATTGAGGCAGGGGTTCCCGAGTGGCCAAAGGGATCAGACTGTAAATCTGACGCGAAAGCTTCGGTGGTTCGAATCCACCCCCCTGCACCATTTTTTACACCGTAAGGTGTTGCCGGCGAAACAGGTAGTTTCGTCTGGAGGCTCCCGCAAGCGGGCATAGTTCAATGGTAGAACCTCAGCCTTCCAAGCTGATGATGCGGGTTCGATTCCCGCTGCCCGCTCCAATTATGGGTTCGGCTGGAATGCTCTCCAAAACGGCAAGCCTTGTGGTCGCCTAGGAAAGGCGGTGATTTGCTCATGTAGCTCAGGGGTAGAGCACACCCTTGGTAAGGGTGAGGTCGGCGGTTCAAATCCGCCCATGAGCTCCATTTTTCAATAGCCGCAAGAGTGAGAGCTCTTGCGGTTGTTTGTGTCCGGGGTCGGGGTTTTTCCGGGTCGGATGCGCATGTTCTGGACGTGGGTGGTGTCGTTAGCGGCTCATCCATATTAGGAGGCTGCAATGGCAAAAGAAAAGTTTGAACGTTCCAAGCCCCACGTGAACGTGGGCACCATCGGTCACGTTGACCACGGTAAAACCACCCTGACTGCTGCTCTGACTCGCGTATGTGCCGAGGTTTGGGGCGGTGCTGCCGTTGCTTTCGACGGTATCGACAATGCTCCAGAAGAGCGTGAGCGCGGTATCACCATCGCTACCTCTCACGTTGAGTACGAGTCCCCGACTCGCCACTACGCGCACGTAGACTGCCCCGGACACGCCGACTACGTTAAGAACATGATCACCGGTGCTGCTCAGATGGACGGCGCTATCCTGGTATGTTCCGCAGCTGACGGCCCCATGCCGCAGACTCGTGAGCACATCCTGCTGTCCCGTCAGGTAGGTGTACCTTACATCGTGGTATTCCTGAACAAAGCGGACATGGTAGACGACGAAGAGCTGCTCGAGCTGGTAGAAATGGAAGTTCGCGAACTTCTCGACCAGTACGAGTTCCCGGGTGACGACACTCCGATCATCGTTGGTTCTGCTCTGATGGCCCTGAACGGCGAAGACGACAACGAAATGGGTACTACCGCTGTTAAGAAGCTGGTAGAAACCCTGGACGAGTACATCCCTGAGCCGGAGCGTGCGGTAGACCTGCCGTTCCTGATGCCGATCGAAGACGTATTCTCTATCTCTGGCCGTGGTACTGTTGTTACCGGTCGTGTAGAGCGTGGTGTAATCAATACTGGCGACGAAGTTGAGATCGTTGGTATCCGCGAAACCACCACCACCACCTGTACTGGTGTTGAAATGTTCCGCAAGCTGCTCGACGAAGGTCGTGCTGGTGAGAACATCGGTGCGCTGCTGCGTGGCACCAAGCGTGACGAAGTCGAGCGTGGTCAGGTACTGGCTAAGCCGGGCTCCATCACTCCGCACACCAAGTTCGAAGCGGAAGTGTACATCCTGTCCAAGGACGAAGGTGGTCGTCACACCCCGTTCTTTAAAGGCTACCGTCCTCAGTTCTACTTCCGTACTACCGACGTAACTGGTGCGGTAGAGCTGCCGGAAGGCACTGAAATGGTAATGCCGGGCGACAACATTCAAATGGTTGTTACCCTGATCGCTCCGATCGCCATGGAAGACGGCCTGCGCTTCGCTATCCGCGAAGGTGGTCGTACCGTAGGTGCGGGCGTTGTTGCTAAGATCATTGAGTAATCTTTGATCTTCGTGTCGCCGGGATTCCCCGGCGGCGCAATAGATAAGAGGGTTGTCTGTAGCTCTCTCTATCTTCGGATGCTGTAGCATCCATGCTGTACAGGCCAGTAGTTCAATTGGTAGAGCACCGGTCTCCAAAACCGGCTGTTGGGGGTTCGAGTCCCTCCTGGCCTGCCATTTTAAACACTCCACTTGAAATAAGTTTAGGGGTGTCGCAAGACCCTACTTTTCAGTGGGGCTTTTGTGTTTTTGAGCACTAAGGGCTTATCTATAGTGCGCTAAGGGCTTCATATATGAATGCTAAAGCAGAAGCGAAAACCTTTCGTCTTGACGGCCTGAAGTGGCTGCTAATAGTGCTGCTGGTTGGTGGTGCTGTAGCGGGCAATTCTTATTATGCCGAATTCCCCCTGATTTACCGCGTACTGGCAGTGACTGCAATCTGCCTGGCTGCCCTGGTTGTTGCGGTGAATACTGCGAAGGGTAATGCACTCTGGCAACTTTTGCGCGAGGCGCAAACAGAAGTCAGGCGTGTGGTTTGGCCGACTCGCCAAGAGGCCACCCAGACGACAGTGATTGTGGTGGTTTTTGTGTTGATTATGGCGCTAATTCTCTGGGCGCTGGACTCCGCTTTAGGTTGGGCGGCATCCAAACTCATCGGCTAAAGGTTGATACATGGCAAAGCATTGGTATGTGGTCCAGGCTTACTCGGGCTATGAGAAGCGTGTCGCCAGCTCTTTGAAAGAGCGTATTGAGCTACACGAAATGGACCACCTGTTTGGTGAAGTGCTGGTTCCCACCGAAGAAGTGGTGGAGATGCGAGCAGGACAAAAGCGCAAGAGTGAGCGCAAGTTCTTCCCGGGTTATGTCCTGGTGGAAATGGAACTGAATGACGATACCTGGCACTTGGTGAAAGAAACCCCCCGAGTGCTCGGTTTTATCGGTGGCAAGGCAGATAGGCCGGCCCCGATTACCGATCGAGAGGCCCAGGCTATCCTGAATCGAATCGACGATTCCGCCGATAAGCCCAAGCCCAAAACCCTGTTTGAACCAGGTGAAATGGTTCGGGTTATCGACGGTCCGTTTAATGATTTCAACGGTGTGGTCGAAGAGGTCAACTACGAAAAGAGCCGCCTGCGCGTGGCGGTATTGATCTTCGGGCGCTCCACCCCCGTTGAACTGGAGTTTAGTCAGGTAGAAAAGACCTGATTCCAGTGTAAATTTTTTGCCCTCTTTCGCCGCAAGGTGGAAGGGGGTTTTCGCGTCCCCGGAAAATATATTTTGTTTTTTGGGGCGGGGAGCCAGCTCTCTGCCGAGAGGTAAGTTGTGGCTGGCGTTACCACCCATCTAGAGGAGAGCTGTAATGGCTAAGAAAGTAGAAGCTTATATCAAGCTGCAAGTTAAGGCCGGTCAGGCCAACCCAAGTCCGCCCGTTGGTCCTGCACTGGGTCAGCACGGCGTGAACATCATGGAATTCTGTAAGGCGTTCAACGCCCAGACTCAAAGCCTTGAGCCGGGTCTGCCGGTGCCGGTTGTGATCTCTGTATACAGCGATCGCTCCTTCACCTTCATCATGAAGTCCCCGCCTGCTGCAGTACTGCTGCGCAAGGCTGCCAAGATCAAGAGCGGTTCCGGTCGTCCGAATACCGACAAGGTAGGTAAGGTTACCCGCGCTCAGATCGAAGAGATCGTAGAAATGAAGAAAGCCGACCTGACTGCATCCGATATGGACGCGGCCGTGCGCACTATCGCCGGTTCCGCACGCAGTGCCGGTATCGAAGTGGAGGGTCTCTAAGTGGCTAAATTGAGCAAGCGTCAGCGCGTAATCGCTGAGAAAGTTGAAGCTGGTAAAGCCTACGGCATCGAAGAAGCCGTAGCTCTGCTGAAAGAGCTGTCCAACGTTAAGTTTGCAGAGACTGTAGACGCCTCTGTAAACCTGGGTATCGACCCACGTAAATCCGACCAGGCTGTTCGCGGTGCGACCACTCTGCCGCACGGTACCGGTAAAGAAGTTCGCGTAGCTGTTTTCACCCAGGGTGCAAACGCTGATGCCGCTAAAGAAGCGGGCGCTGACCTGATCGGTATGGACGAGCTGGCTGCCGACGTTAAAGCGGGCAAGATGGACTTCGACGTAGTGATCGCTTCTCCAGATGCGATGCGCGTTGTAGGTCAGCTGGGTCAGATCCTCGGCCCGCGCGGCCTGATGCCGAACCCGAAGACTGGCACTGTAACTCCAGACGTTGCTACTGCGGTTAAAAATGCTAAAGCTGGTCAGGTGCGTTTCCGCGCTGACAAAGGCGGCATCATCCACGGTGGTATCGGCAAAGTTGCTTTCGATGCGAACTTGCTGAAAGAAAACCTGGAAGCTCTGGTAGCAGACCTGAAGAAAGCCAAGCCGGCTTCTGCAAAAGGTGTGTACCTGAAGAAGATCACCCTGAGCACCACTATGGGCCCAGGTCTGGTTATCGACCAGTCTTCCCTGAACATCTAATTGAAGCTGTGCGCTAACACTGTTAGCGCACAGTAAATCGAACTTTGGGGTCCACTTGATGCTTCGGCAGAAATGTGGGCCGTCAAAGACCGTAGGTGCCAGGTACGTTGAGGTTTAACGTGTCTGGCTTAATCCAAGCCTCGGCCAGGTTGGCCGTTAAGAGGCTTGAGCCTACGCAGACGGTGTCGCCCAAACCAGTATTTTTACTGGATTTGAGCTTTATGCACCGGAACGGATCGGGCGTTGAGCCCGGTTTTTTTCAAATCCAGGAGTGACACTATGGCTATTGGACTCGAAGACAAGAAAGCGATTGTCGCAGATGTCCAGCAAGCTGCTGAGGGTGCTCTGTCTGCGGTTGTTGCGGATTCCCGCGGCGTTACCGTAAATGACATGACTGCCCTGCGCAAAGAGGCTCGCGAGAACGGCGTTTGGTTAAAAGTCGTCCGCAATACTCTGGCGCGTCGCGCTCTGGCAGGAACCGATTACGAATGTCTGACTGACAAATTCGTAGGTCCTAGCATCATTGCATTCTCCAGCGAACACCCAGGTGCCGGCGCGCGCATCCTGAGCCAGTTCGCCAAGGGCAATGACAAGCTGGAACTGAAAGGTGCTGCCTTCGAAGGCGCGATCACCGACGTCGCATTGTTGGCAAGCCTGCCGACTTACGACGAGGCGATCGCCAAGCTGATGAGCGTATTGAAAGAAGCATCTGCTGGCAAGCTGGTCCGCACTATCGCGGCCGTTCGCGACCAAAAAGAGCAGGAAGCTGCGTAATACATTCGCTTTGGCGAATCGCGGTTTCAAAACGAAATACGAGCAGCTACTGCTCAAACCAATTCAGGTAATGACTCATGTCTCTGACTAAAGAAGATATCATCAACGCTGTTGCCGAAATGTCTGTTAAGGACGTTGTTGAACTGATCGAAGCAATGGAAGAGAAGTTCGGTGTAACTGCTGCTGCAGCAGTTGTAGCCGGCCCGGCGGCTGCTGAAGCAGCTGAAGAGAAAGACTCTTTCGACGTAGTTCTGACTTCTGCAGGCGACAAGAAAGTAAACGTGATCAAGGTTGTTCGCGGCATCACCGGCCTGGGCCTGAAAGAAGCCAAGGCACTGGTTGACGGCGCTCCAAGCCCGCTGAAAGAAGGCGCAACCAAAGACGAAGCTGAAGCCGCTAAGAAAGAGCTGGAAGAAGCTGGCGCTACTGTAGAACTGAAGTAATTCAGTTACTGCGATTCCCGCTAGCGGTCGCGTAAAGCGACAGATAGCGGTAAGGCTGGTGGACTTTTGTCCGCCGGCCTTTTTGCCGTTTGCGGTACTGAGGTTTTAGCGGTGCCGGCGGTATAAAACCGTGGCAAACCTCAATTTAACCA
This sequence comes from Microbulbifer sp. ABH2_005, assembly GCF_056160005.1. Taxonomy (NCBI): domain Bacteria; kingdom Pseudomonadati; phylum Pseudomonadota; class Gammaproteobacteria; order Cellvibrionales; family Microbulbiferaceae; genus Microbulbifer; species Microbulbifer sp. ABH2_005. Next base: position 3,812,457 of record NZ_JBSWWI010000001.1, on the reverse strand, counting down.
TAGCGCAGTTGCGCTGCCCGAAAGCAAGCGGAGAGGTTTCTGAACAGTGCAGGTAATTTGTATTGTTCAGAGGCTTCTCGCCCGGAGGGGCTCCCGAATGGAGTCCCACGAAGTCTTGTCACTGATCAAGCTGGGGAATTTGAATGGCTTACTCATATACTGAGAAAAAACGTATCCGCAAGGATTTTGGCAAACTGCCTAAGGTCATGGATGTGCCCTTCCTGCTTGCGATACAGCTGGATTCATATCGCAATTTTACACAGGCCGACAAGCGCCCCGACGACCGCTTGGACGTTGGCCTGCAGGCGGCGTTTAAATCCGTATTTCCGATTGTCAGCTATTCCGGAAATGCCGCCCTGGAGTACGTGAGCTATACCCTGGGTAAGCCCGCCTTTGATGTCAAGGAATGTACCCTGCGCGGCGTGACTTACGCCTGCCCGCTGCGTGTACGTGTGCGTCTGATTATTTACGATAAAGAGTCTGCCAATAAGTCCATCAAGGACATCAAAGAGCAGGAAGTCTACATGGGCGAGATTCCGCTCATGACCGACAACGGTACCTTTGTGATTAATGGTACCGAGCGTGTAATCGTTTCCCAGCTGCACCGCTCCCCAGGTGTTTTCTTCGATCACGATAAAGGCAAGACTCACTCCTCCGGTAAGCTGTTGTACGCCGCGCGCGTAATCCCCTACCGTGGTTCCTGGCTGGACTTCGAATTCGATCCAAAAGATCTGGTATTCGTGCGCATCGACCGCCGCCGCAAACTTCCAGCGACGATTCTGTTGCGCGCTCTGGGTTATAGCTCCCAGGAAATGCTGGAAATGTTCTTCGAGACCAGCAAGTTCGAACTGCAGGAAGATCGCGTTAGCCTGGAACTGATTCCCTCCCGCCTGCGCGGTGACGTGGCTTCTTTTGATATCAAAGATGGCCAGGGCAAGGTGATTGTGGAAGAGGGGCGTCGTATCACTCCGCGCCATATTCGCCAACTGGAAAAAGCCGGCGTAGAAAAGCTGGACGCGCCGTTGGAGTACCTATTTGGCCGTATTCTGGCTCACGATATTATCGATGAGTCTACTGGTGAAATTGCAGTCGAGTGTAATGCTGAGATTACCGCTGAGGTGATCGCGCAGCTGCGTGCTCTGAATATCAAGCAGTTCGAAACGCTGTATACCAACGATCTGGACCGCGGACCGTTTATCTCCGATACCTTGCGTGCAGAGCCTTCCCGCACCCAGCTGGAAGCGCTGGTAGAAATCTACCGTATGATGCGCCCGGGCGAGCCGCCCACCAAGGAGTCTGCGGAATCCCTGTTTGAAAACCTGTTCTTCACCGACGAGCGCTACGACCTGTCTGCCGTTGGCCGTATGAAGTTCAATCGCCGCCTGGGCCGCGAAGACGAAACTGGCCAGGGCACCCTAAGCAAAGAAGATATCGTCGATGTACTGAAAACATTGATCGATATCCGCAACGGTCAGGGTATGGTCGATGATATCGACCACCTGGGTAACCGCCGCGTGCGTTCCGTCGGTGAAATGGCCGAGAACCAGTTCCGTGTGGGTTTGGTACGTGTTGAGCGCGCGGTGAAAGAGCGTCTGTCCATGGCGGAGTCCGAAGGCCTGATGCCGCAGGACCTGATCAATGCCAAGCCGGTGGCCGCTGCGGTGAAGGAGTTCTTCGGTTCCTCACAGCTCTCCCAGTTTATGGACCAGAACAACCCGCTGTCGGAAGTGACCCACAAGCGCCGTGTTTCCGCACTGGGCCCAGGTGGTCTGACCCGCGAGCGCGCCGGCTTCGAAGTACGCGACGTACACCCGACGCACTACGGCCGCGTATGTCCGATTGAGACGCCGGAAGGACCGAACATCGGTCTGATCAACTCCCTGGCAACTTATGCTCGTGCCAACCATTACGGCTTCCTCGAGAGTGCCTACCGCAAAGTGGTTGACGGCAAGGTAACTGACGAAATCGAGTACCTGTCTGCGATCAACGAAGCAAACTACGTTATCGCCCAGGCCTCTGCGGCAGTGGATGACAACGGTAACTTCGTTGACGACCTGGTGAGCGTACGTCACCACAATGAGTTTGCTTTGAAAGCTCCGGCAGAAATCCAATATATGGATGTCTCTGCCAAGCAGGTGGTCTCCGTAGCTGCGGCGATGATCCCGTTCCTTGAGCACGATGACGCCAACCGCGCATTGATGGGATCGAACATGCAGCGTCAGGCGGTTCCAACCCTGCGCGCAGAAAAGCCGCTGGTAGGCACCGGTATGGAGCGCACCGTAGCGCGCGACTCCGGCGTGTGCGTGGTTGCCAAGCGCGGCGGCATTATTGAGCGTGTCGACTCCAGCCGCGTGGTAGTCCGTGTAGCGGACGCCGAGGTTGAAGCCGGTGATGCAGGTGTGGATATCTACAACCTGACCAAGTACATCCGTTCCAACCAAAATACCTGTATCAATCAGCGTCCGATTGTTAACACTGGTGATCGCGTAACCCGCGGCGATATCCTCGCCGATGGTCCCTCGGTAGATCTGGGTGAGCTGGCTCTGGGCCAGAACATGCGCATCGCGTTTATGCCCTGGAACGGTTACAACTTTGAGGACTCCATCCTCATCAGTGAGCGTGTTGTACAGGAAGACCGTTTCACCACGATCCATATTCAGGAACTGACCTGTATCGCCCGTGACACCAAACTGGGCAGCGAGGAAATCACTGCGGATATCCCCAACGTGGGTGAGTCTGCGCTGAATAAGTTGGATGAGTCCGGCATCGTATATATCGGTGCGGAAGTAGGTGCCGGCGATATCCTGGTCGGTAAGGTGACCCCTAAAGGCGAAGCACAGCTGACCCCGGAAGAGAAGCTGCTGCGCGCTATCTTCGGTGAAAAAGCTTCCGACGTTAAAGACACCTCTCTGCGTGCGCCCAGTGGCACCCGCGGTACCGTGATCGACGTGCAGGTGTTCACCCGTGACGGCCTGCAGAAAGACCAGCGCTCTATCGATATCGAGAAGGCTCAGCTGGATGAGGTTCGCAAGGATCTCAACGAGGAATACCGCATTGTTGAAGGTGCGACTTTTGAGCGTCTGCAGCAAGCGCTACAGGGCCAGAAGGCTGCCGGTGGTAAAGGTATCAGCAAGGGCCAGGAGCTCACCGCTGAAGTACTGGGTGGACTGCCGCGCGAAGACTGGTTCAAGCTGCGCATGGAAGACGAGAGTCTCAACGAGCAGCTGGAGAAGGCCGAAGCACAGCTGAAAGAGCGTCGCAAGCTGCTCGACGAAGCCTTCGAAGACAAGAAGAAAAAACTGGAGTCTGGCGATGACCTGGCTCCGGGCGTGCTGAAAATCGTCAAGGTTTACCTGGCTATCAAACGCCGCATCCAGCCGGGTGACAAGATGGCCGGTCGCCACGGTAACAAGGGTGTGATCTCCGTGATCAAGCCCGTTGAGGATATGCCTTACGACCAAAACGGTGAGCCAGTCGATATCGTTCTGAACCCGCTGGGTGTTCCCTCGCGGATGAACGTTGGTCAGGTTCTGGAAATGCACCTGGGTATGGCTGCGAAAGGTCTTGGCGTAAAAATCGACAAGATGATCAAGGACCAGCAGGAAGTCGCCAAGGTGCGTGGGTTCCTGGAAGAGGTATACAACTCCACAGGCGGTCGCAAGGAAGAACTGGATCAGTTCTCCGATCAGGAAGTCATGACCATGGCGCAAAACCTGCGTCGCGGTGTGCCTATGGCGACTCCGGTATTCGATGGTGCCGATGAGAGCGAGATCAAGCAGTTGCTGCGCCTCGCCGATATCCCCGATTCCGGCCAGATCACTTTGCACGACGGTCGTACCGGTGATGCTTTCGAGCGTCCGGTTACCGTGGGCTACATGTACATGCTGAAGCTGAACCACCTGGTAGACGACAAGATGCACGCGCGTTCTACCGGTTCCTACAGCCTGGTTACCCAGCAGCCGCTGGGTGGTAAGGCACAGTTCGGTGGTCAGCGCTTCGGGGAGATGGAAGTGTGGGCGCTGGAAGCCTACGGCGCCGCATACACCCTGCAGGAAATGCTCACGGTCAAATCCGATGACGTGGAAGGGCGGACCAAGATGTACAAAAACATCGTGGATTCCGACCACCGTATGGAGCCCGGCATGCCGGAGTCCTTCAACGTACTGGTTAAGGAAATCCGCTCTCTCGGTATGAATTTCGAGCTCGAGCACGAGTAAGACCGATTGGTGCAAAAGCCTGTTCGCAGGTGAATTGAGACAAGTGCCGGCACCCCAAAGCTGTGGGATTGCCGGCCCGCCCGGCCCGGCGTAACGGCCGGGTTGACTACCCCCTAGTGGAGGAAAGGCCTTGAAAGATTTATTAAATCTGGTGAAGTCCCAGGAGCACCTGGAAGAGTTTGATGCGATTCGTATCGGTCTGGCTTCGCCGGACATGATCCGCTCCTGGTCCTACGGCGAAGTGAAGAAGCCGGAGACCATCAACTACCGTACCTTCAAGCCCGAGCGCGAAGGTCTGTTCTGCGCCAAGATCTTCGGTCCGGTCAAGGACTACGAGTGCCTGTGCGGTAAGTACAAGCGCATGAAGCACCGCGGCATTATCTGTGAGAAGTGCGGTGTCGAAGTCACCAAAGCCAAGGTGCGCCGCGAACGTATGGGCCACATCGAACTGGCCAGCCCGGTTGCGCACATCTGGTTCTTGAAATCTCTGCCGTCCCGTATCGGTCTGCTGCTGGATATGACCCTGCGCGATATCGAGCGCGTGTTGTACTTCGAATCCTACGTGGTCACCGAGCCCGGCATGACTACCCTGGAGCGCGGTCAGCTGCTGAACGATGAGCAGTACTTTGAGGCGATGGAAGAGTTCGCCGATGAGTTCGAAGCGAAAATGGGTGCCGAGGCAATCCAGGAACTGATGGCAGATATCGAGCTGCCAGCGGAAATCCAGCGTCTGCGCGAAGAGATTCCGGCGACCAATTCCGAAACCAAGATCAAGAAACTGTCCAAGCGCCTGAAGTTGCTGGAAGCCTTCTACAAATCCGGCAACAACCCGGAGTGGATGGTGATGAAGGCTCTGCCGGTTCTGCCGCCGGATCTGCGTCCGCTGGTACCGCTGGATGGTGGCCGTTTCGCGACCTCTGATCTGAACGACCTTTACCGTCGCGTGATCAACCGTAACAACCGCCTGAAGCGCCTGCTCGAGCTGAACGCGCCAGATATTATCGTGCGCAACGAAAAGCGCATGCTGCAGGAATCTGTGGACGCACTGCTGGATAACGGCCGCCGCGGCCGCGCCATCACCGGCTCCAACAAGCGCCCGCTGAAGTCCCTGGCGGACATGATTAAAGGTAAGCAGGGCCGCTTCCGTCAGAACCTGCTGGGTAAGCGTGTGGACTACTCCGGTCGTTCCGTGATCGTGGTTGGCCCGACCCTGCGCCTGCACCAGTGTGGTCTGCCCAAGAAAATGGCTTTGGAGCTGTTCAAACCGTTTATTTTCGGCAAGCTCGAAACTCGCGGTCTGGCCACTACCATCAAAGCCGCCAAGAAAATGGTGGAGCGCGAAGAGGCTATCGTTTGGGATATTCTCGACGAGGTGATCCGCGAACACCCGGTACTGCTCAACCGTGCACCGACCCTGCACCGCCTGGGTATTCAGGCGTTCGAGCCGGTACTGATTGAAGGTAAAGCGATCCAGCTGCACCCGCTGGTTTGTGCGGCCTATAACGCCGACTTTGACGGCGACCAGATGGCGGTACACGTACCGTTAACTATCGAGGCGCAGCTGGAATCCCGCGCGCTGATGATGTCCACCAATAACATCCTGTCGCCAGCCAACGGTGAGCCGATCATCGTACCGTCCCAGGACGTGGTACTGGGCCTGTACTGGATGACCCGCGAGCGCGTGAACGATAAAGGCGAGGGCATGTTCTTCTCCGATATCAAAGAAGTGAGCCGCGCCTTCTACGCCAAGCAGGTTGGCCTGCAGGCGAGGGTTAAGGTGCGTATCCGCGAAAATATCGTCGGTGAAGATGGTGAGAAGCACGAAACCATCTCTGTACAGGACACCACTGTTGGCCGCGCGCTGCTGTGGAATATCGTACCGGAAGGCCTGCCGTTCTCGCTGGTTAACCAGCCGATGAAGAAGAAGTCCATCTCCCGTGTACTGAACGAGTGCTACCGTAAGGTGGGCCTGAAGGCGACCGTTATCTTCGCCGACCAGCTGATGTACACCGGTTTTGATTTCTCCACCAAGTCCGGTTCCTCCATTGGTGTGAACGACTTCGAAATCCCGGCTGAAAAAGCTCAGTTGATCGAATCCGCCGAAGCGGAAGTAAAAGAAATCGAAAGCCAGTTCGCCTCCGGTCTGGTAACCGCCGGTGAAAAATACAACAAGGTCATCGATGTTTGGTCCCGTACCAACGATAAGGTGACCCAGGCGATGATGGCGGGTATTAAGAAAGAGCCCGTGATTGACCGAGAGGGCAAAGAGACCCAGCAGGACTCTTTCAACTCTGTTTTCATGTATGCCGATTCTGGTGCTCGTGGTTCTGAAGCACAGATTCGTCAGCTCGCTGGTATGCGTGGTCTGATGGCACGTCCGGATGGCTCCATTATCGAGAACGCCATTACCGCGAACTTCCGTGAAGGTCTGACCGTACAGCAGTACTTCATCTCGACCCACGGTGCTCGTAAAGGTCTGGCGGATACCGCACTAAAAACCGCGAACTCCGGTTACTTGACCCGTCGTCTGGTAGACGTTGCTCAGGATGTGGTAATTACCGAACTGGATTGTGGCACCGACGACGGCCTGACCATGGCGCCGGTGATCGAGGGCGGTGACGTTATCGAATCTCTCGGTGACCGTATCCTTGGTCGTGTTGTGGCTCGCGATGTATTGAAGCCCGGCAGCGATGAAATCGCCGTTTCCGCCGGCACCATGATCGACGAGAAGTGGGTAGAGCGCATCGAAGCCATGGGTATCGATGAGGTTCTGGTTCGCTCCCCGATCACCTGTACTACTGCACACGGTATCTGTGCCCAGTGTTACGGCCGCGACCTGGCCCGAGGCCACCGCGCCAACCCGGGTGAATCTGTGGGCGTTGTTGCCGCACAGTCCATCGGTGAGCCGGGCACCCAGCTGACCATGCGTACCTTCCACATCGGTGGTGCTGCGAGCCGTGCTTCTGCCGCAGACAGCATCCAGGTGAAGCTGGGCGGTACCGTACGTCTGCACAATGTGAAGACCGTTAAGACCGAAGCTGGCAACTTGGTTGCGGTTTCCCGTTCTGGTGAATTGGCGATTGCCGATAGCGCCGGCCGCGAGCGCGAGCGCTACAAGTTGCCTTACGGTGCTGTGATCAGCGTTAACGAGGGGAGTTCGGTAGATGGTGGCCAGATCGTGGCCAAGTGGGATCCGCACACCCACCCAATCATTACCGAAGTTGCCGGCTGGGTGAAACTGTCTGGCATGGAAGAGGGCCTCTCGATCCGCAAGCAGACTGATGAAATTACCGGTCTGTCCTCAATCGAGATTATCGACCCGGCCGAGCGTCCCTCTGCGGGTAAAGACCTGCGTCCGGCGGTGACCCTGGTTGATGAGAATGGTGAAGAGCTGACCCTGGCTAACAGTAATGCGCCTGCGCACTACGCACTGCCAGCGCGCGCGATCCTCAGCCTGAAAAATGGCGACAAGGTGAACGTGGGCGACGTTATCGCACGTATTCCGCAGGAATCCGGCGGTACCAAGGACATCACCGGTGGTCTGCCGCGTGTTGCCGACCTGTTTGAAGCGCGTAAGCCGAAAGAACCGTCCATCCTGGCGGAGATCTCCGGTACCGTTTCCTTCGGTAAAGAGACTAAAGGCAAGGTGCGTCTGCAGATCACCCCGCGCGACGGCAAGCCGCTGGCCAACGGTAAGGACCACTACGAGGTTCTGATTCCTAAGCACCGCCAGCTGACTGTGTTCGAAGGTGAAACTGTAGAGAAGGGCGAGGTTATCTCCGATGGCCCGTCCAACCCGCACGATATTCTGCGCCTGAAAGGCGTTGAAGAACTGGCGCGCTACATCACTAACGAGATCCAGGAAGTTTACCGTCTCCAGGGTGTAGGCATTAACGATAAGCACATCGAGACCATCGTGCGCCAGATGCTGCGCAAGGTGGAAATCCTCGAAATGGGCGATTCCGGCTTTATTAAAGGCGACCAGGTGGAATACCAGCGTGTAATCGAAGAGAACGAGCAGCTGCGCGCCGAAGGCAAGCAGCCTGCACAGTTCGAGCGCCTGCTGCTGGGTATCACCAAAGCGTCTCTGGCCACCGAATCTTTCCTGTCTGCGGCTTCGTTCCAGGAGACCACCCGCGTTCTGACCGAAGCGGCGGTAACCGGCAAGGAGGACAGCCTGCGCGGCCTGAAAGAGAACGTGGTTGTTGGCCGTCTGATTCCGGCCGGTACCGGTCTGGCCTACCACGCAGAGCGCAAGCGCAAGCGCAACCTGCAGCTGGAAGAAACCTTCGGCGAAGGTCCTTCCGCAGCAGAGGTAGAAGCGGCACTGACCGAGGCCCTCAAGTCCTCTGGCGAATAAGGCGTATTCCATTTCATCCGATGATGGAGTGGGGTAGGTCGGGGCACTTCGGTGCCCGATCTGATATTGGCGACTGTCTGTGATGTAAGCACTTACTTCTGTCGCCGATTGACTAGGCGGGTTGTCGCTTATAGAATGCGGCCCCCGCTGATGTGGGGTGTTTCGTTCGACCTCTGGGTCGGCGCTACACACAGACGACAGGCCCTCACTTTCAGAGGTGGGGGCATTTTATTTTTGGAGTGATTTTTAATGGCAACGATCAACCAGTTGGTTCGTAAGCCGAGAAAACGCAAAGTCGAAAAAAGCGACGTTCCCGCTCTGCAGGCTAGCCCGCAGCGTCGTGGAGTTTGCACTCGTGTGTACACCACTACACCGAAAAAGCCGAACTCCGCACTGCGCAAGGTTTGCCGTGTGCGTCTGACCAACGGTTACGAAGTAACTTCGTACATCGGTGGTGAAGGCCACAACCTGCAGGAGCACAGCGTGGTACTGATTCGCGGCGGTCGTGTAAAAGACCTGCCGGGTGTGCGCTACCACACTGTACGCGGTGCACTTGACTGTGCCGGCGTAAACGACCGCAAGCAGGGCCGTTCTAAGTACGGCGCCAAGCGTCCTAAAGGTTAATCTCCTTTAACGATTTGCGTTTCGGTTTCCAACCGGAGTAAGGCTGAGCTCGCCGGATTGTAAGGTTTTACGGCGGCGTCTCAGAATAACCCTGAAGAGAGGCAATACCCATGCCGAGAAGACGAGTAGTCGCCAAGCGCGAAGTACTACCCGACCCCAAGTTCGGGAACGTCACCCTGGCCAAGTTCATGAACCACGTCATGATCAGCGGCAAGAAATCAGTAGCAGAGCGTATCGTATACGGTGCCCTTGAGACTATTTCTGAAAAATTGAACAAAGACCCGATCGAAGTATTCGAAGAGTCTTTGGAAAACATCGCGCCTATGGTGGAAGTTAAATCCCGCCGTGTTGGTGGTGCGACCTATCAGGTGCCTGTAGAAGTGCGCCCCTCGCGCCGTACGGCTCTGGCAATGCGTTGGCTGGTAGAGTTCTCCCGCAAACGCGGCGAGAAGTCTATGGCTCAGCGCCTGGCCAATGAAATGATCGATGCAGCTCAAAACAAGGGCGGCGCGGTCAAGAAGCGTGAAGATGTACACCGCATGGCGGAAGCCAACAAGGCGTTCTCTCACTACCGCTTCTAAGTCTGATGATTACCAACATCGGAAATTAATACCGAAAGGCAGCACGGAAATTTCCAGGCTGCCTTTTGCCGTTATATCGAGGATACAACTGTGGCACGTAAAACGCCTATCGCACGCTACCGTAACATCGGTATCTGTGCCCACGTAGACGCCGGTAAAACCACCACTACTGAGCGCGTACTTTTCTACACTGGTCTGTCCCACAAAATTGGTGAGGTGCACGAAGGCGCCGCAACCATGGACTGGATGGAGCAGGAGCAGGAGCGTGGTATTACCATCACCTCCGCTGCAACCACCTGTTTCTGGGCTGGCATGCAGCAGCAGTTCGACCAGCACCGCGTAAACATCATTGACACCCCAGGACACGTTGACTTCACCATTGAAGTAGAGCGCTCCCTGCGCGTACTCGACGGCGCGGTTGTTGTACTGTGTGGTTCCTCTGGTGTTCAGCCGCAAACTGAAACCGTTTGGCGCCAGGCCAACAAATACCACGTACCGCGTATGGTATTCGTGAACAAAATGGACCGCGCCGGTGCGAACTTCCGCAACGTTGTGAGCCAGCTGAAAGACCGCCTGAACGCGAACGCCGTACCGCTGCAAATGACCATCGGTGCCGAGGACGAGTTCAAGGGTGTTGTTGACCTGGTGAAAATGAAGGCCATTCTGTGGAATGAAGCCGATCAGGGCATGACCTTCGACTACGCTGACATCCCCGCTGAGCTGCAGGACGAGTGCGACGAAATGCGCGAGTACCTGGTAGAGGCGGCCGCTGAAGCCAGCGAAGAGCTGATGGAAAAGTACCTGGAAGAGGGTGAGCTGACAGAAGAAGAGATCAAGGCAGCGATCCGTCAGCGTACCCTGGCCAATGAAATCGTACCGGTTCTGGGCGGCTCTGCGTTCAAGAATAAGGGCGTGCAGGCCATGCTGGACGCGGTTATCGAATACCTGCCGGCGCCGACTGAAGTAAAGGCGATCGAAGGTACTCTGGAAGACGGTGAAACCGTTGAGACTCGCGAAGCCGACGATGACGCTCCGTTCGCCGCTCTTGCGTTCAAAATTGCTACCGACCCCTTCGTTGGTACTCTGACTTTCTTCCGCGTTTACTCCGGTAAGTTGGAGAGCGGTACTGCGGTATACAACTCCGTAAAAATGAAGAAAGAGCGCGTTGGTCGTATGGTGCAGATGCACTCCAACGATCGTAAAGAGATTAAAGAAGTACTGGCGGGTGACATCGCCGCTGCGATCGGTCTGAAAGACGTGACTACTGGTGACACTCTGTGTGCCGAAAACGCCAAGATCGTCCTCGAGCGCATGGAATTCCCAGAGCCGGTAATCTCCGTAGCGGTTGAGCCCAAGTCCAAGCCGGACCAGGAAAAAATGGGTATTGCCCTCGGCAAGCTGGCCCAGGAAGACCCGTCTTTCCGCGTGAAGACCGACGAAGAAACTGGCCAGACCATTATCTCTGGTATGGGTGAGCTGCACCTGGACATCATCGTCGACCGTATGCGTCGCGAGTTCAACGTTGAAGCGAACATCGGTAAGCCTCAGGTGGCCTACCGCGAAGCGATCCGTAACACTTCTGAGATCGAAGGCAAGTTCGTTCGTCAGTCCGGTGGTCGCGGTCAGTTCGGTCACGTTTGGGTGAAATTCGAGCCCGCCGAAGACGAGTCTGCGGAAGGCTTGGAATTCGTTAACGAGATCGTTGGCGGTGCAGTACCTAAGGAATATATCCCAGCGGTATCAAAAGGTATCGAAGAGCAGATGCAAAACGGTGTTCTGGCTGGCTACCCGCTGCTGGGCCTGAAAGCGACTCTGTACGACGGTTCCTACCACGATGTGGACTCCAGTGAAATGGCGTTTAAAATCGCCGGTTCCATGGCAACCAAGAAACTGTCCTCCGTGGGCGGTGCGGTACTGCTCGAGCCGATGATGAAGGTGGAAGTGGTTACTCCCGAAGAGAACATGGGTGACGTGGTCGGCGACCTCAACCGTCGTCGCGGCCTGATCCAGGGTATGGAAGACAACCCCGCTGGTAAGGTTGTAAACGCAGAAGTGCCTCTGGCAGAGATGTTCGGTTATGCAACCGATCTGCGTTCTGCAACTCAGGGCCGTGCTACCTACACCATGGAGTTCCTGAAGTACGCCGAAGCGCCGAAAAACGTTGCCGATGAGATCATCGCCAAGAACAAAGCCTAATTAACTTCTGCTCAAAAGGGTCCCCGGAAATAAAATAAACCGGGGGTTCCTTTGGCAAACTTTTAGCTAGAGGACATCTAAGATGGCAAAAGAAAAATTTGAACGTTCCAAGCCCCACGTGAACGTGGGCACCATCGGTCACGTTGACCACGGTAAAACCACCCTGACTGCTGCTCTAACTCGCGTATGTGCCGAGGTTTGGGGCGGTGCTGCCGTTGCTTTCGACGGTATCGACAATGCTCCAGAAGAGCGTGAGCGCGGTATCACCATCGCTACCTCTCACGTTGAGTACGAGTCCCCGACTCGCCACTACGCGCACGTAGACTGCCCCGGACACGCCGACTACGTTAAGAACATGATCACCGGTGCTGCTCAGATGGACGGCGCTATCCTGGTATGTTCCGCAGCTGACGGCCCCATGCCGCAGACTCGTGAGCACATCCTGCTGTCCCGTCAGGTAGGTGTACCTTACATCGTGGTATTCCTGAACAAAGCGGACATGGTAGACGACGAAGAGCTGCTCGAGCTGGTAGAAATGGAAGTTCGCGAACTTCTCGACCAGTACGAGTTCCCGGGTGACGACACTCCGATCATCGTTGGTTCTGCTCTGATGGCCCTGAACGGCGAAGACGACAACGAAATGGGTACTACCGCTGTTAAGAAGCTGGTAGAAACCCTGGACGAGTACATCCCTGAGCCGGAGCGTGCGGTAGACCTGCCGTTCCTGATGCCGATCGAAGACGTATTCTCTATCTCTGGCCGTGGTACTGTTGTTACCGGTCGTGTAGAGCGTGGTGTAATCAATACTGGCGACGAAGTAGAGATCGTTGGTATCCGCGAAACCACCACCACCACCTGTACTGGTGTTGAAATGTTCCGCAAGCTGCTCGACGAAGGTCGTGCTGGTGAGAACATCGGTGCGCTGCTGCGTGGCACCAAGCGTGACGAAGTTGAGCGTGGTCAGGTACTAGCTAAGCCGGGCTCCATCACTCCGCACACCAAGTTCGAAGCGGAAGTGTACATCCTGTCCAAGGACGAAGGTGGTCGTCACACTCCGTTCTTTAAAGGCTACCGTCCTCAGTTCTACTTCCGTACTACCGACGTAACTGGTGCGGTAGAGCTGCCGGAAGGCACTGAAATGGTAATGCCGGGCGACAACATTCAAATGGTTGTTACCCTGATCGCTCCGATCGCCATGGAAGACGGCCTGCGCTTCGCTATCCGCGAAGGTGGTCGTACCGTAGGTGCGGGCGTTGTTGCCAAGATCATCGAGTAATCGTTACTCTTGATCTAAATAAAAAACCGCAGCGGACGCGCTGCGGTTTTTTTGTTTAAAGTTTCCCTTTTCTCTTTTCTCTTTTCTCTTTGCTTTTCTTTGGTTGCTCTGCGCAGTGGCTTTCTGTCCAAGCTCAGCGTAATCCCTAAACCTTTTCCAATTGTAAAAAAGTTAAGGTTGGCTCTTAGGTCTATAAGAGTTTCACGGTAAAAATTCATTGGGTGTGTTTTTACGGTGGCGATATTGAATCGCGCTGCCTTAGTTTGTCTTGGGTAAAGTGCAGGGCTGTATTGTTTAGATCGCAAGTGCGCTAAATCCTCTAAAGGCGCTCTGTAGCCCGCTGTGAGTTGAGCTGTTACCAGCTGGTCTTCTCTCCAGTAAGCCTTGTATAGGTGTCTGTAGGGGGTAGTACTGCTTCAGATGCGCACCCTATGGATTTGCCAGGGGCTCATTGATGAATTCGATAGTGTGTGAAGGTGAGCTGTCTACCAATTAAGGCCCTGTGGTGCTCAATTTGATCTGCACCACAGGGTCATCTTGCTTAATGGGTACTCCTTTGCTGTAAAGGAGCTATTTAGAGCTCAAAACTGTTATGGCCAGTCTTTGCTGAGGTCGGCACTTCGGCACCCGGCAAACAGTTTATTGAATTGTGGACCATTCATTTCCACCAATTCTTCGTGATCTCCCGCCTCAAAAAAGATCGTTTCACAGCGACTGAGCCCGCTGTCTAGCAGAGTAGTAATGCCATAAGCCTGTCCGATGGGGGGGAGGGCGCCCAGTTCGCAGTCGGGGAAAACTGACCCCAGTTCATTCTCTGCGACCATCTCCAGGCCATTGCGGCCGGTTTCCATGTGTACGGCCCGCAAGTCTAGGCTGCTGCTAGCGGGGATAACCACCATGACAAAGCCTTCTTTGTCCCTCAGTAGTATGGCTTTGGCTACTTGGTCTTCGCGCACATGCGCAGAGTGCGCGCTCTCACGGCTGGTACTTGTGTGGGGATGCTGTATCAGATGGTAATCGACCGATTGGTCGTTCAAGTATTGACTCAATCTTGCGGCAATAGTCACGGCTGTACCCTCGTTTTACTTAAGGTACTTCATTGTAGTTTGAGCAGATTGAAATTTGATCAGGCTGTACAGTTGACAGCCTCTTGCGAGGCTCGTAGAATTCGCGCTCCTTTTCGCCCGCCCTCGGGGCTGCGAGAAAGGACGTTCTTTAGTTCATAAGTTGGAGTTTGATTCCATGCAGGGTCAACGTATCCGAATTCGCCTGAAGGCGTTCGACCACAAGCTGATCGACGCGTCTACCCAGGAGATCGTAGAGACGGCTAAGCGCACTGGTGCGCAAGTTCGCGGTCCAATCCCGCTGCCGACTCGCAAAGAGAAGTACACCGTACTGATTTCCCCGCACGTTAACAAAGACGCTCGCGACCAGTATGAGATCCGTACTCACAAGCGTTTGCTGGACATCGTTGAGCCTACCGAGAAAACCGTCGACGCGCTGATGAAGCTCGATCTGGCGGCCGGTGTTGAGGTCCAAATTAGTCTCGGCTAAACACTTTTAACTAACTACCGAACCCCAGGCGAAAAAGGTCTGGGTAGTGTAACGCTCTGAAACTGGGCGGCCGCAGTGGGTTAAAGCCCCGTGCACTGAGAGGTTAATAAGATGACTATAGGTATTGTCGGCCGCAAGAGCGGCATGACTCGCATCTTCACTGAAGATGGCGTATCCATTCCGGTAACCGTTGTTGAGGTTGCTCCGAATCGCGTCACCCAAGTGAAAACCGTGGAAACCGATGGCTATACCGCTGTTCAAGTAGCAGTGGGTACCCGTAAGGCTTCCCGTGTCTCCAAGCCCGAAGCGGGCCACTTCGCCAAAGCCAATGTAGAGGCTGGCACTAATCTTTTCGAACTGCGCACTGACGGTTCTGAAGAGACTTTCGAAATCGGTTCTGAAATCACTGTTAGCAGCTTTGAAGCTGGCCAGAAGATTGACGTAACCGGCACTTCCAAGGGTAAAGGTTTCCAGGGTGGCGTTAAACGCTGGAATTTCCGCACTCAGGACGCAACCCACGGTAACTCTCTGTCTCACCGCGCTCCCGGTTCTATCGGTCAGTGCCAGACTCCTGGCCGCGTATGGAAAGGCAAGAAAATGGCCGGACACATGGGTGCTGAGCGTGTGACCGTGCAGAACCTGGAAGTAGTTCGTGTTGATGCCGAACGCAACCTGCTGCTGGTTAAAGGCGCTGTTCCCGGTGCTCCCGGTGGCAACGTTATCGTTCGTCCGGCAGTAAAAGCCTAAGTCTGAGGGGAATTAGATATGGAACTGAATATCGCTACTCCCGAAGGCGCTAAAGGCACAGTAGCTGTCTCTGAAGTGACTTTCGGACGTGAGTTCAACCAAGATCTGGTACACCAGGCAGTTGTCGCCTATATGGCTGGCGCTCGTCAGGGTACCAAGGCGCAGAAGAATCGTTCTGATGTTTCCGGTGGCGGTAAAAAGCCCTGGCGCCAAAAGGGTACTGGCCGCGCGCGTGCCGGTACTATCCGCAGCCCGCTGTGGCGTTCCGGTGGTGTAACTTTCGCCGCTGATCCGCGCGATCACAGCGTTAAGCTGAACAAGAAGATGTACCGCGCTGCACTGCGCTGCATCCTGTCTGAGCTGGCTCGTCAGGAGCGCCTGGTAGTGGTTGAGTCCTTCGATGTGGACGCACCCAAGACCAAGCAACTGGTAAGCAAATTGGCTCAGTTCGATCTCGCTGAAGCGCTGATCGTGACTGAAGAGGTTAGCGAAAACCTGTACCTGGCCGCTCGCAACTTGCACAAAATCGATATCCGTGATGTGCAGGCGATCGACCCAGTAAGCCTGATTCGCTTTGATAAGGTCGTGGTTACCGTTTCTGCACTCAAGAAAATTGAAGAGGTGCTGGGATGAACCAAGAGCGACTCTACAAAGTACTGCTGGGCCCGGTAATTTCCGAAAAAGCTGCTGTGCTGGCCGATAGTGCCAACCAGGTAGTTTTCAAGGTTTCCACCGATGCCGAAAAAGCTGAGATCAAGGCCGCGGTTGAAAAACTGTTTAACGTTTCTGTTGAGCAGGTTCGCACCGTGAACGTAAAAGGCAAAACCAAGCGCACCCGCTACGGCATGGGCCGTCGCAGCGATTGGAAAAAAGCCTACGTTCGCCTGGCCGAAGGCAGCGACATCAACTTTGAAGCTGCTGAGTAAAGGGGACTGTTACAATGGCAATTGTAAAAACAAAACCGACCTCCGCCGGCCGTCGTCACCTGGTTAAGGTTGTTAACCCCGACCTGCACAAGGGTGCTCCTTACGCTCCTCTTTTAGAGAGCAAGAGCAAAAGCGGTGGCCGTAACAACAACGGTCGTATCACCACTCGTCATATCGGTGGTGGTCACAAGCAGCACTACCGTGTAATCGACTTCAAGCGCAACAAAGACGGTATTCCGGCTAAAGTTGAGCGTCTGGAGTACGATCCCAACCGCAGCGCACATATCGCTCTGGTTTGTTACGCGGATGGTGAGCGTCGTTACATTATCGCACCGAAAGGCCTCAAGGCTGGCGCTACCATTCAGTCCGGCGATGCCGCACCGATTGCTGTGGGCAACACCCTGCCTCTGCGCAACGTTCCGGTGGGTTCTGTAATTCACGGTATCGAGCTGAAGCCTGGTAAAGGTGCTCAGCTGGCTCGCTCCGCTGGTGCTTCTGTACAGCTGGTAGCCCGTGAAGGCCAGTACGCGACTATTCGTCTGCGTTCCGGCGAAATGCGCAAGGTTCTCTCTGAGTG
Source organism: Microbulbifer sp. ABH2_005 (assembly GCF_056160005.1). NCBI lineage: Bacteria > Pseudomonadati > Pseudomonadota > Gammaproteobacteria > Cellvibrionales > Microbulbiferaceae > Microbulbifer > Microbulbifer sp. ABH2_005. The sequence goes on along the minus strand of NZ_JBSWWI010000001.1, from coordinate 3,795,399 downwards.
CCGCGCGACACTGGGCGAAGTAAGCAACTCCGAGCACAGCCTGCGTAAGCTGGGTAAAGCCGGTGCTGCTCGCTGGCGCGGTGTTCGTCCTACCGTTCGCGGTGTGGCGATGAACCCGGTAGATCACCCGCATGGTGGTGGTGAAGGCCGTACCTCTGGTGGCCGTCACCCGGTTACTCCGTGGGGCGTTCCGACCAAGGGTAAGAAAACGCGCAAGAACAAGCGCACCGATAAGATGATAGTACGTCGCCGCGGCAAATAAGCCGCGCGGTGTCTGAGCAGCTAGAGAGGAATCGACAGTGCCACGCTCATTAAAGAAAGGTCCCTTTATTGATCTTCACTTGATCAAGAAGGTGGAGGCGGCGATTGAAGCAAACGATCGTCGGCCGATTAAAACCTGGTCCCGCCGTTCCATGATTATGCCGGAAATGGTTGGACTGACGATTGCCGTGCACAACGGTCGTCAACACGTGCCCGTTTTGGTTAACGAAGAAATGGTTGGCCATAAACTGGGCGAGTTCGCTGCTACCCGCACTTACCGCGGTCACGCTGCGGACAAGAAAGCGAAGAAGCGCTAAGCCGAGGTTATAAAGATGGAAGTAGCAGCAAAATTACGCGGCGCACGTCTATCGGCGCAAAAGGCGCGACTGGTAGCTGATCAGGTTCGCGGCAAAGGCGTTGAAGAAGCCCTGGATATTCTTGCATTTAGCAATAAAAAGGGTGCGGCGATCGTTAAGAAAGTACTGGAGTCGGCCATTGCCAACGCCGAGCACAACGAAGGTGCTGACGTTGACGAGCTGAAAGTTTCCACAATTTTTGTGGACGAAGGTATGACCATGAAGCGCATTAAACCGCGTGCGAAAGGTCGTGCAGATCGCATTCTTAAGCGTACTTGTCACATCACTGTGAAAGTGGCCGAGAAATAAGAGAGCAGGCGAGAAAACCATGGGACAAAAAGTACATCCTACCGGCATTCGTCTGGGTATCGTTAAAAAGCATACCTCTGTTTGGTATGCCGGCAGCGACGAGTACGCAGACAAGCTGTACACGGATCTGAAAGTTCGCGAATACATTCGCAAAAAACTGGCCCACGCTTCCGTGAGCCGCATCGAGATCGAACGTCCGGCGAACACCGCTCGTGTGACTATTCACACTGCGCGTCCGGGCATCGTGATCGGTAAAAAAGGTGAAGACGTAGAACGTCTGCGCAACGACGTAAGTGCGCAGATGGGCGTACCTGTGCACATCGACATCGAAGAAGTGCGCAAGCCTGATATGGACGCCGCTCTGGTTGGCCAGAACGTTGCCCAGCAGCTGGAACGCCGCGTTATGTTCCGTCGCGCTATGAAGCGTGCCGTACAGAACGCTATGCGTCAGGGCGCTGAAGGTATCAAGATTCAGGTAAGTGGTCGTCTCGGTGGTGCGGAAATCGCACGTACCGAATGGTACCGCGAAGGTCGTGTGCCTCTGCACACCCTGCGTGCCAACATCGATTACGCCACTGCTGAAGCGATGACTACCTACGGCATCATCGGTATCAAGGTGTGGATCTTTAAAGGCGAAGTCATCGGTGACGAAATGCCCGATGAGAAGCCGGCTAAGACCCGCAAGAAAGCTGCTAAATAAGGGGTACGCAGATGCTGCAACCAAAGCGTACAAAATTCCGCAAGGTACAGAAGGGTCGCAACCGCGGTCTTTCTCAGCGCGGCTCTAAAGTGAGCTTTGGCGAGTTTGGCCTCAAGGCCATCGGTCGCGGTCGCATTACTGCGCGCCAGATCGAAGCGGCTCGTCGCGCAATGACTCGTCACGTTAAACGTGGCGGTAAAATCTGGATTCGCGTGTTTCCGGACAAGCCAATTACCAATAAGCCCCTCGAAGTCCGTATGGGTAAAGGTAAAGGTGGCGTTGAATACTGGGTAGCTCAGATCCAGCCGGGCAAAGTCCTCTATGAAATGGAGGGTGTGTCCGAAGAGCTGGCTCGTGAGGCTTTCGCACTTGCTGCGGCCAAGCTGCCTGTAAAAACAACTTTCGTTAAGCGTTCGGTGATGTAATGAAGACTGCAGATCTACGCGAAAAGTCAGTTGAAGAGCTGAACCAGGAACTGCTGAACCAGCTCGAAGCTCAATTTAAGCTTCGTATGCAAAAGTCCACCGGTCAGCTGGCTCAGACTCATCTGCTGAAGCAGACTCGTCGCGACATTGCTCGCATAAAGACTGTGTTGACCGAGAAGGCAGGTAACTAATCATGGCTGAAGCAAAACTGAAGCGTACTCTGACCGGTAAGGTTGTGAGTGACAAGATGGATAAAACCATCACCGTTTTGATCGAGCGCCGTGTTAAGCACCCGATCTACGGCAAAATTGTGAGCAAGTCCACCAAGCTCAAGGCACATGACGAGAACAATGATTGCAACATCGGTGATGTTGTAACCATCGAGGAATCTCGTCCGCTGTCTAAGAGCAAGTCCTGGTCCTTGCAGAAAATTGTAGAGCGTGCGGCGAAGGTATAACCCCTAGCGCATTGACTGCCGAATTGAAAGGTTTCGGAGAGAGACAATGATTCAAGCGGAATCCTACTTAGAAGTAGCTGACAACAGTGGGGCTCGCCGCGTCATGTGCATCAAGGTGCTGGGCGGCTCCCATCGTCGTTATGCCGGCGTGGGCGACATTATCAAGGTAACCGTTAAGGAAGCCATTCCCCGCGGTAAAGTAAAGAAAGGTCAGGTAATGAACGCTGTTGTGGTTCGCACCAAAAAAGGTGTGCGCCGTAACGACGGTTCCCTGATTAAATTTGACGATAACGCAGCGGTACTGCTGAACCAGCAATTGGCGCCGGTTGGCACCCGTATTTTTGGTCCGGTAACTCGCGAACTGCGCGGTGAGAAGTTCATGAAGATCATCTCGCTCGCCCCCGAAGTTATCTAAGCCTCGAGCGGAGAAGAGTTATGCGCAAGATCAAGCGTGACGATGAAGTGATCGTTATCGCCGGTCGCGACAAGGGCAAACGTGGTTCAGTACGTAAAGTACTGAACGACGGCCGCCTGATTGTTTCCGGCATACAGATGATCAAGAAACACCAAAAGCCAAATCCCCAGCTGGGCATTGCTGGTGGCATCGTTGAGAAAGAAGCTGCTATTCAGGCTTCCAACGTAGCCATCTTCAACCCTAACACCCAGAAGGCTGACCGGGTGGGCTTTAAAGTACTGGAAGACGGCACTAAGATTCGCGTCTTCAAATCCAGCGGCGAAGCCATCTAAGGCTCTTGACGCAAAAGCAGGTTGGTAGATCATGGCAAAGCTTAAAGAGCTCTACACTAAGGAACTCGCGCCCAAGCTTAAAGAAGAGCTGGGTCTCGAGAATGTGATGGCAGTGCCGCGCATCACCAAGATCACCATCAACATGGGTGTTGGTGAAGCGATTGGTGATAAAAAGGTGCTGGAGCACGCTGTCAACGATATGACAGCAATTACTGGTCAAAAGCCCATCGTTACTAAAGCGCGCAAGTCTATTGCGGGCTTTAAGATTCGCGACGGTTGGCCGATCGGCTGCAAGGTAACTCTGCGCGGTGAGCGCATGTATGAGTTCCTGGAGCGTTTGGTTGATATCGCGATTCCGCGTATCCGTGACTTCCGTGGCATTAGCCCGAAGCAGTTCGACGGCCGCGGTAACTTCTCTATGGGCGTGACCGAGCAAATCATCTTCCCGGAAATTGACTACGACAAAGTAGACAAGCTCCGCGGTCTGGATATTTGTATTACCACTACAGCTGCAAGCGACGATCAAGGTCGCGCGCTGCTGAAAGCGTTCAACTTCCCTTTCAAGGGATAAGAGGATTCCATGGCGAAGAAATCCATGATTGCGCGTGAAAACAAGCGCGCTCGAACCGCAGCTAAGTACGCTGAAAAGCGTCAAGAGCTGAAGGCGATCATCGCCAGTGCCACTGCTTCCGAAGAGGAGCAGTGGGAGGCTCAACTCAAGCTGCAAAAAATGCCGCGCGATGCAAGCCCGGTACGTCAGCAACGTCGCTGTCGTATCACTGGTCGCCCCCACGCCGTTTACCGCAAGTTCGGCCTGTGCCGTAACAAATTGCGTGAAGCCGCTATGCGTGGTGATGTTCCTGGCCTCGTGAAGTCCAGCTGGTAATTACCAGCTGGTTTAAGGCAGATTTGAGGAGTCTCATAAAATGAGTATGCAAGATCCGTTGGCAGATATGCTGACTCGCATCCGCAATGCCCTGGCACGCGGAAAAGCGGAAGTCACCATGCCTTCATCCAAACTGAAAGTAGCTGTAGCCAAAGTCCTGAAAGACGAAGGTTATGTTACTGATTTGAATGTAAGCGAAGGTAGTAAGCCGGAGTTGACCATTGCCCTGAAATACTTCCAGGGTAAACCGGTTATCGCCGAGCTGAACCGCGTTTCCCGTCCGGGTTTGCGCGCTTACACTGGTAAAAAAGCTCTGCCAACCGTACGCGGTGGTCTGGGTATCGCGATCGTTTCCACCTCCAATGGTGTGATGACTGATCGCGCTGCGCGTCAGGCCGGTGTCGGTGGTGAAGTGCTTTGCACCGTATTCTAAGCGGGGGTCGCAATGTCTCGAGTAGCAAATAGTCCGGTAGTTATCCCCGCAGGTGTTACCGTTGACCTGAAAGGTCAAAACATCGCTGTTAAAGGCGGTAGCGGTAACCTGGATATGGTTATTCACGGTGATGTAGAAGTTGGCCAGGCTGACAGCCAGCTGACTTTTGCCGCGCGCAATAACTCCAAGCAAGCCAGAGCTCTTGCGGGTACCACCCGTGCACTGGTTAACAACATGGTGATAGGCGTAAGCGCTGGCTTCGAGAAGAAGTTGCAGTTGCTGGGTGTAGGTTATCGTGCGAAAGCCGCCGGTAAAACGGTTAACCTGACCCTGGGCTTCTCCCATCCGATCGATTATCAGTTGCCGGAAGGTGTGACTGCGGAAACACCATCCCAGACTGAAATCGTACTCAAGAGCAGCAATAAACAGCTGTTGGGCCAAGTGGCCGCTGAGATCCGTGCGTTCCGTCCGCCGGAGCCCTACAAAGGTAAGGGTGTCCGTTATGCCGATGAGCGCGTGTATCGCAAAGAGGCCAAGAAGAAGTAAATAGGGCATAGATATGAACGTTAAGAAAGCATCTCGCTTGCGTCGTGCACGTCGTGCCCGCGCTAAGATCCGTGAGCTGGGCGCCGTTCGCCTCACCGTGAACCGCACACCGCGTCACATTTACGCACAGATCCTGTCTGCCGAAGGCAACTCGGTATTGGCTTCCGCCTCTACCCTGGACAAGGACCTGCGCGAAGGTAAAACCGGTAACGCCGATGCCGCTTCCGCGGTTGGCAAACTGATCGCTGAGCGCGCGAAAGCCGCTGGTGTTGAAGAAGTTGCCTTCGATCGCAGTGGCTTCAAGTACCATGGCCGTATTAAGGCTTTGGCTGACGCTGCCCGCGAAGCCGGTCTGAAATTCTAAGGGTTGAGTTATGGCTAGAGAGAAAGACAAAAGCAACGACGAAGGCCTGCAGGAAAAGCTGGTCCAGGTTAATCGCGTTGCCAAGACTGTTAAAGGTGGTCGTATCTTCGCCTTTACCGCACTGACCGTAGTTGGCGACGGCAATGGCCGTATCGGTTTTGGTCGTGGCAAGGCGCGTGAAGTGCCTGTTGCGATTCAGAAAGCGATGGAAGCTGCACGCCGCAACATGATCCAGGTAGAACTGAATGGTGATACCATCCAGTACGCTACCAATGGTCGTCACGGTGGTTCCAAGGTTTACATGCAGCCCGCTTCCCAGGGTACCGGTGTAATTGCCGGCGGTGCCATGCGCTCCGTACTGGAAATGGCCGGTGTACACAACGTATTGGCTAAGTGCTACGGCTCCACCAACCCGGTGAACGTAGTGCGTGCAACTTTCAAAGCTCTGGATCAAATGCAGAGCCCGGGAGATGTTGCAGCCAAGCGCGGTAAATCAGTCGAAGAGATTCTGGGCTAATCACAGCTCGGATTTAAGGTTATTGGTGGGTTAAGACCATGGCTAAGAAGACCATTAAAGTCACCCAGACCAAAAGCATCAACGGACGCCTGAAAAGTCATCAGGCGTGCGTTGCGGGTCTGGGCCTGCGCCGCATCGGCCACACAGTGGAAGTGGAAGATACTCCTTCCGTGCGCGGCATGATCAATAAAGTAAACTACCTGGTTAAGGTTGAGGGGGAATAACATGCGTTTGAATGACCTGTCTCCCGCACAAGGCCACAAGCACAGCGCCAAGCGCGTTGGCCGTGGTATTGGTAGTGGTTTAGGTAAGACCGGTGGCCGCGGCCACAAAGGTCAAAAAGCGCGTTCCGGCGGCAGCGTTCGTCCGGGCTTCGAAGGCGGTCAGATGCCTTTGCAGAAGCGTCTGCCTAAGTACGGTTTTACCGCTCGTGTTTCTCGCTTCACCGCAGAAGTACGTCTGGCAGAGCTGGCCAAGGTAGAAAGTGACGTAATCGATTTGGCAGCGCTTAAGAATGCCGATATCATCGGCAGCCATATTAAACGCGCCAAAGTGTTCCTCTCAGGTGAGCTGACTAAAGCTGTTACCGTAAAGGGTCTGGGAGTGACCAAAGGTGCAAAGGCGGCTATCGAAGCTGCTGGCGGTAAAATAGAAGACTAATCGAGGCGCCAATGGCACGACCAGGATCCGGTGGAAATCCCCTGGGCAACAGCAAGGGATTGGGCGAGCTTTGGGCTCGCCTTCGTTTTCTGTTTCTAGCGATACTAGTTTATCGCCTTGGAACACACATTCCGGTGCCCGGCATTGATCCGGAAAAGCTGTCAAACCTGTTTAATCAGAACCAGGGAACCATCCTTGGTCTGTTTAACATGTTCTCAGGCGGCGCCCTGGAAAGGATGAGTATTCTGGCGCTGGGCATCATGCCCTACATCTCCGCGTCCATCATCATGCAGTTGATGAGCGCGGTGACTCCCTCTCTGGAAGCTCTGAAGAAGGAAGGGGAGGCCGGAAGGCGTAAGATCAACCAGTACACCCGTTACCTGACGGTAGTGTTGGCCCTGATTCAGGGTATCGGCATGACTTTCGGGTTGGCAGGGCAGAACCTGGCTTACTCATCTGAGCCTGCGTTTGGTTTTTACTTTGTGGCGGTAACGTCACTGGTGACCGGTGCCGTATTCATGATGTGGCTCGGTGAGCAGATCACTGAGCGCGGAGTGGGCAACGGCATTTCCATGCTGATTTTTGCCGGTATCGTGGCAGGCTTGCCCGGCGCCATCGGCCAGGCGTTTGAGCAGGCCCGTCAGGGTGAGCTGCATATTCTTATGCTGCTGATCATCGGTGTTATCGCTCTAGCCGTGGTGTTCTTTGTGGTGGTGATGGAGCGCGGTCAGCGCCGAATTACCATCAACCACGCCAGGCGTCAGGCCGGTCGTTACTCCGCAGCACCCGCTGCGCAGGCGAGCCACCTGCCTCTGAAGGTGAACATGGCCGGTGTTATTCCGGTGATCTTCGCCAGCAGTATTCTGCTGTTCCCAGCGACGCTGGCACAGTGGTTTGGCCAGGGTGGTGAGGGTGTTGGTGCCCAGATCTTGCAGTGGATGGCATTGCAGCTGGGGCCGGGGCAGCCGCTGAACATTATTCTGTTCGCACTGCTGATTGGTTTCTTCTGTTTCTTCTATACGGCGTTGATGTTCAACCCGAATGAAGTTGCAGATAACCTGAAGAAGTCTGGTGCCTATGTACCTGGTATTCGTCCAGGTGAGCAGACAGCCCGCTATATCGACAGCGTGCTGACCCGACTCACTCTGGTAGGTGCTGTGTATATCGCACTGGTATCCCTGCTGCCGCAGTTCCTGGTAGTTGGGTTTAACGTTCCCTTCTATCTGGGGGGTACCTCACTGCTGATTGTTGTAGTAGTGGTGATGGACTTTATGGCGCAGGTACAATCGCATCTGCTGTCGCACCAGTACGAAGGCTTGATGAAAAAAGCGAACCTGCAAAGCTACGGTCGTCGCTAGTGCGTCACCTGCTCGCAGTTTGATTGAATTGAGGTAAGGTCATGAAAGTACGCGCTTCTGTAAAAAAGATCTGCCGTAACTGCAAAATCGTACGTCGCAAAGGCGTTCTGCGGGTAATCTGCAGCGCTGAGCCACGTCACAAGCAGCGTCAAGGCTAATAGGGGCCAGCCCCTTACAGAGAGCGTCCGGTGGGCGCCTCTGTAGAAGCTGGAAAAATTCGTCACTTGTTGCAGCCCCGTAACAAGTGGCAACACCATAAGGAATTTCTTTGTGGTGGGAGGTCAGTCCAAAGGGTGGGCCTCCAATAGGGGGCGTTGACTGTCGTCCACATCCGCTGCGGGAGGCCGTGGTGGGCGTGGGCTATTGCAATTTGGTGTCTGAAAAGCTATTCTTGCGCGCCTTTTTGGTGGCGCCGTCGGTTTTTTAGTCGCTGTCAGCGCCGAAATCAAAGTAGAGTCACATACTTAATATAAAGCAGTGACTCCCAATACGTGGAGTACGCCTCTATGGCACGTATTGCTGGTGTCAATGTACCAGACCACAAGCACGCCGTGATCTCCCTGACCCACATTTATGGGGTCGGTCTTACTACGGCTAAGTCTATTTTGGCAGCGGTTGGTATCGCTGAATCCACCAAAATCCGCGACCTGTCTGAAGAGCAGATCGAAACCATCCGCGGTGAAGTTGCAAAACTTACCGTAGAAGGCGACCTGCGCCGTGAAGTATCCATGAACATCAAGCGTTTGATGGACCTGGGTTGCTATCGCGGTCTGCGTCACCGTCGCAGCTTGCCGCTGCGTGGTCAGCGCACCAAGACCAATGCCCGTACCCGTAAGGGTCCGCGCAAGCCGATTCGCAAGTAAGCCTGATTATCAAGGCGCGAAATCGCGGTTTAACAAGCCCCGCCCGGCGATTAGCCGAGGGGATTTGATACAGGATTTAGGATACTGGTATGGCTAAGCCAAAAACTACTGTTCGCAAAAAGGTCAAAAAGACCGTTGTCGACGGTATTGCCCACATCCACGCATCGTTCAACAACACGATCGTGACGATCACTGATCGCCAGGGTAATACCCTCAGCTGGGCCACCGCAGGTGGATCTGGCTTCCGTGGCTCACGTAAGAGCACCCCGTTTGCAGCCCAGGTTGCCGCTGAGCGCGCAGGTACTGCAGCTCAGGAGTACGGCCTGAAAAACCTCGACGTAGAAGTGAAGGGCCCTGGCCCCGGTCGCGAATCCGCTGTTCGCGCACTGAACAACTGCGGCTACAAAATCACCAACATCACCGACGTGACGCCAATCCCGCATAACGGATGTCGTCCGCCCAAGAAACGTCGCGTGTAAGAGGGGGCTGATAGAATGGCACGTTATATTGGACCAAAATGTAAACTGTCCCGTCGTGAAGGGACTGACCTGCAGCTGAAGAGTGGTGTGCGTCCGCACGACTCCAAATGTCGCGCAGAATCCAAGCCCGGTCAGCATGGCGCTGGTCGCGGCCGTCTGTCCGACTACGGCATCCAGCTGCGCGAGAAGCAAAAAGTTCGTCGTATCTACGGCGTACTGGAAAAGCAGTTCCGCAACTACTATAAGGAAGCGGCTCGCCTGAAAGGCGCAACTGGTGAAAACCTGCTGCAACTCCTGGAAAAGCGCCTGGACAACGTGGTTTACCGCATGGGCTTCGGCTCAACTCGCTCTGAAGCGCGTCAGCTGGTTTCCCACAAGGCGATTCTGGTAAATGGCACTACTGTAAACATTCCTTCTTACCAAGTTAAAGAAGGCGATGTAATTGCTGTACGTGAAAAAGCCAAGAAGCAGCTGCGTATCCAGAATTCCGTTTCCCTCGCTGCCCAGCGTGGCGATGTCGAGTGGGTAGACGTAAACGCGAGCAAGCTGGAAGGCACTTTCAAGCGCATTCCAGATCGTGTCGATCTGCCGGCAGAGATCAACGAAAACCTTATTGTGGAACTGTACTCCAAGTAACAATTAGTTCACTTTAAGGAATGCAACTGTAAACAGGTATGGCTATGCAGACTGCTGTCAACGAGTTTTTGACACCGCGTCGTATTGACGTCACCGAGTACAATCAGAATCACGCCAAAGTGGTTCTGGAGCCCCTGGAGCGTGGCTTTGGCCACACTCTTGGCAATGCGCTGCGTCGCATCCTGCTGTCCTCCATGCCGGGCTGCGCCGTCACCGAAGTAGAAATCGACGGTGTCGAGCACGAGTACAGCGCGATTGAAGGTGTGCAGGAAGATGTTATTGAAATCCTGCTCAACCTGAAAGAAATCGCGGTTGTTATGCACGGCAAGGATCAGGCTGTATTGAGCCTGAGCAAAAAGGGCCCGGGTGCGGTGACTGCTGGAGATATCCAGGTAGATCACGATATCGAGATTGTGAATCCTGAACACGTGATCGCCAATATCACTGGTGATGTAGAACTCAACCTGCGCCTCACTGTTGCGCGTGGCCGTGGCTATCAGCCCGCCGACGCACGCCGTGACGAGGAAGAGGAAAGCCGCGCGATTGGCCGTCTGCAACTGGACGCATCTTACAGCCCGGTTCGCCGCGTTTCTTACAGCGTAGAAAGTGCGCGTGTAGAGCAGCGTACCGATCTGGACAAGCTGGTTCTGGATCTGGAGACCAACGGTACTCTGGACCCTGAAGAAGCTATTCGCCGTGCAGCCACTATTCTGCAGCAACAGCTGGCAGTATTTGTGGACCTGGAAGGTGAGAAGGACGCACAACCGAAGGCAGAAGAGCCTGAAGTTGATCCGGTATTGCTACGCCCAGTTGACGACCTGGAGCTGACAGTACGTTCGGCTAACTGTCTGAAAGCGGAAAACATCTACTACATCGGTGACCTGATTCAGCGCACCGAAGTGGAGCTGCTTAAGACCCCGAACCTTGGTAAGAAGTCTCTGACTGAAATCAAGGACGTACTGGCTTCCCGTGGTTTGTCCCTGGGTATGCGCCTCGAAAACTGGCCACCGGCCAGCCTTAAAGGCGATAGCAAATTAAGCCCCCTGTAAGCATTTGGTAGTCGCGGCGACGCCGTGACTAGTAGAAAGAACCCGAGCGGTGCCACGGCTTAACGCGACACCGCTCCAGAACGACCTGCTGAGACAGCAACTGTGGTCGTAAGGAATTGAGTCATGCGTCATCGCTATAGTGGCCGTAAATTCAGCCGTACCAGCGCTCACCGCAAGGCCATGTTCAAGAACATGACCGCTTCTCTGGTAGAGCACGAACTGATCAAAACTACATTGCCAAAAGCCAAGGAGCTGCGTCGCGTTGCCGAGCCGCTGATTACCCTGGCTAAGAAGGACAGTGTTGCCAACCGTCGTCTGGCTTTTGCCCGTATCCGTGATAAGGATGCTGTGCGCAAGCTGTTCGATGAGCTGGGTCCCCGTTACGAAGCCCGTCCAGGTGGATATATCCGTATCCTGAAATGTGGTTTCCGCGCAGGTGATAAAGCACCGATGGCTTACGTTGAACTGGTGGATCGTCCACAAGTTGAAGACGAAGCTGCTGAAGCATAAGTTGCGCTAGCAATTTTGCTATGGAAGGCCGGTCATAGACCGGCCTTTTTTGTACATACGGGAGAATTTTGTATGTCTTTTGAGCAGTTGTTAAATAATCTGAACCCACAAATTGTCGCCAGTCTGCGACGAGCTATTGAGTTGGGCAAATGGCCCAATGGTGTTGTTATTACTGCAGAGCAGCGCAATCTCTGTGCCGAGGCAGTTGCCAACTGGGAGACTCGTAATCTGTCTAAAGAGCAGCAAGTGGGCTATGTCGCGCCCAAAACTTCAAAAGATCCCTGTTCCGCCAAGAAGAGCGATGAACAGCCTTTGAGCTGGGTTTAATTCTCCTCAGTTGATTCTTTTTATTCACTTTCCAGCTGTTTGACAGATATTGGCGTATATCTCTTCAGCTGGGACGCCCTTCCCATTCATCCCCTCGATTTTCTCTGCTTATATAGTTATCGATATAACGACATATAAATTTAAATTTGCTCGGTAACTGAATATGAAAAAACTGATATTGCTTGCCGGTGCAGTAAGCCTAGCTGTTGTGGGCATCGATCATTACGATATTGATGTCAAAAAAAGTGTGGCGAAAGTTCGGCAGTTCGTACAGCCTTTAACGGAAAACAATCAATTAGCGCAGGATATCTCTGAAAAAATACCCTGGTCAGAGTTAGAGAGTACTGAGATGGCGGAACTCTTGGACCATCCACGGGTTAAAGCCTACTTGGATCGAGAGCAGCTAAAGCAGGAAATAAAAGAGTATTTTGCGGATCTTGGGAATTTGTCCAGTTCAGAGGCCTGGGATGCTATCGAGAAGGTAGAGAATGAAAACCGGGTGACCGGCTATGAAGCATTGTCGATGAAACTGGCCTGGCTGGAGAAAAATAGCCTAAACGAGGCTGATTTCAAACAGCGCGCAGAAGAATTATTTAACCTCTATCGGGAGAAGGCTCAGTCGGTCATCAGCCGATACGACCCACATACCGAGGTACCAGGTTTTTCAACTTATAAAGATTTGGAGCGCTCTATTGTGGAAGAGGTTCAGCAAATGACTTCTTTTCCCAATGGGATGAATAAGCAGGAATATCTGCGTCAGCGCCTACAGGAAGCTCGGGAAACAGTTTACGGTAGCTAACCAATAAACAGTGCTGCTACTTTTAGTACTTTCAGCAGCAGCACTGCGCTACGTCTGATACGAGTTACATAAACAGGCCTATTAGGTCGTAGAACCAATTACTGTTGTTTTCAAAGTCGGAGACTTTGTCGGTCTCATAGGCGCGGATCATGCCGCCACCGTTGTGGTTCACGATATTGTTCAGAAAATCTTTTAATTCCAGTCCATGCTCGGCGATTTCGCCGTATTTAAGATCAATAATCGTGGTGCAGTGGCTTTCGTTTAGGTTGCGAAACATTGGGAAGTAATAGCCCCAATTACTGGTTTGATCCAAGAGCGGTATTAGATTTTCATGGGTGTCCTTTTGCCAGCGTTCGCGTAGTTTATTTAAACGAGAGTTGGCATCTGGGTCGTTGTAAATATCTTCGTAGAAGCGCTCATAGGAGTATGAAGAAAAATTACCGTCCGCCAGAAAGTGTGTAATACCCAGGCGATCCATGGGAAATTTATCCGATAGTGCGCGGTATATCGAAGCCAGCTGATTGCTGTCAAATCCTGGAGTAAACGACTTTATCGCATTAATGGGGTTCTCTTCAGTGGGATCTCCATCAGTTGTGTAAGTGGTCCAGGAGCGAAGCACTTCGTTGTGTAACGGTAATGACGGGTACTGAGTGTTGTTATCACTGTCAAAAGGCGCGTTGTAAAGCGGACCGGAATCATCTATCAAATAGCCATAGTCGACATTCATATCCTCACGAAGTTTCGTGTAATTTAACAGAGCCCCTACGCTGCCTGCACTACAACCAGCGGCAAGCATTTGCTTGGGTTTCTGTAAATTATTTTTTACCCAGGAGGTTACTGCCTGCACATTGCGCAAGCCGTTATGATGCCAAATTAGGTCCGAGTTCTGACCACTCTTATCCTTATATACCTCGGTTTTATCGCCTACATAAATATCACCAGTACAGTAGGGAACGTAAACCATGTTCCACTCGCCCGTTTTGTACTGGTTGTAGGGGTGGTGGGTATAAATAAGTGGAGAGACACCCGCGGTAGTGAGATTATCGAAGTTTGTGAAATCTAAGAGGTGTACGTTACTGAGATAATCATCGGGGATACCATTAGGATTTCGTGCGCCGCGAATGCCGGCCTGGCCGGAGCAGCTCTCGTAGTCCCAACAGGCGCCGCCACCTTCAAAATAAAAAATGGTATTGCTGGTATCGGGCACTCGATAAACGAAAAATTTATAGGGAGAACCATTTCCGCACATGGCGCCAGTGCTGGCAGGAACATCTACTTTTTGCCAAGTATTAAAATCTTTCGGATTGAAATCATCGTTAAAACCAGGGTCGTGCATGGTCAGAGGGTACATGCCCTGAGCCTGCTGAGGGGTGACCGGCTCATCAGCATTAGGAGGGTCAAAAAGGTGCTTTAGAGTGGTCCAAAAATTGTAATCTCCCGGCTCGGCTTGCGCATAGGAGGTGATAAGAAGTGAGCAGGCAATAAATGCCGTTAGTAAACCACGGAGAATTTTTATCATTATTAATCCCCTTTAGGGTTGGTGTTTTCTCTCTGGACTAGGCCGCATTAAAGACGCCAAGTATGGGAATAGAAGTCAGTCCTATGGCTGTGGGTCAGTTAAGTTGGACACTCGTCCAAATCGCTATTTAGGTAAAACTCAAAAAGACTAGTTAATAATGATCCTTCGGTCTAGCTGAAGTAGTGGTAGAACCAGCTGGTCAGGCTGGACTGTGCAGTCTAGGTGAAATCATTGAAAATATTCCATTAAATTTACTATGCCCCTTGATGTTTGTTTTGGGGCGATGAAATTGATGCCCAAGTGCTTTAAAGATTGTGGTTTTAATTTTAATTAGGAGGGGTAATCGAAAGAGTTGCGGGGTCGTCGTTATTCAGTAGTTTGAATTTATTTTATTATTTGTTTGAAGGTCCCTCTTCAAAGAGTAAATGTTTCTCTGGTCCCTGATTTCATCATGTTTTGTAGCTTTCCTAAAAGTTTATGCTTTTCCTGTAATACTTTTCTTGCCTTTGCCTGTGTGACCAGCTGAAAATTGATTTTATCCTGGGGTTTGAGTTGCCCTAATCTATGGAGGTCGGCCCGAACAACATGAGCCAGTCGAGGGTAACCGCCGATGGTTTGCCCTTCTATAAATGAAATAATCGGCTCGCCATTGTTTGGTATCTGAATGCTTCCGGGGTAAAGTCCGGAAGAAACCATTTCCCCTGAGATATCTTTCAGTCTCTCAGAGTCTGACATTATCGATGGTGATAGGCGAATTCCCATGCGGTTACTCTGAGCGGATACTTGAAAAGTGGTAGCAAAAAAATTGTCCAATGCAGATTGGGTAAAACGCTGACTCTCTGCTCCATGGACGACTCTTATTAAGGGGCGTAGTCGATAGTTTGGGATAAACTCTCTTTCCAAGTGTGCTTCTTTTGTTATGCGGGTATTTTCTAAGTAGATTCTTTCCCCTGGATTAATTGCCCCATTTCTGTGTCCGCCAAAGCCGCTGATTAAATGGGTGGATACACTATTTAGAATTTGAGGTGCAGAGATTGTGGCGGATAAACCTATATATGCCCGAGCACCGCTCATTAAACGGGAAAACTCTAGAATATCTCCGTTTTTAATTTGGATCACTTTATAGCTTTCAATGGGGTTGTTGTTTAACAGAACTTTGAATTGCGCGCCTGTAATGGCTATCGAAACATCACAATCGAACTCAATAAGTGGGCCCGTTAAAGTTATTTCCAGTACTGGGTTATTTAGAATGTTGCCTAATAGTAAGTTAGCAAGCTTCATCGATAAGAGGTCTGCGGCGCCTCCTTGAGGAATTCCGTAGTGCATCAAGCCAGGCCGGCCACAGTCCTGAATGCTGGTTTGTAGTCCGGCTCGAATAAAATAGATGCTCATAAATGTCTAATTTATTAATCGTGGTGTTGGCTAATGATGGCGAACTCAAATTCACTGATAGGGTAGAATTCGACAATGTCCAAAGGAGCAGCAATAAAAGGAGATTCACTATAAGGTTGAAATAGCTGGATGGGGGTTTGTCCGATAATCTGCCACCCCCCCGGTGTAGCTTGTGGATAAATTCCGGTTTGACTCCCACCAATTCCAACCGCTCCGGCAGGAATACTCGCTCTCGGCTTGTCTTTGCGAGGACAATGTAGTCTGGGATCAAGGCCGCCTAGATACAAAAAACCGGGTGAAAAACCCAGCATGTGCACGAGATAGGGGCTTGCAGTATGTAACTGAATGATCTCCTCGGGTGATAAGTTTGTGTATTTGCTCAATACAGTCATATCGGGAGCAAAAGTTGATTCATAGCACACAGGAATACGAATTGTGCGAGGCTTTCTTTTGATTTTCTCTGGCTTTTCTAGGAAGGTTCGGGTTAACCGATGAACTTCTTGAGATAGCGATTCGTTATCAAATAAAGTAGGATCAAAAATTATTGTTAGGCATTGATATGAGGGAATTAGGTCGGTAAGTCCATTTGAGACATGCTTAAGGATATACTGTCTTAGCCCAATAATATAGCGACTAAGATTTGCACTAGGTTCCGCGCTAAAGCGAATATCGAGGGCACTATCCCCGTTCATAGATACATTAAAATCCAACTTTTTGGGGAAGTCTTTTTCGGGGAGTGTCACGAATGTATGCTCAATCCATGGAGCTGCAAGTGATTGACAAGCCTCTCTGCGATACGCACTGCTGCTGGATTATCACTATGTAAACAAATAGTGTCGACTGAAAATTTTAGTGGTCTGCCATGATAGCTAGTAATGCCTGTGCCTTTTGCCAATGCGACAGCTCTTTCGAGGCAGTGATCAATGTTGTTTAAAACTGATCCAGGCAAATCACGTGGCGCTAGCTTTTCTTTATTGATGTATTGCCTGTCCATAAAACCCTCCCGGTAAAAAATACGATTTTTTTCGGCTGCGGCGGCTTCCATGGCGCCATTGGCTAGGCCGATAATTTTCAGTGAGGGATATTCCTTAGAGAGTAGGGAGATAATTATTTGGGCCAGTAATTGGTCTGCTTCGGCATCGTTATATAGAGCGCCGTGCAACTTAATATGGTCGAGCTGCGTTCCTACTGCAATAGCAAGGGTTTGAAGTTGATTGATCTGAGCGTATAAAGAGTCGAGTAATTGATTTGGCGAGATTGCGACAGATTTTCTTCCAAAGTTTTCCCGATCTGGGTAGCTGGGGTGGGCCCCTATTTTTAAATTATACTGCTGTGCATTGCGAATAGAGAGGCGCATAATCTCCAGGTTGCCAGCATGGCCGCCACAGGCGATGTTGCAGCGGGAGATAAAGGGCATAATTTGTGCATCCCTCTCGCAGCTGTTCAAATCAGATCCTTCGCCTAGGTCACAGTTGATATCGATGTTCATTCGTCGCAGCTCACGATTAGAGAAAACTCTGTTAAGAGTTCTATCTAATGAAAAGTGTCTAAATGCGGTTGGTAGTGCATGCTTCAACCTCCGTAGAGGTTCCCTCACTCTCTGAACGATAGCACCCACCCAAGGGTGAGCAGAAGCAGAAGTCGACTGATATTTTTCCTCTTTCTTTGTCTAGTTTTTGCCAGAGATCGTAAGATCGTTCACCATAAAATAATGCAAATATTCGACGCTTGGAGTTCGCTGGTATTAAGCTGTTGGATAAAGTTGAGGTAAGTATATTTCCTTTGTCTAGGCTGACAGCGTCGCCATCATTTGCCAGTTTTTTTGTGAGTTCTTGATATTCCTGTTGGCAGCATGCATTCAGGAATTCCCTGGCGGTATGGTAGGTAGTTTGCTCATAGTTGATGCTGAAACTCTTCAGCAGAGCTGGGCTTGCCCCCACATTGTAAAGTTCAAAGTAAATTGATGGTTTGTCATCCTCAAGATCGTAATTACTCTGTGTAAATTGAATGACAGGCATGGTCATTATTTTGACTTGTTTATTTGCTGCTTCGGCCTGTAGATAAGTTGCATAGAAGGAGGCAAGGGAAACCATCATTGCGCATAGTGCAATAATTAAGTTTAACTTTTCTTGATCCAATTTTTTTATCATTTCCCACGTTCCGTCGCGGCATGTATTCGGTGATTTAATTACTATAGGAGCCAGACTGCGATCCAGCTCCGTAGTATTGATCAGCCAAGCATCGGTTTTAGGAAGTGACCGGTATGGGAAACTTCCATTTCTGCCACTTCCTCGGGAGTTCCCGCTGCAATAATTTGTCCGCCGCCAGAACCACCTTCCGGGCCCAGGTCCACGATCCAGTCAGCTGTTTTGATCACATCTAGATTGTGTTCGATAACCACGATGGTATTGCCGTGATCGCGTAAGCGATGTAAGACATCCAGTAACAATTGAATATCGGCAAAGTGCAGGCCGGTAGTGGGTTCGTCGAGGATATAGAGGGTTTGGCCAGTATCGCGCTTGGATAGCTCGCGGGAGAGCTTTACTCGCTGGGCTTCACCGCCGGAGAGCGTCGTGGCAGCCTGGCCCAGCTTGATATAGGAGAGGCCGACATCAATGAGTGTTTGTAATTTTTTAGCGATCGCAGGCACGGGATCAAAAAACTCCCGCGCATCTTCCACCGTCATTTCCAATACTTCGTGGATATTCTTACCCTTATAGTGAACTTCCAGGGTTTCACGGTTATAGCGTTTACCATGACAGGTATCGCAAGGTACATAGATATCTGGAAGGAAGTGCATCTCCACCTTGATTACACCGTCGCCCTGACAGGCTTCGCAGCGACCGCCTTTTACGTTAAAGCTAAAACGCCCAGGTTTGTAACCACGTGAGCGCGCTTCCTGAGTACCGGCAAACAGATCTCGAATCGGAGTGAAAATACCGGTGTAAGTGGCGGGATTGGACCTTGGAGTGCGTCCAATAGGGCTCTGGTCTATATCCACACACTTGTCGAAATGCTCCAATCCGTGGACGGCCTTATAAGGGGAGGCCTTCAAGGTGGTGGCTTTATTTAGGGCTGTGGCTGCAAGAGGGTAGAGGGTGGTATTGATTAGGGTGGATTTACCTGAGCCGGAGACACCGGTGACACAGGTAAACAGCCCCACGGGTATTTCCAGGTTCACGTTTTGCAAATTATTGCCGCTGGCACCTTCGAGGCGCAACATATAATCCGGATCTGGGATGTAGCGCTCTTCCGGTACGGCAATTTTCTTTTTGCCCGACAGGTACTGTCCGGTGAGGGACTTTTTGCACTTGGCAATTTTATCGGCGGTGCCGGCCGCGACGACTTCGCCACCATGAACACCGGCGCCGGGGCCGATATCGACAATAAAGTCAGCGCTGCGGATGGCGTCTTCATCGTGCTCTACGACAATTACGGTATTACCAATATCGCGCAGGTGTGTAAGGGTGTTGAGCAGGCGTTCGTTGTCACGTTGGTGTAGGCCAATAGAGGGCTCATCGAGGATATACATCACGCCCACCAGGCCGGCACCGATCTGGCTGGCTAGGCGAATCCGTTGTGCTTCACCGCCGGATAGGGTCTCTGCGCTGCGGTTCAGGGTCAGGTAGTTGAGGCCTACATCTACCAGGAAGCGGAAGCGATCGCGAAGCTCTTTAAGAATTTTATCGGCAATTTCCTTTTGGGCGCCTCTAAAGGTCAGCTCGTGATCGAAATAATTGAAAGCATCGCCGACGGGCAGTTCAGTAATCTGCGCCAGGGTGCGGTTATCCACAAAGACATGGCGGGCTTCGCGGCGCAGGCGGGTGCCGTGACATTCGGGGCACCTTTGTGTGCTCAGATATTTGGCCAGTTCTTCGCGCACAGACTGGGATTCCGTGTCCCGATAGCGGCGCTGGAAGTTGGGGATAATGCCTTCGAAGGTGTGCTGTCGCACGGTGACATCACCGCGATCATTCACATAGCTAAAGTCAATTTCCTCATCGCCACTGCCCTGTAAAATGACTTTGCGGTGAGTTTTACGCAGTTTTTTCCAGGGCTTGTCCAGGTCAAAGCCGTAGTGCTCGGCCAGAGAGTCGAGCATATGGTAATAGTAGATATTGCGCCTGTCCCAGCCGCGAATAGCGCCCTCGGAAATACTGCTCTCCGGGTCGAGAATCACTTTGTCTTCGTCAAAGAACTGTTTAACCCCCAGGCCGTCGCAACTGGGGCAGGCACCGGCCGGGTTGTTGAAGGAAAACAGGCGTGGTTCCAGTTCGTCCAATGAATAGTCACAGACAGGGCAGGCGTGGCGGGCAGAAAAAAGGCGGTCTTCCTGGTCGCCATCCATAAAGCTGACGGAGGCGATGCCATCGGTGAGATTCAAAGCGGTCTCGAAGGATTCTGCCAGGCGTAACTGCAGGTCATCGCGCACCTTGAAGCGGTCTACCACCACTTCGACCGTGTGCTTGCGGCGCTTGTCCAATTTGGGGGTATCGTCCAAATCGCAGATAACCCCATCGATACGTGCGCGCACGAAGCCGTCGCGACGCAGCTGTTCGAATACATGCTGGTGCTCGCCCTTGCGGTCGCGAACGACCGGTGCTAGCAGCATCAGCTTAGTGCCTTCCGGCAGGGTTAGTACCTGATCCACCATCTGGCTGACCGTCTGGGCTTGCAGAGGCTCGTCGTGTTCCGGGCAGCGCGGCTCACCGACACGGGCGAACAGCAGTCTGAGGTAGTCGTAAATCTCGGTAATGGTACCCACGGTGGAGCGCGGGTTGTGGGAGGTGGACTTCTGCTCAATGGAAATCGCCGGTGACAGTCCCTCGACAGTATCTACATCCGGCTTTTCCATCATTGATAGGAATTGCCGTGCATAGGTGGAGAGAGACTCCACATAGCGTCGCTGACCCTCGGCGTACAGGGTGTCGAAGGCCAGGGAGGATTTGCCGGAACCCGATAGTCCGGTGATCACGATCAGCTTGTCGCGGGGGATGTCGAGATCGATATTTTTCAGGTTGTGGGTGCGAGCACCCCTCACATAAATCGTGTCCACGCTCTACCTATATTGCTGCTAATACTGGGCCGGGCCACGGACTTGCTCCGCGCGAGGCGATCACAACTGCGGTGCCGGGAAAACAGTCGAGTATAAACTCGCCACTCAATGTGCCAAAATCGTCTGCCGCAAAAAACCAACCGATGAACAGATAGCGCTGATGATCCCTGTAATTCTCTGTGGTGGCACTGGTTCGCGCCTGTGGCCACTCTCTCGCGAAACCTACCCAAAGCAGTTTTTGCCGCTAACAGGTGAAGAAACCATGTTGCAGGCTACCGCAAGGCGGTTGGAGGGCGTGGCACAGCTACAGGCTCCGATTTTAGTGTGCAATGAGGAGCATCGCTTCGCCGCTGCGGAGCAGCTGCGCGAGATTGGTCATGGCGCCCAGTCTATTTTACTAGAGCCCTGCGCGCGCAATACGGCACCGGCTATTGCTCTGGCAGCCCTGACGGCGCTTGAGTCCGGTGAGGACCCTTTGCTGCTGGTGCTGCCGGCGGACCATGCGGTGGCTGATGTGGCGGCTTTTCAGGAGGCGCTACAGCCGGCTCGGGCTCTGGCAGAGCAGGGACATTTAGTCACTTTTGGTATTGTCCCGACTCGGGCAGAGACTGGTTATGGCTATATCCGCCGCGGAGAAGCGCTTTCCGTCGGTGCATGGTCGGTGGCAGAGTTTGTCGAGAAGCCAGATGCCGATACCGCCGAGTCCTACCTGGCCGATGGCGGTTATTCCTGGAATAGCGGTATGTTCTTGTTTCGCGCCTCCCGGTATCTGGAGGAGCTGGGCCAGCATCGCGAGGATATTCTCACTGCCTGTCGCACGGCCTACGAGCAGGCGGCTCGAGATCTGGATTTTACCCGGGTGGATAGAGAGGCCTTCGCTGCTTGCGGCGATGAATCTGTGGACTATGCGGTTATGGAGCCTACAGAGTCGGCGGCTGTAGTACCTATGGATGCTGGCTGGAGCGATGTGGGCTCCTGGCTGGGATTGTGGGAGCTGGCCGAGCGGGATGACGACGATAATCTGTTGCAAGGTGATGTATTGCAGGAAGACAGCAGCGGTTGCCTGGTGCGTGCGGAGAGTCGCCTGGTCAGTTTGCTCGGGGTAGAGGACCTGGTGGTGGTGGATACCGACGATGCCCTGCTAATTGCTGACAAGCAGCGGGTTCAGGAGGTGAAGAAACTGGTGGGAAGCCTCAAGCGCTCCGGCCGTAGCGAGGCCCAGCGACACCGCAAGGTGTATAGACCTTGGGGTTACTACGACTCTATCGATGCGGGCCCGCGTTTTCAGGTAAAACGCATCGTGGTTAAGCCCGGACAACAGCTTTCCCTGCAGATGCACCACCACCGCGCAGAGCACTGGATTGTGGTGCGTGGCACCGCGCGAGTGACCCGTGGCGATGAGGAGTTATTGGTTACCGAGAATCAGTCCACCTATATCCCCCTGGGGGTGACGCACCGATTGGAAAATCCCGGCACTATTCCGTTGGAGCTGATCGAGGTGCAATCCGGTAGTTACCTGGGCGAGGACGATATAGTCCGCTTCGATGACGACTATGGACGCGGTTAGATCTCCGCGAAAGTTGTACAGCTTCCACTACAGCCCGGCGCTCGCTCGCTGTACAATGCGCGCCCAATTTGACGCTGTTCCGGGAGCTGCATGAATTCCATTGAGCGCCGGGCCCTGGGTGGGCTGGCTTCCCTTTATGTCTTTCGCATGCTCGGCCTGTTTATGGTGCTGCCGGTACTCACGGTATACGGTGAGGGCTATCGCGATAGCACCCCGATGCTACTGGGGTTGGCCATGGGCGCCTATGGTTTGAGCCAGGCCTTATTGCAGATTCCGCTGGGGCTCTTGTCCGATCGCTGGGGCCGCAAACCCGTGATTTATACCGGTTTGGCGCTATTTGCCCTAGGTAGTATCGTTGCTGCACAGACGGACTCCGTATATGGATTGATTGTTGGCCGGGTGTTACAGGGGTGTGGAGCGATCGCTGCCGCTGTAATGGCATTGGTGGCTGACTTGACCCGGGATGAGAAGCGCGGCATCGCCATGGCTGTGATCGGGGCTTCGATCGGTGTGGCCTTTATGCTAGCGGTAATACTGGGCCCGGCACTCGCTGGTGCTGGCGGACTACCGGCTATTTTCTGGCTGACAGCGGCGCTGGCCGTGTTAGGCATGTTGCTGGTATGGAGAGTGGTGCCGACACCTCAAGTGGCAAAGCGCCCAGCAGTATTTAAGGGCGGTTTCCGCAAGGTTCTGGGTAGTGGCCTGACTTGGCGCCTGGTCAGCGGGGCCTTCTTTTCCCACTTGCTACTGACGGCACTGTTTGTGGCCTTGCCACTGGTACTGGTCGATCGGTTGGGCTGGCCGGCGCAAGAGCACTGGAAACTCTATGGCCCACTGATGCTCGGCACCTTTATCGTTATGTTGCCCATGATGCGTATGGCCGAGCGTGCCGGTAAGGTGCCGCTCGCACTGAATCTGGCGGCGCTCGCCCTGATTACTGGCAGCGCGGCGCTACTGCCGATGAATGGGACTGTAGCGGTCGTACTGCTGCTGAGTATTTTCTTCATTGGCTTCAACTTACTGGAAGCCCTGTTGCCGGCACAGTTAACTCGCAAAGCCCCGGAGGATGCCCGCGGGGCTGCCTCGGGCCTCTATGCAACGTTGCAGTTTTTCGGCACTTTTGTCGGCGGCAGTCTGGGTGGATATCTGTACGGAATCGGTGGTACCAGTGCAGTGGCGGGGCTCGGTTTTGCGGTAGTGGCAATTTGGATACTGCTCTGGTGGCTTCTGCGTGAGCGGGTCCCGGGTGTCCGCGAGGGTAGCGCTTACTAACAGCGGATGTCTGTTGTATGCTGCTGTATAAAAATACACTGGTTGTCGCTGTGGGCGGCTGCCTGTTTACAGACTAACAGTGCGTGTGAAACCGCACTTTATAGTTAATTATTGAATGATTATTGCTCCGGGTGGGACCCGGGTCGAAGAGAGGAGAGGGCCATGGCCAGGGGTATCAACAAAGTAATTTTAATCGGCAACCTGGGTAACGACCCGGAGACCAAATATATGCCGAGCGGCGGTGCGGTGACCAACGTCAGCCTGGCCACCAGTGAGAGCTGGAAGGACAAGCAGACTGGTCAGCAACAGGAGCGCACCGAATGGCACCGTGTAGTGTTTTTTAATCGCCTGGCTGAGATCGCCGGTGAGTACTTGCGCAAGGGCTCCAAGGTCTATGTTGAGGGCTCACTGCGCACGCGCAAGTGGCAGGATAAGAGCAGTGGTCAGGATCGCTACACTACCGAGATTGTTGCCAGTGAGATGCAAATGCTCGATGGCCGAGGTGAGCAGGGTGGCTTCGGTCAGGGCATGGGCGGTGCCGCAATGGGTGCAGCTGGAATGGGCGGCCAGATGGGTGGTCATCAGGGCGGCCAGGGTGGATACGAACAGCAGGGCGGCTTCCAACAAGGTGGCTACCAGCAGGGTAATCAGGGGCGCCCAGCGCCCGGTAACCAACAGCAGCCCGCACAGCAACCAAGCCAGGGCCCTGCCGGTGGTTTCGATAACAGCTTCGACGACGATATTCCCTTCTAAAGCAGGCCTGCCCTGTGTCTGATCTACATACCGGATACAAGCCGGATCGGGTTGCGTTAATTCGCGCCGGAAACGATATCGACAACGCGCTGCAGAAACGCCTGCAGCGCGCTGGCTTTCGCATCCAGCAACTTGGGCCCTCGGAGCTCGATAAGTTGCGTCCCGCCTCTATTGTTATCAATGCATCGGCATGCGCGGATGATCAGGGGATGCCAGAGGCGCTGCAGGTCGCCAAGGCGCTGGCACAATGTTCCTGCCGACATGTTATTCATCTCTCTTCCTATGCGGTCTTTGCCGGTGGCGAACCGAGGAAATATGACGAGGATGAAGTAGCGGCACCGCAAGCTCGCAGTGGGCGGCAATGGCTGGCCTGTGAGGAAGCCCTGGCCGGTCACGAAAACCTGACTATTCTGCGCTTCGGCTGGCTAGTGGATAGCAATCCAGATGCTTTGCTTGGACGGGTACTGCGCGGCTTCGTTACGGGAGAGCCAGTCGCACTGGATGGGTGCAATAGTGGTAATCCCGTCACTGCTTTGGATTTGGCCCGCGTCGCCGTTGCCGTAGCGCAGCAGTTGGCCAGCGGTGCTGAGGCTCAAGGGATCTATCACTACGGCAGCTCGGATAGTTGTACTGCGGTAGAGTTTGCCCTTGAGGTCGTGGAGCGAGCCCAGTCACTCTATGACGAGGGCAGGTTTGCGCAATTCAGTGCACTGGAAACCGGGCCGGACCAAAGGGACAGGGGTGTAGTATTAGCCTGCGGTAAGCTGCGCGATGTTTTCGGTATACAGCAGCATAGCTGGCGACAGGGCCTGACCAGACAGGTGGAATTGTGGTTGGAGCGCCTGGATGCGGAGCGGCAGGAATAGTCTTACTATCCATAAAAAAGGGCGCCAATTTGGCGCCCTTTTTGTTTAGATTGAGTTTGCGGCTCTATACCTTATCGAATACCAGACAGGCATTGGTGCCGCCGAAGCCAAAACTGTTGGACATGGCACGCTTAAGCTCGCACTCACGCAACTCTGTGACCAGGTCCATCCCTTCTGCCACAGGATCTCGGTGATCCACATTCGCGGAAGCGGCAATAAAGTTGTTTTGCATCATTAGCAGGCTGTAGATGGCCTCCTGTACACCGGCGGCCCCCAGAGAGTGTCCGGTCAGGGATTTTGTGGAGGCAAATGGGGGCACCTTGCTGGCAAAGACTTCGCCCATGGCTTTCAGTTCAGCGACATCGCCAACCGGGGTTGAGGTGCCGTGGGTGTTGATGTAATCCACACTGCCCTGGAGCCCCTTGCCATTCATGCCTGCGAGAGCCTGCTGCATGCAACGCACTGCGCCTTCACCACTGGGGGCTACCATATCGTATCCATCGGAAGTGGCGCCATAGCCGGTGAGTTCAGCATAAATGGTTGCTCCGCGAGCGAGGGCGTGCTCCATCTCTTCCAGAATCAGGCACCCACCACCACCGGCGATGACAAAACCATCGCGATCGGCATCATAGGGGCGCGAGGCCTTGGTGGGCTCGTCATTATATTTACTCGAAAGAGCGCCCATGGCATCAAACAAGTGAGTGAGGCTCCAGGCGAGCTCTTCACCGCCACCGGCGAAGATAATATCCTGCTTGCCCATCTGGATTAGCTCGGCACCGTGGCCAATGCAGTGGGCGCTGGTGGCACAGGCTGAGGAAATACTGTAGTTCACACCTTTGATTTTAAAGGGAGTAGCTAGGCAGGCGGAAACAGTGCTGTTCATCACCTGGGGAACTCGGTAGGCGCCGACGCGGCGAACCCCCTTTTCCTTGAGCGTATGGGCGGCGTCAATAATCTGCTGAGTGGAGGTGCCGCCAGATCCCATCACAATGCCGGTGCGGGGGTTGGAGATATCGCTCTCCTCCATACCGGACATTTCGATAGCCTCGCGCATAGCAATATAGGCATAGGCGGCGGCATCCCCCATAAACCGCAGTTGCTTGCGGTCGATGTGTTCCTTGAAATCGATATCGACAGGCCCTGCTACCTGGCTGCGTAGGCCTAGTTCTTTGTACTCTTCTTGAAAGCGAATGCCGCTGCGGCCTGCTCTCAAGGACTCGGTAACTTCTTTTGTGTTAGTACCGATACAGGATGTGATGCCCATCCCGGTAATGACTACCCGACGCATAGTGATCTCCAGCATTACTTGTTGGCAGAGGCCTTTATGGTTTCTACCGGTATTGGTTTCATGAGGTTAGAAATTGTCGGTACGAGTGAATAAGCCTACGCGAAGATCCTTCGCAGTGTAAATTTCACGCCCATCTACAGATACTGTACCGTCGCCGATCCCCATGACCAGTCTTCGCTCAACAACCCGGCTCAACTGAATGTGATAGGTCACTTTCTTGCTGGTAGGAAGTATTTGGCCGGTAAATTTGACTTCGCCACAACCGAGGGCGCGACCGTGTCCTGGGTTGCCCTTCCAGGCCAGGAAATAGCCCAACAGCTGCCACATGGCATCCAGGCCCAGGCAGCCGGGCATTACCGGGTCACCGGGGAAATGGCACTCGAAAAACCAGAGGTCGGGGTGGATGTCCAGCTCGGCGATCAATTCCCCCTTGTTAAAGGCTCCCCCTTCTTTAGATATATGGGTGATGCGGTCCAGCATCAGCATATTGGGGGCCGGCAATTGGGCATTGCCTGGGCCAAACATCTCACCTGTGGAGCAGGTCAGTAGCTCCTCTCTGTCGTAGCTACTTTTTTGAACAAAATTACTCATCTTCTCCCCGATTGTGGGTGGTTACGCAACTTATGTTGAGCGTTTTTGTAAGAGCGGGCATTCTAAGCGCTGTGTGTCGCTTGTCCAGTCAGTCAAAATTATTTTTGTGACTGTCGTAGTAATTACTTTCACAACATCTTATATGATCAATTGTGTAGAGCGCTGACACATCAGAGGAATTTGGCGTCATCCTTTGTAAGTGAACTCTCTTTTTAGCTATGTTAAGTTGCCGCCGGCGCGGGGGTGCGCTTGTTTTTGATTATGGGGAGCGCAATGCTTAAGAAATGTTTATTCCCGGTTGCCGGTTACGGTACCCGTTTCCTGCCAGCCACTAAGGCTATGCCGAAAGAGATGCTGCCGCTCGTGAACAAGCCATTGGTGCAGTACGGTGTGGAAGAGGCCATCGAAGCCGGCCTGACAGAAATTGGCTTTGTTACCGGGCGCGGTAAGCGTGCCATCGAAGATCACTTCGATACCAATTACGAGCTAGAGCACCAAATTGCTGGGACCGGTAAAGAGCGCTACCTAGACTCTGTACATAAAGTGATCGATAGCGCCAGCTTTTCCTATACTCGCCAGGGTGAAATGCGCGGCTTGGGTGATGCGATATTGCAGGGGCGCCGCCTGGTGGGAGATGAGCCATTTGGGGTAGTGCTGGCGGATGACCTGTGCCTGAATGATGACCTGGGTGTACTCTCGCAAATGGTGCAGCTCTATAAGCAGTTCCGCTGTTCCATCGTTGCCGTCGAGGAGGTGCCGATGGAGCAGATTCATAAGTTTGGTGTGATTGCGGGCAATGAAATCAAGCCGGGTCTGTATCAGGTAACGGATATGGTGGAAAAACCGGCTGTTGAAGACGCGCCGAGTAATAAGGCGATTATCGGTCGCTATATCCTCACCCCAGATATTTTTGATCTGATTCGTGATACCCCGCCGGGTAAAAATGGGGAAGTACAAATTACCGATGCGTTGCTGACCCAGGCGCGCCAGGGTTGTGTTCTTGCTTACGCCTTTAAAGGACGGCGCTTTGACTGTGGCTCGGTGGAAGGGTTTATTGAGGCCACTAACCACGTCTTTGAAAATGTGTATCTGCCGGAACAAGCTGCCCAGGAGAAAAAATAAGTGTCAGAGCTGACCTGCTTTAAAGCCTATGATTTGCGCGGCCGTGTACCTGATGAGCTGAATACCGAAGTGGCTTATCGGGTGGGGCGGGCATTTGCCCAATTTTTGCGGGCGAAACGTGTCGTGGTTGGCCATGATATTCGACTTACCAGTGGTGAGCTGACAGACGCCCTGGTGAATGGTTTGCGCGATGCTGGTACCGATGTCTTCCACATTGGTGAGTGCGGCACTGAAGAGGTGTATTTCGCCACTTTCCATGGTGATTTTGATGGTGGTATCTGTGTGACCGCCAGTCATAACCCCATGGATTACAACGGCATGAAGTTTGTTCGCGCGGGTAGTAGGCCGATTAGTGGCGATACCGGTTTGCTCGATATCAAACGCTTGGCTGAAGAGAATGATTTTGCCCCTGTTGCGGAGCGCGGGAGCCTGCAGCGTTTTGAGCACCGTGCAGATTTTGTGAAGCACTTGCTTGGCTATGTCGATAGCAAAGCCCTGAAGCCCCTAAAGTTGGTGGTCAATGCGGGCAATGGTGGTGCGGGTGCCGTCGTCGATGCACTGGCGCCGCACTTGCCGTTTGAGTTTGTGCGGGTGCATCATCAGCCAGATGGCAACTTCCCCAATGGGATTCCCAACCCGCTCCTGCCGGAAAACCGCGCTTCTACTGCAGAGGCGGTGCGGGAGAGTGGTGCTGACTTTGGTATTGCCTGGGATGGTGACTTTGATCGCTGTTTCTTCTTCGATGAGAACGGCGATTTTATCGAGGGCTACTATGTGGTCGGCCTGCTTGCGGAGGCCTTCCTGGTGAAGCACAAGGGCGCCAAAGTGGTTCACGATCCGCGCCTGCTGTGGAATACAGAAGATATTGTGCGTGCTGCTGGGGGTGAGCCAGTCCAGAGCAAAACTGGCCATGCCTTTATCAAGGAACGCATGCGCAAAGAAGATGCCATTTATGGTGGTGAGATGAGTGCACACCATTATTTCCGTGACTTCGCCTACTGCGATAGTGGCATGATCCCCTGGCTGCTGGTGGCGGAGCTGGTCAGCCGTAGCGGTAAGACTCTGTCCCAGTTGGTGGGAGAGCGTATGGCGGCTTTCCCCTGCTCGGGTGAGATCAACTCCAAAGTGCAGGATGCGGCAGCGGTGATTAAAGCTGCAGAGGAAAAGTATGGTGCAGATGCACTCAGTGTCGAGCATGTGGATGGTCTGAGCGTGGCTTATGCCGAGTGGCGCTTTAATTTGCGCATGTCCAATACTGAGCCGGTGATTCGCCTCAATGTTGAGTCCCGCGGGGATAAGGCTTTGATGCGTGAGAAGACCGAGGAACTGCTAAAGCTGATTCGTTCATGATCTCCAGCTTATCTCTGAATAGGCTTTAAGAGCTGCCGCTTTGAAGTCAAAAAAGCCCCATAAAATGGGGCTTTTTTAATGGGTGTTACCTCGAGAGATCTGGCCCCCTCGTATCTAGGGCGATACTCCGAGCTCGCTAGACATTTCTCTCCACGGCAAAGCTGGCTAGTTGCTGTAGTGCAGTTTTTTGATCACTCTCGGGTAGGAAATCCAGCTGAGCTTTGGCATCCTCCACAGCAGTACGGGCCCGCTCCATGGTGTAATCCAGTGCTCCGCAAGCCTCGATAGCCTCGACAATTTCCGCCAGTTTTGCCGCGCTGCGCTGTTCAATGGCTTCCCTTACCAGGGCTGCCTGGTTTTCGCTGCCATTGGCCATGGTATAGATCAGGGGCAGTGTGGGCTTGCCCTCCGCCAGGTCGTCGCCGACGTTCTTGCCTAGCTCTTCCGGGTTGCCGCGGTAATCCAGGGCGTCATCCACCAACTGAAATGCGAGGCCCAAATGACGCCCGTACAGTTTCAAGGCGTTTTGCTCCTCGGCGGAGCATTCGGCCAAAACCGCGGCTGTCTCACAGGCCGCTTCAAACAGTGCTCCAGTCTTCTTATAAATTACACTGAAATAGTTTTCCTCGCTGACCTCTGGGTCGCCTGCGTTTACCAGCTGCTGTACCTCGCCTTCGGCAATGGTGTTGGTGGTGTCGGAGAGGAGTGCCATGATGCGCATGTCCTGCAGGGCAATCATCATCTGGAAAGCGCGGGAGTAGAGGAAGTCTCCCACCAAGACGCTGGGTGCATTGCCCCACTTGGCATTGGCGGTGAGGCGGCCGCGGCGCATATCGGAGGTATCCACCACATCGTCATGAAGTAGAGTGGCGGTGTGGATAAATTCGATAATGGTGGCCAGATCAATATGGCTCTCATCTCGGTAGTTACAGGCCCTGGCACATAGCAGCACTAATAGGGGGCGCAGGCGTTTGCCGCCGGCCTCAACCAGGTAGTGGCCTATATTTTCCACCAGGGGGACATCCGAGTGCAGTTGGTCGAGAATACGCTGGTTGACCGCGGCAAAGTCTTCGGCGGCGACCCGGTGAAAAGGCAGCATTTGAGAGTTCCTTAATACGACTAGACTAGCGCCGCCGAAGGCTCGGGCGGCGGAGGGTCGCTATTGTATCAACCCGGCGAATTGATTAGAATCTGCGCCCCGTCGATTGTGGGCTCCGCGGTTTTTAGAGCCGATGGTACCGCCGGCGAAATAGATGTTAAACAACACGGCGCAAGTTCCCGAAATGCGGAGCAGTGACTGAATAGTCCTCCCGCTGCTTCGTGTCGTCCATATCGGAGCATAGAAATATGTACGCTGTTATTGAGAGCGGTGGCAAGCAACACCGTGTAGAAGAAGGTGAAGTACTTCGCCTGGAAAAGCTGGAAGTAGCTACTGGCGAAACCATCGATTTCGACAAAGTGCTGATGGTCGTTGATGGCGACACAATCAACATCGGCGCTCCCGTTGTAGACGGCGCTAAAGTATCTGCTGAAGTGGTAAGCCACGGCCGCGGCGAGAAGGTGAGAATCATCAAGTTCCGTCGTCGTAAGCACTCCATGAAGCGCCAGGGCCACCGTCAGTGGTACACCGAAGTTAAAATCACTGGCATCAAGGCATAAGAGAGGAGTAACGACTCATGGCACATAAGAAAGCTGGCGGTAGTACGCGAAATGGTCGCGATTCCGAGAGTAAACGCCTGGGCGTGAAGCGCTTTGGCGGCCAGTCTGTAGCAGCAGGCAACATCATCGTTCGTCAGCGTGGCACCAAATTCCACGCCGGTGTTAACGTTGGTATGGGCAAAGATCACACCCTGTTCGCCACCGCGGACGGCGTTGTGAAGTTCGAAGTTAAAGGCCCCAATAACCGCAAGTTCGTTTCTATCGAAACTGCCTAAGCGGTCACAAGCCCTAGCTTCATAAAAAGCCCCGCTATTGCGGGGCTTTTTTGTTGGAAAAGTCCCGATAGTACAGTGGCGGGAAGCTGGGGTGGCAGGTGCCTGCGTGGGGCGGCTTGTCGGCTGGTATGATGAATATGATGGTAGGTGCGAATATGTGCGCACCGGATGAGACAACCGCTGTGGCGGTGGAGTGATTATGAAGTTTGTCGATGAGGCGCCCATCTTTGTGCAGGCGGGTAAGGGTGGCAATGGCTGCCTGAGCTTCCGCAGAGAAAAGTTTGTAGAAAAAGGTGGCCCGGATGGTGGTGACGGCGGCGATGGCGGTTCCGTCTATTTAGAGGCCGATGACTCCCTTAACACCCTGGTAGACTACCGTTACCAGCCCCGCTATGCCGCTGAAAGTGGTCAGCCCGGCCGCGGGCGCAATTGTACCGGGGGCAAGGGCGAAGACCTTGTCTTGAAAGTACCCGTGGGTACTACCGTGATTGACGTGGATACTGGCGAGGCCATCGGCGATATGACCCGGGCGGGTGAACGCCTGCTGGTCGCCCAGGGAGGCTTTCACGGCCTGGGTAACACACGCTTTAAGTCCAGTACCAACCGGGCCCCCCGCCAGACCACTAATGGTTCTGAGGGTGAGTTCCGCAACCTGAAGCTGGAGCTGAAGGTGCTCGCAGATGTTGGGATGCTGGGGTTGCCCAATGCCGGCAAGTCCACGTTTATTCGGGCGGTATCTGCAGCTAAGCCCAAGGTGGCCAATTACCCCTTCACGACCTTGGTGCCAAACCTGGGGGTGGTTCAGGTGCAGAAGCACCGCAGTTTTGTGATTGCCGATATTCCAGGATTGATTGAGGGGGCAGCGGAAGGAGCGGGTCTGGGTATCCGGTTCCTCAAACACTTAACCCGCTGCCGAGTGTTGCTGCACCTGGTGGATTTGGCGCCATTTGACGGTTCAGACCCGGTGGAGAATGCCCGCGCTATCGAGCGTGAGCTGGCTACTTTTAGTAGTACTCTGGCTGATCGCGAGCGCTGGCTGGTGCTGAATAAGACCGATCTGGTGCCGGCTGCTGAGCTGGAAGAGCGCTGTCAGTCGGTTGTGGATGCGTTGAACTGGAAGGGGCCGGTATTCCGCGTGGCGGCTATACGCGGTGAAGGCACCGATGTGCTCAGTGGCCGTTTGATGGACTACCTGGAAGACCGTCAAGAACAGGAAGATCGCGATCCGGAGTTGGCCGAGGCCGAGCTGGAGGCGCAGCGCCAGATGCAGCGCGAAGCCCGCGAGCGCATTGAGGAGCTGCGGGAGAGCCACCGCGCCAAGCGCAAGGCTGCGAAGGGTCTTGTGGATGATGATGAAGACTGGGACGATGACGACCACGATGTCGATATCGAGTACCGCCCTTAAAATTGTACCTTTCCGGCGGCATGCTTTGCCGCCGGGTAGAGTTTCAGTCGGCTCCAGGTCTTTTCGGCAAATAAATTGATCACTCGATAGGCCCCGAGGGGCCGGTGTCCAGGGGGAAGTATGGGCTCCGTATCAATGTCCCGTAGGGGGCTTTCTAAGGGGCAGCGCTGGGTGGTGAAGATTGGCAGTGCCTTGCTCACTGACAATGGTCGCGGCGTCAATAGTGTGGCCATTTCCGCCTGGGTGGCACAGATCGCCGAATTGCGCCAGCAGGGGATTGAAGTGGTGTTGGTTTCCTCCGGGGCGGTTGCCGCGGGTATGGATCGCCTCGGCTGGCATCGCAGGCCGGAATCGATCCATCAGCTGCAGGCCGCCGCAGCGGTAGGGCAGAGCCATCTGGTGCAGGTTTATGAGCAGGCTTTTGGCCGCTTCGATATCCGCAGTGCCCAGATTTTGCTGGATCACGATGATCTCTCCAATCGCACCCGCTACCTCAATGCGCGTAGTACGCTGCGAACCTTGCTCTCTTTGGGGGCTGTACCGATCGTCAATGAAAACGATACCGTCGTAACCGATGAGATACGTTTTGGGGATAACGATACTCTGGCGGCGTTAGTGGCGAATCTTGTGGAGGCGGATACCCTGCTGATTTTGACCGATGCCGACGGACTCTTTACCGAGGATCCCCGCGATAACCCCGATGCGGAGCTAATTGGTGAGGCGTCGGCATTGGATTCCAGGCTGCTGGGAATGGCAGGGGACTCCCGCAGTGGCCTCGGGCGCGGTGGTATGACCACCAAGGTGCGCGCAGCACAACTGGCCGCTCGCTCTGGAGCCTGCACCGTGATTGCGGGAGGTGCCAGGGAGGAAGTAGTCACACGGGTATGGAAGGGGGAGGCCCTGGGTACTCTCCTGCTGCCCGAGGCGGGCCCCCTGGCAGCGCGCAAACGCTGGCTTGCCGGGCAGCTGCAGGTCCGCGGCAGTCTCACCCTCGATAGTGGTGCTGAGAAGGCGTTGCGCGATGGCGGCAAAAGCCTGCTATCCGTTGGGGTCACTGAGGTGCAGGGTCGCTTTCACCGGGGAGACTTGGTTTCTTGCCGTAATAATGTGGGGCAAGAGGTCGCCCGCGGCCTGGTGAATTACGACAGTAGTGAGAGCGCCAGGATTCTCGGCCAGTCATCGGAGCGCTTTGTCGACCTGCTCGGCTATCGTGATGACGACGAGCTGATACACCGGGATAACCTTATCCTGCTCTAGTGGCAATGCCGATTTTCAGGCATAAAAAAACCCCGCAATGCGGGGTTTTTTGTGTCTGCTACCTAAAGAATTAGGCGGCCAGAGCTTTAACCTGAGCGTTCAGGCGGCTCTTATGACGAGCGGCTTTATTCTTGTGAATAATGCCTTTGTCTGCCATACGGTCAATAACGGGAACCGCTTCTGCGTATGCAGTTTTTGCTTTTTCCGCATCGCCGGCATCGATGGCCGCAACTACCTTCTTGATGTAGGTGCGCACCATGGAGCGCAGACTGGCGTTATGCATGCGGCGCTTGTCGTTTTGGCGCGCGCGTTTCTTCGCTTGAGGTGAGTTGGCCACCGGTTGCTCCTGTCTGGAATCTATAAATCTGTAACTAACAGGCCCTGGGGCCCGATCGGGACGCGACATTATCCCCACAGCTGGTTGTTTGTCAACCATCTGCGCAGACGCCTTGCGCTTTACTTTCAATACCGGTGCTAGGTTAGCGGCTCGGCAGCTTCAGGCTGAACTCTACACCGCTATTATCAACACGATTTCGGGCCTCCAGGCGGCCCTGGTGAAAGTCAGCGATCAACTTAGCGATATGGAGGCCAAGGCCCAAATGCCCGGCGTTGTCGCCCTCCTTGCGCACCGATACCAGTGAATCGAACAGCTTGTGAGCATAGCCATTGGGTAGCAGTGGACCGTCGTTACTCACACTGATCAGGTAGCCGTCCTTTTCACTGCGGGCTAAAAGCCGGATTTCACTGCCCTCTGGGGCGAAGCTGCAGGCATTATCTACCAGTTTATCTAATAGCTGTGCCAATAGCTCCGGGGCCCCCTCGCAGAAAAGCTCGCCGTCGGGTTTGTTCAGTGAAAAGCGGTGGCGAGGGTGGGCATCGCTGTAGCATTGCACCATGACTTCCAGCAGGTCTGCTAAGTCAAAGTGCTCGCGCTCTGCCTGGCGAATACTGGCTTCCAGGTTGCTGGCTGCGGAGAGACTGTTGAGGATTCCGGATAGGCGGGCACTGCCATCCATCGCGCGCTCTGCATAGCGACGGCTATCTTCATCCAGTTCGCCTGCGGAGAGATTGTCGAGGGAGGAGCGCACCACTGCGAGAGGTGTACGCAGCTCGTGGGACAGCTTACTGGCAAGGGTGCGCAGATATTGGTGATACTGGTCCAGCTCTCCCAGAAGGCTGGCAAAGGCGCGGTTGAGTGCGCCCAGTTCATCACTGGCGGAGGAGCGGGGGAAGTTGCCGCGCAATTTGCCGCTACTGTCGATCGCATTGCGTGCGGCGCGGTGCAGTTTTCGAATACGCCACGACAGCCAGCTGGCGTAGCCCAGTAAAAACAGCAGTGCGATTGCCGCTGCCGCACAGCTAATCAGCCACAGCCGGTGCGCGGCGCCCTCGGTTACCGATTGCATGACCTCGGCGGATTGCAGTACGAGTACCCGTCCTAATAGTGGTCGTTCTATGACTTCATCAGCTCGGGTAATCACGGGCACACTGACTGCGCCTATACGCGACTGTAGTGGCCCGCCAAACCACTGCTCTGCCGTATCGCGCCCTATACCGTTGCTGAGAGGTAGGTCATTTTCGAGCAGTCTTGGTAGCTCTTCCCTGGCGAGTAACTTGCGGTAAATCCAGCTGCGCAGCCAGGGCCGAGGTGCGCTCTCCTCTGCATCAACCTCTTGTGGTTGGCCATTACTGGCAAGCAGGAATCCCTCGCTATCTACGACTGCCAGGCGCAGGCCTGGGCGGGCAAAGTGATCGAGTTCTTGTTGTAACTCAGGCAGAGGGGCAACTAAACGCCCTGGTTGGCCATCGGCGGGAAGGGTGCTGGCGCTGTGGATTGGTGTCGCACCGTTGCTATTGGCGCGGTCCTGTACTCGAATGGACAGGCCGCCACCGGTGAGCGCATAGGGAAGGGTGAGCTCTAGTTGATACCCTTTGGGTGAGGTGGTCCAACGCCCGCGCAGGCGTAGTTCGCGTTGGTAATCACCTTCGCGTGGGTTGTGCCACAAAGCCTCGACCGGGCCCCGACTCGCCACCGGCAACAAGTAATGGCGCCCGCTGGTAAACAGTTCGACAGTATCCCCTCCCGCGAGCAGATTTGTGCGAGGGTCTCGGTAGGCGGGGGTCTCATCACTAACCGTTAGCAGTAGGTAGATCTGATCCTCGAACTGGCCGAGGGTGATTTGCGCTTGGGGCATGAGCTGCTCATTGAGTAGTTCCCGAGGTGCGAATTCCCAGGGGCGCCAGTCATCCCCGTAGCCATCCACGACCGGAGGGTGGGAAAGTGGATTGAGGTAGAGTTGGCTGCCCGGTGGGCGCGCGTGGCGTGCGGGGTCTGGGGCAATTAGCTGCGGGGCGCTTGCCAGGCGCGCGGCAATCGCCGCAGCTGTGGCCTCGAGGGCCTGCAACTGGCCCTGTGCCAGTGCCGCATCCACCTGGCGGAGGTATTGGCAGCCTGCCCAGGGCAGGGCCAGCGCCACAAGGCTCACCAGCAGGAGTTGACGGCGAAGTTTCATGTATGAGCTCTCGAAATACTGTGGGCCGGCAGGTGTGCTGTTAGGGTTTTCCGCTGTAAGGGCTATTAAAGCTGCCAGCGATATCCCATGCCATAAGCCGTGCCTATAGCGTTAAATTCACTATCCAGGGCCTGAAATTTCTTGCGGATCCGCTTTACATGGGAAGTAATGGTGTTGTCGTCCAAAACTACTCGAGCGGCCTCCATTAACTGGCTGCGGGATTTCACATGTCCGGGGCGTTTGGCCAGGGCGTGGACTATCCAGAACTCCGTGACAGTAAGGTCCACTGCCAGCCCGTTCCAGTGGCAGTGCAATCGGGAGATATCCAGCTCCAGCTTACCCTGGGTCAGGCTTTCTCCTTCATTGCCCTGATCGCGTAGTACGCTGACCCGGCGCAGCAACGCGTTGATACGCGCCTGCATATGGGGTAGGGAGATATCCTTGGTGAGGTAGTCGTCGGCGCCGAGGCGCAGGCCGGAAATAATATCCAGCTCAGAATCCCTGGCGGTGAGAAACAGAATTGGCAAGCTGGGGGCCATGGCACGCAGCTCCCTGCACAACTCAAAGCCGCCTTCTACTTCGCTACCCAACCCGACGTCGATAACGGCAAGATCTGGCAGTCGCTGGCGAAAAGCCTCCATGGCCTCAATCCTTGCGCTGTAGAGATCGACTCGATAACCACTGCGGCGCAGTGCATCGCGGTAATTTTCGGCGATGGCGCGCTCGTCTTCGACAATAGCGATAGTTGCACTCATGGTTGATTCCGACGGCTTCCTTTGTGGCGGAGAATCATGCACGAAATTGCAGCTTATTGGCAAAAAGGCGGGCACAAATGGCCCGCAAACAACAGGGTTTCTTTCAGGGGGAGAATTTTGGCGTATTTGTAATCCGCCTAATATATATGCAACTAGGTGCAACAGCGATTTGAAGTCGCCTTGCGCAGCCGCGAGGATTTGTAGTCCATCGCGGCGTTTTGCCGTGGGGCTTGGCAGTCTTTAGAAGTGTCCGGCCATGGCTTCCGGCAGAGAGAAGCGGATATCCACACGACGCTCCATGGCATAGGCGTCAACATCCCCTTTGGGTGCCTGGGAGTAGGTGGCCCCCATGGCTTGACGGCTGATTCGGGAGGCGTCGATGCCCAGGGAGATCAGTGCCTGCTCAACACTCAGGGCGCGCTGGTCGGACAGCACGTTGTTGTAACCATCGCTGCCCCTTGGGTCGGCATGTCCCTCAAGATGGATCTGCAGATGGGGGTGACGTTTCAGAAAGTCAGCCATGGCATTCAGCTGTTGAAGCTGGGTGGTCTGAAGCTCGTCTTCTCCGGTGGTGAATAGCATCTGGAATTGCAGTGAATCCAGTGCCACTTGACTGGCATCATTCGCGGACAGTCGAGCCGCATCCAGTTGCTGTGCCAGGTTGCTGAGCTCTGCACGGCTCTCTGTCAGTTGTGTTGCCAGCATATCTGCCTCTTCTGCTTGCTTGACCTGTTCGCCGAGCCAGGCACCGCCGATTGCACCGGCGATAAATCCGACTGGGCCCCCTACAGCGGCACCGGCAACGGCTGCCGTGGTAAAGACCGTGGCCTGTTTGGCCGGGGTCAGTTTTGATTCATTGAGTTCACTCGCCTGGGTACCAGAGGCGATCAGGGAAGTCAGGGCTGCAACCAGTAATGCTTTTTTCATTGCTACTCTCCTTGGAGGCTTTCTTTTTTACTCGGTGGGCTGTGTGTTTGGCCCGTTTGAGTGTTATTAAAAAGCTCCAAGGTGGCGCTGGCGGGGCGCAGTAGTGGCAAACTACCGCGCAATTGTGGCGAAATGTGGCAACCGGTGGTGTCCTGTTATTTCAGGCGGTGGTAGCGCCGGTCGCGGGGCGAATCTACGCGGACACGAACTCGCTGTGGGCGGGGGCCGCGCATTATCGCAATGTAAAGCACAATCGCCAGTGCCAGGGCAATAATCAAAGCGTTAATGGTCATCCTGTCTTCTCCCCGCGCCACCGGTTCCGTGGGACGCGTAACTAGCTCACAGCTAGTATAGGCTCGCGGGCTCCAGGTCGTAGGAGCACACAATTACCCATGTCTCCATGGTTTCCGTGGAATTGCGGTAGACTTGCCGGCCAGCAGGTCTCGCCCAAATCCAGGAGTCACAGCGTTGTCCCAGTTGCCCCCAACCCAAGACCAACCCACTGAAAAATCCGGTACGTCCAGACTTCTGCGCGGCAGCTCGGTGGTGGGGGCTGCGACTATGCTGTCCCGGGTTGCCGGCCTGGCCCGGGATATGGCACTGGCGCGCTTTGCCGGGGCAGGGGACGCCGCCGATGCCTTTTTTGTGGCCTTCAAGATCCCCAACTTTTTCCGCCGCTTGTTTGCTGAGGGCGCTTTTGCCCAGGCATTTGTGCCGGTTCTTGCGGAGTATCGCCAAAAGGGAGGAATTGCCGCAGCGCGAGCACTGAATGACCGGGTCGCGGGTGCGCTCGGCGGTGTCCTGTTACTGGTTACTCTATTTGGCGTGCTGTGCGCGCCAATAGTGACCGGAATTTTTGCTTTTGGCTGGTGGTGGGACGGCAGCGAAAGAGAGAAGTTCGATCTTGCCGCCGGTATGCTGCAAATTACTTTCCCCTACCTGATGCTGATCTCTT
Organism: Microbulbifer sp. ABH2_005; assembly: GCF_056160005.1. Taxonomy (NCBI): domain Bacteria; kingdom Pseudomonadati; phylum Pseudomonadota; class Gammaproteobacteria; order Cellvibrionales; family Microbulbiferaceae; genus Microbulbifer; species Microbulbifer sp. ABH2_005. The sequence continues at coordinate 3,756,195 of NZ_JBSWWI010000001.1, read as the reverse complement.
TGGCGGGCTTCACCGGGGCCATCCTGAATAGTTTCGACCGCTTTGCTATCCCGGCATTGACGCCGATCATGCTGAATCTGGTATTGATCGGTGCGGCAACGGTGGGTACGGCTTGGTTCGATCCAGAGATTCTGGCCCTAGCCTGGGGTGTGCTTTTCGCCGGGCTGGTGCAGCTGCTATTCCAGTTGCCTTTTTTGGCGCGTGAGGGGTTACTACCAAGGCCCAAGTGGGATTGGAGCCATCCGGGGGTCCGTAAAATCCTGCGCTTGATGGCTCCGGCGATTTTTGGCGTCTCAGTCACACAAATCAGCCTGGTGTTGGATACCCTGTTGGCCTCATTCCTGCCCAGCGGCAGTGTTTCCTGGCTGTATTTTTCCGATCGCCTGACCGAATTACCGCTGGGTGTATTTGGTGTGGCTGTGGCCACGGTGATACTGCCGAGCCTGTCCCGCCTGCACAGCGATGGAGATCCGCGCCGCTTCCGCCATACCCTTGACTGGGCGCTGCGCAGCGTCACGATTATCTCTCTGCCTGCGGCGGTAGCACTGGTGGTGCTGGCTGAGCCACTGTTGACCACACTCTTTCAGTACGGCCAGATGCAGCCCCGCGATATGCAGATGGCGGCCTGGTCCCTGAGAGCCTATGCCCTGGGGCTGTTGGCTTTTATGTTGATCAAAGTGTTGGCGCCTGGCTATTTCGCCCGTCAGGATACCTATACACCGGTACGCTTTGGCTTGATCGCGATTTCAGCCAAGATGGTGCTGAGTCTCCTGTTTGTTATTCCGTTGGATCATTATTTTAAGCTTGGCCATATGGGGTTGGCGCTGGCCACTGCCTGCCAAGCGGCGATTAATGCCTGGTTGTTGTACAAGGGCTTACGCAGGGACGACGTTTATGTGCCCGAGGCTGGCTGGGGGCGCTATCTGTTGCGATTACTCGCAGCCAACTTGGCGATGGTGGCTGTATTGATGGGGCTTCTCCACGTCTGGGAGGCCTGGAGTGCTTGGGGCTGGTTCGAGCGCGCCTGGCGTATGGGGGTGATAGTGGCCGCAGGAGGCTCGGCCTATCTTCTGGCCCTATTTGTTTCAGGCCTGCGCCCGGGTCATTTCCGCGCTACAAGCTAGCTCGCTACTAGCTACTAACTATAAGCCCCGTAATGACGTTTATCGCACGGGGCCAGTAGCCACTGGCCGCCCGGTGGGAATCCGCTATACTGTGCGGCTCGATTTTATGAGGATGGGAAGATCGTTTTGGCCCAGGAGCGCGAACTAATTCGCGGGTTGCACAACCTGCGCCCCCGCCACCGGGGATGCGTGGCGACGATCGGCTCGTTCGATGGTGTACATCTCGGTCACCAGGCAATTATTGCCCAGCTGCAACAGCGAGCGCTGGAGCGGGGCCTTCCCTCGGTGGCCATTATATTTGAACCCCAGCCCCACGAATTCTTTTCTGGTGAGAAAGCTCCCGCGCGCTTGATGCGTTTCAAGGAAAAGGTGCTGGCACTGTTCGACGCGGGCGTGGATCGGGTTTTGTGCCTGCAGTTTAATGAAACCCTGCGCGGACTCAGTGCCGAGGCTTTTATCCAGCGGATATTGCTCGACGGCCTGGGCATTCGCCACCTGGTGGTTGGCGATGATTTTCGCTTTGGCTGCGACCGCAGTGGTGACTACCAACTCCTGCAAAAGATGGGTTCGCAGAGCGGCTTCAGCGTGGAGGATACTGCGACTTTGGAAATACGCGGTGCTAGGGTCAGCAGTACCCGTATTCGCGAAGCCTTACAGGACGGCGATTTCCAGTTGGCTGAGGCCCTCTTGGGGCGGCCCTACAAGATAACCGGTAGGGTAGCGCCTGGGCGTTCACTCGGCCGTCAGCTGGGTGCGCCCACGGCCAATGTACGCCTGCATCGCTACCGCTCCCCCTTGGTTGGCGTTTATACGGTGCGCACCACTGCCACCGATAGTTCTGAACTCGCCAGTGGGCGGCGAGAAATAGATGGCGTAGCCAATGTGGGATTTCGCCCCACTGTAGAGGGGGAGGGCGCGCGTCCTCTGCTGGAGGTAAACCTGTTTGATTTCAACGGCAATCTCTATGGGCGGGAACTCGCCGTGGAGTTCTGCCACAAGTTGCGCAACGAGGAGAAGTTCGCCTCGTTGGATATTCTCAAGGCTCGTATCGCCGAGGATATCGATAATGCCCGGCAGTGGTTTAAACAAAACCCTCGACCGCATCCATAAACTGAGACGACCTAATTTATTTTTCTACTAGAGCTGAAGTAGACATCCAATGACTGATTATAAAGCGACCCTGAATTTGCCTGAGACCGACTTCCCCATGCGTGGCAATTTGCCGCAGCGTGAGCCGGCAATTCTGAAAAAATGGCAGGACAACAAGCTCTACGAAAAAATTCGCGAGGCGCGCGCCGGGCGCGAGCAGTTTATTCTGCACGATGGCCCTCCCTATGCGAATGGCGATATTCACATTGGTCACTCAGTTAACAAGATTCTTAAAGACATCATTATTAAGTCGAAAACCTTGAGTGGTTTCGATGCTCCTTACGTACCTGGGTGGGACTGCCACGGCTTACCGATCGAACACCGTGTAGAGAAAAAAATCGGCAAGGCCGGAAGTAAAGTGGACCACAAGACTTTCCGCCAGAAATGCCGCGAGTATGCCGCCAAGCAGGTGGAAGGGCAGAAGAAAGATTTCGTGCGCCTGGGAGTGTTTGGCGAATGGGACAATCCCTACCGCACCATGGATTTCCAGTTTGAGGGCGACATTATTCGCGCTCTCGGCCGCGTGGTGAAAAATGGCCATCTGGCGCGTGGTTTCAAACCTGTGTACTGGAGTGTGGTGGGCGGTTCTGCGTTGGCGGAAGCGGAAGTGGAGTATCAGGATAAAACCTCTTATTCCATCGACGTCTGCTACCCGGTAAGTGAAGAGGCGGATCTGGCCATAGCCGATGCCTCTGGTGGCCACGCGGGCGAGGGCCCGCTGTCGGTGGTCATTTGGACTACAACACCCTGGACCCTGCCTTCGAGCCAGGCGGTTTCCGTAAACGGCGAACTGGAATATGTGGTGGTACAGGCGGGCAAACGTCGTTTGCTGGTTGCGGAAGCGCTGAAGGATGCGGTTCTAGCTCGCGCAGGCTTCGAAGGGGAAGTTGTGGGGCGCATTCGCGGCGCCGCCCTGGAGCATCTGAAAGTGCACCACCCGTTCTACGAGAAGCTGCTGCCAATCGTCCTCGGCGATCATGTTACCACCGATGCCGGTACCGGCTGTGTGCATACAGCCCCGGACCACGGCCCGGATGACTTCCAGGTAGGCAAGCGCTACGGCATTGAAACCCTAAACTACATTGATAATAACGGTGTCTACCGCGACAACGTGCCGCTGTTTGCCGGCGAGCATGTTTACAAAGTGGATGACAAGATTGTTGCATTACTAGAGGAGCGTGGTGTGCTGCTGCACAAGGGCAAGCTGGAGCACAGCTACCCGCATTGCTGGCGCACCAAGACACCACTGATCTACCGTGCGACCCCTCAGTGGTTTATCAGCATGCAGCAAAATGACCTGCTGGAGCAGGCGCAGAAAGCGGCAGATGACGTGCTGTGGATACCTGGCTGGGGCAAGGCTCGTATCGATTCTATGCTCAATGGCAGTCCAGACTGGTGTATCTCCCGCCAGCGTACCTGGGGAGTGCCTATTGCCTTGTTCGTGAACAAAGAGACCCACGAGCTGCACCCGGAGTCCCCGGCACTGATGGATAAAGTGGCCGCTTTGGTCGACGAAAAAGGGATGGACGTCTGGTTTGATCTAGATGCCCGTGATCTTCTTGGTGATGAGGCGGAACACTACGAGAAAGTGACCGACACTCTCGATGTCTGGTTCGATTCTGGCGTGACCCATTACGCCGTGTTGGAGCGCCGCGAAGGTCTGCGCTTCCCAGCTGATCTCTACCTGGAAGGGTCCGACCAGCATCGCGGCTGGTTCCAGTCCTCCCTGAAGACCTCCATCGCTATCAATGGCTGTGCACCTTACAAGCAGGTTTTGACCCACGGTTTCACCGTGGATGCCCAGGGACGCAAGATGTCGAAGTCTATCGGCAATACTGTCGCCCCCCTGGATGTGATCAACAAACTGGGTGCAGATGTCCTGCGACTGTGGGTATCGGCCACCGACTTCAGTGGTGAAATGGCCGTTTCCGACGAAATTCTCAAGCGCACCGCAGATTCTTATCGACGCTTGCGCAATACCGCGCGCTTCTTCCTGTCGAACCTGGCTGGTTTCGATCCGCAGAAAGATCTGTTGCCAGAAAATGAATTGCTGGCGCTGGATCGCTGGGCGCTGGATAAAGCTGCGCATCTGCAGGACGAGATTTTGGCGGCCTACGATAATTACCAGTTCCACCAGATTTACCAGAAATTGCATAACTTCTGCGTAGTGGAAATGGGTGGTTTCTATCTGGATATTATCAAGGACCGTCAGTACACCACCAAGGAAGACAGTATCGCGCGCCGCTCGGCACAGAGTGCGCTCTACCATATTGTGCAGGCATTCGTGCGCTGGATAGCACCGATTCTGAGCTTTACCGCTGAGGAGTTGTGGCAGTTTATTCCAGGTAACAATGCCGATAGCGTCTTTATTGAAGAGTGGTATCCACTGCCCAAGTTGCCGGTAGAGGCCAATAAAGGTGCAGAATACTGGGCCGTAATGGCCGAGGTAAAAACGGCGGTAAACAAGGTATTGGAAGAGCAGCGTGCAGCCGGAGCCATCGGTGGATCCCTACAGGCTGCGGTTACTCTATATGCCAATGATGACCTGCGCGAGAAATTACTCGAGCTGGAAAATGAGCTGCGCTTCGTGCTGATTTGCTCCTCCACTTCAGTGCAGCCGCTCAGCGATGCGGGGGGCGCCGAGGCTACCGAGCTTGAAGGCCTTAAAATTGGTGTGAGTAAGGTAGATCACCCCAAATGTGCGCGCTGTTGGCACTATCGTGCAGATGTGGGTGAGAACAGTGATTACCCGGATATATGCGGTCGCTGTGTAGAGAACGTGACTGGTAAAGGCGAGGTAAGGCACTATGCCTAAGACCAATTTGCTGCTCGGCCATCCCTGGCGCTGGTATTGGCTGGCCCTGGCTGTTGTGGTTCTAGATGTCGCCACTAAGGTTTGGGCCGTGGGTGAATTTATGCACGGCCCAGCGGTGCAAATAATTCCGGGGTTTCTGCAGTTTACCTATGCGGAAAATTACGGCGCAGCGTTTAGCTTCCTGTCTGATGCAGGGGGCTGGCAGCGGTGGTTTTTTGGCGTGATCGCAATGGTCTTTAGCATTGTTGTCACTATTTGGCTGTGGCGTTTGCCAGCGCTAAAGCGTTGGGAACCCTGTGCCCTGGCCCTGATTCTTGGCGGCGCCCTAGGTAACCTGTGGGATCGTATTTTGCTGGGGTATGTACGGGACTTTATTTCCGTGTACTACGGCAGTTGGCATTTCCCTGTGTTTAATGTGGCGGATATGGGCATCAGTATCGGCGCAGCCATGCTGGTAATAGAGTTGCTTTTCTTTGCAGAAAAAGACGGCGACAAGACAAAAAATAACGCGGAAGTTTAACGAACCATGAGTAATAGCGTTATCGGCGAACACAGCCGCGTAACTCTGCATTTCAGCCTTAAGCTGGATGACGGTACCGAAGTGGATTCTACCTTTAAAGGCGATCCCGCCTCTTTTAGTGTGGGGGATGGCAGTCTCCTGCCGGGCTTTGAAAAAGCCCTGTTTGGTCTCAAGGCCGGCGATGAAGCGGAAATTGAAATTCCCCCCGAGCTGGGTTTTGGTCAGCGCAACCCGGCTAATATGCAAAAGGTTCGCCGCGATAGCTTTTCTCCAGATATTGAACTGGAACCTGGCTTGGTTGTGTCTTTTGACAATGGCAGTGGTGAATTGCCGGGAGTAATTCGCGAGATTGAAGAAGATGAAGTGACCGTTGACTTCAATCATCCCTTGGCAGGGCAGACGCTGAACTTCCATGTAAAAATCATCGCAGTGGATTCAATTCAATAGGGCAATTTTTCACCCTTTGAACTGGTTATCGAAAGAGTGCTGAAGTAAAAATGCAAATCCGACTGGCTAATCCCCGCGGCTTCTGTGCCGGCGTCGACCGCGCGATTGATATCGTCAACCGCGCCCTGGATGTTTTTGGAGCGCCCATCTATGTGCGCCACGAGGTGGTGCACAACAAGTTTGTGGTGGAGAGCCTGCGCGAGCGCGGTGCCGTGTTTGTGGATGAGTTGTCGGAAGTGCCCGATGATGTCATCGTTATTTTCAGTGCTCACGGCGTATCCAAGGCCGTACAGCAGGAGGCGGAAGATCGCAATCTGCGCGTGTTCGATGCCACCTGCCCACTGGTTACCAAGGTGCACATTGAAGTCAGTAAGTTCAGCAGCGATGGCGCCGAGTGCATACTGATCGGCCACGCGGGCCACCCGGAAGTGGAGGGCACCATGGGCCAGTACGATGGGGCCGCCGGTGGCGCTATCTATCTGGTCGAAGATGAGGAGGATGTGGCAAGTCTACAGGTAAAAGACGAGAACAACCTCGCCTATGTAACCCAGACCACACTCTCCATGGACGACACCGCCCGTGTGATCGACGCCCTGCGCCAGCGTTTCCCCAACATCCGCGGCCCACGCAAAGACGACATCTGCTATGCCACCCAAAACCGCCAGGACGCCGTGCGCCAGCTCGCCCTGGAGAGCGATATGGTGTTGGTTGTGGGCAGCCCCAATAGCTCCAACTCCAACCGTCTGCGTGAATTGGCCGAGCGCTGCGGCGCTGATGCGAAATTGATCGACGGCGCCGCGGATATCGATGCCGATTGGTTCACCGGCAAACAATCCATCGGTATCACCGCCGGCGCCTCGGCTCCAGAGGTGCTAGTGCAAGAGGTGATCGGCAAACTGCAACAGCTCGGCGCCAGTCTGCCTGAAGAGATGGACGGGCGTGAGGAGAATATTCGTTTTTCTCTGCCCAAGGAGTTGCGTTAGCACTTTTCTAAATTCTGATAACTGTGAGAGCTCTCTTAGGGACAGTTATCGATATCTGATTTTTCAATCCGCATTCGCCCACTTCGCGATAAGATTAAAGCTTGCGCGGTTTCAACTTCTTGAGCACAGACTTGTAATGTTCCAGCTTGGAATGCTCCTAATGATGGGCCGGTTTTCCGGCTTTCCCCTGAGCTTATAAAAGAAATATAGTTTTTCACTGGTGAATTAGGCGTTATGTGCACGCCTTCCAAGGCTCCTCTCTTGAGTATCAAGAGTTCATCATCACTCCGTATTCCGTCATTATCTGGGTCGATAAAAATCTCCCAGCCCATTTCCCAGCTACCAAAGTTTCGCATAGTTGCCCTTTGATTATGTGTAATAGCTTTGGTGCGGGTTAATTGAACAGCATTAAACAGCTCTTCGGTTGCCGTTTTTAAACGAGTCTCTTGAATCATCGGAATAAAGCTTGGTGCTGAGATCATCATAAGTACTGCCAATACGGTGAGCACAATCATTAACTCGAGTAATGTGAATCCCTGTCTATTTGACATACATATCACCATTCCTTGAAGTAGCTCTCTTTTTGAGGACCATTAAACCCTGAGAAAAAGCCGCTTGTCGGTCTCTAATAGAGATAAGCAAATGAGAATGCTAAGTTTCAAACTATACCGTCGGGTGGCCTTTAACTGCTAGATGCTTGGCGGGTGAATGAACGCAGTTTAAAGATAAATCGAGGAAATAATGCTTCGTAAGCGATTTATAAATGTTCATGGGGAAAAGCAGATTCAAAACGGCTTTACTTTAATTGAGCTGATGGTGGCTATGACGGTGTTCGCGATTGTAGCCTCGGTCGCTATCCCAAGTTTTACAGATATGATTAACAATTACAGGTCATTTACATTAGCCGATGATTTTATTAATGCACTAAATTATTCTCGCAGTGAGGCGGTGAAACGCGGTACTAATGTATCAATTTGTGCAAGTAGTGATGGGGCTAATTGTGCTGGATCCAATAAATGGTCTGAGGGTTGGATGGTTTTTGTTGATGGAGCCCTAACAGAAAAAGCTGGCACTCCTGTTGTTGAGAACGTATTGCGTAGTTGGGATTTTAAGGGTGAAAATGCTGTGATTGGTGTTACCCAGAATGGGACAACCAATTTTGTGCGGTTTACCGGTATGGGGGTTTTAGGTCGGTTTGTTCGTACAAGTATCAGTATAAAAACATCTAATTGTACTGGGGATAGTGCAAAAAATATTGTGCTTACTAGCTCCGGGGTTATTTCGGCATCTAAAACAAGCTGTGAGTGACATGAAAAAAATTAATGCACAGTATGGCGTTGGTCTTATTGAAGTAATGGTAACAGTGTTGATTTTATCAACCTCTTTACTTGGTTTGGCAGCTTTGCAAAGTAGAGCAATTCAATATAACCATAGTGCTTACATGCGATCCCAGGCCAATGTTCTAGCTTATGATTTGCTGGACCGAATTAGGGCGAGCAGAAGCAGGATTGCTGATTATGATCTGGGTATTAATGAAGCGCCGCCTGCTACCAGTGCCTCTCAATCACAAAATGATTTAATAGAGTGGCGGCAGGTTCTTGCCGAGAGACTGCCCGGAGGCACGGGTGGTATCGCGTGTGATGTAAGCAATGTATGCACAGTGACTATCCAGTGGGAAGAGCACGATGCAACAGGTGCCGAAAATAATGCAGATATTAGTAATTTTCAGTATATGACAAGAATTTAGAGGCAAGCAGATGCGCAAGCAGAGGGGGATATCCCTGGTTGAGTTGATGGTATCAATTACCGTGGGGTTAGTGCTTTTAGCTGGAGTGACCCAGCTTTTTTTGTCTAGTAACTTAACTTTTAGTACTCAAAATGCAATGTCGCGGGTTCAGGAAACTGGGCGACTGGCGATAGAGTTTCTAAGTGAAGATATTCGGATGGCGGGTTATATGGGTTGTGCCAGCCTATCTGATAATAATAGTAGCGCAACGTTTAAAAGCTACCTGAACCGCAGTGATGAAATAGGTTTTAGATATGATGTCGCTGTGGAAGGTATGGACTCAGAGAAGAATGTTGCCGGATTTCCGGTAAATATTGAAAAACAAACTGACGCGATCTTGATACGTAGCGCTTCAGCTAATGGGGCGGGCGTTGCTCAAATGACTGATCCAACACAGGTATTTGTTGAGAATACTGGAGTTGAAGTCGGGGGCTGTGCGGACGGCTCAGATAAATATAGCGGATTCTGTTTAGGAGATATAGTTACGATTTCCAGCTGTGGCTATGTGAGAGTTTTTCAGGCAACAGGCTTTGTGGGTAGTGGAAGTAGCGAGTTTATAGCGATTCAGCACTCAGATGCCTCCTCTTTTAAGCCCGGCAATAAGTTAGCAGTATGGGAAGATCAGGTCTTAAACGGAGAGAGTTATATTGGGTCTGATGGACAGGTTATTGCTATGACATCTACCTTCTATTATATCGCTAATGGCACCTCAGGACGCCCCAGCTTATTCAGGGAGGTTAATAGTGAAGTTAATGCTGACCCGCAGGAATTGCTCGAGGGTGTCGAAAATATGCAGATCACTTATGGAATAGATGAGAATGGTGATGATGTCATTGACTCCTATAAAACTGCAAATCAAATAGCATCTCCTGATGAGTGGAGTGAGGTGGCCAGCGTTCGCCTCGATTTACTGGTAGCTAGTGTGGAAGATAATGTTTTACAGGAAGCACAGCCCTATACCTTTAATGGACAACAAGTAAATGAGCCCGGCGACCGTCGTTTGCGTCAGGTTTTTACCAGCGTTGTAACAATAAGAAGCCGGGTACCCTGATTGGTAAGGATCTTTATGAGTAAAGAAATAAATTTTTCTAAACAACAAGGAACTACTTTGTTGGTTGGCTTGGTCATGCTGTTATTAATGACTTTTATAGGCCTTGCTGCAATCAGGGGAAGTGGAATGCAGGAGCTTATGGCCGGTAATATGCGTGATCGTCAACTGGCTTTTCAGGCAGCGGAGTCTGCATTGCGTGTGGCTGAGAACGAGTTAGAGGAAAAACTAAGAGCCAGTATCAATACTGCTTTTAACGGTAGTACTTTAGGTTATGGTGAAGAGCTGGATGGGTCAAAAAATGGTGGATTCTGGTTGGATTTTAATTGGAAAAATACATCCGTAGAAACCACTTTAGGGTTGGAGCATGTGGCCAGCCAGCCAGTCTATGTCGTTGAGAGAGTCACCAGTGAAGCAAGTAATACAGGTGAGACTGGCGGTGGAATTGATTTCGAGTCGGCAATTAAAGAGGATCGGGCTCGACACTACCGGATTACTAGCCGGGGTGTGGGTGGTACAGAAAATACTGTTGTGATCCTGCAGTCCAGTCTGAAGTCATGGCAGTAAAAGAGGGTATTATGTTATTTAGTTTCAAGAATTTTAAAATTCAATCTGCCATTGTTGCCGCATTTTTGGCTTTTGGATGTGTGCATAGTGCTCATTCTTTAACACTTTCTCAGCAGCCACTATTTTTAAAAACGGGTGCCGATCCGAATATTATGTTTATTCTGGATGATTCCGGCTCTATGCAGTTCGAAGTTACACCTTCAGAAGCTTCATATATTTTCGATCCTGAAGTAAGTGACCACTGGCCATATCGAACTGTGATGTATGTGTACCCTAATAGCGCCTTGAACTCAAATGGCAGTTTTCCTGGTTGCCCTTATGCTGAGGGTAAAACGGATAGTTGTGATTATTGGGATGGAAGGTATGGCAGATTGATTCCATCCTTCAGTGAGGATAATCGGTGGGCGGCCTACTTTAGATCCCCTCACAATAACAAAACTTACTATGATCCCAGTATTCGCTATACTCCCTGGGTTGATAAAGATGGCAATGAATATCCTGCAGCAGAGCCCACAAAAGCATACCATAACCCCAAAAATACTGGTAAAGGGTGGAGAAACTTAACTGTATATAATTATCAGACTGCCTGCTGGATTGCAGATGATGCTAATGAGAGTACGCCTACTCAGTATAACAATGGCAGGTGGGGGCTCTGTGAGAATGGGTCACGAGATAGTTATCAATATTTCTATCCAGCTACTTACTTTCAATACGACGGCGCTGGAGATGTAACCGAAAGCGATAGTTATTCTCGTGTGGAAATTAAGTCTACTAGAAATAGTTATCCCCGCAGTGAGGCTCGCACCGACTGTGCAGCTCAGGGGTATTGTACTTATGTGGAAGAGATCAATAACTTCGCGAATTGGTACACCTATTACCGCTCTCGTGCACTATTGTCACGAGCAGGAATTGGTCAAGCTTTTTCAAGGCAAACTGAGGATTTACGCGTTGGCTTCGGTACTCTGAACACAGGTTCAAGAATTCTTGATAATAATGAAGATAAAACTGAAAAAATTGTTACAGGTGTGCGCGCTTTTTCTGGGGAAGATCGAGAATCTTTTTTTGAGAATCTTTATGGTGTCGATATTCCTCAAGCTGGCACTCCGCTTTTAAAAACGCTTGAGGTGGTAGGAGATTATTTTAGCAGGACAGATAACTATGGTCCTTGGGCCGGAGAGCCAGGCACTAATGATACCAGTTCTCAGGTCGCCTGCCGGGCTAGTTATACAATACTAATGACCGACGGTTATGGTAGTGACTATGGTGACAGAGGCTTTGGTAATGTCGATCAAAGTGACGGAAACCCATTTCAAGATGCCCACTCGGATACTCTGGCTGATATTGCGAGGTATTATTGGAAGAATGATCTACATTCTGGCCTAGATAATAAGGTTGATATCCAAGGTGACCCAGCCAACTGGCAGCATATGGTGACATTTGGTGTTAGTCTTGGTGTCACCGGTAGTGTAGAGCCTAAAAGTGCCTTTGATGCTATCAAGGATGGTTCTTCGATTAATTGGCCAAATCCCCAAAATAGTGATGCTGCAAAGCTAGATGATTTACTTCATGCGGGAGTAAATAGCCGAGGAGGGTTTTACAGTGCAGCAAATGCGACTCAGTTTGCTTCTCAACTTTCTGACTTACTCGATGCAATTAAAGGTAAGGGGGGCTCATCATCATCAGTTGCTGCTAACTCAACTAGGCTGAGTACCGATACTGCTATTTTTCAGGCAGTCTTTAATCCAGAGGGTTGGACTGGGGAAATTAAGGCAATAAAAATTAATGATGACCGAACACTATCGGATACCCCTCTTTGGAGTACATCAACAGAGGGTAAGATTCCGACAAGTAACCGTAAAATAATTACTTTTAATGGTAATGATACGGTGGATTTTTCCTGGAAAAATCTCACAAAAGACCAAAAGTCCGCTTTAAAGTCTGGTGATGATAAATCTGCAGGAAAGGATAGGTTGGAATGGTTGTATGGAAAGAGTGTTGATGGCCTGCGTGAAAGAAGTGTATTGCTCGGGGATGTGGTGAATGCTAGTCCAGTAATAGCCAGTAATAACGACCAATTCTTTAAGCTTCTGCCAGAAAGTTTGGGGGGCAAGAGTTATCAGAATTACCTTGAGGTAAAAAAAGAGGGGCGCTCTGAGCTATTATATGTAAGCTCTAATGATGGAATGCTGCACGCTTTTAATTCTGAAACTGGGCAAGAGAAATTTGCTTATATTCCCTCAGCCATTTTTTCAAAATTAAAGAATTTATCCGAGAAAGATTACGGCTCTCCTGAAAATCCACATCAATATCTGGTGGATGGCCCTCTGTTTGTAAGTGATGCCTATTTTGATAAAAATGGAGGGGGCAGCCCTGAGTGGATAAATGTTTTAGTGGGTACCTACGGTGCTGGCGCAAAGGGTTTGTTTGCGCTGGATATTACAGATCCTGATAATCCTGATGTACTCTTTGAAATAGATGGCTCTCACTCAGATATAGGAAACATCCTAGGCCGTCCATTAATAGCCCCAACAGCTACTGGGTGGAAAATTATATTTGGTAATGGCTATAACTCAACAAATGATGAGGCGAAATTAGTCATCCTTGATTTGGAGGATCCCTCTGATCTTCAAATTGTTGCGACCAATGGGAGTGGTGGAAACGGTCTGGCAGGGCCTTCACTGTTGATTGATTCCAACAGGGTAGTGCATGCTGCTTATGCTGGTGACCTTGAAGGGAATATGTGGAAATTTAAGTTGGCTAATAATACATGGGAGCTGGCATATGCAGGAAATGCTCCATTATTTAAGGCCGTCGATCCTAATGGTAATGCCCAGCCAATCACCTCAACTCCTATCCTTGGCGCCAATGGTGAAATGGAAGATGCTATTATGGTGTACTTTGGCACCGGTCAGTATTTGACTTCCACAGATAAAACTGCAGGCAGTATCATTCATAGCTTTTATGCGATAGTAGACCAAGGATCAAGCATATCCACTACCGATCGCTCAGAGTTAATGGAGAAAATAATCGTTGAATCTGGTGGTTCCAGGGATATTACCAATGATGCCGTGACCACATGGTGGTCAAATAAGAAAGGCTGGTATTTAGATTTTAATACAGGCGCTTCCTCAATAACTGGAGAGAGAGTGATTAGTAAGCCTTTACTGATAAATGATCGCTTAATTTTTCCAACACTGATCCCATCCACTGACCCCTGTGCAGCCGGTGCGTCAGGCTGGATTATGGAGTTAATAGCTTTGGGTGATCCTAAATTTGCAAATGGCTCTTTGATAGGAGGGGCTGAAGAGCGCGACGAGGCAATTATCGCGTTTTCAGATGTGATTAATTCCGGTGATAAAATTATTATCCCTTATGTGGATCTTGGTGGCGACAGTGGAATAAAAGAACTGACGCCAATTTTAAAGCACAAGAGAATATCATGGCGACGAATTCGCTAATAGGAGGTTTCGTGAAAACAAAGCATAATAGAAATTGCTCTGGGTTTAGCTTGGTAGAGCTAATGGTTGTAGTTCTTATTGTTGGAATTATCAGTGCTGTAGCTATCCCTTCCTATATGGATATGATACGTGAGAGTAATCGAACGGATGCAAAAACTATTCTAAATGATGTTGCTCATAGATTGCAGCGCTGTTTTACAACTTATAGTGCGTACAATAGCGGGAATTGTGCCGTAGCAGCATCTGTTACTGGTGGGAACAGTGTTGAATCTGAAAAAGGCTACTACTCTGTCACAGGTGTTATAGCTGCTGCGAGCTTTGACCTCACTGCACAGCCCGTTGCAGGGAAGAGCCAAAGTAAAGACAGTGAATGTACCACGCTTAAACTCGATGAAGCGGGTGTCAGGGCCGCAACGGGATCAAATACTGCTGAGTGTTGGTAAGGTACTTATTATTAATTTAGTTTTAAATTAAATTAATTTAGTTTTAAATTAAATTAATTTAGTATACATTCTGTGGTTCTAAAGAAGCCAAAGGGGTACCGCATTACTCAATATGTGGTATCCCTTTAATTATTTTTAAGTCTCCAATCCCAACTTCTTCAACCGATAACGCAGAGAGCGAAAACTGATCCCCAGCTTCTGGGCTGCAGCAGTTCGGTTCCAGCGTGTCTTAGTAAGAGCGCTCTCTATCGCTTCTTTCTCAATCTCCTGCAAAAACTCATCCAGGGATTTGTACTGGCTTGGATCAAAGCGGTTGCTATTTTCCAGTTGATTTTCAGATAAGTTTTCACTTTCTATCGCAATGGAAAACGCTTCTCGTTCCTGCGGCGTCTCATCCCTTTCCAAAAGCAGGTCTTCATAGCGAATTTCCTGTTGGTCACATAGTGTGAAGGCGCGTTCGAGGATATTTTCCAGTTGGCGAACATTGCCAGGGAAGGGATAGGCCTGTAGGGCTTGCATGGCATCGGTGGTGATGCCGGGAGGAATTTCGCCTGAGTTGCTGGCTATGCGTTGCATGATGGCATCGACCAGTAAGGGGATGTCCTCACTGCGCTCGCGCAATGGTGGTGTTGATATTTCGATGACATTGATACGGTAAAAGAGGTCGCTGCGAAAGCGTCCCTCACTGACTTCTTTAGCCAAGTCCTTGTGTGTCGCACTGAGGATACGCACATCGATAGGGGTTTCCTGGCTCGCACCGATAGGGCGGATGCGTTTTTCCTGTATCGCGCGCAAAAGCTTTACCTGCATATCCAGAGGCAGGTCGGCTACTTCGTCAAGAAATAGTGTGCCTCCCTGTGCACTTTGTAGTAAGCCAGCTTTATCTTTATGTGCGCCGGTAAAGCTGCCTTTTTTGTGCCCAAAGAACTCGCTCTCCATCAGCTCAGCGGGAATGGCGCCGCAGTTAATGGGTACAAACGGTTTGTCTGCACGGGCCCCCTGGGCGTGGATGGCACGGGCGGCCAGCTCTTTACCGGAACCTGACTCACCACTGATATAAACAGGGGCATCACTGCGAGCAACTTTGGCAATTTGCTCGCGCAGTTTTCGCATATTGGGCGCTTCCCCCAAAAGCAGCTGTTCCGAGCTCTTGCTGAGCTGTGGATCGCGTTCCCGATTTAGGCGTAGTGCCAGCTGGGCGAGGTTGCGCAGTCGTTCCAAGTCGACGGGTTTACTGACAAAATCAAAAGCACCGAGCTTCAGTGCCTTGATTGCGGTATCCATATTGCCGTGGGCGGTAATCACTGCAATGGGCAGATCTCGATGAACGCCACCCTGGATATGCTCCACCAATTGCAGGCCATCGCCGTCGGGCAGGCGCAGGTCGGTAAGGCAGAAGTCGTAGCAGTTCTCTGTGAGCAAGCGTGTTGCCTCCGCGAGGTTGGCCGCGGTGTGGCAGTTCACATTCATGCGCTGCAGAGTGAGTGTGATTAGTTTGCAGATATCCGGTTCGTCGTCGACAACCAGGGCCAGAGGTAGCATCAATTCTCTGTCTTTTCTTGTTTTGTGGAGATTGTAGGCAAAGGTGCCGATTCTGATTATGTCAGAAATTCTTTACGAATAATCCCATACATTTTGGGAAAAATTCCTGAGTAGAATCAAGTCACATCGGTTTAGTGAGCAAATTCAACCCTAAAGCAGCTCATATCATCATCACTGCGGCAGTGGTAGAGAGTTGCCTGGTTGCTTTCACACAGTTCCCGGGCGATATAAAGGCCCAGCCCGCTGCCGCGATTGCCAGTGGTGAAAAAAGGCTCGAAAACCTTGTCTCGGTGCTCCTGTGGAACTCCAGGCCCCCGATCTTTCACATCTAGCTGAGTACAGCCGCGCTCTGGATTGTAGTACACGCGGATTTCTGCTTGGCGCTCGCCGGTAGCCGCTTGTGAGTGGTGCAGGGCATTGTCGGTTAGGTTGGTGACGACCTGGGCCATTTGTGCTGCATCAAACTTGGCGCTGAGGGGCTGGGATGGCAAGTCGAGTTCGACTCGGTCGCCCTTATCAGAGCCGGCGGTGTAATCCTGCATAAGCTGTTGTAGCCAGCTACTTAGGTTGTGCTCCTGGGGATTGCCGGCTCGACGCCGGGATAGCTGCATAACATTTTCAACGATTTGGTTCACCCGTTGGCTCTGTCTGCAAATGATCTCGGTAAGATAGTGATCCTCCTCGCCCAATCGAGAGGACTCGGACAACAACTGGGCGGCATGGCTGATAGCTGACAGTGGGTTGCGAATTTCATGGGCGATAGAGCCGGTGAGGTGCCCGAGAGAGGCGAGCTTCAACTTCTGTGCGGCTTCCGCCAGCTTGCGGTTATCTTCCATAAATACCAGTGTGCTGCTGCCACTTTCATGTTCGAGCTTGGCGAAGTTGAGGTGCAGTTCACTGCCATTTTCCGCTTGTAGCAGGGGAGTATCGGGTCCTTCATTGTTGCGCCATTGGAGGATGGATTGGCGTAACGCGCTCCCCGCCTTACTTTCAGTGTGTAATTGCTCTCCTATGAGCCGCCGGGCGGCCTGGTTGACGAGCTCGGGTTGGCCGCCGGGCCCCATCACCAGAACCCCAGTACCCATACGTTCGATAATCTGCTGGGCCAGCCGTTGTAAGTGCGCGGCTTGGCGACTCTGTTGGTCCGCACGCAAATTGGCGCTGCGGATGCGTGCAGATAAATACTGGAGTGCGCTTACCGTGGCGAATAGTAGTAGTCCCAGGCTTCCCGCAGCGACGATATCCTGGCTGGTACCCCGGCCTGAGATCAAATTGTATAACTGCAGTCCGATCACTCCGAGACTAGCCAGCGCCGCAAAGAAGGCACTCATACGGCGATCCAAGAGGATGGAACCTATCGAGCAGTTAATTAGCAGTAGATAGCCGAGGCCCGAGTTGAGGCCGCCACTGGATTCTATCAATAAAAGGAAAACCAAAATGTCACAGGCCAGAATGATACCGATTTGGCCTGTGCCGACTTGATAGGCTTGCTGGCGTAAAAAAATTAGCCAACCAAAATTAAGAATGGCATACACCACAACTGTGTATAGGAAAAGTAACGGTGCATCATCGCCAAAGGCACCTGCGCCGATATCAGAATAGAAAACGCCCAGTAATACCAGGGCGATAGACAGCCGGTAGATTGCGCAGATGCGCAATAACTCATGGTGTTGAAACGAGGGAGGTGTACTGGTGTTGATGGCACTACTCAAGATGTCTTCCCGGTTTGTTGTTGTGGTGGCCGCTGCTGTTACAGCTCACAGGGGTTACAATGGCGGCCTGTCTTGTCCGAGGTTTAACCATGTCTACTTTGCAGCTAGTGCTGGCACAAATCAATTCTCTCGTAGGAGATATTCCCGGTAACACCGCCCGAGTTATCGAGGTGGCTAACAGGGCCCACCGCGAAATGGGTGCCGATCTAGTCTTGTTTCCCGAGTTGACTCTGTGTGGCTACTCTCCGGAAGATTTGCTGCTGCGACCCAGTATGCAAACTCGTATTGATGCTGCACTGGAAGCTTTGAAAGCGGTTCAGTTGCCCTGCGCGATTCTGGTTGGCTACCCCCGCCATCGCAATGGCAGGCTGTTCAATATGGCAGGCTTGATTGCCGATGGGGAGTTGGTGGCAGAGTACGCCAAGCAAAAACTGCCGAACTATCAGGTCTTCGATGAGAAACGCTATTTCACCAAGGGGGATGGGCCCTGTGTGGTGGATATCAAGGGTATCCCGATTGGCTTTAGTATTTGCGAGGATATCTGGCATCCAGAGCCTTTACAGAAGACCGTAGAGGCCGGAGCTAAGTTGATTCTGAATATCAACGCCTCCCCCTTCCATCGTGGTAAGGCTCTGCAGCGTCAGGAGTTGATAACCAGGCAAGCGCGTGCGGTTGAAACGCCGATTGTTTATGTAAATTGGTGTGGAGGCCAGGATGAATTGGTCTTCGATGGGGGCACCATGGCTGTAGATGCTCAGGGGCAGGTTTGCGCCAGGGCAGAAGAATTTGCCGAGCAATTATTACCCGTATCGGTTTCCCAGCAGAGCGGTAGAGTGACTTTATTGCCCGGCGAGGTGGCCCCGCTTATGGGAGACTTGGCTTCGGTTTACCAGGCGCTGGTATTGGGGGTGCGCGACTACGTCAATAAAAACGGCTTTAACGGTGTGGTGCTGGGGCTATCAGGCGGGATTGACTCGGCCCTGACTTTGGCAGTTGCCGTGGATGCGCTGGGCAAGGAGCGGGTCGAAGCGGTGATGATGCCGTTCCACTACACCTCGGACCTGAGTAAGACCGATGCTGCCGATCAGGCTCAGCGCCTGGGTGTCGAATACCGGGAGATTGGAATCGAGCCCATTTTCGATGCCTTTATGGGGGCTTTGGCGGAAGAGTTTGCCGGCAGTGAAAGGGATACCACCGAGGAAAACTTACAGGCCCGAACTCGTGGAGTGCTATTAATGGCTATCTCCAATAAGAAGGGGGCCATGGTGCTGACTACCGGTAATAAGAGTGAAATGGCGGTCGGTTATGCCACCCTATACGGCGATATGGTCGGTGGTTTTAACGCTTTAAAAGACGTGCCTAAGGTGCTGGTGTTTGAGCTGGCGCGCTATCGCAATACGGTCTCGGAGGTCATTCCAGAGACTGTGATTACACGACCACCAAGTGCCGAGTTGGCTCCTGACCAAGCGGATACTGATAGTCTGCCTCCCTATGAAGTGTTAGATGAGATTCTGAATCTCTACGTCGATAGGGATTACAGTGCCGAACAAATTATCAAGCAGGGCTTTGAGCGCAGCATTGTAGAGCGGGTGGTGCGCCTGGTGGCGCGCAATGAATACAAGCGTCGCCAAGCCGCCGTGGGTGTGCGGATTTCCGAGCGGGGTTTCGGGCGGGATCGTCGCTATCCGATTACCAACGGTTGGAAGGCTGGAGAATAAGCCAGCCCAGAACGTAAAAACGGCGCCATAAGGCGCCGTTTTTACGTTTAACAGGGGTGCTTACATCAGCTCCGGTGGGAGGGGAGCCTCACCGCGATTGTACTCGGGGTTGTACAACTCACGGCTGTCGAAGCCTTGTGGGTCAGACTTTTCAAACAGCCCCAGGGTTACACGGTGGACCAGGCTGCGGCCGCTGGCGCCCTTAAAGAAGGCGTAGTTGAAGGTGCCATCTTCATTAAAAGCCGGGTGCTTGGGGTAGTTGTTGCGCAGTACGCTCAGGGCGTTGGCCTCCAGCTCGGGCATCTCCATCAAGTGGTAGCCCTGAACCATTACTGCGAGCGCATCGGGTACAGCCGGGGTCTGCTGGAAGTTCTCCACAACGTAGCGGCCGCGGTTGGCGGCGGCGAGGTAGGCGCCGCGCTTGAAGTAGTAGTTGGCCACGTGAATCTCATAGCGAGCCAGCAGGTTGCGCAGGTGAATCATGCGTTTCTGTGCGTCTGCAGCGTAACGGCTCTCTGGATAGCGGGCCATTAACTGAGAGAAGTAGGCGAAGGACTCGCGCGCAGCGCCAGGGTCGCGATTGGTTAGATCGGTGGGCATAAAGCGCTCAAACAGGCCGGCGCCCTCGGTGAAGGAGGAGAGCCCTTTCATGTAATAGGCGTAATCGACGTTGCGGTGTTGCGGGTGCAGGCGGATAAAACGATCCGCGGCGGCGATGGCGGCATCGTTCTCATAGTTGCGGTAGTAGGCGTAGATCAACTCCAACTGGGCCTGTTCGGCGTAGTTGCCGAAGGGGAAGTTGTCTTCCAGGGCGCGCAGGTTCTTGATCGCCAGGTCCCACTGGCTGGTGCGCAGTTGCCGCTGGGCAGCCTCGTAGAAGGCCTGTTCAGTGCGGTTGCCGGTGGGCAGACCCTCTTCTGAATCATCGGTGTTGGCGCAGGCAACCAATATTGCGGACACCAAGGCCAGCCACAGCATTTTCCAGGCTTGCATAGCCCCTCGCTCTATCATTCTCACACTCTACCTTATTAAACTATCCGCCAAGATTAATCTGGCGCTCCAGACATTTAAACACAGTCCCGGAGCTGCCCAAAGTATTTGCAATTGTTTGATGAATGACCACCTAAAACTCGATATTGAAGTACCGGCCTCTATGGCTGGTCAAAGATTAGACCAAGCGGCAGCCGAATTAATTCCCGATTATTCCCGCTCTCGCCTGCAATCCTGGATCAAAGGCGGGCAACTCACCCTAAATGGTGCTGCTGCCAAGCCCAAGGATAAGCTATTTGGCGGTGAGCGGCTCAGCTTGCGGGCGGAGCTTGAGTCTCAGGGAAGCTGGACCGCCCAGGACTTGGACCTGAATATTGTCTACGAGGACGACAGCCTCATTGTGATTAACAAACCCGCTGGCCTGGTGGTTCACCCGGCTGCAGGTAACCCCGATGGCACCCTGTTGAATGGCCTGTTACACCACTGCCCAGATCAGGAAAAGATTCCCCGTGCGGGCATTGTGCACCGTCTGGACAAGGACACCAGCGGTTTGATGGTTGTTGCCAAGACCCTGCCGGCGCAAGTACATCTGGTAGACCAGTTAAAACAGAGAACGGTCAGTCGGCAATATGATGCCCTGGTGCAAGGCTTTATAACCGGGCCGGGACGTGTCGATGCACCTATCGGTCGCCATCGGCAAAACCGCCTGAAAATGGCTGTGTTGGACTTTGGTGGCAAAGAAGCCATCACCCACTATCAGGTGCAACAGCGCTTTCGCGCTCACACTTTACTGCGCTGTAAGTTGGAAACTGGGCGCACCCACCAGATTCGCGTTCATATGGCCCATATTCGCCATCCTTTGGTGGGTGATCCGATTTATGGGGGCAGGCCTAAATTGCCCGCAGAGGCAAGCAGAGAGCTGGTCCAGGCACTGCAGGGATTCCCACGCCAGGCCTTGCACGCTGCAGAGTTGGCCCTGATTCATCCGCTGACTGGGGAAAATATGCACTGGTGTGCTCCCATGCCAACGGATATGCTCCAGTTGCTCGATCTTCTCGGTAGGGACCAGCGCGAGTGAATGTCAGTGGCCCCAGCCACTGTCCGTTTCGCAACATCGTTATAAAGCAGAAATACCATGTCCACTGATCATTACCTGATTCCCTCTTGGCCTGCTCCAGCCAAGGTGCGCGCGGTGACCACCCAGCGCAATGGCGGCGCCAGCAGCGGGGCTTATAGTAGCTTTAATCTCGGCGCCCATGTGGGGGATGAGGAAACTGCAGTGATGGCCAATCGGCGGCAGTTGTCGGAGGAGTTGAAGCTGCCGGCGGAGCCTCAGTGGCTGGAACAGATTCACAGTGACAAGGTTACTCAGGCGCAGGCTGACGGGCTTGTACGTACCGCCGATGCCAGCTTTAACGTTGGGGGTGGGGCCGTTTGCGCAGTTCTCACCGCTGACTGTCTACCGGTACTTTTTTGCGACAAGACTGGCACCAAGGTAGCGGCGGCGCACGGGGGCTGGCGAGGCTTAGCCGAGGGCATATTGCGAAATACGGTTGCGGCACTCGAATGCGACCCACAAGAATTACTGGTCTGGCTGGGCCCCGCGATTGGCCCCGAGGCTTTTGAAACGGGAGTCGATGTTTTGGAAGCCTTTTTCGAGCATGCCCAGAGTGGCGCGCACACCGAAGCGATTGCCCAGTGTTTCCGCCCCCACAGCCAAAAGCCTTTGCACTTCCTCGCCGATATTTATGCCCTGGCGCGGGCTGAACTGGCTGAACTCGGCGTTGAGAACATCTATGGTGGCGAACACTGCACAGTAAATGAGGCCGATCGTTTTTTTTCCTATCGAAGGGAAAAAACCACCGGTCGTATGGCTTCGTTAATCTGGTTGGCTAATGATGAAAGCTGATTAAAAGAATAAGTGCGAGTGGCTTTTATTTTACTCTCTATGTCGCTCGCGCTTCTCTCTACTTATGGTCTCACTTATACGGTCTCACTTACGGTAAGGCTGTTGAAAACCGCGCCACTGTGATTGGATCATTGTTGGGGCGCCGCGCACACAAATCAAGTCGAGGTGGGAAGCTAAAACTGCATTCTGGCAAAAATTATTTTGTGTATTAACAACTTATGTCAGAAATTCCCACCAATTGATTTAAATCATTGAAAACCTTTCCCCCGCCCCTATTTTACTTCTCATCACTACACTGAAGCGTGGCGCCTCCCGGTTGCTATCGACGCAGTGCTACACAAAATCCCGAGTAGGAGAAGTTGCATTCATGCGCATAGACCGAATGACAAACCCGCTGCAGGCAGCTTTTGCTGATGCACAATCCCTGGCCGTTGGTAGGGACCACAACCAAATTTACCCAGAACATTTGCTACTTGCACTGCTCAACCAAAATAACGGCAGTGTGCCCGCATTTTTATCCCAGGCGGGGTTTAATCTAAATGGCCTGCGCAACGATTTAGCCAAAAGATTGGATCAGCTGCCAACGATCAGCTCCCCGACAGGGGATGTGGGCATGTCGCAGGAGCTTATGCGCCTGATGAATCTCACGGATAAAAAAGCGCAAAAAAATGGTGACAGTTTTATTTCCAGTGAGACAGTTTTGCTCGCGGCATTTGATTCCGCTGCTGGGGAAATTTCAAAAATTCTCAACGCCAATGGCGACTTAAAACAATTAGAGGCGGCGATACAAAAAGTGCGTGGCGATGAAAAAGTAGACGACCCTAATGCGGAAGAAGCGCGCCAGGCGTTGGATAAATACACCCTGGATCTGACCGAACGCGCGATATCCGGCAAGCTCGACCCGGTGATTGGCCGCGACGATGAAATTCGCCGCACGATTCAGGTGCTACAGCGCCGCACCAAAAACAATCCAGTTCTGATTGGTGAACCCGGTGTGGGTAAAACTGCGATTGTCGAGGGGCTTGCCCAACGGATCGTAAATGGCGAAGTGCCTGAAGGTCTCAAAGACAAGCGTCTGCTGTCTCTGGATCTGGGCGCTCTATTGGCCGGCGCCAAATTTCGCGGGGAATTTGAGGAGCGCTTAAAAGCGGTACTCAATGAACTCTCCAAGCAGGAAGGGCGGATTATTCTATTTATTGATGAATTACACACCATGGTGGGGGCTGGCAAGGCTGAAGGCGCTATGGATGCCGGCAATATGCTCAAACCGGCACTGGCGCGGGGTGAATTGCACTGTGTTGGCGCCACAACCCTGGATGAGTATCGCAAGTACATCGAAAAAGATGCCGCCCTGGAACGCCGTTTCCAAAAGGTATTGGTGGATGAGCCCACCGAGGAAGACACAATTGCCATATTGCGCGGACTGAAAGAGCGCTACGAGGTGCACCACGGCGTAGATATCACCGACTCGGCCATTATTGCCGCTACCAAACTGTCCCAGCGTTATATCACTGATCGCCAGCTGCCCGATAAAGCCATCGACCTGATCGACGAAGCGGCCAGCCGCATCCGTATGGAAATAGACTCCAAACCGGAGTCCATGGATAAACTGGAGCGCCGTTTAATCCAGCTGAAAATCGAACGCGAGGCGGTCAAGAAGGATAAAGACGATGAAGCTACGCAGAAGCGTCTAGCTAAGCTGGAGGAAAAAATTCACCAGCTGGAAAAAGAATACTCTGACCTTGAGGAGGTCTGGAAAGCCGAGAAATCCCAGCTCGCCGGTAGCCACGACTTAAAAGAGAAATTGGAGCAGGCCAAGTTGGATATGGAATCCGCGCGTCGCGCCGGGGACCTGACCCGTATGTCGGAACTGCAATACGGTGTGATTCCACAGCTGGAGCAGCAGTTAAAGTCTGCTGCTACCCATGAGGCCACAGAAGAGCCGCGCCTACTGCGCAACCGGGTAACCGATGAAGAGGTGGCCGAAGTCGTTTCCCGCTGGACTGGTATACCGGTTTCCAAAATGCTTGAGGGCGAGCGGGAAAAGCTGCTGCGTATGGAAGATGAACTGCACAAGCGTGTTATAGGGCAGGGCGAAGCAGTCGACGCCGTGGCCAATGCGGTGCGACGCTCCCGCGCGGGTCTCGCCGATCCCAATCGCCCCAATGGCTCATTTTTATTCTTGGGCCCTACAGGCGTTGGTAAAACAGAGCTCTGTAAGGCGTTGGCGCAATTTCTCTTCGATACCGAAGATGCCATGGTGCGTATTGATATGTCGGAGTTTATGGAGAAGCACTCTGTGGCGCGCCTGATCGGTGCCCCTCCCGGCTACGTGGGTTACGAGGAGGGCGGCTATTTGACCGAGGCGGTGCGGCGCAAGCCTTATTCGGTGGTACTGCTCGATGAGGTGGAAAAGGCGCACCCGGATGTGTTCAATATTCTTCTGCAGGTGCTGGATGATGGACGCCTGACCGATGGTCAGGGGCGTACTGTGGATTTCCGTAATACCGTTGTGGTAATGACTTCGAACCTGGGATCCGATCTGATTCAGAAATTCGCTAGTGCCCAAAATGGCGACGATCTGGATGCAGAAATCCGCTACCGTCAGATGAAAAATGCGGTGATGGAGGTGGTGGGTAATCATTTCCGCCCGGAGTTTATTAACCGCATCGATGAGGTGGTGGTGTTCCATCCACTGGATAAGGCGGAAGTGCGTTCCATTGCTGAAATTCAATTGCGCCAGTTGTGTCACCGCCTGAGTGAACGCGACCTGAAACTGGAGGTCTCCGAGGGCTTGCTGAACAAGCTCGCGGAGGTGGGATTTGATCCGGTCTATGGCGCTCGACCTCTGAAACGGGCGATTCAGATTTGGCTGGAAAATCCACTGGCGCAGGATGTGCTTGCCGGTAAGTTTACGCCCGGAACTACTATCCATGCGGATGTAGAGGGTGATCGGGCGATATTTCGCTAAGCGATTATCTTGACGTTTACTCCGCCAATGAAACAGATAAGTATTTATCTGTTTCATTGGCCTGTGAGCTAGGCTCTACTGCTGTTTTAGCCTGCATTCCTCTTTCTCCCCTGTCACCTAAGTTTGTTTTCTTCTGTAACCCCATCAGTGTCTGCCGGTATACACGGGATTTTCTTTATAAACTGAAATGAGTGGCCTGCTGAGATGGGGCTTGTCTTATTTTCCAGCTTATTCATTGCGGAATTGTTGTAAACGATCGGGGGTAAATTATCAGTAAGCGCATGATGCTAATGCTGCTTGGTTGCCTGGTACTGTTTGGCGGCATTTTTGCGTATAAATTTATTGTCCATCGTATGGTGAACCAATATCTGGACACTATGACGTTACCGGCGCCTACGGTGACCTCGGCAAAGGCCCAGGTACAAAATTGGCGGGAGGATTTAAGTGGAGTGGGGACAGTCCGTGCAGTTAATGGTGTTGAAGTCACCACTGAAGCCCAAGGTGTTGTGAGTGCCATCCACTTTAAGTCCGGTCAGTATGTGCATAAAAATGATCTCCTACTGGAAATCTTCGCTGAGCCGGAAAAGGCGCAGCTACAGGTTCTGGATGCCGAGCTGCGTTTGGCAAGGCGCAATTATGCACGTATTAAAACCCTCACCGAGCGCGGGGTGACCACCGAAGCGGACCTAGATACTGCGCGCAGTACCTTAGATCAGGTAGTGGCCAATATAGAAGTACAGCGCGCCAGGGTCGATCAGCGGCGAGTCCTGGCGCCATTTAATGGTGTTTTGGGTATTAGGCGCATAGACCTGGGCCAGAATGTCAGCCCCGGAGATGCGGTGGTAACGCTGCAGCAGCTGGATCCGATCTTTGTCGATTTTTCCCTTCCGGAGCAGAAATACGCCTTAGTTAAAGAGGGCATGCCAATTAGCTTGACTACCGATGCCTTTCCAAAGAATACCTACAGCGGAGAGATTACTGCCGTAGATCCCAGAGTGGATATGGCCAGTCGCAACTTCCTGATACAGGCAACACTGGAAAACCCCAAGAAACACCTGCGCCCCGGTATGTTTGCCCAGGTTTCCGTGCAAATAGAAGCTCACCGGCGTGTACTTGTCGTACCTCGCACGGCCTTGTTATTTGCTCCTTACGGCGTCTCGGTTTTTGTACTGGAAAAGGACGCTACTAATAGCAGTGTCATCGCAAATAAGCGTTTTGTTAAAACCGGAGAGGAGCGTGGTGATCTGGTGGAAATTGTACAAGGGTTATTGCAGGGTGATGAGGTGGCCAGTAGTGGATTGCTCAAATTGCGTAATGGTGAGCGAGCAGTGATTAATAATGAAAACAAGCCACCGGAGAATCCAACTCCCACGCCTGGGAATAGTTAATGTCTGCAGGGAGTTGCGGTGAACTTCACAGAGATATTTATTCGCAAACCGGTATTAGCTTCAGTAGTCAGCCTTTTTATTTTTCTGCTGGGC
Organism: Microbulbifer sp. ABH2_005; assembly: GCF_056160005.1. NCBI lineage: Bacteria > Pseudomonadati > Pseudomonadota > Gammaproteobacteria > Cellvibrionales > Microbulbiferaceae > Microbulbifer > Microbulbifer sp. ABH2_005. The sequence continues at coordinate 3,729,532 of NZ_JBSWWI010000001.1, read as the reverse complement.
TTGCGCTCAATTACTGAATTAAATATTCGCCAGTACCCGGAACTGGAAAATGCGGTTATCACAGTTTCCACCGTTTATGTGGGCGCCGATTCCGATCTGGTTCAGGGCTTTATTACCACACCGCTGGAGCAGGAGATTGCTACGGCAGATGGCATTGATTATATGGTGTCGACTAGTGTTCAGGGACTGTCCACCATTAATGCCTATGTGCGATTCGACTATGACCCGAACGAGGTGCTCACCCAGGTAGTCGCCAAGGTTAATAAACTGCGCAGTGATCTGCCCGAGGAATCTGAAGATTCCAGTGTAGAGATGCAGCAAGGGGAGACCACTGCCGCCATGTATTTATCGTTTTCTTCGGAAATTCTCGCCAACAATCAGATCACCGATTATCTGGTCCGAGTCGTACAGCCCAAGCTGGCTACTGTTGCCGGTGTGCAACGTGCACGCTTGCTTGGCGATAGCACTTTTGCCATGCGCGCCTGGCTAAAACCCAAAGAAATGGCAGCGCTAGAGGTGACTCCCGATGATGTGTCCAATGCCCTGCGTAACAACAATGTCCTATCTGCGGTAGGTGCGACCAAGGGTTCGAGAGTGGCGATGGAAATTCGAGCGGATACAGATATTTCCCGCCAGGTAGATTTTCAAAATTTGGTGGTCCGCGCCAGTGGTGACCAGTTGGTGAGGCTCGGTGATATTGCCGATATTGAGTTAGGTGCCGAGACTTACGATAGCTCGGTGACATTCAATGGGCAGTCCGCCACGTTTATCGCTATCGAAGTGGCCCCGAATGCGAACTCCCTGGATGTTATCAAGCAGGTGCGGCAAAAACTGGAGGGTGAAATTTTCCCACAGTTACCTGATGGAATGCTGGGAGAAATTCCCTATGACAGCACTGAATATATTCAAGATTCTATTTCTGAAGTTGTGAGTACCATTGTTGAAGCGGTGATCATCGTTATCGTGGTGATCTACCTGTTTTTGGGTTCTCTGCGTAGTGTTTTAATTCCAGCTATTGCTCTTCCTCTCTCCTTGGTCGGCGCAATGTTTCTAATGCTATTGATGGGATTTTCTATCAATTTATTGACGCTGCTGAGTATGGTGCTGGCCATTGGCATAGTGGTGGATGATGCGATTATTGTTTTGGAAAATGTGCATCGCCATATTGAAGAAGGACTCTCGCCACGAGAGGCGGCCATTGTTGGTGCGCGCGAACTGGCATGGCCAGTAGTAGCCATGACCACTACTTTGATCGCCGTCTACATTCCTATTGGTTTTCTCGGCGGCCTTACCGGAACCCTGTTTATTGAATTTGCGTTTTCCCTCGCGGGTGCCGTGCTGCTGTCCGGCGTTGTAGCCTTGACACTCTCGCCGATGATGGCTTCAAGAATTCTGAAACCACGGGAGGGTGGTGGCACGCGCTTGGAGGCTTGGCTCGAACGGCGCTTTGCCCATTTGCAAAAAGGGTTTGAGAAACGTTTGCACAGCGCGCTAGAAGAGCGCGGGGTTATTTTGCTGTTCGGACTGATTGTTCTGGTAAGTTGCTATTTCCTGTTTATTACCTCCCCTCAAGAGTTGGAACCCACTGAGGACCGGGGCTTGATTCTCACTATCTCCACTGCAGATGCCTATGCCACTCTGGATTATGTCGAGCAATACAGTGGGCAGTTAGTGGATATTGCCGATCTCTACACTGAGGTAGAAAATATTTTCTTGCTCAACGGTGCAGGTACTTTTAGCAGTGGCGTCAACAATGCCACCGCGGGTTTTGTGTTAGGACCTTGGGAAAAACGCCAGCGCGATACCGAAGAAATGCAGGAGCTGATCAGTGAAGATGTCCGCAAGATTGCCGGACTAAAAGTGGCAGTGGTGGTGCCGCCAAGCCTGCCCACCGCGGGTGGTCAGTTACCAGTGGAGTTTGTGATCGGGGCGACAGAGCCTATGGAAAATCTCGCCGATGTTGCCAGTGAGATTATGGCGAAGGCATTGCAGAGTAGAAAATTTATTTTTTTGGATTCCGATCTGAAAATTGATAAACCCAAGATCGTTATAGAAATAGATCGGGAAAAGGCTGCCACCATGGGAGTGGACATGGTGGATCTCAGCCGAGATCTGGGAGCCATGCTCTCTGGTGCCTACGTTAACCGTTTTTCCCTCGATAATCGTAGTTACAAGGTGATTCCACAGGTTGAGCGGGTGGATCGCCTCACCGCCGATCAATTGAAGCAATATTATATCCGTGCGATCAATGGCGATCTTGTACCGGTCAATACTTTGATCACTCTGCGTCAAACCGTGGAGCCACAACAATTAAAGCGCTTCCAGCAACTCAATGCGGTGACAATTTCCGGAGTACCACGCCCCGGTGTGACTCTGGGAGAGGCACTTGGGGTATTGGAAAGCGCAGCTAACGAAATACTACCTGCGGAATACTCGGTGGATTATTCCGGTCAGTCCCGCCAGTTCAAAACGGAAGGCTCGGAATTAGTAGTAACTTTTTTCTTCGCACTGATAGTGATTTACCTGGTGCTGGCAGCCCAGTTTGAATCCTGGCGCGACCCACTCATTATGCTGGTGACTGTGCCAATGAGCGTATGTGGCGCCATGATTTTTGTTAGCCTTGGTCTAACCACGCTCAATATTTATACGCAGGTAGGACTAGTGACTCTGATCGGCGTTATTTCCAAACATGGAATATTGATAGTGGAATTCGCGAATAAATTACAAATGGGGGGGCTGGATAAGCGCACCGCTATAGAGGAGGCCACCTCTATCCGGCTGCGCCCCGTATTGATGACAACAGCTTCTCTGGTGTTGGCAATGGTGCCCCTACTGATTGCTTCCGGGCCAGGCGGAGGGGCTCGTTTTGCCATGGGGCTGGTCGTTGCTTCAGGAATGACCATTGGTACGTTGTTTACTCTTTTTGTTGTACCCGCCATGTATCTGTATTTAGGGCGAGACTACAAAAAGGTACAGGCTCAAGCTCACGGAAGTTAAAGGCACCGCGAGCGATGCTTATAAAACGTCTAAGCGTCGAGAAAATCTCTTGAAGCATTGCTGCGGCGGTACTCGCTGGGGGTTACACCCTCGTGCTTTTTAAAGAAACGGGTGAACACCGCACGCTCTGCAAAATGCAGTTTTATAGCGATACTTTCGACGGATTCGCTGGATGACAACAGTAGTCGCTTAGTCAGTGCTAGGGTGACACTTTCTTTTAACTCCTGAAAAGTAACCCCCTGTTCTTTCAGTCTCCTTTGCAGGGTCCGTCCACTGGTGCGGAAGTGGGCGGCAGCCTGTTTGATAGTGACTTCCTCGCGAACGATATGCTTTTCTAGCCAGGAGCGTAGGCTTGCCGCCAGGTTGTAGCTCGATAGGGTATTGTGCAGAACGGTTTTTAAAACATTGCGGCCCTGGCTGCGCAGCAATTTATGATAACTGGGAATTGGGAAGTCCAGGGTTTCTGCACTGAGAATAATGGCGTTGCTTTTACAGTCGAACTCTACCGGGCTCTGGAATATTCGAGCGTAGATAGAATCATCCTCGGGCTTTGGGCTGCGCAACTTAACACCGCATACCTTGGTAAATTGAGGGTTCAGGGTACGTAGTAACTCCGTGATACGGGCCATCAACATCTCGGCGAAGAAATAGTTTACTGACTCGTCAAATAATTCCATGCGCCAGTGCAAAGTGAGAATTTCGAATTCATTTTCTTGCTTGGTTTCGAAACGCAGTAGCGGTGCCAGGGTTTGTGATAAAACAATTTCCGCAGGCCGCAAGATTTCTCGTGGACGCCGAAGAGAGGGCTGCGCCTCGATAATCGTTTCCTCCAGCCACAAAATAATGGGAAAGCGACTGAAGCTTAGCCCCGGCGAAGAAACCGGGGAGAGTGCCACCAGGTTTTCGATCAGCGCATTGAACTCGCTATAACTGAGCCGTTCACTTTCGCGGGGATTCCAGCTAAAAGTGAATGGCAGTCGCTCGATCAATGTGCCAATAGGAATACCTAGCCGCGCAGCGGCAGTAACAAAATAAGGTGCGAAAATTTTAGGCACGCCGGCATGGCCGGACATATTTTTATTCTGGTCTCTCATGACTCTTTGCCGTCCGGGTGGCGTTAACTGGATCATAGCAAAGGCACATCAAACAACGAAAACAAAAATGTGAATTATGACGAGCTGGTCGCCTCACGTGGCGTACTGGATCATCCTCTGGCGCCAAAAATCCTATTGCGATACCAGCATCACCGGATAACTTGCAGTTGTCTGCAGAGTGTTGCGAAACGGATACCTCGAGACTCTGCGGTCAGTAAATTTCCACTTATAAAACTATAAAGGGCGATAACCATGACACTGTCTAAACGACTGGGCGCAGGCCTGTCTGTTTTTTTTGCTGCGATGGTGGGTGCTTCTTCAGCGGTAGCTGAGAACTGCTATATCCTGGTCCATGGACATGGAGTCGAGGGGCACACAACCAGCACTGATAATACTGGGAGTTTAGTGCAGCCGGCACTGGACTACTGGAGTGAAACCTATTTCGATGAATATAAAAACAGTAGTTTCATCGATCAGCTACTCGTCAATGGCGGAAATTACGGAGTGGTGGGGTATAACTCTACCGATGAAGGCGAACTTCCCTATTGGCACGATCAAACATCCGGAGAAATTGCCCGGCAAATTATTCAGATCCGCAGTGGAGCGGGAGATAGATTCGAGCACGAAAACCAGTGTTCCGCCGATGATACTTTCTGGATTATTTCCCACAGCCAAGGGGCTGCCCAGATGATGTATATCGCTGGTAATTCGGTTGAGGGATCACCTTACTACAACCGTGCTTACGAGCAGTACGATACCGATACAGAAATGCAGGAAGTCGAGAAGTGCTCGACAACCTGGTATGGCAGCAAGAGCTGTAAAACCGTGACCAAGGAAGTGCAGGTTGCCAGCCTGAGTGACACCAACGCGGTAACCGTGGACTTTGAGAGCGCGATTAGTGGAGTGGCTGCGATTTTCACCACCGGTGGCGCAATCACCGGCACCGAAGGCGTGGACCGGATATGCAATGGCACTTGGTATGACGAGGTGATCAACGACCTCTTCTTCGGCAGGGAATGCTCTGCGGTACGCTATATGCAGACCAACGATATTTACACGGTGCGCAATTATGTGGGTACTAACCTGGGCGCCCCTGTCTATACCATCGGTGGCTACGCAGGTTTTCCCGGCGTGGAAAGTGTTTCCTCAGCACTGCTGAATGGCGAAGATGATGGCTATATCAACCTCGCTTCTCAGATGAATTGTTCCGGTTCCGGCAAGCGTAACCTCTGGTCAAACCTGAAACAATACGACACCTTTATGGGGATTGCCTACGGCAGTGCCACCTTCTCCTGTAATAACGACAACAAGGGTACGGCCCGTTCCTATAACTTGGCCAGTATTTATACCGATCACGATGCCCAGCGCAATGGCGGTATTCTGTCTCCAGATTACGACGGTATCCCCGACGGTCTGGATTGCGGGGTTGGTAAAAACAGCGCAGGCCGCATCGCTGCCTGTACTCAGTAATTTTTGCGGGAGATAGTCCATGTCCGCCAGCAACAACCGCCTCAAGGGGCGCCTAGCGATCCTGGGATCTATTGTCTTGATCGTCGCAGCAGTGGCTTATTGGTTCACTGGAGAGGCTGGGGAAGTCTCCACTGCGGTTGTTGCCAAGGCCGAGGCGGGTGGGGTAGATACCCACCGGCCAAAGCTGGCGGAGTTACGACGGATCGAGTTCGTTGAGGAGGATCCAGTAGAGGATAAATCCGTGCAGGTGTGGCAGGAGATCCAGGCGCGGCCAGTGAAGACCGAACTGCACCAATCCTTGCTTTCCGATCTGGCCAAATTCCATCGCTACCCACCGGAAAACCGCGCAATCAAGAGCGCCTCGCAAGATCCAATTTCCCAGACCCACGCCCCCGATCAACGCACAACCTATAGTGATAATGGAGATACCCTGACCCTATGGACCGATCAGAAATTTTATCTGTACGGGGATACCGTGCGGGTCTATGCCTATCAGACCGATAGTGATGGAGCCAAGGTGCCGGCGGACCTGACTGCCCTGATGGTATTGGACGATCAACATGTATTGGGTGCCCTGACCTTCGCGGATAGCAATGGGGACCTGGTCTATGAAGCGGAAATGGAGGCAGGTGTTTACCAGGGCCAGTCGCTGCCAACGGGTATCTATAAAATCATCGTGGATACGGATATCGACGGGCTACGCGATGCCGCCGCTTTTACACTGTCTGAGGATACCGGCAGCTACACCGGTAATTTGCGGGATTCGCTCACCAGTGAGGGCAACCTATTGGTGGAAGCTGAAGTGGAGGTACTGCAGCAAGGCCGCTTTTATTTCCGTGGCTCCCTCTACAACGATGAGCAGACCCCTATTGGCAGTACCCAGTATGCGGTTGAGCTTCCGCCTGGACGCCACTGGATACCCTTCGAATTCTATGGGCTGATGATCCGCGACGCCGATCAGGACGGCCCCTATCTGGTCAAGCAGCTGAGTATTGCCCGGGTGACCGTGCCGAGGGCTGACAGGCTGTTTGAACCCGGTTATTACACCGAGCGCTACAGCCTGGAGCAGTTTAACGATATGCCCTACAAGGAGTTGTAGCCGCCGAGAGCGTTAGCAGTTATCGCGAATGATCTGTTTTTCTTTAGAGATACGCTCCTGACGTTCGTCCTCACCCAGCATGCGTTGATTGCCCTGCTCGTCGATTTCGCGTACGCGCGCATGAGTCGTCAGGGCTTTCAGATTCTTCTGCGAGGATTCACAGCGTTGCGCGCGGGCTTCTGCCTGGGCGCGGGCGACTTGCTCATCCATCTTTGAGGAGTCCTGGGGCTCTTGTTTTGCAGTACTTTTTTTCTCAGGAGTGGGCTTGGCAGCCTCCTGTTTGGCTTTTTCTGCGGCCAGTGCGGCCTGTTGTTCCGCTTCCCACTTTTTATAGCGTTCCGACTTGGGCTTTTTAATCACCTCGACTTCGGAGCTGTTAGGTGGCTGCTCACCAAAATGCACCACACCGTCCTCATCTACCCACTTGTAGATGCCGTTGGCTTGAGCGGCCAGTGCCAGGCCGGAGAATAGCATTGCGAGTGCGATGCGCATCGGATTACCCCTCATCGTTTTATCTTTCCTTAACTGGCATATTGTACCGGTATCGGTGGACTTTCCTGTAACTCTCTTAACACTTTCATTCATGTCTATTGACAGTCAAGGTTGGATTGGCAAAATCGACTGTTTCCTCGGCGAGTAGTCGTCTCCGCACACCCGCGGCCAGGACACTAGCTCAGGTGGACCACCCTTCCGCCGCAATTCCGTCGAGAGGCTCTCCCTACCCCTGGAGGCCTGCTAGCCTGCAATTCTGACACTGACGTGTCGGTCTCAGGCTGGGTGTTTTACTGCGCGCGATGATTCCATCCTAAAAATCGGCATGTAAACACGCAACAGGCTGATATCTGTCACCATTTTCCTTTACAATTGCCGTTCAACATTCTTGTTGTTCGTTCGGTTAGCGGTTCTTTGGTGATGGCTATCCTACCAACTAGGTAAATTGAGGAGACTCAAGTGGAATTACTTTCCGGCGGCGATATGTTGGTTCGCGCGCTGCAGGATGAAGGGGTAGATTTGATTTTCGGCTACCCGGGCGGTTCGGCACTGCATATCTATGACGCCATCTTCAGACAGAAGTCCATCAAGCATATCCTGGTGCGTCACGAGCAGGGCGCTACCCACGCTGCAGACGGCTATGCACGCTCTACAGGCAAAGCGGGCGTGGTATTGGTGACCTCTGGTCCAGGGGCCACCAATGCGATAACTGGGATTGCCACTGCCTATATGGACTCAATCCCCATGGTGGTGATTTCGGGCCAGGTACCCAGCGACAAGATTGGTGAGGATGCCTTTCAGGAAACCGATATGGTTGGCTGTTCACGCCCAATCGTAAAGCACAGTTTTCTGGTAAAGAATGCCGAGGATATTCCCGAGATTGTCAAAAAAGCCTTCTATATAGCTACTACTGGCCGCCCCGGCCCGGTGGTTATCGATGTGCCCAAGGATGTGACGAATCCCGCCGAGCGCTTTCCATACCGCTACCCGGAGAAGCTGCGCATGCGCTCATACACTCCGGCGGGCAAGGGGCACAGCGGACAAATACGCAAGGCGGTGGCGCTGTTGCTGTCAGCCCGGCGACCGGTGATTTACACCGGCGGTGGTGTAATACAGGGGGAGGGCTCCGAACTGCTCACCGAGCTGGCTCGCCATCTGAATTATCCCGTGACCAATACACTGATGGGGCTCGGCGCCTTCCCCGGTAGCGATAAACGTTTCTTGGGTATGCTCGGTATGCACGGTACTTTTGAGGCCAATACCGCGATGCATCACGCGGATGTCATTCTGGCGGTAGGGGCGCGCTTTGATGACCGTGTCACCAATACGCCCGGTAAATTCTGCCCTGGGGCCAAGATCATCCATATTGATGTGGACCCGGCCTCTATTTCCAAAACGATCGTCGCCGATATTCCTATCGTGGGTACTGTCCAGTCGGTACTGGCGGATATGTTGGAAGCGTTCAAATCCAGTGAGGAACAACCGGACCAGTCGGCCATCGTTGACTGGTGGCGGCAGATTGACGACTGGCGTGAGCGCCATGGTCTCTATACGGCTCCGCGCTATAAGACTGACGGTGCCTTGATCATGCCGCAGGAGGTGATTCGCGCGGTTTACGATATAACCGAGGGTGATGCTTTCGTTACTTCTGATGTTGGACAGCACCAGATGTTTGCAGCCCAGTACTATCACTTCGACAAGCCGCGCCGCTGGATCAATTCCGGTGGCCTCGGCACTATGGGCTTTGGTCTGCCCTCTGCCCTGGGGGTGAAAATTGCCCACCCCGATAAAGAGGTCGTTTGTGTGACCGGTGAGGGCAGTATCCAGATGTGCATTCAGGAATTGTCCACCGCCACTCAATACCATTTGCCAGTCAAGATTTTGTGCCTCAATAACCAGGCCCTCGGCATGGTGAAGCAGTGGCAGGAAATGCAGTACGAGGGGCGCCTTTCCAATAGTGTCTACGAAGAATCCCTGCCGGATTTCGTTAAGCTCGCCGAGGCCTATGGCCATTTGGGCGTGAAGATTGAGCGGCGAGAGGATTTGCATACAAAACTGCAGGAAGCCTTTGCGCATAAAGATCGCACGGTATTTATCGACGTTTATGTTGACCCCTCTGAGCATGTTTACCCGATGCAGGTCATGCCGAGCGGCTCCATGCGCGATATGTGGCTGAGCAAAACCGAACGGACATAGGGGTTAAGGCGATGCGTAGAATTATTTCGGTTTTGATGGAGAACGAACCGGGAGCCTTATCCCGGGTTGTGGGACTGTTTTCCCAGCGCGGCTATAACATTGAAAGTTTGACTGTGGCACCTACCGAGGATGCCACCCTGTCGCGCCTCACCCTGGTGACTATCGGTGATGACCACAAGATTGAGCAGATCACAAAAAATCTAAATAAATTAATCGACGTGGTGAAGTTGGTCGATCTCACCGAAGGCTCCCATATTGAGCGGGAATTACTGTTGGTAAAAGTTCGCGCAAATGGAGCCCAGCGCGATGAGGTTAAGCGCAGTGTAGATATTTTTCGTGGGCAGATTGTGGATGTCACCAGCAGCATGTACACGGTGCAGGTAGCTGGCACTGGTCAAAAGCTCGATGCATTTTTACAGGCATTGGGTGAGCACACCATTATGGAAGTCGTACGCTCCGGGGTTTCGGGAATCGCCCGCGGTGAAAAAGTATTAAGTGTTTAGATAGCAGGAAACAGGAATTTAATCATGCAAGTTTATTACGATAAAGATTGTGAGCTCTCCTTAATTCGCGGAAAAAATGTTGCCATTATCGGTTATGGCTCTCAGGGGCACGCCCATGCCAATAACCTCAAAGACTCTGGTGTGGAGAATATTGTTGTTGGGCTGCGCAAGGGCTCCAGTTCCTGGAGTAAAGCCGAAAACGCCGGCTTGCGCGTGGCCGAGGTGGAGAGCGCTGTTAAAGATGCAGATGTGGTAATGATCCTAGCGCCGGATGAGTACCAGGCCAATATTTATAAGGAGCAGGTGGCCCCTAATTTAAAATCTGGTGCGGCGCTCGCCTTTGCCCATGGTTTTAACGTGCATTTTGAACTGATTGAGCCGCCAGCCGATGTGGACGTCATAATGATTGCACCAAAAGGCCCCGGCCACACTGTGCGCTCGACCTATCTTGAAGGTGGCGGTGTGCCAACTCTGATTGCAATTTATCAGGATGCCTCAGGTAAAGCTAAAGAGTTGGCCCTCTCCTACGCCTCTGCGAATGGTGGCGGCCGCTCTGGGATTATCGAAACCAATTTCCGAGAAGAAACCGAAACAGATCTTTTTGGAGAGCAGGCGGTCTTGTGTGGCGGCGTTTCTGCACTGGTAACTGCGGGCTTTGAAACCCTGGTTGAAGCGGGCTACGCGCCGGAAATGGCTTATTTCGAGTGTTTGCATGAACTGAAGCTTATTGTCGACCTGATGTACCAGGGCGGCATTGCCGACATGCGCTACTCTATTTCCAATACCGCTGAGTACGGCGATTATGTTACTGGGCCACGGGTTGTTACCGATGAAACCAAGGTTGAAATGAAGCGAGTGTTGAAGGATATTCAGACCGGGAAATTCGCCAAGGACTTTATGTTGGAATCTCTCGCTGGACAGCCGCGCCTGAAGGCGGAGCGTCGTATTGGTGCAGAGCATCAAATTGAACAGGTAGGTGCCAAGCTGCGTGCCATGATGCCCTGGATCAAGGCCAATAAAATTATTGACCGGACCGAAGGCAACAGCTGATCCTTCCCAAACTAATAAAACGGCGGGGTTTTCCCGCCGTTTTTTTTTGCTCTGTGCGCGCACAGGGCAATGGCGTACACTCGCTGACTGCAAAATGCATTAACGGAGAGTCTATGAGCGTTCATGGCGATGATAAGCAGTCCGAAGATCCAGCCAGCGGGTTGAATGAGGAAATTCGTCTGCCTGTCGACGAGCACATTGAGGAAGAGGTTGCGGAAAATGGTAAGAAGGTCCGCGCACGCGGGGTCTATCTCCTGCCCAACTTGATTACGACCGGAGCCCTCTTTAGCGGTTTTTATGCAATCGTTGCCGGTATGAGCGGCAATTTTGAGGCTGCCGCGATCGCAATTTTCGTGGCTATGGTCCTAGATGGTCTTGATGGGCGGGTAGCGCGTTTGACCGATACCCAAAGTGCCTTTGGAGTGCAATATGACTCCCTCTCGGACATGGTTTCCTTCGGCCTGGCCCCCGCACTGGTAGCGTTTAGTTGGGGGCTGGGAACTTTAGGCAAATTTGGCTGGGCAATAGCATTTTTATATGCCGCCTGCGCCGCTCTGCGTTTGGCTCGCTTTAATACCCAGGTGGATACTGTCGACAAAGGGGTATTTATCGGTCTTGCCAGTCCTACTGCAGCGGCCATTGTCGCCAGCATGGTTTGGGCGGGGCACGATGTGGAAGTTGGGACTGGCCTTGCAATGATTGCCGCGCTGGTAACGACTGCTGCTGGACTTCTGATGGTTTCCAATTTCCGTTACACAAGTTTTAAGGGGCTGGATTTCAAAGGCAGAGTGCCTTTTGTAATGATGCTTGCGGTGATCCTTGTGTTTAGTCTGGTGACCATAGACCCAGCAGGGGTACTGCTGACATTGGCTGTGCTTTACACGCTTTCTGGGCCCGCAATGTGGCTGTGGGGAAGGGTCCACCCTAAACCTGACAATCGAAACGACAAAACCAGTGATGAAAAGGCGAAGGATAGGGAGCTGCACTAATCTCTAAGGATTCCCTTTGGTATTTGTGTTTCTCGACACTATGTTAGTTATGCGGGAGTGCGAACTAACATGGACAAGTGATCGTCGGGAGGTCGGATGCGGCCTCAATATTCCCCTCAAAATAAGAGGGCTGTGCGATAGC
>NZ_JBSWWI010000001.1:3015000-3712500 GCF_056160005.1 Microbulbifer sp. ABH2_005 | reverse complement strand
TCATGCAATGAGCATAATGGTATAAGTGCGCTTGACTGCGAGTCAGACATGACGAGCAGGTACGAAAGTAGGTCATAGTGATCCGGTGGTTCTGTATGGAAGGGCCATCGCTCAACGGATAAAAGGTACTCCGGGGATAACAGGCTGATACCGCCCAAGAGTTCACATCGACGGCGGTGTTTGGCACCTCGATGTCGGCTCATCACATCCTGGGGCTGAAGCCGGTCCCAAGGGTATGGCTGTTCGCCATTTAAAGTGGTACGCGAGCTGGGTTTAGAACGTCGTGAGACAGTTCGGTCCCTATCTGCCGTGGGCGTTGGAAATTTGAGAAGAGTTGCTCCTAGTACGAGAGGACCGGAGTGAACGAACCTCTGGTGTTCGGGTTGTCACGCCAGTGGCATTGCCCGGTAGCTATGTTCGGACGGGATAACCGCTGAAAGCATCTAAGCGGGAAGCCTCCTTCAAGATTAGATTTCCCTGACTCCTTGAGAGTCCTAAAGGGCCGTGGAAGACTACCACGTTGATAGGCTGGGTGTGGAAGCGTTGTGAGGCGTTGAGCTAACCAGTACTAATTGCCCGTGCGGCTTGACCATACAACAGAGATGGTTACTAACGACTAGCTAAGCTAGCGGATTGTGAGCAAGAGACATACAATCGCTTGCGGTGTATTACTACAGATTGTTTTACCGACTTATTTGGGTTGACTGTTAACTGCTAAAAAAGCAGTGGCAAACGAACAGTCAAACGGCAGCGCAGGGCAAACGCCCATAAGACCAACGCCAACCCAAGCCAGTTTGCCTGACGACAATAGAGTTGTGGAACCACCTGATCCCTTGCCGAACTCAGAAGTGAAACGCAACATCGCCGATGGTAGTGTGGGGTCTCCCCATGTGAGAGTAGGTCATCGTCAGGCTTCTAATCCGAAAGGGCCACCCAATGGGTGGCCCTTTTTTTATATGTGAAAAAATAGTTAATAAAAATAATAAAAGCAGAAAATAAAAAAAGAGTTGGAAGAAAAATCCGCTCTGGAGAAAAATAAAACACCGGCCAACTTCCAGCCGAATTTTTACTCGCAATACTTCCGCTGAAAAATCCAACTCGATTAAAATCCTAATAAACTAGAAAACTTCCTCAAACCACTGGAAGATTTCTAACTCTATAAATAAAGTACTTTCCTGATAAATTTTGCAAACATAATAAAAATAAGTAATGCAGAAGACACGCTGCTTTATTTAATCTGTCGCCTGCCTATCCCAAAAAAATCCGAAATTTAAAAATAATTTACAGTACAGAAAGTCATTGCGCTGAAAAATTGACACAACAATACCAATAAAAAATTCGGTGATTTTTTACACGTTTTGGTGATCCCAAGCAACCACGGGCCCTGGCGCGGATATACCGCAGTTATGCACAAGTCTATCCAGACTTTCTGTTAGTAAAGCCAGCCTGTGGAAAGTGGATAAATGGCTGGTGCTTTTTTACCCGTTGAAAAGGGCCCCACGGAAACAGGGGCCTGAGCGTGGATATCCCGGAGTTATACACAGGTCTGTCCATGGATTCTGTTAGTAACAGCCTGTTAATAGAATTGTCACTATGGGGAAACAGAGATGGGCTGTTAGTTTGTGAATAACTTAGAAGTGGTACAAACATGGAAAAACAGCGATAGGGAATTAAGATATAAAAAAGCCCCACCTAGTGGGGCATTTTCTTCTGCTTCGCGGAGCTAGTTTATTTTTCCGCCTTTACTGGCACTCGCCCGAAGTTGCCCTCCATTTCGGTAGCCAGGAAGGACATCACTACCCAGGCTGCAACGTTTTGGCGCAGGTTCTCAGGCTTTACCTTATCCAGAGTATCGTTGGGGGTATGATGATAATCAAAGTAATCGGTGCCATCCTGGTATAAGCCGAAAGCGGGAACCCCTTCAGCTACAAATACACTGCTGTCTGGTCCGCCATAGGACTGGTTATTGCCGCGTTCAATACCAAGGGGCGCCAATAGTTGCATCATTTGATCGGCAATATCGAACTTGTTCTCCGGCAAACGTGTGTCAAAACGCCAGATCTTACCAGCGCCAAAATCAGACTCAGAGATGGCAATAATGTTATCCAGCTCGTGGCGGTGTGCATCTAGGTACTGCTTGGCACCGACCAGGCCTATTTCTTCAGCGCCAAAGAGGACTACGCGTAGGGTGCGGCGCGGGCGTACTGGGAGTTCTGCAATCAGACGAGCGGTTTCCATTACAATGGCGACACCGGCGCCATCATCCAGCGCGCCTGTGCCTTCGTCCCAAGAGTCCAAGTGTGCGCCAATAATCATGACCTCTTCAGGGTTCTCGCGACCGGTGATCTCACCGATTACATTAAATGAGGGGCCATTACTGTGACGCTGGTTGTCTATATCGAGCTTCACTTCCACGGGTTTGCCACGACTCAACATGGCCTCTAAGAGATTCGCATCTGGGGCGGACAGCGCCAGTGCGGGTACCGGGTTTTCGATATTGTCGATGGACATCATGCCGGTGTGAGCAAAGCGGTCAGAGTCAGTGCCCACGGAACGTAATAGTAGCGCTGCGGCGCCTTTCTCTGCAGCTGCGCGCATACCTTTACTGCGACCTTGCACAGCGGGGCCGTAGCCCTCTCCCGTACGCGCTTTTGCCATACGCTTATTGATAAAGGCAATTTTTCCCTTCACCTGTTTGGGTGAAGCCTCCAGCAAACTCTCTACATCGGGAAATTCGACGATCTCTGCAGTGAGGCCACCTTCGGGAGTTGCTACGCTGTAGCCCAAGGAAGAAACCACCAGCGGTTGTGGGTAGGGGGAGACTACCTGGGCGTGCGCATGTCCTCGTGTCCAGCGGGGGACTTCGATTTGCTCTGTATAGACTCTGTCGAATCCCAGGGATTTCATTTTTTCCTGGGCCCAGGCCACTGCGCGCTCATCACCTTCGGTACCCGCGCGACGGGGTCCCACTTCCACGGTCAATGACTCAACGATGCTATAGGCATTGGAGGAAGCCAGGGCGCGATCGCGCAGCACTTCGGCCACAGACAGGTCTTCCTGGGCCAGTGGCTTTGCTTGGGCGATACCGATCGCTGCGGTTGCAATAAGACCCCCAGTAAGGGACAGCAATGGTTTAAACATATGTTTATCCTTGATTAACACTCGTTGACTCAAGATTTTGATTATTTGTTAGGTGTATTGATCAGTAGCTTACTGCGAATCTGACGCAGCTGTTCCAGCCCCTTCTCGGTGAACAAATAGGGCGGGCTATCGCTGGACTCGTGCTCTTCTATTTCCAGGCACTTGAGGCGCATCTTTTCCAGTTCTGGATCGTGGCGCATTGGAATTGCTACCAAAGCACGCCACTCACTTTCACTAGCTTGGCCGGTAATGGCATCTTCGAGGCCTTTAATAAAACTAGCCCTGTCCATACGAAAGCGCGGGGTGCGCAGGTGCATCAAAGTCCAGATGACAATCACAAAAGCACAGAAGGACAGCAGCAAGGTAAGGAACAGGGTCACTTTTACGGCTCCAGAAGCAATTTTATCGCGATGGCCAGGGTAACGAAAATAATCACTGGCTTAATTAATCTGGCCCCATGGGCGATAACCAGGTTTGATCCGAGCCTGGCACCGATAATCTGGGCGGCAGCCATTGTGATGCCTAGTATCAGGGAAAAGTGGCCGCCCAGCATAAATATCGCTAGTGATGTGATGTTGGTGGCTAATACTAGCGGTTTGGTCGATGCAGTGGCTTTACGCATGTTGAAACCGAGTAGCCCGGCGAATGCCAGGGCATAGAATGCTCCCATACCGGGACCAAAAAACCCCCCATAAAAACCAATTCCACCACCGATTAGTAGGTTAAAGGGCCCCGAGCCCATTCTCGGCTGGGAATCGATATCGGAAATTCGTGGTGAAAAAGAGAAATAGAGGGCGATGGCAATAATTAGTATCGGTAGAAGTGTTTCCAGTGTTTCAACTCCGAGTTTGGTGACTGCCCAGGTACCTAGGCAAGAGCCGATCATTGCAGCCACCAAGCCGGGCCACAGAGGCCTGAGTTGTAAGTGCCCTTTTTGGAAGTAGTTAAAACTGGATGAGAGAGTACCGAAGACGGCCTGGAATTTATTGGTGCCTAGGGCATCCAGCGGCGGGAGGCCAGCCCATAAAAGTGCGGGCAGGGTAATCAGGCCGCCGCCACCGGAGATGGCGTTGATAAAGCCCGCGGCGAAAGCCACCGCGGTAAGTATCAGAAGTGTGGTGAATGTTAAATCGTTACTAAGTTCTATCACGGGAGGATTCACTGCCCTCCGAGGTATCGGTTTCCATATTGTGGTGGAAACCCTGGTATTTACTGAAGCGATACTGGATTTCTCTCATATCTTCGTCCAGATTCCCGGTGGGCCAATAGAGCGAATCCAAACAAAAACGTTTGCGGGAAAAGTCCCAGGCGATTAGTAAAATTGGTACTTCCGCAGCGTAGGCGATTCGTAGGAAGCCGCTCTTCCACTTGGTGACTTTCTTTCGAGTGCCTTCCGGGGTGATGCCCACCCACATTTTTTCATTTTTCCGATACTGTGTGGCAACCTGTTTGGCGATCCCCCCGGCGGAACCACGGTTGGTGGGCACGCCACCGAGCCACATAAAGAGCCCTTTAAATGGAAAGAAAAAGGCTTCTCTTTTCATCAGCCAGGAAATCTTCACGCGATAAGCCATGATAAAAGGCATGGCCACGATAAAATCCCAATTGGACGTGTGCGGAGCCAGAGCCACCATTACCTTTTTTTCAGCTGGAAAAGTGCCCTCCAGTTTCCAGCCCATCAAGCGTATTATGATCTTGCCAATAGCGGCGGTGATGCTATTGCCGAGACGGGGGATTTCTACAGGTAAATCAATTTGCTGACTCATTATCGGTATCTCAATCTACAGCTCATGCGTTCCGGGAGGAAATACTTCCTCCACGAATAATGCCGGTAAATTAGTGTTCGCGAGTTGCATAGAAGCGAATATCTGGATAACGCTCTTCAGCCAACTGCAAGTTCACCCGGGTGGGCGCCAGGTAGGTTAGGTGTCCGCTGCCATCTATAGCGAGGTTGGTGCTCGCTTTGCGTTTAAAGTTTTCCAATTCTTTGACGCTTTCGCTTTCCACCCAGCGGGCGGTATTCACATTGACATTTTCGTAAATGGCTTCCACCTTATATTCGTCCTTGAGGCGGTAGGCGACCACTTCAAACTGCAGAACACCCACGGCACCAACAATAATGTCGTTGTTGTCCAGTGGGAAAAATACTTGAGTGGAGCCCTCCTCAGAAAGCTGCTGCAAGCCTTTTTGCAGTTGCTTTAATTTCAGTGGGTCTTTTAGGCGAATACGGCGGAATAACTCGGGGGCAAAATTGGGGATGCCGGTAAATTTTAGGGGCTCGCCTTCGGTAAAGGTGTCGCCGATCTGGATAGTACCGTGATTGTGCAGGCCGATAATATCGCCGGCAATAGCCTCTTCCACATGGGTGCGGTCGCCAGCCATAAATGTTACCGCGTCGGCAATTTTTACATCTTTACCGATGCGCACATGCTTCATTTTCATACCCCGGGTATAAGTGCCGGAACAAACACGCATGAAGGCGATACGGTCGCGGTGCTTGGGGTCCATGTTGGCCTGGATCTTAAACACAAATCCGGAGAATTTTTCCTCGTTCGGCTCGACCTGGCGCTCCTGGGTAGCGCGAGACTGCGGGCCTGGCGCCCACTCTACAAATCCATCGAGCATTTCACGCACACCGAAATTTCCGAGGGCGGTGCCGAAAAATACTGGAGTGAGTTCACCAGCCAGATAGGCTTCCAGGCTGAACTCGTGGGTAGCGCCGCGCACCAGTTCGATTTCCTCGCGGATGTCCTCAGCGTATTCACCGAGTAGCTCATCGGCTTCGGCAGAGTCGAGCCCTTTGATCTGAATATCGTCGGGAATGGTGTGGCCCTGGCCCTGGGTGAATACATGGATGGTATCGGTGTAGAGGTTATAAACCCCTTTAAAGCTTTTGCCAGAACTGAGAGGCCAGTTGATCGGTGCGGCCTGGATATTCAGGACTTCCTCAATTTCATCCATCACTTCGATGGGGTCGCGAATATCCCGGTCCAATTTGTTGATGAACGAGAGAATCGGTGTGGTGCGCAGTCGGCACACATTCATCAGTTTGATGGTGCGGTCTTCGACACCTTTAGCACCGTCGATCACCATCAATGCCGAGTCCACTGCGGTAAGTACCCGGTAGGTGTCTTCGGAGAAGTCCTCGTGTCCAGGTGTATCGAGTAGGTTAACCGTGCGCTCTTTGTAGGGAAACTGCATGACCGAAGAAGTAACCGAGATACCTCTCTCCTGCTCCATGGTCATCCAGTCGGAGCGCGCGTGTGGACCTTTTTTGCCCTTTACCGAACCTGCCAGCTGAATGGCATTTCCGAATAAAAGTAGCTTTTCGGTCACGGTTGTTTTACCGGCGTCCGGGTGGGAAATAATTGCGAAGGTGCGGCGGCCGGCAAAGCCCGCCAGGGAAGAACTCTGGCCCATATTTTAAGGTTCGATCACTCGATATTCGGAAGAAAAACAGGCCTGCATTATACACGCCGGCACTGCTACAAGGGTGGGGTATACTGCGAAATTGGTCTCTAAAACTGGGGCATATAAACCATTTCGGTGGTGTCAATGGGCGGAGCTGCCAGCGCGGCTGGCACTCCAGAACATCTTTTTGAATCAATTCGACTTTTCAGTCGAGTCAAGGTCATCACAAAGAGCAGCAGCTGGTCACTCGGCTGCATAGGTGGCTTGGGTGCTGGAAAACCATGGGGGAAGTATGAGTCAGGAACGATTACAGCTATTGCGGGAAGAGTTGCGGCGACAGGGCGTGGAGGCTTTTCTGGTTCCCCGGGCCGATGAGTATCAAAACGAGTATGTGCCTGCGGCAGATGAGCGCTTGGCCTGGATCACTGGCTTTACCGGATCAGCGGGTATGGCGGTGATTGGACTGGATAAAGCAGCCCTGTTTGTGGATGGTCGCTATACCCTGCAAGGTCAGCAGCAATTGGGGGATTTGCCGATCGCTCTGGAGGACCTAAGTAATCAGGTCATCGCCAAGTGGGTGGGTGATCAGTTGAGCGCGGGGCAGTCGCTGGGTTTTGATCCTCGTCTACATACCGAGCCGGGGCTGGCGCTGTTGAGAGAATATCTGGCTGAACGGGATATCGCCCTGAAGCCCCTGGAGCAGAACCCAATTGATACGATTTGGCGGGATCGACCGGCCTCTCCCAGCGGTCAAGCCTGCCCCCACCCCTATGTGTTTACCGGGGAGCACTCCAATGACAAGCGCCAGCGTATCGCTAGGCTTTTGGCGGAAAAACGTGTAGACGCCTTGTGGCTACCAAACCCCGAGAGCTGTGCCTGGCTGTTTAATATCCGTGGTGACGATATTCCCCACTTACCTGTGGCGCTTTCCAGCGGGGTGCTTTTTAGGGACGGCAGTGCAATTTTGTATCTGGCCGAGCAGGCGGTCGGCGAAGGGCTTTTGGAGCATCTAGAGCGGGAAGTGATGGTGGTGACTGAGAAGGGCCAACTGTTTGAAGGTTTGCGTCGCCGCCATGTGAATAGAATCTGGGTAGACCCTGCGATCAGTAATTGCTGGACCCTGCAGCAGCTGCGCGCCCTGGATTTACAGTTGCTGTTGGAGCGGGACCCGGTGACACAGGCCAAGGCGTGCAAAAATGCCGTGGAGTTGGCAGGTTCCAGGGCGGCGCACGAGCGCGATGGTGCAGCACTGTGTGAGTTCCTGGCTGAGTTGCCCACTGCGGTGGAAAAAGGGTTGGATGAACTTGCGGCGGTGAAGTTGCTGTATAGCAAGCGCGAGGAGCGGGAAGGCTTCCGCGGCAACAGCTTTGAGACAATTTCCGGTTACGGCCCCAATGGCGCCATAGTGCACTACCGGGTGAGCCCGGAGTCGAGCCTGAAAATGCCGGCAGAGGGGATTTACCTGTGTGATTCCGGTGCCCAATACCCCGATGGCACCACCGATGTCACCCGCACGGTGGCCTTGGGCGAAATTCCCGTGCTTGCACGAGAGCACTTTACTCGAGTGCTGAAGGGGCATATTGCTATTGCCACTCTACGTTTTCCGCAGGGCACCTGTGGAGAACAGATCGATGCGATTGCGCGCAGATCCCTTTGGGATGTGGGTTTGGACTATGCCCATGGAACAGGCCACGGTGTCGGCAGTTTTCTCAGTGTGCATGAGGGGCCGCAGCGTATCGGTAAAGCGATCACCAAAACCCCGCTGCAACCGGGCATGATTCTCTCGAATGAGCCTGGTTTTTATCTCACCGGTCAATACGGTATCCGTATTGAAAATCTGGTGTTTGTAAAAGAGAGTGCGGATTATCCTGGATTTTTGCAGTTTGAGGAGTTAACCCTGGTGCCGATTGACCGGGAGCTGATCGATATAGCACTCCTTTCCTCCCAGGAGCGGGATTGGTTGAATCGCTATCACCAACGTGTTCGGGAGGCCGTTACACCGCTGGTAAGTGAAAAAACCGCTTCCTGGTTACAGGCGGCCACCGAGGCTTTGTAGTGCTATCGCTGGGAGCCTGGCTCCCAGCTTTTTTCAAAGTAAAGTGAGCTGAGTATTTGCACGGTAATAATTACTGCACTTCAAATTTATACCCGGCTCCATAGACAGAATGGATTAATTCCTTATCCGGTAGCAAGGCCGCAATTTTCTTACGCACTTTTTTAATGTGGCTGTCGATGGTTCGATCGCTGATTACCCGGTAGTCCGAATAAATACGGTCCATAATTTGGTCGCGTGAAAAAATACGGCCGGGCTCACTATAAAGAAGCTCGAAAAGGTGAAACTCCAGTGCGGTTAAGCCTACATCCTGCCCCCCGATTAGCAGCTGGCCGGTGCTACACTTCAGTTGGATCTCTCCGTATCTCTGCTGCTCTGAACTGTGAGTGCGACGCAAAACGGCTTTGACTCGGGCCACAATTTCCCTGGGGCTATAGGGTTTGCATACATAATCGTCCGCGCCAACCTCTAAACCGCGTAAGCGGTCCACCTCTTCAATTCTAGCGGTCAGCATAATGATCGGCACGTTGCTGTAGCGGCGGATTGCCGTGCAAATCTCCAGGCCGCTTTTCCCTGGTAACATCAGGTCCAGCAAAATCAGGTCTGGGGGTTGGGCGTCAACATGGGGGATGACTTCATTGCCATTGGTGAGTATGTCGGCCTGGTAACCGGCTGCTTCAAGATAATCCAGCAGCAGGTTGGCCAGTTCTGTTTCATCTTCGACAATTAAAATCCTTGCGGCCATTATTCCTACCATTTAATCCTCTCGGTGAGAGGGAGAAAAATACTAATTTCCAGACCACCCAGGCGGGATGGGCCGGCGGAAATACTACCCTCGTGGGCTTTAACAATATTCTGGCAAATCGACAGCCCCAGACCCGCACCTCCGGTTTCCCGACTGCGTGAGGCGTCGGTGCGGTAGAGGCGGTCAAAAAGGTGGGGGATGTCCGCACTGGTGACCCCGGGGGAGGAGTCGGCAAAGGTGATAATAGCTGTTTGCGCTTCTGCGCGGGCAGCGATTTTTAACTGGCCGCCACTGTCGGTATAGCGCAAGCTATTGGTGAGGAGGTTGCCAAACAGCTGTTGTAAACGCGCCTCATCGGCGTAAATGAATTTATTTTCACCCAGCTCACACTGTAATTGCAGGTCGATATTTTTCTGGGCAAAAGCACTTTTAAAATCCTCTACCACCCTGGTCAGCAGTGGTCCAAGGGGGAGGTCGGATTTGCAATAGTTCAAGGCGCCGGCATCAGAGAGAGACAGTTCATAGAGATCATTGATCAAACGGCTGAGCTGGCGAATCTTATCGTGCAAAATATTGAGGTTTTCCGGTGTGGCTGTGCGTACACCATCCTGCAACGCTTCAATTTGCCCTTTGAGTACTGCCAGTGGTGTACGTAACTCATGGGAAATATCGGCCATCCAGCGATTGCGCGCGTGTTCATTGGCTTCCAGAGTTGCTGCCAAACGGTTGAAGTCTGCACTCAGCTGGCCCAGTTCATCACGTCTCTCGATATCGATTCGGGTTTTGTAGTCTCCCGAAGTGAGACGGTGGGTTGCTTCGGCCAAGCGGCGGATAGGGCGTACCAACTGCCAGGCCAGGGGCAGGGCGATGGCCAGGGCAAGAACAAAAGTGGCGATGGAAATCAGCGCAAAAGTGCGGGACAGCTCCCGAATAAAGCCCTGTTCGTAATTGTTGGAAAGGGCGGGAGGGGGGTTGATCGTGAGATAGCCGACGGTTTTACCTTTCACTTGAATGGGCTGAAAAAGTAATTCCTTCGCTGGGGCTGGACGCCCAATGACCAGCTGTTTTTCACTATCGAACAGACTTAGGCGGGGGCCCAGTTGGTTACCCATGGGGGGGCGATGCCTTGGACCTGCCCCCGGTGGTGGGGGTGGAGGGCGGTGCCCCAGTTGTCTAAAAATGGTTTGTCGGTGCAGGTCCACCCATTCCGAGCCATTGGCTTCCAGTGATTGCCAGCTGCCCTTGCGACTATAAAAGCGCTCCAGTGCCTGCACCAGCCCCTCTACATCACGCAGCTCCTGTGCGCGCATATAAGCCTGGAAGCCGTGGCTGAAACTCCACTGGAAGAATACAAACATACCGCCGACCGTAATTGCTGTAGTCAGTAAAAAGGCCAGGCTGAGTTTGTTGCGAATATTTAATGACATCTTTTATGTAGTCCTTCCTGCGGACAGTCAGTACAGCGGACTCTCCCGTTCCGCCACTTCGGGCATTGCCCATGCGGGTGATTACCCAAGCGTACACCTACAGTAAATAGGTGGGCAATCTAAGTTGCTGCCTACTATCAGTGCAGAAGTAAAAGGTAAACGGCTTTCGAAATTCATAGTCAATATATCTTTGCGTCTGCTTTCAACAGTCATTCTGAGAAGCGACTGTGCCGAATTTTCTCCGCGCAAGTTTGGTGAAAAACAGCGGGGTAATCACCAGCTGCTCACCGGCCATTATGGGCTATACCGAGCGAGGCGTTCCCCTTTTCATCGCCCTCACTTGGGCCAATAGGTGAAGTGGAAAAGCGGTGCAGAACAAAGTTGTCCTTATCGCGCTGGATAAACAGGGTTGCCAAAACCCGCTTGCCGCCGCGACTCCAGGTGCTGTGGTCGTGCGCATTAAGAGTCACAGTAATTTGGTTGAAGCCCGGCTTCAGTAGTTTCTCCGGCAAATGTACGTCGGCGGCGTAAAGCCGCTGTACTTTTTCACCGTTGATATAGAGATGTGCGTGCCCCTCCAGGAAGTGTTGGGGCTTATCGCTGGCATAACGGGGCGACTCCAGTTCAAAGCGGTCATAGGCAATATGTAAATTAAAACCGGACATGCGATCCCTGCTGATATCCAGTTCAATTCTCGGTGCGGCCATATGCACGGGGATTTCTATGACAGGGTGTTGATCGCCGTTGTGACCCGTATGAGGGTTGGGCTGGGCCGACAGTGTGGGACTGCACGCCGCTATCAGCCAGGCCAGGGACCCGGCAGTAAAATACCTGTGCATTTTCATAAGCTGCTCTCTCCTGGGTTGCGCATCAATTATCGGCCAACGGTGGTTGAGCACCGGTTGACGATGGTCTGGTCATCCAGCCTTCCATAGAAGCGGGGACCAAAGGTAAATGGGAAGGCCGGAATTAGTTTTCCACTGTTGTCTTCGCTCACGGTCAAGTGATAGTGGTAGCCGCGCTCACTGTCGCTATGCCCGTTGTACTGGTCCAGGTAAGCGCCGCCACGGGCGGTCAGGTTGGCATCCCAATAGTAATCCTCGTAAAAGAATCCGGCGCTGGTGGTAAATTCATTACCGGATAGGGAAGAGTAGCTTCCGTCGGTGGAGGGGCCGCTGCTGTTGGTGCTGACTACTCCACGGTCGATATCGTACTCATCGACCAGCAGGCAGGTACGTGCACCGGCCTCGCCACAGCCGCTGGCGGAATTGGGATTGTCGTAGTCACGAATGGCCCAGCTGCTTTGCGCCAACACGCCAGCGTCTTCCCATGGGCCATAAATGGCGTAACCGTCGGCGGTGTAACCGTAAACCGGCGAGTGGCCGCTGCCATCATCGCCCACCAGTTCCGCCAGGCAGCTGCTGTAGAAGTGGTGGTGGTAATCGCCATTGGCTGCGTGACCACCACAGATATCCACATCATAAACTTCGGCGAAGGGCGCCAGGGTATGCCAGGTGTTGTTGACGGACTGGCCATCGCTCCACTGATAAATAGAAGTGCCGTTAACCCAGTAGCCCTGTACACCGAGCCCGGTTTCACAGTCTTCCGTAGCGGCTTCCGGGGAGTTGGGGATATAGCCCTCATGGGCAACATTTTCCGGACATACCGGGCCCGGCGGCCAGAACCCATAACCAGCATCGGCGCCACAGGAAGAGTTACTGCGGTAGCCAATATTCTCACCAAAGCTGATGACATCGCCCACCTGTACCATGGGGCTGTCACTGAGAAAGTCGCTGTAGGCTTTCGGGCGATTGAGCAGACTGTCGAGAATTTCCTGGGTGATTTCAATTTTATAGTTGGGGATACCGGTGGAGGTGATACGTGAATATTCCCTACCATTTAGGCTAACGGACTCTACGCTCTGAACATTCACCAACACTTGTTCGTTGCTGTTACTTTCGTAAATAAAGGGAGCGCGCTCGCCGCTGGAATTTAAAATCCAGGTTGATTCACTGTCGGCTGAGTCCTGGGTATTTTCCTCTGAATCCTCGCCGTCCGTAGGGGTATCGCTCGAATCTTCCGGCTCCTCGCCAGTTTCAGTATTGTTTTCATTAGAACTGTTTGTTGTTTCTTCCAGTGTTTCCGTTGAGTCATCACCACTCTCAGTGGAGGAATTATTACTGGTATCTGTATCACTGGTTTCTGTGTTATCGCTATCAGCATTGTTCTGGGTCCCTCTGGAGACAGGGCCGCGAACAGGTATTTCCCTTACCGAGCGTTGGTCGTTATTGCGGCCCGAATTTGGGCTGGGTTGGGCAGCAACCTCAGCCGCAACGGTCCAGGCCAGGAATCCGGCAAGAAAATACCTGATTATTTTCATAGGAAATTCACCTCAAATGATGCTCGGTGTCAGCGCCCAATGGTCGAAGAACACCGGTTTACAATGGTTTGGTCATCCAGTTTTCCGTAAAAGCGTGGTCCAAAAGTGAAAGGGAAAGCGGGCACCAATTGGGCGTCATCGCTGAGGGTCACGGTCAAGTGGTAGTGGTAGCCGCGCTCTTCATCGGTGTGGCCGTTGTATTGGTCCAGGTAGGCACCGCCTTGGGCGGTCAGCTCAGGGTCCCAGTAATAGTCCTCGTAAAAGAAGCCGGCGCTAGTGTCGAACTCGTTACCGGATAGGGAGGTGTAACTGCCGCTGGTGGATGGACCGGCATTGTTAGTGCTCGTAGTGCCCTTACTGGTGTCGTATTCATCGACCAACAGGCACGAACGCTCACCGGCGATGCCACAGCCGGTTTCGGAACTGGGATCGTCGTAGTCGCGTACCGCCCAACTGCTTATTGCCAGTTGGCCGTCGCCCTCCCAGGGGCCGTGAATCGCGAAGCCGTCGGCGGTATAGCCATAAATTGGCGAATGGGCATCACCCACATCCCCCACCAGGTTTGCCAAGCAGTCGCTGTAGAAATGGTGGTGGTAGTCACCATTGGCGGCGTGGCCACCACAGACATCCACATCGTAGACCTCGGCCAGGGGAGCGAGCGTATGCCAGGTATTGTTGACAGACTGGCCATCGCTCCACTGATAAATTGAGGTGCCATTTACCCAGTAGCCCTGCACGCCGAGGCTGGTTTCGCAGTCCTCTGTCGCGGCTTCCGGGGATTTGGGGATGTAACCCTGGTGTGAGACATTCTCCGGGCAGACAGGGCCCGGGGGCCAGAAGCCATAGCCGGCTTCTGCACCACAAGAGGCGTTGCTGCGATAGCCGATATCCTGGCCAAAACTAATAAAGTCTCCCTCTTGAACATTCGGGCTGCCATTGAGGAAATCGCTATTGATTTTGGGGCGGGTCAACAGGGCGTTGAGGATATTTTCGGTGATCAGAATTTCGTAATCGGGGATTCCGCTTGCGGATACCCGGGTGTATTCCTTGCCGCCTACCGTTACGGATTCGACACTCTGCACATTGACCAGGACCTGCTCATTGCTGTTGTTCTCGTAGATAAAGGGAGCGCGTTCGCCAGTGGTATTGACGATCCAGACGCCGGTATCCTCTGAGCTGTCGCTGTCCTCGCCAGTTTCCTCGTTCTCGTCGTCGTCATCCCCGCTATCACTGTCAGTCGAAGTGTCGCTGCTCTCGCTACCGGTTTCTGTGTCGGAGGAGGAACTCCCTCCACCACCGCAGCCCTGCAGAACACCGGTGAGCAGTGTGAGAGCGAGGGCATAAGATAAAAGCGAGCGTCCGTCTGGATGGAGTGTTTCTATTATTTTCATGGGAAACCCTGGCATCAAAGGAGAAGTCACCTGAAAGTACTGAAGAAAAGAGGACAAAATATGGACAATTAAGGCGCCTGCAGAGCTGGTTTACCCGATAAAAAACGTTATTCACAATTGCCTTTAAACGGACCTTTGCGTGAAAAGGGCTATGCCTGAAAAACTGTTTCTCCCCAATGGGCCTGGGGAAGTCATTCATTTTCTCTATGCCAATTTTTCAGCGCGTTGAAAAAAAATTTGGTGCGGCTCTCTGGCATAGGATTGGCACTGTTAAATTTTGCAAAGTTTGCCGCTGGGACGAGCCATGAGAGGGAATTACAGCTTTGCGGGTGAGCTTGCTAACCGCACCGCAGGGAAATCCCACAGCACGGTTCAACCGCATCAGTGCTTAAAGATAAATGCAAATCTTTAAAGACACAGGCTTACCTTGGTGGCGGCCCTGGCGGTACACCGCCGCCGACTTCATCGGAGCAGACGCTGACAATGGTCTGGCTATCCAGTTTGCCGTAGAAGCGCGGTCCGAAGGTGTAGGGGAAGGCTGGAGTAAGCTGCCCGTCCTCGCCCTGGGTCACGGTGAGGTGATAGTGGTAACCGCGTTCACTATCGCTGTGGCCGTTGTACTGATCCAGGTAGGCACCGCCCAGGGCGGTCAGGTCACTATCCCAGTAATAATCCTCATAGAAAAAACCAGACTTGGTAATAAAGATATTTCCCGATAAAGAGGTGAAAGTATCGCTGGTGCTGGGGCCACTGTTATCCAGTGCTTCAGTGCCCTTGGTAAGATCGTACTCGTCGACTAGTCGGCAGCTGCGTTCCCCGGCTACGCCACAACCACTGGGTGCGCCAGGGTCGTCGTAATTGCGAATGGCCCAGCTGCTTATGGCCAGTGCTCCATCGGCTTCCCAGGGGCCATGGATGGGGTAGCCATCGGCAGTGAAGCCGTAAATGGGGGAATGACCATCGCCTGAATCCTCCACTAAGTCCGCCAGGCAGTCGCTGTAGAAGTGGTGGTGATAATCGCCTCGGGCTGCATGGCCGCCACAGATATCCACGTCGTACACTTCTGCCACTGGCGCCAAGGTGTGCCAGGTGCCATCCAAAACCTGGCCATCGCTCCACTGGTAGATGGAAGTGCCGTTGACCCAGTAGCCCTGTGCCCCAAGCCCGCTTTCACAACTTTCATCGGACTCCTCCGGTGCCAGGGGAAAATAGCCCTGATGGGAGACATTCTCCGGGCACATGGGGCCGGGGGGCCAGTAGCCGTATCCAGCACCCGTGGCACAACTCTGAGAGTTGCTGCTGTAGCCGATGTCCTGGCCAAAGCTGACAATATCGCCGATCTGTACAATGGGGCTGCCGCTGACAAAGTCCGTGGCGGACTTGGGCCGATTGATCAGCCAATCGTATAGGTTGTCGGTGATTTCTGTTTCGTAATCCGGGATGCCGGTCGCGCTCACCAGGGTGTAACCCTTGCCATCCACCGTAACCGATTCCGCACTCTGAACGTTCACCAAAACCTGTTCGTTGCTGTTGGTTTCGTAGATATAGGGAGCGCGGGCACCGGTGGTGTTCAGAATCCAGGGGCCGCTGTCACCACCATTTCCGCCATCATCGCCGCCGCCATCTCCAGAATCGTCTCCCGGGGGAGGGTCGGGGTCATCCTGGTCACAACCCACCAAGCCTGTTGAGACTAGGATCGAGAGAAGGGCCAACAGGATTGCATCGCGCCACAGTTGCCGCCGAAATAATAGGCTTTCCTCTTCTTGCATAAGTCACCATCCTTGATTGGGAATTAGTAAGCTTCACCAGACGCTGGGCCCAGCTCCGGCTGAAACTAACGTGCAAAGAGGGAAGCAATATGTAAGTTGGTGGTTGCGGCGGATGTTTCCTTTTGTCGCGCCGCAGTGTGAGATAGCGCACCGCAAAATGAGGAAAGGGCAGCCCTGTTCAATATTGCACAGGACTGCCGATCAAGGTTCTCGAAACGTTGAATTTAACTGGCGGACAGAGGCTCTGTCGGGCTGACTTCCGCACTGCGCTGGCGGGTATCGTGACGCAGCCACCACCAGGATAGGGCACCGAGTAGCAGGTTGGACGCGGCGGTTGCGGCAAACAGCCCGGCCATACCCCAGAAATAATTGCCGATCCAGGCCAACGGTAGGTAGACACCGAGTACTCGCAGGAACGAGATCATGGTCGCGGGCAGCGGCCGACCCAAGCCGTTGAAGGCGGCATTGGCCGACATCACAAAACCGTAGCCGGCATAGCTGAATGGCACCAGGCTTAGATAGGCTACAGCCACGGCGATAACTTCCGGGGAGTCACTGAACAGGCGCACTACAGGTTCGCCGATAAAATACAGCAGTACCGCTAGGCCAGCCCCCAGCACCAGGCAAAAGCGTGCCAGCACACTGACGGTCTCCCGCAACCGGTCTATGTTGCCGGCCCCGGCATTTTGACCCATGAAGGGCCCCACCACGGCAGACAGTGCATAAAAAACAATCAGAGCTACAGGCTCGATCCTGAGGGCCACACCGAGTCCGGCCACGGCCTCGTCGCCATGTACGGCTACCAGTGCCACCACCACGCCACCAGCCATGGGAATAATCACATTGGTGAGAACTGCGGGCAGCCCCACGGCGAGGACTTTGCGCCAGGATTCGATCAGAGTGCCGAGATGCCACTGGGGCGCGGCCACCAGGTTTTCCCTGCGAATCAGGTAATAGAAGGCGATAAAGAAACTGAGGGCGCGCACGACCACCGTAGCGATGGCCGCTCCCTGTAATTCCAGCCGGGGAAAACCCAGTAACCCGAAGATCAGAATGGGGTCGAGAATCAGGTTGAACAGGGCTACGCCCACCATGATTCGCCCGGTCAGTGCGCTGTTGCCGATAGCGCGCAGAGCCGAGAGAGCAATGGTGGGTACGATCACGAAAATAGTGCCGAGATACCAGGGCACCATATAGTCCTCAATCAACGGCATCAGCTCTTCGCTGGCGCCGAGCAGGGAAAAAAGGGGGCGAATAGTCAGCAGGCCGACGACGGTAATGACTAGAGAGATGAGTAACGCTAATACCGAGGCGTCTGTTACCAGCCGGCGTACATTGCTCACTTCCCTTGCGCCATAGGCGCGGGCCACTGCGGAGGAGGTGCCGGCGCCGAGGCCAATGGAGAAACTGTTGATAACCATCACCACTGGGAAGGTGAAGCTCATCGCTGCCAGGGGCGCATTACCCAGCTGTGAGACAAAGTAGGTGTCCACGATATTGAAAGACATTACCGCGAGGATACCCCACACCATGGGCAGAGCCAGTCTCTGCAGGTGGCCGGAAACGGAGCCTTCTAGGAGTGAGGGACTGCTTTTTGATAGCGACATTCGATAACTCTTTCCAACAAATCGGTTGAGTGGGCAGATTTACTGATACTGCCCTGGAGTGGCCTGACAATGTAAAAACGGCTCGGCAGTATCGCCTGCGGAAAACTGCGCTGGGATGCGCAGCAAGAAAAAGGGCTAAAAACGTCCGCCGTATGATTCTACGGTTGCGGTTCTGCCAGGGCGAGGCTCATGAGTACAGCATTTTCGCGTTCGCCGTTATCCGCGGGATAGTAATTCTTGCGCAAGCCATCCTCGGAAAAACCCAGTTTGCGGTAGAGTGACTGCGCGGCGAGATTGGAGGCCCGCACCTCTAACAGCAATCGCCGGATATCTTCCTGCAGCTCACCGATAAGACGTTTCAGCAGCATTTCTGCCAAGCCGCGCCGGCGCCACTGCGGCGCTACAGCCATGTCGAGAATTTCCGCCTCGTCAAACAGCTTGCTTGCGACACAGCAGGCGACAGTCTCAGAGCCGCTGCAAAGCAGCCAGCACTGGTGCCCGGCTTTCAGGCTTTGCAGATATTGTGTCTCACTCCAGGGGTGGCTGTGGGCACTGAACGCCAGAGTTGCCAGGGCAGCACAGTCCGCCTCTTCGGCGAGCCGTAAATTCAGTCCGTTACTCAGAGGTATCATTGAGCGCGAGTCTCAGCGGGGTAGGCTTTGCGTAGAAGCTGCCAGAGTTCGCGCTTGCGTAGCGGTTGTTGCAATAACTGGGACAGGCTCGGCATGGGTAGGATACGTACGCTGCCCCAGTGATTGATATCACTCTCGAGGGTTTGTGGGGTACAGAATTCCTGTGCCTCTCGTCCCATCAGCCAGATAGATTGCACCGGGTAGCGCGAGCAGGAGGCCTCCAGCCAACTGGAAAAGGTATCGCGGGCCTCTGAGGCATCTGCTGCCGGGCCGAAACGGTTTTCTGCCATGGGCCAGTGCAGACGCTCCTGCTGGCGAGGTAACTCGTGCCAGTTGAGAGCGCGCACAATGTTGCCGAACAGGGCATCGATTGGTAGTGCGGCACCGGGCTCGTGGCTGTCCACCGCCAGCAGGGTTTCGCCGAGACGCCAGCAGTTGAGCACGAAAGGCTTCACTTGCTGGCTCGGTGCTGCCACGGCGGTAGCGATGGCCGGCTTTGCCGGAGCCTGTACTTTTGTCGCGCTGGTGAGTGCGCTGATCTCTGCCGCGACAGTATCACGCTCTTTGGTGACAGGGGAGTCGACAATCTGTGCCGCAGACTGCGGCAGGGGATTGTTAGCTTGCTGCAGCGGCTGGTCTGCTGCGGTATCCGGCTCCGCCGGTGGCAACTCCGCCTGGCGGGGCTCGGGAGCGAGTGGCAATACAAAGCGCGGCACATAGCTGGCTATGCCCAGTACCGACAGATATTCCGCTCGCTGCAGCTCGTTCACTTACACGCCCTGTTTCTTACTCTCACTAATGGCGAGCAAGTTTAACGCATCCATGTAGGCTTGTGCCGAGGCAATCAAAATATCGGTATCGGCGCCAACACCATTCACCAGGCGGCCGTCTTTTTCCAACCGCACGGTTACTGAGCCCTGGGAGTCTGTCCCCTGTGTGACGGCGTTGACGGAATACAGTTTTAAGTCGGCGCCACTGCTAACGATATGTTCAATGGCCTTAAAAGTGGCATCCACCGGGCCGCCGCCTTGGGCCTCGGTCTGGTGGGACTCGCCATTGATAGATAGCTCGATAAAGGCCTGGGGCGCGCTGCCGATTTTAGTGCGCACATCCAGGTCGAGCAGCTTGAAGCGCTCCGCCGGTTCCTCGCGCAGGGCCACCAGAGAGTGGAGATCCTCGTCGAAAATTTCGTGCTTTTTATCGGCCAGTTCCTTGAAGCGTTGGAACACTAATTGGAATTCGTCGCCATCGGAGAAGGCGATGCCCAGCTCCTCGTAGCGGGCGCGCACTGCGGCTCTGCCGGAATGCTTGCCCAGTACCAGGCGGTTTTGTCCCCAGCCCACATCCTCGGCACGCATGATTTCGTAGGTTTCGCGGTGTTTGAGTACCCCGTCCTGGTGGATGCCGGATTCATGGGCGAAGGCGTTAGCGCCAACAATGGCCTTGTTCGGCTGTACCGGGAAGCCGGTCACCGACGAGACCATGCGCGAGGTGGGCACAATATGGTTGGTGTCGATGCCGGTTTGCACCGGGTAGAGATCCTGGCGGGTCTGTACCGCCATCACGATTTCTTCCAAGGAGGCGTTACCGGCACGCTCGCCCAGGCCGTTGATGGTGCATTCCACTTGGCGCACACCATTCATAACGGCGGATAGGGAGTTGGCCACCGCCAGACCCAGGTCGTTGTGGCAGTGGGTGGAAAAGATGGCTTCGTCGGAGTTGGGGACACTCTCGATGACCCGGCGGAACATGGCGCCGTACTCTCCCGGTTCACCATAGCCGACAGTGTCGGGGATATTGATAGTACCGGCGCCAGCGGCGATCACCGCCTCGATGATTCGGTACATAAACTCCGGCTCGGAGCGACTGCCGTCCTCCAGGGAGAACTCCACATCATCGGTAAACTGGCGCGCAGTCTTCACCGCTTTAACGGCTTGCTGCAGTACATCCTCTGGGTCCATCTGCAGCTTATATTGCATGTGGATCGGGGAGGTGGCGATAAATGTGTGGATGCGGGAGGCATTGGCCTTTTTTAGGGCCTCACCGGCGCGCACTATGTCGGCGTTGACGGCGCGGGCGAGGCTGCAGATACGGGACTCGGTCACAGCTTCGGCAACCGCTTGCACCGCTTCAAAATCTCCGGGGCTGGCGATGGCGAAGCCCGCCTCAATCACGTCTACACGCATACGTTCCAGCATGCGGGCAATACGCACCTTCTCCTCTTTGGTCATAGAGGCGCCGGGGCTCTGCTCTCCATCGCGCAGAGTGGTATCAAAAATGACTAATTTATCTTTTTTAGTGCTCATTTCTGTCTTTTCTCCTTATTTGTTTCGAGGCTAAACAAGGGGCTTCGCCGCTGTCTATGCGCCGTCCAAATAAAGTTGGGAATTCTGTTCAGGGTGGGGGGGAGAAAAATTATATGCCGCCTAGGGGCAGTCGCAGCGAGAAAGCTAGGGCGAAATGGCAGTGGCTGTAGGTGCAGTTGTCAGTCTTCATATGTGGAGATACCGGCTTCGGACTGGATTTCGCACATTATGGATGTTATTTGATCTGCAGGTCAATGCTTATCCTAAGAATGCGTTTAAATAATATTTTTGGGGTGAATCTGTCCTATTTTATTCTTTATTTTTGGGGCGTCTCTCTACATTTGGCGGTATTTGCCCCCAGGCGAATCAAGTCATGGGGGCTGGGGAGGCCATTGCGGAGGGCTATTTAGCGGGCACTTTGGGAGTGTTATCTTCCAGCTTGTGTAGAAACTGCCAGAGGTCACTGTGGAGTTGCTTCACCTCGGCACGGGTAATGTTGGAGTCTTGCAAGTTTTGCTGAACCCACTGCTTGGCCCGGGGTTTTAACGCCAGCCCAGCACTGGTGGCGGCAACTAAGGTGACGCGCTCATCCCATGGTGCGCGGCTTCTCTCGACCAGGCCGTGCTGCTGCATGCGCTTTAACAGTGGGGTGAGAGTGCCGGAATCGAGCATCAGCCGCTGCCCCAGAGCGCCGACACTTCTGTCCGCATTGCTACCCGCGTCTTCGTCTGCGCCTTTTTCATTTTCACTGGCCCACTCCCACAGCACCATCAAAACCAGGTACTGGGGGTAGGTGATACCCAGATCCTGCAGCATGGGCTGGTAGGCTTTTGTCATGGCCCTGGAGGCGGCGTAGAGAGCAAAGCAGAGCTGGCGGTTTAGGGCCAGCTCGGAATCGTCATCACAAATCACGCTTACAACATCCGCTCGATTTCTTCCTGCAGGGACTCCGGGGTGTCCTTTGGCGCGTAGCGCTTAACTTCCTTGCCATCCTTACTGATCAGGAATTTAGTGAAGTTCCACTTGATGCCCTCGGTACCGAGGAGTCCCGGTGCACGTTTCTTTAACTCTACAAATAGTGGGTGGGCGGTGGGACCATTGACATCCAGCTTGGCGTAAACGGGAAAGCTGACGCCAAAATTCAGTTCACAGAACTCCTGGATCTCATCATCGCTGCCGGGTTCCTGCTTGCCGAACTGGTTGCAGGGGAAGCCAAGTACGGCCAGGCCGCGGTCTTTATATTGATCGTAGAGCGCCTCAAGCCCTTTGTATTGCTTGGTGAATCCGCACTTACTGGCGGTGTTGACCACAAGGATCAGCTTGCCCTTGTAGTCTTCAAGGGATGTGGTTTCGCCACTGGCGGTCTTAACGGGAATTGAGTAGAGGTCGGACATAGTGTGCTCCATCCATTTAGGTTGTTCACAATTTAATTGCATGCAATTAAAAATGCAAGGCTTTCAATTTACCGGAGGTATCAGTAAGTTTCAGGTGGGCCTTATTGTGAGAATAATTATCAATTATATTATGCGACCCATAACCGATATTGTTTGCTGCAACTGAAAAGGACTCTCCATGCGCCTTTCCCATTATTTGGCCCGCTTGTTTATAGTGTTGCTGGCCATTTCGCTAACTCCCGCCCAGGCCCAAAAATCGGGCCTCTCCGAGCAGGAGCTGCGCCAGTTGATGCAAATGGCGGAATATATTGGCGTCGATTACCCGGAGGCAGTGGCCAGGGGCGAAATTATCAATGCCGATGAATACGCGGAAATGGAAGAGTTCGCCGAACTGCTGATCGACCGCGGGCAGCAGCTGGAAGACTCTACCGAGGCCAGCGTAATCCGCTCCGAGGCCCAGGCCTTGCTGGCGGCTATCCAGCGCAAAGCCGATGTCGGTGATGTTCAGGTTCACACGGCCAGTTTGCGCCAGGGACTGCTCTCTATTGCTCCGGCACTCTCCTTGCCGAGTGGCCTCCTCAGCATTGCAGAGAGCCATGCGATCTACCAGGCCCAGTGCATTGCCTGTCACGGTGTTGAGGGTCGAGGCGACGGCCCCCTGGCAGCGGGGCTGGAGCCGGCACCCACCAACTTCCACGAGCGTGAGCGCGCAGAGAATCGTTCCCTGCTGGGGCTTTACGATGCCATCAGCAACGGAATCGATGGCACCGCGATGACGCCCTTCGCAAATCTCACCGAACAGCAGCGCTGGTCCCTGGCATTTTACGTTGGCGGTCTGGCATTTGTTGGAGAGCGCGTCGCGGCCGCGGATTCAAAGCCGAGCCTGCAGGATCTGGTGATGTACAGCCCCCAGGTACTGCGCAATGATCGCCCAGAAATCTCCCCGCAAGCGGTGGCGGCTCTGCGGGCAGATCCTAGCGCCCTGTTTTCCTCAGAGGGGCTAGAGGAAAGCACTCCCATCGATGTGGCGCGGACTCAACTACAGGCATCACTGGTTGCCTACCAGCAGGGCGACTTCGCCAATGCTCGCACCTTGGCTATAAGCGCCTACCTCGATGGTTTCGAAATGGCGGAAAACTCACTGAACTCCTTGGATGAGGATCTGCGTCTAGCAACCGAGCGCGAGCTGCTGGGATTGCGCGCCCAGCTCAATGCTGACAGTGATCCCCAACAGGTTCAGGTACAGGTCGAGACAATTTTGCAACAGCTGGCCCAGGCTGAGTCGCTGATGAAGGAGAGTAATCTGTCAGGTGCCGCGCTATTTATTGCGAGCCTGGTGATCCTTCTGCGTGAAGGGTTGGAAGCGCTGTTGGTGGTGATTGCACTGACCACCATTCTGGTTAAAACCGGTCGCCGCGACGCCCTCAAGTTTGTGCATGTCGGCTGGATCGGCGCCTTTATTGCCGGCTTTGCCACCTGGATTGCAGCGCAGACCTTGATTACTATCAGCGGTGCCGGTCGCGAGGTGATGGAGGGCGTGGCCGCCTTACTGGCTGCCGTAGTGCTTTTCTATGTGGGCTTCTGGATGCACAGCAAGACTCAGGCGGACGAGTGGCAGAAGTATATTCGTGAAAGTATTAATCGCAGCTTGAGCAGCGGTGCGCTCTGGGGGATTGCGGGGCTGGCATTTATCGCGGTTTACCGTGAGATTTTCGAGACCATCCTGTTCTATCAATCCCTGTTGGCTCAGACCTCTGCCGGCCATTACGGCACTCTGTGGGCTGGGGTTGGCGCAGCTGTCGCTTTGCTTGCGGTGCTGGGTTTCGTCTTGGTGCGTTACTCCGTGCGCCTGCCTATAGGCAAGTTCTTCAGCGTAACGACTTATGTGCTGCTTGCATTGTCATTTGTTCTGGCAGGTAAGGCGGTTGCAGCGCTGCAGGAGGCGGCCTGGATTGGTATTTCACCACTGCCGGTACAGTTCAGCTTTGATTGGCTGGGCATCTACTCCACTTGGCAGGGTATCGGTTTGCAGGCCTTGGTATTGGTCGGCGCCTTCTGGCTGATGAAAAAAGGTGGTACTGCGACCGAGGCTTCAGCTAAGACAGCATAAATTGGCAGTATAAGTCTTGAGAGGCACCCGCTCATTACAGCGGGTGCACTCAACTTTGAAGTAGCATTTTTTCTATCCCCTCCACCTATCTCGTTTGCCTGGTCCGTTTAGCTAACTAAGTAAGCCGCTGTGTACAGTCACCTCTCTATCTTTCTTTTTTTTCATTAGTTGTTCTCTTTGTTTTTCTTGAGATCTCGCATTTGTTTTTGCAGGCTCTCCGAATCTGTATTGATACTCTCTACCGGCTGCCCTGCGATAACCAGGACTTCGGGAAATAAACGTCGTTTCCTTTTCTTCTTAGGCTGCTGCGCTGTGTTTTCGGCCTGGGCATCGGTGCCATGTAAGGCAATGGGGATAACCGGCACAGACTTGCGTCGTAAGATTTCCTCAATGTCTTTCAGGAACGGCTGCAGCTCACCGTCTTCGCTGATTTTTCCCTCGGGAAAAATACAGAGTAATTCCCCGTTTTCCAGGCTCTCCGCTATGGCTTTGTAAGTGCGCTCACGGCTGTTTGGATCATCGAGGTCCAAGCCTATGGGAATGGCATCGCTCATATGCAAAATACAGCGCAGCAGGCGGGACTTATAAATAGCTGGATGGGCGACAAAGCGTACATAGCGTTCGACAATATCTGCCAATATCACTGGGTCCAAAAAGCTGATGTGGTTGCTGACAATGAGGGCGGGCCCCTCATTAGGGATTTGATCCAATCCCTTGAAGTTGACCTTATAGAGGGTTCTTGCGGGCAGTAACAGTAATACACGCATAATGAACTCTGGCAACTTGGCAAAAATCAGGCTGACCACTACCAGATTCAGTAAAGCGATAATGAAAAAGTACTTTGGGATAGAGATCTGGAAGATATCTAGGAAAGTAATGCTCAAGAGGGTTGCTGCGACAATAAAGAGTGAATTGAGCATATTGCTGATGGCGATAATTTGTGCGCGGATCTCTGCACTGGAGCGGTCCTGGATCATTGCATACAGCGGCACGGTAAAAATACCGCCAAAAACGCCGAAGAGAGCAATGTAGAGAAGAATTAAGAAAGA
Source organism: Microbulbifer sp. ABH2_005 (assembly GCF_056160005.1). Taxonomy (NCBI): domain Bacteria; kingdom Pseudomonadati; phylum Pseudomonadota; class Gammaproteobacteria; order Cellvibrionales; family Microbulbiferaceae; genus Microbulbifer; species Microbulbifer sp. ABH2_005. The sequence continues at coordinate 3,687,085 of NZ_JBSWWI010000001.1, read as the reverse complement.
GCCCCGGCTGTTTAAAAACTGTGTCAGGTCTGCATTGGTGAGGGTATGAAAATGACTGGAGTGAAAACCCAGCGCCATGCCGGTGCAGGTGATGCCAATTGCACCCAATGGTATCAATCCCGGTTCAATGCGCCCTCGGGATAACCAATTGCACAGTAGTGATCCAAGCGCCGTGCCCACGGTGAGGCTGCATAAAAGCAGGGTGATTACCTCTTCACTACCCCCGAGGACATCGCGGGTAAAATTAGGTATTTGGGCTAGGTAAGCCGTAGTAATCAGCCAGAACCAGGAGATGGCAAGAATTGAATAAAATACCGAGGGTATTTGCCATGCCGAGTACATGACCCGCATGGCGTGTGCTATCGGATTCCAATTGATATGCAGTTTGGGGGACGGAGCTGGTGCTTTGGGGATGGCGCAACTTGCCAGATAACCGCTGAGAGCCACACATATCAATATAATGGCGATAAATGTCAATCCATGTTGACCGGGATGCGTGAATCCAACCAGTAGAGTACCGACGATCGTTCCAGCTAATGTGCCAATAAAAGATCCCATCTGGATCAGTGCATTGCCCCCAAGTAACTCGCCTCTATTTAACTGTTGTGGTATCAGGGAAAATTTAGCGGCACTGAAGAGTGCTGCGTAGGTGCCATAGCTGAAAATAACCGCCAGGCTCAAGGTATAATGCCGTGTAAATAGCGCGACAATACCCACGAGTCCTATGCCAATTTCGGCCAGTTTGTAAATTCTGATGAGCTTACTTTTATCTATTTTGTCGGCGAGTTGTCCTGCGGATGCGGAGAAGAGGAAATACGGCAGAATATACAAGCTGGTGGCAATATTGATCAGTGTATTGGCTTCTTCCTCCGTCATACGGAATACGAGCAATACAATTAACGCATTCTTATACAAATTGTCACTGAAAACTGCTAGAACCTGAGTGATAAACAGCGGCAGGAAACGCCGTGTACCGAGCAGCTTAAACTGGTTTTGAGCCATTTTTTATCGCTTTAAAGGGCTGCCCTCTGAATGGCGGTTACTAATTGACTGCGATGAAATTCTCGATCGAAATCTGATGTTGTAACTGAATATAGCGAATATCATCTTTATGGCATGCAATATTGGCACCGATACTCGTATCTGCTGCCTGATTAGATTGAGAGTACCTTGCTTTGAAGTTGATAGGTTTTTACAAAGTATAAAGTGTTAGGTGTGGCGTAATTATTAGGGGTAAAGTGGTATTGCAGCTATCAGTTTTTGGGGTTACCTAGTAAGGATTGAGTCGTTTATATTCTCCACAGCGATAGGCTGCCCGGTGCTGATATGAACTTTGGGGATAAGATTAAATCTTTTGGCGTTGCGGTTGCCTGGAGTCTTGTAGTTCAAACCTTGTAAGACAAGAGGGATTAGCGGGGCGCTTGTGTCTATCAAGGCTGTTCTTAGCGGTTTCTCAATGCCAGTCAATTTACTATCTCGCTGGTCTTGCGTGTAAAAAAGACACATTAATTCACCATTCTCTAGTGCCCGGCGTATTTCAGCAGACAATTGGGTTTTGTCTTCTGATGGCCCATAAACAATGGGGGCAATATTGTAGTTCTTAAAAATAAAGTGCATTAGTGGAGACTGGTAGAACCATTGGGGCAGAATGAAACGAATAGGTCTTTGTAAAGTGTCCATCACTAGTAAGGGAGCCAGTTTGACAGTGGCGTTGCAGGTCAATAAGGCGGCACTTTTTTTGGGGATTTCTTTCAGCTTTCCATAGGCGGTGCGGGCTAAGAGATGTGAGGAGAGCCAGATCAGCAGGTGCACAATAAATTCTGGCAGTCTGTAAAACAATAAGGCCATTACTGCAAAATTGATCAGAGCCATCAGAATAAACAGCTGCGGAATGGTAATTTTTACCACATCCAGAATAAATATATTGATCAGTGTAATGATCGTAGTAAAAAGGGCGTTCATTACATTGTTCAGTGAGAGCACCTGCGCTCGTACGGCGCGATCTGTCCTGTCCTGCATAATGGTGTAAAGGGGTACAATAAAAATGCCACCGGAAATGCCCAGTAACGCTGTGTATATCAATACGGCATAAGCGCCGTCACTACGCAGGTATTCGCCAACGGATGCCCCGGACAGTGTTTCAAACTGGGCGGTGGTAATACCGAGGCCTAGTCCTGCCAGTGTCATACCCAGAGCGCCAATGGGCACTATGCCAAAGGTAATACGTCCTCTAGACAGGGTTTCACACATCAGAGAGCCCGCCGCCACACCAATAGATAAACAGCACAGGATAATGGTGATGACCGGTTCGCTGGCCCCCAGTACATTCTTGGTAAGGCTGGGTACCTGAACCAGATAGGCGGCACTGACTAGCCAGAACCAGGAGCAGGCGAGAATTGCATAGAAAACCGATGGATTCTTTGTGGTCAACCGCAGTATGCGCCAGGCTTGCGAGACAGGGTTCCAATCGATTCGTAAACCTGGGGCCGGTGCTGGTGCCTGGGGAACTTGGCGACTAGCGATATAGCCCAAGACTGCTATCACCGTCATAGTCGCGCTCAATTCATTGAGTCCAGGTTGACCGGGATTGGTATATCCGGCTAATAGAGTGCCGGCAATAGTGCCGCTCAACACACCGGCAAAAGAGCCCATTTGTGCAAGGCCATTGCCTCCCATCAATTCTCTACGCTTTAGGTGTTGGGGCAAAATCGCATATCGTACCGGGCTGAATATGGCTGTATGGCTTGCCAGTAGGAAGAGCACAATAAAGTTAACAGTTTGATTGTTATAAATCAGGCCATAGGCTCCAAGTAAAACGATGAAGATTTCCGCTAACTTCAAAATCCTGATTATTTGGCTTTTGTCATATTTATCCGCCAACTGACCGGCAGTAACGGAAAAAAGGAAATATGGCAATATATAAAATCCCGTTGCCAGATTGATTAAGGCGTCGGCTTTTGCTTCGGAGAGACGAAACGCCAGCATCACCAGGAGCGCATTTTTAAAAATATTGTCATTGAAAGTGGCACTTGTCAGTGAGAGAAACAGAGGCAAAAAGCGGCGCTTGAAAAGAAGCGTGAACTGATTGTGTTGGGCCATTGGCACCTGTCCATGGTTGGGCTGCTTCTAGTAAACGGGTGCAGTAACTAAATGATTACCCTGTAAAAGTGTAAATAGTAAAAAGCATAGGCTAGGAATGGGGTTTTGAATGCTGGGGTGTCAGCAGAAATTTCTGCCAACAATAAGAGTGTCTATAGTCTAATGCTATTGCTACTTAGAGTTTGGTTTTGATAGACGCTGACTTGGCTTGACAGAGGGTTTGATAGAGGTCCTGATGAGTAATGTTGTCGCTACTTAAAGGCTCTTCAGCAGCTAAAAATACTTTGCCGCTCAATTTGCTCGCTGATTTTTTGCCTTGAATAATTAATGGAATAATAGGAATAGTTAGGTATTGTAAGAAGTCTTCCAGCGGCATTTTTAATTTATTGGAAGGGTTAGAGTGTGCTGTTTGATCAAACATCAAGCACAAGAGTTCCCCGCTCTGTGCGGATTTCTCTATCTCAGCAAGTGCTAGATTGTCTTCCGTCATCTCCTTCGTACCATAAATAATTGGGGGCGTACCCCCTTTGTTAAGTGAAAAGCGTAACACTTTATTTTTATACAAGGATTGGGAGAGTATAAATCGAACTGGGCGGGGCAGGGTGTCGTAGATAAGTAGAGGAGCGCGGTAATCTGTAGAGCCACAGATAAGCATTGCGGCCTCTTTTGAAGGTACCTGCTCCAGGTTTTTACTCCGTACTCGGGTCAATACATTTGAGTAGATCCAGGTGATCTGGTGAACCAGTAACTCGGGCATTTTTAGGCAGATAAAAGCAAGGGTAAGAAAATTCAGAATGGATGTGAATATAAAAAGCTGTGGAATGGTTATTTTCACGATGTCGAGTAAGTATATATTTAATAAACAAACGAGCATGACAAACAAGGCAAAAAACATATTGCTGAGCGCGAGAATTTGTCCGCGTAGCTGTTTCTCTGCTCGGTCTTGAATAATGGTGTAGAGTGGTACGATATAAATACCACCGCAGAAACCCACTAGAACAGTGTAAAGCAGAATTGGAATGGAGCCATCGCTCCTAAGAAATTCAGTGATACCGGCTCCAGACAGCGTATGAAATTCCATAGCGCTAAAACCCAACCCCAGTCCTCCCAGAGTGATACCAATACCACCAATAGGCACAATCCCAAAAGTAATGCGGCCTTTAGACAAGCCTTCACATATCAGTGAGCCCAGTGCCACACCAACTGTCAGGCAGCAGATCATCAGGGTGACCACCATCTCGCTGGCACCCAGGGTATTTTTTGTAAAACTGGGAAGTTGTGCCGAAAAGGTGGTGCTTATTAGCCAGAACCAAGAAGAGGCAATGATCGAATAAAAAATGGCAGGGTTCTTCATTGATTGATGCAGAATTTGTAGGGTCTGCTTGGCAGGATTCCAGTTAATTTTTAAGTGAGGCGTAACTGGCGGCGCTAATGGAATGGCCCGGCTGCTTAAGTAGCCAAATATTGCGGTAAGTAACATGATCAGGGTGAGATATAACACCCCATGTTGACCAGGTTTCATAAAGTCTGCGATTAATGTTCCTGCAATTGCACCGCCTAGGGCACCAGCAAACATTCCCATCTGTGTCACCCCATTGCCACCCATGAGCTCCTGGCGCTTCAGGTGTTGGGGCATAATCGCATAGCGCACAGGGCTGTAGAAGGCTTCATGGCTTGCCAATAGAAACAGAACAAAAAAGCTTAAGGGCGTATTGCTGATGTAAATTGCAAAGGCGCCGAGGAGTACAATGGGTATCTCCAATAATTTAATGAGCTTAAGTAATTTGCTTTTATCATACCTGTCCGCCAATTGACCCGCAGTAATTGAAAATAGGAAAAAAGGTAAAAGATAAAGGCCAGTCGCGAGGTTAATTAGGGCGTTAGCTTCAGCTTTTGCTAAATGAAAAGCAAAAATGACTAATAACGCGTTTCTGAAGAGGTTACTGTTGAAGTAGATGCTAATAAGTGTGAGGAATAAAGGTAGGAATCGGCGTTTTCTCAGTAGTTGGAACTGATTTTTTCGAGCCATTACCATTTCCTTGCATGGGGCTGCCCGCTGACTAGTGCTTGTTCGTCACCAGGTGCCTTCGGCAATTTATAAAACTGATGCTTAGCTCCTAGTAATTCTCATCTTATGACTGTGAGCTTACTTTTGATGGGGTTACATTTGATGGAGCTTAGATAAGCATAGGTTAGCCGTACGGTGACAATAACCACCGCTTTATTGTAGGGCTTGGCGTAGCAAGGATTGATTACTGGCGTTAGATTACTGGGCTGGTTGTGATCCAGCCCAGTAAGGCAACTCCAGTAAGGTGGCTAAAGTCTTACCTTTTTTCTCCGCGAAGCTCTAGAACCTCATCGCGCAAAGCCTGGGCTTTGGCTTCCGGTGCCTCAATCGGTGAACCCGCCACTACGCAGACCTTGGACCAGAAGCGCTTTGGCAATGTGGTGAAAGCATGTCCGCCCTTATGGCTGAAGAAGCTACCCCAAAGTCCACGCAGGGCCATGGGTATAACTGGAACTGGTGTGCGTGTCAGAATCTTTTCTATGCCGGCTTTAAAGGGTTGTAATTCGCCATCTTTGGTGAGTTGCCCCTCGGGGAAAATGCACAGCAGGTCGCCACTTTTTAGGCCCTGCTCAATATCCCTGAATGCCTGCTCATAGCCTTCTGGGTCCTGGGTTTTGGAGCAGATGGGAATGGCGCGTCCGGTGCGAAAGATAAAGTGCAGCACTGGGATTTCGTAAATCGGCTTGTACATAATAAAGCGAATCGGCCGGCGTACGGCGCCCGCCAGTAGCAGGGCATCTACATAGCTCACATGGTTGCATACAATCAGAGCCGGCCCCTCTGCGGGAATTTTCTCCAGTCCTTGGTGTTTGACCCGGTACATGGTGTGCGAGAGCATCCAGATAAGAAGGCGCATGGCGAACTCTGGCACCTTGGTGAATACAAAGATTGCTACCGCAGCATTCATCAGCGCGATAATCAGGAAAAACTCTGGAATCGAGGCCTGCAGTATATTCAGGAACAAAATGCCCATCAGCGCCGAGATCACCATAAATAAGGCGTTGAGGATATTGTTGACCGAGATAATCTGAGCGCGAATCTCTGCTGCCGAGCGGTCTTGCATCATGGCGTAGAGGGGCACTATGTAGAGACCGCCGAAAATACCCAGCAATACGATACAGGTAAGAATGGCGAAGGCGCCATCGCTGTTGAAGAAGGCGGTCAGCGTGGGTTGCTGTAATTCCTGGAAACTATGCCCGGCGAAGGATAGGGCAATGCCGGCAATAGTGAGACCGGCTGCACCCAGCGGCACCAGGCCCAGCTCGATATGACCGTCGGATAGGCGTTCGCAAAGCATGGAGCCCAGCGCAATGCCGATAGTGAAAGCGCATAGCAGCAAGGTAACGAGAGATTCATCTCCTCCCAGCACGTTTTTAGTAAAGCTGGGTATCTGAGTCAGATAGGCCGCGCCCAGCAACCAAAACCAAGAGATGCCGATGATGGCATAGAAAATCGACGGGGTTTTGGCGGTGGTACTTAAGATGTTACGGGTTTGTGTGACGGGGTTCGGGTTGATACGCAGGTTTGGAGCGGGCGCGGGACTCTGAGGAATCCAGCGGCTCGCTAGGTAACCAAATATCGCAGCGCCCATAATAATCAGGCTTAGATAAAAGAGACCGTGCTCCCCCTGTCCGGTCAGGCCTGCGAGCAGGCCGCCGACAATGGTACCAGCGAGGATACCGACAAAAGTGCCCATCTCCACCAGAGCGTTGCCTCCGACCAGCTCGGAGCGCTTTAGGGACTGGGGCAGGATGGCGTATTTGACCGGGCCAAAGAATGCAGATTGCACCCCGAGCAAGAAAAGCACTGCGAGACAGAACAGGTGGTTGCCGCTGTAAAGGGCACCAATACCAAGGGCGCCAATCACGATCTCCCCCAGTTTGATCAGCCTGATTAAGCGGCTCTTATCGAATTTGTCCGCAATCTGGCCAGCGGACGCAGAAAACAAGAAAAAGGGCAGGATAAACAGGCCAGCGGCAATGTTGATCAGCGCATTGGCTTCGCTCTCTACCAAGCGGAAGGCGATCATCACGATCAGGGCGTTTTTATAGACATTATCGTTAAAAGCGCCCAAAAACTGGGTGATAAAGAAAGGCAGAAAACGGCGACTGGCAAGCAGCTGAAACTGGGTGCGATGGGCCATTGGTGATATCTCTTATAAAAGCACGCTGTCCATCTTAAGCCATTGGGGCAAGGGGTTGTCCAGCTTGTAGTGGCGACGAAATAAATGGTACGAAAGTGAGGGGGGATGCGGGGAGCCGGGAAGTCTGGCTAGCGGAACATTAAGGCGGGAAACCGGCCGCCGGAGCGGCCGGTGGTGTTCAAAACCGGTCATTATTAGTCGGATTTTTCCAACGATTACCAGATCTTCACACGCTCCTCTTTTGGCAGGTACATGCCGTCACCCTCTTTCACATCGAAGGCTTCGTAGAAGGCTTCGATATTGGGCAGAACACCTTTCACCCGGTACTCGGCGGGGGAGTGGGTATCCACCTTCATGCGGCCGCTCAAAGCTTCATCGCGGATCTTGCTGCGCCATACCTGGGCCCAGCCGAGGAATACACGCTGATCGCCGGTAAAGCCATCGATTACCGGGGCTTCTTTGCCATTCAGGGACATTTTGTAGGCTTTGTAGGCGATGCCCAGGCCGGATAAGTCACCGATGTTTTCCCCCAGAGTCAGGTTGCCGTTAATGTGCTCGCCTTCTAGAGGTTCGAATGCATCGTACTGGGAAACCAGTTTTCCGGTGAGGTTCTCGAAGTTACTGCGGTCGGAGTCGGTCCACCAGTTGTTCAAGTAGCCCCTGCCATCAAACTTACTACCCTTGTCGTCGAAGCCGTGACCGATTTCATGGCCGATAACGCCACCGATGCCACCGTAGTTCACCGCGTCGTCGGCATTCAGATCAAAGAAAGGCGGTTGCAGAATGGCCGCTGGGAAAACGATCTCGTTCATCGCCGGGTTGTAGTAGGCGTTCACAGTCTGTGGGCTCATGCCCCACTCACCGCGATCAATGGGCTTACCCAATTTGTTGCGATCGTAGCTGGCTTCAAACAGATTGGCTGCAAGCACGTTGTTCACGAGATTGTCGGCGTCCACTTTGAGGGCGGAATAGTCGCGCCACTTGTCGGGGTAGCCGATCTTGGTCGTAAAGTTCTCCAGCTTGAACAGCGCCTGCTTGCGGGTGTCCTCGCCCATCCACTCTAAAGACTCGATGGATTCACGGTAGGCAGCTTTCAGGTTGTCCACCAAGACTGTCATGCGTGCCTTGGCTTCCGGTGGGAAGTACTTCTCCACGTAGCGCTTGCCGACCAGCTCACCGACTGCGCCATTCACAAACTCTACGCCGCGCTTCCAGCGGGGTTCCATCTGTTCTACACCGTGCAGCTTGGTGTTGTAAAAGTCGAAATGCGCCTGGGCAATGTCACTATGCATATAGGGCGCCATGGCAGAAAGTACCTTGACCTTCAGGTAGCGCTTCCAGGTGGCTATGTCGGTATCGACGATGATCTGGTTGGCGGCTTCTAGGTACTCGGGCTGACCCACAATAAAGTTGTCGGCCTTGGCCAGCTTGGCGGTTTTCAGGTAGCTGTCCCAGTCCACTGCGGGCATCAGTTCTTTCAGCTCGGCAACGGATTTCTTGTTGTAATATTTTTCGGGATCGCGGTTATCCAGGCGGGTGCGGTGATGTTTGGCTAGGCTCTCTTCCAGTTTGAAGATTTTTCCGGAGAACGCCTCGGCATTGTCGAGCTCAGCCAGCTCCTGGATTTGTACCAGGTACTCTTTATAAGCTTTGCGTAGGCCTTTGCTCTTCTCGGTATCTTCGAAGTAGTAGTCGCGGTCTGGCAGACCCAGGCCCGCCTGCCACAGGAAGGTGATGTAGTCCTCGACCTGCTTCAGGTCCTGGTAAATGCCGCCACCGAAGGGGACGTCATAGCCGGCGATGTCGGCATAGGCGAAGAAGTCGGTCAGATCCTTGCGGGTTTTAATAGCATCAATCTTGGCGAGTTCGGAGGAAACGGCGGCAATGCCTTTCTTCTCAATCAGCTTTTCATTCATAAAGCTGTTGTAAAGATCGCCAATCTGCTTGGCGTCGGCACTGCTGGCGCCTTTGCCGGCCTCCATAATCAGTGTTTTAACCTGTTCGGTACTCTTGTCACGCAGGATTGAGAAACCGCCCCAACGGGACTTGTCTGCGGGAATCTCGGTGTTTTTCAGCCAGGTACCATTCACATATGCGAAGAAGTCATCCTGTGGGCGCACGCTGGTATCCATGGCGCTGAGGTCGATGCCGGACGAGAGTTGCGTCTGCTCAGCTGCGGCCTTGTGATGGCCTGAACCGCTGTGGTCGTGGGCCTGGGCCGTCAGGGATAGTTGGGTGCCGGCGAGGATGCCTGCAATCGCGACAGGTAATAGTAGTTTTTTCATTTTGGCTAATTATTGCTCAGCTGAATCAAGAGTACATGGTAAAAGGGGACACTGAGGTTGGGCAAGAGGGCTGCGTCTAGCGGTGGATGGGCTGCGGCAGATGGTGGCTTCTTTCAAGCCGGGACCGCGCTATCAAGGAGGGGAAATCTGGAGAAATACTAACAGTGTTTTTTCAGCAAAAGCCCCACTGGGTGGGGCTTTTAGGAGAGCAATTTAGTCAGGCAGGTTAAAGGTAATTGGCAGCGAGAAGCTGAAGGATTCCTCTCCCAGCTGTGCGGGTACTGCAGGGTAGGGTGCGGCTCTCTCAACGGCTGCGCGGGCTTCTCGGTTAAGCGTGCCGAATCGAGACTCCTGAATTGCCTGAATATCCACCACCTCTCCGCGGGGATTGATCACTACATTCAGGCGCACACTGCCTTCCTGGCCACGCTCCTGGGCACGTTTGGGATAGCGAATATGACGGAAGGTGTGGCGCAGCAAATTAGAGGTGTAAATTTGGCGAGCGAGTATCATACCGGCGGTCAGAGGCGCCTCATCCTCCTCTTCAAATTCGTCATCCATATCGACAGCGGCCATATTTTCAGGGCTGCTTGCCGCTAGTTGCGTTGGCTCACTGTTATTCTCCCCCTCCAATTCCAGGGGCTCTCCCTCCACCTGGGCAAGTGAAGCTGCAGCCTCAGCCACTTGTTCTGTGACTTCCTCGGCCACTTCAAGTGGTTCTGAAGTAAGTGGTTCTGAAGTTTGTGGCGCAGAGGCTGCGGTAGCTGCCGGAGTCAGAGTCATGGTGGGGGGGGCGAGATCCACCTCAACCAGTGTGGGTTTGGCTAACTCCTCTTCTTTCTGAGGGGCCTGTGCCGCGGCGAGAGCTTCCTCCTGGCCAATCTGCTTCAGCTGCAGCTCAGCAATACGCTCGCTGCTGGGCTCCAAACTCTCGTAAGTGGAGCGAAGGGAAGCGGGGACATCACCAGCGGAGAGCAGGCCATCGCGGAAATCCGTAGAAGGGGGCACTGGGCCGATCCAAGCGCGCAGCAGGGTATTGAAGAAATCCGGGTTGGCTATCTCACCGAGAGTGATGCCATTGAGGGAAACCGTGGTGATACCGCTGTCGGCAGCGAAGTCTACGGCTAACTGGTCCCCGCGGTGCAGGCGGCCTCTAAATAGGTTGGCGAAGGTCACCATATCTTCAGCTTGGCTGCTCAGTGTGTCACCGCGGTTATTGATGGCGATACTCTCCATCCACTGATTGCGGAAGCGGCGCGCGGGCAGGCTCTTGGCCAACACCCGTACTTCCAGGCGCCGCGGTATCTCTGTGTTGTAGAGGTTGGCGGAGTCAGTGGAGAGACTCTCTGAGTAGATGGCGGCGATATAGAGCTCTTTGTTGAATTGTTGTTCGAGCGCAAGGCCATTTAAGAGCGGTGCAGCTGAGGCAGTTACAGCAAAAGTTAACACCCAAAGTGAGAAGACAATTTTTATCGATTTCATTGTTCTATGGTGTCTGCAAGTCCGGAAGCGTGGCTCCGGTTATTAAGATTGAGGTATCCCTCCCCGGTGCACACAAATCCTATGAATGAGTGCGCATTGAAAGTGTGAGAGAGCACACTGTGCTCAACACTTCGCCTAACTCTACTGCAACTGCAATGGAGTTCAAGCCTAGAGAGGTTAGAATGCCCTCCCGCGCGGCATCGCGGGTCTAAGCCGGGAAACGATTGTCATAGCCATCGACGGGTGTGGCAGACCGATATCGTTTAGAATCCGGCCTCGCCAAGTGGCATCCGCCACACTTCGGGAAAAAATGGAAAAGTTTTCACTAATTTTGCGGTATCTATGGAAATTAAGCCTCTTATTGACTATCCGCGGGAAGCTGTCGATAAGCTCCTTAACGTTATTCATTTGTTTCGTGATATTCGTGCGGCCAGTGAGTGGCAGTACGACGTACTGTTAAAGCGCTCCAGGCTTTTGAGTTTGCAGCCGGGGGAGCAGTTATTGCGCGCTGGCGATGTCGATCAGTGGGTTTTTTTCCTGCTGCGTGGTGAATTGCAGGTCCAAGTGGACGCTAGTGGTCATGGAGGTGAGCGGACTCTCGCGGTTATCCGCCCAGGGGAACTATTCGGTGATCTCTCCATGCTGTTGGCGGAGCCCCGCAGTGCCAATGTTTTCGCCGCACACAATAGCCGTGAGGCCCAGGTACTCGGACTCGATTGCACCCTGTTTGGTGATTTGGAAGATTTTTCCCTGTTGCAGCTGCCGACAAAGTTGACCTTTTACCGCAACATGGTGCATTCACTGCGCTGGAAGCTGGAGGTGTACCGCTCCAAGTATCCGAGCCACCAGCTGGCCGATAGCCACCGCAAATTAAAACTCTATACCGGGCCGAAGAATTGCCGCGAGGAGTTGGTTGCTTTGGCAGATCAGGCCAGGGCTCTGGCGAGAATACTTCTCGACTGGAATGCAGAATTTGGTTCTGGTGAATTGATTGATGATGAGTCGGATATGCTCGGTTTTCTAGAATCGATGCTGTCTTAATTTCTTATAAAATGATGCGGCCAGTGTCTCCTGTGGATTTGTCTGGCCGGTCTCTCCCTGCTGCTTAGTACATATTTTTCCGGCGCTGCCCGCGAAGTGATTCCCCCTTCTTATACTCATTGTGCCCAGACATCTGCTGATGTCGCCGGCCCCGCAGCCATGTCACCTGATCTATTTCTCTGAGATTTCAATTTAGGAATATGGCTGGGCTGTGTAAAATTTGGTCTACTCAAATCACTGCGCCAGCGGCGGCAGTTTTATTTGTGCCTGACAGGTTTCTATTTATGAGTGCACTGGTATCCATCTGGTCTAACCGAAATTATCGAATCGCCCTGCTCGTTACCCTGCTGGCCCTTGCCTGGCTGTTCAGTGGAGTTTTATTGCCTGAGAAGGAGGGCGACGACGTTAGCCCTGCTGAAGAGGTTGGAGTTGTGCCCGAGATGGCCATACGGGTTCAGGCTCAGCGAATTGAGGCTCAGTCCTACGCTACACGGGTGTTGGTCAATGGTCATACCGAAGCGAATCGCAGCGTGCGCCTGCGGGCAGAGCTAGATGGCGTTATTTCCCGACTGCCTGTAGCTGAGGGAAGCCAAGTGCGGCAAGGCGAGGTGATTTGTGAAATTGAAGCGGAAGATCGCCTGGAAAAACTGGCCCTGGCCGAGGCTGCATTGAATAAAGCGCGGCTGGATTATGCCGGCGCCGAGCGCTTGAAAAATAAGGGCCTGCAGTCTGATACGGCCATGGCTCAACAGAGCGTTGCCCTGGCACAGGCGCAGGCGGATTTCACTTCGGCCAAGGTGATGGTGGACAACCTGAAAGTTCGCGCGCCTTTTGCTGGTGTGGTGAATAAGCGCGCGGTAGAGCTGGGGGATTTTATTCGCCGGGGTGAGGAGTGTGCGACTCTGCTGGATTTGGATCCGATTCTGGTGGTTGGCGAGGTCTCCGAGAATCAAGTGGGCAATCTGGTTCCAGCGGGTCCGGCTAGCGCAGAATTACAGCGCGGTATCCCGGTTCAGGGCAAGTTGCGTTATATCAGCCAGCAGGCCCAAGAGGTGACCCGCGCTTACCGGGTTGAGGTGGCGGTGAATAATCCCGGTAACCTGTTGCGCGGAGGTTTGAGTGGTCGCCTGGCTCTGCCCACCGGTGAAATACTGGCACACCATATTAATTCCTCGCTACTGACACTGGATGACAGCGGCACATTGGGTGTGCGTGTTCTCGATGAAAACAACCGGGTAGATTTTATCAACGTCACCTTGGTGGGCGATGGGGATGGGGGTGTTTGGGTCAGCGGTTTGCCGGACCCGGTTACCCTGATTACCGTCGGTCAGGAGTATGTGAGCCAGGGCGATATCGTTCGGGTCGATATGCATCCACCAGAGCCCGCACTGAATGCGCAATCCCCATCTGTGGATATTAATCCTGAATTAATGCCCGCCTCAAAGGGGCTGCCCGCACAGGAAGATCAGAAAGGTAACTAGCGATGAAATTATTAGAGAGCGCGATTGAGCGTAATCGCAGCGCTATTTGCCTGATGCTGTTGATTGTCCTTGTGGGGCTGGTGGCTCGCGGCGCTATGACAATTGAGTCTAGCCCTGAAGTGAACCCGCCATTTGTCATGGTTCAGGTTACCCATGAGGGTATATCACCCGAGGATGGTGTACGCCTTTTGGTGCGCCCTCTGGAGCAGGAAATTCGTGCTGTCGAAGGCGTTGTCGAGGTGATTGCGGTCGCCCGCGAGTCCCTGGCCTATATCGTGGTCGAATTTGACTCCGCAATTGATGTGGATGATGCAGTGGATGATATCCGCAATGCGGTGGAGCGAGCTCGTGCAGAACTGCCCAGGGATGCGGAGGAGCCCACCGTTGAGGAGGCATCGGCACAACCCTTCCCCACAATTGTGGTTACCCTCTCCGGGGAAAAAGTCAGTGAGCGGGTACTGCTCAGCAGTGCCCAGCTGCTTAAGCGCAAAATAGAAAATATCAGCGATGTCTTGAGTGCAGATCTACACGGTAATCGCGAAGAGGTGGTCGAGGCAACAATCGACCCGGTGCGTCTGGAACACTACCAAGTGACCAGTGCGGAACTGATTAATGCGGTACTGGGTAATAACCTGCTGATTCCCGCAGGGGAACTGGATACGGATCGCGGACGTTTTTCTGTCAAGGTTCCTGGCCTTATTGAGAGCGCACAGGATGTCTATGAAATCCCACTAAAGAACTCTGCGGATGGTGTGGTTACCCTCGGTGACGTCACCGATATTCGCCGCACCTTTAAGGACGCTGTGAGTTATACCAGTATCAATGGTCGGCCAGGACTCGCTATTAATGTAGAGAAACGCAATGACGCCAGCTCCGTTAATGTGGCCGACCGGGTCAGATCGGTGGTGCAAGAGGAGTTGGGAGCATTGCCCCAGGGCGTAAAAGTCGAGTTTGTTTTTGACCAGTCCAACTTTGCGCGGGATATGGTCAGCGAGATGCAGGGCAATATTCTTACCGCGATGCTGCTGGTGATGATTATCGTGGTGGCCGCCTTGGGATTCCGCTCTGGCATTTTGGTGGGCCTGGGGGTGCCGTTTTCTTTACTATTTGGCTCTATCGTCACATGGTATCTGGGTTATTCCTTCAATTTTATGGTGATGTTTGGCATGTTGCTGGCTCTCGGCATGCTGATCGATGGCTCCATCGTTATTACCGAGTTTGCCGATCGCAAAATGGCTGAAGGTATGAGCGCACGAAACGCTTATATCGCTTCGGTCAGCCGTATGTTTTGGCCGGTGGTAGCCTCCACCGCAACCACGCTCGCCGCTTTCCTACCGATTATGCTTTGGCCGGGGGTAGTCGGAGAGTTCATGCGTTACCTACCGGTCACCGTCTTTGCGGTATTAGCAGGGTCGCTACTCTACGCACTGTTTTTTGCTCCGGTGCTGGGCGCTTTGTTTGGCAAAAGTAATTTGGCCAGTTCCACGCGCAATTATTTAAAGCAGCTAGAAGAGGGGCAGCCCGCGCATTTGCCGGGAATTACTGGTTTCTATGCCCGCTTCTTGGCTTTTGTTCTGCGCAGCCCGGCAATGGCCTTCGCCACTACGATTGTTCTCCTGGTTTCTATTTTTATCGCTTTTGGCCGTTTCGGCGCCGGGGTCGAATTTTTCACCGAGACCGAGGAGCAGTACGGCAACGTTGAGATCCGGGCTCAGGGCAACCTCTCCATGGCTGAGAAGAAAGTATTGGTTGCCCAGGTGGAAAAAGCAGTGCTTAGCATTCCCGAAGTACGGATTGCACATACGACGATCGGCTCCGGTGGGATTTCAGGCAACTCCGATCGCGCACCGGACCAGATTGCCAATATGTTGGTGGAACTACTACCTGCGGAAGAGCGCGAGCGGCGCAGCCGCGATATTTTCGAAGATATCCGTGTGCGTACAGCAGATTTTGCCGGGATCAAGGTCACGGCCAATGTAATGGAAGGGGGCCCGCCAGTCGGCAAGGATATTGTGCTGGAGTTACGTGGGCAGGATTACGAAAAATTGTTGGCGGAAACTTGGCGTCTGCACCGGGCGATGGAGGATGACTTCGGTGGTTTGCGGGATGTTGTGAATACCGCACCACTGCCGGGTATCCAGTGGGAGGTGCGGGTAGACCGTGCCAAGGCTTCCCTGTATGGAGCTGATTTAACTGAGGTGGGGCGAGCGGTTCAGTTGGTGACCAACGGTGTACGCGTGGCGGAGTACCGCCCCGATGACACCGATGAAGAGGTGGATATCCGCATTCGTTATCCGCAGAGTGCTCGCGGTATAGCCGCCCTGGATCAACTAAAAGTAAATACTCCACGCGGTACAGTGCCAATCAGTAGTTTTGTACGGACGGTGGCCATGCCGAAAGTGGACAAGATTGAAAGGATTGATGGTATTACCCGCATGCAGGTAAAAGCCGATGCCCAGGACGGCGTATTACCGGATGACAAGGTGAAAGAAATCCGGGCCTGGCTTGAGCAGAATCCCGTGGATCCCAGTGTGGAGTTACTCTTTCGCGGTGCGGATGAAGAGCAGAATGAGTCCTTCCAGTTTTTAGGTGTGGCTTTTCTGCTTTCACTGTTTTTGATGTTTATCCTGCTAGTAACCCAGTTCAACAGCTTTTATCAGTCGTTGTTGATTTTGTCTTCAGTGATTATGTCGACGATAGGGGTGATGTTGGGATTGTTACTTAGCCAGAGCACATTCAGTGTCATCATGACTGGAGTAGGGATCGTTGCTCTCGCAGGAATTGTGGTTAACAACAATATTGTATTGATCGATACCTATAACTTTGTGCGTAAGAGTGAGCCTGGACTCAGCCCCGCAGAAGCGGCTCTCAAGGCTTCTACACAAAGGTTGCGTCCGGTATTTCTCACTACTGCGACTACGATTCTCGGTTTGTTGCCGTTAGCGCTTGGGGTGAGCGTCGATATGGTGGGAAGAAACGTTGTGGTGGATGGTGTTATTGCTTCCTTTTGGGTCAAGCTGGCTAGTGCCATCGTCTATGGACTGTCTTTCTCCACATTGCTGACGTTACTGGTGACTCCGGTGTTACTGGTTTTGCCAGGGCATTTACGCGATAAATTTTCCAGGAAAAAGGTCCCTAGTCCTCAGTTGAGCTAGGCTAGCTCTTGGTTAGACTATTTTTGTGATCACTACTTACGGGGGCTAATGCCCCCGTTTCTTTATTGTGATTAAAGGATTTGACTAATAGTTGGGGCAAAAGCCGGAGAAAATATTGGGAAACAGTTTGAGCAGAAGTTAGGAACAGAAATGCTTACACACTGGCCGGAAGAGATTACCAAGCTTAGCCGCAAGTTAGCCGGGGAAAGCTTGAGAGAAGAAATTGACAGTTTTATTCAGCAGCATCGGCTTCCCTCGGAGTTCTTCCGGGAGATTGAGGCCTATTACCTGCCATTGGTATTGTGGCTGGCTCAGCGACACCGTGTTGGGCAAACCCTGGTTGTGGGGATCAGTGGTGGCCAGGGCACCGGCAAGTCAACGTTGTCGGATTTTATTTGCCAGGTTCTAACGAGGCTGGGCCTCAACAGCTGTACTTTCTCGATGGATGATATTTACCTGACCCGCTCACAACGTTATCAGCTCTCACAAGAGGTTCACCCGCTCCTATGCACCCGCGGTGTACCGGGTACTCACGATGTTCAATTGGGAATAGAAACTTTGGATGCCCTTCGTAGCGCTCAAGAGCAATCCCAAATACCCCTGCCGCGTTTTGACAAATCCAAAGATGATAGGGTTCCTCGTTCTGGGTGGCCGGTGCATAAGGGTAGGGTGGATATTGTCTTATTTGAGGGTTGGTGTCTTGGCGCTAGGGCATCGGAAACCCCACCGCAGCCTATTAACACACTGGAAAGGACCGAGGATGCTTCCGGCCTCTGGAGAAACTTTATCAATCAGCAGCTGCAAGGGTCTTATATGGAGCTGTTTAAGCGCGTAGATACTATGGTGATGCTGTGTGCGCCAGGAATGGAGTCAATAGCTGTGTGGCGTAAACTGCAGGAACAAAGATTGCGTGAGCGCACTGGCGTGGGTATGCAAGATTCTGAGTTGGATCGCTTTATTGAGCACTACGAGCGGATAACAAGAAATCTTATTAGTGACATGCCCAACTGGGCTGATTGTGTTTTGTTTTTGGGAGAAGACCACTGTATACGAGGGGTCAGGCTTGCTACTGAGAGCGAAAAGAGCTGAAGTGCAGACCCCGGAATTGCCGGGGTCTATTCAGTTGGAGCCGTAGCCCCAACTGAATCGGCTAAGTGACTTACTTAGCCTTGGGTGGGCGACCGCGACCACGCTTTACAGGAGCAGCTTCAGTTGCAGCTGGGGTTGCGGCGTCAACTTTTTTGGGGCGCCCTGGCTTTTTCTTGGCTGCTTCGCTTTTGGCCGGGCGACCGGGCTTCTTTTTCGCAGTTTCTGCCTTTGGCGGGCGGCCGCGACCGCGTTTTACAGGAGCAGCTTCAGTTGTTGCTGCTTCGGTTTCAGTTTTCTTTGGACGGCCAGGCTTTTTCTTGGCGGCTTCGCTTTTGGCTGGACGACCGGGCTTTTTAGCTTCTTCGGTTTTCTTGGGGCGACCTGGCTTTTTCTTCGGCTCTTCAGTGCTAGTGGCCTTTGGCGGACGGCCAGGCTTTTTCTTAGCGGTATCAGCTTTGGCTGGGCGGCCGGGCTTTTTCTTTGCAGCAGTTGTTTTCTTGGCAGCAGCTGCAGCTTTTTTGGCTTCTGCAGCAGCCTTCTTCTTCTCTTCAGCAGCCAGCTTCTTGGCAATCGCGGCTTCTTCTTTAGCGACAACTTTGGCTACTTTAGCGGCAAGCTTGTTTGCCGCTTTGATGTTGGCCAGCTCTTCTTTAGCATTTGCAGCAGCAGTTTTGGCCTCTGCAGCGGCTGTTTTAGCTGCTGCGGCAGCATCGCGAGCTTTCTTCAGCTGGTTTTGTTGTGCTGGAGTTTTCTTCTTGGCGCGAACAGCGGCAACTTTTTCTTGAGTAGCTTTCGCTTTCTCTGCGGCTTTCTTGGCACTGTTTGCCAACTTTTCCACTTGAGCAGTCAGGTCCTTCTCTTGTTTGAGACGGGCGCTTTCCAGTTTGGTGGTAAGAGAGCGCAGTTCTGCTTCCAATTGTGCAATATCGCCAGTGGCGACTGCGGGTGCTTTTTTAGTAGCCATTTAAATTTCCCTGCAAAAGTATTGTTTTGTTAAATGGGGGCATTCCTATCAATTATTCTCAGCCATCTTCACAGTGATTTGCACTGCCGAAGACGTCTGTTTTCGGCAGAAAACAATTGATAGTGAGTCCCCCCAAGAGAGCGGCGCTAATTGCAGCTTATTTGTATACCTAAATGCAAGTGTTTTATAAGGAATTTTGCTATTTCCTATAAAAAAAATTGGATTTTTTTATATATTTTCAACTTCAGGGCCTAAAAGGAGAGTTTTCAGAGGTGAATGAGTAAAATTTACATAGCCGGGGATGGTTTTGTTTTTCTTTCAAAGCATTAAGCAAAATGAGTAACCGCAAGTGAATAGTTGAGTAATTTCCTATGGATTGTCGGCGGCTTCCGTTTTTTGCTAAGGAGATAAAACCTATATGTATTTGCAGGTCTGACGCGACTCAAACTCTGGCTGGAGAAGTTGTGTATAGGTGGAGTATCTGGTTAACAAAACTTAACGGACTGTAATCGGTGAATTCTTAGTATCTGCTGTCTGTAACAGAGGATCTTTACCGGCTTGTTCAGGGGGTAAGAGTTCCCATCCTAGAGTTGTTGAATAAAAACGCTCGATGCTCGGTTTGCTCATTGGCCTTGCAGTTAAAGAAACACTGAGTCAACTCATGAAACTTGTGCTTCCCTGATTAAGTCACAGGCCATGTGTGGCTTAGTAGAGGTATCCAGTTCCTGTAAGAAACCCTATGGAGGGGCATGGCTCCCTGTGGAAACTTGCATAGATGGGCCTTGAGAGTAGCTGTGATTACAGTACTGCTTTCGCCGGCGGCTAATATATACAGTGATCCACACTTTACCTTTAAAGCCTAAAAGCCCACTAGAAGAGGGGAGTCGCTATTTGGGTATCAGGAAAGAATGCACTGCACGCGAGGCGCACTGTGAATATATCCTTGTGAGCTCGTAATCGGTATCCATGCCTCATACGGTGCCGAGCGCAATGTGTTCCTTCCCCTTTTTAGTTTTAGGCACTTTCCTGAATGTACACACCCATCTTTGATTATTGATATAGCCTTTGTGTTTATAGGGATATTGCCTGGATTGAGTTCAATATCTACGAAGAATTTTCCCATTGGTGTCAGCAGTCGATTTGCTTTTGCCAGAGATTCGAGGAGGGATCTTTGTGAAATAAGTGCAACTAGTATCACCTTTTCATGGCTGGAGTTAACTGGGCCACGAATGCAATAGCAAAAAGTTAGTGGGTATTCGCTGAGTTATAAGATTTCAAAGATTTTGAAATTTGTAACTTGCTGAATAGGCATATTGAAAGGGAATTCTTTGTTATCTAGTGACAGCCTATCTCCTTCTTAACCCTATCTTGCCCGTTAAAGGCCCTTGTCTTAATAATGGTAAAGGCGGGCTCTCCAATTGGGCTTCGCAATGTTCTTTCCTGAAAACAACTTTAACCTTGCCCTGGCAATACTTAGTTAGCCTGTTATTGTCTTGAAATGGACTTTGTCAGTGACAGGGATCACGGGATACAGGCTGGAATGTTTCAAGGTTTCTGAACTGTATTAGAGAGGCCGGGTGATTCTTTTTAAGACGTCGATCACTTTGTAGAGAAGACTAGGTGATAGAGGATAGCTTAGTGGCTCTATCACCGTGTCATTAAGAATGGCTATTGTCTTAAATCGGTTATAGCGGTCCGTAAGGAAGGTAGCGGTTATTGGAGTGTTGGCGAATCCAGAGCAGTTGCTCTTTTTGTAGTGGAGCTTTGCGATTGCGTAACTCTTTTGCCAGGGGAATCACAGCGGACTCTGCTCCTGCATCCCATCCAGTCAATTCCATTTCTGCGAGAGTAAAGAAGCGTATGAGCTGCCACAGCTGCTCGTTATTCCAATGTTGGCTTTCCTCTAACCATTGTTGAGCAGGCAGGCGAATAAGCTGTGATGCTCTTAGGTCTTCCTCATTTAGTTTATCGCTTAGGCTGTTATCAGAGGTGGCAACACTGATAAGCCTCTGCAATTGATCCCGGTCGAATTCCCAATGGTTTTCTTCTTGCTGGCCACTCACCTGTGGCTCCCAGGCTCCTACGCTCATATTCTCTCCTTATTTAGGTACGAGGTTTTGAATATTATACCGGGGTGAACCTATTTCTGTTGAAAGCAATTCCGTAATACACCGTTGGATCGGGAGGAAGAGAACAACTTCCGTGTGATTGGGATAATATAGAAGCGTTATATTTTGTTGAGGTCCTCATGGAATTTATCTCTAAGGCGCTACCTGCGAGTAAACGCATTGCTCTGGTTGCCCATGACAATCGCAAGGGGGCTATGATTCAATGGTGCCTTCGACACCGCTCCCTACTGGAAAAGCACAGCCTTCTGGCCACTGGCACAACGGGCGGAAAGATAGAGGAAGCTACTGGCCTTAAAGTGGAAAAGCTCCTGAGCGGCCCCTTGGGTGGCGATCAGCAATTGGGAGCCCGTATCAGTGAAGGGGTAGTAGACCTGCTGGTCTTCTTCTGGGACCCCTTTGAGCCCATGCCCCATGATCCAGACGTAAAGGCACTGCTGCGGATTGCGGCGGCCTGGAATATTCCTGTGGCCTGTAACTCGAGTAGTGCCGATATGATCATCCAATCGGCCCTGATGGACTGTGAATTTGACCGTGAAGTACCCGATTATCAGCGTTATCTGGAGCAGCGCTAGTCGGATTTTTCGATCAAAAATTGACCTAATCGCTTGAGGCTTTTCTATAACTCATTGATTTGTAAGAGTTATTTCCTTGGGTTATAGGTTGTACTTGCAATGCCCGGCGATTCGCGGCAATCTTGCCCACCAGATGAGACCGGTTAAACCGGCACCCTTGGTATTTGATAACAGCACGGTGTTTTATGAGTAGACGACGCGGAAAGGCCGTAGAAGAAGAAAAGGCGGATATCGACCTGACGCCCATGCTGGACGTAGTGTTCATCATGCTCATCTTCTTTATCGTAACGGCGTCCTTTGTAAAAGAGAAAGCGTTGGACGTAAATGTGCCTGATCCAAATCAGACCCAGGACAATCCGCCTGATCCAGACAAGCAAAATATCCTGCTGGTTGTGAACGCCAACGACGAGATCACTTTAAGTGGTAGCCGCATCGATAGCCGCGCTGTTCGCGCTCGTATCGCGCAGCTGTATGCCGAGAATCCTCAAGCCATTGTGATTGTACGTGCGCACAACAAATCCAGTGCTGACACCTATGTACAGATCGCAGATGCTGCCAAGGAAGTGAGCCCGGGAATCCAGGTATCTCTGGTGCCCTTCGAGAAGTAATTCAGCGAGAAGTCAGTCTGCTTCTGCAGAAGAGTAAAAAGCCAGCAAGTTGCTGGCTTTTTTTATGCCTGTCTCTATTTGTTGAAAGTCAAAAAACGAGTCTTTCAACAGGGAATGTGTAGCCTTTGACCGTTAGAGTTCAGCGCGAATGGCCCAGAGATCGGGAAATACCGCTTTGAATAGAGTGTTCTTCAGATATCCAACACCGCTGGAACCCCCTGTGCCCATCTTGCTGCCAATCGTCCGCTCTACCATTTTTACATGTCGATAGCGCCATTGTTGTAAAGAAGAGTCGATATCGACCAGGGCCTCGCAGATTTCACTCAGCAGGGGGTCATTGCGATAGATATCGATGAGAACTTTTTGTATTGCTGGAGACGGCTCGGCAACTTGGCAAAAGTCCCGGTTTAATTCTTGTGCAGGTACCGGGTGACCTTCGTGAACCAGGAATCTCAGGAATGCATCCCACAAGGTTGGAGCTTCCAACCGCTTCATTAGGCGCTGGTAGTGGTCCGAGCCGGGCTCATAATTCTCCAGTTTTTTTGGATCTTTGGACCCGTAGAGGAATTCCAGCTCGCGGAACTGAAACGACTGAAAACCACTGGCGGTTGATAGGCGGTTGCGGAATGATAAGAATTCCAATGGTGTCAGGGTCTCAAGGATGTCCACTTGTTGGATCAGCGTGCGATAGATCGTATCTACACGTTTTAGGGTGTGTAGTGCGCGGTTGCGTTCGCCGTTATTGAAGAGCCGCACCAGAAAGTCCAGTTCATGTAACATCTGCTTAAACCACAGCTCGTAGCTCTGGTGTATCACAATAAATAGAAGTTCATCGTGTTCAGGGCCATCGGAAAGGGGTTTCTGGCACTCAAGCAGCTCGTCAATTTTCAAGTATGAGCTATAGGTGAGAGTCATTTGGGCGTATTCCTGGTCGAGTTTTGATCAGCGGCGAAATAATGCTCTCTTTAATCTGCCCGGATCAAAACATAAGTTTTGGCAAAGCGATTAGTATGATCCTCAATATTAGGCCCGGAGTTCTTTGAATGGAAAACCCCGCACAACAAATGCGTATCGACGGCGCGCGTCTCTGGCAAAGTCTTATGCAAATGGCTGAAATCGGTGCAACCCCAGCTGGTGGTTGTAACCGGCAGGCACTGACCGATGAGGATCGCAAAGGGCGCGACCTGTTCGTACGCTGGTGCCGGGAAATCGGCTGTGAAATTCGTGTGGATCGCATGGGTAATATCTTTGCCCGGCGTCCTGGCACCGACAATAACCTGCCCGCGGTAATTACAGGGTCACATCTGGATACCCAGCCCACCGGTGGAAAGTTTGATGGTGTGTACGGTGTATTGGCCGGTCTCGAAGTGTTGCGCACCCTTGAGGAGCGCGGGGTCCAAACCAAGGCCCCCCTGGAGGTGGTGGTCTGGACTAACGAAGAAGGGGCTCGCTTCTCCCCCGCTATGGTGGGATCTGGAGTTTGGGCTGGAGAGTTCAGCCTCGATTATGGCCACAGCCGCATGGATAAGTCCGGGGTCACAATCGGCCAGGAACTGGAACGCATCGGATACTTGGGACCCGAACCTGTCCAGCCGACACCGATTAAGGCCGCCTTTGAGGCACATATTGAGCAAGGGCCAATTTTAGAAAAGCAGGATCAGGTGATTGGTGTCGTCACCGGGGTGCAGGGGATTCGTTGGTACGATGTCACCTTCTTTGGAACTCCCTGTCACGCGGGACCCACCCCAATGGAAGATCGTCGCGATCCTGTGCAGGCCATGGCGTGGCTGTGTGAGAAGCTTTACGGAGAAGTGAGGGCTTACTCTACAGATGCCAGAATTACCTGTGGTGATTTGCGTGCAGCGCCAGGCAGCCGCAACACAGTGCCGGAAAAAGTCGTTCTTGCGCTGGATTTACGTCATCCGACACCGGAAGGGTTAGAGCACTTGCACCGTACCCTCTATCGGGTAGCTGAGCAGGTTCAGGAAGCCAGTGGTGCCGCCATTGATGTACGCGAAGAGTGGTACTCACCGCCTGTGGCATTCGATAAAGGCTGTGTCGAGGCGGTAGATAGTGCAGTGCAGAACTTGGGTTACAGTCATCGCAAGATGGTTTCTGGAGCTGGGCACGACTCGGTCTATGTCTCTCGGGTTGCACCCGTGTCAATGATTTTCGTGCCCTGTGCCGGGGGGCTTTCACACAATGAGGCGGAGTCGGCTGAACCGGGACACCTGGAAGCCGGCTGTAACGTCCTGTTACATGCCATGTTAAATAGCGCCGAAGTGGGCTGATTATCCCTGCTAATCAATATGAAATAAGAATGCCTGGCGAGTCCGCAGGACTGGCTGTGGTCCTATAAACCGATTTGGATTGATCATGAGTGAATTTACCTTGAAGTACCGCAAGGACAACGGCGGTACTGCTCCACTGACTAACTGGGGAATGGACTCCGAGTACGGTGTATTGCGCGATGTACTAATCGGTCCGGTGGATAATTTCAGCTGGCGCACAGGAAATGCCAGTGCCCGTCGCGCCGAGCGCTTGGGAATGCAGTTCGACCACAAAGTGGCTGAGGCGCAACACAAAGAAATGCTGGATGCCTACCGCCATGCGGGAGTGACTACCCACCTGATTCCGGCAGACAGCAGCCTGCCTTACCAGATCTATGGGCGTGACTCTTCAGTAATGACCCCCTGGGGGCCAATTGTCACGCAAATGTTTAGCCCATGGCGCCGGGGGGAGTGGGCTCCCATCGTCAAGAAGTATGCTGAACTGGAAATTCCTATTTACGATGTCATCACCGCCGGCTCTTTGGAAGGTGGCGATTTTATGGTGCTGGAGCCGGGAGTTATTCTGTGTGGCTATTCCGGTGAACGCACCAGTCCCCAGGGTTTTGCACAGATGAAGAGCTGGGTAGAGAAGGAGGGCTGGGAAGTGAAAGGCTACCAGTTTGATCCTTTCTTCCTACATATCGATGTTTTGGTGGCGATGTTGGCGGAAAAGCTTGCGGCTATCTGTGTCGATGCCGTAGAACCTGAGCTGGTGCAGTGGTTCAAGAGCCGCAATATCGAGATTATCGATATTCCCTTCCCGCAAGTGCTGGAGCTGGGAGTCAATGTGGTGGCCCTGGGGAATGATCGAGTGATGCTACCCAAAGCCAATACCGGCCTCGCCGAGAAGTGCAGGGCCCACGGTCTGGAGGTCATTGATCCAGATATTTCCATGATTACTCCAGGGGGAGGCGGCGTTCACTGCATGTGCCAGCCTCTGCGTAGAGATTCCGCACTAAAGCCTTAATCGGCAATCTAAGCGAATAGCCCGGTGCCGATGTTCTACCGGGCTATTCCCGTCAACGAATGTGGTTGTTTATGAACTCGCCTCTGAGGGTGCAGCGGTTAATATGAATCGCCTGTCAAAGGCGGCTCGCGGCTATTTACCTGGATATCAAGCCTTTTGTGCTAACTAATAAGATGAAAGTTGCTACCCTTTGTGGACCGCAACGCAATTTTACGCCTATCGACTGTAATCAGCTGTTTTCGCGGTTGCACGCTTAGGCATCAATCCTATTAGTATCCCGGAAGAACGATGAAGAGCTCTGTGTTTACTCGCGGCTCTGTTTTTTAGCCACTAACGGCTGTCTATCAGTCTCAAATGATTCGAACCCGGAGAACATTATGCAAAGCGCATGCGCGGAAATTCAGGCCCAGGTCAACGAGCGTATCCTGGAAATAACTATCAATCGCCCTGAGCGCAAAAATGCACTGACTATGGCGATGTACACTGCCATGGCGGAGCTCCTCAATAGTGCTGTCAATAATACTGATATCCGCGTAGTTATCCTCACTGGTGCTGAAGGTATTTTTACCAGTGGTAACGATTTGGCAGATTTTCTCGGCGGTTCCGCGGAAGGGGAGGAGTCTCCGGTCTTCCAGTTTATGAGTGCGCTCTATAACTTTCCCAAGCCGGTGGTTGCTGCCGTGAATGGTCCGGCAGTGGGGATCGGCACCACGATGCTGTTGCACTGTGACCTATCATTTGCCGGTCATGATGCCATGTTCCAGATGCCATTTGTGAACTTGGGGCTTTGTCCTGAGTATGGTTCCAGTTATCTGCTGCCCCGTATTGCCGGTCACGCAAAGGCATCGGAGTTGCTGCTGTTAGGCAAAAAATTTAGCGCTCAAGAAGCGGTCAATATTGGTATCTGTAATGAGGCAGTTGAACCTGAACAGGCAATTGTACGTGCTCGTGAAGTGGCTGTTGAGCTAGCAGCTAAGGCACCGGCTGCCGTGCGCCTGTCTAAGCAGCTATTGCGTCGCGCGACTCAAGAAAAGGGGTTGGAGTTTATTCAGGAGGAAGGTCGCCATTTCCAGGATCGTCTCACTTCTGAGGAATTTAAAGAGGCGGCAACCGCCTTTATGGAGAAGCGTCCTGCAGACTTCTCTAAGTTTAATTAGGAAAATGGCCGCTTATGCGGCCATTTTTTTAGTTGCTTAGTATCCGCTTTTTCTATGGTGTGGACGGGAAAGGTAATTGACAGCTTGATCGGGCTGGTCAGTGAAAATACCATCCACTCGCAGTTGGTAGGCGGCAAAGTGGAGGAATTGGTTAAAGCTTTTGAATTCCTCTGGCAGCTTTTCCGGGTCGGCGCGGAAAGTGTAAGGGTGAACCTGAAGGTCCCTGCGATGGGCCCGGCGAACTACATTGTTTGCCCTTGGCTGACCATTCTCAACTTCCATCAACATGGGATACCAGGGGCCGATGCCATCGGCATAGCTGGCAATTTTACGTAAGCCGCCACGCTCCAGCATCCAGTCGTAATCGTAGTTTTGGATGGTGCCGTTAATTTCAATCAGTTTTTCTCCCCAACTCGTTGCCGCAATAAGCTGGACTAGGGGAAGATCCATACCCATTGCGGGCATTAATTCAAACTTAATGCGTTGTAATTCCTCGGCATCGAAGCTTTGTAAGAAAACCTTTTGTTGCTTGTCGCTGTAACCGTATTCCTTGAGTTTTTGTAGGGCAATTGCAGCGATATCTTTGCCTTCCCAGTGGTGAAAATAGGGTTTTTTAATTTCAGGATAAATACCGATATCGTAGCCAAGGGATTTATTTAAGCCCTGTATTAGTTCCAACTCTTCTTCGAAAGTGGATAGTTGGAAGCTGGACTTCCAAAGAGGGAAACGATGTGGATATTTTGCCTGAGGGCCGTCTTCACCTATAGAAAAGACTTCGCTAACTTGGAGTTCTTTTAGCTCCTCTAAAGTGAAATCGATCGTGTAGTAGTGCCCATCTTCACGGGCGCGCCCAGGAAATACTTCCGCCACATTGGTTGTACTATCGAGATAGATATCATGCATCACAATCAAGTGATCATCTTTGCTAAGCACCAAATCCTGCTCGATATAGTCCGGTCGCATGGCATAGGCCATGGCCTTCGCTTCGAGAGTATGCTCTGGTAAATAAGCCGATGCACCTCGATGTGCGATGACCATAGTGGTCTTCACAGCACCGACGTTGTTGTCGGCACAAGTGATGTTCGCAGTGGCTGAACCGATGATCAATAAAGTAGACAAAATTCTTTTGAACATTTGCAAGAGATCCCAGATAAGTGTGGGAAGCTTTCTAGCAAAAGAATATGACAGAGATATATCAGCGCTAAGGAAGCTCAATAGAGTGTGAACCACAGGGCATTTAGTTATTGCCATAGGTTTTAAGAAGTTAACCGGGCTGACTGCCCGGTTAGTCGGGGGTTCGAATATACTGAGCGTTATGCCGGAGCTTTATACTGATACCTCTTGGGACCATAGGTGTTGGGAAAATTGTTGTCGCAAGTCTTTTTTGCTGATTTTTCCCGTAGCGGTATGAGGAATTTCTGCGGTGATGATGCAATCATCGGGAATCCACCATTTCGCAAAACGTCCATGATAGGCGCTGAGAATTTTCTCAGCTTCGGGTTCCTTACCCGTCTCTGGGACTACGATCAATAGAGGTCGCTCGGCCCATTTTTCATGAGGTACCCCTATAACAGCTGCCTCGGCGACACCATCGAGGGTCATGGCAAAATTTTCCAGCTCTATGGAAGAAATCCATTCTCCACCAGATTTGATCACGTCCTTGGTGCGGTCAGTAATGGTTAGATATCCAGCAGGATCTATAGTGGCTACGTCTCCGGTATCAAACCAGCCATCGGCGGTAAGGGCTGACTCCTCCGCTTTATAGTAGCGCTCGCAAACCCAGGGACCTCGTACCTGCAGTGCGCCAAATGCAGTACCGTCGTGAGGCAGGGGGCTACCTAGGGGATCGACAATACGCATTTCCACGCCAAAGCCAGCGCGCCCCTGTTTTAGGCGCAAAGCTTTGGCATCACCGGCCGACAATTTGTTGTCCACTCGGGCATTGTAAGTGCCTAGTGGGCTCATCTCTGTCATACCCCATGCATGGTGTGTGTAGACACCATGCTTCTCCTCAAATTCTTCCATAATGCTCCAGGGGCAGGCAGAACCGCCGACGACCACGCGGTTAAGGCTGGGGATGGTTTCTCCGGTTTCGCGCAGGTATTTGAGTAGCGCCAACCAAACGGTAGGCACGCCTGCAGCAATAGTGACAGACTCCTGTTGCATAAACCGACTGAGTGTCTCGCCGCAACCCATTTTGGGGCCGGGTAGTACCAGCTTGGCACCCACTGCTGGTGCCGCATAAGGGATAGACCAGGCATTAACATGAAACATGGGAACAACGGGAAGGATGGCTTCATTTTGCCGAATGGCAAACACGTCCGGCATTAGTACCCCGTAAGTGTGTAGTGTCATTGAGCGGTGGGAGTAGAGCACACCCTTAGGATTACCCGTTGTGCCTGAGGTATAGCAAAGTGCGGCAGCACTCTGCTCATTCAGTTCCGGCCACTGGAAATTATCGGAATGATTATGGAGGAGTTCCTCATAACAAAAGTAATTTTCCAGAGTGCTCTGGGGCATATGGGCTTTATCAGTCAAGACGACAAAGCCCTCTACACTGGTGAGCCTATCGGCAAGTTTCTCAATGAGCGTAACAAAAATAGGATCAATAAACAGCCAGCGGTCCTCGGCATGTTCGATAATGTAGTGAATTTGTTCAGGGAATAAACGTGGATTAATGGTGTGGCAAACAAGCCCGCTACATGATGTTGCGTAGTAAAGTTCAAAGTGGCGATGATCATTCCAGGCTAGAGTACCAATACGATCGCCGCGTTTGGCGCCCAGTCGGGATAGTGCCTGGGCAAGCTGGGCGGAGCGTTTAAAAGCTTCTTTGTAGGTGTAACGGAAGTGTGGATTATCCGCAGTAACAGAGACTATTTCACTATTAGGTGAATTGCTTAAGGCGTGTTGCATGATACCGGTGAGGGTAAGTTGAGACTGCATCATCATGCCGTTCATTTAAAGCTCCTATTATTATGGTTATGCCTACTTTCAATAATTAATCCATGGAAAATAGAAAAAGGGATAATCTCAGGTTCGTCTATTCTTTTGGGCTTCTAGCTAAATAACATTCTGCCTTGGATGCAAGAAGTTACTTACCTTTTATGCTCAATAATGGTATCTCTTTCTCAAAGAGGTTGGAGCACAGTATGCTCTATACTCATCCTTATTATTAAGTTACCTCAACAAAGGGATAGTAGATCCGTTATAGACCTCTCGCACATTGTTATCTAATTCTTTGTGCAATTTGAACTAGATATACAGAATATTGATATGAATGCCAAGGGCAATTGTAAGGTTTGAGCTGTATTTCTTATTGTATTATTTTAATCCACTCACCGGGTTCAGGTTCGCCGCGAGGATAATAACCATTGAGTAGTCGCAGCTGCTCCTCTGCATACTCTCCAATTTCCATATGCCTTGCCAAAGAGGAAAAAGTGGTTTTTTCTGTGGCTTTAACGTAGCGCAGCCGTCTGATATCCTTCTCTACAATATCCGTTTCTCGCAAGGGCCTAAAGCTGCGAATACTGGTTAAAAACAAGGTGTCATATTGTTCCAGATCATCCTTTTTATGGGATGATGAATCGGTAATTTTACCCTCCAGCATGAATTGCCGGCTTCCATAATAGATAATCGCAACCCTATCCGGATCAACATTTTCCTTTTCCACTGAGGGGACTTTTCCTGTATAACCCTCTAGTCGATATTGATTCAGTTTTTCACTTTGTTCCAGCTTGCGTATATCATACTCTTCCCTCAAGGCCATATCTGCGGGTTGATTACCCTCGCGTTTAGCGACCTTAATAGTAATAGTTGCTGACTTGTCTGGGGCTGTGCCTACAATGGAAGAGCGCTGATTATCTACTGTCCAGCCATCGGGAAACAGTAACGAGAACCCCAGACGCTTGTGATTAAAACGGTTTTTATTGGACTGCCTGGCATTATCGCCATAAATTAGGCCATCGGTTTTCTCGCGATAGTAGGCTACTTTTACATCTTTGCTTTCTTCGGGAAGAGTGCCCGCTGCCTTAACCACTTCCTGTAGGCGAATATCGTTCCTGGGATGAGTGGAGAATACGCCATGATACGTTTGCGGCTTCTTTCCCTCGACACGAGCGCGTCTACGGGCAAAGGTTTCCTGGTCTTTTAATATGCCGAGCACACTGATCATAGCTGTGGGGTCATAGCCGGCCTTGAACATATACTGAGCACCGAAGCGGTCAGCCTCTAATTCCATCTCCCTGCCATAACCTTTTACCGCGGCGGTGCTCCAGAGGTTGGCGGCATCGCCAACAACCCGACTGCCGGTAACCAGCACAGATAAAACTGATGCGGCACTGGCACCGGTGGCTGCAGTCTTCTGTCGTACGGCATGACGCGCAGTAATGTGCCCAATCTCATGTGCAAGAACAGCTGCCATTTCTGCTTCTGAGTGAAGGTAGGTGAGAAGACCGCGATTGATATAGACATAGCCTCCAGGCAAGGCAAAGGCATTGATATCCTGGCTGTCGATAATGGTAAAGTGATACTTGAGGTCGGGTCTGTCGCTGGCTGCTGCCACCTTTTGCCCTACATGATTAACATAGGCTGTGAGTACGGGGTCCTGGTAAATGGGAGTGTTTTCTATCAGCTCTTCATGCATTTCCTTACCAATAGAAATTTCCTTGTCCTCTGACATCAATACCAGGTCAGGGCGATTGGTGGCTGGATTGAATGCACAGGCTGTACATGCAGCAACCAGTATTGATACACACAGTCGAAAAACATTCAGCATTACCTCAGCCTCCCTGCTTATAGTTTGATTATGAACTTGTTCTTACTGCGGGTATTAAGAACTGCTGTAGTTGAACGGCCATTCCTTTGCAGGCATTGTTCTGTACTCGAGCGATCAAGGGGATGGGAATCACGATAGCGGGCATATAGGATGTACCTTTGGCGTCTGCGCTAAGTTTTCCGGAGAGCTCCCGGTCGCGAAAATCCCACACGGCTGCTTCATAATCGGATTCCTTGTCCCAGGTGCCGAAGCCAAAACAGCCAGCCCCTCCGGTACTGATGGTGCAGCTGATAGAACCAGCACTGGCAGTGGTTTCTGTGGAACCGTCTATCCAGACTATGTATTTAACCCCATAGGATTCCATGCGCTCCCGAACTTCTTTATTCTCCATCAGACGATCGAGTGAACGGACATGCATTGGTGCGGTTCTGGGCTCGAACCAAGGGTACATAATATCGACAAACTCTTTTTCGGGGATAATGTTAACCCCCATTTCTGGGTTGTGTAGCTCCCTGCCGACACAGGCGATAAGGTTAGGTTCTGTTTCATAATCGCTGGAATGACGACGTCCTAGTATCACCACGGAATCCCCAGCTGCAAGCTCACCGTCGCTGCGCCTGTACTCATCAATAACTACGGTGGTACAGCCGCTGAGGATTACCAGGGTTAAAACAATAAATGGCTTGAACACAATAAAATCCTCTATTCAGCCTGTGGGGACTTCACTTTAAATTCCTGTAAAGAGGCAGATCTGACCTTGCCAGAAAGAAATGCCTGTAGCTCTGGTACCTTCTCAAAACCTGTATACAAAGTTGCCCCTGCATCTCGCAGGGCGATATTGATCGCCTGAGTTAAAGCTTGCTCCTGAGACTGCAGAAAGGCTGTCGGTGTCTTGCCGTAAGCGGTAATTACCCAGCTGGCCACCTGGTTACCCCGGGAGTCATAGGCGTTCATGTCATACTTGATCCAGACCTCAAAAATATTAACTCTGGTCTCTCGAGGCATAGTAAATTGGAGTTCACGAACCTCCGGGACTATGACGAGTTCTACATTGGCGGGCACATCCTTAGGGTATTCAGATAGAGAAATAGTGTTAATAAACATGGAGCCGAGAACCGTTTCAAATAAATTTTCCTGGGCTCTGCCAGTGTTTATTTTCCACTCTTCACGGTCTTCACTATCTTCTTGATAGGTGTAATTTTTGAAATCCTCGCTGAGGTAGATTCCTACAGAGAGAGGAAATTGATGGCCTACAGGGGCTGGATAATTTCCTTCAACCTGAACTGTATGTGAGCAGGCTGTGACAATGAGAGAGAGAAGAACCACAATCGCCAGATGAAATGTGGAATCCTCCTTTATCCTGTACTTCATGAATGACTCCTGGTATCAATCAGCTAGCGAAAATCATTTAGTCCAACAAAAGTGCCACCATTGCGATAAGTCAGTTCTCGCATCAAAGCGGCAAAGCGAAGCCCGGTAGTTTGTAAATGTGGTGGCCTGGAAAACTGTATGGGAAATCCCACGGCGTGAATGCGAATATTGCGCTTGCCTTCTCCATGCTGGGCATTGACCCGATCTACTGCCAACATGACATTGCGTATGGATTTCCCGGTAAATTCATCGCCGAGCACATAAATACTGATTTTTTTGCTGGGATCGTAAAAGCTGCGAACGGCTTTTTGTATGCCTTCGACGGGGCTGGAGTTACTAAAAGGGTTCCAGGTTTTTAGTCGTTGAAGAATTGCCTGGCGGCGCCCAGGGGTATCGGGGATCCATTTATTTCGGTAATTAAAGAACATGTAGTCACCCATGTCATTCATTACCTGGATGCCTTTGACATTGGGGTAGAGATCAAGAGTATTAACCATTTCCGCCATCATGCGGTCCCAGCCGTAATTAAACATACTGCCGGAGGTATCGATAATAAAAAGAATGTACTCACTATCGACCGGTATACCGCCGATGACATTGTTTTTGCGCTGGTAGTTTTCACCGAGTAAACGGCGCATTTCTTCCGTCATTGATTGCAAAGCGATGGTCAACTCACCCTTTAATTTACCCTCTTCACTTTGGCCTTCGGTTTTACTGGCGTAGACTGCTTGCAGGGCTTCCAGCTCTCCACGTAGGTTGGCTATGCGTTTGCGCTCAATATCAATTTGTTCGCGCTTGGCATTGAGATCCCGGTTGAGGACGGTCGTTTCTCCGCGAATCACTGCGATTTGTTGTTGAAGCTCGATAACTTGGGCTTCCAGGTCTATCTCTGCCTCTTCAAGAACAATGGGCTCGGCGGTTTTGGCAATCATCAATAACAGCACAATGGCGCCAAACCCACAGCAAATCACATCGAGAAAGGAAATACTAAATTCTTCCTGACGCCTTTTCTTGGATGAGCTAATCATGGCCAGTCCCTCGAGGGTGCGAGAAAAGATCCCTGTGTTTGCATGGCCAGCTTCCAGAATTCACTGGCAGCAAAAGGGTCGCCCTCCATGGGAGTGAGAATAATGTTGACTGGGACATTTGTGGGAAGCACTTTCACCGCTTTTTTAAACAAGTTGCGCCGTTCCCTGCCAGAGATAGTGGCACTTCTGGGCGGCTTCATACCTTGGGTAGGTAGACCATCGGTGATCAGAATAATGTTATCGGGTAAAGGCGTCATGGCATGAATGGCATTGAATACCCTTTCCAAGCTAGTGCCCTTTTCTGGCACGATTTCATCCAATTGTTTGATCGCTTTATCCAACTGGTCGCGATCATCCACATTTAGCCAGCGGTCCTCTGTTCCCGCAATTGCGGCGCGAAATGATGTATTGAAAGTATAGATCTGGTACTGGCTGTCTGGTGGTAGCTGGGCGGTAAGCCAGGAAACAGTATTAATAGCCCGTCGCCATTTTTCTGTTTGGCGTTTAACCCTTGAGGACATATTTCGGGCGCGAATGACTTTGATTAACTCATCACCAAGCATTGATGCGGAGGCATCGAGTAGTATCAAGATGCGGTTGCCGCCAAGGCGAAGCCCAGTGAGATATTGTCTATCGCCATCGCCGGTATATTTGCGAACATTATTGCCGAGTTTCTTGTTCTCATCCTCCAGGTCTTTTTTTGCCTGTTCCAATTTCTTGAGCTTGTCTTGTAATCTTTTTATGTCTTCCTTTTCATCAATACTATCCACTTCGGCAATATTGCCTTTTACTTCTTCAATTTGTTCGAGAATACGGCGTGCCAGCCCCTGAGCCTCAGCCAGCTCATCGCTGACGATATCCAGGGTGTTGCGTGCCAATACAAGGTGTTCTTCGCCGAGCTCGACTTCTTCCTGTAGTAGGTTTACCTCAGCACTCAGATCCTCAGTTTCCACCTCGATTTCGTGATCGGAACCATGCTTGATGATGAGAAAAATCAAAGCAACTGCACCGAATCCACAGGACATGATGTCCAGAAAAGACAGGCTGAATGTGGAAAAACGCCGCTGTTTACGTCTCATAACGTTCTACGCTGATTGCGGTTATAACGTCATGCCGGTCTGCAATTCCGATTTTATCGCCGGCGTTGAGATTAACCGGTGCAGCAATTTCTTCTCCATTGAGCATAAGGCGAATTCCCGCATCCACTCTTAATGCCAAGCGTCCCGCATGGTTGGTAACGGTTGCCGCAGGATGTTCTGGGGGGGTAGGTGTTACCTGGAACTTATCCTCATGCCAAAAAACAAACAGCGGTTGTTGTGCCGCAAGAGCGCGATGACCATATAGTAGGTGCGTCGCCGCAGCTTCCGAAGGTGCTTCCAAATGCAAGCTGATTTCACTTTCTGGAGCCGCGCTGACACTATTAACCAGCCGCAATGCAGAATCTTGACTGCGAATCTCTTTCCATCGATTTTTAATGGATTGGGCTGTACTGTCTCTGGCGAGAAGATGCATACGTTGAGCTAATTGCATACCTCCGGGAATTTCTGACCAGCGGTGGGAAATAAAGCTCACACTGTTGCTGTCGGCAAGATTTTCGATCATTGCCCGCACACGGGAAAGAATGGGGGCTGTAGCATCTTGAAGTTGACGCAAGGATATTTTTGCCGTTCGATCATCCAACTCAGCAAGAACTTCTCCCTGGCTCATAGCGCGGCCGACCCATTGGGGCATCAAGTCGTATAGTTGTTGTTCAGATTCAGCGGAGTGCAGTGGGTCAAAACGGCACTGCATAATGAAGGCATCGGTAAACACCCTTGCCCAAGCTTCATGAAAATGGCACAGGCCTGCATCGGCAACACTCTCTGCCGATTTTACGGTGGCGAGTTGATCTACCGAAATGCGGGAAATCAGAGTTTGATGTAGTTGTAATTCCACATGAATATGCAGTCCGGCTGGGGCTAAGTCGCCAACAGCTGCACTAGCCGAATCAACGAGTCCGACCACATTCATGTTACTTTCTTTGATGATTCCGAGCAGTAGAGCCAGTTGCTCACGGGTAAAGTTTCCGGGCACCGCCAGCACTAATTCTTCAGGGAGGTCGCAGTGTTCGGAGATCTCCTGTAAGTGGCAGTAAGCCAGGTCGGCGTGGTGGCGGCAGCGCTGGTTGGCAGATTTTAGTGATTCCAAGCTGAGTCTCCGCCAAAACTGGTTATTAACCTGAGTGGGGTGACTGCGTGCACGCATTTGTGCCGCGGTGCCTATATGGATTCGACCCGGCTCAATTACCGCGATGCCAGGGCTTTCCAGAACTTCCGTAGTGCCGATAAAAACTCTTAAACCACAGTCATTGATTTCAAGGACGCCTTGTCCCATGAGGAATTCCTCGCGGCCAATATCCGAAATGATGGTTTTGATGGTAGTTAGCTGATTTTAAGGAACCTCAGCAGGCGGTTGTCACAATAATTCTGCGTGTCCAGCACCAGTCTCTCTTGCATAAGCTGTAACTGATGGGTGAAAAACATAATGACGATACTGATTACTAGGGCAATAAAAGTGGAGTTAAAGGCGACACCAAGGCTTACGGTAACGCCGGCAATATCACCTTCCACTGCCTTGTGGGCCTGAGACAGCGCCTCGCCAATACCGCGTACAGTTCCAATAAATCCAATAGAGGGAATTGCCCAGGTGATATAGCGAACCATCGCCAGCTCTGAATCGAGTCGATCCCCCTCTGTTTCGCACACCTCTTTTACCGAGTTGGAAACTG
This sequence comes from Microbulbifer sp. ABH2_005, assembly GCF_056160005.1. Taxonomy (NCBI): domain Bacteria; kingdom Pseudomonadati; phylum Pseudomonadota; class Gammaproteobacteria; order Cellvibrionales; family Microbulbiferaceae; genus Microbulbifer; species Microbulbifer sp. ABH2_005. The sequence goes on along the minus strand of NZ_JBSWWI010000001.1, from coordinate 3,650,575 downwards.
CGGCCACATTTCTGGTCGAACCGAACCTTTGTAGGGCGGTGAGCAATGCTCTGGGCACGAGGTAACTTCTCTCCTCTTCGGGTAGGGCCTGTATGGGGCGGGATAGGTCTCGGGTATCTTCCGGTAATATGGGTGTGCCCTCACTGATATTGAGTAGGGCTTTATCGAGTAATTTACGCTCGCGCATACTACGGCGCGCCTTTAGGCCCATAATCGCCATGGCCCAAAGCATCAATACAAAACAGGCTTCCTGTTCATAATCCCTCATTACGATGTACATAGAGCGCTGCTGTATATAGGTTTCCCCTGCGGCCTCCCGAGCGAGTTGCTCTTCTATAAGCGCGTCTGCATTGGGGCGGATGATGGCAACATAAATGGCATGCACCAGGATAATGGATCCCAGCAGTGCAAATATCTGGAAAATAAAGTCTGAGGATTTGAATTTCATGACGGTGCCCTTGGCGGCTTCTCTTCTAAATATCCACAGGATAGGAAACGGATAAATCTTCAGAAATTTCCTCTGAGGATTTGTAGTCATCAGAGCGGTTGCTCTTGCGTTTTCCTTTGTTTTTCTCTGGCTTTTCCTTGTTGGCCTGAGCAATGGTTATCTCATCCGTATCTTCTTTCTCTTGGGCAAGCAGATAAGAGGGTAAAAGAATGATGAGTACTAAGATGATTCTGAACATCTTCTCTCCTTCCTTAATTAATCCAGCGCGCCACTCTGAATCCAATATCGTTTCGGGGGGCTTCACCATAATCGCGGTAAGATAAGCGCAGCTCGGTTAACCCTGAGTGACGCCAGCTGGAGCCTCGAATTACATGGTAGTCACCATCTTGTGGCCCAATCGGGTTTTCTTCCACGCGAGATGAGAGTCCGGTACCAATGGTATAAAGGTCGTGAATCCATTCAGATACATTGCCTCCCAGGTCGTAAATACCGAGAGGATTTGGGCTGTAGCTGGCGACGGGTGCGGTAGCCGCATAGCGATCACTATAGGTGCGCAAGACCGCCGGTATGAGTTTTGCGGCGTGGCTGTCGGCGTAGTTACCGGAGTTGGCACCGATGGGCAGTTCATTGCCCCAAGGGAATTTTCGCATAGTGCCTTTGTCATAGCGGGCCAACCAGGCCCACTCGGCTTCTGTGGGCAGGCGGTAGCCGTCTGCCGCTGAGTCAAACCCAACTATTTTTCCACGTTCAGTCAGATAGACGGGGTTTAGACCGTCGCGCTCACTGAGCCAGTTACAGAACAGGGCGGCATCAGCCCAACTGACATTGACGACGGGAAGGTTGTCATTATCCAGGCTAACTCCGTTGACATGCCTTGAGGTGTGCATGCGTTTAAAGCGGCGGAATTCTCCATTGGTTACTTCCGTGGCCCCAATATAAAAAGGACGGTTGAGAGAAACCTGGCGCATTACCTCATTGGCACGGCGTCCCTGTTCTCGACGTGAAGACCCCATGGTGAATACGGCATTGGGGCGCATTAGCTTCATCGTGCCGCCGGCAGCGTGGCGGTAGGACGATGGAACTTGCTGCCAGCGAGCCTGTTCTTTGGTTAATAATACCGCGCGTACTGTTTGCTCTAATTTGTCACTGGGGATTACGCGGGTATCAAATGCTTGATAACCATTTTTCCTGACTTCAATACTGTGACTCTTGGTGGGGAGATTGAATGCCTGACCGCTTCTCCCCGCGTACTGCCCGTCGATATACACTTCTGCATCGGAGGGAACACTTGTTACAAACACTCTTCCGTAAACGGCATTTAAATTAATATTGAGGTCACGCTCTATTCCGGCGGAAAGGTCTATTGTGTGCTCAACAGAAGCATAACCATCTTTAAAAAATCTCAGTCGGTGGGTTTGCCCCGATGCCAGCTCGAGTTCCAGGGGCGCGTGACCGCGAAATTCGCCATCTACGGTAACGCCGGCGCCCTCTGGCGTTGTAACTACTCGCAGTAGTCCATCGGCTGGGCCAAGATTGACTGTGGGAAGTGTTTGATCCACACCGGCAGTGACTGCTATTGGGACATCGACCGTTTTATGATCCGGTAGGGAAATGGAAATAACTCTATCGCCCTGTACTAATTCTGTATTGAGTGGTGTGGTACCGAGAACTTTTCCATCGGCTGTAACAGTGGCGCCAGGTGGGTTACTACCAATACGTATATTGGCCCAACCCGGCCGCAGTTTGGCCTCCAGCCTGTGAATATTATCTAGCCCTTCAATTTTAATCTCCCGAGTAAAAGGCAGATAGCGGTCAGAGAGAACGGTCACCCGCAATGATCCTGGGCGGATATTCTCTACCAGCCCATTTTTATTGGGGACCTCATTGCCATTGATCAAAACTTTGACCGGAACTGGAGGATCGGTTTCTACTTGCAGATGGCCGGGAAGTTTATCCAGTGTTACCGAGTGGCGGCTGTGCCCCTCGCTAGCTACTTCCACTTCGCCAGTCTCGGGTAAATATCCTTCTGCGCTGATGGTGTAATTGTAACTGCCTGGAAGCACCAGGTGCCCATCTCCTAATGGCAAGGCAAAGCCTTCAATACTGACATTGGCGTTTTTGGGCACGGTTTCAAATATCAAAGAGCGGGCGGCAACTAAATATATCAGTGCCAAGAGGCTCAGTAGCAAACAGGCCACCACAATCATTGCGCGCTTGGAGAAAAACAGGCGAACACGGGTAGAGCTGATCTGAACAGGTGTAAAACCTATGGGTTCGATGAGTGGGGAATCATCGACAGTAGGTTTCTCATCACGGACAGGGATTGCCTCTTTCACTGCCATTTATGCTTCCCTATTGCTATGTCATTATGGATTTATCGCAATATCCTGGCACCGATGAGATAGACTCCATCGTACTAACGCCACCAAGGCTGGGGTGGATGTTTTTTGTGTGAAACAAAGCTTAGCTCGCTGCTACCAAAGGGATGGAAGTCAGCGAGTCCTTTGTCACAGAACACCTCTTGTCCTGTGAATGAATCCAGTGATTCATTTCAGCTGTCGCCCCTTGCGAATATCCGATTTATTAGATTTTCTTAACTCTCAGGGGTTCTTGTATTCAGCTATTATTAGCGCCATTTACTTTTTCAGCGCACTGAATGACTACTTCGGTGACAGGCTTTCCGGGCTTAACAATAAACTCACGCCTGACATCCCGATATCCGTCGCGTGTGCCAACAGCGGTATATCGACCCGGTTTTAAGGCAATTTCACGCTGATCGAAATTACCCAGCCGTCCCACATGGTAAATAGTGACACTCGTGCTACGGTCTGATTTGAAGCGAACAGGGAGAGGGATTAATGCCTGAGTAAGCGCATTTTCCAGATCATCTATTTGCTGGACTAGACGCGGTGTTTGCGTGTTTACTTTGCGGGCATCAGCGAGCACTTTACGGGCAAAGTGGTTGCGCTTGCCCTCACTGAGAGTGAGAGGGTCTTTGAGCAGCTCTTGTAATTGGTCATCTAGCTTCGCCCTGGCTGAAGATCGCGCTTTACCTGTGACCGCAGCGACCAGGCTGCTGTCTTTCTTTAGTAAAGCGGTATAACTGCTTAGCGCTTCGTGCCAATCTTCTTTTTGTTCCTGTGAACGAGCTACGTTTAATAGCTTGTTAATCTTCTCCCGCTCTACGCCATTTTTAGCTTGTTTTAGACCGATGGCGGGTGCTTTGGCACTGGGTTTTAATGCTTGGGCTTGATTAAAAAACTGCTTTGCAGATGAATAATTCTTATCGGCGATGGCTGCATAGCCTGCGGACATAGCCTTTTGATAATCCCTATCGGTAATTTCTATTTCTACCTTCGCTAATAAGGCCTGAGCTTGAGCAGTTTCGGGGTCTATCGCGAGTGATTTTTTCAGGGAAGACTTGGCTTGGTCCAGGTCGGAGGCTGAGTAGGCCTCTTTAGCCTGAATGAGCCTCCACCAGGCAATGGGTAGTTTATCGGTCCGTTCTCGACCCCTTAGACCTCTCGGGTGATCTTTAGAGATTGTGAGCACCAGTTCAAACGCCGTCATTGCGGAATCCCTTTCCCCAGCGTTCAGTGCGCGATTGCCTTCGGCAAGGTGCGCCTCAATACGCTCGGGAATACTGTCACGCAATGTTTCCAGTGCCTGCAGAGACTCCTGATATTTTTCCAGGGCCTGCTTAAATTGCCTTTTCCGATAAATACTATCGGCTTTTAATGCCAAGTCTTCAGCTGCATAAAATTCTTCGAAGGCCCATAGCTCTACTTGGCGTTCTTTTAATTCCTCTTTGACTGCGAGAATACCTTGCAGGATCTTTTGCACATCCCTGCGTTGCTGCATGATCTCGGCATCGGAATAGGGTGATGCTTGAGCCGGGCTTTCATCAGGGGCGGTTGTTGTTTTGGCAACCGCGGTTTTATCGGGCTGTAATTTCGGAGTCTGCACAACTTGGGGAAGTCCCCAGAAAACACCCACCAAGCCACTGAGCATGACGGCCCCCAACACAAAGGGCCAGTAGGAGCTTTCCTTGCCCGGGATATCCTTTTGATGGCTGGAATTCTTTTTTACTCGAGCTTCCTCGCCGCCAAAGCTAAACTCTGCGGGCTCGATTGGGGTTGAATCTTCCTTGGCGTTATTGCGGTGCTGCATAGTGGTTCCGCCGTTTTATTCAGTTACCCTGCGAAGATCTTGGGTGCTTACTAAAGTTTAAAATCTGACCGGTTTACCTCGGTAGCATTTCTATTTCATATGCTGGTTTCGGAAGAAGCGGTTTCCGCTTCATAAATTTCTTTTAAGATTTCCCGCCACTGCCGATACTGGTTTTCTACCGTGCCGCTCAGGGTTACGGTTCGGTCTTCCAGCTCGACAATTTGTGGTTCCACCTCAGCTTCCATCGAATCTCCCAGTTCCTGTAAAGCTTCGACGTGCATCTTGGCATCGGCGCTACGATCAAAACCGCTCTTGATCAAGTAGCCGCCGGCACCAATGCCAACCTGGCCCGCCGCCTGGGCGCTGCCGCCACCGGCACCAGCTGCGGCGATACCGCCAATAATCGCTGCGGCCCCCATAATTGTGTGATTGCGGGCTTTGCGTTTGAGCTCGCGCATTTGCCGGACCTCTTCATAGCTGCGCGCGCGCCACTCCTGGTAGGGAACCTCCATTGTTTTGGCGAAGGTTCCGTAGTATTCCTGAAGTGTGTCCACAAACAGGTAATCGCGTTCGCGGATTTTTCGCACCCGCTGGAGCATAGGATCATTTTCTGCGGGCAGGGCACTCAGATAATAAATTCCCTCCTGGCTTTGCTGCAGATAGCGGGTAAAAGCCTCGGGAGAAAAGCTTCTGGCGAAACGCATTTCAGAAATAGTGCGGATTTCGGCAATCTGTTGGTTGGACAGCCCCTGCCGATAATTCAACATGTCATTGGAAACCTGGTTGTAGATTCCCTGAAAGGCATCCCCTTCGGTTGGGTGCTTCCGATCATAGGCATAGTGGGAGGCGTATTCGGAATACTCCTTGGTAAACCAGCGTTGGCCGCGCGAATCGGTAACCGTTACTTCCATGGTGAGAGTTTCACCGTCGGATTGAATAATCCTTCCTGAAACCGTCACATCAATATTGGTGCGGGCAGAGGGAATCACTCTTACTGCACCCCACCCCAAACTGGATTGCAAAGAGTTTGCCAGGGTAACTGCCATAAAACGGGATTCAGCTTGGCGCAACTCGGGAAAGATCAAAGTGTCTTCGTCAACTTCAACCGTATCAATGCCTGGATCAAATTGGATAACGCCGACGTCCAGCAGGCGCTCTTCCGCAATATTTTTGTCCTCAATAGTGAGGGGGGTAAAAGCGGTGGTTCGCACTTCGGTTGTGGTACACCCGCTAAGCAGTGTGAGTAGCAGCCCGGTTGTCATGATTGCGAGCCGTACAGTCTGCAAACAGCGGTAGTTGTTTCGAGCTAAAAGTGCCATCTATGCGTCCTCTGTAACTACTTCGTCGCATTTTTATATTTTCGATATTCTTCCCAGAGCTTTTCCCGTAATTCTGGATCGGTTTCCCTGGTAGCCGCTTCACGGATTTGCCGCGCTACTACGTCGTCATCGGTACCGTTTGGAATATCTGCGGGAACCACTGGCTGAGAGCCGGTATGGTTGTACTCTCCCTGGCGACCTTTTGTGGGTAAGCCGGGGCCTGTTACTTGGCCGCTGGAATTGTTTTGCTGGGGGCCACCGCCACTGGGAGCTCCGCTTCCCGGGGGGGCGGGGATTTCGGCTTCGGCAGATTCAATTAGGTCTTCCAGCGATTCTCCCGGTGGTGCCTCGTCCATTGCCTCCTCTTCAGACTCTTTGCCTGCAGAACCGGGTCTGTTGCGAACGTAATCACGTTCGCGAAGGATCATGCCATCGTAGCTCACCATGGTGGATTCAAAGCGACCTTCCAGTTCCGCGACTCTCTCTGCGGCGGTGCTGGGCGCTTCGTTAGGAGCGCTGCCAGTGCGAGCGGAACTGTTACTGGGCTGTCCTCCTGTGGAAGCACTGCTGCTTGAGGTCGAGTTATTGGAGGCGGCGCTGCTACTACTGCTACTCGATGAGGCGCTGGAAGCCGATGCGGTTTGCTCCTCCTCGGAGAAGTCGATCTCGTCTGGCGGGGTGCCATCCTGTCCAGAGGAGGGGTCGGGAGGCATACGGCGTTCATCCGGGGATTCCTGTGAGTCGCTATAGACTGGGGAAGAGGGAGAGCGACTGCGGGAATCTGCTGTTGGCATATTTTCTCCCGGTGAGCGCTCGCGGGAAGAGCGCTGATTGTCACTGGAAGCTGCCCCCGAATTTTGCTGAGACTCCCTCTGTGCTGTTGGCATATTTGCGCTGGGTTGACTCTTAGAGCGGCTGTCGGGTTGCCCACTACTGCTACTGGCAGATTGCGATTGGCTGGAGCTCTGAGAGCTGCTGCTGGATGAGGAGCTGCTCTGAGACTGGGATTGTGACTGTGACTGTGATTGGGAGCTGGAAGAGGGCATCGTCGGCATTGCCGGCGGTTGCGACTGGGTTTGCTGGCTCTTACATCCAGCAATCGCTGTGGCCAGCACAGTGGCAGAGAACAGAGTGTGCCAGCTAATGCCCTGGCGGTGACTTTTTCGTACCGCTTTCCGAGTTGTCATCTCTTTTCTCCTAATGGGCTTGGCGTTATGCCGGAGGCCGCGGAAAAATTTTTACGGCTCCCTGGCTACCCAGAAAATGGCTGGTGTGGAAATTTAAAAGTAGTTGTTATTTGATTATTTGCGCGCTCTCCACAACCATCAGCCAGTAGCGGTAAAGAAAAATACTCAATCAAAGACAAAGCGTTGAACGATGCCGCGAGTTTCTACCGCTTCGCCCTCTTCGAAGCGCGGCCTGAATTTGGCACGCTTAAGAATTTTTCGTACCTTGGATCGAATTTGCACTTTATCGGATGGGTAGGCTCTGAGAATTTTAATATTGCGTGCTTTGCCAAAGGCTGTGACATCGTAGGAAACGGTGATATGAGAGTTGGCTAAGGCCTTGCTCTCCGATTCCAATATCGGGAGGGCCGGAAGCGCGATAGGACGACCAAAAATGTCATCGATTTCATCGCTGGAGGCACCGTTATCCCAGAGTGATTTATAAGCCTCGCCATAAGTGCGACGCGCGGAATGCCATTTGTTAAACATCATATACCAGTCGCCCAATTCAACTTTTGCTTTTGCGGATGCGGCCGGAGGTGATTGGGGATTTCGCTGGTAGACATCGACGATTCGGGTAATCGCCTTTTTACCGGTGTTGAAACTCTTCATTCGGTAATGATCAACCATACTGCGCTGGTTGATATCCGGGCCACCACCAAAGCTAGTATTGACGACGAGCGGTGCCTGGGGCTCTCCTTTGTAATTGGCCAGATAGTAATTCGTGGCTTTTAATCCGCGCAGTGCATCTACCAGGCGCAGATCATTAGAGCCAAAATTTTTGGTGATGATATCCACCGCCAGGGTATAGAGCTTGGTGGCACTGATCAGGTGCTCGACGAGGGTCTCGCCTTTTTTCTCAACATAGGATTGTAGGTGCCAACGACTCAGGTTATTGATGACGGGCAACATTCTTGGATCTTTCTTGCCGTAATTTTTTTCGTACAGCCAGTAGAGATACTGTTGGTTGTCGTTGGCCTCTTCCCATTGATTTAAGGCTATCTGGCTTTCAATCAGGCGCTCAATCATCGGAATTTGGCTGAGGGAATAGAGCCCCTCATTCACTCTGTTGACCAGCATTGCGCGGCGAAACTCAGTCGCGGCTTCCTCGTGCGCTCCGGCTTTTTGCAGCGCGGTGGCCAGGCCTAACAGCTGTTCATCAATGCCAACACCATAGGCGCCGTACTCGGCTTCCAGGTCCTCAATACGTTCGCGGTAATAGTCAACAGCCTCTGAGGGGCGCAGCTGTCTTCGGGTTTTTTTCAGGGGTTTGGAGGCGGCTTCAATAAAGGCCTGGGGAGGAGCCTTGGAGTCCTGACTCACAGTGGCGTCATCTGCCGCAATGGCGCCGTTACACAGCAGTGCTGTGGCTGTAAACATCAAGCCGATAGCAAGGCGATTGCAGGTATCTATCTGTGTCACGATTGAACCACTTCCATTCCGGTTTACTTTGCCCACAGCTGTGCAATAGGCCTTAGCCATCACGCAGGGTGTGTGGATCTCGTCTCCGCCCGATCGCCGAAATGCCGGCAGATACGGTGGAAGCTCTCTCCTGAAATGTGGTTCTGTTACAACTCTGGGAGCCGTGTCATTTTTTACTCATAGGCCCATCAGAGAAGGCGCATCCGGAGGCTTATATTGCGCTCCTGGCTGCGTATTAAACAGTATAGCCAGCACCATCTGTCATCAGAGGGTTTGTGACGGAGACTTCGACCAACCGGTGAATTGGTTACCGGGATGCCTGCGAGCACCCTTTTGGTTTAGCAGCTGGGGAGAAATAGCGGTGCCGAAGGTCGGCAAGTAAGTGCCAAAAATTTTTAGAGTAAATTTATGTGACCACCTGTTGAGTTATGCGATGGAGGACGGAGGCGGCAATACCTGGATTATCATCCTATTAGGTGGGGTTTGATTAGGTGAAAAAGGCTAAATCGGTGGGGGCTGTGGTCAACACATTTGGATTGCTGAGCGACAGGCGCCATAATCAGCCGATTCGAATGAGAGGAGAGTGCCGGTGAGCATCTATATCGACCCCGAAGTGGCCGTGAGCCTGCGTGGATATGAAATGCCAGAGAGGTTGGGTTTCGGGACGGCAATGGCCCCTGTGATGTTTCGCGCCGTCTGCCAGGATGGCTGCTGGAGCCAGGGTGAACTGATTCCCTATGCTCCCCTGTCTTTAGATCCTGCAGCAAAGGTGCTGCACTATGCTCAATCGTGTTTTGAGGGCATGAAGGCCTATCGCACACAGGCAGGTGGTGTCGCTCTGTTCCGTCCTGAGAAAAATGCTGAGCGTATGGCCTATTCCGCCAAGCGCTTGTGTATGCCCCCGGTGCCAGAGTCCCTGTTTCTTGATGCTGTGCGTACTGTCGCTGCCTACTGTGCCAACCTGATACCCGGTAATAGCGGTGAGTCGCTTTACTTGCGGCCTTTTCTGATCGGTACACAGGCGGACCTGACCGTGTCTGCCAGCACCTCTTATGAGTTCTATGTGATCGCGAGCCCTTCAGAGGCCTATCACTCTGGAAGTATGCGCCTCTGGGTAGAGCGTGAAGATGCACGCGCCGCTGTGGGAGGCACGGGGGATGCCAAGGTTGGGGGTAACTATGCCGCCTCCTTATTGAGCGTTGGGCGGCTCAAGGAGCGTGGTTACGATCAATCTCTGTGGCTCAACCCGGCTGATCGCAATCATATCGACGAGCTCTCCGGCATGAACTTCTTTGCGGTGATCGAGGGAAAACTGCATACGCCCGCATTGACCGGCTCAATCCTAGAGGGCATTACGCGCTATTCATTATTAGAGCTCGCCAAAAGTTTGGGCTACCAAGTCGTAGAGGAATCCATCCCTATTGATAGGTTACTCAGCCAAATTGCCTCTGGGAGTTGTACCGAGGCTTTTGCCTGTGGCACCGCTGCTATTATCAGTCCAATTAGTGTTATTGGTGATGAAGAGCATTGTTACGAACTGTACCGGGCTCCGGGGCCTGTAGCTGAAACTCTGCGTCAGGCGCTTTTGGATATTCAGGAAGGGCGGGCGGAAGACCAATTTAACTGGATGCAGTCTGTTGAACCCGCGTGCTTCTGAGCCAAGTTAAATAATTAAAAATAGCCAGCTGCGAATCGGCGGCTGGTTATTTCTTGGTAGGCAAATACTAGGTAAAAAACAAACGATATTGCCCCGCCTTTTTTTTCATTTTACGTAACCTGGTAGTCTGGGGTTGTTTGGTATCACCCTATGCATCAAAAATGTTTCTGCGAGAAACGTGCATGTAAGCATTCCCGCCAATTGCTTTTCTGCGGTTGACTTGAACGACTGTTGCTCCTACAAATAAATCGAAACAAGAAGAAACGCACTGGAGCTTTGTGGGTGGCCTTTTGGTGGTACCTTCATATTGACCAGCAGTTCCAAGATCAATTTGACTAGATAGGCCGCACTCAGAGTTTCACAGAACCTGAGGAAAACAGAATGTTGACCCATATGTTCGGCCTTATGCTGCAACCTCGCAAGCAGTGGGAGCTGATCGGAAGCCTTCCTGAGAATAAACTACGCCGACAAATTCCCTACGTTATTATTTTGGCGCTATTTCCTGCAATCGCCTGGTATTTTGGTACTACTCAGGTTGGCTGGAGTATTGGTACTGGAAATCCGGTAAAAATAACCGGGCAGAGCGCCTTGGAGTTGGTGGCGGTTTTCTACTGTACGATGGTATTGGCGGTAGTCTCCATAGGGTATTTTATCCACTGGATGGCCAGGACCTATGGTGCAGAGACGCACCCAATGAAAGGCATTGTTGTGGCAGGATTTACCGCTACCCCAATATTTTTAGCGGGTATAGCCGGTATCTATCCGGTGTTATGGTTGGATATTTTGCTGGCTACAGTGGCGGTTGCTTATGCGGTATATCTACTGTACCTAGGCATTCCTATTGTTATGGGGGTTTCTGAGGAACGCGGATTTTTATTTGCCAGCGCGATCATCACAGTCTCCCTGGTTATCGCCGTAATGATTATGGTGGGTACGGTGTTGTTTTGGAGTTATGTGTCCGCTCCTGTTTTCCATTGAATTAATCTTCAACAGATTAATTTCTATGATCTGCTACTGTTGCATGCCAGCCGGTCTTGCCTAGATCGTCTGGCATTCCTCCCACAGTTTTTCCTTTACTCAATATTGTCTCAAGAAAGTTGTGCTATTTCTGAGGTGTGCACAATTAAAGAGAGACTGTTGCTCTTTGGAGGCTCTAATTGGGAAAGATAAATCCGAAACTCTCTGAATTCCTCAGAGAATGCAATGAGTTGCTATTAGAGCAGAAAGCCAGAGATTGTCCTTTTAGTGTTATTGCTTCTCGAGATAGTTCTGAGGAGATGATTCGGGAGTACGTTACTGATATACCAGATATTGAATGGGTCATAGATGATGAGGTTTTTTCGTCGGATTACACTGTGCCTGTGAGGATATTTCATCCTAATCCAGATCTGACACTGCCAGTGCTTTTATATCTTCACGGTGGTGGCCATATGGTTGATAGTGTAAAAGCCTACGATCCTATTTGCCGAAAAATGGCTATTGCATCGCAGCACATAGTGGTGGCCCCAGAGTACCGTCTCGCACCAGAAAACCTTTACCCGGCTAATGTTGAAGATACTTGTGCTGTAGCTCGTGGGATTTGGTCCACCCTGGCTCGGAGAAAAATTCACTGCCGTAAGGTTTTGTCTGTAGCTGGAGATTCTGCCGGCGGTTCCCTCTCAGCCACTTTGTCTCACCTGGCACAGTTTGATAAAGGCATTGTGATCGAGAAGCAGGTACTTATTTATCCATGTGTTGATTACACCGCGGAATGCCCATCCTATCAGAAATATGGTACTGGCTATTTCCTGGAGGCGGATAAGTGTATCTGGTTTTTTGACAAGTACTTTAGGGAAGGTCAGTGTAGAAAAGTAGCCTCTCCATTGTATATGGATTTCACTGAGAGATTACCTAGGACCTTGGTGATTACCGCGGAGTTTTGTCCTTTATCTGATGAGGGAAAAATTTACTGTGAAAAAGTAATATCTGCGGGTGGATTTGCAAAAAATCTACATTTTGAGGGTGTAATACACGGTTTTTTAAATATTGAGGACTTACTTAAAGAAGTATGTGCAGAGGCATACCGCAGTATAGGTGAATTTCTTAATGGTTAAGAAGATATAAATAATTTAGCTAGGCTTATAGTGGTACTCAAGGGTGTAGCCATTGTTGAGCTCCACCTTCTCGGTGGTTTCTTTATCGATAGTTAATTCAATTTCTGTAATTGCGTTAATGATTTGAGTGGGTTGGGTATCAATGCACTGTATGCCCATTGATTCAATAGACCTGTCTTTGCTGTCAACAGAATATTCTAGCACTTGCAGATAAAGCGCATTCTCTCCATATAGAATTTTTATTCCCGGTCCACTGGACAATGAGATGGTATATTTTACTGCTCCCCAGGGGCCGTCACAGCGGATTGCCTGGTATTCAGCGGGGGGCGTTTGCGCCGAAATAGACTTGGACGGACTTTTTAAGGATGCTTCTTCTAGTATTTGCTGGGTATGGAATTGCGATCCCTCGGGAGTTTCTATTTTAATCTGAAGGGTGGCTTGAGCAAGAACCTGACTGCTCATAAAGAGAGAAGACGTCAATAGCAGCTTGCGAAATTCCATCATTAATAATGATTCCTCGAAAGGGCAAGGGATGTAGATAACACCTTTAAAAAGATTACGTATTTGGTTGTATTAAGTGTCAAATCATAAAACCTATCGTGTAATCCGGTCTTGTAATTAATAATAGTGTCTTGATGGGTGTCTAGGGGTCGGATAGTATGCAGAAGCTTGCTTAGCAAGTTTTTTTGCGCGACTTAATTGGTACATTCGTACCTATCGCTATCGAAAGTAGCTACTAACAACAATTCCAACAAAGGGTGAACCATGAAGATCTTGTCCTACATGGGGGTAGCCGTCACATTATTGCTAGCCTCCGCCTGTGGCCAGGAAAGCGCCTCGCAATCAAATCCATCTACTGCGGATATCAGCTTCCAGAAACAATTGTTGAGACAGCTGATTGCCGCTAAACCTGGCGATACCATTGTTATTCCCGAGGGGGAATTTCAAATTGACCGCAGCCTTTCACTCAATGTTGATGATGTCACTATTCGAGGTATGGGGATGGATAAATCTATCCTCTCATTTAAGAGTCAAATTCAGGGGGCTGAAGGATTGTTGGTTAATGCTAACAACTTCACGATTGAAGACCTGGCAATAGAGGACACGGTTGGTGATGCTTTAAAAGTCAACGAGGGGGAAAATATTGTCATCCGCAATATTCGCGTTGAGTGGACGAATGGCCCGGCTACGGAAAATGGTGCCTACGGAATTTATCCAGTACAGACACAAAATACTTTGGTTGAAGGTTCAGTCGCCATTGGTGCCTCTGATGCTGGAATTTATGTAGGGCAATCCCGCAATGTGATCGTGCGTGATAATCGGGCCGAGTTTAATGTGGCTGGTATAGAAATAGAAAATACTATTGGTGCCGATGTTTATGGCAATGTGGCAACTAATAATACTGGTGGCATTTTAGTCTTTAATATGCCGAATTTACCTCAGCCAGGGCATAGCACCCGTATCTATAACAACCAAATATTTAAAAATAATGTGGAAAATTTTGGGCATGAGGGCACTCCCGTAGCTGCAGTTCCTGCGGGTTCTGGTATTGTGATTAACTCCAATGATCAGGTTGAGATATTCGATAATAAAATCGCCGATAATGATACCGCGAACATCGTGGTGAGCAGCTATTTCACTGCGGGTTATTACAGTGATAAATCAACCCAGGCGGACTTTGACCCCTACCCGGAAGGTATTTATATCTATAATAATCACTTTGTTGGTGGGGGGGCATCACCGGATCATCTCGAGCTGAAAGCGCTAAAAATTGCACGCTTTGGATTGGGGGGCAGTCTGCCCGATATTCTCTGGGATGGCGTAGTAGATGCTAAAAAAATGTCCGAGGGTGTTTTGCCAACACACCTGAAACTTTGTATCGATAATGCCGATACAGGCATCTTAAACATAGACTTCCTGAATAATTATAAGAATATTTCCACCGATATTTCTGCACATCAGTGTCATCTGGAGAAGTTGCCGGAGATTGTTCTAGATTTTGAGCAGCCAGATGAAGAGACGAGCGCGGGTGACCATTTGGCAGTCTTGGAGGAGAAGGATGAATAAGTGGAAATATTGGGCCGGCGCTTTTCTTCTCCTTGTAACCACGGTGATAGTTGCTCTAAGTGGCTGTGAAAAGCCTCGTTCCCCCGTTAATTTATTTGCCGAGGATGCTATCCCTGAGAGGCTGAGTGACTGGAATCTGGTCAATATTATCGATGGAGGACTGATACCCAATGCGGGAGTACTCCCTTACGATTTAAATACTGGGCTTTTTACCGACTATGCCCATAAACTGCGAACCGTGTGGATGCCCACCGGCACTTCGGCAGAGTATGGTGAGGAGCATTTTAACTATCCGGTAGGCACGGTACTTACCAAGACTTTTTACTACCCCAGGGGGGAGGGAGATACCGTCCTGCGCACGGAAAGTTTTGCTCGTGACTACTTGAAGGGGCGCAGGGGGGAAGCCCTGGATATGCAGGCTGTGCACTTGGTTGAGACTCGACTGCTGGTAAAGCGTCAGGATGGTTGGCAGGCTATCCCCTATATTTGGAATGCGGCACAAACTGAAGCAGTCTATGAAATTGCTGGCGACACGACTCCTTTTAAATTAGTGAATAGCTCTGGCGATGTTTCTGAATTTACCTATGTGGTGCCCGATGCCAATCAGTGTGCCGGCTGCCATGCCGATAACTTTACCGGAAAGAAGATTTCGCCACTTGGCCCGAGAACACGCCATTTGAACAGAAATTTTTCCTACCGTGATGGCGCAGAAAACCAATTATTGTATTGGCAGAAAGTGGGATATCTTCGCGGCCTCCCGGCGATGGCATCACTGCCCAGCCAACCCAGTTATGCAGATATTTCAAAACCGCTGGAAGACAGGGCGCGCGCCTACCTCGATATCAACTGTGGTCACTGCCACAACCCGGCCGGTGCAGCGGATACATCGGGGCTGATGCTTCATTACGGTGAAACAGATTGGCGTAGGATGGGGCTGTGTAAACCCCCCGTTGCAGCGGGTACTGGCAGTGGTGGACGGGTTTTTGCCATAGTGCCGGGAGAGCCGGATCATTCCATCTTGAATTTTCGCGTGGAGTCCGTTGATCCCGGTGCGATGATGCCAGAGCTGGGACGAAGCCTGGTACATGAAGAGGGAGTGAATCTACTGCGCCAGTGGGTGACGGCTATGTCAGGGAGTTGCTCATAGCATGATGAGCTATATCAGGTCAGTTTTGAAAGGAAAAGGCGGCAAAGTGTTTTGGCACCGTGCCGCTAACCTGTGAGATAGTCTTTATTTTTCAGCCGTAGGCTGCGGTCTCGGCAACTTGAGTGGCTGTTGCGGGAATCAGGCCGCGAACCATCATGGTCACTGTGCGCTCAAGCAATGGGGAATCCAGTGCAATGGAGCCGTTTAAAATTTCATATTCCAGTTTGAGAATAGTGCCGTGAGCGATTTGTGCGGCGGCTTCTGGATCAACTACTCCCAGCAAATGGAAGAATTCCTGAATCAGGGACTCTCTCGCATGGTTTGACATGCGTACCGCCCGCGTCAGCTGTTCGTTGCGCAGTGCCTCATTGCGGAAGGCCAATTCGACCAAACGGCGGTCGCGATCTTCTGCTTGGTTGCGAACATGGGTGAGAATAAAGCGGGTTAGCTGTTGGACTAACAGTTTGTGACTACTACTCGAAGCGCGCTCTTGAGAGGAGAGGTTGCGGGCCGCATTGAAACTCTCTTCTTGAAGTTGACGTGTGCTCTCCAGCCCCTGCTCAACGAAGTAAGTGAATGAATCACTGATCAGGTCGTTGAGGTCTTTAAAGTAGTAGGTAGTCGCTGCCAGCGGCACATTGGCTTCGCGGGCTACGGCGCGGTGACGAATACCGCGAATCCCTTCTTTAACGATCAGTCGCAGGGTGGCCTCCAGGATGGCCTTGCGGCGCAGGCGGCTGTCGGCTCGCTGTGCGCGGCGGCCGTGATAGACCAGATCAGACTTTCCGTTGTCTACAGTCATAGCAGTATCCCTGTTCTTTTTGTGTTGGCTCCGATGGCTCTAGCAAGCTGTTCGGTCGTGCCATTCTAGCCAAACGAATTCAAAAAGAGGCAATAAAGCTATTACATTTGATTACACGAAGATTGCACCAGTCAGAGGCTTTATGCGTAGTTCCTCTGCGTGAATATCCTCATATTGGTGCAATAATTTACCGGGGCAATTGTGTGCATAAGATAATAAAGATTTATATGCCAATTACAGGCCTTTAGATCACCGGAAAATGGGAATTGCCTGGCATATGGACCGGCGACAATCGAATAGCTTTCGCTACACTTATTGATTGTCGCGGAGAATGAAGCCTGAGCCGGGTAGCTTTAAGAGATTTTTCCAGTAACACGCACTCGTTTGGAGCCAGGCACAATTTTGATTTGCTGGCTACGACGGCGCTCAATCCCTGCATCGATGGCATTTTTGGCTGCGATCAGCAGACCTGCCACCAAAAATGCACCGGGCGGCAACACAGCCACCAGTACGCCGGGATAATCATTTCCCAACAGCTGTAGACTCCAGTCTTTGGCCATGGGGCCCAGCAGTAGATCCATATCCGAAAATAAGGTGCCCTGGCCGAGTATTTCCCGTACGGCGCCGATGGCAATCAATACCGCCGTAAAACCAACACCCATCATAAAACCATCCACCAGTGACGGCAGCACCGGGTTTTTACTGGCGAAGGCATCGGCGCGGCCGAGAATGGCGCAGTTGGTGACAATCAATGGAATAAATATCCCCAGCACCAGGTAGAGCTCATAGGTGAAAGCTTTCATCAAGAGTTCGACACAGGTGACGAAGGTGGCAATGATCATCACCGAGGCTGGCAACCGTACTGTATCGGGCATCTGTCGCCGCACCATGGAGACCGCCAGGTTGGAACAGGTGAGCACGCCGGTGGTGGCGAGCCCCAGGCCAATAGCGTTGACTACGGAGCCGGTAACCGCCAACAAGGGGCAGAGTCCCAGCAGTTGCACCAGGGCGGCGTTATTTTTCCAGAGCCCATTGTGGGTAATTTCTGCGTAACCGGGAGTCGCCATCAATTCTGCTCCGTTTTGGGCTGAGCCTCGTCAGTATTTTCCGCTTCGGGGTTCTCCACCTCCACGGCTCGCTTGGACACCGGCGCATTAAAAATCTGCTGATGGTTTTTGGCGACAAACTCCAGTACCTGGTGCACTTCTGCAACCACGGCGCGTGGGGTAATGGTGGCGCCGGTAAACTGGTCGAAGACGCCGCCATCTTTTTGCACCTTCCATTCATTAGAGGGAGGGTTTTTCAGTGAAAGGCCATCGAACTGAAGTATCCAATTGCTTTTCTTCAGCTCTACTTTATCGCCGAGGCCCGGGGTTTCACTGTGGCTGGTCACCCGTACACCGGCGATGGTGCCGTCGCGGTTTACACCCACCAGCATCTTGATCGGGCCTGAGTAACCATCCGGGGCAACAGCCGGCACAATAACCGCTGAAATTTTACCGTCTTGCCCACGCGCCAAGTTGATGTCGCCACCCTGGGTAAGTCCCAGCTGTTTCCAGTAGGTTTTGGGAATTGGATAAGTATCCACAAGGAGGTCATTGCTGTGACGGTCCAGGGGGATAATTTCTAACAGGGCCTTGGCCGAGGCCGCGCGTATCGCCCGCTCAATGGGCTCCCGGGTAGTGATCTGGGTGACTGCCAGAGTACCAGCGGTGACCAGGGCGAACAGGGTCAGCACGACGGCATTGGAGGCCATAGACTGCTTAAGCATCAGTGCTCCTCCAGGTCAGTGGCGCGACGCGCCCGCTTGTGACCATAGGTGCGCGGCAGGGTGTAGTTATCGATGGTGGGCGCGGCAAAGTTCATCAACAGTACTGCGAAGGCCACGGCATCCGGGTAGCTGCCCCAAGCGCGTATAATATAAGTGAAGAGCCCAACACCGGCGCCAAAGATCAGGCGTCCTTTATTGCTGGTACAGCCACTGACTGGGTCGGTGATAATGAAAAAGGCCCCGAACATAGTGGCGCCGGAGAACAGGTGCAGCAGTGGTGAGCCTTCGGAAAGGGAGCTGCCGCTGTCGTAGAAAAACAGGGATAGCAGTGTGAGGGTGGCGAGCATGGCTACCGGCGCGTGCCAGGTGATAATGCCGCGAAACAATAGAAACAGCCCGCCCAGCAGGAATCCGACACTGATGGTTTCCCAGCCGGCCCCGGCAAAAGTGCCCTGACTAAAAACCGGTTCCATCTCGTAGAGTTGTGACAGCAGCACCGACTCGTTGAGGCGCACGATTTCCAACGGCGTGGCGCGGGTGAAACCATCCACATTGTAACTGCCGAAGACCAGGGAGATCGCCTCGCCGATATCCGGTGCGCCACCGATCACATCCGCTGCGCCAACCCAGCGAGTCATATCCACCGGGAAACTGATCAGCAAAACCACATAGCCCACCATGGCCGGGTTGAAAGGGTTGTACCCCATGCCGCCATACAGCTGTTTGGCCAGTACTATGGCCACGGCACTGCCGACGACTGGCAGCCACCAGGCGCAGTATGGGGGTAGGGCGATACCCAGTAACAGTGCCGTGACCAGGGCGCTGTAGTCTCGCAGGTAAAAGGCGACGGGCCTGTCCCGCAGTTTCATGATTGCGGCTTCGCACAGCAGTGCGGTAATTACGGATAGGGTGATATTGATCAGCACGCCGATGCCGAAATAAATCACCATGGCCAGAACACCGGGTGCGGTGGCGGCCGCTACCTGCAACATGACTTTGGCGGTGTTATCGCCGGAGCGGGCGTGGGGGGAGGTGGCTCGCATCAGGGACATTACTGGTGACCATCCTGTGCGGCTTGTTGCTCTCGCATCTTGTCTTCCAACTTTTTCTGCAGCTTTTTCAAGGCGGTTTCAAAGGCCGCCAGGTTGGCATCATTTTCACTTTTGGCTTTTTGCAGCCTTGCCTCGGCTTTGCCGAGACGCTTCTGCAGTGCCTCGATATCTGCGTCGAGTCTCTCGGCATCGCTCATTTGAGAACGGGCTTCTGCGGAGGCGCGGGCTTTGGTGATGGCGCGCACCGCAGCGCTGGTCTCTTCCTGACTGGGTTCCCTGGCGGGATCGCGATCGGCACGGCGCTTGGCCAGGGTGAGTTTTTGCTCGGCTTCTTGCAGCTTTAACTCGGAGGCCTTCAGTTGGGCCGCCAGCTGATCGCGCTGGCCATCTTCTGCGGCCTCCAGTTTACTGCGCAGGCGTTCGACACGGCTTTCGGCGCTGGAGAAGGTGCGCTGGGCACGGGCGAGCAGCTGCTGGGGATCCTCCTGGCGGGATTTAACTCGAGCCAGGGCCGCGGCGACGATATCTGCCTGCTGTTTACTCTCTTTGGCTTCCTCGGACTCGGGGCTCTGCTCGCGCTGTTGCCGCGCCAGTTCGGCGGCTTTGCGGCGTGCCTCGCGCTTGGCCTCTTTTTCTTTCTCGGCCTTTTCCAGACGAAGCTTGCGGAACTCAAAGCGATCGCGGGCGCGATCGGATTTTTCTTTCTCCTCTTCCGCTAGGCGTATTGCCCCTTTGGCGGCGCGGTAATACTGCACCAGCGGAATGGTACTGGGGCAGACATAGGAGCAGGCGCCGCATTCGATACAGTCGAACAGGTTATATGCTTGCAACTTTTCGCGCTCATCGGCGCGTGCATACCAGTACAGCTGTTGCGGTAGCAGTGAAGCGGGGCAGGCCTCGGCGCAGTAACCACAGCGAATACAGGCCTTGGCTACCGGTGCTGGTGGCAGTTCCTTGTTGGTGGGCACCAAAAGGCAGTTGGTGGTTTTGACAACAGGGGCGCGCTCATCGTCGATGGTGTAACCCATCATGGGGCCGCCAATAATTACCTTTTGCATCTTGCCGCGGTGGATACCGTGGTGCTTGAGAATATGGTGAATAGGGGTGCCGATGGGCACTTCGATATTGCGCTGGTGCTCCAGGGCTTGCCCCACCACCGTGGTTACCCGGCTGATTAGAGGTTCACCAAAGTGAACGGCGCGATAAATGGCCCTCGCGGTACCCACGTTCTGGCAGACGATGCCGACATTGGCCGGCAGACCCTGGTTGGGCACCTCGCGGCCAGTGAGAATCTGGATGAGTTGCTTTTCACCACCAGAAGGGTACTTGGTGGGAAATACCACGATATCAAAACGGCTACCCTTGGCAGCTTCGCGCATGGCGGCAATAGCCTGCGGCTTATTGTCTTCAATCCCGATCAACACGCGCTCGGGCTCATCGAGAATATAAGAGATGATGCCAACCCCGGCGATGATCTCTTCGGCGCGCTCGCGCATCAGCATATCGTCGGCGGTAATGTAGGGTTCGCACTCGGTGCCGTTAATGATCAGGGTGTCTATTTCCGCCCCGCCGTGGGGATCGAGCTTCACCGCGGTGGGGAAACCCGCACCGCCCATACCGGCGATACCACAGTCGCGAATTTTCTCCAGCAGTTCAACCGGAGAAAGCTGGGTGTAATCCTCACAGGGTTGCAGTTCACACCAGCGATCCTCGCCGTCGGTGCGGATCACGATACTGTCCTCGGCGAGCCCCGAGGGATGGGGGACGGCGCAGGGCTCAATGGCGACGACTTTGCCGGAACTGGGGGCGTGCACAGGGCAGCTGATTAGGCCATCTGCCTCGGCAATTTTTTGGCCCTTCAATACGTCATCACCGAGCTTGACCAGGGGCAGTGCAGTGGCGCCACCGTGTTGCAACAGTGGCACGATGAGGTCCTCGGCCAGGGGAACACTGCCAATGGGTTCGCCGGTACTCTGCTTCTTGTTTTCTGGTGGATGCACGCCGCCGTGGAAATCGTTGGGTCGCAACTCCCGCGCCTTTTCACTGGCAATCAGTTGCGCCTCGCGAGCGGCGCGACGCTCTTCTACCGCTTCGCGCCGTTGGTCTTTTTCCTGCAGCGCTACCTGGTTTTCATTTTCGGGGTTCAAACTGCACCTCCCCGTTGATCTGTTGGCTGGGTGCGACGGTCGGTGGCAATCAGCTGGATACCGTCCTCGGGCTTTTGTGGGTGCCAGTCTTGCAGCGGCGTTTCCAGAGGTACCATATCGATACAGTCCACCGGGCAGGGCTCCACGCAGAGATCACAGCCGGTGCACTCGTCGGAAATTACGGTGTGCATATATTTGGCTGCGCCGGCGATGGCATCCACCGGGCAGGCCTGGATGCACTTGGTGCAGCCAATGCACTCGGCCTCGCGAATAAAGGCCACTCTTTTTACGTCTTCGACTCCATGCTCCGCATCCAGGGGCATGGGCTCCATATCCAGCAGGTTGGCCAGCTCGTTGATGGTGGCCTGGCCACCTGGAGGGCACTTGTTGATGGCGTCGCCGTGCACAATCGCTTCGGCATAGGGGCGGCAGCCGGGATAGCCACACTGTCCGCACTGGGTTTGCGGCAACAGGGCATCCACCTGTTCCACCAGGGGGTCCCCCTCCACCTTAAAACGAATGGCGGCAAAACCCAGCAAGGCGCCAAACACCAGTGCCATACCGCCGAGTACCAGCAGGGGGTAGGAAATTTCAGAAATCCAGTCCAGCATCATGCAACCCTATACCAGACCGCTAAAGCCCATAAATGCCAGGGACATCAGCCCCGCGGTAACCATGCCAATAGCGGCGCCGCGAAATGGCAACGGCACATCTGCAGCAAACAGCCGCTCGCGCATGGAGGAAAAAAGAATTAATACCAGGGAGAAGCCCACGGCGGCGCCAAAGCCATACAGGGTGGACTGCATAAATGTATGGGCCTTCATAGTGTTTTGCAGCGCAACGCCCAGTACCGCACAGTTAGTGGTAATCAGCGGCAGAAAAACACCCAGTACCTTGTACATCAGCGGGCTGGTTTTTTCGATAAACATCCGGGCGAACTGCACCACTACCGCGATCACCAGAATAAAGGAGATGGTGCGGAGATACTCGATGCCAAAGGGTTCGAGCAAATAGGTATTCACCAGGTAGGAGCAGATAGAGGCCAGCGTGAGCACAAAAGTCGTGGCGCCAGCCATGCCCACGGCGGTCTCCAGTTTATTGGAGACGCCCATAAAGGGGCACAGCCCGAGAAACTGCACCAACACGTAGTTGTTGACCAGGATGGTGCTGAGCAGGATGACTGCAAATTCGGTCATAACAGGTCCGGTTGAAGCCCAGGGACAAAGTAGTGCGAGTGCCTTGGCGGAGTCGAGGCGCCCCGGTGAGTGGCTCCAGCCTTGGGCTCCGTCGAATGTCGCGCAGGGCCGGTATTATGGGTGAGACGCGGGGGGCCTTCAACTCGATGGCGGATCTTCTGGCAGCGGAGACGCCCGTCGCCCGACCGCTCAGGCTATGGCTTTGAGAATAGTTGGCGCTTGCGGGTTGGGATTAGAGACTTTCGTGAAGCCGTTGGAGGTTTCTGTTGATTTTTTGGCGGCCCCCTTTACTCCGAGGGAATATGGCCTTATCTCTGTTGGATAAACCCATAACACCAGATGGAGCTTTGTAATGCCGGATCAACCCTATACGCCGCCCAAGGTTTGGAAGTGGGATGCGGAAAGTGGCGGGCAGTTTGCCAAGATCAACCGCCCCATAGCGGGGGCTACCCACGACAAAGAACTGCCCCAGGGTAAACACCCGATGCAGTTGTATTCCCTGGCAACGCCCAATGGCGCCAAGGCCACGATCATGCTGGAAGAGTTGCTGGCACTGGGGTTTGAAGGGGCGGAATACGATGCCCATCTGATTCGTATCACCGAGGGCGAGCAGTTTGGCAGCGGTTTTGTGGATATAAACCCGAACTCAAAAATCCCGGCGTTGGTGGATCACAGCACGACCCCACCAATACGGGTTTTTGAGAGCGGCTCCATTCTTCTGTATTTGGGCGAGAAGTTTGGTGCCTTCCTGCCACACACCCCGGAACAGCGTACCGAGACTCTCAACTGGCTATTTTGGCAGATGGGGGCGGCGCCCTATCTCGGTGGAGGTTTCGGTCACTTCTATGCCTATGCGCCAGAGAAGCTCGAATACCCGATCAATCGTTTCGCCATGGAAGTAAAACGGCAGATGGATGTACTGGACCGACAACTGGCTAAGCACCAGTTTATCGCTGGGCGCGAATACACCATTGCAGATATCGCCATCTGGCCCTGGTACGGTGCACTGATCCGTAATGAGGCCTACGATGCCAGCGAATTTCTGCAGGCCGAGAGTTACAAACACCTTGTGCGCTGGTCTGATGAAATTGCACAGCGACCGGCGGTACAGCGTGGCCGTATGGTGAACCGCACCTGGGGTGACCCCAGTGAGCAATTGCATGAGCGCCACGATGCCAGTGATTTTGACGAGAAGACCCAGGACAAAATCACGCAAGAGGATAATTATTAAGAAGGTGGCTGTGTTCTCTTTGCTGCCCAGTTCAGTTGGCTAGCTAGGTGGCTGGCCAAATCGCCCATAAATCAATTAGTGCATTCATCTAAAAGCCGCGCAAAGAAAGTGCCAGGTGAATCATTTGCGATGTGCGCGGCAGTTGCCAGAGTTTCTCGGCTATAAACCCGGCGGCAAAAGCGAGGCCCATAATTGCCGGTAAAGGGATTTTTCCCAGCTGCTGATTAACATCCCGTTGCTGTTGATCGAATAGCCGCAATGCGCTGCGACGCTGTTTTTCAGCGTCCACGCAGCAGAGTGAAATTTGCCTATTTAATTGTCTCAGCGACATCGTGAAGGGCCTCCCTTACCTGCCGTTTGGTTTCTTCAAACCCCAGCAGTGGGCGCAGCTTTTTCTGGTAAAGCAGTACACCGAGGAAAAGGCTGATTTGTATCAGCACAAATACAGCAAATCCAATATATATCGACTGGCTAAAATAGTAGGCAATTAAACCTAAGCCACCACAGAGACTGACGAGTAGTGCCGTACCGAGGGGTACCAGCATCAGCTGCAGGAAAATGAGCCGCTTTCCCACGGTCAGGG
Source organism: Microbulbifer sp. ABH2_005 (assembly GCF_056160005.1). Taxonomy (NCBI): domain Bacteria; kingdom Pseudomonadati; phylum Pseudomonadota; class Gammaproteobacteria; order Cellvibrionales; family Microbulbiferaceae; genus Microbulbifer; species Microbulbifer sp. ABH2_005. The sequence goes on along the minus strand of NZ_JBSWWI010000001.1, from coordinate 3,626,244 downwards.
TTCTTTCCAGCTCTAGCTGAAACAATCGCTGAATGTTACCCAGCCAAGCGGTCAATAAGGTTAAGGTGGCTTCGGCACGGGCTAGAGCCTCCTCTAGACCTCCGCCGGAGTCACTGTCCTCACCGGTTTCAGTGAAACCGTCCCGTCCGCGCTGTTGCGCGGCCGGGTCGGGATTCTGATCGGCTCCCTGGCGCTTCTTTCCATTGCCCATCGGCGGTTTCCTTACCAGTTAAAACGGGAAACGCTTTATTTGAAAAGCTTGGCGATCGCCCAGCCGACCACAAAAGCACAGCCGACCGCAAGGATCGGTCTTTCCCGCAGGGAAGACTCTGCTTTTTCCATAACTTCTGTAGCGCGCTTTCTCTGTTCCTGAACAGAAGATCTCGCTCTCTGTCTCAAGTTTTCAGCAGCATCGGAGGCGGCCTCTCCTGCGAGATTATAGGCCTTTTGCAGCTTTTCCCTGCTGGAGTTATGTGGAGATCTTGCAGTTGCCATCGGGTTGCTCCTTTTCAGGGGATGATTGCCGCAGAATTCTATAGTCGCAGCGATCAATTCACAGGAACATTAGCCCCTTTTTTAAGGCAATTAAAAATAACCTTTAGGCGCTTTTACTGGCTTTAGTTATATCATTATTGATAGGGACTTCATGGTAATGGATCTTTGCATTTATAGGCTGAGTTCCCGCTTCCAGGTCTCGATATTTTTTACAACGCCACCTAACAGGCGCTGGCGGCTCTCGCGACTGATCCAGGCATTGTGTGGGGTGATAATTAGGTTGGGAATATCATTGGCCAGTAATGGATGACTCGCCGGTGGGGGCTCCTCACTCAGTACATCCAGTGCGACACCGCCGAGTTTTTCGCTGCGCAGGGCATCGGCCACGGCTTCCTCATCCACGAGAGCACCCCGCGCGGTGTTTACCAATAGAGCGCCGGGCTTCATGGTGGCGATAAAATCGCGATCGATTAACTTTTCGGTTTGTGCCGTGAGAGGGCAGTGCAGGCTGATAACATCGGATGCCTTTTTCAATTGTGTCAATGGCACCCGGCCTGGATGTTTTTCCCCGCTGAAAGACTCCGCGATTAAAACGCGCATATCCAGGGCTTCCCCCAGTTTGGCAACTCTTTGCCCCAACTCACCGTAACCAATAATTCCCAGGGTTTTCCCGGCCAATTCCACCACTGGATGATCCAGTAGACAGAAAATTTCCGACTGACTCCAACGGCCAGCCATCACGTCCTGGTGATAGTGATGCCAACGGGAGGCGAGAGCGAGAATTAATGCCAGGGTGTGCTGTGGTACAGAGGCGCCGGCGTATCCCTGCACATTGCGCACAGAAATATTCAAATCCTGTGCAGCTTCCAGGTCAATGTTATTGGTGCCGGTGGCGCAGACACAGATCAGTTTGAGTGAGTTGGCCTGCTCCAAGAGCGCGCGGTCCAAAATCACTTTATTGGTAATGACGACTTCCGCATCGGCGATGCGTTCGGCGGTCTGTTTTGCAGAGGTGGTTTCGTAGAAATCCCAGTGGTCTAGACTGTTTATTAGGGTCTGTGTGTCCAATTCCCCAAGCTTCATGGTCATTGCGTCCAGAAATACGCCGCGCATGGAATTTCCTCGCTTTCCTGTGTGAGATAGCGGCATGCTACGGTAGCGGTCGCCAAATGCAATGGCTTTCAGGCGTTGGCGGCAGACCTCGCATAGTTGGCTACGGTTAGTTTTCGGGCCTTTCTGTCGCAAATGAAGAGGGCCTATATGGGAATATCGTTAACTGCAGCATCTCTGGTTTTAATCTCGGCATTTCTTCACGCGGGTTGGAATTTACTGGGAAAATCCCGCACACCTTCCCCGGCTTTTTTTTGTATCGCCACACTCAGTGTGGGCCTACTACTCCTCCCCCTCTGCTTTTGGGTGCTCTCACAGGCGGATGCGTTGCCGCGCGCTTTTTGGCTGCTCTTACTGGTCAGCGGTTTTTTTCAGATGATTTATATGGGCGGTCTGGCGTTAGCTTATCAGCGCGCCGATATCGGCCTGGTTTATCCCATCGCGCGCGCCTTGCCGGTACTCCTTGTGGCGCTGGCAACAGCGCTGTTGGGACAGGCACTGCCCTGGCTCGCTTGGCTGGGCATGTTATTGGTGACGATCGGCTGCCTATTAGTGCCACTGGTTTATTTCCGTCAGTGGCATTGGAGTGTGTACTGGAGAGCGGACTGTGCCTGGGCTTTGGTGGCGGCACTCGGCACGGTGGGATATTCGCTGGCGGATAAGGGAGCACTGCTTTTTTTGGAGGAAGCCTTAGATGGGGCGGTAACACCTCCGATGATGGCTTATGGCTACTTGGGCATGCAGTTTTTTGTCTCTGGGCTGTGGCTACTGTGTGGATGTTTAAGCCGAGCGGGGCGCGGGCAATTGTTAACGTCTCTTGGAGATTTGAAGTTGGGGGTTTTGACCGGTCTGATGATGGGCGCGACTTATGGACTGGTGCTGTTGGCAATGGCGATGACGGAAAATGTGAGTTACGTGGTGGCTCTGCGCCAGCTCAGTATTCCACTGGGAGTAGGGTTTGCTATCTGGCTGCTGGGAGAGCCGGCACACAGGCCCCAGCTGTTAGGGGTGGGGTTGGTGTGCGCCGGCTTGATTGCGGTGTCGTTTCGCTAGGGTGGGCCGCGCCCACCCCAATTATTCTCACATCACACGCATACCGGGTTTGGCGCCTTGGTGGGGCTCTAGAATCCACAGGTCTTTACCGCCGGGGCCAGCGGCCAGCACCATGCCTTCACTCACGCCAAAACGCATTTTGCGCGGTGCCAGGTTAGCGACCATCACGGTGTGCTTACCCACCAGGTCTTCCGGCGCATAAGCGCTCTTGATACCGGCAAATACCTGGCGGGTCTCGCCACCCAGGTCCAAAGTCAAACGCAGCAGTTTACCGGCGCCTTCGACGTGTTCCGCCTTGGCGATCAGGGCGATACGCAAATCCACTTTGGCGAAATCGTCGAACTGGATCTGTTCGGCAATGGGGTCTTCCGCCAGCGGGCCACTGGCCGCTTTGGTCTCGGCCTGCAGCTGTGCCAGAGACTCCTGTGCGGCTTCCATCACGGCATCTACCTGGGTTTTTTCCACCCGTTGCAGCAGTGGCTTGAACTTGTTGATCTCGTGGCCAGCCAAGGGGGTGGTGGCCTGGGTCCAATCCAATTCGACGTTGAGGAATTCCGCTGCTTTTTGCGCGGTGTTGGGCAGTACCGGCGCGAGCCAAGTGATCAGCGCGCGGAACATATTCACACCTTGGGAGCAGATCGCCAGAACCTCGGCTTCTGTGCCCTCCTGCTTGGCCAGAGACCAGGGCGCCTTATCGGCGATCCAGGCGTTGGCGGCATCGGCCAGGGCCATAATATCGCGCATCGCACGCGCGTATTCGCGTTGCTCGTAGTAATCGGCAATACGCGGTGCGGCCTCGACAAACTGGTTCCACAGCTGTTCATCGGCCAGTTCGGTGGCGAGCTTGCCGCCGGCCTTACTGACAAACTTGGCGGTGCGCGAAGCGATATTGACGACCTTGCCTACCAGGTCGGAATTTACCTTGGCGATAAAGTCATCGAGATTGAGGTCGAGGTCATCCACGCCGGCGGTCAGTTTGGCGGCGAAGTAATAGCGCAGATACTCCGGGCTCAGGTGATCCAGGTAGTTGCGGGCATTGATAAAGGTGCCACGGGATTTGGACATTTTCTTACCGTTAACGGTGAGGAAGCCGTGTACGCACACCTTGTTGGGGGTGCGGAAATCGGCGGAGTCCAGCATGGCAGGCCAGAACAGGGCGTGGAAATTGACAATGTCCTTGCCGATAAAGTGGTACACCTCAGCGTCGCTGTCTTTTTTCCAGTAATCCAGCCAGTCGCTACCATTTTTGTCACAGTAGTTTTTCAGACTGGCCATATAGCCGATGGGTGCATCTAGCCATACATAGAAATATTTGCCCGGTGCGTCAGGGATTTCAAAACCGAAATAGGGGGCATCGCGGGAAATATCCCATTCCTGCAGTCCCTCTTCGAGCCATTCGGCCAGCTTGTTCGCCACCTCATCCTGCAAGGTGCCGGAGCGGGTCCAGTTGCGAAGGAACTCGGTAAAGGCCGGCAGAGTGAAGAAGAAGTGCTCGGACTCTTTTTCCACCGGGGTGGCACCGGAGATGGCGGATACCGGATCGATCAGCTCCGTGGGGCTGTAAGTGGCGCCACAGGCTTCGCAGTTGTCACCGTACTGATCGGGAGTACTGCAGCGAGGGCAGGTGCCTTGGATATAGCGGTCCGCCAGGAACAGTTGCTTCTCCGGGTCGAAGGCCTGGGTGATGGTGCGCGAGGCGATATGGCCGTTGTCGCTGAGGCGGCGGTAGATCATAGCGGACAACTCGCGGTTTTCCTCCGAATGGGTGGAGTGGTAGTTGTCCACGCCAATCAGGAAATCGGCGAAATCCCGCTCGTGCTCCGCCTGCATATTGGCGATATGTTGCTCCGGTGTCAGGCCCAGCTGTTCGGCTTTGAGCATGATTGCGGTGCCGTGTGCATCATCGGCGCAGATGTACAGGCAGTCGTTACCGCGGGAGCGCTGAAAACGCGCCCAGATATCGGTCTGGATATATTCGAGTATGTGGCCCAGGTGCAGGGAGCCATTGGCGTAGGGGAGTGCGCTGGTGACTAGGATTTTGCGCGTATCGGGCATCGGTTTTTCCATCGCTGTGGGTTGCGGCCGGAGGCTCCGCTGGAGTGGCCGGAGATCGTCAAAAGACGGCGAAATATAGCAGATTTGTGCTATGCCGGGGAGGCATGGAATACGCCGAGCGAGAAAGTGACTGGATTGATCCAGTCGCTGGCGCTGGGCCGCTTCATCCGACACAATGCGTTTCTGACAAGAAGCACCAAAAGGGAGATACCGTGAGCGATCATCACCACGATCATGAAGAGTTATCAGAGGAAGTGCAGGCCGAACTTGAACGCCTGGCGGAGTGCCTTGGTCAGTTGCAGGACCCGGCCAGCGGCCTGCCTCTGGATGAGCTGGATGCGGATATTGAAGTGGGCTACGAGAGCGATACCGTGTTGATCGGTATTACCCTCGGTTACCCCTGTGCGAGCCAGGAAGCGCTGTGGCGCAAGTGGGTCACAGACGCTTGCGAACCCCTGATGAAGAGCGGTCCCCTGGCAGGTAGTACGCTGCAATTTGAACTGTTTAGCGATATCCCCGCGACCTCTTCGGCCAATGCCACGGAGTCATTGCGTGGCGTGAAAAATATTGTTGCCGTGGCCTCCGGTAAGGGCGGTGTAGGCAAGTCCACTACCGCGGTGAACCTGGCTCTGGCACTGGCGGCAGAGGGCGCGCGAGTCGGGCTGCTCGACGCAGATATCTACGGCCCCAGCCTGCCTACCATGCTTGGCACCGAAGGGGTTCGCCCCCATGTAAAGGAACAGAAATTCTTCGTGCCCGTGGATGCGCTGGGTATCGAGACAATGTCGCTGGGATATCTAATGACAGAAGATACCCCGGCAGTCTGGCGCGGCCCTATGGCCAGTGGTGCACTCAATCAGATCCTTACACAAACGCTCTGGTGTGATGCCAAGGAAGAACTGGATTATTTGATAGTGGATATGCCCCCCGGCACCGGAGATATCCAGCTGACCCTGGCACAAAAAACCACTCTGGCCGGGGCGGTGATCGTCACTACGCCTCAGGATCTGGCCTTGAAGGATGCGATCAAGGGAGTGGAGATGTTCCGCAAGGTATCGGTACCTGTGCTCGGTATCGTTGAGAACATGGCGCTTCACACCTGCTCCAAGTGCGGCCACAGCGAACCAATTTTTGGTTCTGGCGGCGGCGAGCGTATCGCAGAGGAATATGATACCCACCTGCTGGGAGAGTTACCCCTGGCACAAAAAATCCGCGCGGATATCGATAGTGGCCACCCCAGTGTGACCGCAGACCCGGATGGCGAAATTGCCGGTTTCTACCGTGAAATTGCCCGTAAAGCCGCGGCTCAGGTTTGGTTGAATGCCAGCAGTGACGAGGAATTGCCGGAAATCGAAATTAGTTGAGCCCAACCGCGATATCCATCACAAAGCACTAAATTTTTATTTCTTTGTGGTTTTTTGTTGGGTTAGAAATCCTTATATTGGACCCCTTCGAGCGCCCCTGTAAAATTTCTTTTTTATTGGGCGCTCAATACTGATAAGCCGGAGCCAAACACCGGCTTATCTCTTCTTTATCAAGACTCATAAAAAGACTTATTAATAATGTTTTTTAATAAAGGCTAGAAATACTGTCTTGCAGTAAAGAGTCTCGACTTACTTTATTTATTGCAATTTTGTGCTTGCAGGGGCTTTGTTCTGGGCTGCTAGCCCGTACAGGAATTTTGATGAGTTAATCGTTAGGGTATTAGTATTTATTTAACAGACCCTGTATATGCTGAAGATATCAGTGACGGTTTTTCTTGTAACTGCTTAAACTCAGCCATTGCCACAAAAAAAAGAAAGTATTTATGCTGTATTTTCCTTGGTGATCGTCAAGATAATTATGTGGTTTTCATTTTTTGGCAGAGGAACCCCATCGGCCTGAATGCCAATGGTAATTTATGGGGTTTGGTGTGGCGGACCACCCGTGGTCAATGCTCGGCAACTTGGTACAAACCGCCAGTGTCGAGAATAAATCTTTTCGGGAGTGTGCAACCTGTGATGGCCGCCTTGTATCTGGCCGCAGGCAGGGCATCTATCGGGCATTGCAGTAGCTGTAGTCGATAAAAATAACAAAGACAAAAGCGCGAGTGCTTTCATCCATGAATTTTAATATTAGCTATCGACCGATAGGGGGCATAGCACGGGTATTATTTTATGGCCCCGTAGGATTTGCAGAAAAAATGGAGGCCGCTGCCCGGCTGGTAGAAAAATACCGCCACCGCGTACCACTGCGGGTGCTATTGGATATGCGCTATGCCCGCGCCAGTGTCACGCTGGAGGAGCAGCGGCAGTTCACCAGCTTTATTGCAGAGCATCCGGTATTGCGGCGTGCATATATTGCGGTTTTACACCCTCGCAATCGCTGTACTTCACCGCTGGCGTCTGATGGAACCTGCTTGTGTCGGCACAGTTCGCGAGAATTTGTTGCCGAGGCCGAGGCTGAGGCCTGGCTCACCCAAACCAAGGGTTCCCCCAGACCTCTGCTGCGCTGAGTATTAAACCTACTGGGCTTTGGCCTGTTCGGCCTCTGCCTGGCGGCGGCGCTCTTCTTTCTTCTGAAGACGCTTGGCGACAGTCGTCTCGCGGGCATCCTGGCCCATATGTTTCTCTCCGCGCTTTTTGGCTAGCTGGATCTGCTTTTCCCGTTCGCGGAAACGGTGGCGGTCCGCGTCGCTCACTTTGTCGTAACAGTGAGGACAGCTGACCCCCTGTTCGAACTGCTCGGATTGCTGGTCTTCCACGGTGATTGGCATGCGACAGGCGTTGCATTGGTCGTACTGGCCGCGCTCCAGGTCGTGGTTGACGGTAACACGCTCGTCGAAAACGAAGCACTCGCCCTCCCACAGAGATTCCTCTTTGGGGACTTCTTCCAGGTACTTGAGAATACCGCCGTGCAGGTGGTAAACCTCTTCGAAGCCCTGCTCCTTCATATAGGCGGTGGACTTCTCGCAACGGATTCCACCAGTGCAGAACATGGCAACTTTTTTATGTTTGGCCGGATCCAGGTTCTCTTTGACGTATTGGGGGAACTCGCGGAAGGTTTCGGTATTTGGGTTGATGGAGTCTTTGAAGGTGCCGACCTGGAATTCGTAGTCGTTGCGGGTGTCCACAACAGTGACTTCAGGGTCGCTGATCAGGGCGTTCCAGTCCTTGGGTTTGACGTAGGTGCCAACCACACGTCGGGGGTCAATGCCTTCCACACCCATGGTGACAATTTCCCGCTTCAGCTTGACCTTGCTGCGCAAGAAAGGCATCTCACCGGTGTAGGATTCTTTGTAATCCAGTTCGGCGAGTCGTTCATCTGATTTCAGGTAAGCGAGCAGGGTGTCGATGCCTTCCCGGGAACCGGCAACGGTACCGTTAATGCCTTCTTTGGCCAGGAGCAGGGTGCCGCGTACCTGGTTTTTCAGCATGACTTCAAGCAGGGGGGCGCGCAGAGACTCGAAGTCCTCCAAAGTGACGAACTTGTAGAGTGCGCAGACAACATATTGATTCATGGAACTTCCTTAAATGCAGTCCGGAGCGTAAATCCGGGGCAGAAAAAATCGCCGCGCATTTTATCGCAAAAAAAACAGCTTGTCGTACATTTAGCAAGCACTCCAGCTGTTGCCCCGGCACAACAATATTTGTTGACCGGGAAGCCGCAACTTGTCAAAGTTCTGGCCGAAATTTCAGGGTCATAGCGAGGTGAACCCCATGGGCGAAGAATTTGCACCGAAAGAGTCGGAGTTGAGCCAGATCTACCGCGAGGGCGATGTATCTGTGCAGATCGATATATACGAAGATGGCGAGGGTGGCTGGCTACTCGAAATTGTCGACGAGAACAATAATTCCACCGTGTGGGAGGATGCCTTCGAGACGGAGCAGGAAGCCTTAGAGGAAGCCCTGGACGCCCTGCGGGAAGAGGGGATTTCCACCTTTGTAGGCCCTGTGCAGGAAGTGGATGGCAGCTGGTAAGATAGCTGGCCCCAAGGGAGCGCTTACTATGGGCGGGCGATTGGGGCTCTGCCCTCCTGCGCCCAATCTTTCCACGCTCTAAGACGCTAGTGGCTATTGCTGGTTATTGATTGTTCTTCCAATCTGCCAGTAACTGCTATGGTTATGGTGAAGGGAATCGCGACTGTGTGACAGCACACCCCAATCACAGCGCCGTCGCGAGGCAACTGTGGAGCTTTTGTCTCCGGCGGTGCTACCCAAGCAGCGGTTGCCTCACCCATGATAGTACGCGGCTTTTTAACCGTGATCTGCCTGCAGATCCTGCCTTTTTCCCTCTGCGCCGATCCCCTGGTGATATCCAGCCAGCAGCAAATTCAAACGGATCTCAAGGAAGTCCGCCTAATCGCAAAACTACACGGTTACGCCATTATGGCGGGGCGTCACTGTATTGATTGCGATGAAAATCTCGCAATTTATATACGGCGTATAGCCAGGCACGGTGAAGTAGAGGGTACTGACCAGACAGGTGCTGAGGACGATCGTTATACCTATCCGGGTAAGTACCTGGACTATATGACGAAAAAATTGGTGGAAAAAACCCGCATGTTCTATGGCCACTGCTATGAAGGGCAGCCCTCCCTTTTATGGCTCACGGAGTATCGCTCGGGAGATACTTGGGTCCAATCTGAATATCTGATTCTGCTCGGCGATGAGGGACTGGAGCATCGTTACGTAGAGGGACAACAGCCAAGCGTTTTCCAACTGGAGAGTGCGGACTGCAAGGAATTGCCAGGGGCTTTAATGGAAATCGAGCCTTAGCGGTAAATAATTTTCAGTAATGGTTGGAGATACTAACCTGCCTAAGACTGAATATTTGGATTCAGAGCCCTAAAAGAAATACGAGAAGATAGAAATAAGAAGGTAGAAATACCGATTGCGAGTCTATAAAAGGCTGCATGCGCAAAGTGATGTGGGTTTCATTGTATTTCTTGATCTCTTTCCGAGAGTAGCTGTTGACTCAAAGCAAAGGGTGGTCAACTGTCTTGAGATTTTTAAAATGACTCAAAGAATAAAATAAAAAAACCCCGCTGGAGGGCGGGGCCAAAAGGGTCGTTGAAATCAAAGGGTTGTTAAAAACAGTTCTGCTTTACTTTACCGGCTCGAAGACGATTTTCAGCTTTTTCTTACCCCAGGCGCGGGCCTTACGGATATCTTTTTCCATCCACACATCAATACGGTTGGTGAAACGTTTGTTCATGCGGTCACGCACAGTGTAAGTACCGGGCAGACCTTCAATCTTTACTTTGGCACCGTTGGTCAGACCGTGCTTTTCCAAGTCACGTGAAACGGCGATGATTTTGTCTCCGGGACGCAGACGGTTGTTCCAGGCTGCTACCCAGGGGTCGCTATCTGTCTGGCCGGGTACCGAGTTATAAGCGGTCGCGTCTACGACCATGGTTTTCTTAAGAGCTGCCGATGCATTGACACTCACACCAATAGCAAGCAGGGCGGCGATGAAAAAAGCAGTGTTACGCAGAGTCTGTTTCATGATGTCCCATTACCTCCAGGAATCAAATGGTCACAAGCCAAAAGGTGCTTGCGAAATTTCCAAGTGTTTTTGGAAATAGCTGATCAATATTTAATCAACGCTGGCTATATTACTGGCGATTTAGGCGGAGGCAACTTTTTCTTATTTCGCGACAAATGGCTCTGAAAAACAGCAGGTTATTGCTTGAGGAGAAAACTGATAAACCCAAAATGATTAAAAAGTAAGGTTTTTATCTTTTATTTATTCTTATTTAGAGATTAAAAATTTATTTTAATTTTCATAGCTGGAAAGTCATTTTTAGTGGGGAAATTGTACTGACAGCGATGTCATCCTACGGCTGCCAGATATACACTCGGACCGGTTTTCTAATCAGTGCTCAAAAAGTAAAAAATTTCCCTGAAACTTTTTGTGACCATTCCGCCAAAATGGTCTGATTCGCTGAAAATGTGGGTGCTCAGGCGATAAAACTGCATCGTCATTTATCTTTAGGTGAAAAAATAGAGAAAAACTGAGCCCTAGAGGGTGGTTTCCCGGTTTTGCTGCACCGGTTCTACCTGCTGACGGAGAGCGGCCAAATAGTCACTATCCTCCTCCAAATCGGGTAACTTGTACTGCAAATCCAGTTGCACCGCTTTCTCCAGCCAGTGAATGGCCTCTTCAAGGTTGCCCTGCCACTCGCAAACCTGCCCGAGGTTGAAATAAGTAATAGAGAGGTTGTGCCACTCCTCCTGATTGAGGAGGCCTTCCAGGGCACTTTTATACAGAAGGTATGCGGTACTAAGCAGGTATTCGCGCTGTGTAGTCAACTCTTCGCTGGCTGCCTGGCGGTGATAGGTGTGTGCCAGTGCCGAGCGCACCCTGGCGCTGGAGTGGGGCAATTGCGCTCCGGAATCCAGGTAGCGCAAAACTGACTGAAACTGTGCTCGCGCCAGTGGATAGAGGTCTGGCCTCGATTTAGCTCCCAGTGCATTTAGCACTATGCCGTAGCGATAGCGCAGAGTGTGCTGTTGGGAAGGGTAGTCGCTGAGGGCGGAAATCGCTTTTTCATAGAGAGGCAGTGCGTCGCCAAAATTACCCTGGCGAGCTAGCGATTCGGCCTCATTGACCCAGCCAATCGCGCCCAGAGTGTCTCCACCGTGAGATTTGGTGCTGTGGGGCTGGGCGTTGTTGGGGAGTACGTCTGAAATGATAGATATAGCCGCGAGAAGTGCGGTCAGGCAGAAGAGTGCGTAAAACAGGATGTATAAATGGGGCAGTGGTTTATGCATAGGGATTTTCGCGCTTGGCCCAGTGACGGCTGGGGGCCACGGTTGTGGTCCCCATACGTCAGTAAATCCCTAGATGTCGAGTTGTGCCAGCAACCCTTGAAGAGGATGGCGCAAAGTAACACCTGCGAAGCGGCTGGCCTGGCAACGACAGGAGTAACCGGTGGCGAGCTGGTTGTGTTTTCCGCCATTGAGCTTGGGTGCCCAGGATTGCTGGAAAATCACCCGTGAGGTCTCCTTGTGCGCAGCCTCGTGGCCATAGGTCCCGGCCATACCGCAGCAGCCAAGGTTCTCACCCTCTAGTTCCAGGCCCAGAGCAGAGAACACGGTTTGCCAGTCTTTCAGCGAAGCAGTGGCATTGGTTTGCTCGGTGCAGTGCGGCAACAGTTGGAAGCTGCCGGGCTTTATCCGCGCACGTTGCTGCTGTAGGTGCTCCTCCTGCTGGGCCAACCACTCCTGTAGCAACTGCACTTTTGGTGCGCGCTCCCCTAGGAGTTTTTTGTATTCAGAACGGTAAGTGAGTGTCATAGAGGGGTCGATTCCCACGAGGGGGATACCACTCTCCGCCAGGTTGTTGAGCATCTCGCTATTGCCTTCGGCAACCCGCTCGAACTGACGCAGGAATCCATGGACATGCAGGGGTTTGCCGTTGGCTCGATAGGGGGCGAGAATCGGCACAAAGTCCAATTGCTTGAGCAGACGCAGGATGTCCGCCACCACCTCGGCATCAAAATAGCTGGTGAAGGCATCCTGCACGATGATGACCGCACGGCTGCGCTGGGAAGGCCCCAGAGTCTCCAAGCAGGCTTTCGTGGCGGTGGGGACTCCCAGTTCTTTCATGCTGGCCTGCAGGCTTCTCTGCGAGAGCTGTGGGCTGTCCACCATGCCGAAAACACGCTCCATCAAAAAAGACACAGGTTTTAGCCTTAGCGGCCAGTTGTACAGCTGCGGCAGTTTTGCCAGGTGCGGCATCATGAATTCCAGCCCGCCCACGGCGTAATCCTTAAGCGGACGCAAATAGCGGCTGTAATAAAGCTCCAGAAACTTGCTGCGAAATTCCGGCACATCCACGCGAATGGGGCACTGCCCTACACAGGATTTACAGGCGAGGCAGCCCTGCATGGCTTCGTTAACTTCGTGATTGAAATCGTACTCCCCGCGGGTTTTTGCCAGGGTGTTTATAAAGCGCTTGGGCAGGCCGACAAAAAAGGAGCGCTCGCGGTATTTACGCGCGCTGGCCACCGCGTCTACATCGTGTTTGCTCAAAAGGCGCAGCCACTCCCGCATCAGCGAAGCGCGCCCCTTGGGGGAATGAATCCGGTTACGCGTGGCTTTATAGGAAGGGCACATGGCATCGTCTGGATTCCAGTTAAAACAGGCACCGTTGCCGTTGCAGTGCACGCCCTCGTCGTATCCCTCCCATACTTGCGCGGGAATCTGCCGGTCGTGCTCACCGCGTGTGCGCACGGCATCAATTTTCAGCAGGCTGGCACTGTCATTGGGTGTGGCAATTTTGCCGGGGTTTAGTTGGTTGCGCGGATCGAAAGCGGATTTAATGTTTTGCAGTTCGGGATACAGCTCGCCAAAAAATTCCGGGGCATATTCTGAGCGAACGCCTTTGCCGTGTTCTCCCCACAGCAGTCCTTTATATTTTTGCGTCAGTGCTACTACGCGATCGGTGATGGGGCGAATTTGTGCGGCCTGCTGGGGATCTTTCATATCGATTGCCGGGCGCACATGTAATACACCGGCATCTACATGTCCGAACATACCGTAGTCGAGGCCGGCTTCATCCAGCACTGCGCGGAATTCGGCAATAAAGTCCGCCAGGTTTTCTGGCGGCACAGCGGTGTCTTCGACAAAGGGTATCGGGCGCTTTTCCCCCTGGGCGTTACCCAATAAACCCACCGCGCGTTTACGCATGGCCCAGATGCGATTCACCTCGGCATGGCCGCGAGCGATGGAATAGCCGAAGCTCTTGCCTGGCTGGCCGATGGTAGCCTCGACATGTGCAATAAATTGCTTAAGAGCTTTTTCCAGTTCCTCCTCGGTATCTGCAGCGTACTCCACCAGGTTGATACCCTTGACCGGGCGATCCTCAGCGGGGAAAAACTCGCTGACGCTGTGCCAGACGATATCTTCCATAGCCAGCTGTAGTACTTTGCTGTCCACCGTTTCGATCGACATGGGGCCTGCGCCCATCAGATCCTTGGCATCGCGCAGCGCTTCCTGGAAGTGGTCGTATTTTAAGTTGACCAATGCCACGCACTTGGGGATGGGAAGCAGGTTGAGCTTGGCTTCAGCAATAAATCCGAGAGTGCCTTCGGAACCGCACAGCACACTGTTGAGATTAAAGTGATCGCCTTCACGGATATGGGCCAGGTCGTAGCCAGTGAGACAGCGATTGAGTTTGGGAAATTTCTGCTCGATGAGTTCGGCTTTTTCCCTGGCAATCTTGTCACAGGTTTTATGTACTTTTGCAGCGCGGCTGTCTTTTCCACATATTTCCTGTAGCTGGATTTCCCCTATGGCGGAGGAGTGCCACAGCTCCCCACCCATCAGCACCGTGTGCAGTTCCAAGACATGGTCGCGGGTCTTACCGTAAACGCAGGAGCCCTGACCGGAGGCATCCGTATTGATCATGCCACCGATGGTGGCGCGATTGCTGGTAGAGAGTTCCGGAGCAAAAAACAGGCCGTGGGGTTTCAGTGCGGCATTAAGCTGGTCTTTGACAACGCCGGCTTGCACGCGCACCCAGCGCTCTTCCACATTGATCTCAAGGATCTGGTTCATATGGCGGGAGATGTCCACCACCAGGCCATCGGTAAGTGATTGTCCGTTGGTGCCGGTACCGCCACCTCTCGGTGAGAGCACCACAGAGTGAAACTCCTCCCGTTCAGCCAATTCCGCCAATAGTTGTAGATCGCGGTTATTGCGCGGATACACCACTGCCTGGGGTAAAACCTGGTAAATAGAGTTGTCGGTCGCCAAAACGGTGCGGCTGGCGTAACTGGGTGTGGTGTCGCCGCGGAAACCCGCGTCAGTCAGCTCTTGCAAAAACTGCAAATAGAGCGCCTGAACCTCGTCGACTTCGCGCAATGCTGGAATCATGAGCTAATCCGTACTTTCGGGGAGGAAGAGGCCGCAAATTGCCGGGGTAGCTGGTGAGATAAAGAATCGCAGCCCTGCCGCGCGGTAAAAATGCGGCCCTGCATTGTAGCCGTGGTGTGTATGTGCGCAAGCAGCCAATGAGACTTGATTGTAATCCAAAAGTTGTACAAGCTAATCTCTTGTATAACTAATCGGGAGAGGCTATAAAAAAGGAATACAAACTGACTCTGTGCAGCGTAACTATGCATATCCAGCTCTTACCTCAGAAAATTCCAGTTGGTATCAGCCGCTGTGCTGTGGGCGATCCCGTGCGTTACAACGGCAGCCACAAGCACAGTAAAGTCTGTACACAACTGCTGGGCAATTGTTTCGAGTTGCAGGCTTACTGCCCGGAGGTTGCCATTGGCATGGGAGTGCCGAGACCGCCTATTCACCTGATTGTGAGTGATCGCCTGCGTGCGGTTGGCCGGGAAGACCCCAGCCTGGATGTTACTGAGGCCCTGGAAGACTATGCGGATCAGCTTGTGCCCGAGGTGGAAAATCTGCGTGGCTTTATTCTGATGCAGAAATCCCCCAGCTGCGGTGTTCGCACGACACCGCATTACAAGGAGGATGGCACTGGGGTGTTGGCCCATGAGTCCGGCTTGTTCGCTGCGCGCCTGCGTCGGCACTTTCCACATTTGCCTATGGAAGAGGTGGGGCGACTGAATGCCAGTGATTTACGCGAGAACTTTCTCACCCGCGTTTTTGCCTACGATGCCTGGTATCGCTATGTAGCCACCGACCTGCGGCCAGCCAGGGTGATTGAGTTTTACACCGCGTATAAGTATTTGCTGCTGGCCCACAGCCAGCCACTGACTCGAGCCTTGGGTCAGTTTGTCTCTAATTCGCGGGCGATGCCGGTGGAAGCATTTGCTTATGAAGTGCGGGGCAAGATTATGGAAATTCTCGGCCATCTGGCCAGCCGTAAAGACCGCACCAATGCCCTGATGCACAGCCAGGGTCACTTGAAAGGCTATTTGAACAAGGAAGAGCGTAATGAGTTGGCTCTTCTGATCGACGATTATCGCCGGGGTAACAAGCCGTTATCGGCGGTACTCACGATGTTGCGCCATTATTTGCCGCGCAGTCCCCACCAGTTTATCCACAGTCAGGTACTGCTCGCCGCCGAGCCGGCGGAGTTGGGGTTGTGTGATTTTCGCTGAGCCTAGCCATGGTTGAAATTGAATCCCCCACTAAAGCCCACCTGCCGATTCGCGAGGTGGCGCGTCGCACCGGCGTTCATCCCGTCACTCTGCGGGCTTGGGAGCGCAGATACGGCCTGTTAACGCCAGCCAGAACCAGTAAGGGACACCGACTCTACAGTGAAGAGGAAGTAAGGCGTATCGAAGAGGTGCTCGCCTGCCTAGCCCGCGGTGTGGCTATCGGACGGGTACGGGAGCTGTTGGAGCGTGGACCGGCTTCTCTTGTGGCCACAGAGCAAGCAGAAAATACGGCTGGCAGCTGGCGCGAAATAATTGATGAGGCTTATGATTTGTCGCAGGACTTTGCCGACTTAAAGCTGCGCCAGCGCCTGGATCAGTGGATTGCTGCCTTCCCACCAGCGCTGCTACTCGATCACTGGCTAAAGCCCCTGCATGCCAAACTGGCCAGGCAGCGACAATCAGAGCCTGCTCAACATTTTTTCTGGCAGCTTTTCTATGAGCAGCTGTTATTAGCTAATGGTATAGCGCGTAAAAATCTTGGCAAAGACCGGGTAACTTGTGAGAAGCGAGTATTGTTGCTGGATTTTCCCGGCAATGATCAGCGGGCCTTTATACAATTATTTTGCGCGACACTTTTGGCTGCTGGTTGTGATGTGGTAGTTCTGGATTATCGCGCTGCCCTGCTTGAGTTGGAGAGTACTGTGAAAAAGCTCAATGTGGATGCAGTGCTCTGCTATAGCCATCGGGCACTTTCGAAAGCTTTTCTTCACAAAGAATTACCTAGTTCGATACAAATTCTTCAAACACCTCTTTGGTTGCTAGGGGATTTTGTCGAAATGCAGTCTGCTGAGTTGGGTAGACTGGAGAAGCTTCCGATTATTTCGATGTTATCTGGTGATACAGACGGTGCGATGCGGCAATTGCGGGAGCAGCTGAAACGATGAGTGGAAAAAAGTCTCTGCAGCGAGGCCTGGTTTGGTTGCGCAACGATTTGCGCGTTCATGATAATTCGGCGTTGTACCACGCTAGTACCCGATGTGACCAATTGGCCGCGGTTTTTATTGCCTGTCCGGATACCTGGAAAAGCCATGATGAGGGCGATGCACTGGTCTCTTTTCGGATGGCTTGCCTACAAGAATTACAAGAACAGTTGCGACTTCGCAATATCCCTATGTACTACCTCGAAGTCTCTAAATTTTCCCAGGTGCCTCATGCGCTACAGCAAATTACCGAGCGCCTGAAAGCGGAGGCTCTGTTTGCCAATGCTGAGTATCCGTTGAATGAACAACGCCGGGACAAAGCAGTACGGGGAAAACTGCAGGAAAACGGCGTTCAAGTGGAATACTACAGTGATCGAACACTGTTACCACCCGGAGCAGTTAGAACAGCGAGTGGTGATCCCTACAAAGTGTTTACGCCCTTTAAGCGTGCGCTGATCCAGCTGTGTGCCGAGAGCGAAGTTAAACCCCTACCCATGCCCAAGAAAATGCCTTCTACGGATAAGGGAGAACACTGGCCTAAATGGTTGGGGTTGGAAGTGGAGGGAAGCGGCAAGCTTACGCAGAAAATCCCCTCCCAATTGCCGCAGTATTCGTTGGATATTGATGGATCGGGTAGAGTGAAGGGGTGGGAGAGTGGGGAGAAGGCAGCGCAGAAACATTTGAAAGCTTTTGCTGAAATTATCGATAAATACCAGGCAGAGAGAGACTTCCCTGCGAAGGATAGTACCTCTCGTCTTTCTCCCTATTTAAACTGCGGGGCTATTTCCATTCGTCAATGTGTTCATATGGCCCTCAACCTAAATAAAGGGCTTTGGCAGGGAGGGGATGAAGGAATTGCCTGCTGGATTAGTGAACTCGTCTGGCGAGAATTTTATACGCATTTGCTTGCGGATTTTCCTAGCCTAAGTATGGGCAAACCATTCAAAGAGGAAACAGAACAGGTTCCATGGTGCTACGACAAGGATTTGTTCTCCCGCTGGACTCGTGGTGAAACCGGGGTACCTATCGTCGATGCTGCTATGCGCCAGCTAAATGAAACCGCATGGATGCATAACCGGTTACGTATGATTGTCGCCTCGTTTTTGAGCAAAAATATGCTGATTGATTGGCGTTGGGGTGAGCGCTATTTTATGCAAAATTTAATTGATGGTGACTTTGCCTCTAACAATGGCGGTTGGCAGTGGACTGCCTCCACCGGCACTGATGCGGCGCCCTATTTCCGTGTATTCAACCCCTATAGTCAATCGCAAAAATTCGATCCTAATGGAGATTTCATTCGTCGATATGTGCCGGAGCTTGCCTCATTGAGTAATAAGGAAATTCATGAGCCGCCCAAGGTTGAGGGATATCCCCAGGTGATTTGTGATGTGGGGGCCGGGCGTAAGCGGGCGATAGAGGTTTTCGCCAATCTCAAGTAGATCCGCGTTTTTCCGGGTCTATAAAATTAGGGGTGTCTGCTTTCGGAATAAAGTGAGTCCTATTTAAAGAGTGCTTAGTAGTAGAGATACTCACTTATCGACCCTTAAAAGAAGAATGCGGCTGAAGTCCGGCGGCTTCAAAAAGTCTCATCTTCTCTGTAAACATTGACAGAGATGCTGGCGTCTAAGTCAGAATTAACCTGAAAAATGATAGGCCTACAACACACCTGACAATCTTCGGTGTACTCCTGGGGAAGCATAGTGGTATCGACCAGTGTACTGAAATATTCACCGCAATAGGGACACTGTATGGTTTCTTCAATGATTAGGTTCACGCTGACCTTAACTGCTCTATTTATTTAATATTGTAAGCTTTAGGAAAAATTTCGCTTTAAAGGTTATTCGAGCTTTAGAGGTTCCTTAAATGTAAGCGTTCGATAGGGAAAGGGAATTTCAATTCCGGCTTTATCGAGGGCAATTTTCACCGCCGTAACCACCTCTGCGCGGGACTGACGAATTTGTAGAGGGGTTGAACCTGTCCACCAGCAGACTTCAATATCAATACTGCTTTCCCCAAAAGCTTTTGGAAATATCTCAATTGGGTCTTCACTGCGCACGGTTTGGCAGGAGGCCACCGCTGACTCAATAACGGCAACAGCATTTGGTATTTTTTCCTGGTAGGCCACGCCCACCATAATCGTTGCTCTGCGCTTCACCCGGTTAGTGATGACTTCACAGGGGTTCTTAAACAAAAAGAGGTTGGGCACTACTACCAACTCACCGGTAACTTTGCGAATATTGGTATTGCGTACCTCAACCACCTCTACTCGCCCGCATATATCTTGACATTCAATAAAATCCCCTTCTTCAATGGGGAAGCGCCAGAGTATTAATATACCTGCGAAGAAGTTTTCGAAAATATCTTTAAATGCCAATCCAATGGCGACAGAGAGTAGCCCCACCGCCCCCAGTGCTTTTGTAGGGGTAAGACCAGGAAAAAGCACCATAGCGGCAAGAAGCAGACCCACCAGCCAGGTAGCGCTGGTAAGCAGGCGGACAAATAGGTTTTTTAAGGATATCCTAGAGGTAGTATGGCGAAATAGCCGCCCGCCGAAGTGTCGAACAATACGTGCTACGCCCCAAGTGAGCAGCAGCATGATTATGCTGGCGATAATGTAGGGAGTATGCCCAATAAAATTTCCGCCGATACGATCAATAGAGGAAATTACAGTCTCTGTGGCCACAGAGAAAGACTCTGGGATAACCCTATCAATAAATGATTCCTGTGTCTCTTGTTGCTGCGTACTGAGTGACTTAAGGAGCAAAGCTAGATGGCTGAAAAGAGCGTTCATTCTTATCCGGTGTTAATTTCCCTCAACCACACATTTGCGGGCTGTAGATAAATTGGAAAGTACTTTTGTTCCATTGTAGAAGGATAATTTGTCTTTATCCTAGGTACTAAGTTCTAAGTAAATTCCATTGCCCGAACAGTATGGATAAGCACTCTTAGCGGAGATCGGTCTATAAGTCACTGTTTATCTATTTCAGGGGAAGAATATTTTCACTCACGTGACACCTCCTTTTTAGACTGCTTGCCTTCTACTTTTTCGTTATGGTTATCTTCATGTACCTCAATGCGTGCTGCTGGCGCTTTACCCTTTTTATCTTCACCAAAGTACAGTGTTTGATGTGGGAAAGGTATTTCTACGCCTTTTTTATCAAATAATAATTTGATACGTCGGTTGAACTCCCTACCTACATACCATTTTTCATGGGCCTTGGTTTTAGTCCTCGCCTTAATTACAACGGAACTGTCCGCAAAAGCATCCACTCCTAAAACCTCCAGGGGTTCCAGAATTAGAGGCCCATATTCATCGCTTTCGCGCATTTCTTTGTCTACCTCATGAAGGTATTGAATGACATCGTCGGTATTCTCCCGGTAGGCAACCCCAATTTCCAGCATGTAATAGCTGAAGTGCTTGGTTAGGTTATCTACTACTGATATATCACTGAATGGAACGGTATATACGGTGCCATTTAATGCGCGGAGTTCTACCTTGCGTAAGGTGATATTGGTTACCTCACCGGTTCGCCCGCCAACTTTTACAATATCGCCAATTTGTAGCAGGTCTTCCAGCAACACGGTGAAGCCAGTGAGGAAATCTTTCACCAGGGCTTGGGCGCCAAACCCTACGGCAATACCAAAAACCCCAGCCCCGGCCAAGAGAGGCATCACATTGATATCTAACTCAGAGAGCAGTACGAGTACCCCCATGATTGAAAGGAGAAACAGTAAGATATTTTTCGCAAGGGGTATCAGTGTGCGCATACGGGCATTGCCGGAAGTGCGATGAGTATTAAAGTAGTGTTCCGTCGCAGCGTTGATCATTTCCCAGATGCATACAAAAATGGCCAATACAGAAAATAAAGCTAAAGCAATTTCGGCAAATTCGATGAGTGTATCTTTTGAAACAAATATGCCCACAGAAGCAGGGAATAGTTCTGAAGCCGTATAAATCACCAGAAGGGCAGCAAGAAAATATCCAAGCCATCGCTGTAGTCTAAACAGTGGGGCAAAACGATTACTGTTCAAGCTCAGTTTTCTCCTGATAGGAGATAGTTTCTTGTGTATGAAATTAGCGAGTAGATTGTTAGATAAAACAATGGCTAGCAGTAGTACAATTGATATTCCCAGAAGTAAAAAAGTGCCCGCTTGATTTGCTGTTAATCCAAACACACTCAGAAATTTTGTGTAGTCTTTAACTACCTCGGTAGCTAACTCATCTACTACCAGAACATCACTTATCTTCAGGAGATCAGAATTTTTTTGGTCCGCTGTCGTATCCCGTAATTCTTCCAGGTTGTCGATAAGCACTGCTCTACGTTCGGGATTCTGCAAAAGTTGGATGAGCTGATCTATCTCCTGAACCAGGGCATCCTCTCCATTTGGTGTGCTATTGCTCCGAGTAGGTGCGGTTTGAGACTCATTTGATGGTTGAACAATCGTATTTTTCGCTTTATGTGACTCTGTTGTCTTTAAATTGATAGCTTCCTGAGGTGCTTGGGCATTGGATAGTGCTGATGACAAGCCAATCAGGATAGAAAAAAAGGTAGCTGAGGTAAGCCTGAGGAGATCATTTATGCTCCAGTGATTGTATTGATATTTGCCTTTGCCCATCATTTTAAGTACCCAATTTTGATATCCTAAAGATTGCTCGCAATAAATATGCCAATAACAATAGGGGTTATTAGGCGCACAGTTTTCCAAAAGCTTCATATTTGTGACAAAACTGACATAACGTTTTAAGGTAGAATGTAATTTTTCTAAAGCTAAGTAAAAATTTCATTCAATCCGGTGAATTCTGGAGTTATGCAAGCTTTTTCTTCTGATAGGACTTTGATATTGAATCTTCTTACTGGAATGTAAGGTGCTTGGCTCAATCGTCTATAAAGTGTTCACTTTATGGGAGTGGATGCCAACTTTGTGGTGACACCTCTGCATTAACTGCCTGAGACTAGCGGGTCAGAACTGGTGATTCGGGGGAAAGCGAAGAGCCAGCGACTTCCATAATCTAAAATAAAAATTTGCATCATTTGCCTAAAAGAAAATACATAGGCCTTGTTTGAGGTGGTTTTGGTGTTAAATGGGGGACATTCTCTTAAATGGGAAAGTTAATTGAACTAGGAGTTGTCGGTCTTTTTATTTCTGCATTTCTGGCCGCAACAATACTTCCGGTAAGCTCAGAGATTATATTAACGACGTTGCTGCTCAATGGCCTATCACCCGTTACGTTAGTACTTGTGGCAACTGTTGGTAATGTCGCGGGATCATTGGTTAATTACGCTCTAGGCTATTGGGCAAGCTTGGGTGTGATAAAGAAATGGCTGAGGATGTCTGAAAGCGAGTTTGTAAGGGCTGAACAGCGGTTTACTAAATATGGAATGATCTCCTTATGCTTTGCATGGGTACCAATTATTGGAGATCCATTAACCGTTATGGCGGGTGTATTGAGAATCTCCTTGTTGTGGTTTTTGATCTTGGTGACAGCCGGGAAATTATTGCGCTACATCGTTGTAAGCTATATGGTGTTAAATATTTATTAAATAAGGAGAGTTTTAGTCTGTTTCCCTACGAGAACCCTTACACTTGGCTATGGCGAAATCACACCTAAAAATATACCAATAAAAGTGGTGATTATCGACAAAATTGCGAACACCTGCCGGCGATTTCAATTAGTTTATTGTTTTCTCTGCAAAACTAAATTCTAGTATGCAGGCCTCATGAAATGTCGATCCTAAAAGGTGATATGTTTATCAGTTTTCCCTCTTAACCAGTTTCTCCAATTGATTTCCAGTCCTTTTATCCCACCAATGTAGTCTTTATCGACCAGGTAATAGGAGTGTGTACGATTTCCGCGCTCAAGCTTATGCATGAGTCTGATTACAAAGCTCTTACCCGTTGGTTTTGATAATAGAAAGTAAATAAATTGTCCCGCCTGTGCCTGTAATGGGGCTGACCCATTTCTTTGTTCATGACGCCACTTTGTATTGGATAACCTAATAAAAGTACCTATATCCATTAGTTTCTCATGGCGCAAAGGTGGGTTTACCCATTTATAGTTTTCCCAGTGGCTGGTAATTCGTAGCTGTCCCTCGACTTTTGACAGGGTTTCCATTTGTTCGGCCAAACCTTCATTCAGCCAGGATTGGGCGTAGGGTGTGACGGTATCTGTTATTGCGTGGCTGACTTCGTGTTTAATGGTACGAAAAGTTCTGGCCCTATCTTTCTGAATATAAACGACTATCTGGTTTCCTTTGTATAAGTATTTCCCATACGAACGACTAGGTTCCCTACCAGTTTGTTTTCTTAGATAATCGTAATAGGCTTTTTCATCCTTAAGTATCAATATCTTTACGGGGACTGTTTTATAAAAATCGAAAAATAGGACTCGATCGTAAAATTCATAGACAAGATTTACGTCTGCAACAATCTTATTTAATTCCTGTTTGCTCAGATTGGTATCAATGGTTTTAACAGAAATATCATACCGGGACCAGCTTGAGGTGTGGTTTCTAGGCATGATAACCTCTTGTTCAACACTCTCTATTTTCTTATCACTAAAGTGAACTTGGCCATTTTCGTCTGTCCATTTATAGATTTTAGCTGTTACGCTTATGGGAGCTAGAGTCAAAAGAGTGGTTAATAAGGCTGGAAGGTAAGAGGTCACTACTTGAAACTTATATCTAATTAATCTTGGTACTATAGTTCTTATGGCTGCTGGCAGAATTAAGAGGCGGCTATGGCTTTATGGATAGCCGCTTGAGCCAGCAATCGGTTGGAGTTTAGCGTTGGGAGTACTGAATTGCCATCGTTGATAATTAGCGGTATTTCAGTACAGCCCAGAATCACTGCGTCACATCCAGCCTGTTTGAGGTAACTGATACTGTCTTGAAAGTACTTGACCGTTTCATCTCGAACTATTCCATTGACCAGCTCGCTCATTATCAGATATCCAATTCGTTCGATGACCTCCTGGGGTGGCCGCAACCAATCTATGCCTGTGCCCTCTAGCCTGGACGGATAAACATCACTCTCAACCAACCACTGGGTACCGAGTATGCCCAGCTTCCTATAGCCCTCGACTTGTGCCGCGGCAATAACACTGTCGGCAATATGCAGCCAGGGTAGAGGAGAACCTTCCTCTACATAGTTAAAGGCTTGGTGGATGGTGTTATCTGGGCAAATAAGAAAGTCGGCTCCCTGGGATTTGAGCTTATCCGCGGATGAGAGCATTAAGTCGCTAATGCCTTGAAGATCATTGGAATCCAAATATTCCACATAGCGTGCGAGTGAATGAGTGTGCATAGATACCTCGGGATGGGCATGCTCACCGAGATACTTGCCACTTTCTATACAAATTGTTTTGTAGCAAAGGGCTGCTCCCTCAGCGGAGCAGCCAACGATACCGATATGTTTTATATCTTTGCGGTCCTTCACTTATTCACTCCATTATTCATGTAAAAAAAGAATACTCTATTTTTTGTTGAATTAACTTTTATCGTTATGAAACTTAGTGAGTCTCTACCAGTTTTAATTGCTCTTTAACTTCCTTGAGCAGTTCGGGATGGATTGCAGACGATTGTATGTGTTGAAGTGATAGACGATAACCAATATTAAACGCGTCCTCCTTGAGACTTTTTATATCGGGTTCGACTCCTTTGCCTTCCCAGTTACTTTTGGTTATTGGGTTTACTGCCTTGGCAATTGGAATTACCACTCCGAATCCGTCGTCTAGTTGGAAAAATTGCCAGGGATTCGCGCCTCCTTTGGTTGTTTCGCCAATAATGGTGGCTCGCTTGAGGTGCTTTAGGTAATAGGCAAAAGATTCTGCGGCGGAGAAGGTATCTTTACTGGTCAAAATAAATACTGGAGTATCGACCATTCTTTTGCCCTTGATGGTTTCGAAAGTCCAGAATTCAGTAGTGCTATCCGTAGCTTTCCAGTAAATACTGTTTAAATGGGTCGGCTTGTCAAAGAGGTAGCTGCTAATCAGACGACCCATATTGCCATCACCGCCTCCATTATTTCTCAGATCGAATATGAGGGCATCAGTGTTTTCAACTAAAGTCATAGCGGCTTCAACACGCTTTCGTGATGCATCATTGACTTGATCGAAGCCCCAAAAATCAATGTAGCCAACATTACCTTCAAGGACCTCTATGCGGTTAAATCCGGAATTTTTTCGGGCCAGCTTGGTGAACCAGTTTTCGTGTTTTGGTTGGCTTTGGGAGGTATTTTGATCATACCACCGTACACCAAAATGTTTATCATGTTTCTCCAGTACTTTTGAAAGCACTTCGGCAACCCGTTTGGGGGTTCCCGCCTGTTTCATTGTCTCGGATTTCGAGGCTTTTTGTAGGCTTTCACGTATTGCGGGAATATTTTCCTGGAGTACATATTGTCTTGAAATCTCATGCGCAACTTTATTAATTAGAGTATTTTTTTGCTCTGTTGAAAAAGTTGTAGAGAAGCCGAGGCTTGGTAAAAGTAGTGGCAAAATGGCTAAGTGTTTTTTCATTTTTATTAACTCGTTTTTATTAGTCCTTTAGTGCCCGGGCTCAAGCCGTAGGTGGTTGTGTAGGTGGTTGTTATGAGTTGTCTGGGCTGTAACACTGGCGCTGTTCCGACAGTTTTATATGAACTATTACCTTATAGAAAATTTTATCGGGAATTTTTTTGTACTTTGGTATCAGTCATCTTGGGAAAACAGCTTGCCAGCATTGATAAGCTTTGGCTGGTAAAGCTGGCTAAGCGGCACCTTAAACCGAGGCCAGGTTATCAAGCGGTGACGCTATCCTAGCGTGAATCTTAATGGCCCCATTGGATGATAGGGTCCTCAGAATATCCTGACCTTATAGTCACATTGTTATCCCAGAGAGACTGGTCCCCATTTAGCTCCCCCGAATTCCCTAGAAATCTTGATGAGGTTCTTCCAAGCACCTTATTTTGGCCTTCTATAGGCAGGTTCACTGAAGGCAAGTGTCCACAGAATTTTCTGCGGTTATGACTATGGAAACTCCTGAGTAATGCGAAATACATGCCGATATATCGCCATAGATTACTTAGATGGTTGCTACCTTAGCGGGCATAAATGGCAGATAAATAGTGAAACACGTGACAGATTTTACCCCCCAATTCAGCTTGCAAAGTGAAGCTCTGAACTGTGAGGATTCCAACGTCTGGGCCGTCAGCGACCGGGCCCATGAGCTTGCCGATAAGGGGGAGGACGTTATTTTCCTCTGTGTGGGGGACCCCAATTTCGATACACCGGAGCCAATTCTGGATTTTGCTCGTGCTCGCTTGGGTGTAGGGCGCACGCATTACTCCCCCGCGGCCGGTGAGCCGGTGTTGCGCCGAGCCATTGCGGATATCGAGAGTAAGGTATCACCCCACCCCTGTAATCCCGATGATGTTGTGGTATTTCCCGGCGGTACCAATGCTATCTACGCGGTACTTTCCTGCCTGTTGAATCCAGGTGAGGAGATTGTGATCCCGGAACCGATGTATATCGGATATGTCCCCATCTGCGACAGTCTCAGGTTGTCAGTGAAGCGTGTGACCTGCCCGGCGGAGCAGAATTTTGCTTTCGATGTAGAAGCCATTAAGGCGGCGGTCACTGAAGAGACCCGCGTGGTGATGATCAATACTCCGGTCAATCCCACCGGTGCTATGGCAACCCCAGAGCAGCTGCGCGAACTTGCTGCTTTTTGCCGCGAGCGCGATATCTGGTTAGTGTGTGATGAAATGTACTCCATGATCACTTTCGCGCGCCGTCACACCTCCCTGCGTACCGCTGCCGAGTCTCTGGACAATATTGTGGTGATTGATGGCCTGTCCAAGTCTCATGCTATGAGTGGCTGGCGCTTGGGCTGGGCGGTAGCCCGTGGACCCCTAGTAGATCGCCTTGCGGCATTCGCTGGGGCCACTATCTTCGGCTGCCCTCAGTTTATCCAGGAGGCAGCGGCATTCGCTTTGGAGTTCGATTCCTATTTCGTGAAACAGATGCGTGATGCCTATGAACGTCGCCGTAATCTGATTGTTGAACGAATTGGCAAGATTCCGGGGCTTGGCTGTTACAGCCCGGATGCGGGTATGTTTGTGATGGTCAATGTTTCTGAGGTGGCCAGCTCCGGTCAGGAATTCGCCGAGGCTCTTCTGGAGGCTGAGCGGGTATCGGTTTTGCCAGGGGCGCCTTTTGGCGAGAGTGCGGTGAATCATGTGCGCCTGACGCTCGCAGCCGATGAGGCTGAGTTGTCACGCGCTCTGGATAGAATCGAACGATTCGTCACCTGCGCTAACCGCCAGGCTAGTTAACCCAGGTAGCGGTGGTCAGTTCCCGGGCAGTGTAAAAGGGGAGCTGGCTTTTTCATCTTCGGGGGCTGTAGTGTTTCAGCCTCCGGCGAATACCGCTATCCTTGCCTCCTTTCAGATTCAAAAGAAATCAGTTCCGTGAAAATTGACCGGCATAATTTGCGTATTTTGCAGGCTCTGCAAACCAACGCCCGTATTAGCAACCTGAATTTGAGTGAACAAATTGGCTTGTCGGAGAGCGCTTGCCTGGCTCGGGTGAAGCGCCTGACCAGTGAGCGCTATATCCGTGAGTTCCTCGCCGAGATCAACCTGGACAAGGTGCGCCACGCTGAGTTTTATGTGAATGTGGCCCTGAAGCGCCAGGATGCGCGCACCAGTGAAAATTTCCGGCGGATTATCAGTGATATCCCCCAGATCGTTTCCTGCGTGAAGATGTCCGGCGAGTTCGACTATATGCTGCGTTTTATTTGCCCTGATGCGGCGGACTTCAACCGGGTCTCTGAACAGCTGTTGGCAAATGAGGAGGCGGCCATCTCGCGCATGACTTCGCATTTGGTGATCGAGAAAACCAAGCCTTTTACCGGCTATCCCCTGGAGCTGCTCTTTCAGGACTAGCACCTGAATTGGCAGTGGAGAATGAAGTAAACCACTGCCGATTCCCCTGCCATGCAAAGGTGACTTCCACAGTAGCAATTACTGATGTGGAGCTCTAAAGAAGTAGTTTTAGCTCTTTGTGGAGGCCTACTTCCACCAAGTCTTTTTCACCCTATAACCCCTTTCTCACTGTCTCTGCTTTTCCCTATGGCCTGGTTGGAATCATTGTTGGTTAATCGAGTGTGAGTGACCCCCATGCTGAGTAAAGATTGCGGAGAGTTACTCAATTAGCACCTTGAATATGACAATTTTATTGCGGTCAGTCTCGCGTTCTTGTACAAGCGTGTTAGTTGTGGCGTCTTCTGTTAGCAAGGAAGACTCAGTACAGGCTATCTGATGGATTTCCCTAGTGTTTTAGTCATTCACTGTGGAGCGCTCTTTCAAATAGACCCGGCTACCAATGGGCTGAAAGCATGCAATGGAGGGGAATATAGTGGACTTACCTCCCTTTTCTGCCCATTTTGTGAAGTTGGTGGCTCAATTGGAAGAGTGGCGGCTGCAACCTCATATATACTTTAGACAGGCTTCTATGCAGCGACTGTGGTTGGAAAGGCTGCTATTCAGGGGCTGGTAATCATCGCCGGTGCAGGGGAGTGGCAGTTGAAATATTTAGGGCGGGTCTACCTGACTCTCAATTTGTTGGTTTTTGCGTCTATAGGCCTCGGGGCCCTGTTTAACCCGGAGCCTTTTGCCGCGGCCATCGGTTTTACCTTTTCCTCCCCCGCTGCGGTACCTGAATTTCTCGCAACTTATGCCGGCTTTATGTTGGCGATAGCCGTACTCCTGCTCGTAGCCCTGGCCATGCGCCCCCATCGTCGGGCGGCTTATGCTTCTCTTGCGATCTCCTATATTGGATTTGCGGCTGGCCGCCTCTTTGGCATGTTTGCTAGCAGTAGCTTTGATGAGCGCAATTTGCTGTTCTTTGCCCTGGAAGTGGTTATGGTGCTTTGGGGGCTCTACTGCTATCGGGAATCCCGTTGGCTCCCCCTGCAACACGGACATTAATCCAAACCTGCCAAATACTGAGTTGCCCCTTATTTCTGTTAACTGGTGACTTTCGTCGGTGAGCGGTTCTTACTTTTCGCGTTAATACTGAGAGAAGTTCGGTCTGTGCTCTAAGGCACTGGCCTGGTGTTTGCCGCATCATGTCACTGATGGATATGGGTAATGTCTCAATTCCAAAGTTTGGTGGAAGCTCTGGTTATCCTGGTTTCGCTCTGTGCCTGCGCGATTTGGCTGCGCAGTCGCGGGGTGATTCTTGTGGCGGAGCAGGGGGTTTTTGGACGCCTGGCAACAGACTTTGCACTGCCTGCGGTGATTTTACACAGCCTGATTAAAGTCCCTTTTTCCTCTCAGGCTCTTCTTCCAGCTCTCGCC
The DNA here is from genome assembly GCF_056160005.1 of Microbulbifer sp. ABH2_005. Taxonomy (NCBI): domain Bacteria; kingdom Pseudomonadati; phylum Pseudomonadota; class Gammaproteobacteria; order Cellvibrionales; family Microbulbiferaceae; genus Microbulbifer; species Microbulbifer sp. ABH2_005. Next base: position 3,597,141 of record NZ_JBSWWI010000001.1, on the reverse strand, counting down.
CTGTTTATTGTCAGTATCGCAATCATGGTACCTGCCTGGATTGTGGGCAAATTGATGGGGCTGGGACGAAAGACCCTCGGCTCCATTGTTCTGGTTGCAGGTTTTGGCGGCTCTTCCACCTTAGGGCTCTCGCTCATTCGCCGGGTTTTTCATGATGACCCTCTGGTAATGCGAGATAGTGTCCTCATTGGTGAATATGGTGCACTCCTGTCGGTATTCACTATCGGTGTTGCAGTGGCTATTTATTTCGGGCGGGATGAAGATGAGCAGGCCAATGTCTGGCAGGCTTGTAAACCTTTTTTCGTGTCGCCTATTTTTATCACGATGGTTTTAGGCACGGTTATTTCCCTATTTGGCCTGCCTCAGGGGAATGTTACCGTGCAGCTGCTGGAGGATATATTACGGATTTCCGGACAATCCTTGATAGTGCTGGTGGCATTTAGTATCGGTCTGGCCTTGCGCCCTATCGCCGTGCGTCAACTGGCGGGCCTGATCCTGGTGGTCGTCCTGTTAAAGTTAGTGGCAGAGCCTATGGTGGCATGGGCTCTGGCAATGCCAATTAAGTTGCCACATATCGAGAGAGAGCTATTGGTTTTGCAGGCGGCAATGCCCTCTGGGGCCATTGCCGCCGTACTGGCGAAGCGCTATGGATGTGATGGAGGGGTTGCTTCGGCTATGGTGGTCGCCACCTCCTTTATCAGCCTGATAACACTGCCTTTGACACTCTACTTTGAAAGCCAGTGATTTAAGTAAGCTAACTGATCAAGCGGTAATTTTCCCGGAGCTGCTATCGCTGGGGTTCAGCTCCACTTTATCAGTTTCCATTGGTTGCCCACCGTGTAGTTTGCCGTCTACAGCTTGACGAAATACTTGTTTGTAATCCTTAAATTCCGTGCCCATTAATCGGTCCCACCAGGTGAAGTAAAAACCGTAATTGCCCTGGAAGCGCTGGTGGTGCAGATCGTGATGGGTGGTGGTGGTCATGTTATCCAGAACACAGTCTACCCAGCCACGCGGGTGGAACTCCCGCCCTGTATGCAGCATGGCATTGCGGAAAATCATAATGAAAAGGAAGCTAAGCCAGATACTTGGGTGCAATGGGATTGTCAGAGCAATTAGTGGCGAAAAGAGCCCGTTGATAAAAATTTCACCCACGGAAAAGCTATAGGCTGTCCAGGGGGTAGGGGTTCGCGACATATGGTGTAGCTTGTGGAAGTGCTTAAACAGCTTAGGGTGATGCATTGCCCGGTGGGTCCAGTAGAAGTAAGCGTCATGCAGCAGAATAACTACGGGCAGGCTCAGGATGCCCCACCACAGTGGGTAATCACTCCAATTCCAGTACAGCTTGGCGATCCCCATATCCTGTAGCAAATTTATGCTGATACCGAACAGGGTAAAAATGCAGACAGTCAGCATGGAGTAGCTCACTTCCCGGCGTATATCCCCCCAGCTCGCTCGGCGCTTCTGGATGCGTCGCCGATTCATCCAGGCGCGAAACAGCCAGCTTGCACAGATACTCATTACAGATGCGGCCAATACATAGCGAAATAAGGTCAATTTAAAGTGGGTGGTTCCGTAATGAGCCACATCCGCGAGGAATTCCATATTTTTCACCATCCATTTCGTTGGCGCAGTCAGGAGGAGGCACTGGGTATCCAGAGTCTATTGGGATTCTAGGTGCTACTCGCATGGCTAGCTGGTGCACTAGTGTTCCCAGTCTGGAGAGATTTACTGATGGTGGCTTGCGGAAAGCGAAATAATGCTGACGAATTCCGAACCGCTGCCCATTCAGGCGGGCAGTTTGTCGCGGCGGTATTCAGTCGGGGTCTGGTTATGGCGGCGCTTAAAGGCGGCATTGAAAGGGCTGAGTGATCGGTAGCCAATATCCAGGGCGATGGTCAGCACTGGCAGATGCGCCTGTTCCGGGTCGGCCAGGCGGGCGCTGGCCTCATCGATGCGAAATTGATTGAGATATTCGTTGAAGTTGCGATAGCCCAAATGGCGGTTGATTAGGGTACGCAACAGGTGCTCACGGGTACTTAGCTGCTCCGCTAGTTCGCGAATAGTTAGCCCCGTGTGTCGATAGCCGCCACCTTGCATATGCGTCTGTAATTTAATCAGTTGCGCCTGTTGCTGTTCATCCAGGGTTGGCACAGGTGTCGGAGGTGGGATTTCCTCTGTGGGGATATCCGTTGGTGGTCTTGGTAGAGAGTCGCCTAAGGCGCTGGGTGACAGTGCCAGTAGCCATAAACAGGCCGCCAGAGATAGTAAGCTGGCGAGTAGGGCATGCAGGGTTGGCACGCCATTGGGGACGGGGCGATAGGCAAACAGGGATTCGGCGCTAATGACGATCAGCATATAGGTACCTACAGCGATCAACAGTATGGCCCGTAGGCGGCGGCGTTCCGCCACCAAATCCGATTGAAACTGCCCCAACAGGGTGAGCATGCCAAGGCCGATCAGGCCCAGGCGGGTGAATTGGGACAAGTTAAAAAAGACTTCCTCGGCACTGGGGCTTAGTGAGATTGGCGCGTGATTGGCGGCAATACTAAAGGTGATGGAGAGGCAGATAGGAACCCAACCCCAATGCGGGAAGGGCTCTTCCTCGCGACAGAGTAGGTGGGTAAACAACCAGAAGGCGGCGGGCACCAGGATCACCGGTAGATGAATCAGCAGCGCCATTAACCCGGTAAGAGGGGGGAGCGTTGGCAGTAGCAGATAGCAAATTACACCGATTAAAACCAATATCAGCCAGCGCCCTGCAGCGAGTCGCCGGTGACTGACGGAAACCTTGGTCGCAGCCAGTAATAGCAGAGCGCAGGCACCGCCAGAAAAAAATAAATAGCCGGAGGTCACGGCCTATCTCCAGCGGCTGGCCCAGGCATCCAGGACCTTGCTGCTATAGGTATGGCGGCCATAGCTGCCGTTGTAATAGGCGAGGGCGTTGGCCAGGTTACCTTTGGCCTTTTTGATGTAGTGTTTGAGAATGGTGCAGCCGTAGCGCAGATTGGTATCCATATCGATTAGGTTGTCATCGGGGCGGCCGATTTCTTTTTTCCAAAATGGCATTACCTGCATCATACCCTGAGCCCCTACTCGAGAGACCGCGTAGGGGTTAAAGGCACTTTCGATCTGGATTACCGCCAGAACAATTTCCGGGCGCAACCCCGCTCGGGTCGCCTCGCGATGCACTGCCTTTAGGACATGCATGCGTCTTTTCGGGTCTTTGATATAGCGTGCCAGGGGCTGGGATTTTGACATCAGCCACACCTCCGCATCAAAGCGATCGGCAAAGCTGTCCGCCTGAGTGATGGCCTCGCGCAGGGCGAGCCGCAGCTCTGGATCAACTTGCTTGGTGTTGGCCTGGGATATCGCACTGCAACAGATCAGGCTGAGTCCCAGTGCAGTTATAGCTTTTCTTATCATGCAGGGAATTTTACGAGATCCAAGGAGATTGGGTAGCGCCTTTTATGGACCTTTTGCTCAAATCTGTACAGGGAGGTGTGTCTGGATCGAATGGGGCTGTGAAATACCAACGAACTTAGGCTGCTGTGTTGGTATTTCAGCGGGAGGGTTTTGAGATAGATAAAAAATTACCTATCTCATCGCCAGATCAGCGCTTGCCAAACTTTTCCAGCAGTACTTCTTCCAATTGCGATACCGCAAACTCCTGGCTTTCCGCATCGGCGCGGCCCTTGTATTCCACAATGCCTTTCTCCAGGCCGCGGTCGCCGATGACGATGCGGTGGGGGATACCGATCAGCTCGATATCTGCGAGCATGCCGCCCAGGCGAGCCTTGGCTTCATCCATGAGCAGAACATCAACGCCTTTGCTGCGCAGGGATTCGTACAGGTGTTCACATTTTTCCCGCACCACATCGCTCTTGTGCATATTGATGGGCACAATTGCCAGCTGGAAGGGCGCTATGGCATCAGGCCAGATAATGCCGGAGTCGTCGTGGTTTTGCTCGATAGCAGCGGCGACAATACGGGATACACCGATGCCGTAACAGCCCATGGGCATAACCTGTTCCTTGCCGTTCTCATCGAGTACGGTGGCGTTCATGGCGCGGCTGTACTTGTCACCCAGTTGGAAAATATGGCCGACCTCAATACCGCGTTTGATTTCCAGGGTGCCCTGGCCATCGGGGCTGGCGTCGCCGGCAACGACATTGCGCAGGTCTTCAACGCGGCCGAGTTCCACGTCGCGATCCCAGTTCACACCGGTGAAGTGGTAATCATCGCGGTTGGCGCCACAGATAAAGTCCGCCAGGTGCGCCGCGGCTCTGTCCACAATGGTTTCGACCTTCATGCCGACGGGGCCTAAAGAACCGATATTGCAGCCCAGTTCTTCGGCGATGCGCTGCTCTGGGGCGAATTGCAACGGGCTGGCGATGCCGGCCAGTTTTTCCGCTTTCAGCTCGTTCAGATCGTGGTCGCCGCGTAATACCAGCGCTACCAGCGGTGCGGTTTCACCCTCTTCGCATTCACCCAGCACGATCAGGGTTTTTACCGAGTGGGCCGGATCACTGTTTAGGAATCCGCTGACATCGGCAATGGTTTTTTGTCCGGGCGTGTGTACTTCCTGCATCTCCTGGCTGGGTGCTGCGCGCTCACCGGCGGGGGCCACGGCTTCGGCCAGCTCGACATTGGCGGCGTAACGGGACTCGGTGGAAAAGGCGATATCGTCTTCACCGCTTTGTGCCAGGACGTGGAATTCATGGGAGCTGGAACCACCGATAGAGCCGGTATCCGCCAGCACGGGGCGGTAATCCAGGCCAATACGGTCGAAGATACGGCAGTAGGCGCCGTGCATGATGTCGTAGGTTTCCTGCAGGGAATCCGCATCCACGTGGAAGGAGTAGGCATCCTTCATGGTGAACTCACGCGCGCGCATCACACCGAAGCGCGGACGAATTTCGTCGCGGAATTTTGTCTGTACCTGGTAGAAATTGGCCGGCAGCTGCTTATAGCTTTTGATCTCGTTGCGGATCAAATCGGTGATCACTTCCTCGTGGGTTGGGCCCAGGCAGAAATCATTGTTGTGGCGGTCCTGGATGCGCAGCAGTTCAGGGCCGTACTGCTGCCAACGGCCGGATTCCTCCCAGAGTTCCGCCGGCTGCACCACCGGCATCAGCACTTCCAGGGAACCGGCATTGTTCATTTCCTCGCGCACAATACGCTCTACTTTGCGCAGTACGCGCAGGCCGGTGGGCAGCCAGGTGTAGAGGCCGGAGGAAAGGCGTCGGATCATACCCGCACGCAGCATCAGCTGGTGGCTGATTACTACCGCGTCGTTGGGCGTTTCTTTTTGGGTTGCGATGAGGTAACGGGATGCGCGCATAGGAATAAACTGGGTTCAATTATCGGTAAGCTGGTTATTTTACGCTATTCACTCGCTAATAAATATTGCCGGATAGCTTCCCGTCAGGGCTCTGTTATTTGTGTGGAAGTGACACCCTGCTGAAACAGAGAATAAGGAGATGAAAAGACTTTGTAGCGGGTACATAGAAGCGGGCCTAAGGCCACCAGAAAATAGTGTTTGCGGCCTATAAAAAACCCCGCAGTTGCGGGGTTTTATGCCTGGGGCAGGAGAGTCTTAGGACTCTGCCATTTCCTTCAGCTTCTTCAGCGGGCGAATTTTTACCTGGATGCTGGCGGGCTTCGCCTTGAACACAGTTTCTTCACCGGTGAAGGGGTTGATGCCTTTGCGGGCTTTTTTAGCCGGCTTCTTCACAGTGGTGATTTTCATCAGGCCCGGCAGGGAGAACTCGCCTACAGCGCGCTTCTTGATGTGGCCTTCGATGATATCGCTCAGCTCGTCCAGAACAGACTGAACTTGCTTGCGGGACAGCTCAGTATTTTCCGCGATCTGGTTCAGCATCTGGGTTTTGGTGAACTTATCTTTGATCGCTTTTACTTTCTTGGCTGGAGCGGCAGCGGCTTTTTTTGCTGGAGCCTTCTTGGCGGCAGCGGTTTTGCTGGCAGCTTTCTTGGCAATTGCCATGGCTTACTTCCTTCTTTGTTGTTCGGTGTATATCCGGTAAAAATGTGTTCGGTCTCCCGCTGCGCTGCATCCACAAAACGGCGTCTCAGCGGGTGATGGGGGGAAGTATATATAGTTTTTGTTTGGCCGCACGGGAAAATACTAGAAAAATAGTGCTTTTTCCTTACTTCTTACCCAATTTGAGATCCCAAACCCCTTCTACAAAGGCTAAAAGGGTGTGTCTGCTTCTTCCCTTTGGGGGGCTCATGTATACTCTGTCCCCCTTTTTCCAGCATCGGGTACTAAGTCATGCCGATCTATGAATACCAGTGCAATGCCTGTGGCCACGAGATGGAGGCCCTGCAACGCATGAGCGATGATCCGCTCAAAGACTGTCCGGCCTGCGATAAGGCCGAGCTGCAAAAGAAGATTTCAGCAGCGGGATTCCGCCTCAAGGGCGGCGGCTGGTACGAGACTGACTTTAAGACTGGCAGCAAGAAAAATCTTGCCGGCGATGCCGCCAATGGCTCCAAGGCCAAAAATAGCCAACCTGCAAAGGCGGCGAAGACGGCTTAAACCCGCTGTGCGGAGCCGCCAGTGCGGTGTACTCTCTATTTAACCTTTTTACCTATCGATAACGGGAATTTTCATCCATGCGCAGCGACTACTGTGGCGTCCTTCGTTCCGCGGACATAGACCGTGTAGTAACCCTCTGTGGCTGGGTCGACCGCCGCCGCGATCACGGCGGTGTAATCTTTATCGACCTACGCGACCGCGAGGGTATTGTTCAGGTGGTATTCGATCCGGATGCGGCCGAGCACTTCGAAATGGCCGATCGCGTGCGCAGCGAATATGTCCTCAAGGTGACCGGCCGTGTGCGCGCCCGCGCCCCCGAAGCCCTCAACCCGAATATGGTGACCGGTGAAGTCGAGGTGTACGGCACCGAGCTGGAAATTCTCAATACCGCCGAGACGGTGCCTTTCCAGCTGGATGAGCACACTGCAGTGGGTGAGGACGTACGCCTCAAATACCGCTACCTGGATTTGCGCCGCAATGAAATGCAGAACAATCTGTATTTCCGTTCCAAGTTGACCACGGCGATCCGCAATTATCTGGACGAGCACGGTTTTCTCGATATCGAGACCCCGATCCTGACCCGCGCCACCCCAGAAGGTGCGCGCGATTATTTGGTACCGAGCCGCACCCACGAGGGCAAATTCTTCGCCCTGCCACAGTCTCCGCAGCTGTTTAAACAGCTGTTGATGGTGTCCGGTTTCGACCGCTACTACCAGATCGCCAAGTGTTTCCGCGATGAAGACCTGCGCGCCGACCGCCAGCCGGAATTCACCCAGATCGACATCGAGACCTCTTTCCTCGACGAGGAGGAGATCATGGCGATCACCGAGGGCATGGTGCGCAAGCTGTTTAAGGAATTGAAGGGGATTGAGCTGGGTGAATTCCCGCGCATGACCCACTACCAGGCCATGTTGCGTTACGGTTCCGACAAGCCGGACCTGCGTATTCCGCTGGAAATGGTAGAGATCAAGGACCTGATGACCGAAGTGGATTTCAAAGTATTCTCCGGTCCCGCCAACGACCCCAAGGGGCGGGTGGCAGCAATCAAGGTGCCGGGTGGTTGTAAGAAATTGACACGCAAGCAGCTGGATGACTACGGCAAATTTGTTGGCATCTATGGCGCCAAAGGCCTGGCCTATATCAAGGTCAACGATCGTTCCGATCTGCAGAATGGCCTCCAATCTCCCATCGTAAAATTCCTGCCGCTGGAAACTCGCGCAGCGATTCTCGATCGCCTGCAGGCGGAAAATGACGACGTCATCTTCTTTGGCTCCGATACCGCCAAGATTGTTTCCGAAGCCCTGGGTGCACTGCGTTGCAAGCTGGGTGAGGACCTCAATCTGTACACCAGCGAGTGGGCGCCTCTATGGGTCGTGGCCTTCCCGATGTTCGAGGAAAACGACGACGGCAGCCTCACCGCACTGCACCACCCGTTCACCGCGCCTTCCTGTAGCCCTGAAGAGCTGGAGCAGAACCCGCTGGGCGCATTGTCGCGGGCTTACGATATGGTGCTGAACGGCACCGAGCTGGGCGGCGGTTCTGTGCGTATTCACGATCAGGTGATGCAGCAAGCGGTATTCCGTATTCTCGGTATCGATGAAGAAGAGCAGCGCGAGAAGTTTGGCTTCCTGCTGGATGCCTTGAAGTACGGTGCTCCGCCCCACGGTGGCCTGGCCTTTGGCCTGGATCGACTGGTGATGCTGATGACCGGCAGCGATTCCATTCGCGATGTGATCGCCTTCCCCAAAACCCAGAGTGCCGCCTGTGTGATGACAGATGCTCCGGGCGCTGTGGATGCCAAGCAGCTGCGCGAGTTGAGTATTCGCCTGCGCCAGAAAGAAGAAAAAATTAGCTAATTTTCCCCGATGGGCCGGGCGAAGCGAGCCCATCAAATCGTGGTGATGGGCATATCGCTTCGCTTATTGGCCCATTCCACGCACTGACTGAAGAGAGACGGAACATGGCCGGACATAGTAAATGGGCCAATATCAAGCACCGTAAAGCGGCTCAGGATGCCAAGCGGGGCAAGATTTTTACCAAGATTATTCGCGAACTGACCGTGGCTGCAAAGGCGGGCCCAAACCCGGACGATAATCCGACGTTGCGCGCCACTATCGATAAGGCCCTAGGCGCGAACATGAAGCGCGACACCATCGATAAAGCCATCGCCCGCGGTGCCGGTAATGCCGATGGTGATAACTATGAGGCCGTGGTTTACGAAGGTTACGGTGTCGGCGGGGTAGCGGTACTGGTGGAGTGCCTAACTGACAACCGCAATCGCACCGTGGCTGAAGTGCGCCACGCCTTCTCCAAGCGTGGGGGCAACCTGGGCACCGATGGTTCCGTAAGCTACCTGTTTACCCGTAAAGGCCAGATGTTCTACGACGTTGGCGTGGATGAAGAGTCCCTGATGGAGGCGGCACTGGAAGCGGGTGCCGAGGATATCGAGACCAACGATGATGGCAGTGTGGAAGTGACCACCGAATTCCAGGATTACCTCACGGTGAAAGACGCCCTGGTAGCTGCGGGCTTCACCCCGGACAGCGCCGAAATCGCCATGATCCCGTCCACCACAATCCCGCTCGATAAAGAGGGCGCGGAGAAAGTGTTGGCTCTGATCGAGATGCTGGAAGATCTCGATGATGTACAAAATGTCTACACCAACGCGGATATTCCCGAAGAGGTGATGGAAGAGTTGGGCTAAGACCCTGCTGCGGCCGGGGCGGGCGTTGCTTGCCCCAGGCTTACCTTAACCCCCTTTCCAAATACCTGCTTTTTCGGCTCAGCCTGCGATCTCCCTTGACGCTTTGCCTCCACCTTGGGACACTCCCACCACTATATAAACATACAGATATTTGGGGAACGCCTCTTGACCCGAATCCTGGGTATTGACCCCGGCTCGCGCAAAACGGGCTATGGAATTATTGATGTAGAACGGAGTGTTGCCCGCTATGTGGCCAGTGGGGTGATTCGTATTCCCGAGGGCCCTTTACCCGAACGCTTAAAACTCATTTTCGATGCGGTTACTCAGATCGCCCAGCAATACCAGCCGGCGCAGATGGCCATTGAAAACGTGTTTATGTCGAAGAGCGCGGGCTCAGCCCTGAAATTAGGGCAGGCGCGCGGAGCCGCCATAGTGGCCGGGGCGAATAGCGGCCTCGCAGTGGCCGAGTATGAGGCGCGCAAGGTCAAGCAGGCGGTGGTGGGCAGTGGTGCGGCCGACAAGCTGCAGGTACAGCACATGGTCAAAACCCTGCTGTCTTTGCCGGGGACTCCCCAGGAGGATGCTGCCGATGCGCTCGCCGTGGCCCTGTGCCATATGCACACGGAGCAGACCCTGCTATTTACCGCCGGTGGAGCGCGCAGTCGTTTTCGCCGCGGCCGCCTCAGCGTTTAGCGAACTCTACAAAATCCCGCTCCTCACGTCCTCACTGTGAGCAGCGATAGATAAACCTGGAATAACACCATGATTGGAAGATTGAGTGGCACCCTGGCCGCGGTTCAGCCCCCTCTGTTGCTGATAGATGTGCAGGGTGTGGGCTACGAAGTGCTCGCGCCCATGACCACAATTTTTGAATTGCCTCCTCTTGGGCAGCCGGTCCAAGTGCATACGCACCTGGCAGTTTCAGAAACGGCCCAGCAGCTCTACGGCTTTATTCGCGATGCCGATCGCAAGCTGTTCCGCACCCTGATCAAAGTCAGTGGTGTGGGGCCCAAGATGGCCCTGGCGATTTTATCCGGCCTCGATGGTGCGGCCCTGGCGCGCTGTGTGGCGGAAGATAATGTTGCGGCCCTGGTAAAAGTGCCCGGTGTTGGCAAGAAGACGGCCGAGCGTTTGATTGTTGAGTTGCGCGATAAGTTGACCCCGGATTTCGGCGATGCCAACGATATCCCGTTGCTGGCTGCGGCTGCCGCACCCAAAGTTGACCACGCAGGCGAAGCGGAGAGCGCCCTGGTGGCTCTGGGTTACAAACCCACCGAAGCCAGCAAAATGGTAGCTCGCGCGGGTAAGGAACAGCCCGAAGCCGATAGTGCCGCTTTGATACGTCTGGCCTTAAAAGGCATGGCGCCCGCCTAAACCGAGTGGCTTGGAGTTGTTGCGATGATTGAAGCCGATCGTTTGGTCGCCCCCGAACCTGCGGGGCCCACGGGGCAGGAAGAGCAGTATGACCGCGCCGTGCGCCCCAAAGCCCTGGCCGATTATGTGGGCCAGCCGGTGGTGCGCGAGCAGATGGAGATTTTTATTCAGGCGGCCAAACTGCGCAAAGAGGCCCTGGATCACACTTTGGTATTCGGTCCCCCGGGCCTGGGCAAAACCACTCTGGCCAATATTATTGCCGCAGAGATGGGAGTGGCGATTAAGACCACTTCGGGGCCGGTACTGGAGAAGGCCGGTGATCTGGCCGCCTTGATGACCAACCTGGAGCCGGGGGATGTGCTGTTTATCGATGAAATCCATCGTCTCAGCCCCCATGTGGAGGAGGTCCTGTATCCGGCCATGGAAGATTACCAGCTGGATATTATGATCGGCGAGGGACCGGCGGCGCGCTCCATCAAGCTGGATCTGCCACCTTTTACTCTGGTGGGGGCCACCACCAGAGCGGGCCTGCTCACTTCGCCCCTGCGCGACCGCTTCGGCATAGTGCAGCGGCTGGAATTCTACAACGTGCAAGATCTCACCAGTATCGTGCGCCGCTCCGCCAGGCTGATGGGTGTGGAAATGGATGAAAGCGGCGCCTTACAGGTGGCGCGCCGCGCCCGCGGCACGCCGAGGATCGCCAACCGGTTGTTGCGCCGTGTGCGTGACTATGCCGAAGTAAAGGGCGATGGGGCAGTGGATTCAAACATTGCCGATGCCGCTTTGAATATGCTCAATGTGGATACAAAAGGCTTTGATTCCCTCGACCGGCGCATGCTGCTGGCGATGATCGAGAAGTTTGATGGCGGCCCAGTGGGGGTGGATAGCCTCGCCGCTGCCGTGAGCGAAGAGCGGGATACTCTGGAGGATGTGTTGGAGCCCTACCTGATTCAGCAGGGCTATATTGCCCGGACGCCCCGTGGGCGAGTGGTTACCGGGCTAGCTTACGAACACTTTGGTCTGCCCAAGCCGGATAAAATCAGCTGATAACCCAGCTCTCTATGCTGCTGAGCTGGGTGACTGTGGAAGTGAGGGAAATTGAATGAAGGAAGAGTTCGGTATTCCGGTAAGGGTTTATATCGAAGATACCGATGCGGCCGGCATCGTGTATTACGTGAATTATTTAAAGTATATGGAGCGCGCGCGCACAGAACTGCTGCGCTCCCTCGGGTATGATAAGCCGGCGATGCCACAGGAAGGGCTGTTGTTGGTGGTGCATTCCGCCGAGGTTCAATACCGCCGCTCGGCTTGCCTCGACGATGCATTGCGCGCTACTGCGACGATTGGCAAACTGGGCCGTGCCGCCGTGACCTTTGAACAAAAAATTTGGCGCGGCGATGAGCTAATTTGCGAAGGTGTGGTCAAAGTGGCCTGTGTCGCTGACGACAGCCGCAGGCCCTGTGCCCTGCCGGAACCCATTTATTCAGCATTAAAGGCAGTTATTTAAGAAGATGAACGCCGGTGAACAACTTTCTCTTTGGGGGCTAATCCAGAACGCCAGCCTGTTAGTACAGCTCGTTATGCTGCTGCTGTTACTGGCTTCTGTGGTGTCCTGGGTCATGATTATCCAGCGCGGGCTCTACTTGTCCCAGGCCAAGCGTGCGCTCAATAACTTTGAGCGCCGCTTCTGGTCCGGCGCGGACCTGAACAAACTGTTCCGCGAAGGCAATGAGCGCGCCGAGAAAGGTAAGACCGACGGGGTTGAGTCCCTGTTTCGCGCTGGTTTTACCGAGTTTACCCGCCTGCGCCAGCAGGGCAGCAGTGGCCCGGAAGCGGTTATGGAAGGCACCGAGCGCGCCATGCGCGTAGCCATGTCACGGGAGCAGGAAAAGGTAGAGATGAACCTGCCGTTCCTGGCGACGGTTGGTTCTGTTAGCCCCTATATCGGTTTGTTCGGTACCGTCTGGGGGATTATGAATTCCTTCCGCGGCCTCGCCACTATGCATCAGGCCACCATTGCCACGGTTGCCCCCGGTATCAGTGAGGCACTGGTGGCTACGGCGATGGGTTTGTTCGCTGCGATTCCCGCGGTGATGGCCTACAACCGCTACTCGGCCAAGGCGGAGTGGCTGTTGTCCAGCTACGAAACTTTCGCCGAGGAGTTTTCCTCTATTCTGCACCGCAAAGTGCACTCCGGCTGAGTAGTGAGTAGGCGAACCCTATGAGTGTGTTTCGCAAGGGAACCAAGAAAAAGCTGGTCTCCGAGATCAATGTGGTGCCATACATCGATGTGATGCTGGTGCTGCTAATTGTCTTCATGGTCACGGCACCATTGTTGATGCAGGGAGTCAAAGTGGACCTGCCAAACGCGCCCTCGGCGCCGATGGAGGACACCGATGAGGAGCCTCTGATTATTTCGGTGCGTGCCGATGGCACCTATTACCTAAATCTGGGTAGCGATGAGCAGGAGGCCAAGCCTCTCACTGAGATCAAGGAGACGGTGGCTAAGGTATTGCGGCAGAAGCCGAAAACTCCTGTGCTGGTATGGGGCGATAGCGAGGCCCGCTACGGTCTGATCGTCAATGCCATGACCGAGCTGCAGCAGGCGGGTGCGCCCAGTGTCGGTCTGGTGACAGAGCCACCGCAGGGGTAGGGTGCCGGTGAATAAAGGCTTTTACGTACTGGCGATAGTGATCAGCCTCCTGTTACACGGAGCGCTGATCATAGCTATGACCTTTGGTTGGGAAGCCAGCAGTATGCCGGAGCGCAAGCCGATGCCGAAGTTTGTGCAGGCCAAGCTGGTAACTATCGAGGCGGCGACACCAAAGAAGAAACTGCCCAAGAAAGTAGACAAAATTCAGCAGCGCGCCCAGCGCGAGGCTGAGCAGAAACGCAAGGCCGAAGTGGAGCGCAAACGCCGCGCGGCCCTGGAGCAAAAGAAAAAGCAGGAAGCGGAGAAAAAACGCAAGGCCAAAGCCGAGGCCGATCGCAAGGCTAAGGAAGCAAAGGCCCGTCGTGAGAAGGAGCGCAAAGAGAAAGAGCGCAAGGAAAAAGAACTCGAGGAACAGCTGGTCAAAGAGCGGGAGAGTTCTTTTAATGAAGCGCTAGAGGATGAGCAAGAGCTGCTTGATGCCAATGAGGGATTGCGAGCGGTAGGGTCAGTTGGCGAAGCGATTCAGCAGCGCATACAGTCTGTCTGGAGTCGACCACCCAGTGCCCGTAATGGTATGCGTACTGTAGTGAAAATCAATTTTGTCCCCACTGGCCGGGTGGTGGCAGCGAATATTATCGAGAGTAGTGGCAATGCTCCATTCGATCGCTCGGTTCTAACCGCCATTCGCAAAGTGGAAGTATTTCCCGAAGTGGCCGAACTGGCTCGAGAGGAGCCGGCAGCCTTCGAACGGCACGTCCGCACTACAACATTAAACTTTAACCCTGAAGATCTGCGCCAATGATCAAGAGCTTACTGAAGACAGTCGCCATTATTGCAATCGCCTCGGTCAGCCTGGGGGCTCGCGCCCAGCTGGTGGTGGATATCACCAGCGGAATCGATGACCCCACCCCGATCGCGATATCTCCATTCAGCTGGTCGGGCGGTGGTGTCCTTAGAGAAGATGTCTCCGGGATTATTTCCGCCGACCTGCGTCGCAGTGGCCTTTTTTCTCCGGTGCCCAAGGAGGACATGCTGTCCTTCCCTAAAACCCCGGAAGATGTGGTGTTCCGCGATTGGCGTATTCTCGGCACCGAATACATTGTTACTGGCCGTATAGAGCCCCAGGCCTCCGGCTATTTGCTGACTTTTGACCTGGTTAATGTATTTGGCCAGCACAAGATGTTCACCAAGCAGGTGCGCGGTGGCCAGACCCAGCTGCGCGATATCGCCCACCGCGCCGCAGATGAAATCTTCGAGGCCATTACCGGAATACGTGGCGCCTTCTCCACCGAAATGGTGTATGTGCAGGAGGAGAGTCGCGGTGGTAAACCCAGCTATGTGCTGATGCGTTCCGATATTGATGGCGCGCGCGCCAAGCAGATCCGCCGCTTCAGCGCGCCGGTAATGTCACCCATGTGGTCGCCCAACGGCCAGGAGCTGGCTTACGTTTCCTTCGAGACCGGCCGCCCGGCGATTTTCCGCGAAAATCTGCGCAGCGGCGAGCGCAAACAGCTGACCAACTTCAAGGGCATCAACAGTTCACCGACCTGGTCTCCCGATGGAACCAAGTTGGCTATGGTGCTCTCCAAGGACGGCAACCCGGAGATCTATGTTCTGGACTTGGCGAGTGGCAAGTTCACCCGCATGACCAGACACTTCTCCATTGATACCGAGCCAAACTGGATGCCGGATGGTAAATCGCTGGTTTTCACCTCAGATAGGGGAGGGAAGCCACAAATTTATCAATTGACTCTTGCCACTGGCCAAGTCGACCGCTTAACCTTCGATGGCGACTACAATGCGCGGCCACGAGTTTCTCCTGATGGGAAGACGTTGGTCATGGTACATCGCAACCGGGGAACCTTTACCATCGCCACGATGGATATTAACTCGGGCAGGATGCGTGTCCTTACGGAGACCACCCTGGACGAATCCCCCAGCATCGCTCCGAATGGAGCCATGCTGATGTACGCAACCAAGCGCGGAGACAAGGGCATTCTGGCTGCGGTATCGCTGGATGCCGGGGTGAAGTACAACTTACCCTCACAGAGAGGCGATGTCCGGGAACCGGCATGGTCGCCATACTTTGATTGAGGTGGGGACCCAGCGCTCTGGGGCGTAGGGTATTTATAAGACCAACTTAAAAAAATCTTTCAGGATTTTCGATAACACTAAAAGCGGAGTAGCTTATGTTGAAATCAGTAAAAACGGGACTGGGATTGGCCTGTGTTTTGGCTGTAATGGCCGGTTGTAGCAATACTAACAGCGATAAAAGCAGCGGCGAGGAGTACACCCAGCCCGAGGTTGACACCCAGGTTGAAACCACTGTTGTCGATGAGAGTGAAACCATGGCTCCTCTGGAGAATGTAGTTTACTTCGACTTCGACCAATCCCTGCTGAAGCCGGAAACCCGTGAACTGCTGATCCGTCACGCTGACCGTATGCGCGGTAATACCTCTGCTGTTCGCCTCGAAGGCCATGCTGATGAGCTGGGCACCCGCGAGTACAACCTGGCTCTGGGTGAGCGTCGCGCCAATGCCGTACGCGACTTTTTGGTACTGCAGGGCGTAGATGCAGCTAACCTGGAAGTGATCAGCTACGGTGAAGAGCGTCCGGCTCAAATGGGCTCTAACGAAGCTGCCCGTGCGATGAACCGTCGCGTTGTTATTAACTAATCGTCAAAATGGATGCCAATGGCTTTTACGATTAGAAAACTGGCGATCGCCGCAGCCGTAATGGCTGCGGCATCGCCCGTCTTCTCCCAGGCCCCGATTGTCGACCTGTCTACAAGTAGCCAGGAACAGTCCCCCCTTTCTAGTGGCACAGGTGCCGAGGACATGTACCTCGCCCGCGCTACTACCTCCAGCCCGAAAGCAAAGACCAACCCCCAGGCCGAGGCCTACTACCAGATGCAGGTACTGCAGCAGGAAGTGCGCGAATTGCGCGGAACGGTTGAGGAGTTGCGTCACGAGATTAAGCGTCTCAAGCAGCAGCGCACCGAGGATTACATGGATCTGGATCGGCGTATTGCACGCCTGAGCGGCACCGAGCCCTCGGCACAGCCATCTGTCCAACCATCGGTACAACCACCTGTCAAAGGTGGTGGCGGCGCTTCTGTACGGGGAGGTTCTGCCATGCCACCGAAGCCCCAGGGGCCGAAGGACGGCAAGAGTGAACGCGACCGCTACCAGGCCAGTTTTGGTCTGGCCCGCAATGGCGATTACGGTGGTGCCAGCGCTGAATTCAAGAGCTTGCTGCAAGACTTTCCCAATGGTCAGTACGCCCCCAATGCCAATTATTGGCTGGGTGAGATAGCACTGGTACAGGGGAACCTGGAGGAGGCCCGCGAATGGTTCGTGGCGCTGCTGGACGGCTACCCCAACTCCAATAAAGTATGGGACGGCCGCTATAAGCTGGGTACGGTTTACCACCAGCTGGGAGATCAGCAGAAAGCCCGTAACCTGCTGGAACAGGTGGCGGGGAGTGATGCCCGCGCCTCGAACCTGGCTAAGAAGTATCTCCAGGAGAACTTCTAGCACAGAGCCAGGGCTGTAGCCCTGCTCTTCTGTTCTATAGTGAGCGTCGCTGGTTTTTTGATCAGAAAAAGCCTATGATCCCGCGCCCGGATGGCATGTGCCATCCGGGCGTTTTTGTGTCGGGTGTGTATGACCAATCTGTCTAAAGAATCACTCAGAATTAGTGAAATTTTCTACTCCCTTCAGGGGGAGGCGCGAGAAAGTGGCTTGCCAACGGTGTTTGTTCGCCTGACCGGTTGCCCGCTGCGCTGTACCTATTGCGACTCGGAATACGCTTTTTATGGCGGTGAGCGCATGACCCTGGAGCAGATATTACTGCAGGTGCAGAGCCACCCCGCGCGTCATGTTTGCGTGACAGGAGGCGAGCCCCTGGCGCAGCCCAATTGTCTACCTCTACTGGAAGCCCTCTGTGACGCCGGTTATTCGGTATCACTTGAGACCAGTGGCGCCATGCCGGTGGATCAGGTGGACCCTAGAGTTTCACGGGTTGTGGATCTGAAAACCCCGGCCTCTGGGGAGCAACACCGCAATCGCATGGAAAATATGCAGCTGCTCACCCGCGACGATCAGATCAAGTTTGTGATCTGTGATCGGGGGGATTACGAGTGGGCCAGATTTACCCTGGATCAGTATCGCTTACCGGAGCGAGTAGGAGAGGTGCTCTTCTCCCCCAGCTATGAGCAGTTGCCCGCGCGACAACTGGCGGAGTGGATTTTGGCTGATGGCCTGCCGGTGCGCATGCAGATGCAGCTGCACAAATTGCTGTGGGGAGATATCCCGGGTGTTTGATTGGCCCGGAGATTGTGAATAGAAACATTGAGGAAGAGATGACTGCAAAGAAAGCGGTAATTTTGCTGTCCGGTGGCCTCGACTCGGCCACGGTGCTCGCCATGGCGCGCGCAGAGGGTTACGAATGTTATGCGCTGGGTTTCGATTATGGTCAGCGCCATGAAGCCGAATTGTTGGCAGCGAAGCGCGTCGCGGCCGATCTTGGTGCGGTAGAGCACAAGGTCGTGAAACTCGATCTGCGTTCGATCGGCGGCTCAGCCCTGACCGATGACAGTATTGAGGTTCCAGAAGAGGAAACCAGCGGAATTCCGGTCACCTATGTGCCGGCTCGCAATACGGTATTTCTCTCTATTGCCCTGGGATGGGCCGAGGTTCTCGGAGCCCAGGATATTTTTGTTGGCGTCAACGCGGTGGACTATTCCGGCTATCCAGACTGCCGTCCGGAATATATCGAGGCCTATGAGAAAATGGCCAACCTCGCCACTCGCGCTGGGGTTGAAGGACACAAGCTCTCTGTAAGAGCGCCGCTGATGCAGATGAGTAAGGCGGATATCGTGCTTGAGGGAACCCGTCTTGGGGTTGATTACAGTTTGACGGTATCCTGTTACCAGGCGCGCCCCGATGGTGCGGCCTGCGGCCGCTGCGATAGCTGTCGGCTGCGTGCGGTGGGATTTGCCGATGCGGGCCTGGCGGACCCCACGGTGTATGCCAGCTGATTGTCAGTTGGTGTCATTTTCAAGGGGAATACCTAACTCCTTAAATTTGTTAGATTTTTTTTCGGGTTAGGTATTGTCTTTTCAGAATAGATCCGTAAGATACGCAGCTCCTCACATCGAGGCACGGAAAAGGGTCGTTAGCTCAGTTGGTAGAGCAGTTGGCTTTTAACCAATTGGTCGCTGGTTCGAATCCAGCACGACCCACCATTTCCGCCGGGGATACCTACAGTAACCCCACAGCTTTTACAGATCTGCGAGAGAAGTAAAAGCATCCTGAGTTGGGACATACCAAGTTCGCCCAACTTCCTAAGGGTCGTTAGCTCAGTTGGTAGAGCAGTTGGCTTTTAACCAATTGGTCGCTGGTTCGAATCCAGCACGACCCACCATTTCTCTACTGCTTTCCTCTTAATTATATTTCTTCCCTGCAAGCATTGGCTTTCTCACGCCTGAAAATTCTCTACTTGGCTGAGCGGTTAAGGCATTTATTTGTCTCTATAGAGAGCAGTTTCAGCGGCAAATGAAGTCGGCTGCCATCTCCCCCAAATATAAGCAACTGGTAAGGCCGGGCGACTCAATCCCAAAAAAGGCCACTAATTGCGGCCCTTGTGTTTCGCCCTTGTGGAGCACCTTGAAATCCTGGGGTGGGCCGCCCTTTGCTGCCAGTTTTGGACGAATACCGGCATAGTCCGGCCTCAGGCTTTCTTTGGGAAGTTCGGGCCAGTAGAGACGAATACTTTTATAAAATTTCTCCCCTCGGTTTTTATCCACCCTGTACTCAATTTTATCTATCCACTCAACATCGGGTCCAAAGCGGGCATAGCCCTCCATGTCCAATGTGAGGTGGATGCCGAGACCGCCGGGCTCTGGCAGGGGATAGATCAGGTGGGAGAAAGGGGGTTTGTGGTCGAGAGAAAAATAATTCCCTTTTGCCAAAAATTGGCTTGGGACGGCCTGCCGAATACTTTCATCGTTGATGGTGCAGAGTAATCGGTGGCTGTGCAGTCCCGCGGCTACGATTAAATGATCTGCGGCAAGCTGATAACCGTCGCCCATGGTCAGCTGATAGTTTTCGCTTCCGCGCGATACTTTGTTCACTGCTGTATTCAATACAACCTGGCCGCCCTCTGCTTCCAGAGAGCCTTGTAAAGCCAGTAGAAAGGCGTGGCTATCGAAAATACCCGTAGTGGGTGAGTAAATTGCGCTATGGCAGTGCAGTTTTGGTTCTATCACCTCGGCTTCTTTCCTGTTCAGTAGCCTCAACCTTCCCGCACCGTTCTTATCGCCTTGTGCCTTCAAGGCTTGGAGTTGTGCGAGTTGGGATTCGCTAGTGGCCAGGATTAATTTACCGATGGCTTTATGGGGCACGGCATGCTCATGGCAAAAGCGATAGAGTTTGGCTTTACCCGAGACGCAGGCCCGGGCTTTTAGGCTGTTGCTGGGATAATAAATGCCGGCATGGATTACCTCGCTACTGCGGGCGCTTATCTCGGTGCCGATACTAGTGTGCTGTTCCAAAACCAGTACCCGTCGGCCTTTACTGGCCAGAGCGTAGGCGCAGGCGAGGCCGATAGCTCCGGCACCGATCACAACACTCTCCACCTTTTCCATTTAAGGGTCCGCCGATAAGGAAATAACTTTGTTTGCTTTAACGTGCAGTTTCTTGCTCAACCCTGAGCCCCTGGTTTGGTTGGGTGTGCACGAGGGTGAGCAACTTACCTTGCAGCGCTGTCGAATAACTAGTTGTTAATTCTCTAGGTGCACTGATATGGCGTCGCAATGCGTTATAATGCGCGTTTTTCGCTAGTGGTAGTTGGCCATGACCCAAAAGTCCATTGTCGCAGAACAGGTAGATTCCCGCTCTCTGGTGCAGGCGCACCTGGCGGAGCCGGTTGTGCCTCAATACAGTGAAGAGGAGTTGCAAGCCTGGCGCGAGCGCATAAAGCGTCTGCTGAAAGAGCAGAATGCCGTGCTGGTGGCTCACTATTACACAGACCCGCTCATCCAGGCGCTGGCCGAAGAGACCGGTGGCTGTGTGTCTGACTCCCTGGAAATGGCCCGCTTTGGCGCTCAGCATAGCGCCGATACTCTGGTAGTAGCCGGGGTAAAATTTATGGGTGAGACCGCCAAGATTCTCACTCCGAACAAGAAAGTATTGATGCCGACCCTTGAGGCAACCTGCTCTCTGGATCTAGGCTGCCCTCCCGAAGAGTTTTCAGAGTTTTGTGATCAGCATCCGGATCGCACGGTAGTGGTTTATGCCAACACCTCCGCGGCGGTGAAGGCGCGGGCGGATTGGGTGGTCACTTCCAGTATTGCCCTGGATGTTGTGGACCACCTGGATGCCAATGGCGAAAAAATCCTGTGGGCGCCGGACAAGCACCTCGGCGGTTATGTGCAGCGCGAAACTGGCGCAGATGTTTTGCTGTGGGACGGCTCCTGTATCGTGCACGAGGAGTTCAAGGCAAAAGGGGTGGAGGATCTGAAGGCGCTCTATCCGGACGCGGTAGTGTTGGTACACCCGGAATCCCCGGCCTCAGTAGTGGAGCTGGCGGATGTAGTGGGTTCTACCTCGCAGATTATTAATGCGGCCAAGACCCGCCCTGAGAAGCGCTTTATCGTGGCAACCGACCAGGGCATCTTCTACAAGATGCAGCAGGAATGCCCGGATAAAGAGCTGATGGTTGCTCCTACCGCTGGGGCCGGTGCCACCTGCCGCAGCTGCGCCAACTGTCCCTGGATGGCGATGAATTCCCTGGAGAACCTCTGTGGAGTGCTGGAACGCGGCGATAACGAGATCTTTGTGGATGCGGAGTTGGGCCGCAAGGCGATGATCCCGCTGCAGAGAATGCTGGACTTCCGTAAAGGTTAAGAAGAGTGCCCAGTGGGGTGATTTGATTCCACCAAAAAGAGCGGCCAATGGCCGCTCTTTTTGGTGGTGTTGGTCTCAGGGGTTAAAGCTCCTTGGCTTTCTCCTGCATCTTGATCACATCCTTGAGGCGCTGTTTCAAAATGGCATTGGTTTGATAATCGTCCTGGGTCATACGGATACCGTGGCGCAGGTGTTGTAGCGCTTTGTCGAAAACACCGTTGAGAATGTAGTACTCGGCGCGGGCCTCGTGTACGCCGACGATATCCCCGGCCAGGCCGTGAGTCTCTGCCAGCAGGTACCACACGGCCGGATCTTTCTTGCGCACCCGGCTGTATTTGGCCAGCATGCGCTCGGCAGCCAGGTAGTTGCCGGCCTTAAAGTGCGCGTTGGCGAGTCCCATCACCAGGGCATGATCGCCGGGGTTGCGATCCAGTGCGCGCTGTAAGCGCTGAGTGGCACCTGTGTAGTCATGCCGCACCAGATCGATATCCGCGCGCGCCAGCACAAAGGCTGCTTTGGATGGTTCCTTGTCGAGGAGGGGTTGCAAGGTGTCCAGGGCCGAATCCGGCCTACCCGCGGCGATCTGCGCCAGTGTCAGGCCATAGCGAGCGGCATCTTCATTGTCATTGATGCCGTTGAGTTCTGCCTGGAAGCGCTTGACTGCCTGCTGCGGTGTCGCTTCAGTGGCCAGGCGAATCCTGGCGCGCATCATATGGTAATCGCGACTGTCGCTTGGTTCGACATTTTCCATACGCTGGGAGCGCAGCTTGGCGTCGGCAATCCGTTTTTCTGTTACCGGGTGGGTCAGCAGGAACTCCGGTGGGCGACGATAGTAACGTGTGGCTTTGAGCATCTGCTCGAACATCTCGCCGGCAGCGTCCGGGTCGCGGCCAGATTTGGCCAGGGTCTCGATACCGACCCGATCGGCTTCCTGCTCATTCTTACGGCTAAAGCGCAACTGGCTGTCCAGCGCCGCGGCCTGGGTCGCGGTCATGGCGGCGATGCCAGCATCACCGCCGGCGGTGGCAGCGAGCACTAAGGCGCCGAGCATGCCGGCTAGAGTGGGTAGGGTATTGTTGCGCTGGGCCTCCAGCGAACGGGCGTAGTGACGCTGGCTGAGGTGGCCCAGTTCGTGCGCAATTACCGAGGCAAACTGATCCTCGTTTTCCGCAAACAGGAAGAGGCCGGTGTGAATGCCCATAATGCCGCCGGGGACGGCGAATGCATTCATGGTTTCATTACTCACCACGACCACATCAATGTTCTTGTCCTCTAAGGGGCTGTACTCGGCGAGCCCTTTGACAGTTTTCTCGACATATTGCTGTAGGAGTGCGTCTGAAGAGGTTTTTACCTGGCTGCGAAACATGCGCAGCCACATTTGCCCCAGTTCTTTCTCTCGCTGGGGGGAGACCAGGCCGCTGGTGCTGTCGCCGAGTTCTGGCAGACGGATTCCCTCGGAGTCGGCGCTAGCCGCTAAGGGAGTGCTGCCGAGCAATAGGCCGATGCCCAGTGCCTTTAAACTGCCGCGCAGCCGTTGTGAGAGGGTCGAGTTGTACGATCGACGAGGCAGGCTTTTTTGGGGATCAGTCATTTTGATTACTGCTCGGTCTGTCCGTGTAGGATCTATAGTCCAACTCTATACGCAACCCCGTTGAACTGTCGAGAGTTTGACCGAGTGGGTCTGTAAAGGTTCAGGTTTGCGCCAGCTGGCGAGTTAAAAAGGGTAAAGCTTTGACGGTTTCTGGCGCAGATTACGCGTTATAATCCGCAGCCCTGCAAAGCTTGCGAGCGAGTAGCCAATGGCCGAGTTTCTCTCCGATACCGCTAGTGAACAGAGCGCGCCAGACTGGCATGCGGCGGTAACGGTGGATGCCCGCCAGTTGCCGTGCCCACAGCCTCTATTGGCTATGCGTAGAGCCCTGCATCAATACGAGGCGGGAACCCTGCTGTGTATTATGGCAACGGATGAGGGCTCTTGGCGCGATTTTCACAGTTTTGCTTCACTGAGCGGCAGGCCCCTGCTGCGCGCCGAAAGGCGTGATAACACCTTTCTATATTGGCTGTACGCTGGCAAATGAAGAATCAAACCCGAGAGTCTATGTTGTCGATTGTTAAAGGCTGGGTGAACCGCTACTTCAGTCAGGAAGAAGTGGTGTTGCTCGTGCTGCTGCTCACCGTGGCGCTGGTGGTGCTGGCCACGCTCGGAGGCGTGTTGGCGCCTGTGCTTACGGCCCTGGTGATCGCCTTCCTGATGCAGGGCATGGTGCAGAAGCTGAAGTCCTGGCGGGTGCCCCATTGGCTCGCGGTAACGCTTTCCTGCCTGGTGCTGGTGGGCACTATCGTGGGCCTGCTATTTGTGGTGTTACCGATTATCTGGCGCCAGCTGGTGCGCCTCGGCGCGGAGCTGCCGAATATGGTGCAGCGCGGCCAGGAGCTGTTGCTGCTTCTGCCGGAGCGTTACCCACGCCTGATTTCTGCGGCGCAGATCGATGAGGTTTTCAATACCCTCGGCAAAGAGCTGGGTGGGATGGGGCAGACCCTGCTGGCTTTCTCTCTCACCAACCTGCCCATTTTTGCAGGCCTGCTGATTTATGTGGTGGTGGTGCCGATCCTGGTGTTTTTCTTTTTGAAGGACTCCGACCAGCTGATCCGCTGGTGTACCTCTTTCCTGCCAAAGCAGCGTCCCATGCTGCACCAGATCTGGCACGAGATGAACGACCAAGTGGCCAACTATGTGCGTGGCAAAGTGGTAGAGATCGGCATAGTGGCTGCGGTGAGCTATGCCGCCTTCCTGTTACTGGGGGTCAATTACGCCCTGCTGCTGGCGGTAGCAGTGGGCTTGAGTGTATTAATTCCCTATATCGGCGCGGCGGTGGTGACTATCCCGGTGGCGGCCATTGGTCTGTTCCAATGGGGTTGGAGCAACGAGTTTTTCTACCTGATCATAACTTACGGCATTATCCAGCTGCTCGATGGCAATGTACTGGTGCCGTTGTTGTTCTCTGAGGCGGTTAACCTGCACCCGGTGGCAATTATCCTGGCGGTATTATTTTTCGGGGGAATTTGGGGGTTTTGGGGTGTCTTCTTCGCGATCCCTCTGGCCACTCTACTCAAAGCCATTATGACCGCCTGGCCCACCAGCGAGCACCAGGCCGAGTGGGAAGCTAAGCGTATATCGGAGTGATGCCCGATCACGTTTTCGCTAGTCGATTTCTTTTCTTTGTATAGGCGCGGGGCCATTGCTAGAATGCCGCGCTTTCTTTTATTTGGCCCTTCAAATAGGTGAGAGCCCATGAGCCTGGCTGACAAAGTTCTAGCGGTCAATAATGACCTGCCGATCCGTACCGACAAGCCTGTCCATAGCGGCAAGGTCCGTTCTGTTTACTGGCTGAGCGAAGAAGATAGCCGCCGCCTGATTGAGGAAAAAGGCTACCCGGTTTCCCCGGACACCCCTCTCGCGGTAATGGTGATTTCCGATCGCATCTCCGCATTTGACTGCATCTGGACTGGTGAAGGCGGTATGCGCGGCGTACCCGGCAAGGGTGCGGCACTGAACGCCATTTCCAACCACTGGTTCAAGTTGTTTAAAGAGCAGGGCCTGGCCGATAGTCATATTCTGGATATCCCGCATCCGCTGGTGTGGATCGTACAGAAGGCGCGCCCGGTGATGATCGAAGCGATCGCTCGCCAGTACATCACCGGCTCCATGTGGCGCTCTTATCAGAAGGGCGAACGCGAGTTTTGCGGCATTGAAATTCCCGATGGCCTGCAGAAAGACCAGAAGCTGCCAGAGCTACTGATTACCCCCTCCAGCAAAGGTATTCTCAAGGGCATCCCCGGCGTGCCGGAAGCGGATGATGTCAATGTCACCCGCAAGAATATCGAAGACAATTTTCCGGCCTTCGGCTTCCGCAGCGCGGGCGATATCGACCTGTACGAGAAGTTGCTGAAAGAGGGTTTCGATTTGATTTCTGCCGAGCTGGAAAAGCTCGATCAAATCTTTGTCGATACCAAGTTTGAATTCGGCTATGTCACCGATGCCAATGGCGAAGAACAGCTGATCTATATGGACGAAGTGGGTACCCCGGACTCCTCCCGCATTTGGGACGGTGAACAGTATCGCGCGGGCAAGGTTGTGGAAAAATCCAAAGAGGGTTTCCGTCAGGCTTTGCTCAGCTACTTCCCCGATGCGGATATTCTATTGAACAAAGATCGCATGGATGAGCGTCTGGCCCTGGCTCGTGATAACGAGCTGCCAGAATCTATGCTGATGGATCTCTCTAGTACTTATATCGGTATTGCTGAGAAGATTATTGGTACGAAATTGGAGATATCTGATAATCCTAAAGCGGAATTGCTTGAAGTGTTGCGTAAGGATTATGGCCTGGTCGACTGATCTGGGCCTAAATAAAAAAGCCGGCGCTTGCGCCGGCTTTTTTATGTCTGTTTACCTGCTAGCTTCTACAGCTTGGGGATAGTGCCTGTAATTTCTTCCCTAGAGTATTTCCCCGGTAAAAATAATTTTATTAGCTTTAACTGGGCTTGGTCTCAAGTGGTAACTGCAATTCCCTAGGCCTTCTATAGAGTTGGGCTTGGAGTCTGAACCTTGGGGTGTATCTATGCTGTCTCAGAGTTGGCCTTAGATTAAATATATTTTATCTTTCACTTTTCTAATTGCCCGCTGTGTAAACTTGGTAAATATAAAGTTAAAACGCAATTTATATTTGCCAAGTGAAGAGATTTAAAATTAATGAAAGTGATGGCGGCAACCCTTTTATATAAGTGTCTTTTCCCTTTTTATATCCTTCTCATGGTGGCTGCATGTTCCACTGGGTCAGAATCCCGAAAAGGTGATAAACCTACTCGTCACACAGGGGATGAATTTTATGCTTATTACTCGAGAATGGATTCAGGTGAGCCCTGGGAAGCCCATCAGATGGTTAGTGAGTTTGCCGATATCGTTATTCATTTCTCTAACACAGAACGGTTCTACTTCTGGCGGGCCTCTAGCTATCTGCCACGGTGGCACACCGACGAAGGTGTCAATTATGTAGAGCAGCTTTTTGACACTCAAGGGGATGGAGCAGGGCTGCGCTGGGATAAACTCAATCGTCACTCCCATGTGCGGATTATTCGTCAGTCCCAACGTGAAGTGGTAATACACTGGCGTTATGCCCCAAAATTTGATGTTCATACTGATCCAATGCTGCCGGGGTGGACAGGTTGGGTCGATGAATACTATACGGTGAGGCCTGACCGCACGGTTTTACGGGAAATATATGATCATGATAACGAACGTAAGTTAACTCACCATTTAACTTTAAATTCGAATGGCTCAATCACGCAGTCTTCTACTGAGCAGTCCCCCTATATCCCGCCTGTAGCCGAGTTCTATAGTGCCAACGCTTTACCTGAGGGACCAGATTCAGGCTTTGGAGCGCTATACACCAAGTTGGGCTATGTGGGAGCGTGGGATGTCGGCCCGGATGATGAATACCAGCCAAGGTCGAGTGTGTGGAGTGACAATTGGCAAGTGCATGCCCATCCCGATGTAGTTGTTAATTTTGATGGCAATGATACCAAATGGGTTTTCTGGAGAGGTCTGGGCTTTGTCCCAAGTCTGGTTTCAGAAAACGGTGCATGGTTCAGCAATGAATTTAATGAAAGTTGGGGCTGGCCGGAAATGTGCGAAAGCGGTGGTGCTGAGCCTATGAATGACAAGCAGGCTCGCTACAGCCATGTACGTGTCATTGAAAATACCCCTGCAAGGGTTATCGTGCAGTGGCGGTATCATCCCACCGGTATTTGCTACAACTTAATTGATACAGATGATTCACCGGATGGGTGGGGTTCAACATCCGAGTTTGTTTTTTACTTTTATCCCGATGGTTCGGTACTCTCTCGAAATACGCTATTCAGTCAGCAGGCCAATACCTATGGCGATGCTCCCAATGGGTTTGAATATCATGAAGCGATGATTATTAATAGTGCAGGCAGAGACCCTTGGGATAACATTGAAATTAATAAAACGCTTGTCCTCGCTAATATGGAGGGGCAGGTGGAGAGTTATAATGGTGCCGATGGAGGTATTAATGACCGAGGTAATGAGCCTTTTGAGTTGCCTTTGCAGGCTAATATTGCTCGTATTAATTTAAAAGATACGGATTTTGATACCTATACCATTATGGAGCACGGCAGCACGCTGGAAATTATTCCATATTCTGAAGTGGATTTTGAAGAAGAATATCCTGGACATCATTTTGTTCGCTGGGACCACTGGCCGGTGAATCAGATTCGAGCATTTGGTCGTGGAGCCATGGATTCTCGTTACCCAAGCCATACATCGCTATTCCATATGGCTTTTAATCCACCGTTCAAACAGGATGATTTTTCACAAACCCGGCTGCTGCTCACTGGATTGTCCGATATGTCAACTGAGCAGGTTGTCAAACTGGCTAAGTCCTGGCTTCAGGCTCCTGCACTCACTAATGTTAAGGGTTCTTCAGACTTTGGCTATGATGAATCTCAGCGAGCATACTATTTTGATGCAACAGACTCGTTAACTTTCAGGCTAAATGGCTCAGGGTCTAACCCGATATTCAATCCTGCGTTTGTGTTGGAAGGCTGGCAGGGTGAAAAAAATATTGCAGTGAAAGTTAACGGGCAAACTACCGACGATTTCAAATGGGGTAATTTTAGAAATACAGCCGGTAGAAAAACGACCATTGTTTATTTGCCATTGCATTCTCAGGATATCGTGGATGTTGAAATCTGTCAGCTTGGAAAGTGCTGAGTGGTTGAGTTATTGTGATATTAACCCGTCCTGTTTGCGTGAAAAGCGATTTATATTCCGATGTTTCGATATGGTGAGTTTGAAGGAGGCGTCTTGGCAAACTGACTGGTATAGAAGCGAGCTTATTATTTAGCTTGCTCTGAATGTACAGTGAAATTGCTCACAGTGTGTGTAAATTGAACTCTAAAACCAAGAGCTTCGGCAATATCATCTTGGCTTGCACGGTAGCTGACTCAATGTTCCCCTCTGTTCAGGATACTAGCACTGACTTTTGCTATTTATTCTCGGCATAGATATAGAGGTTTTGAATGGAGGGGACATATTTACGAATAGTTGTTAATTCTGATTAAGCTCTGTAGACGGGTACAGAGCTGTTCACCGTTGTTCTTGAAAGCACGCATTGTAAAGATTCAGGTAGACAGGAAAATCTCGCAAAAGTAGTGATTTTCAGTGCGGTCTTGATAGATAAACCGGCGCTTCTGCTGGTTTTTTTGTCTTTGCCACAATTCGCCATAATTCCTCCCTTTTCCCGTCCGATTCCCTGCCGCCTTTCGCCAACTTCCCTCTGTTTAATGACTTTAGCATCCAATTTAAAAGTGGAGAAAAGTGAGTGAACAGGGTGATGTTGTTTGGGCAGCGGTTTCATAAAGACGATCTGATGTTGCCGACGGAGGAATATTATCGTCGCCGCCAGAAGACCGGTGGTGCCGGGCGCTGGTTGTTATTTGTTGTAGTGGTATTGGCGGTGGTCATTGCGGCAATCGGAGCTGAGGTCAGTGCCCAGGAGCTTACGTCTAGTAATGGTGATATTACCTCTGAACCGATTACCTTGGACGATGTGCAATCGGGGGATTTACTGTTTACCGGCGCAGAGCCGGGCCGCTATGTGCCCGCCGTGCACCTGCACAGTAGTGTCGAAATGGTGGTGCGCGGTCTGGTTGCAGAAGTGCAGTTACAGCAGGCTTTTCAGAATACCAGCGATAGCTGGCAGGAGGCAGTTTACGCACTGCCATTGCCTGAGCAGGCAGCGGTGGCTGGCCTTGAGATTCAATTGGGCGATCGTCGTATTGTCGGCAAAGTGCGCGAGCGCAAACAGGCGGCAAAGATTTATAAGGCCGCGCGCGCGGCGGGTAAGCGCGCGGCGCTCTTAGAGCAACAGCGTCCCAACCTGTTTACCAACAAAGTAGCGAATATTGCACCGGGAGAAACGGTGCAGGTGAATATTCGCTACCTGCAGCCGGTAATCTATGACAGTGGTGTTTTTTCTTTGCGGCTGCCAACCACCCTGACTCCCCGTTATATCCCCGGTGAATCCATTCCCTCACACGCCCTCGGTGGTACCGAGTTGGAGCTGGCCACTCAGAGCAGTGGTTGGGCGCTGCCTACCAATCAGGTAAAGGATGCACCGGCGATTACTCCGTTTATGCAGCCGGCGGAAGAGCTGGAGCCGGTGGGTAGTCACAATATTGCCATTGAAGTGGAGCTGGAAGGCGGCTTGCCGCTGGTGAAAATCGGTAGCCCTTATCACGATATTGCCATCGATGAAAAAGCCGGAGAGCGCTACTCCATTCGTTTGCTCAAAGGCACGGCGAAAATGGATCGGGATTTTCTTTTAAATTGGCAGCCGGAGCCCTCGGCCATGCCGCGTGCGGCGCTCTTTAGTGAGTATGTTGGTGAGCGTGTCGCCGGGGGGCAGGCGGATGGCAGGGAAAGTGCGGATAAAAAATCCGGTACCTACTTACAGGTGATGCTGCTGCCACCGGATGAGGGCACTCGCGCCCAGCGCTTGCCGCGGGAAGTGGTTTACGTGATCGATACCTCTGGTTCTATGGGCGGTAACTCTATCCGCCAGGCCAAGGAGAGCCTGGTACTTGCGCTCTCGCGGCTGCATGGTGATGACCGTTTTAATGTCATTGAATTTAATAACAGTGCGCGCGCTTTTTTCCCGCGTCCAGTGGCCGCAAGTGCGGAGAATATTCAGCGCGCGCGCCGGGAAGTGGAGCGTTTAAATGCCGATGGGGGCACCGAGATGGCTGCGGCGCTGCGTCTGGCGTTAGGCCAGCAGTTGCCGGATAACAACAACCTGGTACACCAGGTGGTATTTATCACCGATGGCGCGGTAGGCAATGAACAGGCGCTGTTCGAGCTAATCCATCAGCACCTGGGTAATACGCGTTTATTTACGGTGGGCATTGGCTCGGCGCCCAACAGCCATTTTATGCATAAAGCCGCCCAGTTTGGCCGCGGTATCTCGGTCACTATCGGCGATATATCCGAGGTGCGCGGACGCATGCAGGCCTTATTCGCCAAGCTGGAAAATCCGATGGCCACCAACCTACAGCTGAGTTGGCCCGAGGGCGTGGTGGCGGACGCCTATCCCAAACGAATCCCCGACCTCTATCGCGGTGAACCGTTGCAGTTGGTGGCCAGGGTGGAAGGGGAGTCGCTGCAGGGGGATATTCAGTTGCGCGGGCGCATGGCCGGTAAGCAGTTTGTGCGCAACCTGGCGCTGACGCTGGAGCAGGCTCCCAGTAGCAAGGGCATCGGCAGTTTGTGGGCGCGCAGCAAAATGGAATCCCTGCGCGACCGCCAGACCCAGCTGGGCGAGGAGAGCGATGCGGGCCAAGCCCTGCGTGAGCAGATTTTGCAGCTCGCCTTGGATCATCAACTTGCCAGCCCCTACACCAGCTTTGTCGCGGTTGAAGAAGAGCCGATACGCAGGCCCGAAGAAAAGCTCTCCCAGAGTGCGGTGACCAACATGGTACCTAGAGGGCAGGTGTTGCAGCGCCAGGCCTACCCCAGTACGGCCACCGGTGTTTACGCACAGTTGCTCTCTGCCTTGAGCCTGCTCAGCCTGGCCGTATTGCTGCGCCGTGGCCGCCGGGTGCGTGGCCATCTAATGGCCGGACTGCGCCGCCAACTGCGCAAAGTTATACCTGACTTGCGCCGTGGCAAAAGTGGCCTGGAAGCGCAGCTGGGAAGTGCGTCGCGGTGATACGTCTGCTGCTTTTCTCAACCTGTCTGGTGCTGGGGTTATGGCACTTGGGCTCCGCCTCTTGGCTACTGGCCAAGGCGCAACTGGCCCAGCTGCTGATTACCAGCGCCTGGGAGGAGCAATTGCAGGGCGGGGCGCCACAAAAGCCCTGGCCCTGGGCGGATACCCGGCCGGTGGCCAAGCTCAAGCTGCAGGGCCAGCGCCCTTTTATAGTGCTGGCGGGAGGCAGTGGAGAATCCCTCGCCTTTGGTCCCGGCCTGCTTGATGGTTCCGGCAAGCCCGGTGATTTTCGCACCACGGTGATCGCTGCGCACCGGGATACACACTTTGCCGGTCTGCAATATTTACAGCGCGGCAACGCCATTTACCTGCAGGGTGAGGACGGGCGCTGGCACACTTATCGGGTAACGGCGCTGCGTATCGTAAATAGTGAACGCGAACGTCTGCCGGTATTCGCGGAGCGCGGTCTGCTGTTGGTGACCTGCTATCCCTTCGATGCTTTGTCGGCGGGTGGTCCCCTGCGCTACTTGGTCTACGCTGAATACCAATCTGGCGGGGAGCTGGTGCGGCTGTGACTGAAGTCGTTATTTGAGACTCGATTTTGTAGTTCATTTTCTCAAACTTTCCATAAAATATTCCGGCAAAGCGGCAAAATGAAAAATAATCGTTTTGCCGCTTTGTTGTGCTCGTCACTAACCGTCCTATCTGGAAAATTTTTTGTAGTAATACTACAATCGCCTCCGCTAATCACCGGGAATAGTGTTTTGTCCGCCACGCTGAGTGGGCCCCGGAAAAGATAATTACAGTCAAACTAAGCACTCGCGGCACAGACCGGCGCCGCTTTCCCTCTCCGCTGCGATCGGGTGAAATTTCACGCATTGCATTTCCGCCACCAAAGGTGGTGAATTGGCGGAAGCCTGAAAAAAAGGAAGCATTTTTTTGCCTGCGCTGTAGTTTGCCCGCGAACCGATTTTTGAGAAATAGACCGACTCGACGTCGCCTAATTCGCCGAGGAGCACTTGATGCACGAAGATACCGATAACCTCGAAACGCAGGAGTGGTTGGATGCGCTGCAGGCGGTTATCCGCTATAGCGGCAAAGAGCGCGCCGCCTTTCTGCTAAAGCAGCTGTCTGATCGCGCTACCGATGTAGGCGTGCAGCTGCCAGCGGCAATCACTACCCCTTACCGCAATACCATTCCGCCCAATGCGGAAAAACGTATGCCCGGCGACTTATTTATGGAGCGCCGTATCCGCTCCCTGATTCGTTGGAATGCCCTGGCGATGGTGGTGCGCGCCAATCAGAACAACGACCACCTCGGCGGCCATATCTCCAGCTTCTCCTCTGCGGCCACACTCTACGATGTGGGCTTCAACTACTTCTTCCGCGGCAATGAAGGCGAAGAGCGCGGCGACCTGATTTTCTTCCAGGGCCACAGTGCGCCGGGTATCTATGCCCGTTCTTATTTGGAGGGACGCTTCGATGAGGAACAGCTGGATAACTTCCGCCGCGAAGTGAACGGCAACGGTCTCTCTTCTTATCCACACCCCTGGCTGATGCCGGATTACTGGCAGTTCCCCACGGTTTCCATGGGGCTGGGGCCGATACAGGCGATTTATCAGGCGCATATTATGCGCTATATGTCCGCCCGTGGTTTGTCGCCGCGCGGTGACCGCAAGGTGTGGGCTTTCCTCGGCGATGGCGAGTGTGATGAGCCGGAAACTCTGGGCGCCATTTCCCTAGCCGGCCGCGAGCAACTGGAAAACCTGGTGTTCGTGGTTAACTGTAACCTGCAGCGCCTGGATGGCCCGGTGCGCGGTAACGGCAAAATCGTGCAGGAGCTGGAAGGCGTATTCCGTGGTGCCGGTTGGAACGTCGTCAAAGTGCTCTGGGGCCGCCTGTGGGACCCGCTGCTGGAGAAAGACGACAAGGGGCTACTGCAAAAAGTCATGGACGAAGTCGTCGATGGCGAGATGCAGAACTTTAAGGCCAACGGCGGCGCCTATACCCGCGAACACTTCTTCGGTAAATACCCGGAGTTGTTGGAGTTGGTTAAGGATATGTCCGACGACGAGATTATGAAGCTCAATCGCGGCGGCCACGATCCCTATAAAGTCTACGCAGCTTACGCGGCAGCCATGGCCCATAAAGGCCAGCCCACCGTAATCCTGGCGCAAACGGTTAAAGGCTACGGCCTGGGCTCCGCCGGTGAAGCGGCGATGGATACCCACTCGGTGAAGAAGCTGGATCTGGATTCCCTTAAGCGCTTCCGCGATCGCTTTGCCATTCCGCTCACGGACAAAGAACTGGAAGAGGTGCCTTACTACCGTCCATCTCCAGACAGCCCGGAAATGAAATATATGGCGGAGCGCCGCAAGACCCTGGGTGGCCCGGTTCCCCGTCGTCCCACCGAGTGCCCCAAATTGGAAGTGCCCGGCCTCGACGCCTTCAGTGCACTGACCAAGGGCTCCGGCGAGCGTGAGATTTCCACCACCATGGCATTTGTGCGCGCTATCGCCGCGCTGGTAAAAGACAAAAATATCGGTAAATACATCGCGCCGATTGTGCCGGACGAAGCCCGAACTTTCGGTATGGAAGGCCTGTTCCGCCAGCTGGGTATCTACTCCTCCCAGGGGCAGCGTTACACCCCGGTGGATCACGGCCAGATCATGTATTACAAGGAAGACAAGAAGGGCCAGGTACTGGAAGAGGGCATCAACGAAGCGGGTGCCATGTCCACCTGGATGGCGTTAGCCACCGCCTACAGCAACCACGGCGTGGCGATGGTGCCTTTCTATATCTACTACTCCATGTTTGGTTTCCAGCGTATTGGCGATCTGGCCTGGGCCGCGGGTGATATGCAGGCGCGTGGCTTCCTGGTTGGCGCCACTGCCGGTCGTACCACCCTGAACGGTGAAGGCCTACAGCACCAGGATGGCCACAGCCATGTGCTCTCCTCCACGATCCCCAACTGCCGCAGCTATGACCCGGCCTACGGTTATGAACTGGCAGTGGTGATGCAACGCGGCCTTGAGGAGATGTACGAGGAGCAGAAGAATGTCTTCTATTACATCACCATCGAGAACGAAAACTACCTACAGCCGGAAATGCCCCAGGGCGTCGAAGAGGGCATTATTCGCGGTATCTACAAGCTGCAGTCCAATGTTAAGAAGGGCGCCAAGGGCAAAGCGGCCAAAAAACATGTACAGCTGATCGGCGGCGGCACTATTTTACGCGAGGTGCTGGCTGCGGCGGATATTCTTGCTGACCAGTTTGGCGTGACTTCCGACGTTTGGAGCCTCACCTCCGCTGTGGAAGCAGCCCGTGAAGGTCAGGATGTGGCGCGCTGGAATATGCTGCATCCGGAAGCCGAGCCGCGCAAAGCCTGGATCACCGAACAGTTTGAAGGCAATACGTCCCCGGTGATTGCCTCTACCGACTACATCCGTTCCTATGTGGAGCCGCTGCGCGAATTTATCGACGGTGATCTGACCACCCTGGGTACCGATGGCTTTGGTCGCAGTGACAGCCGCGAGCAGTTGCGCCGCTTCTTCGAGGTGGACCGCAACTATGTGGTCATCGCCGCTCTGAACGGGCTGGCCAAGCAGGGTGTGATTGATGCGAAAGAAGTTTCCGAAGCGATCGTGAAGCTCAATATCGACGCCGAAAAAGTTAACCCGCGCATCAGCTAAGAGAAGGCAGAACCCCTATGGCAAAACAAGTCATTAAAGTGCCTGATCTCGGCGGTGCCGATCAGGTGGATGTGATTGAAATTACCGTTGCCGTCGGTGATACCGTCGCGCAAGAAGACTCTCTGATTGTGGTGGAGGGCGACAAGGCCTCCATGGATGTCCCGGCCCCGGTGGCCGGTAAAATCCTCAGCATCAGCGTGAAAGAGGGCGATAAGGTCTCTGAAGGCGATGTGATTGGGGAGATTGAAACCGATGCGGCGGAGGCGCCGGCAGAAGAGCCCGCCGAGGCTCCCGCCCAGGAAGAGGCTGCACCGGCTTCAGAGCCGAAAGCCGAAGCTCCTGCGGCTGCAGAGAGTGCTGAGCCCAAAGAGGAAACGATCCAGATTCCCGATCTGGGCGGTGCCGAAGCGGTGGATGTGATCGAGATCAGTGTACAGTCCGGCGATACCGTCGAAGAGGGCGATTCATTGATCGTAGTGGAAGGCGATAAAGCCTCCATGGATGTCCCCTCTCCAAGCGCCGGTACTGTGGTTTCCATCGCCGTCAAAGAGGGCGATAAAGTCTCTACTGGCGATACCCTCGGTGTGTTGAAAGTGGTTGCCGAAGGCAGCGAAAAAGTTGCGACTTCTGAAGAGGCTTCTGCAGAAGCACCGGCAGCGCCTGCTGAGCAGAGCGCGCCGCAGCAAGAATCTACTCCGGCGGAGCCACCTGCGGTTCCGCAGAGAGACTACCAGTTGGAGCGCAATCTCACCGCTGCCGCTCAGGTTTACGCCGGCCCCGCCGTGCGCAAACTGGCGCGGGAGTTGGGTGTGACTTTGAACAAGGTAAAGCCCACGGGTCCGCGCAACCGGGTTTCCAAGGATGATCTGCACTACTACATCCGTGAGCAGGTGAAAAAGGCCGAGAGCGGTGCGGTTGGCGTCGGTGGTGCAATCGGTATCGCCAAGATGCCGGATATCGACTTCAGCCAGTTTGGTCCGGTGAATGTGGAGCCGATGAGCAAGATCCACAAAATCACTGCGGCTAATATGTCCCGTAACTGGCTCAATGTGCCCCACGTCACCCAGTTTGACGATGCGGATATCACCGAGCTAGAGGACTTCCGCAAGTCCATGAAAGCCGAGGCGGAAAAGCGCGGTGTAAAGCTCACTCCAGTGCCTTTCCTGCTGAAAGCGGTAGCCGCAGCCCTGCGCGCAGAGCCCAGCTTCAATGTCTC
The DNA here is from genome assembly GCF_056160005.1 of Microbulbifer sp. ABH2_005. Classification (NCBI taxonomy): domain Bacteria; kingdom Pseudomonadati; phylum Pseudomonadota; class Gammaproteobacteria; order Cellvibrionales; family Microbulbiferaceae; genus Microbulbifer; species Microbulbifer sp. ABH2_005. The sequence continues at coordinate 3,561,242 of NZ_JBSWWI010000001.1, read as the reverse complement.
CCTGCACAATGACGGCGAGCACATTGTGCGCAAGGACTACGTGCATGTGGGCATGGCAGTGGATACACCCAAAGGCCTGATGGTACCGGTGATTCGCGATGTGGATAAAAAAGGTTTGTATGAGCTGGCGGCCGAGGCCACTGAGATGGCCCTGAAAGCCCGTGACGGCAAGCTGAAACCCAATGAGATGCAGGGTGCTTGCTTTACCATCTCCAGCCTGGGAGCTATCGGCGGTACCGGGTTTACCCCGATCGTCAACTCGCCGGAAGTGGGGATCCTCGGTGTCTCCAAGCTGGCGGTGAAGCCGGTGTGGAACGGCAAGGACTTTGAACCTCGCCAGATGTTGCCACTGGCGCTCTCTTACGATCACCGCGCGGTCAATGGCGGTGATGCCGGACGCTTTATGACCTACCTGGTGAGCGTGCTGGCGGATGTGCGCCGACTTTTGCTGTAATAACCAGCCACAGTCAAAACTCGATTAAAAAAGCGGTCCTGGGCCGCTTTTTTTTATTAGTGCCTCTCACCTGCCTCAGGACGGCAGCGAAGAGTCCGCTTACACACTTCTTTCTTTGAGCGAATTAGAACTGACGCATCAGTGCTCGAAAGAGAAGGACATTATAAAAATGATCGCCCCTAAATGACTGCTCCTAAGTGTGCTGCAGTGGGTTGTGTTTAATTTGGCGTATAAAACTTCTTAAAGATGAAATACACGCATAAATGACACGGCGCCAACTGGCTGGGGATTCCTCGCCGGCTAGACTTTTTTAAAGACAGCTATCAGCGCAACACTGAAAGTGGAGTGTCGGATCATGGGGCCTTTAAGGAAATTTGCTCTGCCGCTAGTGGCGGCACTGGCGTTGCAGGGTTGCTTATTCTTACCCGCTGAAGAAGTGGAGGGTGAAGACCCGTTCTTCTTCGAGGTTCAGGCTAGCGGACAGGAAAGCGGTTTTGTCGAAGCCGGTACGATTGTTTCGTCCACTGCTCAGGCTTTGCCGGCTCATTACGAGTGCGAGGAGCATTGTACAAACCCGATCTACGACTCCAACACTTGGTTCTTCCCGGTCCTGCGAGTGTATTAAATACCGAGCTGAGGGCTTTGGAAGGCATTTAGCCGAGCTGTGGCTGCTCCGTCCGATCATTTACCGAAGTACGCGAAGCAGGCTTCGCGTGGTGCCGATACGGAGGCATGTCTATGCAAAAACGCCCCCTAGTTATTTCTGTTTTATCCGCTGGCCTGCTGCTCTCAGCCTGCGGTACACCAGATACCCGCAATCAGGTGGTCTATCCAAACAGTGCGCCGATACCCCGCCATATGGAGTACCGCGCCTACCCCTCTCAACCCGCACCTGCAACCCGTAAATCCAGTTATTCCAGCTGCCCAGGGGACTCAGAGGAGTTAGCGCCCGGCTCGATTTGTCCAGCGAGTGCCCGTTGTTTCGATATTTCCGGTGGAAGGCGTTGTATCTCTTATGAAGAGTAAAGTTTTACTGTCTTTGATTGTGGTGCAGCTGCTCAGCGGCTGTGCCGATGGTTTTTGGCAGGACCTGAATGGCACTGCAATTTATTACACCTATAAGCGCAGCCCGGTTCCGCCCGATGAAATAACGGCTTTTCCGCGCTTTTGTCTAGCCTGTGATCCCTATATGGGTGAGCTGGCCAATTGTATTGCTGAGGGTGTCCACTGTTACCAGCTGGATACCGGTGATTGGTGTGCCGGGCCTTACTCACCCTTTGAGTTGAGTTACAGCTATTACTGATTGGGAGAATCTGCAGGGATAGTTGAGAGAAGTTTGGGGCGGGCAATAACCTGATTGGTTTACTTCAATAATGTTTTGAGGCTTTCTTTAATCGAAGTGCCGATATAGTACCTTAATCCGTTAAAAGTACCCTTGAGATTTATTTCTGGGCAGTAGTCATACCCCAATTTTTTCAGCAGGATATGCAGGTTTTTCTTGATGCCGATAGCAAACCAGCTGCAGGGGAAAGATATAACGCTGGGGCTTTGGCCATTAAGCAGATATAGCTCTCCATTGTGAATATGGCTTATCTGATTAAGCAGGTTGAAACTGGGCTCGGCGGCATCAAAATTATAAAAAAGCCTGGCCTCTCGATCTATAGCCATCTGAGCACAAGTTTCATGGGCACAAGTTTTATGAGCCCAAGTTTGATAAGCATAGTAGCGCCGGAGTATTTTCTGATCATCGGCGTCGTGGGGGTACATCTCTCGAGCGGCCAGAAATAGATCTTGCAGCGCTTTGTTTTTCCCAATAAAGATTCCCGTGGAAAAACATGTTCGTCGGGAAAGAATTTCTTTTCAAAAAAACCTTGTATTCCCTTGTGTCGATAGTCATTGGAAAAAATGACTCCCTTACCAAAGGAGAAGAAGTTTTTTTCAAGGTGACGGATTGGCGGCAGTATTAATGAGTCGAAACCATCCAGGTAACAGATGATGTCGTCTTCTGGTTGGGAGCGAAAGAAAGGTAACAGGATATCCATTTTTGAGGCGAAATCTTTCCAAGGATGATTGCGCCCGAGAATGGTCAGCGGCACGCCATTGCGTTTGGCGGATTCCTGTAGGATAGGGAACATTCTTTCCGAATGGGTGGCAATGGTGACGATATGCAACATTTTTAAGGCGGATCTCTTGGGGCGGACCTCTATTGGGCCAATCTTGGCAATCTGCGATTTTCTGTCCCAGCAACGATTTGATTGTTGCTGGAGAAAGTCTAGTCGCCCCTTAGCTTGAAATGGTAGACCTGAAGGGCCCAGTGTTACTAAATATTTGCTGATACTAAATGTTTTCTGTTGCTAAAGATTCGTTGCACCTATAAAAGCGCGCCTGCGCATATACCAGTGGGGCTATGGATTATCCTTTCAGTTGTGTTGGCTTTCCCCGGGCATCAAATCCTCTTGCCGAGGCTCTAGTTAGGGTAACAGGGGTAGGGTTACTCTTTAATCAATAGGAAAGTAATGAGAGGCGCCAGAAGAAGCTGGATTATTAATGTCTGCATCGCGATCGATCAGCTCGGTAATGCCATTGCCGGGGGAAAACCCGATGCCACTATTTCTGCACGCTGCGGCTACTTTTCCCGTGTGCAGGAGACACCTTTTCGGCGCTATTGGCGGGTACTCGAGTGGATGATCAACTTTACCTTTTTACCTATTGATGGACCGGATCACTGTTATCGTGGCTATCTTTGGGATCGCGCAGAAAAACATGAGGAAGGCAGTGATTTTATGCGCGCGCTGCTGGGGGTGCTCGTAATGCTATTTTGTGTGCCCCTCAGTGTGTTTACCTGGCTATTTGTGCTGGTGTTTCCCAGTGCCCGCTGGCGCAAAGAAAAAACCTAGCATAAAAAAGCCCCCGCGCAGTGGCTGCCGCGGGGGAATGAGCTTGGGGGTTGGATGGCTAGCTGTGCGCTGGCTCTTTCAGAGAGTCTGCGATTAGCGCAGGCGTATCGACTTTTTTAGTGACTGAGAGATCGCCGCCGGAGAGCTTGCGCAGGGCTACATAGAACACTGGCGTCAGGAACAGTCCGAACAGGGTTACGCCGATCATGCCGGTAAATACCGTAATTCCCATGGCGTTGCGCACTTCGGCGCCGGCGCCGCTGGCCAGTACCAGAGGCACCACACCGGCAATAAAGGCCACAGAGGTCATAATGATTGGGCGCAGACGCAGGCGGCAGGCTTCCAGTGCTGCCTCCACGGTACCCTTGCCGTCCATTTCCAGCTCGCGGGCAAACTCCACAATCAGAATGGCGTTTTTACAGGCGAGCCCCATCAAAACTACCAGTCCTACCTGAACGAACACATTGTTGTCTCCGCCGGTCGCCCAGACACCAAAGAGTGCGGCCAACAGGCACATGGGTACGATCAGAATAACTGCCAGAGGCATCACCCAGCTCTCATAGAGTGCGGCCAGTACCAGGAACACCAGCAGCACCGCCAGCGGAAAGACCACCATGGCGGCGTTACCCTGGTTAACCTGTTGGAAACTCAGGTCGGTCCATTGGATCTGCATACCCGGTGGCAGGGCCTGGCTGGCAACCTGTTCAACCGCGGCCAAGGCTTCGGAAGAGGACAGCATGCTGGGATCGGATTGGCCCATCAGGTCGGCTGCCGGATAGCCGTTGTAGCGGATTACCGGGTCGGGTCCGTAACTCTGGCGCAGGGTCACCATGGTGCTGATGGGTACCATTTCCCCATTCATATTGCGGGTGTAGAGGTTGTCGAGGTCCTGCACTTCATCGCGGAAAGGCGCATCTGCCTGAGCAACCACCTGGTAGGTGCGACCGAACAGGTTGAAGTCGTTGATATACATGGAGCCGAAATACAGCTGCAGGGTGCCGAACAGGTCATCCATGCGCACGCCTTGGGCCTTGGCCTGCAGGCGGTCTACTTCGGCATCCATCTGCGGCACATTGGCTTGGTAGGAGCTGAAGGGATAGCTGAGGCCGCTGGCCTGGCTCAGGGCGCCGGCCAGCATATTGGTGGCATTTTGCAGCTCACCGTAGCCGGCGCCGCGACGGTCCTGGACATAGAGGGTGTAGCCGGAACCGGCGCCTAACCCGAAGATGGGCGGCGGCATAAAGGTCATGGCGAAGCCCTCTTTGATTTGTGCGATCTTGCCATTTAGTTCCGCGGCGATTTCCTGGGCGCTGCGTTCACGCTCATCGAAATCGTCGAACAGGATAAATACGGTACCCACGTTGGGGGTGTTGGTACTTTGTAGGGCATTGAAGCCAACAAAGGCCGCAGCGTTGGCAACGCCCTCTGTTTCCAGGGCCAATTCACTCACGCGGCGAGCAACTGCCTCGGTACGATCCAGGGAGGCACCTTCCGGCAGGCGAATACTGCCCACCAGGTAAGTCTTATCCTGAACCGGAATAAAGCCGCCGGGCACCTGTTGGAACAGCGCGAAAGTACCGCCGAGCAATATCAGGTAAACCCCAAAAACGATACCGCGACGCTTAAGGCTGCTACCCACCACCCGCTGGTAGCGCTCGGAGTTGCGCTGGAAGAAGCGGTTAAAAGGGCGGAATATCCAGCCGAACAATCGCTCGATAATACGCGCGGGCATATCCGGTTTGGCGCCCTGGGGTTTCAGCAATGTCGCCGCCAGAGCCGGAGAGAGAGTCAGCGAGTTGATCGCGGAGATAATGGTGGCGATAGCAATGGTGGTGGCGAACTGGCGGTAGAACTGGCCAGTGATGCCATCCAGAAAAGCCATAGGCACAAATACCGCGCAGAGCACCAGGCTGATGGCGACGATAGGACCGCTTACCTCGCGCATGGCCTGGTGGGCGGCGGCTAAGGGGGTCAGTCCCTCCTCAATATTTCGCTCGACGTTTTCCACCACCACGATGGCGTCATCCACCACGATACCGATAGCCAGTACCATGGCGAACAGGGTCAATGTGTTGATCGAGAAGCCCAGCATTAACAGCACCGCAAAGGTACCGACAATGGATACCGGCACAGCCAACAGTGGGATCAGGGAGGCGCGCCAGGTCTGCAGGAACAGGATCACCACCAGCACTACCAGCAGAACCGCCTCAAGAAGGGTCTTGATCACAGAGCTGATGGAAGTGCTGACGAATACGGTTGGGTCGTAGGCAACTTTCCACTCCAGGCCTTCGGGGAACTGTTCTCCCAGTTCCGCCATCTTCTCGCGCACTGCAGCGGAGACTTCCAGGGAGTTGGAGCCCGGGGATTGAAAGATCGGAATGGCGACCGCCTGACGGCCATTCAAAAGGGCGCGCAGGGAGTCCTGGGAAGAGGCCAGTTCTACACGGGCGACATCTCTCAGGCGGGTGATCTCACCATCGCTGCCGGTCTTGAGTACAACATCGCCAAACTCCTCTTCACTTTCCAGGCGGCCTTTGGCGTTGATGGAAATCAGGAAGTCGGAGCCGTTCGGCATTGGAGAAGCGCCGATCTGGCCGGCGGAAACCTGTACGTTCTGCTCGCGCACGGCGCTGACAATATCGGCAGCAGTAATGCCTACAGCGGCGGCTTTCTGCGGGTCCACCCACAAGCGCATGGCGTAGTCACCGGAACCGAATACGGCGGCGAGGCCAACACCGGGGATACGTGAGAGCTCATCGCGGATATGCAATACCGCATAGTTGCGAATATAGGTGGCGTCGAGGCTGTCATCTGGGGAAATCAGGTGCACCGCCATCATCAGGTTGGGGGACTGCTTCTGCGTGGTTACCCCCTGGCGACGCACATCTTCGGGCAGGCGCGGTAACGCCTGGGAGACGCGGTTTTGCACTTGCACTTGGGCCTGATCGGGATCGGTACCCAGTTCGAAAGTGACATTCAGGGTGAGGGTGCCATCACTGCCGGCCACCGACTTCATGTAGATCATGTTTTCCACACCGTTGATGGCTTCCTCCAGCGGTGTGGCAACAGTTTCGGAAATGGTCTTGGGGTTGGCTCCAGGGTAGCGGGCACTTACTTGCACGCTGGGTGGTACAACCTCTGGATATTCGCTGACTGGCAACGATGGGATACTGATCAATCCCACCACAAAAATAATGATCGACAACACCGAAGCAAAGATGGGCCTGTCGACAAAGAAACGGGAAAAATTCATACGCTGCTACCTGGGGAGCGGCTTTCAGGCCGCTCGGATTCCATTGATAGGGTTCGTTAGACGTTCGGTGCGCAAAACGCGGTGCCCGAAAGTAGTGGACACCCCGGGCTCAGTGTCCGGCTGCTTGAGCGCTGCCGCCCTGGCTCTGTTGCGCGACCATTTCCGGGGCTACCGGCATGCCGGGGAAGAAAATCTTCTGCAGGCCGTTGACCACAATTTGATCGCCAGTCTGGAGACCGCTGCGGATTAGCGTGCGCTCTCCCTGGCGGGGTCCCACTTCGACCGGGCGCCTTTCCGTAAGATTGTCCTGAGTGACCACATAGACATAGCGGCGATCCTGGTCGGTGAGCACGGCCTTGCTGTCGATCAGTACTGCTTGAGCCATCTCTTCGATGGGCATTTCTACGCGGGCGAACTGGCCCGGCTTAAAGGTGCCGTTGGGGTTGGCGACCACCGCGCGGAACTGGATGGTGCCTGTATGGCTGTTGAGGCGGTTGTCGATAAAATCCAGCTGGCCCTTGTGCGGGTAGCCGTTCTCACCGGCCAGGCCAATATGGACCGGAGGCCTGGCACCTTCGTTAAGGAGGTTGCGACTGACGGCGAAAGTCTGCTCATCACTTTCGAAATACACGTACATGGGGTCTACAGAAACCAGGGTGGTCAGCAGGGTTGTATCTGCGTTGGCCAGATTGCCACGGGTCACCAGGGCGCGACTGACGCGGCCGCTTATTGGCGCTGTCACCTCGGTGTATTGCAGGTCGAGACGCGCGTTTTCCACAGCGGCTTCGGCCGCATTCAGGGCGGCGCGCTCGGCATCCCGCGAAGCAATACGGCGATCGTACTCCTCTCGCGAGATAGCCTTACTGTCGAGCAGCTGCTGGGCGCGGCCGGCCTGCTTCTCACTGAAAGCCAGCTCACTGCGCACCCGCTGCAATTCCGCTTCGGCGGCGCGCAACTTAGCTTTGTAGGGACGTTGGTCGATAGTGAAGAGCACATCGCCGCGCTCAACCAAGGCGCCCTCGGCAAAAGACACCCGGTCGATATATCCACTCACGCGGGGGCGGAGCTCTACGGTTTCCGGAGCGACGACACGCCCGGTAAAGCTGCGCCACAACGTAGTGGCTTCGGTACTCACCTGGGCGACTTCCACCGCCGGGGGCGGAGGCTGTTGTCCAGTGGGTTCACCGGAGCCGCAACCGGCCAGGACCAGTGCCGATAGGCCGAATAGTGTGGCGGTAAGTTTCTTCACCATAACGCGTGTACTCCCTTTGCTTCGGAAGAGAGGGTGTCGGGGCACTCCTCTCAGTTGGGAGGCAACTTTATAGGGGAGCAATAGGGGGGCGGTATCTGGTAACTATGGCTTGATTGCCTATTTCTATTTTTCTTTAGGGGGTGGGGCAATGATTTTGAGTTTTCTGACAATTAGTTAGTACTGTATGTATAACTAGGTTTTTTTATTTTTAGTTATGTCATTACAATGATTTGACAGGTGCAGATCGCTTGAGGTTACCTATTACTGCACAGTGATTGCCCAATCCTGCAATCTCCCGTAATAGTTGCCTAAAACTCCGTATACTGTGATCCACCTTGTTTGATGCCGTCCACGCCATACGGGCGCGAGGAAAAACCATGAGCAGTGAAGATAAAGCGCGAGCAGGAAAAGTCCCGGCTGAGCTAGAGCCGGCAAGGCAAAAACTCATCCAGACACTGATGCGCCAGGCGCCAGAACAGGGCCTGACGGAGACCGAGCTAGATGGCCTGGCTTTGATTCGCTGTAACGAGCCGCTCGCCTGTGCCTCTTCAGTCTATGCGCCCTCATTAAGCTTTATCATTCAGGGCATTAAAACCCTGGAACTGGGGGACAGGGAAATTTCCTATATGCCCCTCAGTTATGTCGCAACCTCGGTGCATCTGCCTATTTTGGGACGAGTAGAGCGGGCTTCTGAGGACGTTCCCTTTCTTGGAGTAAAGCTGACCATCGATCCCAATGAGGTGGCGGATCTGGTCTTGGAGCTGGGTGATAAAGCTCCCGGCATCGAGGCTGGCTACGATTGCCCCGAGGTCAGTTGTGGCCTTTGTGTGACCCAGATGGATCAGGGGATTCTCGATGCGGTGAGCCGCCTGGTACACCTGGCAGAGAATCCTGTAGACGCGCAAATACTCGCGCCGATGGCGAGGCGGGAGATTATCTACCGGGCCCTTATGGGGGAGATAGGTGCGCGTATGCGTAAATTCGCCATGGCGGATAGCCAGGCCAACCGTGTGTCGCGGGTCATTGAGGTGCTCAAAGACCGCTTCTCTGAACCTCTGCGAATCAGTGACCTGGCCGAGCAGGCCAATATGAGCGAGTCCTCCCTGTATCACAGCTTTAAGCAGATCACCCGCATGTCGCCATTGCAGTTCCAGAAGAAGCTGCGCCTGCACGAGGCCCGCCGCTTAATGCTATCGGAAGGACTGGAAGCGGCCTCCGCCAGTTATCGGGTAGGCTATGAAAGCCCCTCCCACTTTAGCCGTGAGTACAGCCGCATGTTCGGCCTGCCGCCCCGTGCAGATGTGAGCAAGCTGCGCGGCGAGCTGCGGGTACCGGCTTAATCCGAAGTGGCATTGCCCTGCTTGAGGACAAACAGGCTACACCAGCCCTCAGGGCTAATATCTCCTTCCACCACAATACAGGCATTGGGCGGCGTAAATAGTTGGCAGTCCACGCACTTTTTGCCGTCTTTTGGTGTGTCCTGGTAGTTGACCGCTTCTTTGGTCGCCTTGATCTGGGCATTGGCCCTATCTGTGGCGATCAGTGTTGCCGGTAGAATTGCCAGGGCACCGCCGGACAATTTAAGAAACTTTCTGCGGGAAATATTTTGATGGTTTTCCATTGGCAAAATTTCCAAAATGCTTTGCGATAGTCTTCAGCATTTCAGATTAGCCCGGTTTGGAATTTCTGCAGGGGGGGCTGCTTTGTTGCAGAAAATAAGGCAAGTGAGAATCAATCTTATTACTTAATAAAAAGGCGGCACACAGTGCCGCCTTTTGGATCACATCAAATCAAAATCACTTTTTGGTGATAAAGATTTTACCCACCGACTTGTCACGGCTTTGGGCAATTACGCGAACCTTCAGACCGTAAGGCGTAATCGCGCGGCCAGCATCGGGGATCTCATCGCTGCTGAAGCTTCTGCGATCGCTGAAGACACGGTGCGGACGGTTGTGAATATCGGTCATGGTAATGCCGTACTCTTCCAAAAGATCCAGGTTCAGCTGCTGAGCCCAGTCGACACCAAAAGTGGCATCGTGGATCTGGTAGCGGGTGGAGGCTACGGAATCATCGCTCCACTTCAGCACCTGTTGGTCTGCATCCACTACGCCGAGGAAACCGTCACCGGGGTGAATACCAACCCAGTTGTTGTCCTGGCTGGTGTCGGCATACCAAACCAGCAGGCCTTCGTTGTAGGTCAGCATTTGGCCGGCCACATTGATGTGTGCCAGGCCTTGGTCTACACCGCGGTGGGTGCGCCATTCCAGCAGGTAGTAGTGGTCGTGCAGATCGTAGCCGGGGTGGCGGCTAAAGCCAGTCAGGCTGAAGTCACTATCGCTCTCCGCATCGTCGAAGAGGGTGGCTTGGCCGTCGACATTGATCGTGATGTCATCGGCGAACAGGCCGGGGTTGGCTTCATAGGCATCGGTGATATAAGCGATGGACAGGTTGAACTGTTGGCCGGCGTAGGCGCTCAGATCAAACTCGGCATCGACCCAGCCACCGGAGCTGCCGGTAATACCGAAGCCAGGGTTTTGGCCGTTGGGGCTGGTATCGGTTGTGATATTACCGGGGATAGAGACGAAGCCTTCTCCCAGGTCAACCATGACTGCACCGTAGTCCCAATCCTGCTCAATGTCGTACCACACTTTGAAAGTCAGGCTGGCATTCTGAGCATCGGTCAGATCGACTGGGATTACCATGGAGTTCTGCAGGTTGTTGTCACTGCCGCTAAAGTAAGCGTACTCACCACTGCTGGGCACGGTGACGACCACTTCCTTTTGGGGGAGGTCGATACGGACCGCATCGTTATTGGTGCCCTTGTGTACAGCCTCATCCAACAGGAGCCGGATGCCGCGGCGAGGGATATCTTCCAGGGCGATGGTCTCGCCGTGCAGCCAGTTGCCATCGTGGTTGGTCTGCAGATATTCCTTCGCCCAGGCAGAGAAGCCAGTGGGCTCGGAGCCGGGAATAATACCGGCCCAGCTGCCGCTGGACATCACCGACCAGGAGGAGATGGGTTCACCGCGGCCGGAGCCATCGGTATCGTATTCATCGGGCAGGCCCAGGTCATGGCCGTATTCGTGGCTGACAACACCGGCTGCCGCATCGGCAGGCTGTACGGTGTAATCGTAAGCCGCCATGGTGCCGCCCCAATAATCCACTTCTGCGGCAGTGCCCTCGATGGAGAAAACATCGCCGAGGTTCCAGCGGTGTGCCCAGATAGCATCTTCACCCAGTTGGCCGCCACCAGCCTCTTCACCCACGGAGGAGTGGAAGATCATGATGTGGTCAACCAGGCCATCGGCCTCCCAGAAGTCGCCATCGCCATCCAGGTCATAGCGGTCTTCGATATCGAAGTCGGCCAAATTTATGCTGGGGTCTGCCGCGGCGGCTTGCAGGGCTTCGCGCACCAGAGCGCGGGCATCACCATCTTCGTTATTGCCGTAGAAAGCTGCCGGCTGGCTGGCGGTGTACCAACCTGCAACAGAACCCTCTACCGAGTAGCTGTAGCCGGACTGCTGCCAGTAGAACTGCTGCATGGAAAGCAGGTTTTCACCTTGCGGGCCAGTGAAGCCCTGCTGGGAGAACAGCAGGTCAGCATAGTGCTGCGCGGCGTAGTCTTCGTAGTACATATCCGTTTCCCCAGGCTCGATGCTGTTATGGGGGAAATCGGGGAAGTCCATCAGGATGGCGAGAACTTTTGCAGTGCGTACTTCGCCTTCGTAGTTTTCAAGTTGAAGCGGGGCTGGTGCGCGGCCATGGCCATGAAAACGCCCCTTGCCTTTGCCTCTTCCTAATCTGGGATGCTTACCGCCACGGGCGTGCTTCATCATTTGTACCGTTTCACTGGACAAATCCTGAGCAAGACTTTGGTCTTGTTTGGCACGCTCTTTCAGGAACTGGTGCAAAGTGCGCTCGGCTTCGCCGATAGATGCATTTTTACTAATGCGGCCTGAACGCTTGAGCATGTCGATTAGCTTGGCTTCGTTAGCGATCACCAAGTCGATCTGATTACCACCTTGCATTTGAGGTGAGGGGGCAGCAGAGCTGTTCGCAGCCATCAGGCTGAGAGCAAGCGCGCTGATTGGCAGCAGACTATTAACTTTTAGCATTGATCCCTTCTTTCATTTTTGTTTTAAAAAACGTACGGCTCGGCAGATATTTTTAAATTGTGGGGGCACTGTGCCAGTGCGCTACCCGAACCGTATAGGCCGGCTGTAACTTACAGACGGCACATATAGTTCAACGAAGCAGGAGGAATGGACCGCAATAAATTTTTTGTGATGCTTTTGGCAATTTATTTATTGGCCTATTGAGACAGTTTTTGTGGCGGTCAGGCAGGGAGTAGTTGCGCTTTCCTATAAGACAAATTTATTTAATTATATTTAATCTCTATTTTCTTCGTTTTTTGAAATAGAAACCTAAGGCTGTTCCTTCCAGGGCAACCAAAGAGAAATTTGTAGCCCCCCTCCGCTGCGGTTCATTAATTGAATTCGGCCTCCATGAGCGTCGACAATTTCTCTACAAAGAGCGAGCCCTAGGCCTACCCCTTGTTCTTTGGTGGAGAAAAATGGTAGCAACGCCTGCTGCAAAACTTTTTCACTCATGCCACAACCACGGTCGGCAATAATCAGCTGTTGACCCAGGCCATCGGTTCGAATTGATAGTTCGATATCTTCGCTATTGGAACCCGCTTCGTGAGAATTTTTGATTAAATTGAGTAACGCTTGCTCAATCTGCACCGGATCAAAGTATCCAGGACGCTCAGGCAGTTCACCTTTTAAAATAAATTCCTGTAAGGGGGCAATACGTTCTGTAAGCTCTCTCCAACTCACTTGCTCACAGCTGGGAGGCGGTAACTTGGCAAAGCTGGCGTAACCTTGGGTGAACTCGGTGAGATGCTTGCAGCGTTCCGCAATAATATCGAAAACCTTTTCAAGCGCAGTGGCTTTATCTGGTTTGGCAATCAGCATCTTGCCTGAGTGGGCCAGTGAGGAGATGGGGGCCAGGGAATTATTTAATTCATGGCTAATCAGGCGAATTACTTTTTTCCATACTTCCACCTCAGCTCGGGTGAGCTCTTTCGTCATCTCGCGTAAAACAATCAGGCGATGCTTGTGCGCATTGAGGACAAAAGTGCTGTTGCCGATGTGCATGGAATGGGTGCCATGACTGTCGGTAAAATTAAACAGGCCGTTCTCCCATTTCTCAATAGCGTTGGCTATCTCTCTAGGGCTGTTTGGCAAAAGCTGTTGCAGCAGTAAACCCTGTATAGGCCTACCCCTATTGAGTAGTTTTTTAGCGCTGCTATTGGAATAAATAATATGATCACTCTGATCCACCAGGATTAAAGCCTGGGGCGAGCTTTGTATCACAGTGTCTAGTAGCAGTTCCCGTTGGTAAATATGGGCACGCTCGCGTCTCAGGTGTTCTCCAATTTCGTTATACAGGTTTGTAATTTGACTCAGCGCTGTATCCCTTGGGGGCACCAGTGAAATAGAAAAGTCACCGTCGCGGAAGTTGAGCAATCCACCCTGCAAGGACTTTAGAGTGGTGGTTAGGGGCCTCAAGACCCAGCGTATTAAAGTGATATTGACGAAAATACCCAGGATAAGACCCAGAGCCCAGGATGACATGGCATTGAGGCCCAATTTGACTAGCAGCCACGACAAAGTGGTGGCAATCAACAGTGCCAAAGTAGTACTGGCGAGAATACGCCCTTCTAAAGAGAAATTTTTGAACATCAATAGGGGATACCGTGTTTTTCCAAGCGGCGATATAGGGCCTGCCGGCTCATGCCAAGTTCTCGCGCAGCTTGAGCGATGATGCCATTACAGCTGGTTAGTGTCTGTTGCAACAGCTCACGGCTGGGCTCGAAATTGATTTCAGTCTTATCTACCTGATGCTGTTGTGGCAAAGCCAATAGAGACTCATCAATGGTATCTCCCCGGCAAAGTACGGATGCGCGTTGCATGATATTTTGTAACTCGCGCACATTGCCGGGCCAGCGATAACGAGTGAGCGCAGTCACCGCCTGGGGAGAGAGCTTTTTAGAGGGATCGTTTTCCTGTAAAAAATTGATTGCCAGAGGCGCTATATCTTCAGGGCGCTCACAGAGGGGCGGTAGGCGCAACTCAATCACATTTAGGCGGTAGAACAAATCCTGACGAAAACGGCCTTCTGCAATGGCCTGGGGAAGATCGCTATTGGTCGCGCTGATCACCCGCACCTTGACCTTGCGGGTCTGACTGCTACCGAGGCGCTGGAACTCGCCGGTTTGTAGTACGCGTAATAATTTTACCTGTCCACTGGCAGAGAGCTCACCGATCTCGTCGAGAAAGAGGGTACCGCCATCGGCAGCCTCGAAGCGTCCTTCGCGGGCTTTATTGCCCGAGCCGGTGTAAGCACCTGGCTCGGCGCCAAACAGCTCTGCTTCCATTAGGTCCTCTGGTAGGGCACCTACATTGACCTTGATAAAAGGGCCTTCGCTCAGTAGGGAGTTTGCCTGCACAACTTCCGCTATTTTTTCCTTGCCGGCCCCATTTGGCCCGGTGATCAGCACGGGTACATCGGATTTGGCCACCTGGGTAGCCATCTCCAGAAGTTGTTGCATCTTATCACTGCGGTAGATGATCTCGCGCAAGTCGAACTTACCCTGTAATTCGCTGCGGGCATTGATGGCCTTTTGCTGGGACGTTCGCTGTTGCTTTTGCAGTTCACCGAGCTCCAGCAGATTATTGATGGTGGAGATCAGTTTATTATCATCCCAGGGTTTGCCTAGGTAATCGGCGGCACCAGCACGGACCAGTTCAACGGCCATTTCTAATTGTGTCCAGGCGGTCAAGAGGATGATAGGTAGATCCGGGTTGATTTCGCGAATGGCAAAAAATAGTTCGCGCCCCTCCTCACCAGAGGTGGTATCCGCGGTGAAATTCATATCCTGGATCACCAGGCTAATATCCCGATTCTCACGCAATAACTGCAAGCCTGCCTGGGGGGTAATGGCGCAGAGCGGCTGCAAGTCATGTAATGACAACAGTATTTCCAGGGCCGAGACGATACCGCTGTTATCGTCAATAATAAGTATTTTATCCATAGGACCTAGGGCCAGCTTGTAAGCTGGCCATTATGCAATGAGTGGTGGTTAGGGGGAACTACTGCCGTTGGTGTTTAAATCCAGACTGTAGGTTAGAAGGTTAGTGTCAGAGGCTAGTGACCACTGTTGGCAGGTTGGTGATCAAAACTCAAGACTCTGGCGAGCTTCCACTGCCCATTTACTTTTTTCCAGAGGTGGGTGAACTGTCCACTCTCGCGTAACACTTCGCTGTTATCAGCATTTATGCCATAAAATTTATGTGTACCGCTTTGAATGGCTCCGTAGTTGTTCATTGGGAAAATTTTAACACTACCGCTAATGATTTCGCGGCGCGCTTTAATATCACTGCCAGATTTTTGTCGTTCACACATGCTGCTAATGCCATCGAGAAATTCACGTGCTGAGCTTGCGGTCTTACCCCACTTATCATGGTACATTTCAAAATCATCAGTGACGAGTTGACTCAGTTTGTTAATGTCGCAGCTATTGAAGACAGCATCAAACAGTTGTGAGTCGACAACGGAGATTTCCTTTTCTAATTCCTCTGTAGCTTGAGGGCCGGCAACGATGGGATGTTGCTCGGCGATTGCTGTGGGTATGAAAATTGACATGGCTGTAAACCCTAGAGCCATTAAATAATTTCGCACAATAAATTCTCCCTTTTTCTTTACTATCTTGCTTTTCACCAAACTGGTGGTCAGCTAAAAAAGTCCGGCCACCAGTTTGAAATTGATTTTATACGCTGCGGGTGGCGGTAGCCGGGGAGATATTGGCTGCACGTAGTGCTGGCGCCAGTGCAGCGGCGAGGCTGACAACCAATACCAATAGAGCACAGATAGCGAGCGGCAGTAGGGTTAATACCGGCTGGGAGTAATCGCGCACCATATACTGATTAACGATTAGGGCTGCGGCACTGCCCAGGGCTATACCGGTAGCGGCAATCAGACTGTTTTCAATCAGGAAATAGCGGCTGATATTGCTGCGGCTAGCCCCCAGTGCACGTCTAACACCTATTTGTTTGGCGCGTTGGTTAATCCAGAAGATTGTCAGGCCAACAATCCCCAGTGCTACGATAAAGCTGAGCGTGGCCGCAACAATAGATAACACTTTTATCATTAAGTTATCCCCTGCATAACTGCGAGCGACATACTCTGAGAGCACTCTGGTTTTAATGACTCTTTGAGGGTCCCTTTCAGAGAGTTTTTCTACTAAGGTCTTCAACACTTCATCGCGTTTGCCCGGTTCGGCGCGAACTAAATAATTGACGTCCTGAGTATTTCTGACAATGGGAAAAAAGGCCACATTACCTGCTTTTGACCAGTCGACCCAGGCGCCCAGATGCCGTTCGACAACACCAATAATTTCTATTGGATGGGACGTGTTGCCATCATAGAGGGGTTTTCCAACAGGATCTTGGTCTGGGTAAATTTTATCCGCGAACTGCTGGGTGATAACAGCGACATTGATATCCCGAATTTCACTCGGATCAAAATGTTGCATTTCAGCACTGGTAAAGTTTCGCCCCGCCACTAATTTTAAACCCAGGGTATTGATAAAGTTTGGGTCCGTATTATATCGGTTAGAAACCTCTCCGCCGACTTCCTGGTTAGGTTGAGTGTAAAAAGTGCCCGCGGAACCAGACCGGGATAAAGGCACCTGGTTAGTAACAGTTGCATCTTTGACGGAAGGTAGTTTTCGCAGTAACTCCAAATCAGAAGATACCGCTCCAATCATGTCGTAGTTATTGGGGATCGCCATTACGTTGATGGCAATGATCTCCTCAACGGCAATGCCAGTGGGCCTTTCTATTTTTGCAATACGATCTTTTACGATCACAACCGTGTTGCTGATAATTGCCAGTGTCAATGCAAGCTGCAGAGCGATCAGCAGGGCAGGTACTTTGTTACGCCAGAGGGCGGATAACATGGGTTTTAATTCAAGCATGACTCGTCCTTACTGGGTTTTCAGATAAATGGAGGGGTTAGTGCGACTGATACGCCAAGCTGGGTAAAGCCCTGCCAGCAGGCTTGCGATTAGCGCGAGTCCGATGGCTGCGATCACCATCACCCAATCCATCCTGGCGACGGTATCCAGTTGCCCCATCGCCAAATAACGGATTCCACTGATCCCTATAAAAGCGAGTAAAATACCGGCTATTCCACCGAGAATGCCGATAGTTGAACTTTCAATGAGGTGCTGGGTGAAGATGGCATTGCGGCTGGCACCAAGTGCTCGACGCACACCCGCTTCGGGCGCTTTGCGTAGAAACTTGGCGAGCAAGAGAGCTACCGCGTTGATGACGCAAACTAATAGGAAGGCCAGGGATACCCAGCCCAATACGCGATTGTCATCGCTGAGAACTTCGTTCAGAACCAGCCACTCGGAAGGTTTACTCAGAGCAAACTTCGATGGTCGCTCGAAGCGCCCCTGCTCCTTTTGTCTTTGAATGTACGCGGTTAGGAAGCTTTCGTACTCGGCTTTTTGTTCGCTATCACTGAGTTCAACCCAAAATTGAATCCAGACGCTCTCACTTTGTAGGAAACCCTCGTAGCCTTCGCCTTCTCCACCACTATCCCAGCCATTGGTATTTCCCCAGCTGTAAATTTCCAGCTTGCGGTGGAGGCCAAAAGGCACGAACAGGGATTCAACTTTTGCAAAGGAGCTATTATTGACATCGTAAACTTTGGGTGAGGGCTCCCAGGTATCAATAACGCCTATAACGGTAAAAGGCTGGCTATTTAATACGACGGTTTTACCAACGCTGTTTTCTCCAGAGAATAATTTTTCATTGGTAGCTTTGGATAGCACCACCACCTGCATAGGTGATTTGTCCGCACTCTTTTCCCAGGTGCCGCCGTAAATAAAAGGAACATCGAATAACCTGAAGAAATCGCGGGTGGTTACACGGATGTCAGCGGTATAAGGTCGGATTGCGGAATCTTCCAGTTCTACGGTGAAACCATAGCGGTGCATGGCTACCTGGCGGGTGGGGATATCGGAGCGCAGCAGGGCCTGGGCATCTTTATAGGTCAGCTGCCAGGGGATTTCGTTAGCGTTATCGTAGGCTTTATTAACATCCCAGCTATCGAGCTGTACGGCAAAGAGGACATCGTCTTTATGCTCAAGCGCGTTCTGCGACATCATGTAGTTGAGGGTGAGCACTGTCATAGAAGCACCCACCCCCACCGCGATGGCCGCGACCATCAGTGCGCTTAATATCGGTGTACTGCGCAGGCTGCGCAGAGCCAGGGAAATATAGTATCCAATCATTACTGCAGGCTCCTTAAGCAGTAGCGGCTTCAGGTTGCTCGGTGACCGGGCGCAGATCACACACCTGTCCATCCACAATCTGAATATTGCGATGCGCGCGGCGGGCCAATTCGGGATCGTGGGTGACCATCACGATAGTGGTGCCCCACTCATTGATAAACTCCAGTAGCTCCATAACCTGGCGGGCCATCAGTGAGTCGAGATTTCCGGTGGGTTCGTCTGCGAGCAGAAAGCGTGGTTCACCGGCCAGTGCTCGGGCGATGGCGATTCGCTGCTGCTGGCCGCCGGAAAGTTGCGCAGGCAGATGTTTGGCCCGGGCAGACAGGCCCACTTGTTCCAGGACCTTTTCGATGCGTTTACGGCGTTCTTTAGCGTTAAAGCCGCGGTAGCGCAGAGGAACATCAATGTTATCGAACAGGTTGAGATCGGGAATCAGGTTGAACCCCTGAAAAATAAAGCCGATTTTTTCATTGCGCAGGCGGGAGCGCTGGCGGTCACTCAGGTTGCTGACATCTTCACCATCCAGTAAATATTGGCCTCCGGTTGGGGTTTCCAGTAGCCCTGCGATATTGAGAAAGGTGGTTTTACCGGAGCCGCTGGGGCCGGTGACAGAGACAAATTCCCCTTCCTTTACTTCCAGGCTGAAGTCGCGCAGGGCGTGGGTTTCAATGGTGTCTGTGCGGAAACTCTTGCGGACGTTATGCATTTTAAGCATGGCGATGTTCCTTGTTTTTCACTGAATTTTTAAATCGTTGATTCATTGCGGAAGCAGAAAAGTCGTAGCTTGCGCGTGTTTACTGTCTGGTTTGGTTTACTCTTTCAGGGCAACCAGCTGGGCCCTCTCCAATTCTTCGGAAGCGGAGATAATGATTTGATCCCCCTCTTGCAGGCCGGAAACGATTTCCACTTGTTTCAGCCCCAATGCGCCAATTTGAATACCAACGCGTTCCGCCTGTTGTTGATCGTTCAGGCGAAACGCATAGCGACCGCCGCTCTGATCCAGGAAACCGCCGCGTTTCACCAGCAGCACATCATTGCGGTTCTCCAACAGCACACGGGCAGTGAGACGCAGGTTCTGACGCAGGTTTTGGGGCTGTCCCTCGCTAAAGCGCACACGGGCGATGACTTGGTTATCGATAACCTCGGGGGAAATCGCGGTAATTTCGCCGGGCAGTTCACGCCCTCCCAGATTGATGGCCACGGCCATATTCAGGCCCAGGTCGTCGGCGTAGTTTTCCGGCACGGCGGCTTCTAATTCGAAACTGGTGAGGTCCACGACGGTGATCAGTGGTGCATTGGCGGGCACTGCACTGCGCTGGGTGACGGCGAGGCTGCCGACAGTGCCGTTCACTGGAGAGAGAATCTGCAGTTCGCGCACACGGCGCTCCAGCTCCTCCACTTGTAGTTGTTGTTGTGACAACTGCAGCTCCAGAGTCTGGGTTTCAAAGGTGAGGGACTCTTTCTCCAGCTCTGCGTTTTGTACGGCCTGTTGGTATTCCAGCTGGGCGCGAGCCATTTCGTCCTTACTGCGCTCAAAGTCGAGCAGGGAGATAATCTGTTTCTCCATTGAGAGTTCGGAGCGCTTCAACTCCCGTTTGGCCGCGGTGAGATCGACCTTGGCCAGATCGGCTTTCTGCTGGTTCTCCATCTGTTGGCGCTTGGCCTGAATCTTCTGCCGTTGCAGCTGCACGCCGAGCTGGTTTAGTTGCGCCTTTTCCTGGGCCAGCTGGTTGGAAAGCTCGGGGCTGTCGACGGTGGCGAGGATCTGGCCGGCCTTTACGCTATCCCCGGCTTTCACGGAAAACTTCACGATACCCTGAGCGGGGCTGAACAGGGTGGGGCTGTTGGCGGCGACGACCTTGCCCTGGACCACTAGGTCGCGTACCAAATCACCGCGTTCCACTTGGGCGATATTGATGCGTGACAGAGAAAGGGTGTTATCCACCGAGCTGGTGCTGTGCCAGGCGTTGATACCCCAGGTGAGGAAAGCGGTGGCCAGGCCGAGGCCGAGGGTGCTCTTAATTACTTTTGGATTCTTCCACAGCGGCACGGCTTCGATTTTTGTATCTTGCCTGGAAGTGTCTCTGATCATCTCGCTTTCCATTTCTCTTTATCGGGGCTTTTGCTTTTCCACTTTGGATGCAAAATATTTTCTATTCGGATGCAAATCCAAAAATATTGGTTTTGTCGAGTATTTAGCAAGGGCTGTGCCAACTTTAAAAATGCTTATAACTCACTGATAAATAAGGATTTTTTCAGTTTCTGGAAGTGCGGGGCTTTTCCACGGGTGTCCGCAAAAAGTGTCCGCTGTCCGCTTTGTCCGCTAGCTCTATTGATGTCGGGGAAGAGGGATAAAGCTAGGACTGGGGAGATTGAAGACGAAGGTCGATCCGCTGAACCTTGGGTCTACAGTGGGGATTCATGCGGGGGAACTGTGCATGTGGTAGAGTGCGCGGCCTTTTTTTGATCAATTCAAATTTATTGCGTTTATGTTCCTTCCATCGCTGCTCTCATCGACCAAAGCCGACTGGTTCGGCAATATACGTCGCGACGTTCTCGCAGGCCTGGTAGTGGCCCTGGCCCTGATTCCAGAGGCGATCGCCTTCTCTATTATTGCGGGGGTGGACCCCAGGGTTGGACTCTACGCCTCCTTCTGTATTGCCGTGGTGATCGCCTTTGTGGGCGGTCGGCCGGGCATGATTTCCGCGGCCACGGGTGCCATGGCACTGCTGATGGTGACGCTGGTGAAGGAGCACGGCCTGCAGTACCTGCTGGCGGCGACGCTGCTCACCGGGGTACTGCAGATTATTGCCGGTTACCTCAAGCTGGGCAGCCTGATGAGCTTTGTGTCCCGGGCGGTGGTGACCGGATTTGTGAATGCCCTGGCCATTCTGATATTTATGGCGCAGATGCCCGAGTTGATTGGTGGCACCTGGGAGGTCTACGCCATGACCGCAGCGGGCCTGGGGATTATCTATCTCTTCCCCCATATTCCGGTGATTGGTAAAGCGGTGCCCTCGCCGCTGGTGTGTATCCTACTGCTCACCGCAGTGGCCGTGACCATGGGGTTGGATATTCGTACCGTCGGCGATATGGGCGAACTGCCGGATACTCTGCCGATCTTCCTCTGGCCCGAAGTGCCGCTGAATTTTGAAACCCTGCAAATTATCTTCCCTTATTCCGCTGGCCTGGCAGTAGTAGGTCTGCTGGAATCTCTGATGACGGCAACCATTGTCGACGACCTGACCGATACCAACAGCGATAAGAACCGTGAGTGTAAGGGGCAGGGAATTGCCAATATTGCTGCTGGCTCCCTCGGCGGTATGGCCGGTTGCGCCATGATCGGCCAGTCGGTAATCAACGTGAAGTCCGGCGGTCGCGGTCGACTCTCCACCCTGGTGGCCGGTATTGGCCTGTTGACCCTGGTGGTCTTCCTCAGTGACTGGGTGGCGGTGATTCCCATGGCAGCCCTGGTGGCGGTCATGATCATGGTCTCTATCGGCACCTTTGACTGGAGCTCCATACGCAACCTGAAACACTATCCGCTCTCCACCAATTTGGTCATGCTGGCCACTGTGATTGTGGTAGTGTGGACCCATAACCTGGCTTATGGTGTGTTTGTTGGGGTACTGCTGGCCGCGCTATTTTTTGCCAACAAAGTCAGCCACTTTATGTATGTAAGCAGTAAACTGGACGAGGCGCAGAGTCGTCGTACCTATAAAGTGATTGGGCAGGTTTTCTTTAATTCCGCCGATAAATTCACCGCATCATTCAACTTCAAGGAAGTCGTGGATACGGTAGTGATCGACCTCAGCCGCGCGCATTTCTGGGATATCTCCGCGGTGAACGCCCTAGACAAAGTAGTGCTGAAATTCCGTCGTGAGGGTGCCCAGGTAGAGCTGGTGGGGCTTAACCAAGCTAGTGAGACAATCGTCGACCGGTTCGGCGTACATGATAAACCCGAGGAAATTGAACGGGTTCTTGGAGGACATTGATGGCCGTAAGCAACAGCGACAATAACAATAACCTCTTTAGTAATGGTGCTACACCGCCGTTGATACTCTCCTGTATCGACGGCTCCCATTACACCGGTGCAGTCTGTGATTATTCGGCCTGGCTGGCCGATAGCCTGGGTGCGCCGCTAAAGCTGTTGCATAACATCGAACGCAGTGAGGTCCCTGCGGTAACGGACTTCACCGGTAGCATCGGCCTCGGCAGCCAGGAGGAGTTACTGGAAGAGCTGACCGCGCTGGAACAACAGCGCGCGCAGCTGCTGGTGAAACAGGGCAAACTGATGTTGCAGGCCGCGCGCAGTCGCGTTGAGGCTGCCGGTGTGGAGCAGGTAATGAGTTGCCAGCGACACGATAGCCTGCCCGAGTCCGTAGTGGAACTCGAGGATTCGATACGCGTGCTGGTGCTGGGTATTCGCGGCGAGGAGCACGCGGATTCCGAGCAGGGCCTGGGCGCACAACTGGAGACGGTGGTGCGTGCCCTGCACAAGCCGATTCTGGTGGTCAACCGGGAATTCCAGCCGCCCAAGCGCATTATGCTCGCTTACGATGGCAGCGAAGCCGCGCGCAAGGCGCTGTCGCTGGTGGCAGAGAGCCCGCTGTTCCGCCAGTTGTCCTGCCATCTGGTGAATGTGGGACCTGCGGACGTGGCGGAGAAACTGCTGGCCCAGGCCAGCGCTGAACTGGATGCCGCGGGGCTGGCGGTTACTGCCAGCCACCTGGAGGGCAATCCGGTCGAGGCTTTGATTGCCTATCAGGCCGAGCACCAGATTGATCTCACGGTGATGGGGGCCTTTAGCCACAATCGCTTGCGTGATCTGTTAATGGGGAGCATCACCGCCAAGATGCTGTTAAAAACCCGGCAACCCCTGCTGCTGTTGCGTTGATCATGGAAGCTCTGGGGTCGAGGCCTCAGAGCGCCAACACCGCCTCCCTGGGACTGGCGAACCAGCGCAGTGCTTCGGCATCTGCAGGCAGTTTTAATTCGCAGTAATGCGCCTCCAGCCGAGCTCGGCATAGCTCCTCCTTCGCAATGGCAAGGTAGTCGCTCAGTGTCCGCGGCGATTGTGGCTTCTCTTCTTCGTTTATTGCCCCTGCGAAAAAATCCATCTCTGCCAAGCTGACAACTGGGCCGAGTTTTTCTTGCTGGAAGCGCCAGACTCCTTGAGCCGTGTCGAAGGCGTAATAGGGCAGCAGCCTCCAGCCGTGCTGTGCGACCAGGGCGACAGCCTCTAGCAAGTATTCAAAGGTTTCATCGTCGATAAAATAATTGAAATTCAGCCGCACCCAGCCGGGCCGTAATAGTTTTTGCCCTTTTAGGATCTGTTCTTCCAGAGCGCGGCTGTGCTCCATATCAATGCCGAGCAGTGTGTGCCCATAGGGGCCGGCACAGGAGCAGCCACCGCGGGCCTGGATACCAAACAGATCGTTGAGTAACGCCACCACAAAGCCGTAGTGCAAGTCTTTGCCCTGCCAGAGAATGCGCAGTGAGGCGATGGAAAGGCGTGGCGCCTGCAGGTTACCGAGAATTTCGATATTTTCTTCAAGAGACCAGCGCTGCAGGGCACGGCGAATAAAATGCTCTTCACGCCTGGCAATTTCCTCGGTGCCCACCATCCCCTGCAGTTTGAAGACCATTCCGGCGCGAATGGACTCGACAATGGCGGGGGTACCGCCCTCCTCACAGCGCTCCGGATCATCCAGGTAGCGGTGATCCTGCGGGGTGACATAGAGCACCGTGCCCCCGCCGGGAGTCGCCGGTACAGAATTTTTTAGCAGCCGCTCGTGTACCACCAGGATACCGGGTGTACCCGGCCCGCCGACAAACTTGTGTGGCGAGATAAAGGCCGCGTCTTTATTCGCATCTTCACCATTGTCCCCAACTGCGCACATGTCGATCCCCACATAGGGTGCTGCAGCCGCATAGTCCCAGAAAGATAGGGCGTCGTAGCGGTGCAGCAGTTGGGTGACGGCCGTTACGTCGGTTTTAATGCCGGTCACATTGGAGGCGGCGGAAAAACTGCCGATCTTCACGGGACGCTCGGCGTAGGTCTGCAACAGGGATTCCAGGTTGTTTAGATCCAACCCGCCCTGCCGATTCAGGGGAATAGAAACCAGTTCGGCGATGCTTTCCCGCCAGGGCAATTCATTGGAATGGTGCTCGTAGGGGCCAATAAAAACTACCGGCCGCTGCTGCTGGGGGATTTGCTCCCGCAACTGGTGGCGCTTATCCAGGTCTGCAGGCAGACGCAAGTTGAGGATATCAATCAGCTTGTTGATCGCAGCGGTGGCACCGGAGCCGCAAAAAATGACCTTGTGCTCGGGGCCTGCGTTGACCGCGCGTCGAATCTCTTCCCGTGCCTCCTCGCGCAACGCACTGATCTGGGCACCGGTAAAGGAACTCTCGCTGTGGGTATTGGCGTAATAGGGCAGCACCTGCCGGCGGATGGCATCTTCGATAAAAGTCAGTGAGCGACCGGAAGCCGTGTAGTCGGCATAAATCAACGGCCTCGGTCCAAAAGGGGTGGGAATAGGCATGCGATCGCCGATAACAGATGCGCGAATGTGCTTGATAAGAGTGGTCATGATTCTATTCCCTGTTGTTTAGGGCCACTCTAGGTCTTTAGCAGTGAAACAATGTGCCTATTTGTATGGTTTTTTATCACAAACTCGAAACAACGTACCGTAATAGCAGTTACTAGGGATCATTGTGTTGATATTTAATTATTTAGTGAGACGATAAGCTATTTGGCGGCCAGTGTGGGGGCAGATATGGCAGCGGTGTTTAATCGGCAGGACAAACAGATTCTCCAGCTATTGCAGCGGGATGCGACGCTCTCTGTAGGAGATATTGCCGAGCAGGTGGGGCTTTCAAAATCCGCCTGCTGGCGGCGTATTCACAAAATGGAGGAGGAGGGCGTGATCGCCGAGCGGGTGACACTGCTGAATCCTCAAAAACTCAACTTGCCACTGACTGTGTACATCTCCATCCGCACCAATCAGCACAACGACCAGTGGGCTGCGCAGTTCGGTGAATTGGTGCAGGGCATCGCCGAAATACTGGAGGTGCATCGTATGAGTGGGGATCTCGATTACCTGATCAAAGCGGTGGTTACCGATATGCCCGGTTACGACCGCCTTTACAAGGAGCTGATCAAGGCCGATTTATTTGATGTCAGCTCCAGCTTTGTGATGGAGACCATGAAGCAGACTACCCGCCTGCCACTGACTTACGCTGGGGCGGTATGAGGGATCAGTGGCTGTGTCGGCTGCGCCACCACTGCAGAATTTTGGCTTCTCCCCGGGCCCGGTCCCCTTCAGGAACTCGCATACTATTGCGTATTTCTTTCCAAGTATTGGAGTTGAGCCATAGGTTCAGGGCCAGTGCAATCAACATCGCCACTATGGCCCCTAGGCCTGCCAACAACATATCTTTCTGCGCATCCCAAATATCCCCCTGTGAACCGAGAAAGGCGATACCCAGTTCCGGGGAGACGGTGCGTGCCGCTTGCCACTCGATAATTTCATAGATGGACGAAAGGGCGAAGGTGACGTCCACTGGGAAAAAGTAAGCCCAAAAACCGCGCAAGCCCGCCAGGCGGATCAATATCTCTCGCACCGGGTAGGCCAGTAATAAGCCAAAACTGAAATGTACCAGCCGGTCGTACATATTGCGCTCACTGCCGAGCCACTCGCCCATGGAGAAACCGAACGGTACCTCCGCGTAGGTGTAGTGAGAGCCGATGACATGCAGACACATAAACAGAGTGATGAGCGTGTAGGAAATCCTGGAGAGCGGAAATACCCGGGCGCTGAGCAAAATAACGGGTAGGGTTGCAAAGACCAGGTAGTTTTCCAGCAACCAGTCATCTGGATGCAGCGGCTGCCAAGCAGACCAACCCCAGGCTAGGGCGAAAACGGTCAGTAGAAACAGGTGGTACCAGTGTCGACGAAGACTGGACATAACTGCGGAATCCCCACTGCAGACAAGGTATTTCTGCGCCAGCATACACGATTGCGCGCCTTCTTGGATTCCTTGGGGTAACTCCTTTCACCCGGAGCTAGTGCAGGGCTGCTCGGTAGGGTAACGCCTGGGTAATAAGTGCCTCCTCATCGAGCAGCTGGGAAAGCCGTTCCTCCACCGCATGGCAGGGAAAATACTCCAGCGCCAACTCCACAAACAGTTCGTGGTGGCGAGCCTCGCTTTCGGTGATTACCCGGTAGAAAGTTTTCAGTGGCCCCTCCGGTAGGGCTTCGGCTACCAGGCCAAAGCGTTCGCAACCGCGCGCCTCGATAATGGCGGCGGTGAGCAGCCGGTCCATCAAGTATTCCTCCGGGCCGCGGCGAATCAGCCGGCGCAGGGCGTGGATATAGGGATCTTTCTCATCCGCTGCCTGATAGATGCCGCGTTCATGCATGATTTTGATGACCTGACGAAAATGGTTCATTTCCTCTAATGCCAGGTTCACCATGGCTTCCACCAGCAAGGGTTTGTCCGGGTAGTGGGAGAACATGGAGACGGCCATGCCGGAGGCCTTCTTTTCTGCAGCGGCGTGATCCTGCAGAAAACGGTTGAAATCCTTGAGCACTACCTCTGCCCAGGCCTTTGGGGTTTTATAACGAAGTTGCAACATGATGGATGACGGTAGCGACAAAGGGGCCAGTATACCGCCATCCATAGGAATAGCTTTCAGAGGGCTGAAGGAGACTTTAGCCGGTTAATCGGCGCTCGCGAAGCTCCCGCTCG
The DNA here is from genome assembly GCF_056160005.1 of Microbulbifer sp. ABH2_005. Classification (NCBI taxonomy): domain Bacteria; kingdom Pseudomonadati; phylum Pseudomonadota; class Gammaproteobacteria; order Cellvibrionales; family Microbulbiferaceae; genus Microbulbifer; species Microbulbifer sp. ABH2_005. Next base: position 3,534,260 of record NZ_JBSWWI010000001.1, on the reverse strand, counting down.
TGAAGCGTGACGGTTCGCGCCTGCTCCAGGGTCATTCCGGCCTTGGCGTGAGGTGTGGGCTTGCCGTTAGCATCCAGTGCCACGAAGACAATCTGTTCCACTTGCACAATGAGTTGTTGGGTCTGCTTGCTGCGCACCTCACAGTGCACGGTCAGGGAGGTCTGGCCGATGCCAACCACCTCAAAGCCGAATTCCACGACATCGCCACAGCAGGCTGAGCTGACAAAGTCGATTTCTGACATGAGTTTGGTGACCAGCATGGGCGTGCCCATCTGGCAACCGGCAAAAATAGCGGCTTCTTCATCAATCCAGGCGAGAAGCTGACCGCCAAATAGGCGCTGGGCAGGATTCAGGTCGCCGGGTTTGACACAGTGACGGGAGTAATATTTCACGCTGACCTTCCTAACTTACTTTGGGTTTAACGCTTGATGGTAAGTATTTGCGCAGTGACCATTCGGGCTGGATGGTTCCAGTACTCAAACAGATAACTTCCGCATATAAAGTGTTTTGCACACAGCGTGCCAAGCCTGAGAAAGCTTAGTTGAGGCTTCTGGGTGAAACAGGCGCCTTATAAGGGATTTGGGACACAGCTCTGGCGCAAAAAAGATTTTAATGCGCAAAAATAGTGCGTTAAGTCACTTTAAGGGCGTTTGGCCACTTTGGCCGCTGCTAGGGAGGTTCTGGACAGCGGGAACGCCTGGAGGGAAAGGTAACTATGGGACTCCAAAGCCACAACCATTAGAATGCCGAAACGGTGTGACTCTGGCGTCGCTGTGCTTGTTTTATACCACCGTTTTCCCCGATGCGCACCTCGCGTATCTGTGATCAAAAAACCACGATTCCCCAAGTGCATAGGGAGAGACTGTTAGGATGATTATCCAGCCGAAAGTTCGCGGATTCATTTGTACCAATGCCCATCCGCAGGGCTGTGCCGCCAATGTGCGTGAACAGATTGACTTCATCAAGTCCCAGCCAGCGATCGATAATGGCCCAAAGCGGGTTCTGGTCGTGGGAGCTTCCACCGGTTACGGGCTGGCTTCGCGGGTTACCGCCGCCTTTGGCTGTGGCGCTAAGACCCTGGGGGTGTTTTTCGAAAAGCCGCCCACGGAAAAGCGCACCGCTTCCGCCGGTTACTACAATTCCGCGGCTTTTGAGGCCGAGGCGCACAAAGCGGGACTCTATGCCAAGAGTATCAACGGCGATGCCTTTTCCGACGCCGTAAAAGCCCAGGCTGTCGAAATGATCAAAGAGGATCTGGGACAGGTGGACCTGGTGGTTTACAGCCTCGCTTCACCCCGCCGCACAGACCCCAAGACCGGTGAACTTTATAGTTCCGTACTAAAGCCCATCGGTGAATCCTATACGGCTAAAAACTTGAATACCGACAAGCTGGAAATTTCCGATATCACTGTCGAGCCCGCCAATGAGGAAGAGATTGCCAACACCGTGAAGGTGATGGGTGGTGAGGACTGGGAGCTGTGGATGCAGGCCCTGGGTGAAGCAGGCGTTCTGGCCGACAATTGCAAGACTGTGGCTTACACCTATATCGGTGAAAAGCTCACCTGGCCGATTTATGGTCACGCCACCATCGGCAAGGCCAAGGAAGATCTGGACCGTGCCGCCAAGGCGATTACCGACAAGGGCCAGGCCAACGCCAATGTAGCGGTGCTCAAGGCCCTGGTTACCCAATCCAGTTCCGCGATTCCGGTGATGCCGCTGTATATTTCCCTGGTCTACAAGGTGATGAAGGAAGAGGGGACGCATGAGGGCTGTATCGAACAACTCTACCGTCTCTACACCGAGGGACTCTATACCGATACCCCGCGTCTCGATGGAGACAATCGCCTGCGTATGGATGACAAGGAACTGCGCCCGGAGACTCAGTCCAAGATTGAACACCTGTGGCCGCAGGTAACGGCAGAAAACTTATTTGAGCTGACAGACTACAAAGGTTATCAGGCCGACTTCCTCAAGCTATTTGGCTTTGGCGTCGAGGGTGTCGACTATGAAGCCGATACCAGTCCAATGGTAGAGGCGGAATTCCGCTGATATCTGCTGGGCTCAGGGAGAGCCCTTGTCTACGGGGAGTGGCGCCGCTGCTCTCCGTTTTCTACACACTTATAATTCTGTTATTTAATTTATTGTTTCGCCTCTAAGGCCCTTGTGGCTTTTCCTTCTATTTCTTTTTCTTAAGTTACCCGTGTACTCCCCTGTTTTCCTCTAGCGGCAAGGGGGCATAATCCTCATTTAGTTTTTGCGGGGGAAAACGCCATGGAATACCGCCAGCTCGGCACCAGTAACCTCAAAGTCAGCCAAATCTGCCTGGGGACTATGACCTTTGGCGAACAAAACAGCGCCGATGATGCCACCGAGCAGCTGGACTATGCCCTGGAGCAGGGGGTGAACTTTATCGACTGTGCGGAAATGTACCCGGTGCCCCCCCGGCCTGAAACTCAAGGGCGAACGGAGGAATATATTGGCAGCTGGCTGTCGGCCCGCGGTGGACGCGACAAGGTGATCATCGCCACCAAGGTGGCTGGGCGCGGCGAGGCCAACTCTGGGGTTGGGCATCTGCGTTCAGGACCGAGGCTGAACCGCGAGCAGATCCTGAAGGCCTGTGATCACTCCCTCAAGCGGTTGGCCACCGATTATATCGACCTCTACCAGGTCCATTGGCCTGAGCGTTTGACCAACTTTTTCGGTCGCCTTGGCTACCAGCATGGCGGGGACGATGGCATCGCTATTGCCGAAACCCTCGATGCTCTGGAGGAGCTGGTTAAGGTGGGCAAGGTTCGCCATATTGGCATTTCCAATGAAACCCCTTGGGGTATGCACGAGTACCTCAGGGAGTCGGTAGTTTTAGGCAAGCCGCGCATCGTCTCGATCCAAAATCCCTATAACCTGCTGAACCGCACTTTTGAGGTCGGCTGTGCCGAAATGTCTCTGCGCGAGCGATGTGGGTTACTGGCTTATTCGCCCCTGGCCTTTGGGGTGCTTTCCGGGAAGTATCTTGGGGGCAAAAAGCCTGCTGGTGCGCGCCTGACACTGTACGACCGTTTCCAGCGTTATGCGGGAGAACGCACGACGGCAGCAACCGAGGCTTATGTGGAGTTGGCGCGCCAGTTTGATCTGGACCCGGCGCAGATGGCTCTGGCCTTCGTCAATCAACAGCCGTTTGTGACCTCCAATATAATCGGCGCCACAACCATGGAGCAGCTGCGCAACAATATTGCCAGTGTCAATGTGATACTTAATGAGGAACTGTTGGCCGCCATTGAGGCTATTCACAGCGAAAATCCAAACCCGGCTCCTTAGTATCAATAGGCCCTAAATATGGGGTTGGGGATATCTATAATTGGGGAGAAAATTGCTTAACCGGCAAGGGAATAACGATAGGGGAGCTTTTATGGAGATGACCGGGCACCACACCCTCAACGATTTGTTCGCTCAACTGGGGTTAGCCTCAGAGGATGCAGAAATACACGAGTTTCTGATTTCACACTACCTGCAGCGGCACGAGAAATTATCTGCGGCGCCTTTTTGGACCGACGGGCAGCGCCAGTTTCTAGAGAATGCCATAGAAGAGGATTCTGACTGGTGCGTCGCAGTTGATGAGCTGGATTCCCTGCTGCGTCATTAATGCGCCCTGGCAATGGCCAGTTGCCCGCCCCTGCGCCGTATCCCATAGGTTATACTACGCCGAATTCAACCGATTAAGCTGGGGCTAAGGCCCCGGCCGCGTAGCGATATCCGATGGAAAAACCCCGTTTTCGAGCGGCCCTGCTGCACCCCCGATACTGGCTGACCTGGTTATTATTTGGGCTCTGGTTCCTGGTGGCTCAATTGCCCTATCGCTGGCAGTTGGCAATGGGCCGCGGTTTTGGTCGTGCAATGCTCGGGCTGGCCAATAGTCGCCGTATCATTGCCGAGCGCAACCTGGCCCTCTGTTTCCCTGAACTCAGTGATTCTGAGCGGGCGACATTGCTTCTCCGCAACTTTGAATCCAGTGGTATGGCTCTGATGGAAACCGGCATGGCCTGGTTTCGCTCCGCGCGCTGGTTGCGAAGTCACTGTAGTTTTGAGGGCCTTGATCAGTTACGGGATATCCAGTCCCAGGGGCAGGGCGTATTACTGATGGCCATGCACTTTACCACCCTGGAGATGGGGGCGGCGCTGATGGGAATGAGTATTACCCTGGATGGCATGTATCGCCCTCACAAAAATCCCGTCTACGACTATATGCAGCGCAAGGGGCGAGAGCGTCACACCCGCGGTGGAAGCGTCTATCAGCGCAAGGATGTACGTGGAGTATTGCGCGCCCTGCAACGCGGGCGAGCGGTCTGGTATGCTCCAGACCAGGATTATGGGATCAAGCAGGGAGTTTTTGCGCCCCTGTTCGGTGTTCCTGCGGCCACTGTGACAGGTACCTCGCGATTTGCCCGTGTGGGGCGCGCCAGGATTGTGCCCTACATAGTTACACGGCTGGATGACAACTCCGGTTATCGCCTCAAAGTGTACGATCCCATTGATGAAATTCCTTCCGGGGATGAACTACAGGACGCGATTCTGGTCAACCGCTTCATCGAAGCGCGCATTCGCGAGGCTCCAGAGCAGTATATGTGGGTTCACCGACGCTTTAAGACCCGCCCAGAGGGCGCATCCAACGTCTATGAAGGGGTGCGCAAGAAGAAAAAGAAGCGCAGGAAAGTGGCGAGCTAGTCGCACTGGCATAGATTCTGCGCCCTAAGTAACATACTGGTTCGACTCTGGCGGTGCTATTCCAGGCCGAGCGCGATAATTAAGGAGTGAGGATGTTTACCGGCAGTATGGTGGCCTTGGCCACCCCAATGTATGCAGACGGAAGCCTGGATTGGGACAGTTTGCGCAACCTGGTTGAGTGGCATATTGAACAGGGTACGCGCGCGCTGGTCGCTGTGGGGACCACTGGGGAGTCCGCAACCCTCGACGTTAACGAACATATCGAGGTTATCCGCCGGGTGGTGGATCAGGTCGCCGGGCGCATCCCGGTAATTGCGGGAACTGGCGCCAATTCCACCGCAGAGGCGATCGATTTGACTGAGAGCGCCGCCCGCTGTGGGGCCGATGCCTGTCTGCTGGTAACGCCCTACTACAACAAGCCGACCCAGGAAGGCTTGTATCAACATTACCGCGCGATCGCCAAGGCTGTGCCGATTCCGCAGATACTCTACAACGTGCCCGGCCGCACCGCAGTGGATATGTTACCGGAGACAGTTCAGCGCCTGTCCTCAATGGGTAATATTATCGGGATCAAGGAAGCCACTGGTGACCTGGAGCGCGCTAAAGTTTTATTGGATACCCTGCCGGAGGGGTTTGCTGTCTACTCTGGTGACGACAATACTGCCATGGAGCTTATGCTGCTGGGAGGCCAGGGCAATATTAGTGTTACCGCCAATGTAGCCCCGGCGGCGGTAGCCCAGATATGTGAGGCCGCGCTGGCCGGAGATGCTGTGACTGCGCGGGCGATTGACCAGCGTATCCAAATATTGCACAAAGTTTTGTTTTTGGAGTCCAACCCGATACCGGTGAAATGGGCTCTGCGGGAGATGGGGCGTATAGATGGCGGTATCCGCCTGCCGCTGACCAGCCTGTCGCCCGAGCATCATGCTACAGTGCGCGAGGCTCTGCGCAGTGCCGGCGTACTATAAACCTGCGAATCGTGAATTAACCAGGAAAGCTTTAATGAACAAATTGACCGTTGGAGTCGCGCTCTGTATTTCCAGTCTCAGCCTGGCGGGTTGTGGTGTGTTCGGCAACGATGGCTATTTCCGCGATCGCAGTAACGATTACCAACAGGCGGATAGTCTGGCGCCACTGCAGATCCCTGAGGGTATCAACGCCAAGCACCAGGAAGAACTCTACGAAATTCCACAGATCGCCAGTAACGGTTTGGAAGAAGGGGACTTTGAAGTACCGCGTCCCCAGGCTCTGTCAGTCAATGCAGGCTTGGAGCGGGTAAAGATTCAGAAGCTGGGCAGCAATCGCTGGGTACTGGTCACCCAACCCCCGGAAGAGGTTTGGCCCCAGTTGCACTATTTCCTGCGCACTTCCGGGTTGACTGTGGAAATGTCTGATGCCAGCGCCGGTATTATGGAAACCGCCTGGATGACTTTCAATGAGAGCCCAGATACCAAGGACAAATACCGCTTGCAGATTGAGACCGGTGTTCAGCCGGACACCACTGAGATCCACGTGCGTCATTTATCCGTAGCGGTGGACGCTCCAGTCGGTGGTACGGTCAACTGGCCGCAACTCTCTAGCAGCCCGGAGCGCGAGGGCTGGATGATCGATGAGATGTCTACCGCCTTGGCCACAGAAGAATCCGGTGCCTCCGCCTCCCTGGTGGCCCAGGCCATCGGTGGCAGCTCTGTGAAAGTACAGTTGCGTGAGCCAGCTGGCCACGAACCCTATATTTCCATGGGGCTTGAGATGGATCGCGCCTGGGCCACTGTTGCCCACGCTGTGAATGCCGGTGCTTACCGTCTGCATAGAGAGGATTCCGATATCGGTCTCTTCTATGTCACCTACGATGAAGAGCGCGAGTTGGCAGAGAGTGAAGAGGACGATGGCGGCTGGTTCTCCTGGGGCAAGAAGTCCAAACAGGAAGATGAACTGGCCGAAAGTGCCGACCAGGTAACCCTGCAGCAGATCCTAGCCGGTATTGATACCTCCAAGAGTAGTGAGCCTGCGCTATTCAAGGAAATCAAAGGACTCGGTGTTGGTTCAATTCCCGAGGATGGCTATCCCGGCTACCTGATCGTGATCCGGGGTGGCGATGATGATGAGATTGAGGTGCGCGTCCGGGATACCCGTGGCCAGCCCCTCTCACGCAATAAGGCCTCCCAGCTGCTGCTCTCTATTCAGCAGAATCTGATTTAATAATGGGCCTGCGCTTCGCCTCACTGGGAAGCGGCAGTAAAGGAAACGGTACATTGGTCGCCACTGGCGACCAATGTCTGTTAGTGGACTGCGGCTTTACCATCAAGGAAACCGAGCGACGCATGTCGCGGCTCGGTATGTCTCCCGCTGATCTCGCGGCAATACTGGTAACCCACGAGCACAGTGATCACCTTTCCGGTGTCGCACCGCTTGCGCGCAGGTATGGCCTGCCGGTGTATCTGACCCCCGGAACTCTTCGCGCCCGTGATATCGGTAAGTTGCCGCAAGTGCACCTGATCGAAGGGCATCAGCCATTTGTGCTAGCGGATATCCAGGTAACACCGGTAGCTGTGCCTCACGATGCCAGAGAGGCTGCACAGTATGTATTTCGCAGTCGCGGCAGCAGTCTGGGCCTATTGACCGATCTCGGTACCGTAACTCCCCATGTGGAATCTCATTTTGCCGGTTGCGATGCACTGGTCCTGGAAGCCAACCACGATCCGCAGATGCTGGCCCAGGGGCCATATCCCCCCTCTCTGAAGCGGCGTGTGGGCGGTGCCTACGGACACCTGAGTAACCAGCAGGCTGCAGGATTTCTCCAGCGTGTGGGCTATGAGCAGCTACAGCATCTGGTAGTTGCTCATATTAGCGAAAAAAATAATACCCTCGAGCTAGCTCGCTCGGCGTTGGCAGAGATGGTGGAGAGTGTCGAGAACTGCATTTTTGCCTGTCAACAGGATGGCTTTGACTGGCTTACCGTTGAAGCTCGAGGCTAATGGGCCCTAGAGTATTAACTTAATTACCTCTCGATAATAGCGATAATTTTTTGCTCAACAGCGCGACTATAAGCGCTGATGACTTTGTAAGGACTGGGGCAGTATGGAAACCTTACTCGTTTATTTAGTGGTGGGGGCTGCGGCTGGCACGATCGCCGGCCTGTTTGGGGTCGGTGGTGGTTTAATCATCGTACCGGCCCTGGTGTTGGTTTTTACCGCAATGGGGATCTCCCCGGATATCCTCACTCACATGGCGGTGGGAACATCTCTTGCAACGATCATTATCACCTCTATCAGCTCCGTGCGCGCGCACAATAAGAAGGGCGCAGTGGATTGGCGCTTATTTTGGGTGATGACTCCTGGAATCCTTCTCGGCTCCTGGCTTGGAGGGGTGACAGCGGAGTGGCTACCTGGTGCCTGGCTGCAACTGTTAATTGGCGTCTTTGCAATTATTATTGCCATTCGCATGTGGCTGAGTGGCTTGCGGCACAACGGGGTGGAAGAGGGGGAAGGCAATCTACCGGCTGCACCCATAATGACTATTTCTGGTGCGGGGATTGGTTGGGTTTCGGCAATCTTCGGTATAGGTGGTGGCTCCCTCACAGTGCCATTCCTGTCCCGCTGCAAAGTGCGAATGCAGCGGGCAGTGGCCACATCTGCAGCCTGTGGCTTACCCATTGCTATAGCGGGGGCTTTGAGTTTTGCGGTGCAGGGTTGGAATAATATTCTGCTGCCGCAATGGAGCAGTGGCTTTATCTACTGGCCTGCCTTTTTAGGTATTGTTGCGACCAGCACGATTTTCGCCCGCCTCGGTGCCAACCTTGCCCATCGTCTCCCGGCAAAGTGGTTGAAGCATGGATTTGCGGTGTTGCTCTGTGTCATTGGTGGGCGTTTTATTTGGCTGAATAGTGGCTTATTGGCCCTGTAAAGTTTGACCTTTATGTTTTGCCGGCTTTCCGGCTTGGTCTCATAGGGATAGCTAAACTGAAGCAACATGGAAATGTTGTTTGTTTACCTATTACTCGGTGCTATAGCGGGTACGGCAGCGGGTCTCCTGGGAATCGGCGGGGGGCTGATCATCGTCCCGGCGCTGGTGCTGATTTTTTCCGCGACAGGTATTTCTCCCGAAGTACTGACCCATATGGCTGTGGGCACCTCTCTGGCAACCATTATCATCACTTCAATAAGTTCGGTCTGGGCTCATAACAAAAAGGGCGCCGTGGATTGGCATCTATTTTGGGTGATGACTCCAGGAATACTTTTGGGGTCTTGGCTGGGGGGCGTGACTGCGGATCTGTTGCCGGGTGCCTGGTTACAGTTGCTGATCGGTGTCTTCGCCATAGTTATGGCTGCACGAATGGGCTTGAGCAGTTTGCGCCCCACCTCTCAACAGGAGACTGATGATCACTTACCTGGTTCGTTGCCCTTGATCAGTTCAGCGGGATTCATCGGATGGCTCGCAGCCATTTTTGGTATTGGCGGAGGAGCACTGGTAGTCCCCTATCTATCGCACTTCGGTGTCAAAATGCAGCGTGCGGTGGGTACCTCCGCGGCTTTTGGTCTGCCTATTGCTATTTCAGGTTCGCTGAGTTTTGTTGTGCAGGGGTGGGGCAATAAATTATTGCCGCATTGGAGTAGTGGCTATATTTACTGGCCGGCCTTCCTTGGGATTGTTCTTACCAGTGTGCTCTTTGCCAAGTTTGGAGCGAACCTGGCTCACAGAATTTCCGCTAAACGACTGAAACTGTGCTTTGCCATATTGCTCTGCATTATCGGGATTCGTTTTATTTGGCAAAACTTCAATCTGTTAGTGGGGCTGAGCTAGAGCTACTTTCTCACTTATCAGTGCTCGATGGGTGACGAAGAGGGTTTCTTCATTGATTGGTGTTTGAGGGGTGGGATATCAGAAATAAAAAAGCCACTGTAAAAACAGTGGCTTTTTGTTGTGATGATGGTTTCCCTTAGCGGATACCACACATACCTTTTTTCAGCAGCGGTGAGATAACAATCATCAGTACACCGACACCCAGGCCCCACCACATCAGGTACTCATACAGGTTGGTATAAGTCGTCAGGGTAGAGGCGAGATCGGTGCCACCTTCCTGAGGGACAGCGGCCATCTTACCGATACGGGTAGCTACAGTTTCAGACAGTGCTGTCGCCAGGAACCAGGTACCCATGCTCACACTGACCACCTTGCCGATGGACAGCTTGGTAACCGCGGAGAGGCCAACAGGAGAAAGGCAGAGCTCACCAGAGGTGTGCAGCAGGTAGGCGAGTACCAGCCAGATCATCGCTACTTTTCCAGCCTCTGTGGGGTAAGCGGCACCCAGCACTAGAGCGCCGAAGCCCAGGCCAGCTTGGATAATACCCAGCCCGAATTTTACCGGCGTGCTCGGTTCCCAGCCGCGCTTGCCCAGCCAAACCCACAGGGAGGCGAAGGGAATGGCCAGCAGCATGATAAAGCCTGCGTTGAGCGAGCCAAACATGGATGCGCGCACTTCACCGTCACCAATGGAGCGGTCCAGTACACGGTCTGCATACAGGGTCATAGAACCTGCGGACTGCTCGAACAATGCCCAGAAAACGATGGTAGAGGTAATGAGGACCATGAGTACTACGGTGCGGGAGAATTCCTCACTGTAGTGGCGAACAAAGCCGTAACCAATGAAGGCTACCAGCGCGAGCAACATGCCACCCAGCCATAGGTCTTCCCCACTGAAGGCCCAGATCAGACCGAGGCCGGCAGACAGGGCGGCCATACCGATAGCGACAAAATCTGTGCCCTTACTATCTTTGTACAGCATGGAGAATAGGATCAGGCCGACGATGGCGACGATCAGGAGGCTGTTCTGAGCCAGGTGCACCATGGGCTCACTCTGTACCAGGTACCAAACCAAACCAAGAGAGAGGATGGCGCCGAGGTAAACGGCCCACTCTTTGTTGATAGGACCAAGTGCCTTTTCTTTCAGCACTTCCGGGCGGCTCGGTTCTGCCAAGCCATCAAGGTACTTTTGACCCCAAACAAAGGTGATCAGGCCGAAGACCATACCGATACCGGCAAGGCCGAAACCATATCCCCAACCGTAAGTTTCTCCAAGCCAACCGCATAGCAGGGTGGCAATAAAGGAACCTACGTTGATGCCCATATAGAAGATGGTAAAGCCGGCATCGCGGCGGGAATCATTCTTTGGATAGAGTTGGCCGACAATGGTGGAAATGTTGGGCTTCAAGAAGCCAACTCCCACGGTGATCAGTGCCAGGGCCATAAAGAAGACTTTGAGGGCCACTACATCCTGAATAATGACCTTCTCAGTCAGGGTAGTACCTGCCGCAATCACGCTGCCATCATTCAAAGTAATGGCTTCGGAAAGAACTGTACCTGCGGCATAGGAGATAGCCTGATGGCCTTCCACAGCCATTAACAAGTGGCCGAGACATAGCAGGACACCACCAAATAGTACCGCCTTGCGCATACCCAGGTAGCGGTCGGCCAGCAGGCCACCGATCAGAGGCAGGGCGTATACCAGGCCGGCATAGGCGCCGAGTACGTCGTAACCCGCGCTATCGGTAAAAAGGTGATACTTGGTGAGGTAGAGCAGGAGCAAGTACTTCATCCCATAGAAGGAGAATCGCTCCCACAGCTCTGTAGCAAAACAGATATAGAGCCCTTTCGGGTGGCCGAGCAATTCGCCCGAGCTCGGAGAGGCCGCCGTGGTGACGTCCGCGACATTAGAAGACATAGAAGTTCCTCTGTCTGTAATAGTTATTGGGGAACCTCCGCCAGTCGCTCACTCAAAAAGGACGAGATCGAACAGACTGCTTCAAGAGCTTCCAGTACAACGGGCAGAGTTTACCAGCTGTCTAAATTCCAGGCGAACCGTTGTGGAACAATTTAGAGAAATGGTAATCAGGTGCTTCCATTGGGGGCTGATAAGTGGTAAATCCTGTATAAACAAGAATTTCAAGGGGAAAATAACAATGAAAGCCCCATTGTTGCTAAGTCTGTTCCTGTTGTTGAGTGCTTGTACTAGTTTGCCGCCCGATGAACATCGGCCAATTATCCTTGAAGACGCCCTGAGCGGTGAGGTTTTACTCGGCAGATCCGTTACTCTGGAGGAATTGCCCCAAGAAGATCTCCTGGGATTAGATTCCGACTTGCGGGCCTACCTGCAGAAATTGGCCCCCAACGCCAGTCCGCAAAGCCGCTTAGCGGCATTGATTCGGGCCTTTGAGCAACGAGACTTTACCGTCGAGTACGATGAAAGTAGCACCCTAACGGCTATGGAAACCTATCGCCAGGCGCGCGGCAACTGCCTGGCTTTCACTCTGATGATGGTGGCGATGGCCAGAGAGTTGGGGGCTGAGGCTTCCTTTAACCAGGTGGAAGTACCTCCTGTTTGGAGTCATGATGAGCCCGAGACCTTTATCGTTTACCGCCATGTGAATATGGTATCGGAAAGCTCTCGCAGTCGCCGCGTAGTCGATTTCAACCTTGCCGCCTATGACCCTGCTTACGATCAGCACATCCTGGATGACACAACAGCCTTTGCCCTCTACTACAGTAATCGCGGGGTTGAATTGATGCGTGAAGGGGAGAGAGAGCAAGCCTTTTTATATCTGCGCAAGGCTCTGGAATTGCGACCGCAGAGAAGCGATTTATGGGCCAACTTGGGAGCCATGTACAGCCACTTCGGTTTTTTAACCGAGGCGCAGCAGAGTTATCAGCAAGCCCTGCATTTAAAAAGTAGCAACCTTGTTGCAATCAGTAATCTGGAGCGGCTCTACCGGCACAACGGCCAACAAGCACTTGCCGATGAATACGCCAAGCGTGCCCGCTACCACCGGGAACGCAATCCCTATTTTCTCTTCTACCAAGCGCGAGATGCCTATGAGCAGGGAGACTTCAAGCGGGCCGAACGCCGCTTGCGCAAGGCTGTAATGCGCCACGAAGGCGATCATCGCTTCCACTTTTTACTCGGGTTGACCAGATATCAGCTTGGGGAAATGGCGGCATCAAGGGAGAGTTTTGAAGAGGCCTTCTCGCTGGTGACTAGTCCCTCAACAGTCAACGCCTATCAGCGAAAATTGCACCTGATAATGGAGAGAGAGTAAGAATCTTTTGTTGCTTGTCATTAGGTGTTAAGTACAAGGGTTACTAAATCTAAATGCTTAATCGCTTAACAAAGAAAGGGGCCAGATTGGCCCCTTTCTTATCTATTGACTTGCGAGATTCGCTAACTAGAACTGGTAAGTAACACCAGCCCAAGCATAGCGGCCCTGATAGTCATAAGTACTATTTGTATCGAAACTAACAGCACTATGGATGGAAGTGTAAGATGGTTCGCGATCGGTTACGTTGTCAATCCCCGCGGTTAGACGCATAGCCTCACTAACATCCCAGCCTGCCTTGAGGTTCAGGTAAGTGTGAGAGGGCATATCTAACTCTTCACTATGGCCATCCCCGATGTACTGAATGTCGGCACCAAAGTCCCAGTTATTGGCGTACCAGGTTGCGCTGGCCAGGCCACGCCACTTTGTATAAGTACCACCTGTAGTGCCAATGTAGTCAAGGTAATCAGTAGTGCTACCTGTTTGGGTATTATGCTCTTCGTATTCAAGCAGGTGCGTAGCCTGAGCGCGTAGTGCTAATTTACCAGCGTCATAGTGGAAGTTTTGTACTACATCGATATCAATCCCGCTGGTATTGATCTCACCAACATTCATCTTTGCGCCGTTAATGTCGATGATCTCATTATTATTCAGGCGCGTGATATAGTTACAGGCAGCCTCTTTGCCCTCGTTACGGTAACAGTCGTCCAGTATTTGCTGGAGATCAGGAGACTGGATTGCGTCCTCAACTTTTATATTGAAGTAATCCAAAGTAATGGATAAGTCTTCAGTAAATGCTGGGGTCCACACAACTCCTGCCGTAAAGCTGGTTGATTCTTCAGGTTGCAAATCAGCGTTGCCGCCAATATTAACGGGAATTTGCTTACTTGCTTGCACTAAAGTGTCGGAAACATTCTGTGAATCACAGTTAGCACCTCGACCTTTAGAATTAACGTCTTTGTTAGTGGCGCAAGGGTCTGTTAGTGATGGGTAACTCTGAGCGGTGCCGCTATAGAGTTCATAGATGCCTGGCGCACGGAACGCGGTAGAAATACTAGAACGGAAGCGTAGGTTTTCCGTCGGTGCATAAACTGCACCAACTTTGTAAGTTGCTTGGCCGCCAAAAGTATCGTAGTCGGAGTAGCGAATAGCTGCATCAACAGAGAGTTCATCGGCATACTTGGCTCCAGACAAGATTGGCAGGTTAAACTCTGCAAAGACCTCAGTAACTGCGAAGTCACCGGAAGTTGCTTCCTGCTTGTTGCCAAAAGTATCACCACTTTGGGTTTCTTCACTTGGATTGAATTCGCCAGACTCTTTGCGGTATTCAACACCGGAAGCAAAACCCAAAGCACCGCCTTGGAACTGAATGGCTTCGATGTCGCCGGTCAAGCTGGCACCGAAATTGAGCATTTCATATTCATTATCTTCACGGTCGATGTAGCCGATATAGTTGGCCACTTCATCACTGATGCCACCGAAGAACTGAATATCCTCCTCATCAATATCACTGGTTCCATCGAGAATCTCCTGCAGCTTTGTTTTGCTGATGGAGTTAGCCATGGTGTTTTCACCTTCATTTTTGCCATAGCTTAAGAAGGTATCCCAGCCCCAGCCATTAGTCAGATCACCACGTGCTCCAGCAAGAAAACGGTAGGTTTCTGTTTTCTGTTCTGAGTCACGGGTTCCTGTGGCTACAGGACGTAGATAGAAAGAGGATACACCGTTGGCCCAAGGCTCCAAAGGCTCGCTACCTACGGGGTTGGCAGTCCATTCGGCGTGTGCGGCTTCATATGCGGCTAAGAGCTCTTCGTAATCCTCATTGTCCTCTTGCCATATTTGTTTAAGCTGCGACTGAATCTCACTGGGAAGATCGTCTGTGGTCAAGGCTAAGCCGCCACCAGTAGATAGTGGCTGGGCAGCCATTTGCTGGTTAGTTGTCTTAACGGTGAAGGAGCCTTCGCCGTAAAGCTCGATGGAGTCAGTTAACGAGAAGGTACCGCTCCCTGTTAAGCTGGTGCGTTCCATAGCACCAGACAACCACATGTACTGACCAATATCATATGATGTGTAATCGCCGATTTTTTCAGCACTGTCATCAATAGTGTAATATTTCTTACCATAGCTGGTAACAATTGTGCCTGTGACAGAGCTAGCACTTGTTAATCCCGCCCAGTCTCGGTCTTTATAGGTAATTTCATCACGCTTGCTATGAGTTAGATTGCCGATAAATTGGCCACGATCGAATTCCTTGCCAAAGGTAATGGACAGCTCGCCATTTTCACCGCCGCCAGCTTCTGTGGCGCCTGCACGGGCGTTAACGCGAACACCATCGTAAGAATCTTTCATAACGACGTTGATCACACCGGCGACTGCGTCTGAACCGTATACGGCAGAGGCGCCATCGGTCAGAACTTCGATACGGTCGATCATATCTACCGGGATATTGTTCATATCTACCGCAGAGCTAACGCCAGAGCTGGAGGATACAAAGCGACGACCATTCACCAGTACCAGGGTACGTGCAGAACCTAGGTTGCGCAGGTCCACGAATGACAGACCACCACCGCCGTTGTTGTCGTTGGCGTTGATACCGGTAGTACCCATGGATGGCAGCTGGTTGAGCAGCTCATCAATGGTACCGACACCGGATCGCTGGATAGCTTCAGAGTCAACCAGAGTGATAGGGCCGGTAGTGGACAAAGGGTCACGCGCAATGCGGGAACCAGTAACAACTACTTCCTCAACTTCTGGTCCGGGAATAGATTCCTGGGCGAAAACGCCAGAGCTGGCGATGGTGCCCAGTGCTGCAATGGCAACGCTCAGTTTGGTCTTGATCATAGTGGAACCTTTTTATATTTAAGGTGCTTTTATGGCTATAAGGTGTATACAAGATAACCTGTCAAAGCTGACTTTAAATCAAAAAACTCCAATATGGAACTATTGTGACATTTTTCCTGTCCCACTAAACAACAGTGAGCTGCATACACTCTCGGCAACTGATGTACGTTTTTTCTCCCGGCTAGGTTCTATATATTGCTTAGAAGTAATTTTTTGTAAGTACGTTGCTCTACTTGACTTATCTTCGATAAATAATTTTTCCATAGATTTTTTTGTGACCAGTAAGACGCCAACCCTATTTAGGGGGAGGTAAGCTTCACTACTTTTAACCTGACGTGAATGCTAACTACATCGCTTTATTGAACCGGAAGGTGTGGATAAAAAGGAGAGTAGGTCACTCAGCTAATCACTATATGGGTCGATATTAAACTTTTGAGTAGAACCAAAAACCCACACAGAAGTTGGAAATTTCATCGAAGCTCAAGGGGATTGGCACTAATGGGACGCAATTGTTAGTAAATAGTGATGCAGCCATAGGTTCTAGGGTCGGTTGAGCAAGTGGTTGATTGAGGGGGGGGGGGGTTGGCACTGCTGGAGCTTAGATCTTAAATTGGTACATTGAATCTTATGGATTAGTTCAGACCAAATCTGACACATTCTCTTTGAAAGAGGGGTTTACTAATTTCGCCGGTAAAAAAAAGCCCGTGGCGCGAACGCCACGGGCTTTGCTAAGAACTTACGTTCTTAGAAGGTGTAACCTACATTCAGGTATACGGTACGGCCGTAGCCGTCAGAGTAACGCGGATCGAAGCCTAACTGGTGGCCGGCACCGCTGGTGCGCAGTGTGCGCGGCGGCTCCTGGTCGGTTAGGTTGTTGATACCGAGTTTCAGAGTTAGCTGATCTTGCATCAGCGCAACTTGGCTCTGGACGTCGAAGGTAACGTAAGAAGGTATACGCAGCTGTACATCCTCATATACGATCTCTTCAGTTCCTACACCATTTTCGTCATAAACAATTTCAGTTACATAATTACCGTCATCGTCGATCAGGCCAATAGTATTAGCCTGGTCCAGGTAACCACTGCGGTAGCTCATGCCCAAGTTGTGGATGAAGTTACCGTGAGACAGAGAAACACCCGCGCGGATCTGGTTACGGAAGGTTACACTGTCATCAGAGCCGAATTGACCCATGCTGGACCCGTAGAGAGAGTTTTCGTTCTCTATCATGTAGGTTCCGCCCAGGGTGAACATCATTTCACCGAAGGAAAGTTCAATAGATTGCTCGAAGCGGTAGTCGATACCACTTACTTCTGTCTCACCGACGTTAACAAACGCTTGAATGATACCTAGTTCATCACGACCAGTGGAGCTATTGGTAACCGGCACAAATAGTTCACGGTATTGTTGCCAGTTCTCAAATATCGTCTGCTCGGTCAGGCTATCCACCTGGTCTTCAATGGAAATATTCCAGTAGTCAATAGTGGTAGTGAAGCCACTAGGGGTATCAAGAACAAAACCGAAGGAGTACTGAGTAGAAGTTTCTGGGGATAGCTCTGTATTTCCGCCACTCAGAACCTGAGCCTGGAAGCCGGTTGATGTAAGGCAGAGGTTGCGTAACGAATCGCCAGCAGGGAACGGGCAGTCGTAAGTGCCGGAAGTTACACCAAAATTTACTAGAGGGCGAGCCAGCTCAATCATTGAGGGTGCCTTGAAACCAGTACCGTAAGAAGCACGGAAAGACAGGTTTTCAGTTGCGGTCCAGCGAGTGCTCAGCTTGTAAGTAAAGTCAGACTCAGAGCTGTTCACGGTGCCAAGATTAACATCATCAACTACTGCGTCGACACCGCCGATACGGTCATAACGTAGAGATGCGGTAAAGTCTAAAGAGTCTATTACCGGGAGCAGGACTTCAGCGTAAGCGCCGTAAGTGTCGCGTTCCAGGTCGTAAGAGGTACCGGGCTGTTCGAACAGGATAAGTCCATTTTTGTTGGCGTCGGAGATGCCCCGCTCGTAGCTATTGCGACGGACGTCGATACCAGCTGCCAACTGGGCTTCACCGCCGTTCATGCTGAAAAGCGGCATATCCATGGATAGGTCAAAACCAGTTGTAGCGGTTTCTGTAGTCGTGTTGTTGCCAATGTACTTGGTGGGCTCAAGCAGTGTGGCGGTATCTTCTGGCAGGTTGTCTGCTGTCTCGAAGATATTTACCTGGCCAGTGCCGAGCAGTTCACGGAACTCTTTGGCCAAAAGCCAGCCGTCCGGATAGTTTTCTTCCTGGTCGGTAGTGGAGTGGAAAACCGCCCCTTCAAAATTAATATCACCAACAGAGCCATTTACACCGCTAACGAGGTGCAGAGCATCGGATTTCCATTCTGTTTGACGGTTACCCGCAGCCAGGGCACGCCAGGTGCCGGCAACTTGATCGATGTCGGTTATGTCAACGCTCGCATATGGTAGTACATAATCCTCAACCAACTGAGAGTCGAGGGGTAGAGGTACCCCGCCAGTTGGGTAAGGCGCGATCTTGGTAGTCATGGTTCGCTGGGAATAAACCAGTTCGCTGAAGCCTTCCAGGTTGTCGCTAATGCGGTATTTGCCGGATAGGAATATGGAATCAGTTTCTTTTTCCGGGAGAATGAAAAGAGTGCTGGTGTAGTCGAAAGCACACAAGTCGCCGGAAGGAGCGTTATCTGGGGCACAATTGCCGTTCGCTTTTCGGTATGGGTTGAAGGACTCGCTTATCGGAGCTTCATTTTTATCTTTATTATTTTCAGCAGCCCAGTTCTCACGCCACTCTTCAGTGTAATAAACGAAAGCGTTACCTGGGATGGCGTTCGGAGAGCCGTTGAAGAACAGTCCGGTGTTGCCAGTAGCTGGATTGGTTACCTGAATAATACCACTGCTGGCCCAGTCGCGGTCTTTCGCAGCAAGCTCGCTCTGCTCGTTGTGGCTAAAACTCCCCATGATGGTAAAGCCGTCTTCGTCGAGATCACCGAAGCCACTTGTTATGTCAAGCGAGGCAATGTCGCCGCCGCCACTTGCTTGAGGTTTGTCATAGCGCACGCTAACTGTGGTGGCGTCTACTTCTCTCTTGAGAATGAAGTTTACAACACCGGCAATAGCGTCGGAGCCATACAAGGCGCTTGCACCGTCAGTTAATACTTCAACACGTTCAATAGCGGCCAGAGGGACGTGGCTCAGGTCTACCGTGCTGCCAGAGGTAGAGGAAACCATGCGACGGCCGTTCAATAGAACCAGGGTGTATTGAGAACCGATATCGCGCAGGTTAGCACTTTGAATTCCGCCGCCGCTGCCACCAACAGAGTCAGCTGCAATTGTCATACCCTGCATGGAAGTTATCTTGGACATCAGTTCAGGTGCGGAGGTCACACCGGTAGCTGCGATATCCTCAGCATTCATTACCTGAATTGGTAGGGCGCCTTCAAGGTCGACACGCTGGATGCGGGACCCTGTAACTACAACCTCTTCAACTAAGGTTGCGTCTTCCTGAGCAAATGCGGGCATAGCCGGAATCATGATCGCTGCTGCGGTAAGGCCTAAAGCCCCCTTTACAGCCGCGGACAGGAGATTCTTTTTCATTGTCAATCCTCTCTTGATCGTTGGATTTATAATCTGTTGTCAAAATTGACGAGTCTTGAAAGCAGCTACCCCCAAGTGGCCACTTTCCTCCCAACATACCTCTTAACGAGTGGCATGAAGATCCCCTCAAAAAAAATCTCATTTTTTTGCTGATACTTCGTTATGGGTGTTTTGGCAGGTTTGGGAGCAGGAGAGATGAGTTGTTTGAGTGCTTGTTGCTGATGCTGGGATGGTTATAGCTTTAGTGAAATGGAGCCATACCAGTATCGTCCGGTCAGATCATAGGTGCGGTGGTCAAAGTTGTTCTCTGTCGCCGTTATCGCGAAAGGAGGTGGGGTATCAAATAGGTTGTTGATTCCAATTGCAAGTCGAAATCTATTTGAAGGGTTGAATGAGAATTGTGCATCGTGGCTAAGCCAACTGTTTATATTATTAGTTACGATTTTGTCGCTATGGGCGAAGGTTTCTTCTGTGTCGCCGACAAAGTGCATGGTATAACCGGCCTTCCACTGGTTGTTACTCCAATAAATCCCCGCATTGGCTTTAAATTCTGGCAGTGAGCCTGCTCCGCCGGTTGTGGTATCTACAAAAGTGCCAGCCAACTCTTCTTCAGGTAGTCCGGGGGCTCCTTGGTTTAGGTAGTTCAACATATGGCTTAAGTTCATTGCCAGGTTGAGCTGCCCAAACTCACCTATGGGTAGGTCATAACGGAGCGAGATGTCGTAACCACGGATAGTTCTGCGGCCTTTATTGATTCTTGTGGCGAGAATTTTAGTGATTTCACCGCGCTCATCTCTGAGTACTCTATCACTGAATAGTCCGGCATAGGCATTCTGCTCAACCAGGAACTGCGGGTTGCTGCCAATAACATCCTCCTGCTGGATGTTAAAGATTTCGAGAGCGGCGCTTAATCCCTCTATTTGTTCCGGAGTCCAGGCTAGGCTGGCGGTGAGGGTTTTTGAGGTTTCGGGCGTAAGGTCGGGGTTGCCCCCAAACTCGGTAAGATATTGGATTCGCGCATTATCGGTTTGGGAGGAGCAGCCAGTGAGGCTGGCTGAGCTGTTACTTGTACAGGGGTCAAAGATAAACTCCTGACTTTGGTAGCCCTGTTGATACATATCGGTAAGGGTGGGGGCCCTGAAGCCGCTGGCGTAGCTAATCCTTAGGTTTATGTCATCTAAAACCTGCCAGCGGATAGCGAGCTTGGGGTTGTAAGTATTGCCAAAGTCACTATAGCTGGATAAGCGGATTGCTCCATCTAGCCAGAGTTTATCTTCCTGAATTGGGATTGAGACTTCCGCAAAGGTTTCTTTAATAGTACGTGAGCCTTGGGTTGCCCCTGGGGCGTGCCCTCCAATATAGGAAAGGCCGTCCAGGTCATTAGAGTCGCTGGTCAGGGCCTCATGCCTAAGCTCAAATCCTATCGCGGCTAAAATTTCTCCGGACCGGTTTTCCCCTAGGGTTCCGTCTGAGATAAAGGTGAGGGACTCCATTCGCGTGCGGCTTTTAGTCGTGCTTACCCCTCGAATAAATTCCAGCTGTTCTTGATCAATACTGCCGCTGGGGCCGAGCAGGTTTATAGGAATACAGCCATTGCTAGTATTACAGCTAGCAGGTCCCTTCAGGCCCTGGGAGAGTGCTAGAGGATTTATAAGATTGCTGAGCTTTTCAGATTTTTCTGTTCTCTGAAGAGAGGTGTTAAGTTCCCAGTGCCAAAGGTTGCGAACTCCTTTGATTCCTGCGTTAAGCCTCCAGGAAGTGGTGCGATTTTCTTGGATGCGTGAGCCCAGTTCCGTAACACGCCTCCTAACATCTGTAATTGCTTGGTTGAAAGGATTGTAAATATTGTCTGCCGCTATTGTCAGATCACCGTTATCGAAGCGAGTGAAGACTGGGGAGGGCGCCTTGGTCGATTCTCCAGAGGTGTGTAGGCCCATCACTTCCGTATATATCAGGGTGTTATCTGAGAGGTCGAAGTCGGCAGATAGGTACGCGGAGTTGCTTTGGAGTGGGGTGACAGCGGAGGTATAGTCGTTGTAATCGTAGCGGTCCTCCAGGGACCAGTCCCGATAATCCCTGGGGGTTGTAGCGGTTAAAGTTGTGCTGCTATCAAGGGCGATAAACCCCTCGGGAATGGCTGACGAACGCTTATCTGTGCCGCCAAAATTACGGCTGTCAGCGGACTCTGACAAACTGCGGTCGCGGCTCATTATTGAGCCTTGCTTATATTGCGCAAGGCTGAGCATTACATGGCTGCGTTCACCATGTCTTCCCCATGTTAAATTGTGTGATTCAGTCTCACGATCACCGGCTTCTGACTGCCCGTAGTAGCTATCTATGGATAAGCCTTCGAAGTCCTTGCGAAGGATGATGTTGATAACTCCAGCGATTGCATCCGAACCATAAACCGCAGATGCGCCATCTTTTAGGATCTCTACGCGCTCGACCAAGGAGAGGGGAATCGTGTTGAGATCTGTAGCCTCTCCATTGTATCCATCGCCAATAATGCGGCGGCCATTAATTAACACCAGGGTATTACTGGCGGGGAGATAGCGAAGAGAAACTATGGCTGTTCCGTCATCCTCCTGGCTTACCGAAGTGCTGGTGGAGTTTCCGGATACTGCCGGCAGAAATTTGAGTACATCGGAGACAGTTTGCGCTCCAGTGAGTTCAAGTTGCTCTCTGGTGATTCTGTCGATGGGGGCGTAGCCATCTAGTTGGTAATGTCGCAAGTGACTGCCAGTGAGGCTTTGCCCGGTAACCGTGATCTCTTCAGGAGGCGAGCTGAATTGTTGTTCAGTTTGAGGAGCTGAGTTCTTATCCGGGATAACCGCATAAGAGGTTGGGCCGATACGGTGATAAGAGAATGGGAGGTCTTTTAATAATTGCTCAATCGTTGCTTCAAACTGACCCTGCTCGGTGTTTAGTGTCTGTTTGGGTAGTTTAAATAAGGAAGCTGAGGAGGTTTGTACCAAAATAGAGATTTGGCAGTGTCTTCCCAGGAAGATAAGGGCCTCAGGCAGAGAGCTTGCGGGAAGTTCGATACTGGGCTTTGGACACAGTGCACTAGCTGCGCTATTTGCCGATAGCAGAAGTGCTAAAAAGGTTGTAACCCAGTGCCTTGCCGTCAAGAGGTTGCCCATTTTTATTGCGTTCAGAGCATAAAATTTCGCTGAACAGTTGTATCTATTGTTTTTGCGGGCGGGGGAATGGTTATTTGCTCAATAATCGACCGCCATTTGGGACGGTTATAACCTAGTTGTGCTTGGGAGACAAGATAGTCAGGTTGTTATTGCTGTGATCTTGCTGAAGATCTAAGGCAGTGGTAATGGCTTCTAGTGTGTTATCTGGGTCGGATACAGCAAATGTGCCGGATACTAAACGGCTCTCAACTTGTGGGGCAGCGACGACCGGAACGGCTAGATAGCGGTTGAGCTCTTGCAGGGCTTCTTTAAGGGGAGTTTTCTCAAATACTAGGATGCCTCGGGTCCAGTCTGTTGCCTGTTCCGGTGAGGTGTGCTGGATTTGGGTGAGGCCCAGGGTAGATACGCTGACCTTTTGGTTTTTGACGAGGGTGACGGACTCGGGGGTTAGGCCGGGTGTTTTTTCCGCTTCACTGACAGAGACCTTGCCTTCTGTCACCGATACCCGGGTGTTCTCCGGGTTCAGCTCCACATTAAATTCGGTTCCCAAGACGCGAATATTTGCGCTGCCGGCGGCCACTGTGAATGGACGAGCAGTCTGGCGGGCCACGTCAAAAAAGGCCTCTCCACGAAGAAGCTGTGTCTGCCTCTCTTTGCGGCTAAAGTTCACGCGGAGTTCACTATTGGAGTTCAGTTTTATTTCGGACCCATCTGCAAGGCTAACAGTGCGAATCTCGCCTAACTGCGTTGTATATATTTGTTGGTCAATTTTGCCGCTGCCTAACCATTGCAGGCCTATCCAGACGGCGAGAAAAGCGCCGCAGGTAGCGAGCCCACCACCAATAAGCCATTGCGGCAGGCCCCAATTAGCGCTCATAGCACTCTGTGCTTTTCTCGATTTCCGCGCTTCTCCACTATTTTGAGGTGGGGAACTCGGTACACTCTCGGGGAAGAGCTGATCGACTGGCATATGGGCGAGAGCACCCAGGTCGCCCCAGAGTTCTACCACCTCATCGAAAGCTTGGCGATGGGCTTCCGTGGCTGCCAGCCAAGTTGCGAATTCGCGCTTTTCCGCGTTACTCATAGCCTCTGAGCGTAAACGGGCAACCCAAGCACAGGCCTGGTCCAGGCACTCATCGCTTGTTTGATGTTGGGGGTTGCTGTTCATACTTGCTCTAGTAGTTAGGAGTTAAATAGTGCTTTAAGAGTGGGACTCTCGTCTCAAAATTTAAGGTATCTTACTCAAATTTGACCGACTTATACGATACTGGCGAGTGTAAAGGGATTCCTACGAAATAATTGCAATGCCAGGGCTCTCTTTGGCAGCAAATAATTCTGAAAGTGCCTCGCTTTACAGGTTTGGCCGGATCTTTAAGTTCGCTCTTGCACACTGAGACGGCTGAGGAGGAGCCCCCCTCAACAAAAAATGATGGGCTTATGGAGTGGCATTGTGGGCTCTAGGAGCTGGGGTCTACTTTGCGCCGGCAGGCTTTTAGGGCCTGTAGAATATATTTCTCAACGCTGCTTACTGAGATATTCATTTCATGGGCAATCTCGCTGTAAGAGAGTCCACGCGTTCTGTGTAGTAGGAAAGCCTGTCGACACTTCAGTGGCAATTTGTCCATTGCCTCGTAGATGGACTGCAGTTGTTGGCGTGCAGCCAACACCCGCTCCGGAGATTGGTGGTCGGCGTGATCATCGCTATGAGACTCGCCCTCCAGCGAGGCTTGCTGGTTGAGGTACTCCATATGCAGTTTGCCCCGACGCAATTGATCCACTGCGAGATTGTTGGCGATTTGGTAGAGATAGGCGCGGGGATTCTCCAGCTCCTTTTCATCGCTGAGCTTTTGCAGACGCAGGTAGGCGTGTTGCGCAATATCCTCGGCATCGTCTGGACTTTTGACAATGCGTGCGACAAAGCGCACCAAGGCTTGGCCGTGCTCGGCAAACAGCCTTTCCAGAAGCGTCTTCCTGGCTTTATTCATTGCGTATTGCGTTCCCCGTCCCAGGCTCGCTTTATCGTTGTGAATTGTTTGTTCTTAGTGCGAGCTGGCGCAGTTATATCACAAGGATGGCTTCGGCTACGAGTGGCGCGAAACGATCTCTTAGGGTGATAGTTTGCTATCCGCTATGCCTCGTCGCCTATGCCGGTATAATGGCGCCCGCGCCAAGAGCGCGTGAGATATAAGTTGGCAGAGGTGTGTCGAGCACCGGAGACTGGATGAGCTATCAAGTACTGGCACGTAAATGGCGCCCGCGTCTTTTTAAGGAGATGGTGGGGCAGGAGCACGTGCTCCAGGCACTGATCAATGCCTTGGATAACGGCCGGCTGCACCACGCCTATCTGTTTGCCGGTACTCGGGGAGTGGGAAAGACCACAATTGCCCGAATTCTGGCCAAATGCCTGAACTGTGAAGAGGGTGTCAGCTCTGAGCCCTGTGGACAGTGCAATGCCTGCAATGAGATAGCCGATGGCCGTTTTGTCGACCTGATCGAGGTGGATGCGGCATCCCGTACTAAGGTGGAGGATACCCGCGAATTGCTGGAGAACGTCCAGTATGCTCCGACCAGAGGGCGCTACAAGGTCTATCTAATCGACGAAGTGCATATGCTTTCCAACAGCTCCTTCAATGCTCTGCTGAAGACTCTGGAAGAGCCGCCTCCCCATGTGAAATTCCTGCTGGCTACCACAGACCCGCAAAAGCTGCCGGTAACCGTGCTGTCCCGCTGTCTGCAATTCAAGCTCAAGAATATGAGCCCCGAGCGGATTGTCGAGCACCTGCGCTTTGTGCTGGGTGAGGAACAGGTGCCCTTTGAAGAGGGGGCGCTCTGGCAGCTGGGCCGTGCGGCCGATGGCAGTATGCGCGATGGTATGAGCCTCACCGACCAGGCTATCGCTTTTGGCGGTGGCAAAATCAGCGAGGCCGAAGTGCGTGGCATGCTCGGTAGCATTGATACCGGCTTGGTGTGGAAGCTACTGCAGGCCCTGGCAGATGAAGATGCGGCGGGGCTGTTTGCCGCTGTCGCTGAGCTGGCCCAACAGGCCCCGGACTTTGGCGCCACCCTGGCGGAGCTCTCCGATAACCTGCACCGCCTGGCGGTCGCCCAAATTTTACCCCAGTCGGTGGATAACGCCCTGGGGGATGCCGATCGGTTGCGGGAGCTTGCCGGTCGAATAGCTCCGGAGAATATACAGCTCTACTATCAAATGGCCCTGCATGCCCGCCGCGACCTCCCCCTGGCCCCAGATCCGCGCAGTGGCTTTGAGATGGCGCTACTGCGTATGCTGGCGTTCCGTCCGCAGGGCGTAGCGACAATTCCAAGGGCCGAATTGCCTGAAACGGCTGCTAGTGCCGAAGCTCAGGCGGCTCCTAGAGAGCGGGCACCGCAAGTGCCTACCGAGCAGGAGAATGTTGGCGAAAAAAAGTCTGAAACTGTGGCTCAGCGCTCCGAGAGTGCTGTGGCTGTGGAGACTCCAGAGTCTCAGGCTGAAGAGGTTGTGGTTGAGCCGAATGAAAGTCCCGTACAGAGTCCAGCATTGGACAGCGGGTATACGCCACCTACATCTGAAGAGCTTGAGCCCCAGCAGCCTCAATACCATGCGGAGCAGGCCAGCGAGATTGCGCTGGATACCCAGACGGCGATAGCTGAGCGGCCACTAGAGGCTCCCAGCGCTCAGCCCTCAAGCTCGCGGGAGGGGGTACTGGCTGAACTTCGCCAGCGCGTCGCGGAAGTCGAAGCTTCTCCCTCTGCGGTAGAAAACCCGGCTCCCACTAGAACGGAAGCGGTTGCTAAGGTTGTTGAAATACCGCCGGCACGCTTTGATGCCCTTACACCCGGTAGTTGGCCGGCACTCTATAAGCAGTTGGGCGTCAGCGGCATATTGCACTCGATCGCGCAGCATCTGGAGCTAGTGGGGCGCCAGGACAATATACTTTCCTTTACCCTGGACGAATCTTTTAGCAGTCTCTATGACGAGGTGCATCAGCGGCGTCTGGGGGACTTGCTGGGAGACTTTTTCCAGCAGCCAGTTATTGCACAGATTCAGGTGGGGCAGGTACAGGGCAGTACGCCGGCACGTTTGGCTGCGGCGACTCGCGATGCGCGTCTAGCAGCAGCTCGGGATGCCCTTACCTCAGACCCCCTGGTTCAGGAGCTTCAGTCCGAGTTGGGGGCTGAGTTAGTGTCAGATACCGTCGAGTCCCTGGCGAAGGCGGATTGATAGAAATTTCGATTGCTCGGCGTCTAACCGGGCTCACACATAATAGAGATAGAGGTTACCTATGAAAGGTTTGGGCGATCTGATGCAACAGGCCCAGAAAATGCAGGCCGACATGCAGGAAAAAATGCAGAAGGTACAGCAGGAGTTAAATGAGCTACGCGTGTGCGGTGAATCCGGCGCGGGTATGGTCAAGGTCACCATGAATGGCCGGCACGACGTTATCTCTGTGGAAATCGACCCTTCCCTGCTTTCCGAAGACAAAGAGATGTTGGAAGATCTTTTGGCAGCGGCGGTGAATGATGCTGTGCGCCGAGCTGAGGAAAAGGCCCAGGAGTTACAAAAGCAGCAGGTGGGTAACCTCGCTTCCGGCATGAATCTGCCGGAAGGCTTCAAGTTTCCATTTTAAGGGCAGAGCCCGGTTGTTTAGCCTTATATGTTTAGTCCCCTAATCGAAGAGTTGATTCGCGCGCTGCGCTGCCTGCCCAGTGTGGGCCCTAAATCGGCACAGCGCATGGCGATGTATCTGCTGGAAAAGGATCGCGACGCTGCAGAGCTACTGGCGCGCAGTTTGGCTCAGGCGGTGGAGAAGGTTGGCCGCTGTCAGCAGTGCCGCACGCTGACCGAAGAAGCCGTGTGCACCCTATGCAATAACAGCCGCCGTGAACAAACCTCTCTCTGTGTCGTCGAAACTCCGGCTGATGTATTGGCGATCGAGCAGGCTGGTAACTACCATGGCCGCTATTTTGTGCTGCACGGGCACCTGTCTCCGATTGATGGTATCGGCCCCGCGGATCTTGGTATGGACCTGCTGGAGCGCAGATTGGCCAGTGAGCCGTTACAGGAGTTGATCGTCGCCACCAATCCCACAGTAGAGGGGGAGGCGACAGCCCAGTACATTGCCGAGCGCGCCAAAGCGCAGGGAGTGACTGTCAGTCGTATCGCCCATGGCGTTCCCATTGGTGGTGAGCTGGAATATATCGACGGCGGTACCCTGGCACACGCCTTTAATAGCCGCACCGCCTTCTTCCCCCCAGCAGAGTAATCCCGATGGTTGAAATAGATACCACTCCGCGCTGGGTGGACTCCTGCGAGCAGTTGGCGGCTTTGTGCGCGCAGTGGCGACAGCAGCGCGCTGTGGCACTGGATACCGAGTTTATGCGCAGTCGCACCTTTTATCCTCAGCCGGCCCTGGTTCAGGTTGGGGATGGTCGGCACTGCTACCTCATCGATAATCTCGCCATTGAAGATCTGCAGCCGTTGCGTGATCTGTTGCTGGATACGGCTGTTACAAAAATTATGCACAGCTGCAGCGAGGATTTGGAAACTCTGGAGCGTCTGCTGGGGGTGATCCCCGAGCCCATTTTTGATACTCAGATCGCCGCGGCAATTAGTGGTATGGGGGCGGGCCTCGGTTACGCCGCCACCGTACGCGAACTGTTAAATATCGAACTGCCGAAGAGCGAAACCCGCTCCGATTGGTTGCAGCGCCCTCTCAGTGATGCGCAGAAAACTTATGCCGCACTTGATGTGGCCTGGCTGCCAGTTCTCTATGGTGCCTTGCTGAAGCGCCTGCAGGAGCAGGGGCGGGAGACCTGGTTGGTTGAGGATTGCGCAACGTTGGTAGAAACTGCGCGAAGCCCACAATCCCCTGAACTTTATTACCAAAAAGTGAAGGGGGCCTGGCGTCTGCGTGGCAAACAGCTGGCGGTGTTACAGTACCTCTGCACCTGGCGGGAGTGTGAGGCGCGAACCCGAAATATGCCGCGCAACCACCTGCTCAAAGAAAATCTCTGTATGACTCTGGCCCAACAGCTGCCGCGGCATAAAGGTGCCTTGAGCCAGGTCGGCCTCGAGGGGCGCGCACTGCGAGAGCATGGCGATACGCTGTTGCAGTTAATTGCCCAGGCCCTGGAGCGCAGCGACTTGCCGACGCGTTTGCCGCAACCGCTCAACCGGCAACAGGGGGAGCTGTTGAAGTCACTGCGTAAGGAAGTTGCCAGTATTGCGGAGTGCGAAAAGCTGCCTGCAGAAATTCTGATCCGCAAAAAAGAGTTGGAAGCCCTGGTTCTTGCCCGTGATCCCCAACTGCAGGGGCGTCTCTGTGGTTGGCGCGCCGATGTGGTGGGCCGTCCCCTGCTTAAAGTTCTGCGACATCTGCGCAAAGAGGAAATGAAGTGAAAGTTCTGTGTGATATTTATCGCAGCCTTAATAAAGAAGAAATGTATTTGTACGTCGATAAGCGTGAGGGGACTGCGCGGGTGCCTAAGAATCTATTGGAATTGTTCGGCAGCCCCCAACATGTCACCACCATGCTGATGACTCCTGAGCGCAAGTTGGCGCGTGCAAATGCCGACAAGGTCCTGCAAGAGGTGCGTGTGCAGGGTTACTATTTGCAGATGCCACCGATAGCCGATTCTGAAATGCGCGAGATCGCAATAAAGAACAGCAAACTGCAGCGCTGAGTCAGACTTATGGCACAACTGCCTTTTTGGCGTCGTAAAACACTGGAGCAGATGACCGAATCTGAATGGGAGGCACTCTGCGATGGCTGTGGACGCTGCTGCCTGCACAGCCTGGAAGATGAGGAGACCGGTGAATTCTACAGCACCAATGTCGCCTGCCGTCTGCTGGATACAGATTCCTGTCGATGTAGCCAGTACGAGCGGCGCAAGGAGTTGGTGCCCGGATGTGTTCAGTTGCGGGTGCAGGATATAGACCAATACACCTGGCTGCCGACTACCTGTGCCTATCGTCGCCTGGCTGAGGGGCAGCCACTACCCGAGTGGCATCCGCTTGTCAGCGGCGATAGGCAGTCTGTACATAAAGCGGGTATGTCTGTACGTGGCAGTGTTATCAGCGAGGAGCTGGTTCACCCGGATGATATGGAAGAACATATCGTCACTTGGGTGGAGGCCGGTTAAGCCGTTGAGGCCTTACCACTGCTTCCTGCTCTGGGCGGGAAATATAGAGTAAATAAAAAAATGTCTGAAGATTTTCAAATTGCCTGGTTTGTTTATGCCGGCTCGACTCTGGTGTTGCTGGCTGCCGGTTGGTGGTTTATGCGCAACTGGCGCTGGAGTTGGTTGCGTCGGACCTTTCTACTGCTATTGGCTGCGGTATTTCTGGTGCCGGTAAAAATACCGGTGGCCGAATCAGTAGCTATGCCTGTATTACCTCTGTATCTCTACCAATTATTATTTGAAGAAAATGGAGCAGCGCCGGAAGTAACCGCAAACCTGGTGTTTGCCGCAGGCGGTGCTTTGGCGGTAATGGTCGTGTGGGGGCTGGTTTCACTGCTATTTAAATTTCGTCGCGAACGCCGCCGTCGTTTCGATGAAGACCCATACTTCAACGAACAGTAATGGGATTTTGCATCCAATCCTTTCTAGAATCCTGGGCCTGTCGTAACTAGGCCCACGCCCTTTATTCGCCTGGTTATCAAAGGCGTTACTTCCTTTCTCTAGCATCTCTATTGACGGTGACAGCTGCTATATCTATTAAGCTGCTTCCGTGCTTGGCGCGAGGCCAGACGAACCGGCTTAATGGTCACAGCCCAATAGACAAACCCACCGCCGGAAAATGATGATTTGTACTTTTCCCAGGGTTTTTAACTGTTCGTTGGAATGGGTTGTTTATTGGTATGCCGGATTCACTACAGATAATGCTTATATAAAGTGCCCTTGGCGTGGATTTCCGCCCATATTCATGGCGCAGGCTGCCAGATGGCTGAGGAACCCTGATGCTCGACCACCTGCTGATTCTCACTGCGGTAATGCTGGTATCGGGCATTCTCGGTGGGCTGGTGAATTATTATCAAATGCTGTTTACGGAGGAAGATCCAGCCGGTCTCGCCCGCTGCCTGATAATGGGGCTGTGTGGTGCCTTGATGGTGCCGATTTTCCTGAAATTTACCCAGAGTGATCTGTTGATCGAAATCCAAGGCGACCCCTCGCGCCTATTGATCTTTACCGGTTACTGCCTGCTCGCCGCTATCGCCTCCCGTATGTTTGTGTTTAATGCCGCGCGCCGCCAACTGCGCGATGCCAGTATCGCCCGCGCCCGGGTGGAAAACCTGGAGCAGGAACTGCGCACCATGCAGCTGGAAATGATGCCCTTACTAGAGCATGAGATAGAAGGGGATCTGGAACAGGGGCCGGCGCTGGATTTCAATCAGATTCGCAAGTTGGACGACAATGCTCTGCAGGTACTCAACCTGCTTAATGGCGGCGAGTGTGTGTTTCGCTCCCTGAGCGGCATGGTGCAGGATAGCGGTATGGAGACCAATTCAATCGCCCGCGCCCTCAACAGCCTGCTGGTGCTGGAAATGGTGGGCAAAATCCACAGTCACCTGGGCATTCGCTGGTATATCACCGGTAAGGGACGTCAGGTAGTACACCGCCGCAGTACCCAGATGGCCTGATGCCCAACTGTTAACCCCCCTTCTAATGCCTACTCGGGCTGGTCATCCAATTTGATCGTTCCCGCCTCGCCACTCGCCCCGTTGTTCAATTATCATTCGCTAAATCTGAAGATAGCGTGATGACAGGATTGGAGTAAGCATGAAATTTACCGGTACCGATAGCTATGTAGCTACCGAAGACCTGCAAATGGCGGTGAACGCAGCCGTCACCTTACAGCGCCCCCTGCTGATCAAAGGCGAGCCGGGCACCGGCAAGACGCTACTCGCGGAACAGGTTGCCGAGAGCCTCGGGCTGAAGTTGATCCAATGGCATATCAAGTCCACCACCAAGGCCCAGCAGGGGCTCTACGAGTACGATGCGGTATCGCGCCTGCGGGACTCTCAGCTGGGAGTGGATAAGGTTCACGATATCGCCAATTACATCAAGCGCGGCAAACTGTGGGAAGCCTTTGCCGCGGAAGAGCGTGTGGTGTTATTGATTGATGAGATCGACAAAGCGGATATCGAATTCCCCAACGATCTGCTGGTGGAACTGGACCGCATGGAATTCTTCGTTTATGAAACTGGAGAAACCATTAAGGCCAAACACCGCCCCATTGTCATTATTACCTCGAATAACGAAAAAGAGCTGCCGGATGCCTTTTTGCGCCGCTGCTTCTTCCATTACATCAGCTTCCCCGATCGCGATACTATGCGCAAAATTGTCGATGTTCATTACCCAGAGATCAAAGGGCAGCTGGTTGCGGAAGCCATGGATATTTTCTTCCAGTTGCGCGAAGTGCCGGGCCTGAAGAAAAAGCCCTCCACCTCTGAGCTGATTGATTGGTTAAAGCTGTTGATGGCCGACGATATTCCCGAGGAAGTACTCAAAGATCGCGATAACAGCAGCGCCATCCCTCCGCTTTATGGGGCCTTGCTGAAGAATGAGCAGGATGTCCATATGCTTGAACGCCTGGCATTTATGGCGCGTCGCGACAACCGTTGAGTGGGCGTTGTTGCTTTTCATCAGGGGTAAATGAGCGCCCCTGATGATATTCCGCTCGGTATGGCCGAGTATCTTTTTCCCTGTGCTGACCGCGAATTACTATGCTGATTGGCTTTTTCCTGAATTTACGCCGTTATAAATTACCGGTATCCATCACCGAATTACTGGCTCTGCTGGAGGCTTTGCAGCAGCGTCTGGTGTTTGCTGACATGGAGGAATTTTATTTTCTCGCCCGTGTCTGCCTGGTGAAGGATGAAAAACATTTCGATAAATTCGACCGCGCTTTTGAGGCTTATTTTAAAGACCTGGAAACCCTTGACGATATCGTCGAGCAAATGATCCCGGAAGATTGGCTCAGGGCGGAATTTCTCAAGCAGTTAAGCGAAGAAGAAAAGGCCAAAGTCCAAAGCCTCGGTGGTTTGGAAAAATTGCTGGAGGAGTTTAAAAAGCGCCTCGAAGAGCAGAAAAAGCGTCACAGTGGCGGCAACCGCTGGATAGGCACCGGTGGCACCAGTCCCTTCGGTAATAGCGGCTATCACCCGGGGGGTATTCGGGTGGGAGGAAAGGGGCGCAATCGCTCGGCATCCAAGGTCTGGGAAAAGCGCCAGTTCAAAAACCTGGATGACAGTATCAGCCTGGGAACCCGCAATATCCAAGTGGCCCTGCGCAAGTTGCGTAAATTTGCCCGCACTGGCGCGGCGGAAGAGTTGGACCTGAATAACACCATTTCCTCCACTGCGCGCAATGCAGGCTTGTTGGATATCAAGATGGTGCCCGAGCGGCACAACGCAATAAAAGTGCTGATCTTTTTCGATGTGGGCGGTTCCATGGACCCCTATGTGCGTGTGTGTGAAGAACTATTCTCTGCTTGTCGCTCAGAATTTAAGCATCTTGAGTATTTTTATTTCCACAATTTTGTCTATGAGCATGTGTGGAAAGATAACCAGCGGCGCTATAGCGAGAATACGTCTCTGTTGGAAGTACTGCGCACCTATGGCAAGGACTACAAGGTAATCTTTGTCGGCGACGCTTCCATGGCACCCTACGAAATTACCAGTCGCTTTGGTAGTGTCGAGCATATGAATGAAGAGCCCGGGGCAGCCTGGATGGAACGTATTACCGATACTTACCACAATCTGATCTGGCTAAATCCAATTGATGAGGAGTATTGGCAGTATACGCCCAGTATTGGTATGACCCAGCGTCTGGTAGATGGCCATATGTATCCGATGACCCTTGAGGGATTGGATCGGGCGATTTCCTATTTAGTCAAAGGCCGCTAATAGCAGGGTTAATGAAGGTTCCTTGCAAGAAACTCTAGTCTGAGGGATTTTAGCCAAGGAATTATCTGCAGGCGGCACGCTTCTGTGCCGCCTAATAATTTTAGGGTTAATAAAGTGTTATTTTTTATTACCACTAAAGTGTTTTGGGGGCGTTCCCTCGTGATCCGCGGTGATGCTGATTTCTTCTCTGGTGGTTTCTCCCACCGTGACATGCACCTCTTCGGCACCGTGCATCCAATCCACCAGCTTTTCTCGAATCAAATACAAAATAAAACCAGCCACGATGGCCGTGAGTGCGACACCGCCGAAAGTGGCGAGCGGACCGGAAACGCCCACTAATTTACCGATTTCTGCCGCCCCCTTATTGGCGATGCCGATAAACGCAAACCACAAACCCATCATTAAGGATAAGTAGCGTAGGGGAGATAATTTGGTCACGACAGAAAGCCCGATAGGCGATAGACATAACTCACCAATGGTGTGAAAAATATAGGCAAAGACCAGCCACCAGATGCTCGCTTTGATGGTCTCGGAATCGCCGATTTGCAGTGCCGCGCCGCACATGGATAGAAAACCGATCCCAAGAAATACTAACCCCAAACTGAATTTGGCCGGTGAACTTGGTTCGCGGTCGCCCATACCTACCCAGATGCTGGCCATAATCGGTGCGAGGATAATAATAAATAGTGGATTGACCATCTGCAGCCAGCTGGCGGGAATCTCCCAGCCAAAGATATTCAGGTCGGTGCGGTATTTGGCAAAGAGGTTCATTGATCCGGCGGCTTGCTCAAAGCCCGCCCAAAAAACCACGATAAATACACCCAGAACCAGAATGACTTTAATGCGATCCCGCTCTTCCTGTGTGAGTGGACGATGTTTACTCTCTTCCTCGTCTTTTTTATTTTTCAGTTCCAGATGAGCGGAGGGTTCTACACCTATTTCCCCCAGGTAGCGCTTGGCTTGGGTCATTTGCAGAATCAGGCCCAGTAGCATACCAATGCCTGCAACAATAAAGGCGAGCTGGTAGTCCACCTTCTCCCCAATCCAACCTACAACCAAATAACCGAGAATGGAGCCCAGGTTGATGCCCATATAGAAAATGGTAAATGCAGTATCGCGGCGATGGTCCCCCTCTTCGTAGAGGTCTCCGACCATAGTGGAGATATTCGGTTTAAAGAAACCATTACCGATTATCAAAAGGGCCAACCCCAGCCACAGCATATAAATCTCACTACCATTTGGTAGCCAGGCGTGAGGAAAGCCCAGGGAGAATTGTCCCAGCATCATCAGGGTGCCGCCGAACATAATGCAGCGGCGCTGGCCCCAGCGGTTGTCCGCCATCCAGCCACCGATAATCGGAGTCAGATAGACCAGCATGGCATACCAGCCCAGGTAGCTCAGGGCTTTGGACTGCAATTCAGTATCGGTGAGCTGTTCCCAGCCAAATACTGCGGCGGTGGCGGTGGAGGTCAGGTAGAAGACAAAAATACCGCGCATGCCATAGTAGCTGAGACGCTCCCACATCTCGGTGCCAAACAGCAGGAACAGCCCTTTAGGGTGGCCAAACAGCTGCCCGGCGCTGGCGGGGGGCTTGGGTTTGATCTCTTGCATAGTACCGCTCGCAAGGTGTGACCCGCAGACGTTGTGCTGCCACCTAGGGCAGTGCGCCTGTGAATAAAATCGCTATCTGGACCAGTATAGTTGAGCGCCACCAAGGGATTTTCAGCCCTGTGGCAAAGTGGGGGTATAATCCCGCGTTTGCCACTTCTGTACGAATCATGAGTCACACCGAAGCAGAAAAAAGCCTGGGCGCTCTGCAGGCCCGTATCTCCCGTTGCATGGTGCGGGACCGCTACCATTTGCATCGAACCATTAAGAATGTGCGTCGGCGCCAGAAGGAGGGCAAGCCGGTCGATCGTATTCTGGCCCAGCTGGAGCAGCAGTTACAGGCGTCTGAGGGACTGGCACAAGAGCGCCGGCGCAAGCTGCCGGAAGTGCAGTGGCCTGAGGCCTTGCCGGTGGTGGCGCGGCGTGAGGAAATCGCTGAGCTGATCGAAAAGCACCAGGTTGTCGTTATCGCCGGTGAAACTGGCTCCGGTAAAACCACCCAATTGCCAAAAATCTGTCTCACCCTGGGGCGGGGTATCTATGGCCAGATTGGCCACACCCAGCCGCGCAGGATTGCCGCACGCACAGTGGCCAATCGTATCGCTGAGGAATTGCAGCAGTCCCTGGGGGAATCTGTCGGTTACCAGGTTCGCTTTACCGACCACAGCACCGAGCACACCCATGTCAAATTGATGACCGATGGTATTTTGCTGGCTGAAATTCAGCGCGACCCCCTGCTGAATAAATACGACACGCTGATTATTGATGAGGCCCACGAACGCAGCCTCAATATTGATTTCCTGCTGGGTTATTTAAAAACCATTCTGCCCAAGCGCCCGGATTTAAAGCTGATAATTACCTCGGCCACAATCGACCTGGAAAAGTTCTCTAGGCACTTTAATGATGCGCCGATTATCGAAGTTTCCGGCCGCACCTATCCTGTGGATATTCACTATCGCCCAGCGGCCGACAGTGATGCAGACCTCAGCGAACAGGTTGTTGCTGCAGTGGAAGAGTTACTGCACGAGGAGAAATCCAGCAGCCGGCGCGGCGGGGACATACTGGTATTTATGAGTGGCGAGCGGGAAATCCGCGAGTGTGCCAAGGCCCTGCGAGATGCGCAGATTGCCCAGTTGGAAGTACTGCCCCTGTATGCGCGCTTGAGTCTGGCAGAACAGGCCAAGGTCTTTCACGGCCATAAAGGCCGTCGTATTGTGCTTGCCACCAATGTGGCGGAAACCTCTATTACGGTGCCGGGCATTCGCTATGTGATCGACCCGGGTACAGCGCGCGTCAGTCGTTATAGCTACCGCAGTAAAATCCAGCGTCTACCGATAGAACCGGTTTCCCAGGCCAGTGCCAACCAGCGTGCCGGCCGCTGTGGTCGTGTCAGTGCCGGTGTTTGTGTGCGCTTATATGAAGAGCGGGATTTTGAGCAACGCCCGGAATTTACCGATGCGGAAATCCTACGTACGAACTTGGCTGCGGTAATCCTGCAAATGTTGCAGCTGAGAATCGGCGATATCCGGGAGTTTCCCTTTGTCGATCCGCCCGATCCGCGCCTGATCAATGACGGCTATAAATTGTTGCAGGAATTGCAGGCAGTCGATGACCAGGGCAGGGTGACCAAACTGGGCCGCGCACTTTCACGTTTGCCGCTGGACCCACGATTGAGCCGAATGTTGCTGGCCGGTGCGGATAATAGCAGTGCGCGAGAATTATTAATTATTGTCGCCGCCCTGGCCGTGCAAGACCCACGTGAACGCCCGGCGGAGAAGCGCCAGGCGGCGGATGAAAAACACCGCCAGTGGCAGCATGAACAGTCCGATTTTCTGTCCTTTGTACAGTTGTGGGATGCCTTCGAAATCCAACGTCAGAAGCTGAGCCAAAACCAGCTGCGTAAGTGGTGCCAGAAAAACTTCCTCTCCTGGCTGCGTATGCGTGAGTGGAGAGATATCCACCACCAATTGCGCGTAGCTTGCCGGGATCTAGAAGTTAAAGAAAATAAAGAACCGGCAGAGTATGAGGCGATTCATCGAGCCATAGTCGTGGGCTTGCTCGGTAATATTGGCGTTCGCGACGAAAACAAGGAATTTATCGGTTGCCGCAATCGCCGCTTCCATATTTTCCCTGGCTCTGGTCAATTTAAAAAGCCGCCGCGCTGGGTGGTTGCTGCCCAGTTGTTGGAAACCAGCCGCTTGTTCGCCCATACCGTTGCGAAAATAGAGCCTGACTGGGTAATGGCTGCTTCCCAGCACCTGGTAAAACGCAATTATTTTGAGCCCCACTACGATGCTCGCTCCGGGCAGGTGATGGCTTTTGAAAAGGTTTCTCTGTACGGCCTGGTGCTGGTGGAAAAACGCCGCATCCCCTACGGCAAGCTGGACCCAAAAACCGCACGGGAAGTCTTTATTCGCCAGGCACTGGTGGAACAGCGTTATCGCGGCAAGGGCCGTTTTTATAAACACTACACCGACCTACTGCAGTCTCTGGAGGAGTTGGAAGCCAAGTCCCGCCGCCGGGATATTCTGGTGGATGACGAAGTGGTTTACCGCTTTTTTGATGAGCTGGTCCCCGCGGATATCGTCAACCTCGCCGGGTTTGAGCACTGGCGCAAGAAAGCCGAAACCAGTGATCCACAGCTGCTGTTTATCCCCCGCGAATTGTTGATGCAGCAAAGTGCGGATCATGTGGGCGAAGCGCAATTCCCCGATGAGTTGCAGGCGGGGGGCATTATTTACCCGCTCAGCTATCACTTTGAACCGGGTAGTGTGGGTGACGGTGTCAGTATCCAGGTACCGGTTGCGGCGCTGCACCAGGTGCCCGCCGCTCGACTTTCCTGGCTGGTGCCTGGAATTCTGCGAGATAAATGTATTGCCTTGATAAAAGCCCTACCCAAACAGTGGCGCAAATACTTTGTGCCGGTACCGGCGGCTGTGGATAAGGCCCTGCCGCGGCTGCGCGCAGACAATACTCCGCTATGGCAGTCGCTGGCCCTGGAGTTGCAGCGTCAGACCGCTCAGCAGCTGCCTGAAGATGCCTGGCAATCTGCGGAACAATCCCTGGAAGATTTCTACCGCTTCAATATCCAGGTTTTGGATGAGTCGGGTAAGTTGCTGG
Source organism: Microbulbifer sp. ABH2_005 (assembly GCF_056160005.1). Lineage (NCBI taxonomy): Bacteria > Pseudomonadati > Pseudomonadota > Gammaproteobacteria > Cellvibrionales > Microbulbiferaceae > Microbulbifer > Microbulbifer sp. ABH2_005. The sequence continues at coordinate 3,496,232 of NZ_JBSWWI010000001.1, read as the reverse complement.
ACCAGGATCGCGATCTCTCAGTCTTACAGGCGCGCTATCGCGACCGGGTACAGCAGGGGCTGGCGGATGCGGGCGATAGCTTCGAGCGGGATGTTATTACCAGTTGGGATTTTGGTGAGCTGCCGGAAACCCACACCCTCGACCAGGGAGGGCTCAAGGTGCGCGCCTACCCAGCATTGGTGGAGGCCAAAGAGAGTGTTTCCCTGAAGTTGCTAGACAATCCCGCCGAAGCGCGGCGTTTGAGTCGTGCCGGAATCTGCCGTTTGGCCCTGTTGCATTTGCCTGAGAAGGTGAAATATCTGCGCAAGGAGTTATTGCGCGGCAAGGAGTTGGGGCTCTCCGCCGCAGATCTGGGGCGTCGCGAGGAAGTGGCAGACGATATTTTGTTGGCCGCTGCGCGCGAGGTCTTCTGGCCGCAGGAAAACTGGCCGCGCAGTGAAGCTGAGTTTCTGTCGGCACTGGAGAAAGAGGGCGACTTGGTGGGGGTGGCCCAGGAGATAGGCGACCTCTTGGTCAAAGCTTTGGGTCAATTGGTCCCCCTGCGCAAGCAGATCAAACAGCAGAAGAACCTGGCGGTCGCTATGGCCGTGGGAGATATTCAACAGCAGCTGGCCGGGCTCTTCTACCGGGGAGTCTTGTTTGACACACCACTGCAATGGCTGCGCCAATATAGCCGCTATCTGAAGGCAATCGCCGTGCGGCTGGAAAAGGCGGCGCTCGATCCAAACCGCGACCGCAAGCTGCAAGTGGAATACCACAAAGTCGCCGAATCGTTCGATGGCCAGATAGAGAGGTTCTCAAGGAGAGAGTTGGCGTCAGAGCCCGCTCTGGTGGAGTACCGCTGGATGCTGGAGGAATTCCGTGTCAGCTTGTTTGCACAGACGTTGAAGACCCTGATGCCAGTCTCCGCCAAGCGTCTAAGTAAGGTCTGGACAGAGATTGAAGGCAAGGAACTGTTTACTTGAGCAGAGCCTTTGAGTAGTGCCTGGGCACAGTTCACAAAAAACTTTGTCGTCTTGTGTAATATTTTCCTTACTGGTCCGACAGATCAATGAAGGTCGGCAAAGTCGCAGTGCGCTACCGAGTGCACTTTGGCTGTGGGCCGGTTTCACAATACGACGGTTTCTCGCTGCGCTTCATTATACTGTCGCGGGACATAGAAAAAGTCTTATAGAGTTTTATTACACAGGGTATTAGTTAGGAGATTTTTTATGAACAAGAAGCATCTTTCCCCGGTAGCAGCTGCCGTTGGTGCAGCGTTTATTGCAACTGCGGCCATGAATGTGTCTGCGGCTAACAGCACTGCCAATCCTTTTGCTGCTGAAGACTTGACCTCTGGCTACAACCTGGCACTGGCCGATCACGGTCACGATAACAAGGATGAAGAGGGTAAGAAAAAAGAAGGCAAGTGCGGCGAAGGTAAGTGCGGCGAAGGCAAGAAAAAGGAAGGTAAATGCGGCGAAGGGAAATGTGGCGAAGGCAAGAAAAAAGAAGGTAAGTGCGGCGAAGGAAAGAAAAAAGAAGGCAGTTGCGGTAGCTAATATTCCGCTGCACGAGACTGGGGCGGCGCTGCCGAAAAAGGCCGCCCCAAATACTTTCCATGACCAATAGAGGCAAATAGCGGTGCGCAATTATCCAGTGGAGGGTGCCGGTCTCGGACTGCGCCGCTCTATGATGGGAGAAGAGTTTTCGCCGGACAAGGTGGATTTTTTTGAGGTGGCGCCGGAAAATTGGATCGGTGTCGGCGGGCGACTTGGCCGCTGGTTTCGCCAACTCAGCGAACGCTATCCTTTTATTTTGCACGGTTTGTCTCTGTCTATTGGCTCTTCTGATCCTCTGGATATGGAGCTGCTCGCCTCAATCAAGCAGTTTATCCGCGATCACAATATCTGTTCATACAGCGAGCATCTGAGCTACTGCTCGGATCAGGGCCACCTCTACGATTTATTGCCTATCCCCTTTACTGAAGAAGCGGTGATGTATGTCGCCGAACGAATTCGCATCGTGCAGGATACGCTCGAACAGCGCATTGCCATGGAAAATGTTTCCTATTACGCGGCGCCGGGCCAGGAGATGAGCGAGCTGGCATTTTTACAGGCGGTCCTGCAAGAGGCGGACTGCGACCTACTGCTCGACGTCAATAATATTTATGTGAATTCAATCAACCATCGCTATGACCCCCTGGAATTCTTGCGCGGACTACCCTCGGAGCGAATGCGCTATGTGCATGTGGCGGGGCATTTCGATGAGGCAGATGACTTGAAGGTGGATACGCACGGCGCTGATGTGATCGATCCGGTGTGGCAGCTGTTAGATCAAGCCTATGAAATACACGGTGTTATGCCCACCCTGCTGGAACGCGACTTCAATATCCCACCCCTGCCGCAATTGCTTGAGGAAGTGGAACAGATCAAGGGCATCCAGGCCAACCATCAAGTAGAAGAGAGCTATGTCCTCAGTCGCCGATAAGACAGCCGGGTTTCAGGGTTTACAGCGGTCTTTTGCCAAACATTTGCGCGCCCCTGATGACGTTGAGGCGCCAAAAGATATTGAGGATCGGCGTGTTGCCATCTACCGGGACCTGATTTACAACAACATCGAATCTTTTATTGCCGGTGGTTTTCCCATACTGCGCAGCCTCTACAGCGATGAGTGCTGGCACGACATGGTGCGAGATTTTATTCAACACCATACCGCTAAAAGCCCCTATTTTTTGCAGATCAGCGAGGAGTTCCTCACTTACCTGCAACAGGAACGGGTGCAGCGTGAAGGGGACCCAGCGTTCCTGTTAGAACTGGCTCACTATGAGTGGGTGGAGCTGGCGCTGGATGTCAGTACCGAAGAGATTCCCACGGGGTTGGATCGCCAGGGAGATCTGCTGACCTCTGTACCGGTGGTATCACCGCTGGTTTGGAGTCTCAGTTACCGCTTTCCTGTGCACCGTATCGGTCCCGCTTATCTGCCTCAAGAGCCACCTGAATCCCCCACCTTTTTACTGGTTTATCGCGACCTCGGCGATGAGGTCAGTTTTATGGAAATCAATGCGGTAACCGCGCGTTTATTGCAGCTGGCTTCCGCGGGGGAAGCCACCGGAGAACAACTGTTGGCGCAGATCTCTGATGAGCTGCCCCAAGTCGATAGCGAAGCGCTTTATGGCTTCGGTCTTGAGCTACTGCAAAAGCTGCTGGATAAAGGTGTTATCGCAGGTCTTCGCTCCCTGGCGTGAGAATAGCTCGGCTAGTCCGTGGATTTTTGGCGTAAATTACCTTTCTGTGACAGCCTGTGCTTGCCTGAAACTGCGCCATCTTTGATGAATCCCAGCTGCTATGCTGCCGAGGGTGGTTTACATTTTGTGGGGGCGTTAGAATCCCTGACCTTGAAATTTGATAAATAAGAGGAGCAGGGTTTTGCTAGGACGCAGAGATTTATCGCCCTGGTTGATGGCCGCAATGCTGGCCATTTCCCCAGTGGGCGCAATGGCGACACAGGACCCGTTTGGAGACGCGGTCACCCCCTCGGTCCAACCTGAGGCGGTTGAACAAAATGGTACTGCTACCGATGGTACTAATGGATCATTGGTTGATGAATATGGCTTTGATCCCGCGGAAGAGTTTGGTGGTGAGGAAGGAGAAGACTTCTCCCTGCGAGACCCCTGGGAGGGATTTAACCGCGCGATATTCAGCTTCAATGATGGTGCGGATCGCTATGTCCTAAAACCGGCGGCTGTCAGTTATCGGCAGATTACCCCGATTTTTATGCAGCAGGGTGTTAGCAATTTCTTCAGCAACCTGGGTGAAGTGACGAATACTTTTAACGGGGTGTTGCAAGGCAAGTGGGGCCAAGCGGGCAATGACGCCGGCCGTTTGTTGATTAACACCACAATCGGTATTGCGGGTCTTTTCGATGTCGCCAAGCACATGGGCTTGGAAAAGGGCGATGGTGAGGACTTTGGTCAGACCCTGGCAGTTTGGGGTGTGCCTTCCGGGCCTTATCTGGTGTTGCCGCTGTTGGGCCCCTCTACAGTGCGGGATACGCCGGCCAAGGTTGTGGATTACTACACCAATCCACTGACTTATGTTGAGCACGACCCCACGCGCTATACCCTTAGAGCCACCGATATTATCCAGGGCCGCGCCAGCCTGTTGCAGGCGGAATCCCTACTGCAGGGTGATCGCTATGTCCTGCTGCGCGATGCCTATCTGCAGCGCCGCGACTTCTTAATCGTGGATGGTGAAGTGGATGTGGATACAGAGACTGAAGCCGCCGAAGCCATCGACCAGGGTGAAGTCGAAGAGTCTAGTGATTACTGAGCATCAGCGAGTAAAACACCTCCCTCCAAGAGCCTGCCATGGCCGGCCCCAGTAGCCTGTTGCTGACAGATGATGAGCGCTCCCGCAACTTTTTGCGTGGAGCGCTTTCGCGTCAGGGGCTCTCGGTTGCGGTAGCCGATAGCGGCCAGCAGGGCATAGAGCAATTCTCCCCCGAACTCTTTCAACTGGTCGTTGTAGACCTGCTCCTGCCCGATATGGACGGGCTGGAGGTGTTGCGCATAATCAAGCAAAGATCCCCTGGTACTGCGGTTGTGATGATCGCGGAGAAGGGGGAGTTACATGAAGTCCTGCAGGCAATGCGTCTGGGCGCCTGCGATTATCTGATCAAACCCATTCAACAGGCCGTACTGATCGATAAAGTCATCTGCCGCATTACCGGTGAAGAAAACCTCGCCCAGCAGAATCTCGAGTACCGTAAAACCCTAGAGCAACGCAACAGCGAACTGCGCGACCATGTAGAAGTACTGCGCCGGGACCAGGAAGCCGGTCGCCTGTTACAACAACACCTGTTGCCCCGCAGCCCTTTCTTTTATCCCGGCGGTGTCGAGGCCGCTTACCGCCTGATCCCTTCCCTGTATCTGAGCGGCGACTTTGTGGATTACGGTCTGTTTGGGGAGCGTTTTGTCGCGTTTTACCTGGTGGATGTCTCCGGGCATGGCGTGTCCTCCGCACTGGTTACAGCCCTGATAAAAAACAGTGTGATGCACCGCCTGCGCGAGCGCCCACTGTTCGCCCAGCTGGAATCCCTGGGGGCGGATCTGCTGGAAGTTCTGGAGCTTATCAACCGCGAGCTGTTATCCACTGGCATGGGTAAGCACGCCAGCATGTTTATTGGTGTGGTGGATACCGCCGCTAGCCAGTTGCACTATGCGGTTGCCGGGCAGATCCCCATGCCGGCGCTCGCCAGTGCCGCTGGCGCCGATTGGCTGCCGGGCAAGGGGCGACCACTGGGGATTTTTGAACAGGGTGATTGGCAGGTAATGCGTGCGGAACTGCCTTCCAGCTGGCGGCTGGTAGCCTGCTCCGATGGTGTGCTGGAATTGCTCGAAGGGGATTTGCTGCAAAAAGAGGCGCAGCTACTAGCGCTTATCGACACAACTGGGGGTGAGCTGGGGGCACTGTGTGAAGGCCTGAAAGTAGATACTTTTGGCGCATTACCCGACGATATTACAATTCTTACCCTGGCCCATGGCTAGCGGTGTGAATTTGTCGACCAAATAGTCGAATTTCGTGCCTTAGCACTCTTGTCAGTCCGCACGGTCAGGAGTAAGCTCCGCCCACTTTATGCACAAAGATGCCGAGGCGGCAAAACCGTCACAAGCGTCTTTGCTCTACCAGTGAACTATCGCCATCCATGCGCACTTTCATCCTCTGAGTGTGTTCGGGTGAGCCAGGGGTTGTTATGCAGTCCGGGCAAATTATGGTTGGAGCCCACCAGGGCGTTTACATCATTAAATTGATGGGCGATGTTCGCCTCAACCTATGCACCTCGTTCGATAGCTTTATCGACAATATGTTTGCACGCAATGACTTTGCCGGTGTGGCCTTCGATCTACACGGTGCGGAAGGTGTCGATAGTACGACCCTCGGCTTGATGGCCAAGATCGCGATTCGCGCTCAGGAGCGCGGCTGCCAAAAGCCCCTGGTTTTCGTTACGGACAAAGGTATTCAACACCTATTGGATGCAATGGGTTTCGATTCCCTGATGGAAATCAGCGATGAGAAGCGCGATTTCTCTGTGGAGACCAAGCCGCTGGTGTGTAAAACCCCGGATGAGTGTGCCGCGCGGGAGAAGGTGCTGGAGGCCCACCGGGTACTGATGAGCATGAACGAGCAGAATGCGGAAACCTTCCGCGATCTGGTGCATTCGCTGGAGCGGGAGTGCAGCTCCTACGGCAAGTCCTCCGCACACCTGCACTGAAATTCAACGCACAGCCTCCACTCGAAAGCCGCCGATTTTTCCCACACCCCGCGATTCAGCTGTCCCGCATATCCCTTGCCTCTGCCCGTGCGCGGGTAAACAGCCCATGGGGAAGATAAATTAACTCGGAAACCCGGCGAATCAGATGCTCTTCAAAAGCTTCGATCACATCGTCGGAAAAAGCCACCTGCCACATCTGCCGAACCAGCAGGTATTTGTCTCGCTCGCTGAATTGATCGTTGACTGCCTGAGTGAACTCAAACAGGGAAGTGGCCCGCTCCCTTTGGCCAATGGCCTCATCGATAATCTCTGCCGCCTCAGGGTTGCTCAACGCGTAGTGTTGGCACAGCAACTCAATCAGCGTGTCGCGCTCTCGCGGGTCGAGCTTTTGATCGACAGTGGCCACCTCAACCAGCAAGGCGGCACTGATCATGCGCACGTCTTTTTCATCGTGCATTTCTACATCGGCATTGCTGCCAATCTGTTCGAACAGCTTACGGATTTGTTGCAGCATCAGTTTCCCGGCGTCCCATGACTTGGCTCTGTAGCAGCATTTCGAGCCGCTCCTGATCTTTGACAAAATTGCGGATACCCTCGGCGAGTTTCTCTGTGGCCATGGCATCGCTGTTGAGTTGGTAGCGGAAGGCCGCTTCGCTGAGTCGCCCCTCTGGACGCGGCAGCGGCTCGTTGACTGTGGGGAGTCCACCGACCAACAGCCCCTCGCTATCCTCCAGAGACTGCAGCAGCTGGGGGCTGATGGTCAGGCGATCGCAACCCGCCAGCGCTTCAATTTCCGCCGTGTTGCGGAAGCTGGCACCCATCACAATGGTGTTGTAGTCCCGCGACTTGTAGTAATGGTAGATATTACGCACGGACAGTACCCCGGGGTCCTCCTCGCCACTGAAGGCCTTTCGATCCCCGTTGGCCAGGTGCCAGTCCAGAATACGTCCCACAAAGGGGGAGATCAGGGTTACGCCAGCCTCGGCGCAGGCAATGGCCTGGCTCAGGCAGAACAGCAGGGTCAGGTTACAGTGAATGCCCTCCTGCTCCAGGATTTCCGCAGCGGCTATGCCCTCCCAGGTGGCGGCGATCTTAATCAGTACCCGCTCACGGGCTATCCCCTCGCGTTCATACAGGGCCACAAGGTGTCTGGCATAGTCAATGGTGCTGCGGGTATCGAAGGACAGGCGCGCATCCACCTCTGTAGAAACCACCCCGGGGATCAGTTGCAGTATTTCGCTGCCGATACTGACCGCCAGTTTGATCGCGGCCAGGCGTGCCGTTTCCGTGGGGTTGGCGCCACCCTGGTGGTTTACCGCCCAGTCCAGCGACTCTCTGATCAGCCCCTTGTACTGGGGCAGCTGGGCAGCCTTGTAGAGTAGCGAGGGGTTGGTAGTGGCGTCCTGAGGGCGATAGCGGCGGATGGCTTCGATATCGCCAGTATCTGCCACTACCTGGCTGCGCTGCTTGAGTTGTTCCAGTTTATTCATAGCGATTCCCTCGATGATTATTGGCTTCCCTTTTTCTGAAACACTAGCCTTCCAACTTAAGCCGCTTGGGTGACCAGCGACAAGGCTTCTTCTACAACCTCTGGCCCCGCGTTTTTCTTGTGGGCGTTCTCACTGAGATGGCGGCGGAAACGGCGCGCTCCGGGCAGGCCCTGGAAGAGCCCGAGCATATGCCGGGTAATATGGTTGAGGCGCTGACCGCCCGACAGCTCCCGCTCGATATAGGGCAGCATCTGCTCGACGACTTCCACCGCATCGGGCCCTTCGCTCTCCCCGAACAGCACGCTGTCCACCTGGGCAAGAAGCGCTGGAGTCTGGTAGGCGGCCCGACCCAGCATAACACCATCAACGCGCTGCAGATGTTGCAGGCACTCCTCCAGGGAGTTAATCCCACCATTAATGATGATTTGCAGCTGTGGATAATCCTGTTTCAGCTGGTAAACCATGTCGTAGTTGAGCGGGGGAATCTCTCTGTTTTCCTTGGGGCTGAGGCCCTGCAGCCAGGCTTTGCGCGCATGGACGATAAAGGTCTCAGTGCCGATCGCTGCCTGTGCCTCCACAAAGCGGGTCAGGCCCGGATAGTCCTCCATATCGTCAATGCCGATTCGGTGTTTCACCGTAACTGGAATCGATACCGCCTCGCGCATAGCGCTGAGGCCCGCCGCCACGACATCGGGCTCCGCCATCAGGCAGGCGCCAAAGCGCCCGGACTGCACACGGTCACTGGGGCAACCGCAATTGAGGTTGATCTCCGCATAACCCCACTCCTGGGCAATCCGCGCACACTCCGCCAATTCCCGGGGATCGCTACCGCCCAATTGCAGGGCAACAGGCAGCTCGGCGGCGTTGAATTGCAGATGGCGCTGACGATCACCGTGCAGGATCGCCCCGGTGGTTACCATTTCGGTATACAGGCGGGCGCGCTTGCTCAACAGGCGCCACATATAGCGGCAGTGACGGTCACTCCAATCGAGTAGTGGCGCGGTACAGAAGCGGTGGGGGCTGTAATCGGACATAAACTGCGGTGTAAAAAAGAGTCATAAAATCAGAGTAGCCGCCCATTATATGGGATGTAAAACCGAGACCCTAAGGAGACTTTCCAGGGCCCTGAGAAACTTCGCTTGCGAGGTGGTTTTTTTCGCTTGCGAGGTGGTTTTTATAGTGGGCCTTAAAGATTGCGCTCACGCTCCGAGGTGCTGGTGGCCTTGCTGCTTGAAGAGGTGTTGTGGCGGGGAGGGCCTTTATCCTGCAGAGTGGCCTGCAGCTTTTTGGCCAGTTTGCGTGCGGTGGCGCGGTAGCTGGTGAGCTTGCCCCCAGCGACGGCCAGAATGCGCGGCTTGCGCTCATTGTCACAGCAAATCATCGACTCCCGCGACCGGGCAAATGGGCTCTTCTCCGCTTCCGGCAAAACCCGCAAGCCGGCAAAGCTCTCGCAAATATCCTCCGCCTGTAGTCCGCGGGTCTGGAAAAAGTGCTGCTGCACCGTGCGCAGCAGGTAAGCCTCCTCTTCTACGGTGGGTACTACCTCCCGTGGATCGCCGCAGAAAGGGCGCTCTGTGGTACCCACCAGGGTCTTGTCCTGCCAGGGCATGACGAACACCGCGCGGTGGTCCTCGGCTTCCACATAGAAGATCTTGTTGCCCAGGGACAGTGGCAGCAGTATGTGGGTGCCTGCCACAAGGTCGATGGGGGGAAGGGGCACTGGGGGTGAGCAGCGCGCGTTGGTGGTGGCTACCCAGGGCCCGCTGCAATTGACCAGCGCGCGGGTGTGCAGCGTATTCAGCTTGCCATCGGCCACGTAATCAACCCGCACCCCTTCATCGGTGACCTCCGCGCCTACCAGGCTGCCTGGGCAGATGATTTGTGCGCCGTGGGCAATTGCCGAGGCAACCACATCCCGGGTCAGCGCAGCGTCGTCTGTTTGCGCATCGTAGTAGCGAAACACCGCGAGTAAATCTTCCCGCTTGAGGCCTGGCAGGGTATCCCACTCCGCTTTGGATAAAGCGCGAAAACGTGAGGCCTCGCTGCCGATACCGGAAAGTAGTGCATAGAGGCTGAGCCCCAACCTCACCATCCATGGCGACCGCTTGCTGTGACGGTAGACCGGAATATAAAAGGGCACCATGCGCACTAACTGGGGTTTATTTTCCAACAGCCAGCTGCGTTCGCGCAGGCACTCGTAAACCAGGCGGAACTGCCCGCTCTCCAGATAGCGCAAGCCACCGTGGATAAGCTTTGAGGAACGCGAAGAGGTGGCTGCGGCGATACCCAGCTGCTCCAGTATCACTACCGAATGGTGCTCCTTGGCCAGGGCCTCAGCGGTACCCGCGCCAAGAATTCCCGCGCCAACTACCAGGACATCAAAATCCGTAGACATCACTCGCTTCCCGGGAGCGCATCAACAGCGGCAGGTTGCCGGTGAGGATATGGTGCGCTCCCCGCTTGCGCCAGAGTACGGCCTCTTCGGCAGAATTGATTTCGTAGACCACCCATTGCCAGGGGCCCGGTGGTAACTCCTCACAATCGATAAAGCTATCGCGGATCAGCAGAAACTCCGGGGCGAGAGTGACAATATCCGCAGACAGGCAGCGCGGCACACTGCTGATCTGCAGGGCCACCCTGTGCCAGCCCATATTGCGGGCGGCCCGGAGGCTGCGGCAATCCTGGGTAAGCAGGGCGAAGGACTCGCGCTCATTGCGCATTTGCTCCAACAGCTTCTTTACTGCGGCGGTAAAACCCAAATTGGCGATATTGGCTGCGGAGATACCCACAAACCAATCCAGGTGCCGGTGGCAACTGGCCCAATCCACCACCTGTATAAAGGAATCGATGGCCAGGCGGCTGAGCTGGGAATCCCTCAGGTCGTGGAAGTAGTGCTCGCGCCTGTCATTGGGGAGCGGCAGGGTATCTTTGTGATAGCACCAGGGGGTGCCATCCAGGCTAAAGCGGACATCGCACTGAATGGCGCAGGCGCCCAGGTTATGGGCAGCCTCAAAGGCGGCGATGGTATTCTCCGGGTGGCGGGTTTTGTCGCCACGGTGCGCGATTAGCATGTGAGTCAAATCCGGAAAGCAGGCGTTATTGTCGGCTGGATATAGGCGCTTTGGCGCTCTGTAACCCAAAGGTCAATGGCCCAGGGTGGAATCGGGTCTTACAGGAAAAATAGACGGTGGAGAGGGCGTTGCAAGTGGAGTGCCGAGGAAAATTGGATACGCATTAAGCCTTGGAAATCCGTGATTGACTGGAGCCCGGCTGGCAGCGCTAACTTCCATAGCTAAAATTAGAAGGTATCGCTCTTTTGTTGTCTGTACGGATGGTGTTTGCCGTACTGTAAAGAGGTATGTACCGCCTATGAGCAGTTTCAGATTGGGCGCGGTTTTGCTTTTTGGCTGGTTTGCTGGTGTTTTTATCGTGCACCCTGCAGCTGCCAGTAGTTCAGCTTCTGCGACGGCGCAGATTACGCTAGTTTTTTCGCCGAATGCGACTTTGCGACAGGCGGAGCGGGGCACTCACCGCGAGTTGTGCTTGCAAAATCTCCCGGCTAAGCACATCAGTGTGACAGCCCTGGCGCAGGATTTCAGTAGGGGGCGGCAGGCATTAGATTTTGGGGCTAAACGGTGTCTGACTGAGGGAGATATCAAAGGGGTTTCAGAGTTGATAATCAGCGCAGAATAACTATCTTGCTCATGTGCCTGTTTTAAAAGAAGTAACCAACATTTCACCAGTGTAAAATGTCGGGTTTAGAATAAGCGTCTCTCAAAATACTCGGTCACTTATGAAAAAACTATTCATTGCATTTGTATTGCTGATTGCCCAGCCGGTAATGGCCGCCATGTCTGTGGATAAAATTGTCCTCTATCTGGAGGATGGTCCCAGCTCAAGGGATGATGTCGTAGTCAGTAACCCAGATGAAGAAACTCTGTATGTACAGACGGAAATTTTTCGTGTGGATAATCCCGGAAGGGAAAATGAAGAGAGAATCCGGGTGATCAATCCCGATGAATTCAAACTCCTGGTAAGCCCATCGAAAGCCGTGTTAGCCCCAGGAGAGAGAAAGCGCTTTCGCCTGATGGCGCTCGATCGCAACCTGGAGGAAGAGAAAGTCTACCGCGTGACTTTCAAGCCGGTTGTCGGAGAAATTAAGACAGAGCAAACCGCACTGAAAATTCTTGTGGCATACCAGGCGCTGGTTTTTGTCCAGCCAAAAGGCGGAGCCTACAAGGTTGGGCTGGAAGAAGAAAACGGCTCTTATCGCCTCACCAATAATGGCAATATTAATGTTGAGGTGGTGGAAGTTCGCCATTGCTTTGCCGAGGGGGAGTGCGAAAAGCTCGAAACCTCTGGCAGGCTCTATGCCGGCACCAGTATTGAAGTGGCGGATGTGCCAGCCAATGGCGAGCTGGAAGTGTTATTACGCGGCCAAAACAGCGAAAGAATCCGCTTTCCCCTGAAAGGATAAATCTAACGGGAGGCAGTGAGGCATAAGATTTTGGCCTTACTGCTTCTTTTTATTTTGTTTGTTGCTCTGGATTAATACTGAAGAGTAGTTCTTTAGATAGGTCCTGTTAGAGCGTATTACGGCTTTTAGTAATCAGTTATTGACTGGTAACGGTTACCGTTAGTACATCCCAGTAGAAGGAACTTCTAGCGTGCTCCCAACTGCCGGCGGGAATAGTAACAATCAGCCTGGCATTATCTGTTAGGCACCGGCCGGGAGCTCTGTTTGGAAGGATGCCCCGAACTTGCTCAACACCCAATGTTCTGGCACCAAGGGTTTGATTCATGTCGTCGGTAAAGGAGGCTGCATAGGGCAGGCTCTCCATTGCACCTTCAAGCTCAAACATTTTTGTTCCTCTGGCACCAGGGATAATTCCATTTTTGCTCGTTAAGCTAACCAGATAGTTGCTAAAACCTACCCCATCAATACAGAAATCCTCATAGCCGGTGATATCCTGCCCAGAAGAAAAATTTGCAGCAGTGATTTGAATATTTCTGAGGTTTCGGATTCTGATGTTAGGTTCAACTTCCATTTCAATATCAAAATTCACTGTTTGAGACTCGGTATTTTGTGAATTGATATACTGCATCACCTCCATCTGGAAGTTGCCATAGTAATAGTTGGACGTGATTGCACTGGCAGGGTTGATATTCACGCTTAGAAAGTTACTTAAATCATTGAGGCTGCCAGGATACTGCTTACTGAATATATCCGGGCGTAAAGGGGTAGATGCACTGTTCCTGGAGGAGAAAGAAAGGGATATATCCAGTGGTTCCCCTGTGTCGGAAAACAACTGAAACTTTCTGCCGATCTCTGGGATAACTCTTATGGCAAAGGGCTGGGCATGACCATTTCGATTGCTGCGGAGCGTAAAATCCACTTCTTTCTTATGCGCTTCATAGTTGACAGTATGGCGCCCCTGTAGATCGCAGGTGCGTAAATAAATGTCCCCGGTGCAGGCCGCCAACGACAGGTTGGGTTGCACCATGGTGAATCCCGCAGTCAATATCGCCAGGTAAAGTGGCTTGGGAGTAGGAAACTTTTTATTGCTTTTCATTGTGTTTGCTGACTTCAAAGGCTGGGAGACAGTAGGCGTCTGACTGCTGTAGCGTCCCTAAGTTGATCCAGTTTTCCCCGGAATCCTCGACTTCAACACTAATACTGCAGTTAAGCCAATTGACCTCCAGGGTAGATTGCCCCTCCATCTCAATAGGGACTTCTAATTGAAAGACACCAAATTTATCCGTTGTGACTTCATGCTCACCGATGGAAACAAGCGTCTCGGGGATGCCGTTACCAAAAGAAGTTAGCCTGCCCATAATGACGTAGAGTGATTGAATGCTGTAGGTGCTCTCGGAAACATTTCCTGGGTACAGAGTGATAAACTGGCTTTTTTCCTTGAATTCAAAAAAACCATCATCCAGTGGTCGCAAGGTAATATCGTAGCTGTGATATGGGAGTAAGTTGATAACCGATTTCTTACCCCCTTTTGCGTAACCGTGGCGGGAACCATCCACAAGCACTTCAAAATCATTATTTTCGCTGCCATTTATATCGACGATAATAGCACTTTCATAAGCCCTTTCTCCTCCCCAGGCAATCTGCTTGCCAGTGGCAATAATGTTTGTACTGAAGCTACCCAGGAAGTTGGTTGTGCGATTACTGCCATCCTTGCTGTAATTAACCGCCGAGTTGATAAAACCCTGGCGACCGGAAAGGCGGGTGCGGCTTTCCAGGTAATAGCCATCATCAGTATTTTCAACCCCCAGGGCTTGTTCCACTTCCGCAGACCATAGTTCCCTATCGTTCCAGCGGCTTTCAAAACTCAGTCTATGTGGGGTTTCTATTTGATCGTTGCCAAATTCTCTAAGGGCCGTGGCAGAGTGTTGCCATTGGTCAGCGTAGTACCTGACTTGAAAATCGATGCTTGAATAAGTTTCCTCGTCTGACTTGTTGTAAGAAAATATGACATCGCCCAACCAGTTTCTTTTTCTGATCAGTGAGCGCCTATAGGCCAGTGTGGTAAATTTATTGATTTTGTTTGAGTAGAGGCCGCCGGGAAGGTCGTCAGAATAAGTTGCCGTTGTTCGGCTTCTTTCACTGTATCGAAGTGAGAGGTTACCGCCAAAAACTGCACTTTGCATACCGATAATTTTCTGGGAAAAATTATTGCGCAGTAGTGGGTATTCATCCCGAGGGTATAGATGCTTATCTCCATACAGCTTGCTAATGGAGGCATTTAAGGTGACGAAGGGGAGTTCGAGTATCCCTTCCAGTTTGTAGCCTTTTTGTCCTCCCCGGCCTAGCAGAAAGTTCGGGGAGAGTTCCAGCCGGCTCCCTATCCAGCGTGCGCCCAGTTCCAGGGATTGCTGATTTTCTGTGGCAGAAATAGTACTGAAAAGCGCAATATTGTCGGATACCCTGCGGCCCAAATAGGCCTGTATAAGACCTTCGTTATAATAGTCTGGCAGGCCGCGGTGGTTGCCGAATTCTGTAGGCATCCCGGCGAGCAGGCTCCAATGCCACTCTCCCGGTGCGGGTAGATAGAAGTCTTTGGCAAAAAAATCGGTGAAACTGGTGAGAAGGCGACCCGACTCATCAAAAGTGCGCACTTCAATCTCATAAGCCCCACCTGGAAGACTTGATGTATCGAGCAGCCGGTTGCCAGCATCCAATAACTCCGAGTGAACCAGGCGGTTTTCTCGGTAAACCTCTACTCGCCCGCGCACCGGCATATTAATTTCCACCTGAGCGCCTTCCTGGTAGGAGAGGTCCGTACGGGTTAATCTGGAGTTGCGGAACTCCACACCGAAAACTGATCGTGAGGTATTGAAATAGCCGAAATTACCCTGGGGCTGAAAGAGTCCTGCAGAGTAGTGCTTACCGCGAAAATCTTTGGCCCAATATAGGTTGCTAACCTGGTAGCCCTGTTCGTCTGAATAGTGCCACTGGCTGCGAATTGCCCTCTCGCCAAATCCAATAATCGTATTTCCATTAAAAGTTGTGCGGTAGCTATTGTCGGTTTCGTTAGAATAATTGCCGGCCCAGGCCGCACTCAGGTTTTGTATTAAGGAGAATTCACTACTTGAGGGCGGTAAGTAGGGGTCAGAAATCGCCACCTGTTGCGGCAATAGATCTGGTGCGAAAAAAACATCTACTCGGTAAAGGTCGTTGTTATAGATAACAGCAAAATCCTTAGGGCTCAGAAATCCACAGTCGTCCTGTGTAGCGTTTTGGCAAATTCGATCTGAATTTTTACTTTGGGGTTGTTGAAGAAGCTGTTCCACCCGCTCCGGATTTAGGGGTAGTGGTAGCAACTTCAGCACTGCAGCTGGGTCATGAAATTCGATAAAAGTGGGGTGCACAGTAATTTGCACGGCACCAATCATCTGGCCGCCATAGAAGAGGTCGGCCACAACCATCTGTGGTTTAGTGAGATCCTCAAAACCCGCCGGCACATCGGTTGCTATAAAGTTAACCGGTTCTTTCGGGTAAGCGGTTGCCTGCCAGAGTAACGCTGGCAGTAATAACCAATGAAAACGCCAGGCGGGTTTTTTTCTTTGCATAAAAAGCAATTATCAGACCAAAATAACGGACATTAATTTTTATTTTATTTTTTTTGTTTATTCTGACTCTACCGTGAGCATCAAGGTGTCAGTGTAATTATTACCACTTAGAACCATAGAATTCTCCCAGTCCATATTCAGGATAGTGACCTGAAAGCGGGCGTTATCAGGGAATCCTACACAAGGGCCGAAGTTTTGGATTGCTTGTCCTGTCAAAGGGACGCCCTCGGAAACACTTGTAAAGCTTCCACTAAGGCTATTGTCATAGCCAACTTGGTATGGCACATCAGTAGTACCATCTGACAAGATAAATTCACTAGTGGCGCTACCATTCGTGCTGTCAAAAGTGATAGCAAAAGTCGAGAATCCGGTGCCACGAACACAAAAATCTTCAATGCCGGTAGCGTTGGTTCCAGTTGCTGGATCGGTGATGGTGAGGGGGCCAACTCTAACCATATTGATGGTTTCATTAAATTGCAGCGTCACAATAGAGTCTTCGTTATCGGTGGCTGCAAGGGTAGATTGTGCAGAAAAAGATGCTATGAATGCCAGTGTCATAGGTGTGACAGTACGTAATAAAATGCGGTTCATTATTTATATCCTTTAACCAAGTGTGGAGAGAACAGCTTATGGTTTCGTTTGCGGTTAAAAGAATAGGAAAGATTGCCCATTAGGCCAGTGAATAATAGTGAAAATTTCTTAATTTTTTCGTGAAAATACACTAAGAGCTTTGAGATATTTTCTGTGACAGAAGTGTGACTAGAGTGTGGCCAGTAACGCGCATTAAGTTGCGGTTATCTATGGGTTTTTATTTTCAAAATAATTTTATTTGGAGCCCAAATGCTGGCGTATATTTTTTAATTGAAATTTAGAGTAGGTTGTAAAAAGGCGCCGGAGTCAACCATTAATCAGCGAAATATTATTGGGCTTATAGTTTATTGCTGTGCCAATTACTTTAGCCTAAGGGGTTTATTTGGATAAAAAAGCTATCACTGGCTGCTAACCGTGACGGTTAATACATCGGTATAAAGGGGCTCCCCGGCCTGCTCCCAGTCTGAGGGGGCTACTGAGATAGTCACCCTGGCGTTGTCACTGATACAGGCTTCGTTGGACTGCCTTACAAATGATCCCGGTATATCGCCCTGGTTATTCGGGTTCTTGGCATTACTGCCATTTAAATCATCGGAGAAGCTGACCGAATAAACTATGCGCTCAGTGGCGCCTTTGAGGGCATAAGGGGAAATCCCGCTTCCTCCAGTGCTGCCATTGCCGCTGGAAAGATTGACTGTATAGCGGTCGAAACCAATGCCTCCAATGCAGAAGTCCTCCTGCCCCTCAATCGCCTGACCAAAAGAGATGCCCGAATTACTCAGGTCAATATCCCCCAGATTGCGAATGACAATGTTGGGCTCCACCTCCAAAACAATATCAAAGTCTACGGTTTCGCTACCGGTCACGAAGACAAGGAAGTATTGCTCCAGGGTGAGCTGAAAACTTCCGGTGTATTGGTTGGAAGAGGGAGTCTTGGTGTTGTCAATTTCCATTAAAAGGGCGGCGTTGGTATCGTTGCTACTGCCGTTAAAAGGGCCTGCGAGATTATTGAGTGTGAGCGACTGTGCATCGCTATTGCTGGGGTCTAAGGTAAAGGCAATATCCAGGGTATCGCCATTGTCGGCAGTCAGCGTAAAGGTGTTTCCACTCAGAGGCGCAAGCTCGGCATAGTAAGTGTAAGCGCGGCCACCGAATGAACTGCGGCTGCGCAAGGTAAAGGCAATCTCCTTGGTATTGGATTGGTAATTCAGATTGTGTGTACCGCCAAGGTTACAGGTGCGTAAGTTGTCATTACTGGAGCAACTCTGGGCCTGGGCCATCATATGGCAAGACAGAAAAAGCAAACCCAGCCACAGAAGTTTGCCGAGAAGGTCTTTAACGTTGCGCACCGATTACCTCCGCGGTGTATTCCATTTGGCAGCTTGCCTCGGATTGCTCAATGGTACCGATATTCAGCCAGTTCTCTCCAGAGGACTGAAGAGTTATGGGGGCACGGCACAAATCCCAGGTTAATTCCTGGGAGCGCAGGCTTTTCTGGTTTGTATGGATTTCCAGCTGGAATACGCCGTACTGGTCGGTAGTGGTAGTGTGTTCGCCGATGGAAAGCCGGGTGTTTGCTAAGCCCTCTCCCATATCGGTAAGGCGCCCCAAAATGAGCCGCTGTTGCTCTATCTGATAGGTTGTCGCGTTCACATTGCCGGGATACAGGGTAAAGGTTTCGCTCTGCTCGTGGTAATCGAAGAAACCATTGTCCAGTGGGCGCAGGGAGAGGTCATAACTTTTAAAAGCGGGTAAGTTGATGACAGACTTTTCACCGCCTTTGGCATAACCGCGCCGGGTGCCATCCACTAACACTTCAAAATCCTGCTGATCACTCCCATCAATTTCAATAATGACCGCGCTTTCCAATGTGCGCTCGCCGCCCCAGGCGAGGGTATTTCCCGTTGCAATTACATTGGTGCTGAAACCGCCCAGGTAATTGAAAGCCTTGCCAGTGTGATCGCTATTAAAACCCAAGGTGCTGTTTAAATAACCGAAATGACCGGCGAGATAGCTGCGACTCTCTAAGTAGCGAGTCTGTGTACTTTTCTCTGCGGAAAGCTGTTGCTCAAATTCCGCAGCCCATAAGTCTCTATCGTTCCAGCGGGTTTGCAGGGCCAACCGCTGTTCGCGGCCACTGTGGTTGCTGCGTTCACTATGTAGATTTGCACTGTGCTGCCAGTGTTTGGAGCGCCGCCGGAATTCTACCTCCAGGCCGGTGTATTGTTGTTCATCGGCCTCACTGTAGGAGAGTGTTGCGCTGCCGAGCCACTTTGCGCTTTTGAAGATATTGCGCTTAAACGAGAGGGTGGTGAGTTTGCGTGCACTTTCCAGCCGGTCGGTCTGCTCTCCTGGCAGTAAATGGTAGGAGCTATCCCGCTCGCGCAAACGCAAAGCCAGTTGCCCCCCAAATAGACCACTTTGTACAGCCAGGCTGCGCTGAGAATAACCATTGGGCAACAGCTGCAGGCTATTCGGCTCATTAAATACCCTGGCATTATCCAGCCTGGTATCAATGGCGCTCAGTGTGGCGAAAGACGTTTTCAGCAGTGCTTGAATCCTATGGCCACTGCGCCCATCGTCGCTGGTCACGAGGCTTGGTGAAATTTCAAAATAACGCCCTACCCAGCGGGTGCCGATTTCGTAGAGTTGTTGCTCTTGGGTTGAACTCGCCGCTGCAAAGAGCCCTAGATTGCTGGTGAGTCGGCGGGCAATAGACCCTTGCACTAACATGTCATCGTAGCGCTCGGGTAGCGTTTGCGTATTGCTAAAGGACTTTGCTGGCTGGCCCGCGTGAAAACTCCAGGACCATTCCCCAGGGGCGGGCAGCAGGGAATCCTTGGTAAAAAATTCCGTGTGACGGTGCAATGCCCGGCCCATCTCATCAAAGGTACGCACCTCGATTTCGTAGGCGCCGTGGGGCAGGGTGCTGGTATTAAGCAGGCGGTTACCGGCCTCCAGCATTTCCGTGTGAATCAGCCGCTTATCCCGATAAATCTCCATGCGCCCGCGCACGGGCATATTGATTTCAAGCGATGCACCCTGCCGGTGCTTGGTGTCTGTGCGACTGAGCTGTGAGCTGCGTAACTCCAGTCCATACAGTGTGTTTTGGCTGCCGAAATAGTGCCAGCCACCCTGGGGTTGTAGTAAACCAACTGAGTAGGCTTTTCCGCGGTAATCCCTGGACCAATGCAGCGCACTAATTTGGTTGTGCTGCTCTGTGGCGGCGGACCAGCGGGCGTGCAGGGCGCTCTCGCCAAAGCTGACGATAGTATTACCAGTTAGAGTTGCGCTGTGGCTGTTGCCACCGAGGTCACTTTCCACCCCGCTCCAGGTGCCGTTGAGGTTTTGCACAATGGAAAACGCACTGGTAGATGCGGGGAGATAGGGGTGAGTAATGGCCGCCTCTTGTGGCAGCAAGTCTGCGGAAAAAAACAGGTCGAGCCGATAGCGGCTCTCGTCGTAAATCACTGCCACCTGTTCGGGCAGCAGGTAGCCACAGTGTTTTTGCCTGGCCGAGCGACATAAATGTTGCGAATTTTTGGGCAAAGGTTTGCTGATTGCTGCCAGTACCGCCTCTCTATCCAGTAATGCTGGCAGCAGCGGGAGTAATAATTCGGGCTGGTCGAAATGAATATGGGTGGGGTCAGCGGTAATCTGCGCTGCGCCTATATAGCGGCCGCCATAGTAGAGATCCGCTAGCAACTGCTGCGGTTCAGTTAGCGTATCAAACCCTTCCGGTGCAGAGGTTTCCAGCAGAAAAGTGGCTGCTGTGGCTGCAAAGGTGTTGGCGTGAATGGCTTGCGCCAGGCAAAAAGCCAGCGCATGCCATCGATGAAGACTTCCTGCCATAAACTGCAATCGGTTTGGCTGGAAATCCTATCCGGCCACGCCAAAAAATTATTCAGAAGCGACGGTGATCACCAGGGTATCGGTATAGCTGGTGCCATTGAGGACATCGCTGGTCTGCCAATCGCCATTGGCAATAGTGATCTGGAACCTGGCGTTGTCTGAACCACTGCAGGAAGCGGCATTGCGGGTTTGCCCAGTGACTGCCTGACCTTCGTTGACTTGGGTAAAGGTTCCGCTGGTGCTGTTATCGAAGCCTACGCTGTAGGGTACATCGAGACCGTTGCCGGAAAGGCTGAACGCGTTATCGTTAATACCATCATTACTTTCGAAGGTGATGCTGAAGGTGGGGAAGCCAAAACCGCCAATACAAAAATCTTCCGTTTCAATCGCATCGGAACCCAACGCGGGGTCTTTAATTTCAACAGCACCAACTGCAGCAATTTCAATAGTCGGGGTAAAGCTAAGAGTGATATCACTGCTGGCGCTATCTGAAGCCGCCATGGTGGCTGCCGAGGTGCTGAAAAGGATGCCTGCTGCGACTGCAGAGACCAGTGAACGAACTACATTTTTGTGCATGGCGTATCTTCCTGAGCCGTTGGTTATCGTTCTGTGAAAAGCTGCTCGCGAAGATCCTGCACGGGTCAGGGGTACTGCGTTAGTCAAGCTATTCCGTCTTTATGGCGGAAATAATACTTTTTTTGTGATTTAAGTCACGCCATTTGTGGGGAATTTTTGGTTTGTGGCGTCTAAAAGATCTTCTTGATGGCTTTTCTACGCCTGTGCCCAAGGCCCGGCCAGCGCTATAATCCCGCGCCTTAAGTGTCCTTTATTCACCTTCAATCAGGTTTGTCATGACCGTAAGAACCCGAATCGCACCGTCTCCAACCGGTGATCCCCACGTTGGTACTGCTTATATCGCCCTGTTTAATCAGTGTTTTGCCCGCGCCCAGGGTGGCCAGTTTGTGTTGCGCATCGAAGATACCGATCAGCAGCGCAGCACCCCGGAATCCGAGCAGGCGATTCTCGACAGCATGCGCTGGTTGGGATTGGACTGGCAGGAAGGGCCGGATGTCGGTGGTCCACACGGTCCTTATCGGCAGAGCGAACGCGGTGATATTTACAAAACTCACTGTGATGAGCTGGTGCAGAAGGGGCATGCCTTCCACTGTTACCGCACCGCCGAAGAATTGGAGCAACTGCGCGAAGAGCTGCGCAAGGCAGGCCGCACTTCACTGAAACCCAGTGACCTGGCGTTGCCGGAAGAAGAGGTGGAAAAGCGCCGCGCCGCCGGTGAACCTTACGTCGTGCGCATGAATGTGCCGGAGAGCGGCACTTGCGTGGTGGAAGATCTGCTGCGCGGCTCTATCGAGATCGACTGGGCTCAAGTGGATGCGCAAATTCTGCTCAAGTCCGATGGTATGCCCACTTACCACTTGGCCAACGTAGTGGACGATCACCTGATGGAGATCACCCATGTACTGCGTGGTGAAGAGTGGATTAACTCGGCCCCCAAGCACAAACTGCTGTACGAATATTTTGGTTGGGAGATGCCGGTGCTCTGCCACCTGCCGCTGTTGCGTAACCCGGACAAAACCAAACTGTCTAAGCGCAAAAACCCCACCTCTATTCTTTATTACCAGCGCGCCGGTTTTATGCCCGAAGCGCTGCTCAACTATCTGGGCCGTATGGGCTGGTCCATGCCGGATGAGCGCGAGAAATTTTCTTTAGAGGAGATGCTCGAGCACTTCGATATCCACCGCGTATCCCTGGGCGGCCCGGTGTTCGATGTGGAAAAGCTGTCCTGGCTGAATGGCCTGTGGATTCGTGAACTGGAAAACGAACAGCTCGCCGATCGCCTCATTGACTGGATGTTTAACCGCGAGAATTTGCTCAAAGTATTGCCCCATGCCCGCGAGCGTATGGAGACCTTTGGCGACTTCGCACCGCTGGTGAGCTTCCTCGCCGCAGGCAAGCTGCCGCTCACCGAAGAGAGCTTCAGTGGCAACAAGCTTGAATTGGAAGAGCAGAAGAAGTTACTGCAATTCACCCTGTGGCGCCTGGAAGCCCTGCGCACCTGGGATCGCGACAGCATCTTCCAGGGTGTGAAGTCCCTGGCCACGGCCATGGAGATCAAGCTCAAAGATTTCAACGCGCCCCTGTTTGTCGCCATCAGTGGCACCACCGCCTCCTTCTCCGTAATGGACGCCATGGTACTGCTGGGCCCCGACCTCAGCCGCGCCCGCCTGCGCCAGGCCATCGACGTCCTGGGCGGCGCCGGGAAAAAAGTCCTTAAGCGCTGGGAAAAAGAGTACGCCTCGCTCCCCTAAGCGCTTTACAGCCCCCGGCAGGGGGCTGTGCCGATCCGGCTGCTAACTAATTGATTAAAAAGTTATTTTTTCTGTTGACAGGCGCCTAAACCTTGCTAAAATGCGCCTCGCTTTCAACGGAAACGTTAAGCAAAACGGATTTGGGGCTATAGCTCAGCTGGGAGAGCGCAACACTGGCAGTGTTGAGGTCAGCGGTTCGATCCCGCTTAGCTCCACCAAATTTCCCTTGTCTATCAAGGGATTGCGAGAAGAGGCTCACGGCACTCTTGCCAAGTTCACATAAACGTGAACACAAACTCGCAAGAAAGAAAAAAAGGGCCTTCAGGCCCTTTTTTTCGTCTGAATTTTACCCTTTCAAAACTCCCATCTCATTTGATTCTTTACTTACGGCGGATGTTGAATTTGCCATGCTTGATCTATCCATAGAGTTACTCTCTGTCCCCTAACCTAAAAAGAGGAATCAAAAGTACTGGTAATTTGTTAGGCTGAATTCCCTGGCGCGGCTAATAAGTTTGCCAAGCTGTTGGTGCGTTTTTAAATTAAAACTTAGATGGCTGGCGGCGAGACTGTCACGTTGCGCTTCGGATTTATTAATCGTTGTGCGAAGGTGTCACCTTGCAAGTGTTTCTCAAAGTTCTGCTCGCAAATATCAGCGCGGCGCATGGTGGTTAGCATGCTGATACCCATAGCAATCTGTAGCGCTTCATAACCTTATTCCCTGTCTTTTTATAAATGGTCCAGTGAACTTCCAGAGTTAAGCGTTGATGCTTTTTAATGAGCTTTCCTTTTTCTAGCAGGCGGGGGCGATCATCGGCAGTGGTAAACGGGTTGCTTTCGAGTTTGCACAAGCCTTCAGCCATTAAGAAATTAAAGAATTTATTAAACTCGGCGCGGCGTATGCGCTGTTGGTGATAGGTTGGGGGCTCCCCCCATTTGCGCAAATCAGTTAATTTGGCTTTATGTATAGAGATCGCTTCGAAATCTTCACCAAAGCGCTTTAAGTTGTTGCAACGATTGCGCCAGCTGGCCTTACTGGGTAAGTGGGGATCATTTTCAACGCACCATTCCATATATCGTACAGCATAATGTGTAAAGATGGCTCAATCGGGGGCTTTGCCGGGTTTGCGCTTTACGTTATCGCCCCGGTGAGTATTGGCCTTCTCCGCCATACGCAGAGCATCTTCAAAGGATGCTTTAAAGATTTTTTTGGAGCCATCAGGGCGGCGATAGCGCCAGTAGTTTTCTCTGTGGCGTGGGTCCGGGTAGAGATTATCAGGTAGCGGGGTAGTGCCCACCATTGTGTCTTTTTAGGTCTGGCTATTTCCTTGCGCGATTTCTACTTTATCTATTCTCAGCCCTTGTCTCTTTGAGTGAATTCTTACTGTCTGCGAACTACTCTGCTCGGTTTTCTATCATCCGCAGAATGACAATTTTTTGTTTTTGACTCATCTGTGCCACTGGCCTTAGTGCCCTCTTTGCCGATCTCCTAAATGCACTCAATGCGCATATTGGTGATTTCAGGGTTGTATAACTGGTACTGCAGGACGTAAGTGGTGGTGGGCTGTCGCTCACCATCAAGAGGTCATACCTTAGGATCGGTTCGAAGATATCAATTCCCTTGCTTTTCTAATTTGGTAAGTCTCGCGCGGATCTCATTAATCAGATACTGATCTATGATGAAATGGAAAAACTCTTGAGGCTTAGGGCTTCTAGGGTGTATAGGTACTTTTATCCCAAGTATCGACCTCATCACTTTTTCATCCATTTATTATTGGTAGTTTTACTTCTAGAGTAGCGGTATGGGAGGAGCTGTAGGGTGGCGATAGTCTAGAGCATGGCTTAGAGTTATCGGCCAGAGGCCTCCTGGGGAGTTTCTGGATATCCCCGTGCTTCAAAGCGGTTCGCAATCAAGGTATGGCTTTGCATGGATGTTGCGGAATTATTTAGAGGTTCCCTAGATATGCTTCCAGACTTTATTTTTGTAAACCTGTTGGTTTATATCGCTGAGCGCTGTATGAAATAAATGCAAAGCGTATGGAGAATATACTAAAAGCGGTCATTGGTTGACCCGACTGTTATCAACCTATTAGTAGAACAGATGTGTGAGTGTTTACTTGAGCGGTTATCGAATGATGGCCTTATATAAATCTTGGTTTATCTATTGGTGCCAGGCGTTAGGCATTCGTTGAGAGTGGCATTCAATCTGTGTAAGTTTAGTGGTTAAGTGAAGACTAGAATTGGGTGGGGTGTACGTAATGGCGCGTAATTAATTTGGTGTGACGAAATTTGGTGGCTGCGATAGGATGCTGCGCTGGTCAATTAGGCCGCTGGCGTATTCAGGAAGAGTCATCTTCTCTCTCTGTGAGCTAAAGTGCTCGCACAGCAAAAATGAGTGAAGCTCAAATAAGCACCACTCGGCTAAGTGAAGTAATTCCTTCCAAGTAGGTCTGAGTTAATTATCCCAGTTCCAGGCATGTGCTAAAAGAGAACTGGCTCACAATTGTCCAAGAAAAAGCTGCTATGGGTCCAACAACTTCACGCTCTGTCTGGCAGATCCAGCGAGATGTGATCTTCGCGTTACTTGTGCGCGAGATGAAAACTCGATTCGGTAAGTGGAAGCTGGGTTATGCCTGGGTGTTGCTAGAGCCGGCCATGCATATCATGGTTTTGGCAACACTTTTCAGCTTCCTTGGGAGGGAATTCTACCCGGGGATCCCCACCGTGCTCTTTATGCTCGCTGGCATTGCCCCATTTCTATTCTTTTCCCACTGTTTTAGTAAGTCTATGGCGGCGGTGGACTCCAACCGCGGACTATTCAACTATCGCCAGCTACGCCCCTTTGATGCGGTTATGAGCCGGGTAATGTTGGAGTTTGCTATCTATCTGATAAGCCTGATCGCGCTGCTGGGAATATTGGCTTGGGTGGGTATATCCGCGACCTTTAATGATTTTCTGCTACTGATTGTGGTGAATCTTCTCTACCTGTGTTTCTGCTTTGGTATGAGTTTGGCGCTCTGTGTGGCCGGTGCCAAATACCCGGAAGTGGGCAAGTTCGGGCCATTGATTCAGCGACCGCTGTACTTCATGTCAGGTGTGTTCTTTTCTTTGGAGCAGGTACCTGAGCAATACCACCCGTATCTCGCCTGGAATCCTTTACTGCATGTCATTGAGCTTACTCGTGAGGGACTATTTAGCAGTTACCATGGTATGTTCGCCAACCTGCCATACCTGACATTCAGTTCATTGGCAATGCTTGGCTTTGGTCTATTGGTTTACCGCAGCCAGTGGCGAGACTTGGTGCGCAGCAAATGATCGAATTGCGTAACCTGACCAAGACATTCCGCACACCAAATGGTCGCAAAGTGTTGTTCAAAGATGTCAATGCCGTTTTCCCGGAAGGTAAGAATATTGGCATTCTCGGAAGAAATGGTGCTGGTAAGTCAACCCTGTTGCGAATTATGGGCGGGATTGATTATCCAGATTATGGACGGGTTATTACCAACGAGCGTATATCTTGGCCCATGGGGCTTGCTAGCGGTTTTCAGGGCAGTATGACTGGCCGTGAGAATGCCGAGTTTATTTGCGGTATTCATGGAATCTGGGGAAGGAGCCGGCAGGCAGTATTGGACAGGGTCCAGGACTTTGCCGAGATTGGTGATTACTTCAATGCGCCGGTAAAGAGCTACTCCTCAGGCATGCGTTCCCGCCTTGCATTCGGTCTGAGCATCGCCGTGGATTTCGATTGCTATCTAGTGGATGAGGTGATGTCCGTTGGTGATGCGCACTTTAAGCATAAGTGTGAACAGGTTATCGCCGAAAAGCGTAAATCCGCCAAATTTATTATTGTTGCTCACGCCATGCCGCAACTGAAAAAGAATTGTGATGTCGGTATTTACCTCGGGCCGGAAGGACTACAGATTTTCGATACTGTAGAAGAGGCTATTGAGCTTTATCAACAAGGGATACCCAAGCCCAAGGTGCAACAACAGAATAGAGCCGCACAGGCACTTAAGGCATAAGTCAAAATGGAAACAAATACGCAACCTGTCTCTGAGCAAAAAGCTAAGCCCGATAGCGGTGCACTAAAAAGAACGGCTGAGGTTGTAAAAGGTATGTTTGCAGGTTTTACTGCGAATGAACCACCATCGGAGCCTGGCCATTCGGGTATTCGCGCATGGCGTGGATTACTACTTTGTGTTGGCTTGCCCCTGCTCCTGGTATCCGCCTATTATCTTTTCTTCGTTTCGGATCGTTATGTGAGTAGCACTCAGCTGATTGTGAAAGATAATGGCTCTAGTCAAGGAATGTCATCTTCCCTTGGGTTCCTTTTGCCAGGTGTAGGAGCAGACAATCAAGATGCCTTCCTAGTGGTTAACTATATTCAGTCTTTAGATATGGCTGTATATCTGGATAAGACATTGCAGTTGAGTAGCTACTACAAGAGCGATCGCTACGATATCTTTTCTCGCCTTGACTCCAATGCTACTCAGGAAGACTACCTGGAATACTATCGTGAGCATATCGCCATTGGTCACGATGAGTCGACGGGTATTATCACAATAGAGATGCAGGCTTTTGAGCCTGAGTTCGCGCGCAGTCTGGTTGAGACTGTTACCCAGAAATCTGAAGATTTTGTCAATGCTATCAGCAATCAGCTAGCCGACAAGCAGGTGGCTTTTGTGCGCAGTGAGCTCGAGTTGGCTCAAAGTAAATTGCGTGCCTCTAAGCAGGAAATTCTCGATTTCCAAAACCGTAACAAAGTTGTAAGCCCAGAAGAGCTAACAAAGGGGATCAGCGGAATTATTCAGGGGCTCGAAGCCAAGCTTGCCGAGCTGCGCGCCAAACTGACGGCGGCCAAAACCTATCTAAATCCCGACTCTTCTCAGGTTGTCTCAATGCAGGCTGAAATCAGCGCGCTGGAAGAGCAAATAGCCGCAGAAAAGGAACGCTTGGTTGGTGTTTCAGATGCACAGGGAGAGCAGCGTCTTAACAGCCTGAGTGCGCATTTCCAGAATTTAGAATTGAACCTTCAGTTTGCCACCGATGCCTACGCAGCATCACTAAAAGCATTAGAAACTGCCCGAATGGAAGCCTCAGGCAGACTTAAACACTTGATGGTTGTGAGCCAGCCTTCTTTAGCGGAGAAAGCAGAATACCCGCGTAAGCTTTATAACCTAACCAGCTTAGCCATTATTTTGCTATTGATCTATGGCATTGTGAAAATGTTGATATCCAGTATTCGCGACCACAGGATTTAATCCTTTTCTTGCTTGCGAGTGTAAGACTGGTGAGCAAGGAGGTAAGTGGCTGCCTAAAAGCGCTAGTTACCCAGATAATGCAAGGCAAAGTCTGGATATTAAAAATAGAGACTCAAACGAAAAGATCGAAAAAATGATCGTGAGAAAACTTAAAACCCTTGGGGTATTACTTGGTTTATTGGCTGGTGTTGCGCTGCCGAATGCTCAAGCTCTGGAAACTCAGCTATTGGAAAAGAATGATTCTACTGGGCTTCCTCAGCCAAGTGCGCTGGTCTTTGGTCAGTCTCTGTTTCAGGGGGCCTTCAAGGATCAGCCGTTTAGTGGCTTCAACCCAGATTATCGCATAACCGTCGGTGATCAAATTAACTTGCAACTGTGGGGTGCCTATAGCTTTAGTGCAACTCTTGCGGTGGACCCACAGGGTAATATTTTTGTACCCGAAGTGGGGCCTGTGCATGTGGCCGGCGTGAAAAACGGCGAACTCAATGACTTTGTATTACGCCATGTAAAAGGTGTATTCAAGAAAAATGTGCGAGCCTACGCTAACCTGGAGGCCAGCCAACCGGTCAAAGTATTTGTAACAGGTTATGTCAAAAATCCAGGGCTATTTAATGGCTTTTCTTCTGACTCTATTCTCTATTACCTCGATAGCGCGGGCGGTATAGATCACAAAAGTGGAAGCTTTATAGATGTGAAAGTAATGCGTGGTGATCAGCTACTGCAAAGGGTCAATCTATATAATTTTCTTACCGATGGCAGCATGCCCGCATTGCAGCTACGCAATGGTGATGCCATTGTAGTTGGAGCGCGTAATGGAGCCGTTTCAATCGAGGGCGCGGTGCAACAGGCTGCGCAGATAGAATTTACCGGCCCTTACACTCAGTTAGGGGAAATGCTACTGGTAGCCAAGCCAGACCCCCAGGCCAACTTTGCCCGTATTACTCAGGTAATTGATGATCAGCAGCAAGCCAGCTATCTGCCATTGGCAGAAGCCCTAAATACCGCGTTATACCCAGGAGCTAGAGTCGAATTAGTCCGGGATAACGATATCAAATCCATATCCGTAAGTGTGAGCGGTGAGCTGGATGGACCCGCAAGCTATGTACTCCCCTACGGCGCTACGCTTAAAGATCTACTGTCACAGCTTGAGTTTCGCGGTAATGCTGATCAGTCTGCAGTGCAGTTATACCGCAAAAGCGTGGCCAAGAAGCAGCGCGCCGCACTAGAGCGCTCCCTAGATGCTTTGCAGATGGAAGTACTTACCCGCCAGCCAAACACTGAGCTGGAAAAAGATGCCCAGTCGGAAAACGCCGCCATGATTCAAAAGTTCATTGCTGAGGCTCGAAAGGCACAACCTCGAGGACAGGTGGTACTGGCTAATAACCCCAAGGCCGGAGATATATTGCTGGAGGATGGTGATAGGTTAGTGGTACCACTTAGGAACTCTACGGTTTCAGTGGTGGGTGAAGTGATTTTTCCAACTTCACTGGTATTTAATGAACGCCATACATTGGAAGACTACATTGAAATGGCTGGCGGTTTCTCCAATAGCGCCAATCAAGATGAATTAGTAATTCTACATTTAGATGGCACCATCAGTCGGGTTAAAGAGAGCAAGTTCGATAATCGTCTGAAAGATACTCTGCGCCCTGGTGATGAAATTATGGTGATGCCAGAGGTACGCTCCAGTGAGTTACAGGTGACTAAAGATGTCACAGAAATTCTTTACCGTATAGCCGTAGGCACAGCGGCAGTACTGTCTTTCTAAGGATACCGGGTAATACTTCTTCTCCAGATCTTTGAATATAAAAGTTTTGGAGATGCAGGAAATAGTGGGCGACTCATTGAGCTCCAAGGAGAAAAAGATGATTACAAAGGGAAGTTCAACCAGAAAAGGAATTATTCTGGCGGGTGGTTCTGGTACGCGTCTATACCCCCTTACCAAGGGGGTTAGCAAGCAGTTGATGGGGGTATACGACAAGCCAATGATTTACTACCCGCTAACAACACTCATGCTGGCGGGTATCCAGGACATACTGATCATCACCACACCAGAAGAGCAGTATCTTTACCAGCGCTTACTGGAAGACGGCTCTCAATGGGGGGTTAACATCAGCTATGCGATACAGCCGAGCCCAGATGGCCTCGCGCAAGCTTTTATCATTGGTCGTGAGCATGTGGGTAACAATAAGAGCGCCCTGGTATTGGGTGATAATATTTTTTATACCCAGCACTTTAGTCAGATATTACAGCGTGCAGATGCGAATGAAGAGGGAGCGACAGTCTTTGGCTATCGCGTCGCCGACGCAAGGGCTTATGGCGTTGTAGAGTTTGATAGGGAAGGCAAAGCCGTTAGCTTAGAAGAGAAACCAGCTCAACCAAGATCTAACTACGCGGTAACTGGCTTATATTTCTATGATAAGCAAGTCTGTGATTTGGCAAGAGAAGTTCAACCAAGCCCCCGCGGTGAGTTGGAGATTACCGACATCAACAATATCTACCTTGAGCGAGATCAATTGAATGTTGAATTATTGGGCCGTGGCAGCGCTTGGTTGGATACCGGAACCCATGACAACCTGCTTGAGGCTGCACACTTTGTTCAGACTATGGAGCGTCGCCAGGGGCTGAAAATTGCCTGTCCGGAAGAAGTGGCTTACCGCAAGGGATTTATCTGTGCTGAACAGCTGGAAAAGCAAGCCCAACCACTGTTAAAGAGCGGTTATGGTGAATACCTAATGAATTTGTTGTTGGAATCTGGGGAAGCACCTCCTTTCACTCAGCAGCGTTTGGCCGCTGCTCTTTGAATGGATAGAAAACCCTTCGTTCCACCTTTTGAAGAACTAAGAAAAAAGCAGTATGAAAGTAATAGAAACCGCTATCCCCGACGTGAAAACCCTGGAACCAAAAGTCTTTGGTGACGAGCGTGGTTTCTTTTTCGAATCCTATCGACAGGATTTATTTAACCGGGAATGTGGAGAAAGGATCTTTGTCCAGGATAACCATAGTAAGTCTACCCAGGGAATTCTTCGTGGGTTGCACTACCAAACTCAGCAAACCCAAGGCAAGTTGGTACGTGTAACAAAAGGCGAAGTTTTTGATGTGGCGGTAGATTTACGAAAAAGCTCCCCAACTTTTGGTCAATGGGTAGGCGTTATTCTCTCGGCAGAAAATAAGCGACAACTTTGGGTTCCTGAAGGCTTTGCTCACGGTTTCTACGTTACCAGTGCCGAAGCCGAGTTCGTCTATAAGTGCACTGATTACTATGCGCCTGAGTATGAGCAGTCTATTCGTTGGGATGATCCAGAACTTGCCATTGAATGGCCTTTAGTAAATGGGAAAGCACCTCTACTTTCTGCCAAAGATACCGCAGGAAAAAGCCTAAAAGAAGCTATTACTTTCCCTTAGTAGCTGCAGTAGGAAATCCTAGATCACATGACTCATCTCAGAAACTTTCCCTGACATGAAAAGCTTGTGAATCAGTTAAGCAAGCTTGTAGTTTCAATCAGAGATGTCAAAACACTAGCTGGTGCCTCCTAATTCAATGTGAATAAGTCAATGAAAATTTTAGTAACTGGTAAAGACGGCCAGCTGGCACAAGAGCTGCAAAAACGTATTCCGGCTGGTATAGAGCTGATAGCACTAGACAGAAATGATCTGGATATCACGAGTGCGGATCAGGTCATACAGACAATGACTCACTACAAGCCCGTCGCGATTATTAATGCGGCTGCCTATACCGCGGTGGACAAGGCGGAATCAGAGAAGGAGCAGGCCTACGCTGTTAATGCCACAGGCCCGGAAAATTTGGCTAAAGCCTGCCGGGAGATGGGAATACGATTGATTCATATCTCCACAGATTTTGTATTTGATGGCCAGAGTTCTACACCTTATCAACCGCAAGATGCGGTCCGTCCATTAGGGGTATATGGAGAAAGCAAAGCTGCTGGTGAAGCAGCCGTGCAAAGCATATTACCCCAAGCGGTTATTCTACGTACTGCCTGGGTTTATAGCGCCCATGGAGCCAATTTTACAAATACTATGCTTCGCCTTATGAGCGAGCGAGACGAGCTGAGCGTTGTTGCTGATCAGATAGGTACTCCTACAAGTACTCAAACACTGGCCGAGACTATTTTCACGTTAATTAGCAAGACCGAAATAAGTGGTATTTATCACTGCACCGATGCTGGGACTGCCAGTTGGTATGATTTTGCCGTGGCTATCTATGAAGAGGCCAAGGATCTTGGTCTGTTGGTCGATGAGGTAAATGTAAAAATAAGGCCAATAGGCACTGCCGACTATCCTACTCCTGCGGCAAGGCCAGCATATAGTGTTTTGGATAAGTCAAGCTTGGTGATGGATTTGAATTTTGAATCACAACACTGGCGCCAGGTATTACGCCGAGTTTTACAAGAAAAAACTGGTTCTTAAAGAAGGACCCCACAATTATTCCAAGTGTTAGTGTGCATTTAAAAGATCTGTCGAATAGGTATCAACAAAACACACAGACCGAAAATAAATTTGAAAGCACTGAGGACCTAAGGATATACCTTTACAAAAGTATATCCTTAGTTTCCAACAATACAAAAAGTAATGGCAGAAACAAATGAGTAACTTACTGGTAACCGGTGGCGCTGGTTTTATAGGTTCAAACTTTGTCCACTACTGGATGAAGAATCACCCCAAAGATAAAATAGTAGTACTTGATGCTTTAACTTACGCCGGTAATAAAGCTAACTTGGACCCAGTAGCGAAAAACGCCAACTTCTTTTTTTGTCAGGGAAATATTTGCGATACGTCTCTGGTAGAAACCCTACTCAAAGAGCATAGAATAGACACGCTGGTACACTTCGCAGCAGAAAGTCATGTAGACAGGTCTATCAGTGGCCCTGATGCTTTTATTGAAACAAACATTATCGGTACTCATAGCCTGCTAAAGGCAGCAAAAAAAATCTGGTTGGACGAGGGAATTAATAAAGACAACCACCGCTTTCACCATGTTTCTACTGATGAAGTTTATGGAACCCTGGGCCCTGAGGATCCCGCCTTCAGCGAGACCACGCCTTATGCACCCAATAGCCCATATTCTGCCAGTAAGGCTGCGTCAGATCATTTGGTACGTGCATATCACCATACATATGGATTGAAGGTTACAACCAGTAATTGCTCCAATAATTACGGCCCTTATCACTTTCCAGAAAAACTGATACCACTGGTAATCACTAATATCCTGCAGGATAAACCATTACCCATTTATGGTGATGGTCAGCAGATACGCGACTGGCTGTATGTAGAGGATCATGCACGAGGCATCGATTTAGTAATTAAAAAAGGTCACTTGGGAGAGTGTTACAACATTGGTGGCATTAATGAATGGGCAAATCTCGACATCGTTAAGCTGATTTGTGAACTAATGAACTCTGAATTTGCCGAAAACCCGGAACTCGCTAATAAGTACCCCAAAGCGGTATCTGCAATAGCAGGGAAAGCACAGAGTCTAGTTACCTTTGTAAAAGATAGGGCCGGACATGATCGTCGTTATGCCATAGATCCTGAGAAGTCCAATAGTGAACTTGATTATCAACCACAGGAGAGTTTTGCTAGTGGAATTCGTAAAACAATGCAATGGTATTTAGAGAATGACAGCTGGTGGTTGGCAGTGATGGATGGAAGTTATCAGGATTGGATATTATCTCACTACAAAAAGGAAGTTGCTTCGAAATGACTATTACACCAGTGATTATGGCCGGGGGATCTGGAAGTCGTTTATGGCCCGCATCCAGACAGTTAATGCCAAAGCAATTTTTGGAATTAATTGGAAATAATTCCATGCTCATCGATACATTAAATCGGTTCAAAGGTTTATCATGCAAAACACCAATCATCATTTGCAATGAAGAGCATCGATTTATTGCTGCTGAAGAGCTTCGTCTAAATAAAAATGACGATGCAAACATTGTACTTGAACCTGTCGGGCGCAACACCGCACCGGCAATTGCACTAGCAGCACTTACTGCTGATCCAGAAGAATTGCTTTTGGTATTAGCCGCTGACCATGTAATTAAAGACCTGGAAGCTTTCCATGCATCAATAAATTCAGCGATTACATTTGCAGAGAAAGGAAAGCTTGTAACCTTTGGAGTGGTTCCTAATAAGCCTCATACCGGATATGGCTATATCCGAGCCCAATCCATCCATGAAGCATCGCCAGTTTTAGAGTTTGTAGAGAAACCAGATATAAGTACGGCACAAAGCTACATAAAGTCTGGTAAATATTTTTGGAACAGCGGAATGTTCATGTTTAAGGCTGAATCATACCTTAAAGAGCTGGAGGAATATTGCCCTGATATTCTTGAGGCCTGCAAGATGGCCATGAAAAATTCTGAATCAGATCTTAATTTTCTCCGCCCAAATGCACTTAATTTCGAAGCCTGCCCAGAAAAGTCAATCGATTATGCGGTAATGGAGAAAACGTCTAATGCCATAGTAGTACCAATGGATGCACAATGGAGTGATGTGGGCTGCTGGGAGAGCTTATGGGATATATCTGATAAAGATATTAATGGAAATGTAACCCGTGGGGATGTTTTACTAAAAGAGGTTAAGGATTGCTATGTAGATAGTGGAGGTAAATTGGTAGCTGCAATTGGTCTACAGGATGTAGTTATTGTGGAAACCAAAGATGCACTTCTTATTGCGGATAAAAGTAAAATTCAGAATGTAAAGGAAATTGTCAGGCAGCTTAAAGCAGAGAATCGTAGTGAATATCTGCACGGCCGTGAAGTCTACCGACCATGGGGACATTATGATTCAATCTGTTTTGGTCCGCGTGATCAAGTTAAACGAATAACAGTTAAGCCAGGAGCAAAACTTTCAGTACAGATGCATCATCATCGCGCTGAGCATTGGATAGTAGTATCTGGGACGGCAAAAGTAACTATTGGTGATAACTCCAGTTTGGTAAGTGAGAATGAATCAATATACATCCCAATTGGTGAAATACATGCGCTAGAAAACCCAGGAAAGATACCACTGGAAATGATTGAAGTTCA
Organism: Microbulbifer sp. ABH2_005; assembly: GCF_056160005.1. Lineage (NCBI taxonomy): Bacteria > Pseudomonadati > Pseudomonadota > Gammaproteobacteria > Cellvibrionales > Microbulbiferaceae > Microbulbifer > Microbulbifer sp. ABH2_005. The sequence goes on along the minus strand of NZ_JBSWWI010000001.1, from coordinate 3,461,331 downwards.
AACAGGCTCATATCTCGGTGAGGATGATATCGTACGCTTTGAAGATAGGTACGGAAGGGTTTGAGTAGTAAGCGGGTAGGATTATTATAAACATGATTTTTAAGTCAAAAAAAAACAAACAATATATAAATTATATGCCATTTATAGACAAGGCGTATATTGGCGTTCAAGCTGGAATTGAATTTTCTAGTAAAGAAGAAGCATTGCATTTCTACCTAATGGATGGCTGGCCAAATGACATAGATCCATGTGCAGTATTCTCAACTAGGTATTATTTAAAGACAAATCCAGATGTATCGTCTTCCAATATAAATCCACTTGAACACTTTATTATCCATGGTGCTGATGAGGGAAGGTCGCCCCACTTTCTGTTTGATATTGAATACTATAAAGAGAAGGCGTCCTTAAAACCTGGAATTAACCCATTAGAGCACTATCTAACCTCTAAAGATCGACCAAGTCCTTCACCTTACTTTAATGAAACATATTACCTTGAAAGAAAAAAATTGGGTAGAGATAAAGTTGGTCTTGAAGATTTCATAAAAAATGAAAGAGTTGGAGCTACACATCCATTAATAAGTGAGCTTAAAATACGGGAAAAACCCAGTGACAATGAAAAATATTCACCATATAACTATTTTATATATGAGGGGGGAGCATTTTTCAAACCAGAGACTTATGATAAAGATGTTCCTGGAGCTAGAGATTTCGGCCTGCTGAGGCACTTCACTTTATTTGGAAAAAAGGAAAACAGATTAACATGTAATGGTATTGAAGCCACTCTAGCAGAGAATATAAACCAGTATAGCCGCAAAGATTATGATTCAGCGATAGAGTTCTTAGCTGACAGTATCAACTCTCCTATATTAGAAAAGAATAATGTTAACCCTGAACTTTCAATCGTAATAGTTAATTGGAATAAGTCTAGCATGACAATCCAATGTGTGGCACAAATTATCGCATCCACACAAAGGAAATATGAAATTATTATCATAGATAATGGTAGCCAAGATGATGAGTATGAAAGATTAGTGATCTTGCGCGGAATTCCAAATTTAAAAATTATACGACTTGAGGTTAATAGGTACTTCGGAGAGGCAAACAACATTGGCGTTGAGGAAACAAGTGGTGAAGTCATTTGTTTTTTAAATAATGATGCTTTTGTTACTAAAGGCTGGGAGGAGCCATTATTGTCCGCAATTCTGAAGGAAGGATATGTGGCAAGCTCACCGAAGTTTATTTTTCCTGATGGAAGATTGCAGGAAGCTGGTGGGCAACTCAATTCCTGTGGGCAGAATGTCCAGTTTGGCAAAGGCCTAAACTCTAATGATGATCAATTTAATTTTGATATGGATGTCGACCATTCATCGGCTGCTTGCTTAGCTCTAAAAAAAGAGGTGTTTGCAAGAATAGGAGGGTTTGATCTTAGATATGAGCCTGCATATTTTGAAGATGCCGACTTGTCTGCTAAATTAAAAGTATTAGGGAAATGCATTAGGTATAAATCAGATTCTATTGTTTACCATATTGAAAATGCAACATCAAAAGATTCAAGGATAGGATTTGATTTTTTTGACCTTATAAATACCAATAGAATAAAATTTGTAGAAAGATGGGGTAACTTTTTAAGAGGAGAAATGGAGGTAGAAGTAGCCGACAATTCTAAATATATTCTTGAGCATCGGGATTTCTCAAAAGCAAGTTTAAAGAATAATAGAATTGCAGTAGTCTATTCTCCTTATGATTTAACACCAGGAGGTGGTGAAAGATATATTCTATCAATAGCCTCCATCTTGTCGAACGAATATATTACATACTTCGCAACGCCATCACGTTATAGTTATTATAGACTAGCAAATATAGGTGATACGCTTGGAATTGATATTAAGAGCTTACGCCTAATAGAGCAAAGAAAGTTAAATACATTGCCACATATTGATCTCTTTGTAGCAATGAGCAACGAACTTTCCCCATCAATGAAAGCAATTGGCAGAAAGAAAAATATATATCATTGCCAATTTCCATTTCCAATGTCATCCTGGCATATATCTAATTGCCTTGAAAATGTTGAAGACTACGATAAAGTAATAGTCAATTCAGCCTTTACCAAGACAAATTATGAGCGGCAGGCAGATAAATTTTCTGTGAACATCCCCCCTGTTGAAATTTTGCACCCACCAGTAAATATTAATAGTAAAAAAATATCAAAAAATTGGAAAGATAAAGAAATCAAAATACTTAATGTTGGGAGATACATTTCAGGTGGCCATTGCAAAAAGCAATTGGAGTTAATCGAAGCATTTGTGCGATTATTTCACGCTGGGAAATCAGCTGGATTAAATTTCAGAATGATTTTTGCTGGAGCTTTAGCATCATCAGAACAGGATAGGAAATACTTCTCCAATCTTAAAAATGTATCGAGCATGTTACCTATTGACTTTCATATCAATGTGTCTCTTCAGGAGCTACGTAACCTATATAAGGATGCACATTTTTATTGGCATGGGACAGGTATTAATGAGTCAATTGAGAGCAGTCCAGAAGTATTTGAACATTTTGGAATTACACCGATAGAGGCGATGTCTTTTGGCGCAATTCCTGTAGTGTGGAAAGAGGGGGGGCCTGCCGAAATTCTAAAAGATTTCCCAGATAATGTGGCAAAGAAATTATCTGACTACTCAGATATAACCTTAAATTTATTAAAAAATGGCGCGCAACTCTCAGAGAAGTTTCAAGAATTATCCAAAGTTTATGATGAATCTCAATTTTCGAAAAAATTAATTAGTGGCATTTTAAATTAAAATAGTTGAACTTTGGTAGAGGTGGCATTTTGAAAGATATAGTAATACATATCGGTTCTCATAAAACTGGAAGTACCTTTTTACAGAAAAAACTGACTGACTCCGCAGAGCTTCTCAAATCAAAAAAAATATTATATCCTGAAAGTTGGAAGTTTCTTTGGGGACACCACAGAGTTCCAGAGATGCTTTCAAGTGAAGAAGGGGCTACAACATTCTATAGAGAGTTCGATACACTTAGTAATGAAGAGGCAATGAATGTAATATTATCAAGCGAAAATTTTGAAAGTATACCAGAGCAAGCCATCGAAAGATTACATCCTATAAGCAACTTTGGAAAAGTAAGAATAGTTTTTTACTATAGAGAGTTCCAATCCTTAGCATATTCACTATGGCAGGAAGAAATAAAACATGGTTCTGGGGAAATCTTCCCAAGATTTTTGTTTGATCATATATCCAGGCCGTTTATGAGCGATGTTTTAAATCCTTCAGTTATACTAGATAAATTTTCAAAAATTTTCGGAAAAGAAAATATATATATATTCCACTATGATAAAGAGATGTTGAGCGAAGGGAATCTATACACTCGATTTATTAAAGGCATTTACAATATACAAGTGCCAGCAGATAAAAATGAGGCTGTAAATATTTCATTTGATCCAATAGACATTGAAATCATACGCGCGCTCAATTTTAAAGCCTGTCTTTCTGGCAGAAAGGTATCAAATAATATAAGAGAAAAATATATAGATCTTGTGAAGCTAGGTGAAATAAAATCAAAAAAAGAAAAAATTGAGTTCTCCTTTGAGGAGATAGAAATTGATAAAAGCACTTTACCAATTGGCTCAGTGGTTAAAGCTTTTTATGCTAAATACTCCGATCGTATTGTATCTAATATGAACATGGCTATTGATAATAGTGTAAAATATAGCTACGCATCACCAAATACTTGGCTTGTGCCAGAAAATAATAAGTTGCTGAATGAGATTTATAAAATGTTAGATTAAGGATAAACAAGTAAGCGAAAAGGGAGCGGCTGACCACTTGTAAAAGTGGATCTTATCATTTCCCTTTTCAAAATTACTATGTAGTATAATTTACTGATTACCATTTTTTCATTTTGACCGTAAAGAATTCACGCAAATATTATACCACGCTTTTACATGCGAGTTTAGCATGCAAAATTAATATTGGATAAATGTACTTCCTTTTCATGCGGGTTACTTACGAGAATTTTAAACTCCCCGTGTTCAGCTTTCAAAAGCAAATGAAAATATCTCCTATACCTATACCTATAGCTATAGCTATAGGTATGACTTCGGATTATTAATTTTTAGTAAGGGTGTGAAAAAACTATCCCCGTGATTCTTTAAAAATTATGTCCTTGAAAGCTGAATATTGTTCTTAAAAACTAAGCTCGGAGGTCTAAATATAACACTCATGTTAAGCTGATTTTATTTTTTATTGGAATGTGTAAAATGATAATGTATCTTTATATTCGGAGCAGCTTTTAACTTGGCCACTATTGTTGATTTTATTCCAAATTTCTTGAGGGTTAGTCGGAGTAAGACGAGAAGAAAGAGACAGCTTCATTCAGTATCAGATGAAAATGATATTGTAATACATATTGGCGCCCCAAAATCTGGGTCCTCAGCAATCCAAAAATTTTGCGTAGAGAATAGAACTAATCTCGCTAAAAATGGATACTACTACCCTGAACATTCTCTTGACATGAATGGTGTTTCTGGGGGTCATTCCAAGCTGGGGCTAATGCTAATCGAAGGAGATTTCGCAGGAGCTAAAAAATTATTACAACAATGGCTTGATGCAGCTAAGAGGGAGAATCAATGCCTATTATTGTCGGGCGAGTCTTTTTATGATAAAGCTGAAGATATTGCCAATCTGATAATTGGGAAACGAGTTAAGATTGTTGCTTATTTTCGCTCTCCGATTAGTGCTTTGGTCTCAAACTATAATCAAGCGGTTAAAAGACATTCATATACTAAATCATTAGGTGACTTCATTTTCTCAAGCCTTGATTCGAACTTAGATAGGATTTCAGGAAATATTTTTAAATTATGGGTAGATAAATTCGGCATTAATAATGTACTTGTGTTTCCATACGTTAACATCAGATCTCAGCCCCATGCTATTGAGCTAGATTTTCTTGGTGTTCTTAACGTATCTAATAACAATATAAAGGATTTTTCCTTTAATAAAAAACCTGTGAACACATCGTATAGTATAGGCGCGCTAGAGCTAAAAAGGCAGTTAAATATAATATTGATTGATGCTCCAGCTACATTGCATCAGGAAATAGATTGGTGCTTACAAAAATACTCTGATGATTTGTATTTGCCTGCACCGCAAATTTCAGAATTAATAACTTTCTACGACATAAAGCAATTGGTAAGGAAATTTTATCAAACCAATAAATTTTTGAAAGAAAATATTTTGGCTTACTGTCCAGATGATTTCTTTAGCGAAGAGTTTGTAGTAGAGTCTAATTCAAATTCTAAGAGAAATGAAAAAATACCTTTAACTCTACTAATTGATGCGGCTTCATCTTTTGATAGGAAGCCAGAAACAAAAGAGAATTTAAAAACATTTATCTTCCATAAGCTAAAGAAGCGTGACGAGTATAATTTAACACTATTTCGGATCGCAGATATTTTAGGAATACCTTATAGCGATCCTAATATATCAAAATTTAAATTTAATGAAAGGCAAATTGGAGTTATAAGTTCCAGTTCTTCACAAGTTGCTGATATTTGTAGAGAGACAGCACTTGCACTAGAAGAAGCTGGTGAGCATATCCAGGCTTTAATTTTTATAAAAAAAGCACTTGAGTGCCGACCCAAAGGTCCTGCAATTCAGAAAATATATAATCGATTGATAAAGTATGAAAAAAATTAACTTTGCTAACGTTGTGATTATTTCTAGCTACATCAAACTTAAAAAGATCTTTCAAAATTATTGAAAGTCGCTCAAACTCAGAGTTAATTTTGTGTTAAAGTTTATTAAATCTTTATTTCATATAGACCTAAAAAAATATCTTAAGCCAAGCGCCGATATAGAGAAATTAGAAATTTCTGAAGAAAATTTTGATTGGTGTGCGATAACTCAAGATCCAAAATTTATTTTTGCGAAAGTTAATCTTGGATCTGGATGGTATATGGTTGAGATAGATATTCAGCATGATCAGTCATTAGCTGATGCAAAATTATATGTTGATTACGGATTTGGTTTTAGTGAACTAGATAGTTTTTTTATTCCACTAAAATCCGGAAGAATTTCAAAGCGTCTTATCTATCTTCCAATTCCGGCCCGCGCATTACGTTTTGATCCTATGGAAACAACAGGATTATTTACCATCCGTTATTTTCATTTGGTCAAGCTTTTTTCTCAATTTGCTAAAGATAGGCTATCACAACGCTTAGCCAACATGCATTTCAAGTTTAGAGATATAAGTAAGAGTGATGTCCTAAAAAAAATTGATTTAGAAGCCCATGAAAAGGGTTGCACTTGGCAGGATATTGCACTTAACTACTATGAAAAAACATTTGCTAAAAAACACCAAGTTTACGATTACGCTGAATGGATTGGAAAAAGAGAAAACCTTAATTCACTTAAAAATAATTCTGATTTAAAAGTAAGCGCTGAGCTTCCATTAGTATCGATTATACTTCCTGTCTTCAATACGGATATTTGTCTACTAAGAGACTGTATTGAGTCAGTGATTGGGCAGAGTTATAGCAACTGGCAACTTTGTATTGCAGATGACTACTCCCACAAGAAAGACATAATACTATGCTTAGAGGAATATCGCCAACACGATAAGCGTATTAAAGTCACTTTTAGAAAAAATAATGGACATATTTCTGCAGCTAGTAATAGTGCATTATCCTTAGTGGATGGGGACTATATTGCGCTACTTGATCATGATGATATTCTGGCACCACATGCTTTACAACGTGTAGTAGAAGCTATTTCGCAAAATCCACAAGCCATACTTTTTTATAGTGATGAAGACAAAATTGATGAATATGGTGAGCGTTTTGATCCACACCTTAAGCCAGGTTGGAATCCAGACCTGCTACTTTCACAGAATTATATTTGTCATCTAACCATACTAAAAAAGAAGTTAGTGAATCAAGTTGGTGGATATCGAACAGGTGTTGAAGGCAGCCAAGATCATGATTTGCTACTGCGTTGTATGCCATACTTGAATTCCAGCAATGTGGTACATATCCCAGAAATTCTATACCACTGGAGAGCTGTTAGTGGATCGACAGCGCAAGAAAGCAACGCGAAGGGTTATGCTGCTACAGCAGGTTTACAAGCTGTTTCCGATTACCTGAAACGTGAAGGCCTAAGTGCGACAGCCGAGTCCGGTACTGTACCAAATAGCTATCGTGTCCGTTGGTCCATTCCCGAGCCAGCTCCGTTAGTGAGCCTTCTGGTCCCAACAAGAGACGGCATTGATATCCTTAGGCCATGTATTGAGGCTATTCTTTCCAAAACCAACTACTCTAATTTTGAATTGATCATTTTAGATAACCAAAGTCGCTGTAAAGAAACATTACATTTTCTTGAAGAAGTTACAAGCTCCGATTCAAGGGTATCTGTCCATCGTTGGGATCATCCATTTAATTATTCAGCTATTAATAATTATGGAGTGGGCATAGCAAAAGGTGAAATTATTGGATTGATAAATAATGATATAGAGCCGATTAATGTCCTTTGGTTGACAGAGATGGTAAGTCAGGCAATGAGACCTGAAATTGGCTGTGTAGGAGCTAAACTTTACTACCCAAATGATACGATTCAGCACGGTGGTGTTATCTTGGGTATTGGTGGAGTCGCTGGGCATTCTCACAAATATTTTTGCCGTAATGATTATGGTTACTTTTCTCGGCTGCATTTGGTGCAGAATCTTTCTGCAGTAACAGCTGCGTGCCTTCTATTGCGCAAAGAAGTATTTGAAAAAGTGGGAGGCCTGGACGAAAAAAACCTGGCTGTGGCTTTCAACGATGTGGATCTTTGCCTAAAAGTGCGTGAAGCAGGTTATCGAAACCTATGGACTCCATATGCCGAGCTTTACCATCATGAGTCCGTATCTCGGGGTGCCGACAATACTGTTTCTAAGCGTCGTCGTGCGCAAAGAGAAGCGGAATATATGCGTAGCCGGTGGGGTGAACAGTTAGATTCAGATCCTGCTTATAATCCCAACCTAACCTTAGTACATGAGGATTTTTCATTGGCATGAGAATGATACCTCAGAGATCGTACACGAGAATTATTCTTTTGCGGTATAACTTGTTACTTCTTGATTTCGGATAATAAGTGCAATTGGTAAAGGGGGGCTAAGCTGGTAGAGCCCGCACCTCTCCCGACCAAGAGAAAGGCATTGATGAGCTACTACCAACTGAGCAAGAAAGAACGATAACCAATCTTGAGACTTTTAAACACCGACACATAAAGCTAACCGGGAATGACCCTTATGTGTAGTGGTCCAATCCTTCCGGACACTTCGCTAAGATGGTAAAACTACCAAGCGATGTGAAGTATGACAATAAAAGGTACACGTCGGCATTTCAAGCCGGAGTTCAAGAAAGACGCCGTAGCCCTAGTCTCCGAGCAAGGGTATTAGATTTCTAAGGCAGCCAAAGCTGTTGGAACCACCACCAATGATATATGGCGCTGGATAAAGGATCTGAAGCAAGAGGAAAGTGGTATGAGGCTGGGGTCAGATGAGCTAGCTGAGCTAGATCGGCTGCGACGTGAGGTAAAGCAGTTGCGTATGGAGAAGGAAATTCTAAAAAAGGCCAGTGCAGATTCAATTGATAAGTGCAACACCCCGATAGGCCATATTCCTACAGGGGTGTTGCACTTATCAATTGAATCTACAACCGCTCTCTTGATGTCCGACGAGATGAATTGTACGCGCTGATAGACCTGTTGAGTGAGCAGGAGCCCGTGGAACTAGTCTGCAAAGCGTTAGAAATACCTCGATCATGCTACTACGAATACAGGAAAAAGAAGAACTCTGTTGATGTACCCAGGATGAAGCTTCGCTCCAAAGTCATTAAAGTCTTCGAGCGCAGCCGTAGCTCTGCAGGAAGTCGTACAGTCGTAGGTTTGCTTTATAAGCAAGGGATATCAATCGGACGCTTTAAAGTCCGAAGACTAATGTGTGAGGACGGCTTAGTGTGTAAACAACCTGGTCCTCATAAGCATAAGAAAGCAATAGTCGAGCACTTAGAAATACCGAATGGACTTGATCGCCAATTTAATGTTGAGAAACCCAATCAAGTTTGGTGTGGTGACATTACCTATATCTGGGCCGGTTCAAGCTGATGTTACCTGGCTACCGTTATAGATTTACACGCTCGCCGCATCGTTGGGTGGGCCCTCTCAGGGAAACCAGATACCACACTAACGATGAAGGCACTGAAAATGGCCTGGGAGCAGGGAGGAAAGCCTAATGGGGTTATGTTCCACTCAGACCAAGGCAGTCAGTATACCAGCCATCCGTTCCGCCAACGGCTATGGCGCTACCGAATGACCCAGAGCATGAGTCGACGTGGAAATTGCTGGGATAATGCACCAACGGAAAGACTATTTCGGAGTCTGAAAAGTGAATGGATACCCTCTCTCGGTTATACGCCTATCACAGAAGCAAGCCGAGATATCAGCCATTACTTGATGACTCACTACAACTGGGAGCGTCCCCACCGACACAATGACGGATTACCGCCTGCAAAAGCGGAAGAAAAACTTAGCTTACTGTCCGGAAATAGTTGACCACCAAATAAACCTAAAAACAAAACCAAGGATAAATCCCATGATCCATACTAATGATCGTATCATCAAACACAAGACCGGATTTCTCAACCTTGCAGAAGAGCCTGGAAACATCTCAAAAGCTTGTAAGATGCTTGGTGTATCGAGAGACACTTTCTATCGGTACAAGGAAGCTGCTTCAAGTGGCGGTGTGGACGCCCTTTTTGAAAAGAGTCGATGGGTGCCTAACCACAAGAACCGTGTTGACATAGTAATTGAAGAAGCAGTGTTAACCTATGCTCTCCAAGAGCCTGCCCATGGACAGGTTCGAGTCTCGAATGAGCTACGTAAACGTGGCGTATTCGTGCCCCCCAGTGGTGTTCGGAGTTTCTGGTTACGGAACGACCTGGCTAACTTCAAGTTACGATTAAAAGCATTTGAAGCCAAGGTGGCTAAGGAGGGGCTAATCCTCACGGAGTCGTAGGTTCAGGCTTTGGAAAGAAAGCGACATGATGATGAAGCCTGCGGGGAAATTGATGCTCAACATCCCGGCTATCTAGGTTCTCAGGACACCTTCTATGTTGGAACATTTAAGAGGGTTGGGCGTATTTACCAACAAACCTATGTCGATACCTATGCAAAGGTGGCTCATTGCAAGTTGTACACCACTAAGACGCCAATCACAGCAGCAGATCTTCTGAATGATCGTGTATTACCGTTTTACGCCATGCATGATCTGCCGGTGTTGCGTATTTGACTGACCGGGGTACTGAATATTGCGGCAACCTGGAGTGGAATGATCATTAGTTGTACTTGAGCATCAACGAGATAGAACATACCAAGACTAAAGCCAGGCACCCACAAACAAATGATATCTGTGAGCGTTTCCATAAAACTATATTACAAGAGTTCTACCGGCCATCGTTACGACGAAAGATCTATGGATCAATAGAAGAGCTACAAAAGGATCTGGACGAATGGCTTGTATATTACAATAATGATCGAGTTCATCAGGGTAAAAAGTTTTGTGGTCGCACACCGATGGCAATCCTTGAAGAGGGTAAAAGTATCTGGGAGGAGAAACTCGTAAACTGAATTTGACCTGACAGAGCACCTTCTGAAAAACCGGTAACTGTCAGATCAAGTCTGAACTACTACACTTGATAGGTTGAACCTACACTGGCCTTTTTGGAATCTCCTTCTCTATACGCAACTGCTTTACCTCATGTTGCAGCCGGTCTAACTCAGCTCGCTCATCAGAGCCCAGTCTCACACCAGTTTATTCATGCTTCAGACCCTTAATCCAGCGTCGTAGATTATTAGTGGTGGTTCCAAGTGCTTCAGCTGCCTTAGAAATCGAATACCCTTGCTCGGAGATTAGGGCTACGGAGTCTTTCTTGGGCTCCGGCTTGAAATGCCGACGTGTACCTTTTGTTGTCATACTTAACCTCGATTGGTAGTTTTATCATCTTAGCAAAGTGTCCGATAGGATTAGACCACTACAATCAGATTAAATTTAATTTTGGGGTAAAAATTTATTTCAGATGTAACTATATTAGTCAGAGTAATATTGTCTAAATCATCTCTAACTTTGATATGTGTGCTTTGCGTATATAACAGTGCAAACTGGCTTGTAGTAAAATCAGGTATTTAGAAAAAGTTTTAAGTGCCATCTCTAGAGTTCAGGTTTTATGGATGTCGATATAATATTCACCCTATGGCAAGTCATGGATACTGCATAAGAATCGTTGAAAGGGGCAATTTCATAAATGATACTGATGTACAAAAAGTCTTATCATTACGTGATATTTCAGCTTCTTGGATCATTTACACGTCAAATTAAGTTTCACTTTGTAATTTATAGTTGAGTATAGCGCCAACATAAAATTTTGGTGGCATTATCGGGAAATTTAGCTATAAATAAACGTGACGTTAGCATTGTTCAAAATAACAAAATATATTTGTCAATTACTAATCTATAAATCGTTGCTATGAGACCCTCCACTACACGTACAATTTGGCAAGTTCAAAGGGATGTGATCTATGCCCTACTTGTACGTGAGATAAAAACCCGTTTCGGAAAATGGCGCTTAGGGTATGCATGGGCACTGCTTGAACCGGCCCTGCATATTATGATGCTAGCTGCAATCTTCAATTTTCGCGGAAGAAATTTCTATCCTGGAATTCCAACTACGTTATTTATGCTTGGCGGAATTGCCCCATTTTTATTCTTCAGTCACTGTTTCACCAAGGGGCTCGCAGCAGTTTCTTCTAATCGAGGTTTATTCAATTATCGCCAGTTACGACCCTTTGATGCTGTGCTTAGTAGGGTTTTGTTAGAATTTGCAATCTATATACTTTGCATGATTACTTTGTTGAGTATTTTAGCTTGGTTTGAAATCAAGGTAGCTTTTGGAGATTTTCTATTACTGGTTGAAGTTAATGTGCTCTTCTTTTGCTTTGCCCTTGGGGTAAGTCTGACTATGTGTGTTGTTGGAGAAAAACTACCAGAGTTATCGAAAGTTCTTTCTTTGTTTGTTCGGCCTTTGTATTTTATTTCAGGCGTTTTTTTCTCGTTAGAGCAGATACCAGCAGAATACCATCAATATTTAATTTGGAATCCTTTAGTGCATGTTATCGAGTTGACGCGTGAAGGTTTATTTGCAAGTTATGACGGAAAATTTTCTAATTTTAAATATTTTATATTCTCATCAGTAGCCATGCTTTCCCTAGGACTTCTCGTATATCGGGCTTATTGGCGTGACTTGATTCGCAGTCAATGATTAAGCTTGAAAATCTTACCAAGTCTTTTCGTACTCCTCATGGGCGAAAAGTTCTTTTCCAAGATGTGAATGCCATTTTTCCTGAAGGGAAAAATATAGGAATCCTAGGTCGTAATGGAGCTGGTAAATCCACCCTCTTAAAGATTATGGGAGGAATCGATTACCCAGATTCTGGTCGAGTATTATCTAATCAAAGAATCTCCTGGCCTATGGGCCTGTCAGGTGGTTTTCAGGGAAGTATGACAGGAAGAGAGAATGTTGCTTTTGTTTGTGGAATTCATGGAATTTGGGGGAATAGAAAGCGCAAAGTGATGGATCAAGTAAGGGAGTTTTCAGAAATTGGCAATTACTTTGATGCTCCGGTTAGGAGTTATTCCTCAGGAATGCGTTCACGTTTAGCCTTTGGTCTAAGTATCGCTGTGGATTTTGAAGTGTATTTGGTTGACGAAGTAATGTCTGTTGGTGATGCCCACTTTAGGAGTAAATGTGAAGGGGTAATAGCTGAAAAAAGAAAAATTTCAAACTTCATAATTGTAACTCATACAATGACTACATTAAAGAAAAATTGTGATGCAGGTATCTATATTGAAGAAGGTCAGGTAAGGGTATGCCATTCTATCGATGAGGCTATTGGCATGTATCAAGCTGGGCTGCCAAACTCTCAAGCAGAAGATAATGAAGTAGCAAATGTAGTGACTATATAAAAAATGAATACAGATGTTAAAAATACTTTAGCAGTGAAAACAAAGAAAAACATATTACCCAACCTATTTTTAATATTTTGTCAAAAAATTAGTGACTTAAAGCCTCGTGTTAAAAACGCAAGAAGCCAGTTAGGTTTACTTGTATTTTTCCAAAAATATTCTCTATTTTTTCTCTTTGTAATATTACCTTTATTTTTTGTGAGTCTATATTACTTTTTTTGGGTGTCTGAGCGCTACGTGAGTAGAACTCAACTTATTGTAAAAGATACAGCATCTTCGCGGGTTTCAACCTCTGCAATGAGTTTTTTAATTCCTGGTATGGGTGTAGATAACCAAGATACCTTCTTAGTTGTAAATTATATTCGATCATTAGATATGGCTCTTTTTCTTGATGTGGAGCTTAAGTTAAAAGATTACTATCAGAGTAATATTCACGATATATTTTCTCGCCTATCCAAAAATGCAACACAAGAAGAATATTTAGAATTTTACCGTGAACATATTGCTGTAGGTCATGATGAGGCTACTGGTATTATTGCTATAGAAATGCAGGCATTTGATCCAGCCTTTGCAAGATTACTTGTTGAAACTGTTACTCAAAAAGCTGAAGATTTTGTTAATTCAGTAAGTAATCAACTTGCAGAAAAACAAGTTGCATTCGTAAAGAGTGAAGTAGATATCATGCAAGATAAGTTGCGTGTTACAAAGCAAGATATTTTAGATTTTCAAAATAGTAATAATGTAGTGAGTCCTGAAGAATTAACAAGGGGAATTAGTAGTATTATTCATGGGCTGGAGACCCGTTTAGCTGAACAACGTGCCAAACTTACAGCAGCTAAAAGCTATTTAAATGCAGATTCTTCTCAGATAATTTCGATGAAATCAGAAATTGGAGCTTTGGAAAATCAAATTGAGCTAGAGAAAATTAGGTTAGTTGGTATCGGCGATGAGAAAGGAGAGCAACGTCTCAATACACTAGGTGCCCATTTTCAGAACTTGGAATTGGACTTGCAATTTGCAACTGATGCTTATGCAGCCTCCCTGAAAGCGCTGGAAACTGCGCGCATGGAAGCTTCTGGGAAGTTAAAGCACCTCATGGTAGTTACTCAGCCTTCTCTTGCACAGGAAGCTGAATATCCTCATAAAATCTATAACCTAGTAAGTTTAATGATAATACTATTATTGCTGTATGGCATAGGAACGATGCTTGATGCCAGTATTCGAGATCATCGGATGTGATTCATGTTTATAAGTGCATTAATAAAAGTAAATAGGCGGGCAGAGAAATACTGCCTTTTTGGAAAAATTATTAATAAAGCTAGAATCATGATTGCTGAGAATATAAAAATTCTAGGGTTAAATATTGGCCTATTGGCAATGCTTATTTATGGTAGAGCACTTGCACTGGAAACTCAACAGATTGATGAATTAAACTCAATAAGCAAAGAAATTGATTCGGCAGTGCCAGTATTTGGACAGTCCCTTTTTCAGGGAGCTTTTAAAGATCAGCCATTCAATGGCTTTAATCCTGATTATCGAATCACCATTGGTGATCAGATCAACTTACAGCTTTGGGGCGCCTACAGCTTTAGTGCAACTTTACCAGTAGATCCCAAGGGAAATATTTTTGTTCCTGAGGTTGGACCTGTGCATGTTGCTGGAATCAAGAATGGGTCATTAAATGACTTCGTCTTACGCCATGTGAAGCGAGTTTTTAAGAATAATGTACAAGCTTATGCAAACCTTGAAGCTAGCCAGCCAGTTAAGGTATTTGTTACGGGTTATGTGAAAAAACCTGGCCTCTATAATGGATTTAATTCTGATTCCATTCTTTATTATTTAGATAGTGCTGATGGTATAGACCCACAAAGTGGAAGTTTTGTTGATATCAAAGTGATGCGCCATGGAGAACTGATTCAACAAGTTAATTTATATAGTTTTTTAGTTGAGGGGCTAATGCCTGCATTACAGCTACGAAGTGGCGATGTGATTGTTGTCGGCGCTCGTAAAGGTTCAGTGTCGGTTGAGGGTGCCGTTCAACAGGCAGCACAAATGGAATTTAATGGACCTTATACACAGCTAGGCGAGATGCTACTTGTGAGCAAGCCTGATCCACAAGCAAATTTTGCTCGTATAACCCAGGTTTTAGATGGTGTACAACAGGCAAGTTATCTTCCCTTGAATGAAGCAATGACGACTCAACTATATCCTGGAGCCCTGGTTGAGTTGGTTCGCGATAATGATGTGCACTCAATCTCAATTCAAGTTTCTGGTGAATTAGATGGACCTGCAACTTATATTTTACCTTATGGTGCAACATTGGAAGAGTTATTGGAGCAATTGAGATATCGTGAGAATGCAGATAAAAATTCAATTCAGCTCTATCGTAAAAGTGTTGCTGAGAAGCAGCGCGCCGCGCTAGATCGTTCTTTAGATGCCCTACAGATGGAAGTTTTAACACGACAACCGAATACTGATATTGAAAAAGATGCGCAAAAAGATAATGCCTTGATGATACAAAATTTTATTAAGCAGGCCCGGAAAGTAAAACCCAGAGGTCAAGTGGTTATTGCAAATAATCCTAATGCTATTGATATGATATTAGAGGATGGGGATCAGTTGATAGTCCCCTTGAAGTCCTCAACGATATCTGTTGTGGGAGAGGTAATCTTTCCAACCTCTCTTGTCTATAATGGAAAACATACTTTGGAGGACTATATAGAGCTAGCAGGAGGTTTTGCTAATAATGCTAATCGTGATGAACTAGTCATCTTACATCTAGATGGAACTATCAGTCGTATTGATGACGGAGACTTCGATAATCGACTGGGAAGCAGACTCCGACCAGGCGATGAGATCATGGTGATGCCTAAGATCCATTCCAGTGAGTTACAGGTTACTAAAGATGTTACCGAAATTCTTTACCGAATAGCTGTAGGTGCAGCAGCAGTTCTTTCATTCTAGATGATTGAAAAAAGCTAGTTATAAAGTTTCCCGAACAATCTTGTATCTAAAGAATTCGAATTGACAATGATTTGTTGGTCAATTATCAATTAGTGATTCGTTCCATATCACTATAACCACTAGCTAAAACCAAAATTAATTGGAGGATTTGTGGATACTACTGATACTGGACGCAGAGGAATTATTCTAGCGGGTGGAACTGGCACTCGATTGTATCCACTGACAAAAGGTATATGCAAACAGCTGATGCCAGTGTACGATAAGCCGATGATCTACTATCCGCTAACGACATTAATGTTGGCAGGTATTCGCGAAATTCTAATTATTACTACACCACAAGATCAGAGTTTATTTCAAGCATTAATGGGGGATGGATCTCAGTGGGGATTAAACTTAACCTATGCAATACAGTCTTCTCCAAACGGTATTGCTGAAGCTTTTATTATAGGTCGAGCTCATATCGGCAATCACTCTAGTGCCTTAATTTTAGGAGATAATATTTTTTATGCACACCAATTTAGTGATCTATTAAACAAAGCTAGTTCGAGATATGAAGGCGCTACGATATTTGGTTACCGAGTCGCTGATCCTAGCATCTATGGTGTAGCTGAGTTAAATAACAATGGTAAAGTCGTCAGCGTTGAGGAAAAACCTATAAAACCAAAGTCTAATTATGCGATTACTGGCTTGTATTTATATGATGATCAAGTCTGTGAACTAGTTAGAGAAATCAAGTTAAGTAGCCGCGGAGAACTGGAAATCACTGATCTAAATAAAATTTATCTTGATCGTGGAGAGCTCAATCTTGAATTAATGGGGCGCGGATCCGCATGGCTAGATACTGGGACTCATGATAATTTACTCGCGGCTGCGCATTTTGTACAAACGATTGAGCGCCGGCAAGGTCTTAAAATTGCATGTCCAGAAGAGGTGGCGTTTCGTAAGGGATTTATCTCTGCCAATGAACTTATGAGCCAAGCCAAGCTATTAATGAAAAGTGGTTACGGAGAGTACCTGATAAGACTATTGGATGAATCCCATAGGGATCATGCTTTTGGGCGCTGAAGGTTTTCTTGTGCAGTAGAACTGCCTCTACCATTTTGCAGATAGATAGTCAAATATAAATTTGAATTATTATGAAACTATGGGAAAAATAAGGTTTTTGACCGCTTAGCTATCAAGTAAATTATATTTGACCTTTATCCTTAATGAATAAGTCAAAATATATCAATATTGAAATTAAAATAAGGCAATTTGGTACTAATGGATAAACACTTAGAAAGTTTGGCGCCTTTTTAGTTAGACATTTAGTATGTAAGTTGATTTACTAGATAATTTTTCTCTCTATGGGTAAATATAAAGAGCATGCACTGTTTAACAAATATTGATTTTAATTTATGAAATAGATGCTCAGTAGAGTAATATAAGGAGTAATATTTCGTCTAAGATGGTTATAAAGATATTGCCTATTATAAATTTCGAGCAATTTAGCCATTTTTTACGGAAAAATATATAAAAAATTTGATCACCGCTCAGTGATAAATTTTGTGTTGCATAGCTCAGCTTCCATGAAAGCCCAGTAAAGGTTGACGATAATCTTGAATGTAAATACTTCGCTGTATCCATAAGGTAATATTTTAGTTAAGTTGATTGACTGTTTTTCTTGTTTTTTGACGATGTCATTTATAAGTCTGTTATTGAGCGGTATTAACCAATATTAATTGACTTCAAGGCTCAAGTTTTTAATTGATAATTCATGGTGAAATCACATGGATGAGAAATATCAGGTCCAATTACTGAAGGATTCACCTCTCTTTGATGCTGATTGGTATAAATCTCGGCATTCAGACGTTGAGAGCATAAAGCTTACGCCTGAACAGCATTACCTTCGCTATGGTTGGCGAATGGGGCGAAGTCCTTCAGCTTTATTTTGCGGTGTTAGTTATCTAGAAAATTATCCAGACGTGGTACAGAGTAACCAAAATCCTCTAGTTCACTATTTACGTTTTGGTCGTCATGAAGGAAGGGAAATACACCCTGTTAAAAAAAATGGATGGAATACAAAAAGAGAGAATCGTGTTGATGTAAGTAAAATTTTAGTTCGTGAAGAAGGTGAACTACAAGCACAATCAAAGAATACTGTGGTCTACCAGTTAAATGAAACGCAACGCCTTCTGGAAAAGTATGTCCGTCGTTGCCATGAGCTTGAATATCAGATTATGGATGGATAAGTGTAGATTTTGCTTTTGTAAAGGAATACTTATATGAATGTACTTATTGTATTTGGAACCCGTCCCGAAGCAATAAAAATGGCACCACTGGCTCTGAAGCTTCAGAGTGATCCTAGATTTTATGTGGAGATCTGTGTAACGGCACAGCATAGAGAAATGTTAGATCAAGTACTGAGTCTTTTTGAACTGAGTCCGAATTATGATCTAAATTTGATGAGACCGGGCCAGGATCTAACTGATATAAGTACAGCCATTTTACAGGAAATGCGTGAAATATTGAAAGTAGCAAAGCCAGATATAGTGTTGGTACATGGTGATACTGCAACAACGTTTACAACCACTTTAGCAGCTTATTACCAACAAATACCTGTTGGTCACGTTGAAGCGGGGCTGCGTACGGGTAATCTTTATTCACCCTGGCCTGAAGAGGCAAATCGAAAACTTACTGGAGTATTGACAGCGCTACACTTTTCTCCAACGGAAAAATCAAAAAACAACCTGTTAAGGGAGGGAGTAAGTGAGGATAAGATTTTTGTTACTGGAAATACAGTAATTGATGCCTTAATGCAGATAGTGAGTAAGCTAGATAGCGATCAATCGATTTTCGAGGAAATGCATGAGAAATTTAGATTCGTTGATGAAACACGAAAACTAATTTTGGTGACTGGACATAGACGAGAAAGCTTCGGTGGTGGATTTGAACGTATTTGCCAAGCATTGGTATTAATAGCCAATAATCACCCAGAATGTCAAATAGTATACCCGGTTCACTTGAATCCGAATGTCCTTGAACCCGTTAATCGCCTGTTAAAGAATATAGAAAATATACACTTGATTGAGCCCTTAGATTACCTGCCATTTGTTTATCTGATGAATAAATCAAACATTATTTTGACCGACTCTGGTGGTATTCAAGAAGAAGCTCCATCATTAGGGAAGCCCGTATTAGTGATGCGGGATACCACTGAGCGCCCCGAAGCTGTTGAGGCAGGTACTGTAAAATTGGTTGGGACTGAGATCGGCATTATTACCCAGGAAATTACCACTCTGCTTACTAACAGTGAAGAATATAAAAAAATGAGTTTCGCACATAATCCTTATGGTGATGGTGAGGCATGCTACCGGATCATGAAAGTTCTAGTCGATTATCAAAAGCTAATGAGTAAGGGATAACGGTAAAAAAATTAACTTCTTTATGTCTGGTGAGTGGGAAGAATTTATATATAGGGATATTTATGAAATTCGAAACTATTTCTGTCATTGGCTTGGGATATATTGGTTTGCCTACAGCGGCTGTTATCGCTTCAAGACGCAAAAAAGTGATTGGTGTAGATGTAAACCAGCATGCTGTGGATACGATCAATAACGGTCATATTCATATCGTAGAGCCTGAATTGGACATGATTGTACATGCGGCAGTGACAGAAGGTTATTTACACGCAAACACTAAGCCTCAACCAGCTGATGCATTTATGATCGCTGTTCCCACACCTTTTATTTCAGTTGACGAGGGGAAACACCACAAGGCGGATCTCAGTTATATTCAGGCGGCATCCAAAGCTTTGGCTCCGGTGTTAAAAGTTGGTGATCTAGTTGTACTGGAGTCGACTTCACCAGTGGGAGCGACTGAGAAAATGTCTTCATGGCTTGCAGATGCCCGTCCTGACTTAACCTTCCCTCAGACACATGGAGAGCTCTCAGACATCCGTATAGCCCACTGCCCAGAGCGGGTACTCCCTGGACATGTGGTTCGTGAACTGGTTGAGAATGATCGTGTAATCGGCGGCATGACACCAAAGTGCTCGGAGGTAGCCAAGGCCCTCTATCAGGTTTTTGTGGAGGGGGAGTGTCTGATTACCTCGGCCCGCACTGCCGAAATGACCAAGCTTACCGAGAATAGTTTTCGGGATGTGAATATCGCCTTTGCCAATGAGTTATCTGTTATCTGTAATAAGCTGGATATTAATGTATGGGAGTTGATCTCCCTGGCGAACCGGCATCCGAGAGTCGACATTCTTAAGCCTGGAGCGGGGGTTGGTGGTCACTGTATAGCAGTAGACCCTTGGTTTATTGTCGATTCTTGTCCTGAAGAGGCGAAACTGATCCGCACTGCGCGTGAAGTCAACGAGGATAAGCCCCAATGGGTACTGAACCAGGTCAAAGAAGCTCTACAGCGGTTGCATCAGGAAAACCCGGGTTATACCTCTCGCGATATTACCGTGGCCTGTCTGGGCATTGCATTTAAGCCGGATATTGATGACCTCCGGGAAAGCCCTGCGTTGAGTATTGCAAATACCGTTGCTGAACTCGGTTGCCAAGTACAGGTTGTCGAGCCCAATATTAATTCATTGCCCGGAAGCCTCAAGTACATGAATGTTGAGCTTGCCTCTCTAGAGCAGTCATTATCTGAATCAGATGTGGTCTGTGTACTGGTCAAGCACAGCCCTTTTATGGAGCACATTGAATCCGTGGCAGCAAAGAGCATCGTCATCGACGCCGTGGGTCTTCTTAGCTAATTCTCGAGCGAGCCATTCTGGCCACTCACACCTAACTGTTTTCGTCAGTTTGCTAACCGCCGGACAGGATTTTTTATGGATGTACTGTTAAAACACGCTATAAAACTTGCAGATTACTCTGTGAATGGAGTGTATTCCCCAATTTCTGACCGCATAGCCTACATGGTTAGCCATGGACAAAGTTATGCCAGTAATGGTTATGCGGTGCGAACCCAGGGAATTGCCAAAGCCCTGAATGAACACGGCTTCGACACGCTATGTTTTGTTCGTCCTGGACGACCGTGGGAATTGGACGTTAAAAAAAATTCAGTAGCGCCGGAAGTAATAGTTAACGGGGTGCGATATATCCATAGCCGATGGCTTAAAGATCGACCTCCTAATGATGAGAGGGCTCACCTGGAAACCAGCGTGGCGTGCTTTGCTGAGTTATTTCAAGTTTATCGACCTGCGGCGGTACTGGCTGCTTCTGACTATATCGTAGGACTGCCTGCATGGATTGTGGCCAAGCGCCTTGGTTTGCCTTTTTATAATGAAGTACGGGATTTCTCGGAGCTTTCTCGAGCGGCACGCGAGCCAGGCTTTGAGAATAGCCCGGCATTTAAAATTGAGGCTGAGCGTGAGGCTTTCCTTGGCAGGCGTGCCTTAAAAGTATTCACACTCAACCAGCCAATGAAGACAGAGCTGGCTGGACGTGGTGTGGATATCGACAAGATCCACATCGTACCCAACGGCATCAGTGAGCCGCCCAAGATCAAAAGTGCTGATCCGGCGTTTAGGAAGCAGTTGGGTATTAGTCCAGATGACAAGGTGGTGGGTTATGTGGGCAGCTTCAACTTTTATGAGGGGCTGGATACACTTATTGATGCCTGTATCGAGCTGAGCAAGCAGGGCGAGAAATTCAAGCTGCTGCTGGTGGGAGATGAACAGCCAGTAAATTTAATTGTTGGTGCTCAGAGAGTATTAGCGGACAAACCCTGGCTGATCCAAGTAGGCCGCGTGCCTCACGAGCATATTTCAGACTATTACTCACTGATTGATGTGGTGGTGATCCCGCGAAAGAAACTACCTGTGTGCGAATTGGTTTCGACAATGAAGACGACTGAGGCGCTGGCATATGGTAAGAGGCTGGTGGTGTCTGATGTGGTCGCTTTGGCAGAAACTGCGGCTAAGTATGACGATATAGTCATATTTGAGGCAGATAAGGCGGATAGCTTGGTGAATAGTATTCGAAAGGCAATGAGAGATGCTGTGCCTTCACCCAGGATACTGACAATGATTGAACAAGTGAGGGCATTGTCAAAGGTATTGCGGGATGAGAACCCGGAGAGCGAGCAAGTCATCCAGGCTAATTCAGCCATTAATGTAGGCGACATTATCCACTTGGCTAACCAGATGCTCGAACAGCCTACTAGACCTATTGCTGAACCCATTCAAGGGCGTGTGGCTTTAGTTGTCAGTCATGGTCAGAATTGCACGCAGAACGGGTACGCCAAGCGAACACATCAGGTAGCGAAATCACTCAAGACAAGTGGCTTTGAACCTCTATGCTTCGTGAGATGTGAGCAATTTCGAGAGGTGAATAGTAGTTATGAGACCTTGCAGCGCGAAACTATGTTGGGCGGCGTTCCGTACATCCAGAGCTTGAGTTTAGAGGGTACTAACTCAAAGTATACAGACTCTCGTCTGAAAGCTGATGTGGAGATTTACATCAAGGTCTTCAGGGCGCATCGGCCAGCAATCGTTATTGCTGCTGGCGATTTTACTTCTTCGTTACCTGCAATAATTGCTGCAAAGAAATTGTCTTTGCCAGTTATTAAAGAGCAGCTTTACTACAGTAATATATTTCTGAATAAAGATATTCCGAGCTATTTTTCGAGTATGAATTTTGCTGAAAAATATGCTATAGAGCAAGCCTGCCAGAAATTTTCCGATCAAAGCTACTACCTCTATCCGGAAGACAGTGATAACTGGAATGCGTTTCTTGAAGTCATTCATAAGGCTAGCAGTACAACACTGCTCCGTGCTCCAGTAGCGACACTGTCACCAAAAGGAATCTATACCATTGAAAAAAAAATCGAGGTTAGTGGACAGTATTACCTTGAACTAGATGCTGAAGATGAAGCGGGAGGTAACCCCAAAGGAATAGTCGCAAGCTTCAGGTTTTTGGATGCCAAGGGAAAATGGCTGAAAGAAAAGCTGCCAGGCTTCGCGTCTTCTAGAGCGTACCCACAGTATCTGTATGTTGACACGTCGATATCCAAAGGGCCTCGCCGAGTGCTAGCGTTCACCCTTCCTGAAGGGATAAGCAAGATTGATGTAGATATTGTTTCTTTTAGCACCAATGGAAAAGTGCAGTTAAAAAAAGCAAAGATAGGAAAAGTCAGAATTGAAGATGTGGCCTGTTGGATCAGCCTGGCGATACCGGGCGTACAATGGATTAAAGCCGTGGAGGCCTTTGTCCACAAGGAAGGTGCCACCAGCTTACGGCTTGCATTGCTGAATTACAGATATGAACTGTCCAAACACCCGAACGATTTGTTACAACTTAATGGGGCGGTTCAGGAGATGGTGGAGCTGGATCGCGCTTGGGTGCCGGATTTAACCTTCGGCGATAAAATCGTCAAGGTGAAAGAGACAGGAAAGCTGACGGTGGCTCACCTGCACAAGACAGCCTATCCCTATGAAAATACTGGCGGGGCTATCCGCTGCCTGAACACAGCACTCTCCCAGCAAAGAATTGGTATTGATCCGTACATCATCACCCCTATTGGGTACCCAAAGTCAGCTGGCATCTCCCATTCAAAGAATCATGAGGAGATTAAAGGAATTGAGCATTTTAGAATCGGGGCCAATACAGATGGCCTGAGAGGGGTATCGCTTCCCGACCGTACGACCTATTCGGCGTTTCATATTGCCAAGATTCTAAAGTTTCGAGGAGCTAGCGTAATCCATGCCGCCTCAGGTGTGCGTGGGTATGAGCTCGCGCTTCAAGCCTTGGCGTTAAAGAGGATTACGGGTTTGCCCCTGCTGTATGAAGTTAGGTCTTTTCATGAACACACATGGACACCTGTACGCGAAGACGTTATGAGTCTTGAGAAAACCAAGCTCAGGGTGATTAAGGAGGATTTTTGTATGGCTGAGGCGGATTTTGTGACAACGATTTCCTACAGCATGAAGAAAATACTCATAGAACGCGGAATTTCTCCGAAAAAGATCGAGGTTGTGCCGAACGCCATTGATGAAACCAAGTACTTAGGGAAAGAGTTTAAGCCGGCAGAACTCCCGGAGCTTCAGGGCGCTGACTTTGTTGTGGGCTACATCTCGAACATGTCTCGCCGTGAAGGACATCAATACCTCATCAGGGCGATCCATGAGCTGCGAAAAATAACAGGATTGGATATCAGAGGGCTGTTAGTTGGAAGTGGCCCAGAGCGTGACAGCCTGCAACAGTTAACCGCCGAGTTGGGGCTTGGAACATTGGTTTGCTTTCCGGGGGAAGTCGATCACAGTGAGATTGACTCCTACTACAAAGCGATTGACCTGTTCGTTATCCCGCGTATCCCTGACTATGCCGCAGATTGGGTTACGCCGCTCAAACCTTACGAAGCTATGGCGTTGGAGAGGCCTATCATCGTCACGGACCTTCCTGCCTTGAAAGAGATTGTGGGAACCAATGAGGAGAGAGGACTTGTCGCCAAGCCTGCGGATGTGGAAAGTTTGGTTGAGAAGCTGCAGAGCTATATCAATGATCCGGCCATGCGGAAGAGAAAAGTGAGAACGGCAAGGGAGTGGGTTTTTGCGGAACGTACCTGGAGTGCCAATGCGAAACGCTATGAGTCAATTTATCACCGTTTAATAGCACAGGCAAAAAAAGATGAAAAGGAGGCCGTTCATGCTTAATGTCATCGATCTTCCCGAAAAGCTTTGGCAGAGCTGTGCGGAGCTATCCAAAAATCGCAACGTAATTAACTCAGAGCTTTTTGACAACTCTGATGACCACTTCGTACTTGCCTATGGGCCGGTGGCACAGAGAAACCAATACCAGGCATTGCTGTACTCCGCCCATGATAAGTTTAACATTAGTATATTACCTATCCATAAACTCGACTTGTGTGGAGTAATTCCCTGGCCAGGTAGAGTGGTTTGCCATTTTCATTGGCTTCATGACAAAACTAAGCAAGCCAAGACCGAAGATGAAGCTAATGAAGCGGTAATTTATTGGGAAAAACTGATTCAGAGGATAAAGGAGAATGGTCACAAAATTGTCTGGACTGTTCACAATGTTATGCCGCATGAAACCGTCTGGGAAAAACAAGATAGGAAAATCCACCAATTGATGGCGGATGCGGCCGATGCGCTACATGTGATGGCCAGTGATAGTGCAAAATTGACAGAGCAGTACTACACGCTGGATGAAAACAAAATGTTTCTTGTCCCTCACCCAACCTATGAAGGGGCGCAACCGGATGAAATCTCCCGGGAAAAGGCAAGAAGACAGCTACAAATCGCTGAGGATGAGTTTGTCTTTCTCTCCTTCGGCGCGATTATGGCTTACAAGGGTTATGACCGCCTGATGGCTGCTTATGACAGCATAAGGGGGAGGTCGCAGAATAAAGTAAGGCTGATTATTGCCGGTCTACCGTCTGATAAAGAGTTGGTGGAAAAAATAAGGATCTGGGGAGAGGGAAAAGACGATGTTATCCTGGATATGACTCCGGTCCCGCATGAGAAATTGCAAGTTTGCTTTAGATCATCAGATGTTGCTGTATTTCCTTATCGTAGGACAATGAATTCCGGAGCTGCTTTAATGGCTTTGACTTTCGAGTTGCCTGTGATTGGCCCTGATGAAGGAGGATTTGCTGACTTGATAAAGGCAAACTGCGCTTTTGGATATAGCATTAATCACGATCACGAGCTGATTGAGACGATGGAGAGAGTGCTATGCGTAGGTAGCGCAGATCTGAGGCCTTTTGTGAGGAGAAAAAGAAAAGAACTATATCCAAAAAGAGTTTCGGAAATGTTTTTTAATAATGTTTACAAGTTAGTAGCGCAATAGAGGTTTGTATGAGTGAAAGAAGAAAAATTGGTTTAGTTGGTTTTTTTGGGTGGGGTAACTTCGGTGATGAGCTTTTTGTAAAGGTTTTCGAGCAGTGGCTGGGTGATAAATATGATTTGAAAGTGATGAATGATTTTACCTATAAACCTTACTTTTCTAAGGCAATTGAAGAGGTTGTTGATGAGGTAGATGCAATCGTAATTGGTGGTGGAGACTTAATTATCCCATGGGCTATGTCAGATTTATATTGGCGAGACGAGTATTTGACCAAGCCGGTGTTTATTATCGGTGTAGGTGTTCCAACATGGAGGGAAAGTAAGGCTCATATTTTAGAAAGGTATAAGAATTTTCTCTCCCATGAAAATGTCATGAGTATTAACGTTAGGGATAGGGAAAGTGCAGCGTGGATAAAGAATAACATATCTCCCAGTCTTAAGGTTGAACATAGTGCAGATATCGTATTTGCTTTGTCTATGCCGACAAAAGTTAAAGTAAGTGAAAAGTACTTTGGTATTGTTACTCGTGATAGAAAGGGTTCGCCCGATGACTTGACACAAGTAAAGCGGCTAGCTGATAAGGCGATTTCTGAAGGCTTTAAAGTTAAGCATATAATTCTCGGCTCTGGCGACGTGGGAGAGAGAGACTTATCTCGTGCAGTTGATTTAGATGTTGAGGGAAAAGAGCTTGTTTACTCTGAGTCCTTAGATGAGTTATGCCAAGAAATCTCCTCTTGCGATATGCTGGCTAGCATGAAGTTTCACGGTACTGTAGTTGCGATTAATTATGGAATTCCTAGTGTTGTTTTGTCGGCAACGGACAAGAGCAGAAATTTAATGCGCGTGATAGAAAGAAGGGAGCTTCTTTCTTCTTTGAGTGATATTACGCTTCCTGATCGTGTTCATCCATATGTCCCTGTTATCCCCTGGGCGAGTGTTAGATTACTTAGGCAGCGTGCGGAGCTTGCTATGACAGCTCTTCGTTCAAATATAAAAAATTGCTTTTATTGACTTGGGCGGGGTTTAATTTTATGGCTTTCTTGGTTGAAGAATATGGTCTTTTGTTTTTTTCTGCGCCTGCAACAGGGTCAACTGCATTTATCAAAGCTTTCCAGAATTACTCGTTAGGAAAGTTTTACCCGGAGTCAAATATTATAAAGGGTGGGAGGAGGGTTGTTCCGGCGAAACATTCCACGGTTGTTCAAATGGAAGAGCAGGGTCTTCTAAAAAATAAGGGGCAGCTATATAAAGTGGTTGGTGTTAGAAATCCTTTTAGTTTTCATGTCGCAAAATACTTAAGGAATAAAACTAGTAGATTGCGTCAGGTCGATGATCCAAATTCCTGGATAAATAAACTCCCTGATGAAGATCGAAAGAAGTATGTTTACAGTATAAAGAGGTGTGCAAGGCAAACCTTTAAGCAATATCTTGTACAAGAATTAGGGAGTAAGCCCTTTGAGATTCAAAAAGATTTTCATGTTGATATAGATTTTTACATTCATCAAGAAAATGTTGATAGAGATTTTCAGGAGTTAAAGAGAAGGCTAGAAATCCCTGAATTTGTGAAAATTGAAAGGGTTAATGTGACGGGTGCTATGGATAAAAATAAGACATACAAGGATTACTACGATAAAGATGACATTGAGTTGGTTTACAAAATGAATTTTCCATTTTTTGAGAAGTTTCCAGAGTATAGCTTTGACGGCTTATTACTCTAATAGTTGTTTCGTGGATTGATTACCAATAAAGAATGTGACTAGGCGTATAAATAATGAATGTCGTAATTATTGCAGGTGGAGCTGGCTCACGCTTGTGGCCTGTTTCCCGAGAAGCCAACCCCAAGCCATTCATTAAAATGGAGGATGGGCTTTCTCTGCTCCAGAAGTCGTATCTACGCGGCAAAGCCACTGGCTCAGTAGGAAGTGTCACGACAGTGACTAATCGCGAGCTGTTCTTTCGCATAGAGGATGAATACCGTGAACTCTCACCTTCAATGCCGCTTCACTACTTGCTCGAACCCTTCGGTCGCAACACAGCACCAGCAGTGTGTGCCGCTGCGTTGGAGCTACAGCAGTACTATGGAGAGGAAGCGTTAATGCTTGTACTCCCTGCCGATCACCTGGTGCGTGATGAGATCGCCTTCGCTAAGGCCGTTGCGTTAGCTTCCGAAGTAGCTGCCGAAGGGCGCCTTGTCACCTTTGGTATTCAGCCGACTCACGCCGAAGTCGGTTTTGGCTATATCGAGGTGGCCGCGGGGTGCGACGTTTCAGGCCGCAATGCTCTCAATGTCGAACGCTTTGTAGAGAAGCCGAGCCGGGAACTTGCAGAGGAGTATCTGGCTGGTGGTCGCCACCTGTGGAACTCAGGGATGTTTTGCTTCCGCGTTGGTAGCCTGATTGAGGAAATGGAGCAACATGCGCCAGATCTAGTTCACAGTGTGGCTGTTGCCCTGGAGGCCTCTAGCCGCAGTGAAGGTGAGGGGCATACGGTGGCGCGGCTCACGCCTGAAACCTTTGGCATGGTGAAGGACGATTCCATTGACTATGCGCTGATGGAGAAGTCTTCACGGGTAGCGGTGGTGCCATGTGACCTGGGCTGGAGTGATATCGGCTCTTGGCAGGCCATGGCGGAGTTAGTGGAACCGGACGCTGACCTCAATCGCGTGACGGGGAATGCGGAGCTTGAGGGCGCCCGTAATACCTATATTCATAGCCCTGATCGCCTGACGGCTGCTGTAGGGGTTGAGGATTTGGTGATTGTCGATACCCCAGATGCTCTATTGGTGGCCCACAAGGACAGAAGTCAAGATGTGAAGAATGTAGTGCAACGTCTCAAGGCAAGCGGGGGGGAATTACATCAGCATCATCTCACGGTTCATCGCCCGTGGGGCACCTATACCGTGCTCGAAGAGGGCGAGGGTTTCAAGATGAAGCGTATCGAAGTCAAGCCCGGAGCTTCACTGTCCTTGCAGATGCATTACCACCGGAGTGAGCATTGGATAGTGGTTCGCGGCACGGCCAAAGTGGTCAACGGTGAGGAAGATACTCTGCTGCGAACTAATGAGTCGACCTACATTCCCGCTGGTCATAAACACCGATTGGAGAACCCGGGTACCATCCTGCTGGTTATAATTGAGGTCCAGAGTGGTGAATATCTGGGTGAAGATGACATTGTTCGTTTTGAAGATAGCTATGGTCGTTGCTGATTATGGCTAGGTGACTGAATTCGTGATCTGCTGTTGTTAGCATTGCTTCAAATGAGTGGCTTCATAGAAGGCTATTTTTGTTCTGATAATTTAATTGCCGGATATTTTTGCTGCTACTAATCGACTAGCAGTATTTCAAGTGGAGTGTAGCCTGGGGCAAGTGATCAAGTAGTAGAACAAACAGGCTACTATCAAGCAGTGCTTAAAATTGGGCCCCTTGTTCTTATAAGAATGGTATTGAATACCAGACCAAATTGGCCCTATGTATCTGGACATTAAATATTCTATGGAGTTGTCGCTTGTTATGCCTGAAAAAAAATTGGAAGACCTTGCTAGAGCACTGGGGAGTCTTGAAAGCAAACTCCTCCAGGCCGGTAAAGAAAACGCTAAAAAGCTCACTCGTGACTTGATTACTGTTCAGAATCGGCTTTACAAGCAGTTGGAAAGTCTGAACTGGCTGCAGCGTCGCTTGGCCATCAAGGGGCAGCTACCTCCACTACGTGGCTGGGCGGCTTCTCCTGATATTCTACTGTGTCTGCATACACATATCATGGCCTCCCGACCTAAAGTAATAGTGGAGTTTGGTAGCGGAGCTTCCACGTTGGTGATCGCCGATGCGCTACGTCAAAACGGTATGGGGAAATTAATCTCTATAGAGCATAGTGATCATTATGGTGCGCAGACATTGGCGACGCTGGAAGCTGAGTATTTGCAGTCGTGGGTAGATCTGCGCATTGGAGATTTAGAACCCTGGGAGGGTGAGCACCTAAATTCCAAGGAAGCCGAGAAGCCTTCACATTGGTATCCGCAGTCGTTGCTTGAAGGAATCGAAAGTGTGGACCTGCTTTGGGTGGATGGCCCTCCAGGGGCTACCTGTTTGTACAGTCGCTACCCAGCACTACCAGTGTTGTTGAACCGGCTTTCCCCAAAGGCTGAAGTTTGGATGGACGATACCATTCGGCAAGAGGAGAAGGATATTTGTGAACGCTGGGCGAAAGACCATGAATTTGAGCTGGAATACCATCCGTTAGAAAAAGGCTTAGGGCGTCTGACTCGATTGAATGACAAAATTTCATCCACGTCTTGGTTATCAACTGCTGAGTTAACATTTCACGATAATGTATTCCAGAGATCCTGGGGTTAAGTTTTTCGATGTAGGAGTATCGTAACCAGGGCTAAATTGTTGACTAGCTATTAGTGATCTTTTAAGCAGAACTGCACATGCGTCAATGGTGGAATCTATTCGCTAAGTCAGACGAGTTATCAGTGTCCCTGGGGCCGAGCAGCATGATATCGAACTTGAGCATCTGAGTTATGAGAAGTACTTGGGCCGATTGTCTCGCAAGCTCTATAAGTGACAGCCCCCTAGAGAAGACTGGCCTTTAACCTTGATTGGTTTTGAATAGAAATATATTTCGACAAAGGAACTGACGAAAATGCAATCCGATCTGGCGATTAAACCGGCAATCAATTCCCTGGCCCAGAGTTCCATGTTCTGGAGACCGGATTATCTTCGTCCTTCCCCATGGTTAGAACATGTACCCTTTTTGTTCTGGTTGATAGAGGCACACCAACCCCGGATAGCGATGACTCTGGGGATGGAAACCGGCGTAGCTCATTTCGCACTCTGCCAAGCGGCACATCGATTGCGGTTAGATACCAGCTGTTATGTAACTTACCAGGAACATGGGGAGAGCGTCTCTCCGTTACAGGCAGAGATACGAGCTTATCACGCTCAGCATTTTGACAGTTTTTCTTTTCTACTTGATAACTCCTCTATGAGGGCCGCGAGCCAGTTTCAAGACGGCAGTGTCGACCTACTTTTGCTGAACTCCTCGGTCGAAGAGGATCTGGAAGGTCTGTTGGCCCGCTGGAAGCCAAAAATGTCCACTTGCGGCCTTTTGCTGGTGCCCAGTATTTCGAAGCGGGGCCCGGGGTCGGAGACTTTCCGGACTTTTGAAGTGCTGGCACAAGAGCACTCCACATTTACCTTCCATCACGGTGAAGGGTTGGGGGCTATCTCTGTGGGGGGCAAGTTGGGTCCATTGCTTGCCAAGCTGTTTGAGCGGAACGAATCAAACTCGGCCCGCCAAGTGGTACGGGATGTTTTTGCCCGTTTGGGGCGGACCTGTAAAGATGCCCTGCAAGCCGGAGAATACCAGCAGAAGACAGAAGCACTGGAAGCGAGCTTGACAGAACATGAAGGTAAGCTGGAGCAATTGAGCGCAGACTATGAAAATACTTGTACCCAACTGGAATCCAAACGACGTGAGTTGGCGGGTTTCAGTCTGCGTATGGAGCAGGCCGTGGAGCGGCATGCCCAAGAGCGCGGTCAGTTGGCTGAGCGGGTCAGCATGCTGCAAGAGTTGCGCGATGGCTTGAAATCCGAGGTCGCGCAGCTGCGTCAGCATTTGGATGATCAGTACCGGCAGGTGAATGAACGCAACCAGCAGCTTTTACAGTTACAGGCTGCCAGTGCCGAACAGCGGCAAGAACTGGCGAAATATCAGATCCGCTCGGAGTATAGTGCTGAGGAACTGAGTAAGGCACAGTCTGAGCAGAAACGTTTGAAAGAGCTAAATGAGCAGCGACAGACAGAAGAGGTTGTGCTTTCTGCTCGATTGGAAGATCTAAAAAAACAGCTGGCTGAAAGAAACAAGGCACTGGAGCAATTGCGGAGCGATATTGCTCGAGATACAGCGGAGAGGCAGTCACAGGCGAAGGAAGTTAGCTTGCTTGGAGAGCAGTTACGGTTGCTGGAATCCGAACTCTCTAAGGAGCGGGAGTCTCGCGGGCAGAAGAGCCAAGAGCTTACTGCGTTAACGGGAAGGCTGGAAGAAAGTGAACAGAAACGGTTGGAGCTGGAGACTATTCTTAAAAGACAAGAGGAGGCACTGGATACCCAACGAAGTATTAACGATGTTTTGAAATCGGAGTTAATTGAGACTGAGCAACAGCGACAGCAGGCACAAGATTGTGGAGATCAACTTAAAAAGAAACTCGAGAAACTAGAGAATGAGTCTGAGAATGTTGCTTTAGAGAAGTGTGAGCTCAAAGAGCAAGTGCAGACACTTCAAGGCGAACAACAGCTACGCCAACAAGCGCAAGAGCGTGAGGAACAGCTGAAGAAGGATCTCTCGAAACTAGAATATGAGTTTAAGAGCAGTGCTTTAGAAAAAAATAAGCTAGAAGAGCAGGTGCAGAAATTACAGGGGCAATATCAGCTGTTACAGCAGTCACAAGGCCGTGTAGAACTGCTGGAAAAGAATCTTACGGAACTTAAGCGAGAGTGCGAGAGTACCGTTTCAAAGAAAAATGATCTTGAAGAGCAGTTGATAGTACTACAGAGGGAGCGGAGTCAGTGGCAACAGGCACAAAATGATGCGAAAGAGGTGGAGAGGGAGCTCGCTGACCTCAAGAAAAAATCTGATAGCCTTGTTGAGGAAAAAAATGAGCTTGAGGAAAGAGTAAAGGTACTAGAAAAAGAGCAGGTGCATTGGAGGCAAGAACAAGATCGTGCGGAGCAGCTTAAAAAAAATATCTCCATACTAGAGCGCGATTTTGAAAACAATCTTTTTGAAAAAAAGAAGTTAGAGGAGCAGGTACAAAAATTACAAAGGCAATATCAGCTGTTGCAACAGGCACAAGACCGTGTAGAACTACTGGAAAATAATCTTGTGGAACTTAAGCAAGAGTTCGAAAGCACTGTTTCAAAGAAAAATGATCTCGAGAGACAGTTAAAAGTGTTGCAGGCGGAGCGGAAACTGTGGCTGCAGGCACAGAGTGATGCGAAACAAATGGAGAGGGATCTCGCTGAACTTCAGGGAAAATCCGAGAGCCTTTTTATGGAAAAAAGTGAGCTCGAAGAGCGAGTGCAGAACTTAGAAAAAGAGAAGGCGCATTGGAAACTGACACAAGATCGTGCCGAGCAGCTGGAGGAGGATCTCGCTAAACTTGAATATCAGTTGGAGAGATCCTTGGCAGAAGAGAGTGAGCTTGATGAGTGGATACAAGCACTCGAAGAGGAAGAGGAACAGCGGAAGCTGGCACAAAGTTTAGTGGAGCAGTTGAAGCAGAATCTTGAAGAACTTGAGCATAAATTTCAGAGCACTGCTGCGGAAAAAAATAAGCTGGTTAAGCGAGTGTTTGCTCTAGAGAAAGAGCAGCAGCAGTGGCAGCAGAATCAAGCTCGTACTAGTCAGTTGGAACGAGAACTTGCGGATTTCCAAAGTTTGTCTGAGCGTGCTGCTACAGAAAAGTATGATCTGGAAAAACGATCTCAGGCTCTGCATGAGGAGTGGCAACAGGCGCAACATCGTACTGAACAGCTGGAGGGAGAGCTTGCGGAACTCAAGTGTAATTCGGATGATGTTATGGCAAATAAGAGCCTGCTTGAAGAGCGAGTTAATGTTTTGGAGGAGGCGCTTGCAGCAAAAAGTGCATCTCTAGAAAAGCGCTGCCATGAACTGTCAACACTTACTGAATTGTTCGACGATGTAAAGCAGCAGAAGCTTGAATTGGAAGTGTTACACGAAGAAAATGAGCGTAAATCGGCAGAAAACATTAAACAACTGCAGAGTGCTCTAAGCACTATGGAGCTTCAGTTGCAGGAGCGAAGCGCTGAACTTAAGGAATTAAAGAAAGTTCAGGAGGGACAAGCGGTAATTGTTGACCAATTGCAGATAAACCTTACGAAGAAAAATACAGAAGAGCAAAAAGCACAGAAGCGTACCCAGCAGCTTGAGCAATCTCTCAAGTCAGCCGAGAAGCAGTTACAGCAAGCCCTGCAGACAAAACAGGATTTAGAAAAAGTCCGGAAAGACCTTGACTCCCGTTGTAAGCACTTGGAGAAGGGGCTAAAGTCAGTCGAAATGGAGCGGGATACCCTTTTACAGACAAAGCAGCAATTGCAGCTCAGAGTGCAATCGCTAAAGTCTGAGCTCTCAGGTGCAAAAGATTCAGTTGATGAACGCTTTAAAGAGTTGACTATGTTAACTCGTTTACTAGAAGAAAAAGAGGAGGAAATGGCCGCCCTGCGTATGGAAGTGGGGGGCGATATGGAAGAAGCGACAACGGATACGGGTTTACCATCTAAAAATTATGGTTTTCAAATCAACATACCCTTCGGCAAGCACGCCAAAAAAATACGCAAGCAAAAAAAGGAGCTGGACCAAATCAGCCAGTCAGGCTTATTTAATGCCGAATGGTATCTACACTCCTATCCCGACGTGGCAAATGACAAAATTTTAGCAAGTAATCCCGCTTTGCATTATTTGCAGCAGGGCGCCTATGAGGGGCGTAATCCAAGTCCTGAGTTTGATAGTCAGTGGTATCTGGATAGTAACCCGGATGTAAAAGATAGTGGTTTTAATCCATTGGTGCACTATATCTCTATGGGTAAGGAGGAGGGTCGCCAACCACTCCCATGCTGAACTAACTAAACACCGTGCTGAATATAAAGCGCATATGGCGCAGACTTAGTGGGAAATGCTCTAAAGCTCTTGGTCAGGGGGGCGGCAGCGACTTGTTTGACCTTGATAGTTTCGACTCCCAATGGTATCTGCAAACCTATCCAGATGTTGCAGCAGCTGGGGTTGATCCGTTAGGGCACTATATCAATCATGGGCGTTTTGAGGGCAGAAGGCCGCACCATAATCGTGCACTTGCCTGGGAGTACCATCTGTGGCGAGGAGGAAACCAGTTACTTTTGCCCCGGCTGGAGAAGCTCTCAGCAATACCGGACGTAGTAGAACAAGAAAGATATTATGCGGCTTGGGCTATTGCGCGTTGGTATGCAGCGAATGAAGATTGGCCAAAAGTATTGACTTCCCTATCGTCGTTTCGATGTGCTGAACACCCTGATCCCCCGCATGCTGGTCCCTTTCTACTGATATTGGAAGCTGCCCTACACTGTAAGCAGTGGAGCACCGCCCAAGAAGTACTATTAGTATTAGCTCAACGGTTTGCTGGGCAGGCGGATGTGGTATTAGCTGAGGTCAATCTACTTGTTCAGAGGAAAGAGAATAATAATTCTGATAGGCAGCTGAACCGTTTGATCTTAAAAACAATTAATCGAATCTTTACGCAGAATGGATTATGTAATTTAGCTGGGGGGGATGATGAAACTCTCAATTTGGATTCTCTCTATCCTATAGAACAGTTACCTATTGTGGGCGGGGAGGGTGCACTTAGGGTTTCAGTAATCATTCCGGCTTATAACGCCGAGAGAACTCTGAAAACGGCTCTTTACTCTTTGTGCTGGCAGTCTTGGAGGGATCTGGAAATTTTGGTGGTCGATGATGCTAGCAAAGACGCTACTTGGCGGTTGCTAAAGAACTTCGTGCGAAATATCCACTTACGGCCTGGCCTGGAAATTCGGATCTTGCGTCATGAAAAAAACCAAGGTGCTTATGCAGCTCGTAATACTGCCCTGAAGGTAGCTAGCGGTGATCTAATTACTACACATGATGCTGATGATTGGTCTCATCCACAAAAGATCGAATATCAAGTTAAAGCTTTATTGTCGGCGCCATCTAGAGTGGGTTGTACCTCTCATTGGGTACGTACTACCAATGAGCTTCATTTTTCACACTGGCGGCCAGAGGGTAGCTGGGTGTGTCGTAATGTCTCTTCATTGATGTTTCGTCGCTCTGTATTTGAGTTGCTAGGTTATTGGGATAGGGTTACGGTCAATGGGGATACTGAATATTACTACCGCATTCTCTATGCTTTTGGTGAGGATGCGTTAACTGAAGTCTTGCCTGGTGTGCCACTCAGTTTTGGTCGTATTAATAAAGACTCACTGAGCAGATGCAGTGAAACAAATCTCTTTACACGATTTTACGGTACCCGCAAAGATTATGAAGATGCAGCTAATCGCTGGCATACAGGAGCTAAATCGATAAATGATCTTTATTTACCGGCAAACCCAAAGTTTCGCTATTTCCAGGCACCCGCGGCAATATGCCTGGATGAAAAGCTTGTGCAGAATCTTAATCCTATGGACATTGTTCAGCAGTCGGGGTATTTCGATGCAGCTTGGTATTTAGAGCAGAATTCAGACTTGCATGAAACGCCCGTGGATTTGTTTGAGCACTACTGGTTTGTCGGATCTTTTGAGGGGAGGGACCCGGGGCCAGAGTTCAGTACTTCCGGTTACGGATATCGTTTTCCAGAGGCCAGAGTAGATAAACTGCCTACACTCTATCATTATTTAACGGCGGGACTAAATCAAGGGGTAAAATCTCTGCCGGAAATACCTGGAATACAGCCTCACTGGCCGGGCGGATTAAATCTATTGGTCTGTGCACACCAGGCTGGAAAAAATATATATGGTGCAGAACGCAGCTTGCTCGATGTATTGGCTGCTTTGAATAAATTGAAGGTAAACCTGGTCGTAGCATTACCAAGTGCTATAAATGCTGCTTATGTTGAGACCATAAAAGCTATGGTAAGGGTAGTTATAGTTTTACCCTATGGTTGGTGGGGGGCTGGACGAAGAAGCTGCCCTCAAACTCTGGCTAATTTTAAGCAATTGATTGATAGGTTTGATATCCAGGCAGTATATGCCAATACGCTAGTTCTTGATGAGCCTTTGCTTGCCGCTCGAGCTTTAGAGGTACCTACTATCATTCATGTACGTGAACTACCTTTTTATGATGAAGCTTTGTGTAAGACACTAGGTGTCGACGCTAAATTTATTGCTGGCCGCGTTAGGAAGTTGGCAGATATTGCACTAGTAAATTCTAAGACCGTGGAGCGGGAGCTGTCTATAAAGGGGGCTATAGTAATACCAAATATAGTCGACATTGCTCTATATGATCCGCTCACAGAGACGACTAGGACTAAAGAAAGTCTGGTACGTATTGCATTAATCAGCAGTAACTTGCCAAAAAAGGGATTGGAAGATTTTATTAGACTAGCTGAAATGTTAGAGCAGAAATCTGTTCCTGTAGTTTGCAAATTGATTGGACCAGAGAATGAATATATAAGGAATTATCGGGCTCGACAGCACCGTGGTGAAGTTGCGCACTGTTTACAGTTTACCGGTTATATCGCTAGCTCACAGGAAGCCCTAGCTCAAGCTGATATAGTTGTGAACCTGTCACACTTTAAAGAGTCATTCGGGCGTACGATTTTGGAAGCCATGGCAGCAGCTCGCCCGGTCGTTGCCTATGACTGGGGGGCTCTTTCGGAGCTTATTGTTGATGGTGAGACCGGATATCTTGTCCCATTCGGTGAAATAGAAGCCATCGTGGATCGGGTGATGTTGCTGGTTCAAGATGCAAAACTACGGGTGCAAATGGGACTGGCTGGTCGACGAAGTGCAGAAGTAAACTATAACCTCGAAGAGATGATCGCGCGATTTAGAATAGTTTTACAGAGGGTTGAACGATTTCATCACATCTGTTGAAGACTTATTAATGCGAAGAAAAACTACAGCTATGCTAAAAAATAGCTTTTTAAGGAAGTCAGAAGGGTTTATGGCAACTTTTGTTCTATTCTAGTGTAAAAATGGCGAACTGGGTGTATGCGAATTTTAATTTATGGTTTGAGTAAATCGGGAACCACTATATTGCATACCATGGTGAAAGCTTCTTTGGAGAATCACCTGGGGGAGGAAATTCAAGAAGTCTTTGAGCCATTTGAGATTTTGGAGGAGGTCGACGGGGTGAAATATGCTAAAGAAGGCATAAGTTCCACCACGAAGTCCAATAAAAATGAGGTTGTTAAGACTTTATTTGATTCCGGAATTTCATCTGATAAGGTATTAGATTATCAAAATCATTTCGACAAGAAAATTTTTATTGTTAGAGATCCTCGTGACCGATTTGTTAGCCAGATTTTTTATCGGTGGCATTGGGCGCACAAGCCTGACAAAGAGAAATTTGGACGTACATTGAGGTTGGTCAGATACAAAGAGCTCAACCCAAGAGATATTCCTTTAATATTTTTATTCAACCAGAACCCGAATTTCTATCCAGTTTTTTCCAGAAAACTATCGGATACGTACGAAATGGTTGTTAACTTTCTAAGAAGAGCCAATAAAGACTGGCTGATTTTGAAATATGAGGATCTAATTGATGGAAATACCAAGAAATTGGAAGAGTATCTTTCTTTCCCTATTAGAAAGCATGTATCTGTTGATAAAAACTATGAAGGGGTGATTAGAAGCAAGACACACGGGGACTGGAGGAAATGGTATTCCGAGGAAGATGTAGTTTTTTTCGGGCCAATTTTCAAGAAGTACTTAAAATACTTGAAATATGATGTCTCTGACTGGAAGCTTGAATATCCTAAATCTCTACCGAGAGCACATGGATCTGAGTACATGTTAAGAATTTTTTCAGATGGAAATCCGGAGCTTAAATCTGAGTCCGAGATATTAGACGTTAACGCCGAGAATCGCATCATTAGCGCAGGATTACGAGACCGGTTTTCAAAAATATTAAGGGTGGTTAAGCTTAAATAAACTTATTGACTTCTGCATACTTAATAAGTCTATTTTTTACTTTTAAATTGTAATTCCTGGACAACAATGCATTGATAGCCAAAATAAAAATAATGAGGACTTGTGGAGTTGTATATGAGGGATAAGAGCTCAGATATCACTATTCCTCATTTAACTAGGTATGATTTGCGGCCTCTGCTGCGGCCACTTCAAGGAGTGGCTGCTAAGGCTGACACTGATGGCTATATTATATGGAATTCGACTACCAGCCAACCAAAATTTTCCATACTAAATAAAGTTTTTTCGCGGGGCTGGTATATGGTGGAAGTATTGCTTGATTCTGATCAAAGTTACTTAGATGCTGCTTTTATCCTTCAGCATAAAGGTAGAAGAAAATCCCAGAAGCTTCGTTTGCCAATTCGAAATGGACGTATGGCTAAGCGTTTGCTTTGGTTTGCCAGAGGAGGAGAGGAGCTACAGTTTTCTCCCTCAAAATCTGCATGTGAGTTTACTATTCGCCATCTAACCCTGGTCCGAGTCTCTTTACTTTTTGCTCGTGATAGAATGCGCTCGCGACTAAAATGCCGTGAATTGAGTGTGCCATTTAGAATAACAAGTCGCTGGGCTTGTTATGATTCGACTTTTCGACCAGCTGGAGCTCGAGTCTCCTATAGAGATTGGGTTAGAAAAATTGAGCCAACCTTTTGGCCTGAGTCAGATAAAATTTCCGATACTACGAATTTTTCAATCATAATGCCAATTGTAAATTCAGATGCGTTGGTGATCATTAAAAATACAGTCGATTCTATACTTTCTCAGGTTTGTGAAAGGTGGAAACTCTATATTCTTCTACCTGAAATGCCTAATAAGGCAACTCTTACTTGGCTTAAGGAGCTCGTCAATGCAGATGACAGAATAACATTGATTAATAGCTTCATATTTTTCACCGAGTATAAAAAATTAATAGATATTGATTCTTATCTTTTGCTGTGTCCACCACGAGCTGTGCTTTCTTCCAGGGCTTTACACTGTTTTCAGAAAGTTTTACAGGGAAAGCCTCAGGCGAAAGTGATCTATGCAGATGAGGATGTACTTAACGAATCTGGAAGGCGATGCTTGCCCATTTTCAAACCAGCTTGGAATCCAGATCTTCTCTTTTCTGAGAATTATATCGGTGAGTTTGTCCTTTTTGCTCCGGGGTTGTTAGACCGGTCCGACTTCGTTGGTTTCACTTTCGAGCAGGCTTGGGACTACTCGATATTCCTTCAAGTATTACGTAAGCTAAAGAATCCTTCGCGAGAAATCATTCATATACCAAGAATTCTTTTTCATAGGCAGAGCGTCCAAGATCCCGCTGCTTATGTTAAAAGTAGTCAACGTATGTTGCAAAAGTATTTTATTGAAACGGGCCGTGCGGGTATCTCAGTAAATATTGAAAATAATTATAAGGTATTACAAGTATGCTGGCCTTTAAAGAAAGAAGAACCTCTGGTTTCTCTTTTGATTCCTACGCGGGATATGTTGCCCATACTTCGACAATGTGTTGATAGCATTCTTGAGAAGACTACCTATAAAAATTATGAGATTCTGGTACTAGATAATCAGAGTGTTAAGCCTGAAACAATTAAATATTTATCTAATCTGAAGAAGCTACCCAATGTAAGAGTGATTAAATATGATGCTCCTTTCAATTACTCGGCGATTAATAATTTTGGTGTTCAGCATACTCGTGGAGACATTATTGGTCTAATTAATAATGATATTGAAGTGATCTCACCCAACTGGCTTATGGAGATGGTCGCACATGCAATAAGGCCAGATATCGGTTGTGTGGGGGCCAAGCTGTATTATGCTGATGGTCGTATCCAGCATGCTGGTGTTGTAGTTGGCCTGGGTAGATTAGCGGGGCATGCCCATAAATTCTACCATCGCCATGAAGAAGGTTACATGAATCGCCTGATGTGCACACAGAATTTTTCAGCTGTCACAGCCGCCTGCTTGCTAGTACGCAAGACCATATATGAAAAAGTTGGAGGATTAGATGAAAAGAATTTTGAAGTGGCTTTTAATGATGTTGATTTTTGCCTGAAGGTGAAGGAAGCTGGATATCGAAATTTGTGGACGCCTTGGGCAGAAATGTACCACCATGAATCCATTAGTCGTGGTATTGATAATACGCCGGAAAAGCGGGCCAGGTTTGACAGGGAGGCACTGAACTTAAAGGCCCGGTGGTCAACTCATAAGGGAATGGATCCTTACTACAGTCCATTTTTGACTCATACCAGGGAGGACTTTTCGTTGGGGTTAAATGAGAGAATAAAAGCTCCTCTATGGCGCTGACTGTTTGATCAATCATCCTATGGCTTGGCTGCTTGATTTAAGGCTAGTCGCTATAGCACGCTTCTATATTTGACGAATACTACACCCATGAGCCCACTTACCCTGGTCACCGGCTTTATTAGTATTGGGTTCTACTATTTCCTATATATCATATTGAGTAGTCGAGCTATGGGCATTTTAAGGGAACAGCTTGGACTTAATCTTAGCGCCAGCCTTTCAGGCTCTGTATTTACCTATGGTTATCTAACTGGCAGATAAGCCTTTGATATACCTGGCCCGTACGATCTGTTTGCTTCTATGTTGGAATAGGAGGTGCTCAAAATATAGCCAGTTCACTCTTAACTGATTAGCCGGTCCTCGCTCCTTATTTTCCTACATTAAGACGTTGATTCTTTATTTTTTGGGCTCAGCCCCTTTATCTCGGTGCCAAGCCCCTTTTCAAAACACTCATGAGCATGAAGTAAGCCTTCCTTTATTTACTCTTGCTGATAGCTTGGGGTATGGGCATCAGATTTAGTATAGTTTGCCTTCTTTAGAGAGATATTTTAGGTGTGGCACCTACCACGGTAACCAAAGCGGCCCCCCGAACTTTATGACTTTTTCTCAAATCTTTGTTGCTGGCACTTTTGTTCTGGTTATCTTCACCCTGATTTTTACTCGTGTACGTCCCTCTTTGGTCTTTGCCTCGGCTGCATCTGTTTGTTTTTTGACCGGTTTGGTCCCAGTTGAGTCGGTATTGCAAAAAGCCGTCAATCCTGGGCTGGTTACTTTGGTTGTTCTACTACTGATCTCAATTGGGTTGGAGAAGGCTCGCTGGCTTAGGGCGATATCCGATGGATTGATTGGAGGGAGTTTGAAAACCAGCCTGCTCAGGCTTACAAGTGCAACTGCCTTAAGTTCGGCTTTTTTAAATAACACGGCTATTGTTGCGGCCCTGGCATCTAGCGTTAAGGCCCAGCGGCGGCACCCTTCAGGTAAGCTGCTATTACCGCTGTCCTATGCGGCCATTCTTGGTGGAACCCTAACCTTGATTGGAACTTCCACAAATCTGATTGTGAATAGCTTTGTGTTGGATAGGGGTGTGGCATCCTTAGATTTTTTTGCTTTTCTTCCTATTGGCAGTGCTGCAGTCCTGGTTGGGCTGGTGGTATTACTATTGTGTAATCGCCT
The DNA here is from genome assembly GCF_056160005.1 of Microbulbifer sp. ABH2_005. Classification (NCBI taxonomy): domain Bacteria; kingdom Pseudomonadati; phylum Pseudomonadota; class Gammaproteobacteria; order Cellvibrionales; family Microbulbiferaceae; genus Microbulbifer; species Microbulbifer sp. ABH2_005. The sequence continues at coordinate 3,419,331 of NZ_JBSWWI010000001.1, read as the reverse complement.
GCTTCCCGAGGGGGGCGCTGTTGAGGAGGAAGCGGCACAGTATTTGCTGGAAGCCGAAGTTATTGAAGACTCGCCCTTGGATGGCCGCAGCGTTGAGCAAAATAACTTACGTCAGCTCGAAACACTCTACCTGATAGAGATTGTTCGAGGAGGGCAGAGTATCAGTCCTGTTGCTCCCACAGAATTAATTCGCAGCGGCGATAAGCTCATTTTCAGTGGGGATGTGCGTGATCTGCAAAGGCTCCAGTCTATTGAGGGGTTGCATTTGTTCGCATTGGATGATGATGCCCTACATATGGATCTCACAGAGGTCGTACTAACCCCGAACTCTAGTATCGCAGGTGAGACACTGAAAAGCTGCCAGTTTCGGACTCGGTTCGATGCAGCGGTGGTAGCAATGCGTCGGGGCGGGGAGCGCCTGTCCGGCAAGCTGGGGGAGATACAGCTTCAACCAGGTGATGCCCTCCTCTTAGCAGTTGGCCAGGACTTTAAGCACCATCGTAATATCGATAAGAACTTCTACGTGATTAGCGGAACTGATGTACAGCGCCAACTATCCAGCAGGAACAGCTGGCTGCTAGGGCTGGGTTTTGCCAGTGTGGTGACGGGTTCGGCTCTGGGGCTCTTCTCCCTTTTAAAGGGATTGGTGGTATTACTAGGCTTCATGGTGATACTGAATATCGTCACCACTTCTGAACTTCAGCGGCGCTTTCCTTTCCAAATTTGGATCATTATTGCCAGTGCATTAGTTTTAGCCGAAGCTTTTTCTGGCAGTGGACTCGCTGATAGCCTGGCATGTTCAATGCGAGATTCCCTCCAGGGCGCTGGGCCATTGGCTGGAGTAATTGGTATTTTTTTATTGACGCTATTGCTGACAGAATTGATGACCAATAACGCCGCAGCGGCACTCACATTCCCATTAGCCTGGAGCCTGGCAGATAGTTTTGGTGTTAGCTGGATGCCGTTTGTGATGGCTGTAGCTTATGGAGCTAGTGCAAGCTTTTTGACCCCCTTTGGTTATCAGACCAATTTAATCGTTCAAAACCTAGGTGGTTATCATTTGCGCGATTTCCTACGTGCAGGTTTACCCTTGACAATTGCCTACTCATTAACGGTCCTAATATTATTACCAGTCGTATTTCCTTTTGAGTGATGACTGTAAATTTTTCTGACTTGTTGGAGTATGAATGGAAGTAATCAACCGCTGGATCATTGTAGAGGAGGGACCAAACCCCTCGACAGATTACTTCGTAATTCCTTATCTGAAAAATTTGGGTGTGAGTGTCAAGCGTCTGACTTTTACCGATCTACCCTCGGTTGATAAACTCGATGGAGCTCAGGTTATTTTTGTACGCTATATTTCTCACGCCTGGCAATCTCTAATCCAACAGAATCTAAATAAACTATCTGGCGTTTCAGTATTTCTAGATGATGATTTATTTGATTGGTCAGCGTTCTCCGGGATGCCACTCCGCTATCAGATTAAAATACTACGCTATAGCTGGTCTAAGCAGCGTTGGTTAAAAGCCATTGGGGCAAAATTATTGGTCTCAACTCCATTTCTACAGAGAAAATATCGTCACCTGTCTCCTCAACTATTGTCAGCTGAGCCTCTGGATTTTGGTGCAAAGCGTCCACTTTCTATTTTCTATCATGGATCGGCATCTCACAGTGAGGATATTAACTGGCTTTATCCCATCATCAGACAGGTACTAGAAGAGAATCAAAACCTGGATTTTGAAATTATTGGGGATAAGCGAGTAAACCGTCTATTTCGGGGTGTGCCGAGAGTGCAAGTAATACACCCTATGAAATGGCTAACTTACTTGTCCATGATACAACGATCAGGCCGCTCTATAGGGTTAGCGCCTCTGTTGGATAGACCCTTTAATAAGGCAAGATCTCACACCAAGTTCTTTGACATTACCCAGGCTGGTGCAGTAGGGATTTATGCGGAAGGGGATATTTACGGAAGAATAGTCCGGCATCAGGAGAATGGAATTCTGTTGCCAATGCAGCCATTGGCCTGGGTAGAAAGTATTTTACAGTTGGCAGCTGATGATGTACTTAGAGAAAAATTATTGCGTGGAGCACAAGAATGTCTGTAGTTGGGCACTGTTCCCTGGGGCTCCGCAGAATGCGTATTTTGGAGCCATTGCTTGGTACTAAGTGCCAATATGTACTTTCAAGACCCAATGAAGCTATTAAGCAAATGGTGGGCTGGGGGCTTAAGAATACGGCGATTAAGGCACAGAGAATTGCCTCACGGGCCGGGCTTTCTTATTTCTGTATAGAGGATGGTTTTTTACGTTCCCTGGGTCTAGGGGTGGAGGGGGCTCAAGCCCATAGTTTGGTAGTGGATTATACTGGCATTTACTATGACGCCTCCCGTCCCAGTGACCTTGAAAACTTGATTAAAACCAGTGGCTTTACTGCCGAAGAACTAAGTCGAGCAGAAAAAGGGCTTGGGCTCCTGCGAACCCATCGGTTGTGTAAATATAACAAGTCATTTGATACGCCCTTGGAAATAGCAGACAATCGCTCGGCAGTTCTGGTGGTAGATCAGACTTTCGGCGATACATCGATAAGGGCAGGATTAGCTTCTGAAAGTCATTTTCATCAAATGCTGCGAAGCGCTATTTCAGAAAATCCTGGGGCTGAAATAATTGTCAAGATTCATCCGGATGTTATTTCTGGTAAAAAACGCGGTTATTTACAGGCGCTTGCAGAGCAACAAGGCTGTAAAGTTATCGGACAGGATATATCCCCCTGGTCGATGTTCGATCGTGTTGATAAAGTCTATGTGGTGACCAGTCAATTGGGTTTTGATGCACTAATTGCTGGTAAAGAGGTACATTGTTTCGGCGTTCCTTTCTATTCTGGCTGGGGGCTAACAAAAGATCGCCAGTTAGTTGACAGACGTAATGTAAAACGAACACTGACAGAAATTTTCTGTGCGGCCTATCTTCGCTATTGCCGCTATATCAATCCTTACACGAACCGTAAGTGCGAATTTGAGGATGCACTGGCTCTGATAGTCGAACAAAAAAGACAGTGGGAGCGTTTTCAAGGTACTTGGGTAGGTGTCGGGTTTTCGCCTTGGAAGCGTAGGTTTATTCCTAATTTTTTAGGGGATAAGTCTAGAGTTGCTTTTTCGAGGTCTCTCAATAAGAGGCCTAAGGCCAGTCCTGGCGCTAATATTTTAGTATGGGCCAGCCGGGTTAATGACTCTCTGGTTGAGGAATGTCAACAAGCTCAATTGAATTTGTGGCGTATTGAAGATGGTTTTTTACGCTCGGTAGGCTTGGGCGCTGATTTAGTGACTCCAAGTTCTCTGGTGATGGATTCCAGTGGAATCTACTTTGATGCCCATAATCCGAGTGATCTGGAAACTCTCTTAAATAGTACTAAATTCTCACCGGCTATTTTGGCCCAGGCCAGAAAACTAAGGCAACAGTTAGTAAAGAATAGGGTGACCAAATATAATCTTGGTCGAGCAAAATTGTCCTGTGAGTTAGATCTCCCCAGGGATAAAAAGATAATATTAATCCCTGGTCAAGTGGAGAGTGATGCATCTATTGCCTGTGGCTCACCGGTATTCAAAAATAATTTATCCTTGCTGCAACAGGTTAGGGCGAAGCATCCTGATGCTCATATCATCTATAAACCCCATCCAGATGTTGTTTGTGGTGCACGAAAGGGGGAAGTGCCAGCAGTTGCTGGATCTCTGTATGACACTTTGATTGAGAGGGGGGAAATCTCCCTGTTACTGGATAAGGTTGATGAAGTGCATACCATGAGCTCACTATGCGGTTTTGAGGCTTTGTTGAGAGAAATCAAGGTAGTAACTTATGGGCTGCCATTTTATGCAGGATGGGGGCTTACAGAAGATACACTCCTTATTGATAGAGAGCTCAAGGCATTCGATCTTCAATCTTTCAAGCTTCGGCGGCAGAGAGAGCTTAAACTGGATCAGCTAGTAGCTGGCGTACTGCTTCTTTACCCCGTATATGTGGACCCCAGAAGCGGTGAATTTATCAATGCGGAAACTACCGTCGAGATTTTACAGCAATCCCGCAAGGTTGGTCGAAAAGAGAGTGTTTTTTTAAAGGTATTTAGTTGGTATCGAAGTCAGTTCTTAAAATATTAAACAGTGGCACATCCTGTGTTATCGATTTTTTTGTCATTGTTGTTTTAATGGGGGTTAATGAATCTTCGAATACTTGAAACCAAGATAGATAGTTCTGAACCATTTATTTATTAATGTTGTGGCGAAAATAGCTTGTTTAAAACAGACTTTTGCTGGGGGCAACAATGCGGCGTTCTGTAATTGGAATAACCTGGAAGGTCCCGAAGTGGATATTTGAGTTATTAAGCTGGGGTAAGAGTTTTAAGAATAACCCTATATTAGGTAACTATTTTCTGAATCGCTGTGGACTACATGTAACTCGAGTTATTCTTGCACACTTGCTTTTTCGATTTCGTCTATTGCTGTTATCTCCTTTGGTCTCCTCAGAGGATCGAAGTGAATTCATCCGTAATGGCTATTTGCTTAAAAAAAACTTTCTTTCGTACGAGGATTTTGAGCGTCTATCCCAAGAACTGCTTGAGCTGAAGGCCCCAGTAAGGGAGGTCATCGAAGGGACCACTATTACCCAGCGAATTTTTATGGATTCAGAGGTGAGAAATACAGCACCGAATTTCCAAAAATTATACACACATAAAGGTCTGGATCGATTGATGCGCTACTGCTCCTCAAAGAATCGGCCACCACTTTTTTACATCGAAAATCTGTGCAATCACGCAAATGTTACCCCACGCCCAGATCCGCAACGGGATTTACATGCAGATACTTTCCATCCATGTGTTAAGGCATGGTTATATATGGATGGGTCGTCAGATGATAATGGTTCATTTGTCTATGCCCCCGGCTCCCACCGGTTGACTTGGAAGCGCCTCAAGTGGGAATACCGGCAGAGTCTGGAGGCTTGTAAGAGAGGTTCTGACCGTGCCCCAGGGCGTTACTGGGATGGCTCATTTCGTGTTAGTACTGAGGAGCTGGTTAAAATGGGGTATAAAGTAAATAAGTTATCTGTTCCGAAAAATACCCTTTTAATTGGCAATGTATACGGTTTTCACTGCCGTGGTCGTGCACTACGAAAGTCACACCGAATGACAGTTTGGATGCAGGCTCGGGATAACCCTTTTAATCCTTTGTTTACCCCTTTTCCAAAATCCACCGCGTGGCTGTTTGAGCGGGTATGGAAGAAAGCTTTAATGAAGATTGATCGCCAGAAGACTGAGGGGGGAGAGCAGAGGAATTACTTTGGAGCCCTTACTCGTGCAGAATGTTCCAAAGTCTCCGAAATAGTTGGATCTGATTAATCTCGAATGAAATGGGGAAAAATTAGTTTTATAAAGAGCTTTCACCCGTATCTTACAGTAAAAGATAGGGGAGATTAGCTAGAAAATAATAAAGTCATGGCACATTCTGCCTGTACGCTGTTGCGTTATCTGTTGATAATTTAACCAGTTAAGCTAAGGTCTAGCTTTCAGCTTTCCTGGTGTAATCGCTTGTCGTGGCATTATTTCCTATGCCATCTAGAATGGCGGACTGTGAAGTGTGCCATACTCCCTTCCTGGAGCAATCCTATAGAGCCTTCTGCTCTGCTATATAAAGCGAAGGCTGATGTTGTTCTGTAGGTTTCTTATAAAGTCTGCCCCTTATCCCATTACTGGAATAAATTTTGAGTTTGTACCAGTTTGCTTGGAGGTTCGCTAAGGACTTGTTTCAATACCCAAGCGCACAAAGTTGTCTTTAAAGTTGGCTTTTCAGGGTATCGCCTGATGGATAAATTTGCAGTAAGGTATTTTGATGGTCACTTTGAGTATCTAAATTAGCGCCTACACCTCCAATGTTTGTTTTCTATTTGGAAATTTATGGGGTACTGAAACGGTCAGATTGGTTTTTGTGTGATGTATGCTAATACGGTTTAATTTGTGGTTTGTAGATAGTGAGTTTCTGGTTGTCCCTATAATGTTTCTTCATCAAGTTTCAATGCACCCATTAGGGTGATTCTGGAGTAGGCCTATTCATGTCTGTGGCAGTATTTCTACAGGGACCGCATGGCCCATTTTTTGCCAGGCTGGCAAAACGCCTCTCTCAGCTTGGTGTTGTCACCCATAAGATCAACTTTAATGGGGGGGATCGCTTCTTTGGCTGGGGAAACGCCCAGGTGGATTTCACTGGTCGAGAGAGTGACTGGCCGGCCTTTTTCCGTCGTTATCTTTCGGAGCATAAGGTTGATACAGTTTTTGCCTATGGTGACTGCCGTAGACTCCATGAGAGCGCAAAGAAAGTATGCCAATCCATGGGCGTCGCCTTTATCGTTTTTGAGGAAGGCTATCTGCGCCCCGACTTTGTCACTATGGAGTGGGGCGGGGTTAATGCTTTTTCCTCTACCAACTGGTCCAGGCAGGCAATACATCAATATCTACCGAGAGGTCGTACCCCTGCGTCGCCTGTTGGTCATACTTTTTGGCGACGAGCGTACTTTGCGTCTGCATATTATGTGGCGATGCGACTTGCTCAAGCAGAGTTTTCCAGTTATCGCCATCACCGGAATCGCAGTTGGCTAAAGGAAGGTGTTTGCTGGCTTAGAAGCTTTTATCGTAAAGGGCTTTATAAGATTACAGAGCGAGGCCTTATCCGACAGCTGACGGAAGAGTTCAGTGGTCGCTTTTACCTGTTTCCTTTGCAGACTTGTGATGATTTTCAGCTACGCAAACATTCCGACTTGCTCTCGATTGAGAATGCAATAGATGTTGTGTGCAAATCTTTCGCGCGAAACGCTCCTGAAGATACAGTCATTGTCATCAAGCATCACCCCATGGATCGAGGCTTTTGCCATTATCAAAAGCTGATTAGTGTATTAGAGGCCCGTTATCAGATTAGTGGGCGGGTCATTTATTGTCATGACCTGCACCTCCCCACTCTGTTGGATCATGCAAAGGGAGTCGTAACAATCAATAGCACTGTGGGGATTTCCGCGTTGCTTCACAAGGTGCCTACCAAGGTACTGGGGCGCTCTTTATATGACTTGCCGGGCTTGACACATCAGGGCAGCCTCTCCAATTTTTGGCAGCAGCCAGAACCGGTGGATACCGCCTTTTTCCGACGCTTTCATACTTATCTATATGAGCGTACACAAGTGGATGGTAGTTTCTCCCGGGGTATCACATCTACCGTGGATGGCGTCTGTGACCGTTTTCAGGAAATGGGCGTAAAGGGCTCTATCTTGCCTGCATCAAAGCCTGCTGGAACCGATGCCAAGACTGATGCTAAGTAAGCGCCGAGTGATCTTTTTCACTTGGCCACTGCCCCTTCCAAGTCTTTTCTCTTCTATATTCACCCTCTAGGTATGCTATGAGCTTCTAGTCGGTATGGCGCTCTCGAAGGTCTGCTTAAAAAACAGGCTGATCTGGAACGCCTAACCTGTTAGACTGCGCGACCTTTTGACCCACCGCTCCGGTCCCACGACAGGGACTTTGGCTTCAAGTGAATTCCGAAATGACCGATACCCCAAAACCGGCCGGCTTCGACCAGCTGGGCCTGCCGCCTGAAATCCTTACTGCCATTGAAAAACTAGGCTATGAGACCCCCTCTCCGATTCAGGCACAGACAATCCCCTCCCTGTTGGAGAACCGCGATGTACTGGGCCAGGCCCAGACCGGCACCGGCAAAACTGCCGCCTTCGCACTGCCATTACTGTCCAAATTGGACCTGAAAGACCGCCGCCCTCAAGCTTTGGTACTGGCGCCGACCCGTGAATTGGCTATCCAGGTGGCCGAGGCATGCCAGGCCTATGCCGCCAACCTTAAAGGCTTCCACGTGGCCCCGATTTACGGTGGCGCCGATTATCGTGGACAGATTCAACAATTGAAACGTGGCGTGCAGCTGGTGGTGGGTACCCCCGGCCGAGTGATGGACCATATGCGCCGCGGCTCCCTGGACCTCTCCAACCTGCGCACCCTGGTGCTGGATGAAGCCGATGAAATGCTACGAATGGGCTTTATCGACGATGTTCAGTGGGTATTGGAGCAGATTCCTGAAGAACGCCAGATTGCGCTGTTCTCCGCCACCATGCCTAAAGAGATTGCTCGGATAGCTCGAGAACACCTGCAGGAGCCGGTTGAAGTTAAAATCCGCGTCAAGCAGGAGACGGCAGAGACTATCCGTCAACGCTACTGGCCTGTGGGCGGTTTGCACAAACTGGATGCTCTTACCCGTATCCTTGAAGCGGAGCCGGTGGATGCCACGATTATTTTTGTGCGCACCAAAAACAGCACCGTTGAGTTGGCCGATAAGTTAGCGGCCCGCGGTTTTGCCAGTGCCGCCCTGAACGGTGATATGGCGCAGAACCTGCGTGAGCAGGTGATTGACAAGCTGAAGAAGGGCAAGCTTGATATCGTTGTCGCCACCGATGTGGCAGCGCGCGGCTTGGATGTGAAGCGTATCAGTCACGTGATCAACTACGACATTCCTTACGATACTGAGGCTTATATTCACCGTATCGGTCGTACCGGTCGCGCCGGTCGCGAGGGCGATGCCATCCTGTTTGTGGCACCGCGCGAGCGTCGCATGCTGCGCGTTATTGAGAAGGCCACTAAGAAGCCCATTGAAAAGCTGGATTTACCCAGCGCAGAAATGGTCAACAGTGCCCGTATGCAACGCTTCCGCGAGCGTATTACTGCGACCCTGGAAGGCCAGACAGACCTGGCGCCTTATCGTCTGCTGGTGGAGGAATTCCTCGCCCAGAATGAAGTGGACCCGTTGGATGTCGCCGCCGCTTTGGCTTCTATGGCCCAGGGTGACCAGCCGCTGTTGGTCAAGGAGCAGGAACCGAAACCGCGCAGGGAAAGGGAGCGCCGGGACCGGGATGACGAATTTGAAGGTCGTCGCCGCAAGAAAGATAGTTATGAAAAAGACCGCAAGATGCCGTCACCGGATGAGGGCTTAGAACGTTTCCGTATCGAGGTTGGGCGCGAGCACGGTGTGCGTCCAGGCAGTATCGTCGGTGCCATTGCCAACGAGGTGGATCTGGAAAGCTCCTATATCGGCCGTATCGAGATCTACGGGGATTTCACTACGGTTGATCTCCCGGAAGGTATGCCCAAGGAAATACTCCAACACCTGAAGAAGGTGCGGGTGGCCGGTAAGCCGATGAAGATTTCCCGTTTCGATGAGGACGCGGTTAAGCCGAGAGGGAAACCCAAGGGTAAGCCAAAGGGTAAGCCACAGGGCAAACCTAAGGGCAAGCCCAAGTTCAAACGGGATAATGGTGGGGAGTAATCTTTTCCCAGCAAATACCCAAAGTAAAAAACGGCGCTTTAAGCGCCGTTTTTTTATTCCGCAAGGCCAGGGCAGCTGTGTTTAGCGCTGCGGTAGCATGCGTGTCAGGGTACTGTCGCGCATTACAAAGTGGTGCCAGAGTGCGGCGGCGATATGCAGTCCCACCAATATCAACAGTGCCGGCCACAGAACATCCTTGTGTAGGAAAGCGAGCTGCTTGCCCAGGTCCGAGTTTTCAGCCAGTAAGCGCGGTAGGGCAAAAAGACCAAAAAACTCTGTGTCTCTACCGAACAACTGGCGCATCGCGATACCGGAAACGGGCATCGCCAGCAGCACCAGATAGAGAGCGCCGTGGGTGAGACTGGACAAGGTTTTTTGCCAGGTTTTGCCCTGGATCTGTGGGCGCTTGTGGCGTGCCCTCCAGTAGAGGCGGATGGCCAGCAGCATCAGGACGCCCACGCCGAGGGAGAAGTGCAGACGCATAAACCAGCCGCGCATGGGGTCGCCGCGCTCAAAAAACTCGTGCAATTCCACGGCGCCCCATACGGCTAGTAGTAGAATCACAAATAGCCAATGCAGGCCCTTACTCACTGAATTCCAGCGATCACTCGTTGTGGACATAGAACATCTCCTGTAAAGCAGCACCCAGAGCGGGCGATTAATGGCGGCGGGCGTGTGCACCCGCTCCAGTTATCTGTTGCTGATAGTAGTGGCTAGTTCGCTTAACTCGCCGCGCGAATCCCGTTTAGATGGCTAAAACAGGTATCCCGGGCGGTCCGCAGAAAGTCAGCGGCATAGGCTTGCTCCAGCATTTCCTCGCGTACGGCGGCATAAAGAGTACTCCATAGACCCTTTTCCCCCAGACGCAACTGCGCCACAAATCCTTTTTGCAGATATTCGTGCAAGGCCCAGTTGGGCAGGGCGCAGACACCGCGTCCACTGGCTACCAGCTGCACCATCATAACCGTCAACTCTGCCGTGCGTACACCCGCGGGCTCGATGCCGGCGGGCTCGAGGAAGTTCTGGAAAATATCCAGTCGCTCCCGCTCCACCGGGTAAGTGATCTGTACCTCTCCGGCCAGCTCCCCGGGAGTCACCCAGCGGCGCTTGGCATCATCTTGTAATAGTGGATGTTTGCGGCTGAGTGCTAGGCACATCTCAAAGCTGAATAGTGGCTGATAGTGGATGCCTTTCAAATCCCGGTCTGGATTAGAGGTGACCACCAGATCCAAGTCACCGCGGGTAAGGGCTGGCAGCGGTGCGAAGTGAAAGCCGCTGCACAGATCTAGCTCCACCTCGGGCCAGTCGTCGCGATAAGTATTCAAAGCCGGCATTAGCCACTGGTAACAGCTGTGGCATTCGATGGCGATATTCAAGCGTCCCGACTGGCCGGAGGCCAGCCGAGCCAAGTCTCGCTGGGCTAGAGCCGCGCGCGGCAATATGTCATCGGCCAGCTGCAGCAGGCGCAAGCCGGCGCTGGTAAAACGCAGGGGACGAGACTTGCGCACAAATAGTGGCAGGTTGTGGCGCTCCTCCATTTCCCGGAACAGGTGGGAGAGGGCTGACTGGGTCAGGTGTAGATGCTCAGCGGCGCGCACCAGGCTGCCAGTCTCGCGCAGAACCGAGAGGGCGCGCAGATGGCGCATTTCTATAATCATTAAAATTATTCATGTTTATGGCAAAAAATATGAAATTGATTGAATAACACTGCGGGCACACAATCAAGTCCTAAGCCTCACAAGTGGTGAAGCCACTATCGGTAGATACAGACAGCACCGACATGTGTGGGCAGGAAATAAGGGCTTGGCCCTCTCACAGGAACGGACTTGGGAAAGTAGAAAATGGTGCAAACGCATGTCCTCGGTTATCCGCGCATCGGCGCCGATCGCGAACTAAAGAAAGCTCAGGAAGCCTATTGGCGCGGTGAAATATCTCAGCAGCGGCTATTGGAGGTTGGTGAGAATATTCGCCGGGAGAACTGGCAGGCCCAGGCAAGTGAGGGGTTCAATTTAGTGACGGTTGGCGATTTTGCCTGGTATGACCAGGTGCTCAATCATTCGCTGATGTTTGGTGTAGTTGCTGAGCGCTTTGCCGATGGGGCTGCGAGCAATAAATTGGACCAGTACTTTCGTCTGGCCCGCGGCCGCGCGCCCTCCGGCCAACCGGTGGCGGCGAGTGCCATGACCAAGTGGTTCGATACCAATTACCACTACCTGGTGCCGGAGCTTCACGAGAAGCAAGCCTTTACACTGGATAGTGATTGGTTGCTAGAAGAAGTACGCGAAGCACAGTCCCAGGGGCATAGAGTCAAGCCTGTCGTTATCGGTCCGCTCACTTACCTCTGGTTGGGGCGAGGTGTTGATAATGCCTTGGATTTACTCGTCAACTTATTGCCCTGCTATACAGAGCTGTTTTCCCAGCTCGAAAGCCTGGGGGTGGAGTGGGTGCAAATTGATGAGCCGATTCTCGGCTTGGATTTGCCAGAGCAGTGGCGCAAAGCGTTTCACGATGTCTATGCCCAGCTCAACCAGGCGGCAGATTTGCAATTACTGCTGACAACCTATTTTTCCCCGTTGCGGGAAAACCTGCAGTTGGCTTTTTCCCTGCCGTTTGCGGGAGTACACATTGACTGCGTACGGGCGCCAGAGGAGTTTGCGCAAGCCGCGCAGTTGCTTGGGGAAGATCAGGTACTTTCCGCGGGGGTACTGAATGGCCGCAATGTTTGGCGAGCGGATTTGCAGAAGTGGCACTCACAGCTGAAGCCTCTGGCGGATCGTTTGGGCGAGCGCCTATGGGTTTCGGCCAGCTGCTCACTGCTGCACAGCCCGGTGGACTTGGATACCGAAACATCGTTGCCGGCTGAGCAAAAACAAAAGCTTGCCTTCAGTCGCCAGAAGTTAGGGGAGTTGGCCCAGTTGCAAAAACTATTGGCCGAGCCCGTTCCATCAACGGCAACCCCAGTCGAGAATCCTATCGCCGGCAACTCCGTCACTGAGCGCTTACAGGACAGTTGGCGTGCACAGCGCTATCAAGAGCGCGCGGTACTGCAGGAAAAACGCTGGCAGTTACCACTGTTGCCGACCACCACGATCGGTTCTTTCCCACAAACGGACCTATTGCGCAAGGTACGCCGCCAGCATCGCAGCGGTGAGATCAGTGAGTCGGATTACACCCAGCATTTGCGTGCGGAGATTGCCGAGGCGATCCGTCGCCAGGAAATTCTTGGCTTGGACGTGTTGGTACACGGTGAAGCCGAGCGCAACGATATGGTGGAGTATTTTGGCGAACAGCTGCAGGGGTTTGTGCATACTGGCAATGGTTGGGTACAGAGCTATGGGTCCCGCTGTGTAAAACCGCCCATTATTTTCGGTGACATTTCTCGTCCACAGGCTATGACGGTGGAGTGGAGCCACTATGCCCAGAGCCTGACCCAAAGGCCAGTAAAAGGCATGCTCACAGGTCCAGTGACGATTCTCAACTGGTCCTTCCCTCGTGAGGACATCCACCGAAGTGAAAGTTGCTTGCAGATTGCCGAGGCATTACGCCAGGAAGTATTGGATCTTGAGAATGCGGGTATAGGAATCATTCAGATTGATGAGCCGGCTCTGCGCGAGGGGGTTCCCCTGCGTGAATCCGAGCATGCTGATTATTTTGCCTGGGCGGTGGGATGTTTTCGTTTTACCTGTAGCGAGGTAAAAGCGGAAACCCAGATTCACACCCACATGTGTTATAGCAATTTCAATGCAATCATGGAGGCGATTGTCTCCCTGGATGCGGATGTCATTACTATCGAATCCGCCCGCTCTGATCTGCGACTGCTCAGTGCGTTTGCCGATAGGAACGGCGGTTACCCCAATGAAATAGGGCCGGGAATTTACGATATCCACTCCCCTAATGTGCCTGAGCGGGAGGAGCTGGTTGAGCGTCTGAAGAAAATTGCCGAAGTAGTGCCGATACAGCGGCTTTGGGTGAACCCAGATTGTGGCTTAAAAACCCGCAGCTGGGCCGAAGTGGGCTCCTCCCTACTGAACATGGTGGAAGCAGCGCGCACTGTACGCAGCGAGTTAGCCTAATATTTGGCTAATAAAAAAACCGGCAGTCTTTCTGACTGCCGGTTTTTACTTTTCTTTTTTTGCTTGCCGCTTTGTCTTTTTATTCAGACTTGGCTGCAATGGTAGTCGTACCATTTAATTCAAATGGCACCGAGGGGTGGAACGATTTGATGCCCAGGGCTTGATACAGTTCATCGGGACGATAGAGATTTTGCCCTTCAATAACCAATGCGGTGCGACGCAGTGCGCTGATATCTTCCAGCGGATTACCCTCCAGTAAAACCAGGTCTGCATTTTTACCCACGGTGATACTGCCAGTATATTGATCGGCTCCCATTACCTGGGCAGGCACCAGTGTGGCAGTACGCAGTACATCCATTGCGGGAATACCGGATTTGGCATAAAGTTCCAATTCGCGTAACAGGGTAAATCCAGGAATGCCATCGGAACCCGCTACCATGGTCACCTTGTGCTCATGCAGTTTACGCATCATTTTCAGCAGGGCATCGGCGGAGAGGTCGTAGTCATCCCGGTGCTCCGGTTTTACATCCAGCTCGGCACCGACAAATGAGCGCTGAATATTCACCGGTAAATGGTCGGCAATATCTTCAAACTCCGGATCTACTTTGCCAGGTTGGCGCAGCAACATAGAGCTAAATACGGTAGTCGTGGCATCTACCACTGTGCCTTTTTCAGCGAGTTTATCCAGGAATTCACCCACCTCTGCACTTTCCAAGTCCAGCTCGTGGGCATGTTCACCAATTTCGGTAAAACGCAGTTTTTTACGGGTGTCGATCTTGCCCATAAAATTGAGGAATAGCATGTTGATATGCTGGATTTCATCAAAGCCGGCATCAACGGCTTCCTCTGCGGTCATAAAGGCTGGGATATGCCCGGATAAGCGCATGCCGTTTTCGTGGATATGTTTGGCTAAAGGAGCGATCCATTCGGGTTCCATGGAACTGTAGGTTTTTATCTGCTGGTAGCCATGCTCCGCGTACCACTCGACAATTTCCTTGGCTTCTTCCAGGCTATCTGCCGTTTTGCCCATGCGCATGGCATTTTCACTTTCCCGGTCCATAAAGCCCGCACGGAACAGGTCACCGCCGATAATCTGTTCGGACTCATACAGGCCGGAGATGCGCATAATATTTTCGTGGGTATTACCGATATCGCGCACATTAATAATACCGGCGGCCATATTCAGGGCACCATCGGTGGGTGACAGGTGTGCGTGCATATCCCACAGCCCGGGAATCAGGGTGTGACCCTTGGCATCGATACGGGTGGCGTTTTGGACCTTAATTGGGCGGCGGCTAATCTTGGTGATTTTGCCGTTTTCTACCAGTAGGTGGCGACGCTTGCGCAGTTTGCCCGCTTCTACATCCACCAGGTTGACGTTGCTAATCAGGATCGGCTGGGCGGAGGTATGGGTGTGCTTTTCGGCGATATCCAGTAAATACTGGTCGGAAGCGGCAACTTGGCGTTCTTTGAGTTGTTGCAGGTGGGATTTATCCCAGCCTTTGCGCAGTATGGCGAACCAGCCTCCTTCATCGGCGGCAAACAGATCACCGGATTCATCGTACCAGGCCAGGTTTGGAGTAAAACCCAGGCCGCTCACACCGTAGAGATGCACGGTTTTTTTCTCATCGCCCTGCTCAAGAGTGAGCTGATCCAGTTTGTGTAGCTGGGCTTGTCCTTGGGGTAGCAAGCCAAAGCTGTGATCCTTATCAGCAAGTAGGGCTTTTACCAGCTGGGTTTGTACGGCCAGGGTCGAGTTTTTGGGAATATAAAATTGCGCTTCGGAAGTTTTTGCACTGCCGTGTTCATCGGTGCCCTGCCAAGTGGCCACACCATCTTTCAGTGTAAATTCTTCATTGACTGGCGCGCCAAAGGGGCTGATACCTTCAATGTGGACCTGCTCGGGCATTTTGGCAGCGCCGACCGTGAAACTTTCCTTTAGGTTGAGTCGGCGGTTATTCCAACCGAGCTTTAATTCCCCGGAAATTTTCGAGCCCTTTTGTTCGATTACCTCGCTGCCGGCGATACCCTCCTTATCGTAAAAGATATATTCGATCGATTTTGCATAGGCGCAATTGGCAGTGGCGAATACCGCTGCGGCGACCAGTGTTGCTAGCCTGGATTTTTTCATAGGACGAACCTTTCTTGTTGTTTTTGCGCGGGGGAGGTTGGCTGTTTTTTTCTATTCAGGCAAGAGATAGCAGTACAGTGGGTGATCGCTTTTTGAGTGATTTCGGCAGAAGGATGAATCAGGGCGACAGGGCGTTGGGGTAAACCTCAGTGGTTTTTTATTTTACTTGTTAAGGGTATGGGAAAGCTTGAGGAGGTCCGGCAACCTGGAAGACAACAAAGCCTGCCAGATTGCCTTGCTCTTGGCGAGAGCGAGTTAGAGTATCATTTACCTATGGCATTAATGCACCGCTTCGCAGGCGCGAGTGAGGTTCTCATTCGCTTCGGCACCCACCACAATATTGTCCTCAATACGCACGCCGCCGTAGGGGCGGAACTCTTCAACCTTATTCCAATTAACTTCACTGGCAAGGGAGGAGGCTTTCAATTCGGCCAGCAGACTATCGATAAAGTAGAGCCCCGGCTCAATCGTAAATACTTGGTTTTCTTCAATAGTGCGGCTGGTGCGCAGGAAAGGGTACTCCGCAGGTGGGGGTGTGGTACCGCCATCGGGGCCACTCTGGTGACCACCCACATCATGGACCTGCAGGCCGAGGAAGTGGCCCAGACCATGAGGCATAAATGGCCGGGTTAACCCGGACTCCATCGCACTCTCTGCAGAAGTCTTGATGATTTTGAACTGGGCCAGCAGCTCGCCGACTTTCAGATGGCAATGGCGGTGTAGATCTGGGTAGGGCAGACCGGGCTTGAGGCCGTCCACCAGTTGCAGCTGCTTTTCATCCATCGCTGCCACCAGCTGAGCGAACTCGCTGTCGGCATAGCTATAGGTGCGGGTGATATCCGCACAATAACCATTGCAATCGGCCCCGGCGTCTATCAGAAAGGTTTTTAACTCTGTGCCGGGCAGGCGTTCGGTGGAGAGGTGCGTGTAGTGCAGTATCGCCGCGTGTTCGTTAAGGGCCACGATATTGCCGTAGGGCATGGTGTTCTCGCCCTGGTTGGTAGCACTCAAGTAGGCCTGGTTGATCTCGAACTCGCTGGCACCGCTGCGAAAAGCCAGCTCGGCGGCTCGGTGCCCTGCTACCGCAATGCGATTGGCCTCGCGCAGGCAGGCGATTTCATAGGGGCTCTTGTAAGCGCGCGCCCAATGTAGACGATTGATCAGGGTTTCGGGGTTGATCTCGCCGAGTGGCCAGTCCTGGAATCTGTCGGCCTCGCCAATGAAGGCGGCGTTATCCGCGTTTAGGAATTCCCGGGCATCTGCTGGCTTACTCAACAGCTCGATATCGTAGAGCTCACTCCAGAAGGTCTGTGGCGCGGGCGGGACATAGTGCCAGAAGTCCACCGGGCGGTAGAACAATAGCTTGGGCTTCTGCCCACGCCTGTAGATCACCCAGCTGTTGGGGTTGTCGGTGATCGGTACCAGGGCCTTGAACTGGGGATTGACCTTAAAAGGGTAGGAGTTGTCATCCAGAAACTGCATCCTGGGTGCACCGCTGAATACATTCAGGGTATCGAAGCCGCAGGACTCCAATATTTTATCGTAGCGGCGGCACAGGGTGGCCATATGATCTGCGTAAAGGTTTTTATCCATGTTCTCCCCGGAATGGATCGCTGAATCAATTAGACGGCATAGTGTATAGTCTGAACTCTGGATATTTGGCCTGAAATTCGACCATGGAAAAGAAGATACTGCTAACCGACTGCCCCGATGATAAGGGTCTGATCGCGAAGATTACCAATATTTGCTACAAGCACCAGCTCAATATCGTCAAGAATGATGAGTTTGTGGACCGCGCCGAAGGCCGCTTTTTTATGCGCACCGCCCTTGAAGGCATCTTCAATGACACGACCTTCCTGGAAGACTTGGATATGGCCCTGCCACAGGGGGCCGAGCGGCGCCTGGTATCCACCGAACGCAAGCGCCTGGTGCTGATGGTGACACGAGAATCCCATTGCCTGGGGGACATCCTCATGAAGTGCTATTCGGGCGCACTGGATGTAGAGATCGCCGCGGTGATTGGCAACCATCCAGACCTGGGTGGGTTGGTGGAGAAGTTTGATATTCCCTTTCACTGTGTACCGGCACAAGACCTGAAGCGCAGTGAGCACGAGGAAAAAGTGGCTGCCCTGGTAGATGACTACAACCCTGATTACCTGGTACTGGCCAAGTATATGCGGGTACTCACCCCAGAGTTTGTCGCCCGTTATGCTGGTCGAATTATCAATATTCACCACTCCTTCCTGCCGGCCTTTATCGGGGCCAAACCCTATCAGCAGGCCTATGAGCGCGGTGTGAAAATTATCGGTGCTACCGCTCACTTCGTGACCGATGATCTGGATGAGGGGCCGATTATTGAGCAGGATGTAATACATGTGGATCATGCCTATTCGGCGGAGTCCATGGCGGATGCGGGCCGCGATGTGGAAAAGTTGGTTTTGTCCCGTGCACTGCAGTTACTGTTGCAGGAGCGGGTATTTATCCATGGCAATAAAACCGTGGTATTCAAATAATTGATAAAATCTCCTGAGGCTAATAGCCTTTTGTGGAAGCTTTTTTATGAGCCAAGAGGGCTTGCTGTGCTGAATAAAAATAAATTCAACTCCCCATTTTCCCCAGTACGACTATTTGGGGGCTTGGCAATTGCCCTGATATTGACAGGCTGTACCAGTAACAGCCCGATACCAGGAATGAAGGAATCCTTTGAGACAGAAATTGCTCCCAATGGCGCCAAGCGTTTTACTTTTACGTTAAAGGGAAAGCAACGCGATATCCCTGCGCCAGTTGTGGCAGGTTCCAGTGCGCAGTCCCGTATGCCGAGAGGGCCAGTGGAGAGCGGCGGCCCGTCGAGTCGTCGGGTAGAGGCTTACTTCGATTGGGCTTTAGAGCAGAAGTTGATGGAAACCGGTTTCTGCGAGCGTGGTTATTTTGAAATTGAGCGAATTATCTCCCCATATGGGGGGGAAGTGCGGGGTGAGTGTCGAGAGGGGGCATTTTGATACTTTTAGTGTCTTGATTAGAAAAAACTAATTGAGTTTGTTAATTTTTAAGAGGTTAGTCAGTAAGCTCAGCTATATTCCAGTTTTATACAAAATGTAAATAAGAATAATGAAGTATCAATCAGTCTTGGAACAGGTTTCTACGCAGCAGATCATTGCGGTTTTTGACCTTATATCAGATATTATTTTCTGGGTAAAAGATGAATCCGGCTATGTGGTGCATTGTAACCGGGAATTTATTGAACATGTTGGCTGCAGGTCATTACATCAGGTGGTTGGCCGTTCAGATATGGATTTTTCCCCTTCTTATCTCGCTAAAAACTATATACGTGACGACAAAAGGGTGATGTCAGGAGAGACGATTACAGATCGTTTGGAATTAAATATTGGTAAAACAGGTGAGTTAGTTTGGTTTACGACATCAAAGCGCCCATTGAAGAGTGCCAATGGAGAAATCATAGGAACCTATGGTGTAGCTCGAGACCTTAAAGAGACGGTTAAGACTCTCTCTAGAATGGATAAACTTAAAAGGCCAGTTGAATACATAAAAAATAACTATAGTCAGCCAATTGCGGTTGAAGATTTGGCAGAGGTCGCGAGTTTATCGGTTAGTGCACTAGAGCGGCGATTCAAAAAATATCTGGATAAAACACCCATGCAATTCGTTCGGGAAGTCAGATTAGAGAACTCTCGTCGTATGTTGGTGGAAACACAAAGTCCAATATCTGAAATTGCTTATCGGGTTGGCTTTACATCTCATAGTTACTTCAGTAGACACTTCAAAGGCATGTTTGGACAGCTTCCAGCAAATTATCGCAGTGAAGTTCAGTCGAATATATAAACACCGAACAAGCTAAGTGTCCTCAGCAACTTTAAAGAAAGTAGTACGCTAACTTCCCCCGATGAGTTGATAGCCGCCCATTTCATTCATTTCTGGAAATTCTAGACCCGAGTTTGACTTAGGGTTTTATTCCTTAAAATAGGTAGTTAGTCGATTCATTTTTGGCTTTCAGCGACTGCTTGTTTTTTCTTAAAAATCTAAAACGCCGATTTTGTTTCATTAGTATCCCAGTATTGATTACCTCCTCATCAAAGTTTTTTTTTAGGGTTTTAGTGCTCAACAAATGAACTGTCTTTTTGGGGTTTAGGGTCCCCTGACAGTTTTACGCCAGCCCTTTGAAAGGGGCTGGCATTTTTTGAACCGGTGAGAGAAAAAACAGAAAGTTGGGATGCTATGAAAATAATGAAGAAGAATAGCCGAAAAAGGGTTAATACCTGGAGCAGAGGTTTCACGCAGAAGTCTATGGTTACTGCTATCTCGCTGGTCGTAAGTAGTATGGCGATCGCGGAAGATACTTCGGACTTTGATGAGAGAATTGAAGAAGTTCAAGTCATTGGAATTCTTGAGAGTGCTACCAAAAACCTTGAAATCAAACGGGATTCCCTTGCTGTAGTAGATGCTATTACTGCAGAAGATATTGGTAAGTTCCCCGATAAAAATGTAGCTGATTCTCTCCAGCGCGTGCCTGGTGTCACTATTGATCGCAGTGGTGGTGAAGGTAGCACGGTTAGTATTCGGGGAACCAGCTCAGAGTGGACTCTCACCCAGTTAAATGGAAATTACATTGCTACTTCCGGTAGTGGAGCTCCCTCTAGAAATTTTAACTACTTATTACTTCCCTCCAGTATGATCAGTAGGGCAGAGGTTTATAAAAGCCCCGAGGCAAGAATTGATGAAGGTGGTGTCGGTGGTACCGTTATCCTACATAGCCACAAACCTCTTGAACTTGATGCTGGACAAGGTGTAATTACCACAGAGGCGACTTATTCAGATACTACCGAAGAGTGGGACCCACAATATAATGCTTTCTACTCCTGGAAAAATGAGAGCGAAACTTTTGGTATTTTAGTGGGGTACACCAGCCAGGACCGTGGCGTAACCGGAGTTACCAATTATGCAAGTGGCTGGCGTTTGCACTCAGATACTGATGAAAATGCAGATTTGTCAGCTCTTGTTGATCAGACCACAGAAGAAGTTTTCAACAATGTGTGGGCGCCCACGCAGGTAAGTATTCACAACTCTAAGGAAGACCGAACCCGTGATGGATACCAGCTTGCCGCACAGTGGCGACCCACTGAACGCCTGGAATTTGGTTTTGCTTATTTCGGTTCCAAGCTTGGCTATGACACTAATACTCAAAGCCTGACATTTGCGGAATGGAATGATCATGACGATGCATACTATGGCATTGAAGTGGATGGAGATACAGTCGTCACCTATGGTTTTAACGACAATGGTGACCTTAATGAAAATAACTGGGGCGATGGAGATGTAAATGGTGGTGTAGACGTATACCGTGGTTTGATGTCTCCCCAGCTGACAGGCTATACCCGCAAGGGTGAATCGGAATCTAACACTTATGATTTTGAAGTTATCTATGAAGGAGATTTTTATACCGCGGCTTTAAATGTTGGGCATACAGAAGCAGAGGGGGGAACTTCTGAACTCACATACGCTAATATGGATGCTCGTTATGGTTCAGTGGATAGCTGGCTTTGGTCAATTGCAGATGGTAAGCCGAGCTATGAAGTTTCCACAGATCTCACTAAAGATACAGAAGCTTATCCCTATTATGACTGGTTTGGCTCAGATGCTACGGAAAATAGCGATGAAGAGAGTTACTATCAGCTAGATTTGGCATTTGATACTAACTGGGGAATTGTTAATAAGTTTTATGTGGGCACAAAGTATAGGGATCATGAGGCTAGATCCTATAGAGATATCTATCGATGGGATGACGAGACTGATGACAATGGCGGTTACCGAGGTTGGTTACCAGGCGATCAATGGTTCCATAATCCTGATTACCACCCAGATACCTCAACTTTAATTAGCGATAAGGTAGTTGATAATAGTGCTGGTAATACAGGTGCAATTGATTATCTGGCATTTGATACCGATGCCTTGATGGACTATGTGCGTGGAAACTTCAACCTCACTGTTATGCCAGTACTATCTGGCACTTATACAATTGATGAAGAAATACTCTCTACCTATGCCCAAGCTGATTTTATATGGCGAGACTTCCGCGGAAACTTGGGAGTTCGCTATGTCAGCACAAAATTATCTACTGAAACGTATGATGATATTACTGGAATGGAATCGGATGAAGTTATTGCTAACTCCCGCAGTAATACCACAAAAGAATTTTTGCCAAGTTTGAATGTTGCCTGGGATCTAACTGATGATCTGGTAATACGATTTACAGCCTCTAAAGCTATGTCAAGGGTGAGTTACGCCTATTTGGGGCAGGCTGAAACTTATGGTCCACCAGTTCATATTGTTTCTCCGGATGAGTGGACGGGGCGAGGAAGTGGCTTCTTTGCGAATACGGATCTGGAGGCCATGATCTCCAAGCAGTTCGATCTGGGCCTAGAGTGGTATTACGCCGATGGTTCTGCATTGGGTGTAACTTTATTTGACAAAGATATTGACAATCTGCCAATCCAAGTAACTGAAATTGTTGAGCGTGAGCACGATTGTTGTAATGGCCCTATTGAAGTAGAAATGAAGGGGCAGATAGGGGGAGGAAACGCAACTTCTAGAGGGGTGGAGTTGTTTGCCCAGCATGCTTTCGAAAGTGGCTTCGGTCTTATGGCCAACTATACATTTACCGATACCGGCACTTCCACCATCATTCTTGCTAATGAGTCAATCGAAGCTGAGATACCTGGTACCGCGAGACACCAATATAATTTATCTGCATTTTATGAGAATGAAAATTTCGGTGTTCGTGCCTCCTATAATTGGGTGGATGACAGGGTTACAAGTTTACATCGTGGGTATGCGGTATACGATAAGGACTACGGACAGTTGGATCTGAATGCAACCTATACCTTCACTGATAACTTTAATATCTCTGCCTCTATTATCAATTTAACTGAAGAAGTGGCGGAGGGATATTGGAAACAGGAAAATCGGATGACATACAACAACTACTCTGGGCGCCGATTTTATATTGGTGCAAACTATAAATTCTAACACCTCGTTGATCGTAGTATTGGGTGTAGAGCAAATGCACTACACCATTTTTTGACTTTAGAGGTTAGATTGTAAAATTCACATAACTACATAATAAAAAATGAGCATAGATATGAAACAACCAACACTTAGAGCAATGCAAGCTGCTTGTGCCACCTTTTTATTTCAGGCTGGTGCCTACGCAGATATTGAAGTGGTCAGTTCAGGCGTATGTCCCTCTGATGCTACCAAAGTAAGCTATTCTGAAGCGCTTAATTATCCTGATGAATTTTGTGGTCTTCTCAATAGTGGTGATCTTGTTGGTCTATCAGGAGGGGCTTCAATAGAGCACCTGGGTGACAATTGCCAATTGACGGATAATGAAAGTCGCCAAATCTCCAAGACACTATGTAAGTCTGAACCTTCAGCACCACATGTTGTTAGTGGAAGCAGTTGTTCGTCCGATGCAGACCCGGTTACCTATCTTGAGGCACAAATTTATAAAGATGAGCTGTGCTCTGTTCTGGGAGACTGGGAAATTGCAAACCTTGCCGGTAATGCCTCCATGGATGGCAGTGGCTATGGATGTGGTTCACGCAAGAATGAAATCCGTGAGCTGGGCTCAACACTGTGTAAATCTGACATTCCTCAG
The DNA here is from genome assembly GCF_056160005.1 of Microbulbifer sp. ABH2_005. Lineage (NCBI taxonomy): Bacteria > Pseudomonadati > Pseudomonadota > Gammaproteobacteria > Cellvibrionales > Microbulbiferaceae > Microbulbifer > Microbulbifer sp. ABH2_005. Next base: position 3,396,103 of record NZ_JBSWWI010000001.1, on the reverse strand, counting down.
GAAAGTGGATCTGCTCCGAAAGTTGCCTACGTAGAGGTTAACAGTAATAACCTGGGCAATGCGGGCTGTTTTACAGAGAGCGATGGCAGTCAGTTGTTCGATATAGCTGTGATCTTTGCGGCAAATATTAATTACGATGGCCAAAAAGCTGTTCTGCATTTTAATGACCAAGTGTCAGACTTGCTCAATAACAATTTGAGTACGGTGCAAGATTTGCAAGACAAGGGTACGAAAGTAGTACTCAGCGTTCTCGGAAATCATCAAAATGCTGGTTGGTCTTGTTTTGCCGATGAGCAATCCGCAGATGACTTTGCTCAGCAGCTCAAAGATGCAGTGGATGAATATGGGCTGGATGGTATTGATATTGATGATGAGTACTCACAGTGCAGCCAAACCTATTCTGACTCCCTGGTAAAAGTGACTAGTGCATTGCGAGAGAAAATGCCGAATAAAATCATTTCCAAAGCACTTTGGAGTGATACCGATGCTTTTCAGGCTGAATGGAATGGCAAGAAACTGGGCGATCAACTAACCTATGGCTGGGAGATGAGCTATTGGTTGGGCTCAAGTTGTACTTCAAGAATCCAGAAGTATATCAATCTGGGTGTTGATAAATCTAAGCTAGGTGTTGGCGCTTCCACTGTGATGAATAGCGCTTCCGCTGCAAGTGCGTTAGCTTCCTGTAATGAAAATAATAATCTGGGTGGCGGAACTATGATTTTTAATGTGACTAAAGATTCTAGTAGCTACCTTTCTACAGTGTGGCCAGGTACTTCAGAGATCCCGAATTGCCTTAAGTAGTTAAAAATTCCCCGTGGAATCTTGTGTGACTTGCTGAAGCGGGGATGTGCTAAAGCTAACTACTCAGTACAGGCAGAAATGCCTGTATTATTACTGTTTTTATGGGGATATCCTATACAGCTATGGGTAGTAAGTGGTGTGGATATATTTGTTTAGCTTAATATGCTTCAGGGTGGTTTGAAGCCACCCTGAAGAAAAGCTTTATAATAGTTTTTCTAAGGGTATACCTGTTTCCTTTTCAATCACTTTATATTCCTCTTTAAGGAACTCTAGGAATTGAGTCAGCTGTAAGTGGTGCTCCTCATAATCTGTCTTGTCGCCTATGGTCTCACTTCTTAAAAGGCCTTCTTGATACAAAACGGCATCTCTAACAGCAGAAATTAGTAGTGGTGCCCAGGTATTAGGTACTTCCATTATATAGCTTCCTTAATTAAGGATTTTTCTAGTATTTTTAACTTATTCTTAAATTGATTCAGAGGCATGTCGTAGGCTGGGGCTATCGTATAGTGTGTTGCCTCAAACCTGGTATTATATTCATCTTTTACAATTGCAATTCCTTCTGGCAAAACTGTCCCTGCAGGAATTTTGTAGTACTCCCAGTTTTTGCCTTTTGGTAAGCCTGGTTTATCAAAAGTGCTGAGTCCCTGGGGCGATCCTTTATGCAAACCCACTCTGTCCCATCGCGGTATTCTATGGTGATATCTGCTGGTCTAGGACGTCCGTTAGACAGAATGAAACCTTTTTCTATAAAGTCGAAGACACCTTGGTCTGATTTTTTGTTCAGAGCTCTCCATAGATCTATGGGTGTTTGACCGTCAGAGTAAGAGTCTGCTTTTCCCTTCGCAACTAATATTTCTTTTAAAACTTTAATGGTCACTTTCACCTCCGATGTTGAAAGCTTGGGGCGATTAGCAAGTTTGGGTAAATTTTTGCCAAAACGTACTAATACCGTTTCTTTGTTGTTAGGCGCCGCCTATATGAGGATTTTTAACTAAGTTAACGCAGAATAATATTGTTGGAAGGTGATGGTTGCAAATACGTAGCTGTACAGGAAGAGAGAGTTTGTGCCAGTTCGATAATAGTATTGTGGGTCGAATAAAAAAGCGGGCATAAAGCCCGCTTTTAAATCCACCTGTGAGAGTGTCTGATTTTACTCAGCGTAGCTCTCAATCGGAGGGCAGGAACAGATCAGGTTGCGGTCGCCGAATACGTTGTCGATACGGTTAGCAGCGGGCCATACCTTGTGCTCTTTTAACCACGCTGCCGGGCGCGCAGCGATATCGCGGGAGTAGCTGTGGGTCCACTCATCGCTCATCACGTCCTCAAGGGTGTGAGGGGCGTTATGCAGCGGATTGTCCTCTGGGGTGTATTTACCGCTGGTGACATCTTCCACTTCCTGGCGAATTGTTGCCATAGCCTCGATAAAGCGATCCAGCTCACCCTTGGATTCACTTTCGGTAGGCTCGATCATCAGAGTGCCGGCTACCGGGAAGGACATGGTGGGGGAGTGGAAGCCAAAGTCCATCAAGCGCTTGGCGATATCCTCTTCAGTGATGCCGCTGGCTTCCTTAAGTGGGCGCAGGTCCACCAGGCATTCGTGGGCAACAAAGCCATTGGTGCCGGTGTAGAGCAGGGAGTAGTGTTCACCCAGTTTCTTGGCTACGTAGTTGGCGTTCAGGATCGCCATTTCGGTCGCCTGCTTCATACCCTGCTTACCCATCATACGGATATACATCCAGCTGATCGGCAGGATGCTGGCGGAGCCCCAGGGAGCGGCGGAGATGGTGCCGTTATCCAGCTTGGTTTCGGGTACTTCAGTCACCGGGTGGGCCGCCAGGTAGGGCTTCAGGTGTTCGCCAACAGCGATCGGGCCCATACCGGGGCCGCCGCCACCGTGAGGAATACAGAAAGTTTTGTGCAGGTTCAGGTGGGATACATCACCACCGAACTGGCCCGGAGCTGCCACGCCGATCAGGGCGTTCATGTTGGCGCCATCAATATAAACCTGTCCACCAACCTGGTGCACAAGGTCGCAAACTTCACGGATGCCTTCCTCGAATACCCCGTGGGTGGACGGGTAGGTGACCATCAGTGCGGCAATGCGGTTGCCGTGCTCTTCGATTTTGGCTTTCAGGTCTTCGATATCCACATTGCCTTTATCATCACAGGCAACCACAACCACTTTCATGCTCACCATCATGGCGGATGCCGGGTTGGTGCCGTGGGCAGAGGCGGGAATCAGGCAGATATCTCGCTGGGTCTCGCCCTTCGCTTCGAAGTACTTCTTGATGGCAACCAGGCCTGCGTATTCGCCCTGGGAACCGGCGTTGGGCTGCAGGCTAACGGCATCGTAGCCGGTACAGGCGGCCAGCATCTGCTGCAGCTGGCGGAACATTTCCGCGTAGCCTTCCGCTTGATCTACTGGTGCGAAGGGGTGCAGCTTGCCGAATTCGGGCCAGGTGACCGGGATCATCTCGGCGGTGGCGTTCAGCTTCATGGTGCAGGAGCCCAGGGGAATCATTGAGTGATTCAGGGCGATATCCTTGGCTTCCAGAGACTTGAGATAGCGCAGCATCTCGGTCTCGGAGTGGTAAGTGTTGAACACCGGGTGGGTCAGGAATTCAGTATCGCGCACCAGGGAGGCGGGTACACCCAGAGAGCCCTTGCTGGCAATTTCGCTGTCCAGAGTATGCAGGTCGATACTGTGTTCGGTGCCGACAAAGGCACTGATCAGGTCGGACACATCCTGCAGGGTGGCGGTCTCACTCAGGCTCACACCCAGGGCGTCTTCACCAACTTTACGCAGGTTGATTTCGGCGGCCAGGGCGCGCTGGTAAATCTCATCCTGCTTGGCGCCAACGGTGACATTCAGGGTATCGAACCAACTGTCGTGGGCCAGATTGAAGCCTTCCTGCTGCAGGGCGGAAGCGAGAATATCTGCCAGGCGCTGGATGCGGGCAGCGATGGTTTTCAGGCCTTTAGGGCCGTGGTAAATCGCATAGAAAGCGCTCATTACCGCCAACAGCACCTGGGAAGTACAGATGTTGGAGTTGGCTTTCTCGCGGCGAATATGCTGTTCGCGGGTTTGCATGGCCATGCGCAGGGCACGCTTGCCTTTGCTGTCGACGGAAACGCCGATAATACGACCCGGTGCGGAGCGCTTGTAAGCTTCGCGGAAGGCGAAGAAACCGGCGTGGGGACCACCGTAGCCCATGGGGATGCCGAAGCGTTGGTTACAGCCAACAACTACGTCTGCACCCATATCACCCGGTGCTCGCAGGGCTACCAGGCTCATCAGATCTGCGGCCACGGTTACTAGCGCGTTGGCTTCGTGCACCTTGGTGATGATGTCGGTCAGGTCGCGTACGCGACCGGTGCTGCCGGGGTACTGCAGCAGGGCACCGAACAGCTCGGCGGGAATATCTTTTTCTACATCGCCCACAATCACTTCGAAGCCGAAGTGTTCGGCGCGGGTCTTAACGACGGCAATAGTCTGCGGGTGGCAGTCCTGGTCCACAAAGTAGACGTTGGATTTGTTGCGTTTGACCTGGCGCTTACACATGGCCATGGCTTCAGCTGCTGCGGTACCTTCATCCAGCATGGAGGCATTGGCCAGTTCCATACCGGTGAGGTCCATAATCATCTGCTGGAAGTTCAGCAGGCCTTCCAGGCGCCCCTGAGCAATTTCAGGCTGGTAAGGGGTATAGGCTGTGTACCAACCCGGGTTTTCCAGCACGTTGCGCAGGATCACATTGGGGGTAATGGTGTCGTGGTAACCCATACCAATAAAGGTGCGATAGATCTTGTTGCGCGCCGCGATATCTTTCAGCTCTGCGAGGGCCTCAACTTCATTGATCGCATCGGCCAGGTCCAGCTCATCGGTCTTGCGAATGGCTTCGGGCACAGTTTTCTCGATCAGCTCGTCGAGGCTGGCAACTCCGAGGGTTTCCAGCATGGCCTCTACCTGTTTGGCATCGGGGCCAATATGGCGATGGATAAAGGCGTCGTGTTGTTCCAACTGCTGCAGCGATGGTTGGGTCATAAACTTCGTTCCTGTAGTCGCAGGGAGTCGTCGCGGTGCGCTCGCGGTTAAAAATAGCACCTGGCCTCGATACCGCTTTTCCTGTGGAAAGCCTCGGTCCTCCGCGTAGCGGATAGGCGAGGGTAACGCTTGGGAGAATCGGTTTGCTGGCAGCCCCAGTGTTGCAATACGGAACCAGAGGGGAAGCCGGGCCATAGCGGCAGGCGCGCATCTTAGCAACCGTTGCGGGTGTGGGCAATCTGCGGGATTTGAACGAGGAAACTGCTAAATTTGGGCGTAAAAAGTGGGTTAAATCCTGTGAAATGGGGGTTGGGGCGATTTTGTTCTAAGTATGACAGAGCGGACTTGGCGAAAGGTGTCAGGTTGTTGGATAGGGAAGGCAAATAAATTGGCTGTGGATAACTGTTGGGCTGGCTGGGCGTCGGCTCGGTATTGAGAAATTGATCTCCCGGCCAGCCGACTCGTGAATTGCTGAGTAGCCACCGCTCGTGCTTAGACTAGGTTGTGCATCTTTTCTAGCTTCGTGTCTACTTGGGTTGCCCATCGCATTAAAGGGATATCATATATTTCAGTCTCCTGGTAATTAAGAATTAATAAGTTAAATAGGCTGGTATTTAATGGGTAAGTGTGGATTGCTGTTTACCATCGATGAAAAATACAGGATTGGTATTGAAAAAGTGAAGGGCGTTGATGCCTGCAAAATTACGCCTTTACAGTATTTTTTGTCCGACAAGGAAGTTGAAGAAAACCCCTCTGGTTATCTCAGGGAAGGGGAGCATCAGGTGATAGCAAAGCTGCGCCGTATTAAGGTGGTCGAGGACCTGGCTAAACTAGGCCTTCTGCCAGGGAGTCCAGCACCAGAGTTTGCATATTACATAATTGCTGGACAGCCTAGTGCTTTCAACTTTCCCGAAACCTTATATTATGAAATTCGCCATACTTTTGAGGATATGGGGTGGGAATATACTGGATGCCCACATGATTCATGTGATTGAGCAATGTTGGCGGTAATAGTTGAAGCAACTATCTTTTGAGCTGACTAGTATTAATTTGGAGGATTCGCATTTGATCTGACAGAACATTGCTTTATATGTAGCTAACTGTCAGATCAAATTTAAACTGCTACAGCCTGTGTGCCAGTTTAGCGAGAGCTTTTGGATAAGTCCAAGTTCCAGTCCAGCGAATTCCAAGGGCTTTTAGGATCACCTGTGAGCCCTCTGACCATTTCCATTGCACCTTTTGCAAAGAACTCGGAAGCATCCTTACGCCAATACTGCCGGCCGGCGATGTAACTTAAGCCAAAGCTATACCAGCTGTCATAGGATTTTTGCACTCTGAGAGCAACCTGATGTATCTTCTCCCAGGCCTCCTCTTCTGTGAGTACACCCGTAGTGGCTCCCCAGCGACAAATTGAAACGTACCGACCATCATCCCAGGCACCGATGCCGCCGATTCTTAAAGTATGGCGATAATTTCTTACTATTTTAAAACAGTTTTGTCTATCAGTATCATGTGAACAGGCTGCTATCAATGCACTGATCGAACTCTCTGACAATGCATTTAAATGGTTTTGAATCTGCATATAAGAATGGTTATGACCTTCTTTCAATAACCATTCCAGCATATCGAGGTACTCTTCGCGAGATTCTATTCCCCAATCACGCTTCATCATGTGCTTAAGGCCTGAGATTACCTTTTCACTCCTGACACCTGATTGATACAGTGTGTCATGCCGTTTTCCATTCATTTCCGTGAGCAGAGAACTAACGCCTAGCCCCCAAAGTTGAGCATCTGACAAATTATCAGGGTTATAAGTATGTGCTCTATTATTATCCATGTTCGCTATTCCTTCTGTTTTTCATGCTCTCGATGCCGCTGATGTATTCTGCTACGTCGTCTGGATTTCCGTCGGCAGCCAAGAATGCTTCCATCGCATGCTCTGCATTTTCAAGATTGTCGACTTTGCAGGCGACTTCAATCCATTCCAGGGCAGCATTTTTGAGCTTGGTGTTGTAAGAAAGAGCTTTTTCAAATGCAGTCATTGCTTCATCAAAAATGCCTAGTTGGTTTTGACAAGTGCCTAGGCGATACCAAGCTAAAGCGAAATCGTGTTTTGAGCGTAGAACGACCTTTAGGTCTTTAGCTGCAGCGCTATAATCTTTCGCAGACATTAATAGCAGTGAACGAATGGAGTAGCTATGCCACTCTTTACGATCGAGTTCTATCGAGCGATTTATATTTTGTAGTGCCTCATCATCCAAATTTAAACAGCGCTGAGCATTTGCAAGTAATTCAAGTGCTTTTGCAGAATCCGGGTTGAATCTTAGGGCTTTTGTGAGCAGGCCTAAGGCTTTATCATGCTGATCTTGCTTGATATAAAGCTCGCCCAGTTTGAGGAGTGAGTAGTATCCATTTTCTCCGTTTTCTTCTGAAATTTCGAGAGCCTTGATGAAGTGAGGCTGGGCATCGGAAATTTTGTAGATGGCTTCATAAGAAAGCCCTAATAATTGGTGCAAATCACCGATATATTCTGTAGCGGGAGCGTTTTTTTCAATAATTGACAAAATAAATTGTATGGCCTCATCATAAGCACCAATTTCAAAGTAACTCTCAGCAGTTTGAAGTTGAGCTTTGGTATCTTCTGGGTTACCCGATAGTACCTTCAGGTTTTCTTTAATTAACAGTTGGTTGATACGAACCAGTTGGATGCGAGCCTCTAAATCAAAGGGGGTCTGGATTGACACTTGCTCATATAGGCACTTTGCAGAATGTAAATCGTTGAGTTCCAGGTAGCAGGCTGCTAGGCCCTTTAGAGCTATGTCATGATCCTCATCTATGGATAAGGTTGATTCATAGCTTGCCAATGCTTCACTAAAGTTTTTTTTCTTGTAGTAGATGGCGGCTATTGTTAAGTGGCCCTCTAATTCTTTAGTGTATTCTTTGGCCAGTATCCGACTGTATTCTAAGGCCTGGGTTAATTCTTGATTGTCAAAATAAAGTGATGAAAGTAATCGGTATAATTCAGGGTCCTGGACATTCTTATTGGTAATCTGTTGAAGCAGTTCACCTCTATTTTTGGATTCCTTACTGATTGTAAGGTACTCCAAATGTTCCCGTTGCGCTAAATAGGTCTCAATGCCCTGAAAATCTATGGGTTCTGGGAAATTTATGCCTTTGTAGCTTAAGCTCCATTGTGAGGTAATTATTCGATTTAAGACGTACCTAACAAAGTCCTCAGTAAAGGTGCGTTTCAGCCAATTATAATTTTCCTGCCAGAGAAAAATATTTTCTAGGTACTCTATGATCTCTTTGGGGATAAATCTATTTCGACCAATAAAGCTAAATAGCCAGAGTGCCATATGTTGCTTGACTTCTAAGCTCCATGAGTTCTCACTTTCATATATGTCTCTCCATGAAGAGATTTGTATTCTCTCGTTGAAGTTTTCATAAATTTCAATTGTGGCTGTTTGTATGTATTTAATGAATTCTTCTGTATTTTCAGTGTTGCAGTCAATATTGGTAGTTGAGGTTTGCCTATTGGCTTGGTTAGATTTTGAGTTATTTGAGCTTGTTTCTGTTGAGTTTGTTTGTCTGTCGGTGGCTTCACCATTAGGTTGATAATATTTCGCCTCCTCAATAGCCTCTTCAAAGGCAGCTCTTAGAACTTTGAAGGCTTCTGGATCTTCATCTGGTCGGTGGGTTTTTAGCTTGGTGGCGTAGGCACGTTTAATGGTTCTTTTGTCGACCGTAGGGGATGTCCCTATGATTTCCCAGCAATTCATTTCATATATCCTTGATTGAATAAATTTAACTAGCGAGTACTTTGGTTGATGTTGGACCTAGATTGATGTGTTAAGGCTGTTTAATTAGGAGGAGCGTTTCACTTCTGGTTGATTGGTTTTATCAGGAATTCCAGTTAATCCTTCGGTGATAATTTAAGATGACGGTGGAGAGATGTTGAGGGGAAGATGCCAGATTTATGGTGGCAAGAAAAGTGATCTGTTTCTCTTAAGGGGGATTTGGAGGGGTGAAAGAAAAATAGATGCGTAATTTTTGTAGTTTCTCTTTTTTCTTTCCGGGTAATGTTAGTAAGCAGTTAGCAAAGACTTTAATGTTGAAATACTATGTTCGCGAACCATCGTGCCAGGTAGAGGCAAACTAAATCGGGAACCTTCAATGTATCCACGAAATGGGTGAATATTCAAAGGTTCCCATGTGTTAATTCTTATGGAAATTAACGCTGTTTAGCTTGGCATCTAGGCCCCTTCCGCGCAGAATTAAAACGATCACGCAGACGCTCAATCATCGCTGTACGGGCGGCGTCATGGTTGATGCCCATAACCACATTCACTTCCAAGCCCTTGCCGTTTTCTGTAAAGGTGGTTTTACCCACGGTGGGGTCGAAGGTGATGGGGTCATAAGGCGTCATGCTGTCGGCCAGGCCGGCATTTAGCTGGTCGACTTCGATAAACCCAGGTACCAGATCCATCTCCAGGGTTTCAGGCTCCAACAGCACCAGTGCGGCGATAATATCCCACAGGCGAATAACGGCATCCATGGCGAAGTCGCCGTTACCCTGGAAATCCCCACCTTCAAATTCACGGATGGAACTGAGCAGTTGGGAGGTGTAACAGGCTTCCGGTGTTGCGCGGCGTTTGGCCAGGGATTCGATGGTGCTGCCTTGTACCTTGGCCATATCGGTGGAGTTGGTGGGTACCAGATAGGTTTCAATATTATTTTCGCTCAGGGCGTCAAAGGCCCACTGTGCACTCAGTGGGTCGAGTAGAATATTGAATTCCTGATGGGTGCTGAAGTCGCTTTCACAGCCGAAGCTTGGGTGAGAAAAAATATTGCCCCCCAAGTTGCGGGATTTATCGCCGAAGCAAGCAGCCTCGTGATTTGCGGTGAAGGGTTCGTAATTTTCAAAGCCGCCGCCCATCATTATCACACGGTCAATTTTAGCCAGCTGCTCTTCATTGGCCTTGCCGAGTACACGGGCCAGGGTGGTTAGTTTGCCGGTATTGAAAATGACTGGAGACTGCTCCAGGTTATCCAGCGTTTCCAGGATAATGTCTTCAGCCAGCTCAAAGTTGAAAGAAACACCATTGTTGCCTTGGTAGCGATAGTGATCCTGTTTTGCGCGGGGGATCAGATGGTCGGTGCCGTACAGGGTGGAGCCGTTGTCGCGCCATGGGCCGGGTACATACTGGCCATAGAGATTAATGCCCATGGCATTGCGGCGTTCCAGGTTCCAGGTGCCGGTGCTGAAATCAGAGGAGTTGGGCAGCTGGTAATCATCGCGGCCAGCTACAGCTTTGTCGTCATTTACCGGAGCGCTGGAAGCCTTACCGTTAGCCCCGTAAGCGACCTCCTCAGTGGCAAAGTAGGCACCGCGTATCACTTTGGTATCGTTGTTGCCCAGCCACTCAAGGATGTTGTAAACCGTGTTGGCTCCGTGCGCTACAGTATTGAAGGAGTCTTCAACCACTGCCAGTTCCAGGGTATAGCGCGGGTCTTTGGCAATCAGCATCAATGCTACGGCATCGTCAAAGTTATTGAAGTCACCGATCCAGATAATCGGTTGGGCATCTTCATTTTTGGTTGCTTGGTGCAGGCGCTTTCCATGACGACCATTATCCGCATGGCAGGAGGCCAGGGTTGCAAAGCTACCCAGAATCAGAGCACCAGCAGAAAGCCAACGTTTTAATTTCATCTATATTTCCCTAAGGTTTGAGTGTCTTAAATTGGCGATTTCACGACTCCTCCCTGAGTCGATACATGGCCACTCCTGTAATAACTGCCATTAACGCTTGTTAGCTATAAATAGTGCTCAATTACAAAAGTTAATGCCGGCTTATAGGCCGGCACAGATACATCCCTATACCATTTTTTTTCTTTTATTGGTTTTCCATTAGATTTTAATTCTGGATAAAAGATTTCAGGTTACGTGCCAGTTGCTGAGGCAATGGTTCTGTCCCTTTGATGCCCAGGTTTGTTAAGCGTGATTTATCTAGCTGACAATTGTAAGGGCGCGGTACTGAAAAATTGGGTTTGCTATCTGCGCTGATATGGTCAGCACTCAATTCGCATACTTCGGCAATAATATGCGCGAGTTCAAAGCGGGTGCAGGCGGTGTCGCCGCTCCACTGGTAGATTCCTTCAAACTGGGCGCCACCTTGGATTTTCAGCAAGCATTGCTCCAATACTTCTGCCACTTCCTCCACGCTGGTGGGAAAGCGAATTGCCCAGTGGTCCAGTGTGACCGGCTTTTGTTTTCGCAGCGTCTCTAATAGGGCGGTAATACCAGATTCCTCCAGGTAGGCGACGGGTCCAAACAGCCAGGGCAATCTTAATACCCAATGGTTACCGTTTTTCAGTACCGCTTCCTCTCCTGCCAACTTGCTGCGACCGTAGAAATTCACGGGATTGGGTGTGTCATCGTAAGTGTAGGGTGGGGCAGTACCATCAAAGACATAGTCTGTGCTGATATACACCAACTGAGCATTGATTTCGCTACAGTACTTTGCCAATAACTCAGTACTGCCGACATTGAGCTGCCAGGCGGTATCTGGATTATCGGCACAGCGGTCTGGCCAGCGCTCGGCGGCACAGTGGATCACCACATCTGGCTTAATTTCCAGCAGTGAAGCTTTTACAGCGCTGCTATCCGATAAGTCCAGGCGAATTAACTTTTCATCCGCGCGGGAAAAAGCGGTGCCGATTACGGAAAAAGTAGGGTTGTTGGAAAGTTGCTTAAATACACTACGGCCCAGCAGGCCGGAGGCGCCGGTAATCAGGATTTTCACGAGTTACTTTCCTTCGATTAGGCCGGTGGGGAAACGGTGGCCTATGTGGGGCAATGGATGATGTGGGATGGTTTGGCGGGAGACTGGAGAAGTCTGCCCGCCAGAGAGCCGCCCGGCCAGCCTGCCTGCATGGTTGCTGGAGGTGGGGCCGGGCAGGAACAATTTACATTTGCTCCATGACTTCAATGCCGAGCAAGCCGAGGCCAGTCGCGATCGTACTGGCCACCAGGTTACATAATTGCAGGCGGCTATGTTTTTGCTCTTCGCTTACGCCTTCTTTCAGTACCGGGCAGGCTTCGTAGAAGCTCATATAGGCACTGGCCAGCTCGTATAAATAAGTACAGAGTACGTGTGGGAAGGTGTCTTTGGCTACCTGATCGAGGACTTCGCCAAACTGGCTGAGTTTTACTGCCAGTGCGCGCTCTTGGGGACTTTCCAGATTAATATCGCCCTTGAGTTCACCCGGCTCAATACCGGCCTTGCGGAAAATACTGCGTACGCGGGTATAGGCATACTGCAGGTAGGGGGCTGTATTGCCTTCAAAGCTGAGCATGGATTCCCAGCTGAAGATGTAATCGTTAGTGCGGGTCTTGCTCAGGTCCGCATATTTCACCGCGCCGATGCCCACCTTGCGGGCGATTTCCGCACAGGTTTCTGCATCCAGCTCTGGGTTTTTCTCGGCTACCAGTTTCTTCGCACGTTCCACCGCTTCATCCAGCAGGGCGGCCAGCTTTACTGTACCGCCGGTACGGGTTTTAAATGGCTTGCCGTCGTCGCCCATCATGGTGCCAAAAGCGCAGTGCTCAAGAGAAACGGACTCAGGCAGGAAGCCTGCTTTGCGTGAGGCGACAAAGGCCTGCTGTAAGTGCAGGGATTGACGGGCATCCACTACGTAGAGAATACGGTCTGCGTTGAGCTGGTTTGCGCGGTAGCGAATGGCAGCCAGATCGGTGGTAGCGTATAGGTAACCACCGCCCTTCTTCTGGATAATCATCGGGCTTGGATTGCCTTCTTTATCGGCCATCTCTTCCAGGAATACTACGATAGCACCCTGGTCCTCTACGGCGATGCCATTATCTAGCAGTTCTTTAACCAGCACCGGCAAATCGTCGTTGTACTGGCTCTCCGCGTAAACGTCTTCCTGCTTAAGGGTGACATTGAGCTTGGAGTAGATCTCTTCACAATGGCTGATAGAAATATCAATAAACTGTTTCCACAGTTTCAGGCACTGCTCATCGCCACCTTGAAGTTTCACAACGTATTCACGGGCGCGGTCTGCAAAACCCTCTTCCTCGTCGAAGCGCACTTTGGCTTCGCGGTAGAAGACTTCCAGGTCGGCCAGGGCTACTTCCGCATCGTTGTCTGCCAGCTTGTCGGAAAGGTGTGCCAGTAACATACCGAACTGGGTGCCCCAGTCGCCCATATGGTTTTGACGGACCACCTTGTGACCCTGGAACTCCAATAAGCGCGCCAGGGCATCACCGATAATGGTGGTGCGCAGGTGGCCTACGTGCATTTCCTTGGCCAAGTTGGGGTGGGAATAGTCGATGACTACGGTCTTGGGTTCTCCAACAGAGGCAATATTGAGGCGCTTGTCGTCTTGGGCAGCCAACAGCTGTTGGCTCAGCCACTGTTCACTCAGATGGATGTTTAAGAAGCCGGGACCAGCGATCTCGACCTTTTCGATCATATCGCCCTTGTCCAGCTGCTCAAGGATCTTGCTGGCCAGCTCACGGGGGTTGGTGCCCAGTCGCTTGGCAGCGCCCATAGCGCCATTGGCCTGGTAGTCGCCAAATCCGGCTTTCTTCGCAGGTGCCACGATGGGGCCGCATTCTTCGGGGATACCGGCGGCGAGCATGGCGGCCTGGAATTTGTCGGAGAGGAGTTGGCGAATATTCATAGAGGGTTATAGCTGTCTTAAATTCGTGGAAACGCCGAATTTTAATGGGCGGTGGCGGCTTTGCAACCAGCGTTCACTGGTGAGCGACTCAAATCTGGGTTCAGGTGTCCAGATGGCGTGGTGCTCAGTGGTATGATGCCGCCAAATTATGGAGGTACCGTGAGTTCTACCACACTTTATTGGCACGATTATGAAACCTGGGGCACAGACCCGGGTGCCGACAAACCGGCGCAGTTTGCCGGTATCAGGACCGACGAAGCGCTGAATATCGTCGGCGAGCCATTGATGATTTACTGCCGTCCCTCGGCGGACTGCCTGCCGCAGCCCATGGCGAGCCTGGTGACCGGCATCAGCCCGCAAAAGGCCCTGGCCAATGGTGTACCGGAAATTGAATTTATCCAGCGTATCCTCGCTGAACTGGGTGCGCCCGGTACCTGTGGTGTGGGCTACAACAGTTTGCGCTTTGACGACGAAGTAACCCGCTACACCCTGTACCGCAATCTGCTCGACCCTTATGAGCGCGAGTGGCGCTCCGGCAATAGCCGCTGGGACATTATCGACATGGTGCGCCTCACTTACGCCCTGCGCCCCGAGGGTATCCAGTGGCCGACACGCGAAGACGGTGCGCCGTCTTTCCGCCTGGAAGAACTGACCGCTGCCAATGGAATTTCCCACGAGGGCGCTCACGATGCACTCTCTGATGTCCACGCTACGATTGATATGGCGCGACTGATCCGCAAGCAGCAACCGAAGCTTTACGATTATGTATTCCGCCTGCGCCGTAAGCAGGAAGCCGCCAAGATGATTGATATGCGCGAGCGCCGCCCGCTGTTGCATATCTCCGGCAAGATCTCTGCCAATCATGGGCATTTGACCTACGTGATGCCACTGGCCAGCCATCCGGTGAATCGCAATGCCGTGATTGTTGCTAATTTGGCGATGGACCCCGAGCCTTTACTCAACCTGGATGCGGATACGCTGCGTGAGCGCCTCTATACCGCTCGCGATCAGCTGGGTGAAAGCGAACTGCCGGTGGGCCTGAAACTGGTGCACTTGAACAAGTGCCCGATATTGGCCCCAGCCAATATGCTCGACGATAAGCGTGCCAGTGAGCTGGGCATCGACCGGGCGGCTTGTGAGGCCAACTGGCAGAAGTTGAAAGGCGTTGATCTGACCGAGAAACTGCACAACGTATTTCTGGACCGGGAGTTTCCCCAGAAGGATGTGGAAGCGGATCTCTACGGCGGTTTCCTCAGCGATGCCGACCGCGATATTTGCCGTGAGCTGCACCGCGGCTTGGCAGCCCGCGGGCCCGAGGCCCTGGCTGGCGAAGTGCCATTCAGTGATAAGCGCCTACCCGAGTTATTGTTCCGCATGCGTGCGCGCAACTTCCCAGAGACCCTATCGGACGAGGAACATCAGCGCTGGCAGATCTGGTGTTTCCAGCGGTTAACCGATCCCACCGCAGGGGCCTCTATCACCCTCGAGGATTACTTCCGCCAGCTGTCCGAATTGCGAGTACAGCATCCGGAGCGGATATCGCTGATTACCGAGCTGGAAAACTGGGGCGATAGTCTGCTCGCCTAATGTGTTGAATCGCGCCAGCGGCCATTCTTTCACTGGGCTCTATTGCGGTGTCCGAGTAGAATGCCGCTCGCGAATACCCGCGCCCACAAGGCGCAATCACTGGAGTAACCATGGACTTTATCGGAGCCAATATTCTGTCCGTCAGCCAGTTCGAACGTGCCGATATTGAGCGCGTATTCGATGTGGCTGACGCCATGACCCCTTACGCACAACGTGAAAAAGTCACACGCGTGTTGGAGGGAGCGATTCTCGGCAATATGTTTATGGAGCCGAGCACCCGTACTCGCCTGAGTTTTGGGGCTGCTTTTAACCTGCTGGGTGGCACGGTTCGGGAAACTGTGGGGATTACCGCCAGCGCTATGGCCAAGGGTGAATCCCTCTACGATACGGCGCGGGTATTGTCCGGCTACAGCGATGTGATTTGTATGCGCCACCCGCAGGAGGGCTCTGTGGCAGAATTTGCCGCAGCGAGCCGCGTGCCGGTGGTCAACGGCGGTGATGGTGCTAATGAGCATCCCACCCAGGCGCTGTTGGATCTCTACACTATTCGTAAAGAGCTGGCCGCCCATGGCCGCACCCTGGATGATTTCCGTATCGCCATGATCGGCGACCTCAAACACGGTCGCACCGTGCACTCCCTGTGCAAGCTGCTGTGCTTATTTGGCAGCGTGCATATCACTCTGGTCTCCCCACCGGAGCTGGCAATGCCCGAGGCGATTGTGGAGAAGCTGCGCGAGGTGGGGCACGAGGTAACGGTGACTGACCAGCTGGAATCCTCTATCGCCCATGTAGATATCGTCTACTCCACCCGTATCCAGGAAGAGCGCTTTGCCTCCCAGGATGAGGCCAACCGCTATCGCGGGCGTTTCCGTCTTAACCGGGCGATTTTTACTCGCTACGCAGAGCCCAATACGGTGATTATGCACCCCCTGCCGAGGGATTCACGCGCAGAGGCCAACGAACTGGATACCGACTTGAACGAACATCCTAGCCTGGCGATTTTTCGCCAGACCGATAACGGTCTGCTGGTGCGTATGGCTTTGTTTGCCCTGCTATTAGGGGTGGAGCGTCAAGTAGATAAATACGCCCGCGAAGTTAACTGGCATAGCCGTCGCAACCCAGTTTAACGTCACTTTCCTTGTTTTCGGATAACGCCGTTTTTTTCTGTTAATCTGATTGAGTTACCCCGGCCAGAAATACGATGGCTGGCCCGGGTTTCTCCGCAATCGCATCAGGGAAAGATGCATGTCGAATCAGATATCGTCAGCGGTATTCTTGCGCGGCGCGCTCATGCTGACGCTGCTCCTTGTCGTTTTGATCTCGAAAAGCGCCGCGCAGGAAGATGCTTCCCCTCATGTGGCGCTGTTGTCTATTGATGGTGCCATAGGCCCGGCCACAACCGATTACTTTAAGCGTGCCACTGAGAGTGCTGGTGAGCGCGGTGCCGAGTTAATCATTGTGCATATTGATACTCCAGGCGGTCTAGATGCGGCTTCCCGGGATATTATTCAGCATATCCTTTCCTCTCCTATTCCTATTGCCATGTATGTGTACCCCTCGGGCGCCCGTGCAGCCAGTGCCGGCACCTATATCCTCTATGCCAGCCAGATAGCGGCAATGGCCCCGGCTACAACATTAGGGGCAGCCACGCCAGTGCAAATAGGTGGGCCTCCAGGAACGCCACCCCCTGGTGCTAACCCAAAAGAGGACGACCAAAAAGAGGAGACAGAAGAGGCGAATAAAGAGGGCGAAGAAGGTGAAGAGGAGGACAAAAAGGAGAAACCATTATCCGGCACCGCCATGGAGCGCAAGATGGTGAATGACTCCGTTGCTTTTATTCGCGGTCTGGCACAACGCAACGGGCGCAATGCCGAGTGGGCGGAGAAAGCCGTTCGTGAAGCGGCAACCCTGACTGCCTCGGAAGCACTGGAGATGAATGTTGTCGATATTGTTGCCAAGAATGACGAGGATTTATTAAAGCAGGTGGCCGGGCGCAAAGTATCTCTCGATTCCGGCGACATTACTATTTCGGCAGAGATTGCCCAGCTCCCTATTGAAAATTACGAGCCGGATTGGCGCAATGAGTTACTAGCCCTGATTACCAATCCCCAGGTGGCTTATATTCTTTTATTAATTGGTATTTACGGCCTGATTTTCGAGGGGTATAGCCCCGGAGCTTTTGTGCCCGGCATCGTAGGGGTTATCTGCTTGTTATTGGCCTTCTATGCTTTGCAGGTTTTGCCGATTAATTATGCAGGTTTGGCACTGATTATCGTTGGCGCGCTTTTAATTGTGGCGGAAGTTTTTATGCCCAGTTTTGGCGCCCTGGGAATTGGTGGAATTATTGCCCTGGTGATTGGCTCGGTGATGCTGATCGACACCGATGTGCCGGGTATGCAGGTGTCGCGAAAATTGATCGCAGCGATTGCCGGAGTAAGCGGTGTTTTTCTTTTGGGTCTTTTAATGGCGGTGGGCAGGAGTTTGCGCAAACCGCGGCTTGCCTCCGATCAGGCCCTGGTCGGCCGTATGGCTGTGGTGAGTAATGTGAGTGAGAAAGAGGTGTTGGTGCACCTCGGTGGTGAAATATGGCGGGCGCACTGCGAGACGCCACTGGAGCCCGGGCAGCGAGTGCGTGTTATTGCTCAGCGTGGTTTGCTGCTCTATGTGGAGCCGGGCTAGTCATTTCGTCTGTCAATTAAATTGGCTTTTACTGAGCGAATTTACCCCAGAAAAATTTACAAGCGGTTATAGGGAGAGATAAGCATGGTCAGTTATTTTGTTGGGCTGTTGGTGCTCGCGGTATTACTGCTATTGATGTATGCCATCCGTATTTTGCGGGAATACGAGCGCGCGGTGGTCTTTTTCCTGGGGCGCTTTCAGACAGTTAAGGGTCCTGGCCTGATTATCATTATCCCGATTATTCAAACTATGGAGCGGGTGGACTTGCGAACCGTAGTGATGGATGTGCCCACGCAGGATGTGATCAGTCGCGATAACGTCTCGGTAAAAGTGAACGCGGTGGTTTATTATCGGGTCGTCAATTCGCAATCGGCAATTATCAATGTTGAATTTTATCACGAGGCCGTCAGCCAGTTAGCACAGACCACTCTGCGTTCGGTGCTGGGTAAACACGAGCTGGATGAAATGCTTTCCGAGCGTGACAAACTCAATGTGGATATTCAAAAAATCCTCGACGAGCAAACTGATGCCTGGGGTGTGAAGGTCACTAATGTCGAAATTAAACATATCGACCTGGATGAGAGTATGGTGCGTGCCATTGCCCAGCAGGCCGAAGCCGAGCGGGCACGGCGAGCCAAGGTGATCCACGCAGAAGGCGAAGCGCAGGCGGCCTTAAAATTAACGGAAGCGGCCAATCAGCTATCGCAAAATGCCAACGCCATTACTTTGCGCTACATGCAGACCATGATTGATATCGCCGGAGCAAATAATAGCTCAACGATTGTATTTCCCTTGCCGCTGGATTTGATAGAGCCCTTGTTGAAGCGCGGTGCTGAGGCACAAAAATAAGAAAGCGCATTTTTCTGGGAAACGGAACTAAAAAGGCCGCATTGGGATGCGGCCTTTTTAGTTGGGCTCTTGGTAAATTATATTATAAGAGCTTTTCCATTAAAGAGCGGGTTGAGCTATCCCAATCCTCAGGCACAGTTCCTTCTGCGGCTTTGTATATCTTTGCACTTAACTGTTTGCCCAGCTCTACACCCCACTGGTCAAATGGGTTAATTCCCAAAAGGCAACCGCCAGTGAAAACCTTATGCTCGTAAAGTGCTAACAGTGCGCCCAGGTAATGAGGATCTAACTTTTCCAGGATGAGGGTATTACTCGGGCGATTACCGGGGATGGCTTTGTGCGGAGCCAACGCATGGGCCTCGCGGTGGGTATAGCCGGCATCTTCCAGCTCCTGGCGTGCCTCGTGAAGGGACTTGCCGCGTAATAGAGCCTGGCTTTGGCTGATACAGCAGGCCAGTAGCCAGCGGTGTTGCTCGTGTAGCTCAGAGGTAGGCTGCTTGATGGCGATAAAATCCGCAGGAATCAGATCGGTACCCTGGTGCAATAGCTGATGGAAGGAGTGCTGCCCATTGGTGCCTTCGGTGCCCCAGATCACACTGCCGCTGGGATACTCCAGAGGCTTCCCCTCTTTGTCTACGCTTTTGCCCAGGCTTTCCATATCCAATTGTTGCATCCAGGCGGGAAACTTGGACAGGCGCTGAGCGTAGGGCAGAATCACCTGGCTGCCGGCACCCCAGCACTGGCGATACCAGAACTGAATAAGCGCCAGCAATACAGGCAGATTTTCCTCCAGTGGGACATTGGAAAAATGGGTGTCCATGCCATGAGCACCAGCAAGAAGTTCCTCATAAACCTCATAGCCACAGGCCAGGATGATCGGCAGGCCAATTGCAGACCACAGAGAGTAGCGACCACCCACCCAGTCCCATATGGGAAAAATATTTTCCGGGGCGATGCCAAAGTCTTGTGCTGCAACAATATTGCTGCTGACCGCCACAAAGTGCTGGGACAATTGTTTTTCATTGGCGCCAGAGGCCAAAATCCAGCGGCGCGCGCTTAAGGCATTCTCTCGGGTTTCCAGGGTGGAGAAAGACTTGGAGGCAACAATAAAAAGTGTCTCCTCCGGGTTGAGATCTTGGATAGTACCGCTCAAGTCTGCACCATCAATATTTGCTACGAAATGTACGCTAATACCTTTTTTGTGCCATGAGCCCAGAGCCTCGACCACCATACGAGGACCGAGATCGGAGCCGCCGATACCGATATTCACGATATGGCGAATGGGTTTGCCACTAAACCCCAGCCATTGTTCTTTGTGGACACTATCCGCAAACCGTTGCATCTGGGCGCGACAATCGGCCACGGCGCGCTCATGCTCGGTTTTGGGCGTTCCCTGGAAGCGCAGCGCAGTGTGTAGTGCTGGGCGGTGCTCGGTATTGTTGACATTGGCACCCTTAAATAAGGCTGCAATCTGGCGGGTCAATTCCTGGTCTTCAGCATACTCAAGCAGCAGCTGTAATGTCTCTTGACGCAAGTGATTTTTGCTGAAGTCCAGATAGATGCCGGCCGCTTCGCAGCTGAAACTGGTTGTGCGCTGGGGGTCGGTGGCGAAAAGCTCACGTAAAGACCATTTTTGTTGTTCGAAATGAGATTGTAATTGTTGAATTGCTGAGGAGCGGCTCAGAGTTAAAGTTTCACTTGTCATGGTGGTCGTTAATTAACTCTCTTGTGAGAAATTTTTATTGCGATGTTTGCAAGCTTATCGACACTTTCTGGTAAAAGGTGGGCAATGCTAACGCATAACCCTCGCTGGACCAGTGCCCGAGACGGTACAGTCTATTACAGAAAATGTGTTTTCGGTAAGAATGGGTGCCCCAAAAAAACAAATGCCGCTCGTGAAAGCGGCATTTGGTGGTGATTCATACTAAATAATGCTTTGTTCCTTACGTGCCTATCAGTGCAGATTTAGTCAAAACCTCATTTAGTATGAATCACCACGCTGTTCTGCTTGAAATGATTTTACTTCACCACTTTCATGCAGCGTACTCTATCAGAAGCCATCCAGCAGTCAGCATCTGCGGGGCAGGCCATGGAAGTTGGAATTTGTTCAGCGCCGGGTGGGCAGTAAGCTGGCGGTGCCGGAGGGCTACAGCAACCTGCTAGAACCAGTGCACTGATAATACCGATTAAGTACTTGGCTGGAGTGAAATTCATCCCCTAACTCCTTTCCGTTGATGTTAGCCATTAGCATAGCCAATAAAACGTCACCTGTTGGTCAGCTTTGCAAAATGTGTTTCACAAAGATGCCGCCTAATTGAGTGTAATAGGCGCAGAGAGAAAAATACTGTCAGGAGGGAATTCGGGAAGAAGTTGACGCCAGTTTATGAATTTATTCCTGTAAAAACCGGGTTTTTTCTTTGGTTTGAAGTGCAGTGTGTCGAAGTTTTGAGTGGTCTCTCTAAATAACTTTGCTTTTATTTTTTTAAATTAAATTTTAATTGGCTGATGTATTTCTTGAGTCATATATTTTAGGTGGCTTTTTCTGGGTTGGGTAAGAACACTTAAAAAAATGGCAGCTTATTACTTTGGGAATAAGTGAGTTGCTTGTTTGGTAAAGGGCGGCAGCGCTATTGGCTGCCTGGAGATGAGACGGAGTAAAAGGAAAGAAAAAGATTGGCGTTGAAACAGGTGTAGATCTAGCTGCTTCAACGTCGAGTAGGCAACATTAGTGGGTGGGCTTCGGGCCGTGCAAGAAATTTCCAAAAGCCTTGGCCAGGGTTTCGTCTCGTGTGGGGTCGCGCAATGTGCTCAGCAGAGAGGCACGCACTTTGGGGACGAACATCAAGTCAGAGAGCAATAAATTGAATGTGCTTTGGTTATTACTCTGTGCCAGAGCATTGAGCCAGAGCTGGGCTAGCGGCTGATCTTCCAGGTCCAGGGGGCAGCGGCTGCCGATGGCGGCGAGCAGCTCGACGGGTTTAACCGAGATGGGTGGAACCGAGGTAGATCGAATATCGCTTGACGACGGTTGCTGTTGCAGTGCCTCTAGCAGTTCTTTTAGCAGAGAGTAGCGTAGGCCTAGCGCTGGCGAATTGGAAATGCCCCGCACCGCGGCAGCGATCAGGGTGAAGTCAGGGGTATCTTGGGTGTCAATATTCAATGACTCGCGTGCGCGAGTGGCGATTACTTCCACCAGTTGGTGATCGATCGCTTCATTTTCCAGGCAGTGGCAAAGGTTGATAAAAACCGGTGTGGCAATATGTGGAAGTTGGCGCAGCAACAGTTCTTTCTGTGACTCCCAGCGGGTAGCCAGGTCAGCGATGCCCTGCAGCCCGAGATTATCCCAGCGGGAACTTTGAGGGTTACTGAAGTAATCGAGCACCGCTGAATAGTGCGTGCTGGGTGTCTGTTTTAATAGTTTTGCGGTATAGGCGTGGAATGCCGCCTGACGCTCGCTAGAGGGTGTGAAGAGTAGGCCGCTTTGCTGCAGTAGCTGATCGAGTTGTACCGCAGATTCGGAAGCGGGCGCCTGTTTGAGTTCCTGGGCTAGGGCGCGCAGCAAGCCATCGCGGGCCTGCAATTGCAGTTTACCCTGCTCATCGAGAGGAAAGCGCAGAAACCATACCGCGGGTTCACCACCTTCAGCAGGCTGCAATAAGAGCCCGCTCCAGGCCTGGCGCAAATAGGGATAAGGCCAGGCTTTTTGTCCCGCCTCGAAAGCTTCGGCTGTGGACTTTGGCACAGGCTGGAGACGCCGGCCCAGATCGAACCAGCGTAATTTAAAGTCCGCCTCTTCGATCAGGGCGCTCAGGGTACCGCTTTCACTCATGACAGCTTTGTAGATTTCCTTCTTTGCTGGGGGATGCTGTGGCCGCCACTGAGATTGGCATCTGCTTAAAGTGTAACCAGCCGTAGGCGATGGCCAGCAGTGGGCAGATGATATTGAACAGGGCGTAGGGTAGGTAAGAGAAGGTATAAACGCCAAGGGTAGCCGTCATGTAGGCCCCACAGGTATTCCAGGGAATCAATACCGAGGTGATGGTGCCGGAGTCCTCCAGGGTGCGGGACAGATTCAGGCCGTGCAGGCCCTTCTCTTCAAAGGCTTCGCGGAACATGCGGCCCGGAATAATAATCGCCATGTATTGGTCGCCGGCAGCGGCATTCATGCCGAAACAGGTGAATACCGTGGAAGTCACCAGGCCGCCCACAGTTTTAATACGCGTCAGGGTCCAGTTGACGATCACTTGCAGGAAACCGGCACGCTCCATGGCGCCACCGAAGGCCATGGCGGAGGTGATCAGCCACACGGTATTGAGCATGCTACTCATACCGCCTTTCGAGAGGAGTGCAGCGACATTCTCATTCGTAGAGGTGGATTTATAGCCATCGAACAGGCTGTACCAGGCGCCTTTGAGTGCGGCCAGGGCACCTTCGTCGCCACCCAGGCGGCGGGCAGTCTCCGGCTCAAAAATCAACGCAATGGCGCAGCCCACCAGGGAGCCGACGATCAGAGTGGGGAAGGCGGGGACTTTGCGCCAGGCCATAGCGAGCAGCAAGATCAGAGGCAGCAAGCTGATCATGGATATCTTAAATTCGCTTTTCAGGGCGGTGAGGAGAGACTCGATATCCGAGGCGGAGGCGGTACTGGCTTCTGAGGTAAAGCCGAGGAAAGCGAACACCCCCAGGGCGATCACGAAGGCTGGAATCGCGGTCGACATCATATGGCGGATATGCTGGAACAGATCGTTGGATGTTACCGCCGCAGCCACGTTGGTGGTGTCAGACAGCGGCGACATCTTGTCGCCAAAGTAGGCGCCGGAAATGACCGCGCCAGCAGTGATTTCCGGGGATAAGCCGAGAGCGGCGGCAATCCCCATCAGAGCCACACCCAGGGTGCCGGCAGTGGTCCAGCTGGAGCCGATGCTGAGGCCTACCACGGCACAAATAATACAGCTGGCGGCGTAGAACCATTGGGGCGAGAGTATTTGTACCCCGTAATAAATCATCGATGGCACCGTGCCGGCCAATATCCAGCTGCCAATCAGAGCGCCCACGGCCAGTAATATCAGAATCGCGCCGAATACCAGGCCGATGCCGTGCAGCATGCCCCCTTCCATATCGCTCCAGCTGTGGCCGTTCTTCATGCCCATCAGAGCAACCACGCAGGCACATAACAACAGTGCGATTTGGTTGGGGCCGTAGGAAGAGTCGGCGCCGTAGAAATACACTGACAGCGACAAGAGAGCGATCAGGATCCCCAGGGGGATCAGCGCGTCCAGCAGGCTGGGCGTACGCGGTTCATTAGTGGGGGTGGCTTGAGACAAGGTGGACTCCTGCTTGGCTGCGTGGCTTGTGCCGTATTCGTTATCGTTGTTTTTGCCGTCGGCGGCGGTTGACCTTCCTATTCTCCCGGCTTGGGGCGGTGAAGTCTACTTTGAATGGCGAATAGGGCAGGAGGATCTTTTGGCTGACTGAGCGGACTAAACATACTTTCATCACTTCGGTCAGCCATCTGGTCAGGTGAGGTGCTAGCAGTTCGGCGAGGCTTCCGGTATGTTCTGCGCCGATTTCTTATCCCGGTCGCTTTGTGGCCGCAAAAATACAATGAGCCCGGATCGCCTCTGGTTAGTAAGTCCGGCAGGTAGTGATGTCATGAGAGCAAGTGAGTTAGACCCCGCTCAATTTGAGGATATGCGCCCCTATCGCGATGATGAAGTGCGCGCTGTATTGGATCGGCTGATTGCCGACCCGGAAATGTCCCACGCCGTAGCGCATTTCCTGATTCCCAAGCTGGCGCGCCTGGAGGGCCCCCTGGCCTGGTTGGTGCGTCAGTTCCTGCGTTTTGAGTTCCGCAAGGTGCACGATGTGCGCGGTGTACAGGCGGTTGTGGAAAAGTACATCGACAAGGTGGTCAATCGCACCACCGCGGGGCTGACGATTTCCGGGCTGGATACCCTACCGAGGGACCGCGCCTGCTTGTTTGTGAGTAATCACCGCGATATCGCTATGGACCCGGCTTTCGCCATTGTGTCCATGTATAAAGAGGGGCACGAAACCTCCCGTATCGCCATCGGCGACAACCTGCTGAGCAAGCAGTTTGCCAGCGATATTATGAAGCTCAACAAATGCTTTACGGTCAAACGCAGCTCCGGCAGTCGTCGCGAAAAGCTACAGGCTGCCATGGAGTTGTCCAACTATATCTATCACTCCATTGTGAATGACAATGAGCACGTTTGGATCGCGCAGCGCTCCGGGCGTGCGAAGGACGGCATGGACCGCACCAACCCGGCTCTTGCGGCCATGTTCGCCATGACCAAGGATCGGGATATGTCTTTTGCCGACTTCTGGCGCAAGCTGCACATAGTGCCGCTGTCCATCTCTTATGAGTGGGACCCCTGCGATGCCCAGAAGGCCAAGGAGCTCTACATCACAGAGCACAAGGAAGAGTACAAGAAAGCCAAAAACGAGGATCTGGCCTCCATCGGTAAAGGTGTGATTGGTTTCAAAGGGCGGGTGCATACCGCATTTGGTACACCTATTGAAGCCGACTTCAATGATGTCAACAGCCTTGCCGAGGAGATCGATCGGCAGATCGTTGGTAATTACACTCTGCATCCCACCAATCTGATCGCCTACGAGATGATCTACGGTGAAGTGTCCGGGTTGCCGGTGGGCTACCCTCATAAGCCCTGGGACGCCAGCGAACATCGGGAAACCCGCGAGAAGTTTGAGGCGCGCATGGCCAAGATCGATGAGCGCTGGCGGGACAAGGCCATCCAGGCTTACGCCAATCCGGTGGTTTCCCGCCTGGCGTTTGAATGATCACTGCTGGGGGTGCTTTGTCCTAGCGGTGCTGGTGGCGAGCGGGCGCTTAGTGGATAATAGCGCCCCCTGCGCCACCCACTAGCGAATAGATTCTCCCCTGTGCTCAACGACAAACACAAAAGCGCCATCCAGGCTGCCTACAGCCAGTTCTTGTCCAACCGTGGTCTCAAGGCCCGCTACGGGCAAAAACTGATGGTGGCGGCCATTGCCCGCACTCTAGGTTCGATTGCACAGAATGCCAGTGGTGAGCGCGACAGCGATAAAACCGATGGCGAGCATATTTGTGTAGTAGAAGCCGGCACGGGCACTGGCAAAACGGTTTCCTATTTGCTCGCCGCTATTCCCCTGGCCCAGGCCCAGGACAAAACCCTGGTGATCTCCACCGCTACCGTGGCCCTGCAGGAGCAGATTATCCACAAAGACCTACCCGAGGTGGTGCGCCACAGTGGTCTCAACTTTGAGTTCGCTTTGGCCAAAGGGCGTGGCCGCTACCTGTGTCTGTCCAAATTGGATCAGCTGCTTTCCAGTTTCTCCTCCAGCGGTACCGGCCTTTCCCTGGGGCTGTATGAAGACGAGCTGCCCCAGGTGGGGGAAGACAGTGTTGCCCTTTATCAGAAAATGACTGACAGCCTGGCCTCTGGCCGCTGGGATGGAGACCGCGACAACTGGCCGGAGACGATTGAGGTTGATGACTGGAGCCGGGTAACGACAGATCACCGCCAGTGCAGTGGTCGTCGCTGTCCCCATGTAACCAATTGCAGTTTTTTCCGGGCGCGGGAGAGTCTGGGTAAGACCCAGGTGATCGTTGCCAACCACGACCTTCTTTTGGCGGATCTGGCCCTGGGCGGCGGTGCCATATTGCCGCCGCCAGAAGAAACGATTTATGTGCTCGACGAGGCCCACCACCTGCCGGACAAAGCCCTCAACCACTTCTCCCACCACAGCCGCGTCGGTGCCTCTACCGGTTGGCTCGACCAGGCCAATAAGGCCCTGGGGCAGATGCTCGGTGAGATTGGCGATGGCGCCGAGCTGGATCGCTGTGGTGAACAGCTGCCGGCGGTGCTCACCTCCGCCAAGCAGGGCTTGGAGCAGATGTGGCCTCTCATCGAAGAACTGTGCGAATTCGAGGATGAGCGCGGCAATACCACTCGCCACCGCTTCGAGGGCGGCGTGGTGCCGGATTCCATGATGCAGTTAGCGGAAAAGCTGCGCGAGGATTTCGACGAGCTGGAAAGCCTGTTTGGCAAAATGCTGCAAACTGCTCAGCGCATGCTTGAGGACGCCCACTCTCCGGTGCCTGTTGTTGACTTGGAGCGCTGGTATCCACAACTCGGCAGCTGGTATGGGCGTGCCGAGGCCAATTTGATGCTCTGGGCTAACTATGCCCGCGCCGACGCGGATGGCGCTCTGCCACAGGCGCGCTGGGTCACCCTGGTAGATTGGGGTGGTTCGACAGATTTCGAAGTGTGTTGCTCGCCAATCCTGGCGAGCAAGACCCTGGAGTACAGCTTATGGCGGCGCTGTTATGGTGCAGTGCTTACCTCTGCGACCCTCACCGCTCTGGGCAAATTTGATCGCCTGCGCATGCGTGCCGGCACCCCGGAAAATGCCAGCTACCAGGTAGTACCCAGTCCCTTCGATTTTTCCCGCGCCACCTTGCAGGTGCCCGCCTGCGCGGTGGATGCGGGCAATGCGGACCAGCATACTGATGCGGTGATCGATGCCTTGCCGGAGCTGCTCAAGGATTCCGGCGGCTCGCTGGTGCTGTTTTCCTCACGTCGGCAAATGGAGACCGTCTACGAGGCGTTGCCGGGTACCTGGCGCAATCGAATCCTGATGCAGGGGCAGCAATCCCGTCAGCAGTTACTCGACTCTCACCGTGAAATCGTCGATGGTGGTGGAAGCAGTGTGCTGTTTGGTCTCGCCAGCTTCGCCGAGGGACTCGATCTCCCCGGGGATTACTGCAAACATGTGGTAATTGCCAAGTTGCCCTTTGCGGTGCCCGATGACCCTATTGAGGCGGCCCTGGCGGAATGGATTGAGGCCAAGGGCGGCAATCCGTTTATGCAGATCACGGTACCGGATGCGGCCCTGAAATTGGTGCAGGCCTGCGGTCGCCTGCTGCGAGCGGAAGGGGATAGCGGCACTGTGACATTATTGGATCGCCGGGTGGTGAGCCGTCGATACGGCCAGGCCATTCTTAATTCACTGCCGCCGTTTAACCGTCGTATCGAATAACCTCTTACTGAAGTGGGCCCCATTTTCGACTCTCGGCCTGGCGTGCCTGCCAGGGGGGCTGGAATCACACACCGTCGCTAAGGCGGTCCCAGGTATTGGATTTATGCAAGCTATTTACTTTGAAGTCGCCGATCAACTGTTGCAGCTCGAGGCGGAGTTGCGTCGCATGGCCCTGTGGCAGGAGGATGCCCCAACGGCGGAAGCCCTGGCCAGTACTGAACCTTTCTGTGTCGACACCCTGACTCTGCCCCAATGGCTGCAGTTCATTTTTCTGCCGCGTATGCGCCAGCTGATTGAGGGTGAGATGCCGCTACCGCAACAGTGCGGTATAGCGCCGATTGCCGAGGAGTTTTTTAAAGACCGCGGTGGTGCCGAGACCCTGGTCATTATCCTTAAGGGCATCGACGAGCGTTTACAGCGCGGTTGAGTACCTCTGTCCGGCGCCTACCCGCAGGGCGCCGTGGCTTCTTTTCGTCTATCTTCAAATACCTCCCAACCGGTAACGATTCACGCTTAGCAACCGAATTCTCAAGATCTGGCGCGTGTCACATTGTCGCACTTGCATCGCTCGACGGTAGGAACATCCCTGTTCACCGGGCTCTTTCATAGGCTAATATCGACTTTTTGTTTGCGTGGGGAGGAATTTCTGCGCTTGCAACCGTGAACGCTGCGCAGACGGCGTGGTCGGATTTGAATGCTAATGGGGCAAGAGGTAATTGTTAGGATGCAGAAATTTTCCCTTCTGTGGTTATTGGTGGTGGTCCAGTTACTAGTGGGCTGCAAGTCGCTGATGTATCCCGAACAGAACCAGCAGGGGGCTGAGCCCACTGCTGCGCAACCGGGACAACCTCAGGGAGAAATGCTGCAGTGCCCAGAGCCTGTAGAGGTGATTTGTGCAGAGCCTGAGGTCAGGGTTGTTGAGAAGGTCGTCGAACGAACTGTTGAAAAAGTAGTCGAAGTGCCCGTCGCCAAAGACAAACTGGTTCTTGGAGCAGTAGAGGAAATCTCCATCGAACCCTCAGGGCTGGTTATTGAGTCTGTTGTGGATACCGGCGCACCGACAACCACCTTGCGCGCGCAGACTTTGACACGCTTCGAGCGCGATGGTGAAGACTGGATCAGAATCGAATTGGCACTGCCGGAAGTAGATGGTAAAGCCAAAACCTCTTCCATAGAGCTGCCTATTCAGCGCCATATCCGCGCGAACCGTGTCGGCTTTCCGAGCCAGCGTCGCCCGGTGGTGGAAATGAACCTGACCGTGGGTGAGGTTACCCACATGGTCGAGGTCAGCCTGACCGATGAGGGCGGCAACGATATTATGATGGTGCTGGGGCGCAACTTCCTTAAGGATGCTGCGGTTGTCGATGTGAGCCGGCGCAATATCCAGGGACAACCTCGGGTGTTCGGGAATAAATAGACCGCTTATTGCATATACAGTTAGGTTCCCTTTGGAACCATAGATTTACGGGGAAGGGCGAATGTCGCCGCGCGTTCAAGTTTATGTTATTGCGGCACTGCTCGCATTGATCGGAGCGGGTCTCACCGCTTACAAACATTTTGAATTGGGTTTTCCACTGTTGCCGGGTGAATACCGCACCGTGTGGACTATCGAAGCCAAGGTGGGCTTCGTTGCCGAAGGCGGTCCGGTCAAAGCGGCGTTAACCCTGCCCCGTGAGCAGCGGAATATGGAAATCCTAGGGGAGACTTTCAGTTCCTCCGGTTTTGGCTTTTTCATCGCCCGGGAAAATGATGAGTATCGGGCGGTGTGGACGCGTCGCTCCGCCGAGGGCTCCCAGTCCCTGTTCTACCGCCTCGATGTCTACCAGACGCCCGGTGCGGCGTTGGAGCAGCCTCTGAACCTCAGCACTGAGGTGAAGAAACCCTTCCTCGGTGCCCGTGAGCAGGAAGCCGTGCGCCTGGCCATCGATTCCTTGGTGAAGCAGGCCCGCGAACGCTCCTCCGATGTGGAGTCCTTTACTACCCAGTTGCTATTTGAGTTGAATGACGATGGGAACCAGGATCGTAACTTAGTTTTCCGCCACTACGCCGACAAATCCCTGGTGGATGTGGCTCTGCTGATGCTCGCCACCGCCGATATTCCCGCCCACCGCATCCGCGGTCTCTATTTAGAGGACGACCGCCGCCGCCTCGATCCAGAGGACCTGCTTGAGGTGTATGACGGCCAGCGCTGGATTGTGTTTGAACCCACTAGCGGCCTGCCAGGCATTCCCGACAATTTCTTTATCTGGCAGCGCGGCGGCAAGAGCCTGCTCGATCTGGAGGGCGGCCGCAATTCGCAGGTGACCTTCTCGGTGATTTCCAACGACGTGCCCGCACGGGATGTTTCTATGCGCAGCACGCAGGGTGAGAAAGAGGCGCTGGTGGATTTCTCCATCTACAGCTTGCCTATCGAGCAGCAGAGCATCTTTAAATTGATCCTGCTGGTGCCGGTGGGTGCTCTGGTGGTGGTACTGTTGCGTATCTTTGTTGGGCTGCGCACCTCCGGTACTTTTATGCCGGTATTGTTGGCGATTGCTTTCATTGAAACTCAGCTGTTTACCGGTCTGGCAATTTTCGTTTTGATCTTGGTGCTCGGTCTGTGGGTGCGCTTCTATCTGAGTCGGCTTAATTTGCTCCTTGTGTCGAGGATCGCCGCCGTGGTGGTCACGGTGGTGTTGATTATGGGAGTGATCAGTGTGGTCAGTTATAAGCTCGGTATCGAGCAGGCGCTGACGGTGACCTTCTTCCCGATGATTATTCTGGCCTGGACCATTGAGCGCATGTCCATCGTGTGGGAAGAAGATGGTCCCTACGAGGTGGTGGTACAAGCCGGAGGCAGCCTGTTGGTAGCAGTGTTGGCCTGGTGGGTGATGACTAACCGCTATGTGGAGCACTGGACCTTTAATTTCCCAGAACTGCTGCTGGTACTGCTGGCCTTTATCCTGGTTGTGGGTAACTACACTGGCTATCGCCTTAGCGAGCTGATGCGTTTCCGGCCGTTAGTCAAGTAGGGGATAGCGATGCTGCAGTTCTCATTCAAGCACATCATTAACAAGGTCCGCGGCGGTATCGTTTCGCCGCTGGCCTTGAACAGGATGGGCATTCTCGGCATGAATGCGCGCAACATTAACTACATTGCGCGCTACAACGACCGGGAAAAATTCCCCATTGTCGATGACAAACTCAATACCAAACGTGCGGCCAAGCGCGCGGGAATTCCGGTGCCGGAGTTGATCGCGGCTTTTGAAACCCCGGCCAGCCGCAAGCGTGTGATGGAAGTGATTGATCCCCTGTGGAAGTTTGTGATTAAGCCTGCGCGTGGCTCTGGGGGAAAAGGCATCCTGGTTATTGCCGGGCGCGAAGGGGATAAGTACAAGAAGATTTCCGGCTCTCAAATTGAAGCCCTGGATATCTTGCGCCATGTCAACAATATCCACAGTGGTCTCTACAGTCTCGGCGGTAAGCCCGACCGGGTGATGGTGGAAGCGCTGGTGGATTTCGATCCCATCTTCCAGGATTATTCTTTTGAGGGGGTGCCGGATATTCGTGTGATCGTATTCCGCGGTTACCCGGTAATGGCGATGTTGCGCTGCTCCACTCATAGCTCCGATGGCAAGGCCAATTTGCACCAGGGGGCTGTGGGGGTGGGTATTGACCTGGCTACGGGCAAAAGCTGCCACGCGGTTCAGCGAGGCTTGCGTATCCAGCACCACCCGGATACGCAGATGTCTTTCGGTGAGTTGAAGGTCCCCGGTTGGTACGATCTAGTGCGCTTAGCGGCAAGCTGCTACGAAATGACCGGCCTTGGTTATCTCGGTTGCGATATCGTTCTGGATCGCGAGCGCGGTCCGCTGCTGCTCGAAGCCAATGCTCGTCCAGGTCTCGCCATTCAGGTGGCTAACGGCGTCGGTTTGCGCCAGCGCCTGCGTTTTATCGAGGGGCTGGACGAGGAAATGCACGAGAAAAAAGTCGACGAGCGAGTGGCATTTTCCATGCGTGAATTCGCCGCGGAAAAAACCCTTTAATCTATTCGGCTGCGCACATTCGCTACCAGTTTTATTCTTTTCGCAAGCGGTGTGTCAGGAGGATGTAGCTGAATCCGACTGGCACTGCTTTATCAGCCTGCTCAGGCGCAGGCTTTGCATTTTCAGGCTGAATTCCAGTTCTTTAATCTTGCTTTGAATAGCCAGTGAGCGCCACTTTTCTGCGATTCGATCCCCGCGGCAGTGGGCGCGCTGTAACTGCAGGTTTTTCCAGTTTTCCAGTGCCCTGGCAAACTGTATGGCCTCGTTCTCCAATAGCTTTAACCAGTCCTCCCTGTGCGCGCTACCCCCGAGCTTCTCCTTCGCCTGGCTGAACTGCACTGCCAGCTTGGCTTTTTGTATCTGCACCGCAGGGGGAGTTTTCAGATCGTGGGTAATGCCAACCCAGCTCAGCAGCTTGATTAGCCACTTGGTCGGGTCGTATTGATACCAGTGGATGCCATTGCGGTAGTCGGTCTGAAAGGCGTGGTGATAGTTGTGGTACCCCTCGCCAAATACAAACAGGTTGAGAAAGAGATTATCCCTTGCACTGATATCGTTTTTATAAGGGCGCTTGCCCCACATGTGGGCGAGGGAGTTCACCAGAAAAGTTGTGTGATGGTTAACTACGATACGCAGTATTCCCGCGAGCAAAAGCATACCTATCAGGTCTCCGGTGAGGAGCCCCAGTACGATGGGAATGCCCAGATTCATGGAGAGGGTGATGGGGATATAGTGATTGTGTTGCCACATCACGATCTTGTCCCGCTTCAGGTCCTCGACATTTTTGCAATCGAGATGACTACTCGGGTACTCGTGCATCATCCAGTCGATATGGGAAAACCAAAAGCCGCGCATCGCCGAGTAGGGGTCGCGATCATTGTCGTCAATATGTCGGTGGTGTAAGCGGTGGGCGGCACACCAGGTCAGGGTAGAGTTTTGCAGAGCGGCAGCGCTGAATAAGGCAAAGAACAGGCGTAGCGACCAGTGCGCTTTGTAGCTCCTGTGAGACCAGAGCCGGTGATTACCCGCTGTCACTGAAAGACTGCACAAGGCGGCTAATAGAGCGAAGGCGAGCCACTGGTACCAGTGATATCCAACCATCAGCCCGTAGATGGGCACGGCGGTCAGGGCCAGGAAACCTGTACTGGCAAACAGCACTGTGGGAACCCAAAAGCATTTGCGTTTGGTTGTGGATGTCGACGAAGCGTTATTCATATTTCGAGCCTGTCTATGAAACGGTCTCGGGGAAGCCCCTTATTTGGGTGGCGTAGTTTTTCTATTAAGGCACTTATCGGTGTATTCCTGGGAAGAGTTCCCAGTTACAAACATAACGGTACTCACATAACGGTACTCAGAGAATATAGATAATTATTGGGAGGAGGTGCAGAGGGTTCTTGGTGGCCGGCAATCAAGCCTTTCCCCCTTGTGGCGCCTCGCCAATCTGGTGGAGTTACGGCAGCTAACTGAGCCAGATCCCGACCTAGTCAGCCGTTGCGGGGCTCAGGGGGAGCTGGCGCATCATGAGTCGCAGGCGTTCGCTCTGCATTTTTAGCCGGAATTTCAGCTCGCGAATTTGTGTTTGAGTAGTCGCCAGCTTCCATCTTCCCGAGGCGTTATCTGGGTCTATGGCGCGACGCTGGGTCATTAATGCTTGCCAGCGTTCGAATATTTCATAGAAATCCTGGCGCTCCCGCTGTAATAGTTCGCGCCAGTATTGCTGATCCTGTGGCGCTAGTTTGTCCAGCTGCTGTTCGACCCGTTCAATTTTCACCCCCTGAGTTGCTCTATAAATCTGTAGCTTTGTGGCAGCTCTCAGCTGCCAGGTGATGCCGAGCCAGCTGAGGCTCTTTATCAGCCATTTAGTGGGATCGTAGGCAAACCAACCAACGCCATTGCGATAGTCCGCGGGAAAGGCATGATGGTAATTGTGATAGCCCTCGCCAAAAGCAAAGATATTGATAATAGGGTTGTCCCGAGCCGAAATATCGCCCTTAAATTTTCTTTTACCCCAGCGGTGCCCGAAAGAGTTGAGGGCAAAAGCCGCATGGTGATTGACCACCATACGCAACACGCCCGCCAGTAAAAACATAGCGATAATATCGCCGGTAATCAGACCGAGGATCAGGCAGATCGCAAAGTTCATACCGATGGCGATCGGCAGATAGTGACGGTGCTGCCACATCACAATTTTGTCTTGCTGAAGGTCTTTGACATTGTCATAGGTTTTCCTGCCTGATGGATATTCGTGCATCATCCAATCCAGGTGTGAAAACCAGAGACCCCGCTTAGAGGAGTGGGGGTCCAGGTCATTACTGTCGGTATAGCGGTGGTGCAGGCGGTGTGCCGAACACCAGTTCAAAGTGGTGTTTTGTAGGGTTGCAGCGCTGAAAAGGGCAAACCATAAGCGAAGCATCCAGTGGGCTTTGTAAGTTCTGTGGGTCCACAAGCGGTGGTTACCGGCAGAGATAGATATACCGCACAGCCCGGTAATGATTAGGAAGGCGAGCCATTGCTGCCAGGAGTAACCATATTCGAGCCCATACAGAGGCACGGCAGTCAACGCGAGGAAGCCCGTGCTGGCGAAGAGAAGTGTAGGGGCCCAATAGCGTTTTCTTTTCACCGTATTGCTTGCCGAAACTGTACCCATCCGCTCTACCCCGGAGATCAGCAGCACATTTAGCATTGGCTGTTACAAAGCCCTCCGCCCTGAGGGGGAGATTTGGCGCTGAATAACATCCCAGTGAAAATTGTGGCACAAATTTATTGGTTGGCCTGAGTAGCGCAAGTCCGCGAGCCTCTTTTGAAAGGCGAGTTCTGGTTAGAAAAGCGAGTTCTGGCACATGACGCCTCTTTTTGGTGCGATAAATAGGGTTGTTGGCACTTGTTGGGTCAACTTGCCGGGGGGGATCCATGGGTAGAGAGGTCAGTTCTTACTAAATCTGGTCAAAAAACTTGGCACACCGATTGCAATATTAGAAATGTACGGGACGCATGACCCGTACTTCGGGGAGTTTGCATGGGGTTATGGCAAACCGTTTCCACTGAGAAACTTCCCGTTTTCTCTCATCATCGCTGATTACGGCCCCGCACTGCGGGGTCTTTTTTCTTCTCTCTGTCTTCCCATCACGCCCACGTCTGAAAAAAATTTTATTTTTGTGACTCTGTATGGAATTCTGATTGGCACTAATGCCTGGTAAATAGACGCCCCATTCGCGCCTAGGTATAAAGGCCCCCTTTGTTTTGCCTGCAATGCCAACGAATCGAGTTAAGCGTGTCCGAACCTCAAAACCCCGTCCCGCCCCATCTCCCCTTCCTGCTGTCCACTCCAGAGGAGCTGCACTCCCTGGGTGCAATGGAGCTTGCCCATCAAACTGGTCGCCTGCAGGGGCTGATGATGGATGTGGATTCTGGATTGTGGGAGTGGCACCTGAAAAGCGGTGCCCAGCGCGCCCAGGGGGATATCTGGCACCTGTTCGCCGACAGTGCCGATCGGGCCCTTCAGGCCCTGTGGTCTGGTACCGAGTTGCACCCGGTTCACTCCGATGAGCGCCACCGTATTCTCTCACTGCGCCACCGAATCGCCAGTCAGGGGGGGTATTTCGATATCGCCTTCCGTGCCTATGACATCACCGGCCAGCTGCGCTGGCTGCGTTTTTGTGGGCGGGCGACCACCAGTGCTGACGGCAGCGAGGTGATCGCCATAGGCACTTGTGCCGACTATAGCGAGGCTCTGTCCCAGCGCTACCTGTCGAGCCTGCCCAGCGAGCGACCACTGCAGGCGCTTTCCGGGGTTGGGGACGGCTTGTGGGAGTGGGATTTGCGCGCCGATGAAATGGTCCTCGACGACGCCTGCTGGGGAATTCTCGGTTACGAGGTGAGCCCTATACGCAGTATCGGGCGCTCTGCCGCCGAGCAGTGGAAGGCGCGTATTCTCACAGAGGATATAGCCAGGGTGGAGCAATCCATGTTGGACCATGTGCGCGACCGCCTGCCCCTGGATGTGGAATTCCGCTTGTGGCGTTCCGATGGCAGTCTGGTGTGGGTGCGTTGCCGCGGCAAGGCGCAGCTCGACAGTCGCGGCCAGCCGGTACGAGTACTCGGGATTTTGCAGGATGTCAGTGCAAGCCGTGAGACCCAGGCGCGCCTGGAGCGGGAGTTGCACCAGCAGCGCGAGGAAAATGCGCACCGCGCTGATCTTTTATTCAGCCTGAGCCACGAGTTGCGCACCCCACTCAACGCCATATTGGGATACAGCCAAATGGTGGAGCTGGATCAGAGCCTGAACTCCGATCAGCGCCAGCGCCTTGGGGAGATCCGCCGCGCCGGTCAGCACTTATTACACTTGGTGGGCGATGTACTGGAGCTCGCCCGCATCGACAGCCGGCGGCTCGGCCCCTCAATGGAATCGGTGCGTCCGGTGGAATTAGTGGCCGAGTGTAAACGCCTGCTGGAGCCTCTGGCAGAGACCCGCCGGGTCAGCCTGGTTTACGAGCCCCTCGGCTGGGAGTCTGCCTATATCTGCGCGGACCCGGTGCGTTACAAACAGGTGGTGCTAAACCTCGCCGGCAACGCGGTGAAATATAATCGGGACAATGGCAGGGTCATTATTAACTTCACTCCCCAGGCGGAGGGATGGCTGCGCCTGAGTATTCTCGATACTGGCAAGGGAATTCCACCGGAGCGGCGCAGTGAGGTGTTCGAACCCTTCAATCGGTTGGGAGAAGAGAAGGGCCATATCGAAGGCACCGGTGTAGGTTTGGCAATCGCCAGGCGCCTCACCGAGGCTATGGGCGGGCGTATCGACTTTGACAGTCAGGAGGGGCAGGGCTCGGTTTTCTGGATTGAGTTTCCCATGATCGACGCGCCCGATGCCCTGATGAGTTTTTCCGCCCATCCACAGGAACCGCCGAAGCTGCCGGAAGGGCGACTGCTACTTGTGGATAACCGCCCGGCTGCGGCGGATCAGCTCAAGGAGATGCTGAAGGAGGCTCCCCAGATTCAATGCCTGGTTGCCACCGATGTAGTGGAGGCCATTTTTATCGCACGAACCCAACGTCCCGATGTATTGCTGTTTCACAGTGAGGTACCGGGTATGTCTGCCGCCGACCTATTGTCTATTTTGCAGGAGGATATCGCCACCAGGGCTATGCGCTTTATATTGGTAGGTGAAAAACCAAACGGGGAGAGCTACCCGGTTCTGCCGGCAGAGTTTGATTTTATGCAGTTATCCCGTGTGCTGGCGGAAACCCTTGGGCGCTCAGGAAGGTCGGTTTAATTCAAGAGCAGGGAAGAGCTGGCCCGACGACAGCCGGGCCAGTGAGAGGGTGGGATTAGCGCACTGAACCCAGGTGCTTGCCTACGATCTGCAGCAGTGGCTTGAAGACCTTGGGGGTGGCGCACACCAGGTGTCCGGAATCCAGGTAGTCCTCACCACCGCGGAAATCGCTGATCAGGCCACCGGCCTCTTTGACCAACAGGGAGCCTGCCGCGATATCCCAGGTATTCAGGTACATCTCCCAGAAGCCGTCAAAGCGTCCGGCCGCTACATAGGCCAGATCCAGTGCGGCGGCACCGGGGCGGCGGATGCCGGCAGTCTGCCCGGCGATCTCTTTCAAAGCGCCCAGGTAGGGGTCGATGTTTTCCAGAGCTGGGCCATTGAAGGGTAGGCCGGTGCCAATTAGAGCGCCGCGCAGGCCCTGGCGGGGGGAAACACGGATGCGACGGCCGTTCAGAGCCGCGCCGCGGCCACGGCTCGCGGTAAATTCTTCACGCTTAATGGGGTCGAGTACCACCGCGTGCTCAATGCGGCCGCGATAGCGACAGGCAATAGATACCGCAAACTGGGGTACGCCGTGGATAAAGTTGGTGGTGCCGTCGAGGGGATCGATAATCCACTCGTAGTCGGGCTCGGCGCCTTCGATCAGGCCGCTCTCTTCAGCGCGGATGCTGTGCTTGGGGTAGGCCTTGCGCAGGTGGTAAATAATTTCCTGTTCACTGGCCTTGTCCACTTCTGTGACGAAATCGTTGCGGGCTTTTTCCTCGAATTTCATCAGGTCGCCGCGCTCCCAGGCCCGTTCGATCAATTCTCCGGCCTTGCGCGCCGCGCGCAGGGCAATATTTAGCATGGGTTCCATAACTATTCCGCACTGAGTGGTTGAAGTGGTTAAAAAGCAGACCGCGGGTTAACCGCAGCGGACGCGATTGTATGGATTCCCGCTCCTTTTTGCTACACTCGCGCGCCCCCATGACACCGAATTATTACTTTCAGTATGGCCAAGTCCCCTTTAGACATGACTCCGCTCAATGCGCTCGACAATGTGCGCGTGGTTCTGGTTAACAGTGCCCACCCAGGAAATATTGGCGGCGCGGCGCGCGCCCTGAAGAATATGGGCCTGAGCCAGCTCTACCTGGTTGCACCGCGGGAATTCCCAGCGGCCAATGCCGTGTGGCGCGCTGCCGGTGCAGCGGAGCTATTGGATAGCGCCGTGGTGGTGGACACTCTGGAAGAAGCGGTGGCAGATTGCGGCTTAGTGGTGGCCACCAGCGCCCGCGAGCGGCGCATCCCCTGGCCCTTGCTGACGCCGCGCCAGTGCGGCGAGCGCGCAGTGGCCGAGGCCTCCAGCCACCCGGTGGCGCTGGTATTTGGCCGAGAAGATCGCGGCCTCACTAATGAAGAGCTACAGGCGTGCAATTACCATGTGCATATTCCCGCCAACCCGGAGTACAGTTCTCTAAATCTGGCGACCGCTGTGCAGGTGCTCTCTTATGAAGTGCGTATGGCGGCACTGGAAGCGGAAAAAGGCGAGCCTGTGAGCTATGCCGACTGGGATCGCCCACCGGCTAAAGCCAGCGATATGGAACTCTATTTCGATCACCTGCAGCAGGCGCTGGGCGAACTCGGCTTTATCGACCCGGACAATCCCCGCCAAACTATGACCCGTTTGCGCCGACTGTATAGCCGTGTGCGCCCGGATGATATGGAGTTGGGCATCCTGCGCGGCATGCTCACCGCCATCCAGAACTATATCCACCGCTCTGGCGGCAAGGGTCGCCCCGACTAGCGGGTTGAGTACCCGAGTACTTTGCTCGGTTATATACTTGACTAAGGTGCTGGGTTATTTCATACTCGCGCCCCGATCGGAAAAGGCTGTACATCAGTTGGGAGCTGGTATGCGTTTAACAACCAAAGGCCGCTACGCGGTAACCGCCATGCTGGATCTGGCGTTGCATGCAGAGCGTGGGCCGATCAGCTTGGCAGATATTTCCAAACGGCAGGGCATCTCCCTGTCCTACCTGGAACAGTTATTTTCCCGCCTGCGGCAGTCTGGGCTGGTGTCCAGTGTGCGCGGTCCCGGCGGCGGATACCGCCTGGCCCGGGATGGCGAAGAGATTTTTGTGGCTCAAATTATTGATGCGGTCAACGAATCGGTGGATGCCACCAGCTGTGGCGGCAACGCCGATTGCGCCAATGGCGAGCAGTGTCTGACCCATTACCTCTGGTCCGATTTAAGCGACCAGATTCACGGTTTCCTGAGCGGTATCAGCCTGGCCAATCTGGTGTCGCGCGCCGAGGTGCAGGAAGTGGCGCGCCGCCAGGATATGCGTGAAGCACCGGAACAGCGGGTCGCCGTACTCGGCGGTCTGTAAATATCGGCCACGGTTGTGGCCAAAGCGGAATATTTGAGAATTATTGAGCGGAAACGGTATGACTATGAAGCTTCCCATCTACCTGGATTATTCAGCTACCTGTCCGGTTGACCCGCGTGTCGCTGCAAAGATGGCAGAGCAGCTGACGATGGAAGGCAACTTCGGTAACCCGGCTTCCCGGTCCCACCTTTATGGCTGGAAGGCCGAGGAAGCGGTGGAAAATGCCCGCCGCCAGGTGGCCGAACTGATTAATGCCGACCCCCGCGAGATCGTCTGGACCAGTGGTGCCACCGAGTCTGACAACCTGGCGATCAAAGGTGCGGCGCACTTCTACCAGGGTCGCGGCAAGCACATCATCACCTCCAAGATCGAGCACAAAGCAGTGCTGGACACCTGTCGCCAGCTGGAGCGTGAAGGCTTCGAGGTCACCTACCTGAATCCCCGTGAAGACGGCATTGTTACCCCGCAACAGGTTGAGGACGCACTGCGTGAGGACACCATTTTGGTGAGCCTGATGCACGTGAACAACGAGATCGGTGTGATCAACGACATCGCCGCAATCGGCGAACTGTGTCGTTCGCGCAAAGTGATCTTCCATGTGGATGCAGCACAGAGCGCCGGCAAGCTGCCCATCGACCTGCAAGAGATGAAGGTCGATTTGATGTCCTTCTCCGCCCATAAGATTTACGGCCCCAAAGGCATTGGCGCCCTGTATGTTCGC
The DNA here is from genome assembly GCF_056160005.1 of Microbulbifer sp. ABH2_005. Classification (NCBI taxonomy): domain Bacteria; kingdom Pseudomonadati; phylum Pseudomonadota; class Gammaproteobacteria; order Cellvibrionales; family Microbulbiferaceae; genus Microbulbifer; species Microbulbifer sp. ABH2_005. The sequence goes on along the minus strand of NZ_JBSWWI010000001.1, from coordinate 3,355,983 downwards.
CGCAAACCCCGCGTGCGACTGGAAGCACAGATGCACGGCGGTGGCCACGAGCGCGGTATGCGTTCTGGCACCCTGCCCACCCACCAGATTGTGGGTATGGGCGAAGCCTTCCGTATTGCCAAAGAAGAAATGGTGCAAGAAGGCGAGCGTCTGGTGTCCCTGCGCAACCGTTTCTGGGATCAGATCAAAGATATGGAAGAAGTCCATATCAACGGTTCCGCCGAACAGCGTGTTCCGGGCAACTTGAATGTCAGCTTTGCCTTTGTAGAGGGCGAGAGCCTGATTATGTCCCTGCGTGACCTGGCGATTTCCTCCGGTTCCGCCTGTACCTCTGCGAGCCTGGAGCCCAGCTACGTGCTGCGCGCCCTGGGCGTAAACGATGAGCTGGCACACAGCTCACTGCGTTTCAGCTTCGGCCGCTTCACCAGCGAGCAGGACGTGGATACCGCAGCGGCCGCCGTGCGCAAGGCGGTGGAGAAACTGCGTGAATTATCGCCGCTTTGGGATATGTACAAAGACGGTGTCGACCTGAACAAGATTGAATGGGCCGCTCACTAAGCGCGCGCATGAGTTAGGAGAAAAGTCATGGCCTATAGCGATAAAGTAATTGACCACTACGAACACCCCCGCAACGTCGGACGTATGGACGACAAGGCGGACAACGTGGGCACCGGCATGGTGGGCGCGCCCGCCTGTGGTGACGTGATGCGCCTGCAGATTCAGGTGAACGACGCGGGTGTGATTGAAGATGCCAAGTTCAAAACTTACGGCTGCGGTTCTGCCATCGCCTCCAGCTCGTTGCTTACCGAATGGGTAAAAGGCAAGACCATCGACGAGGCGGAGCAGATCAAAAATACTGCCATTGCCGAAGAGCTGGCCCTGCCGCCGGTGAAGATTCACTGTTCGGTGCTGGCGGAAGATGCGATCAAAGCCGCTGTGCGCAATATCCGTGAAAAGCGCGGTGAGTCTGCCGAAGCTGCTGACGCGCCGGAATCCGCCGCAGGTTAACCACCGGGCCCCGAGCCCAATAGTAGTGAAGGTATTGTTTTGGCTATTACCATGACCGAGGCCGCTCAGGCTCATATCAAGAGTCAGCTGGCCAAGCGCGGCACAGGTATCGGTATTCGTGTCGGTGTGAAGACCGCCGGGTGCTCAGGCCTTGCCTATGTACTGGAATTTGTCGATTCGGCAGAGGCCGAAGACGTGGTGTTCGAGCAGGATGATGTAAAGCTGATCGTGGACCCCAAGAGCCTGGTTTACCTGGACGGTACCCAGCTCGATTTCGTCAAGGAAGGGCTCAACGAGGGCTTTACCTTCACCAACCCCAACGTTAAGAATGAGTGTGGCTGCGGCGAGAGTTTTCACGTCTGAGTGGGCCCGCTACAGAGAGGCCGGGTGCACTGTGCATACCGGCCTTTTTATTGGCCCGGCAATCGCCGGGTGGGGCGCCGCCGCCCAGTTTTTAAGGCCCAGTGCCGGCAGGTGAACTGAGATGGCAACCAACCTGACCCATTTCGAAATATTCGGGCTAGAGCCCGCCTTTGAGCTCGATCGCAGCGCCCTGGCGGCGCGCTATCGGGAATTGCAGCGGGAATTCCACCCGGACAAATACGCCTCCAAATCCGAGCGCGAACAGCTGCTCGCTATCCAGATGGCCGCGCAGATCAATGAAGCCCACACTGTTCTTCGCGATCCGGTACAGCGCGCCGCCTACCTGCTCAAACTCGCTGGGGTGGAAGTGCCGCCGGAGCAGACCACTGCCGATACAGAATTCCTGATGCAGCAAATGCTGTTGCGCGAGCGTCTCGAAGAAGTGCGCGAACAGCCAAATCCCGCCGTCGCCCTGGAGGAACTCGCCGATGAGGTCGATGGCCTCTACCGGGGTGAACAGCGGCAATTTGCCGAGACCTATGCCGCAGGCAAGTTCAGCGAAGCCGAGGACTCCCTGCGCAAGCAGCAGTTTCTGGTGAAGCTGCAATCGCAGGTGGAAGAGCTGGAAGCCGATTTGTTCGGCGATTAAACAATCGCTATCAGAAAATAAACCGGGATCTGGCGCAGGCAGTGCCAGTGCGATAAATCCCGCTGACAGAAGAGATAAGTAATGGCATTACTGCAGATTTCTGAACCGGGACAGAGCCCCGACCCCCATCAGCGCAAGTATGCGGTGGGCATCGACCTGGGCACCACCAACTCGCTGGTGGCCACGGTGCGCAGCGGCTCGGCAGAAGCCATTGCTGCAGAGGATGGCAGTGTCATTCTGCCCTCGGCGGTGCATTACAGCCGTGAGGGTATCACTGTTGGCGCCGAGGCCCGCGCCCGCGCCGCTGCGGATCCCTACAACACCATGCTGTCGATCAAGCGTTTGATGGGCCGCGGTGTCGCCGATGTGAAAAGCCTGGGTGAGCAGCTGCCTTACCATTTTTCCGACAGTAATGGCGGCATGCCCACTATCGAAACCGCTGCCGGTCCGGTGAATCCGGTGCAGGTGTCTGCGGAAATTCTCAAAAAGCTGGCCCAGCGCGGCCGTGATGCGCTTTACGGCAAAGTGGGTGGGGAACTCGACGGTGCGGTGATCACCGTGCCGGCCTATTTTGACGACGCCCAGCGCCAGGCCACCAAAGATGCGGCCAGGCTGGCCGGCCTGAAGGTGCTGCGCCTACTCAACGAGCCCACTGCGGCGGCGGTGGCCTACGGCCTCGACCGGGGAGAAGAGGGCGTGATCGCCGTCTATGACCTGGGCGGTGGCACCTTTGATATCTCTATTCTGCGTCTGTCTCGCGGCGTTTTCGAAGTAATGGCCACCGGCGGTGACACCGCACTGGGTGGTGATGACTTTGACCGCATTATCGCTGCCTGGATCGCCGAGCAGGCGGGCCTCGGCACCGACCTGGATGCGTCCACCCAGCGGCGGTTATTGGATAGCGCCTGTGCAGCCAAGGAAGCCCTGGCCAATGTTGAACAGGCAGAGCTTCGCCATGGGGACTGGACCGGTGTGCTCGATCGGGAAACCATGGCTTCACTGTTGGATCCTCTAATCGACAAGACCCTGCGCGCCTGTAAACGCGCCCTGCGCGATGCGGATATCGGCGTGGATGAAGTACAGGAAGTCGTTCTGGTGGGCGGTTCCACTCGCACGCTGCGGGTGCGGGAACGGGTTGAAGACTATTTTGGCCGGGCGCCCCACGCGGAGATCGATCCGGATCAAGTGGTGGCAATTGGTGCGGCCCTGCAGGCGGATGTGCTGGTGGGCAACAAGTCCGATGACGACCTGCTGCTGCTGGATGTCATTCCCCTGTCTCTGGGACTCGAGACCATGGGTGGGCTTACCGAGAAGTTGATTGCGCGCAATACCACTATCCCGGTGTCTAAAGCTCAGGAGTTCACCACTTTTAAAGATGGCCAAACTGCTATGGCGATTCACGTGGTGCAGGGTGAGCGGGAGCTGGTCAGCGACTGCCGATCGCTAGCCCGCTTCGAATTGCGCGGCATTCCCGCAATGGTGGCGGGTGCTGCCCATATCCGCGTGACATTCCAAGTGGATGCGGATGGCCTGCTTTCTGTGACCGCCATGGAGAAGAGCAGTGGCGTCAGTGCGGATATCGTGGTGAAACCCTCCTACGGCCTGGAGGATAAGGATATTGCACGCATGCTGCAGGAATCCTACACCCATGCCGCCGAGGATATCGCCCTGCGCGCCCTGCGCGAGGCCCAGGTAGAGGCGGAAAGGACCTTGGAGAGCCTGCTGGTTGCCCTGCGTGAAAACGGTGCCCAGTTGCTGGAAGAGCATGAGTTGAGCGAGCTGGAGCACGCCATGGAAGCTCTGCGGCTGGCTCACAATGCCGGCGACGCAGAGGAGATCCGCCTGCGTATGGAGGCCCTGAACAAATTGTCCGAGCCTTTCGCTGCACGGCGTATGGACGCTTCGATTAAGCGCGCTATGCGCGGTCACAGCCTGGATGAATTTGATAAATAAGCGGTGGGCGCCCAGCCTGCACAACCTGCGGCCGGGGCTTGCCCCCGTCGGATTGAGACCATAGAGAGTCAGTACCCATGCCGAAGATAGTATTTTTACCCCATCCGGAAATGTGCCCCGAGGGTAAAGTGGTGGAAGCGGAGAGCGGCGTCAGTGTGATCGATGCGGCCCTGGCCAATGACATTGAGATAGAGCACGCTTGTGAAAAAGCCTGTGCCTGCACTACATGCCACGTCATTGTGCGCGAAGGCTTTTACTCCCTGGAAGAGCCCGACGAACTGGAAGAGGATCTGCTTGACAAGGCCTGGGGTCTGGAGCCTGAATCTCGCCTGTCTTGTCAGGCGATCGTTGAAGATGAAGACCTGGTTGTAGAAATTCCCAAGTACACCATCAACCAAGTGTCGGAAAAGCACTGAGCACAGCGGTATTGAGGAAGCTGAATCAATGAAGTGGACTGATATTCACGATATCGCTATCGAACTCTGTGATAGGCACGAAGATGTAGACCCGCTCACGGTCAATTTTGTCGATCTGCGCAATTGGGTAATGGCGTTGCCGGAATTTGACGATGACCCCAGCCGTTGTGGCGAGAAGATTCTGGAGGCTATTCAGGCCGCCTGGATTGAGGAGCGCGACTAGCCAGACCGGTTTTAAGGGGGGATTGGTATTGGAGTACAAAAGTCGATCAATACCCCGTATAATCCGCCGGCCGCGAAAAGCGGTGATTAAAAATTGAGTACCCCCGGTGGGTATGAAAGGAATATCACGGAAGAGCAACTGAGCAGGTTGCTCTTTCTGTATGTAAGTTCAGTTACGAAAAATCAATTTGGAGATAACCATGGCCCTGGAGCGTACCCTTTCTATCATTAAGCCGGACGCAGTAGCCAAGAATGTAATCGGTGAAATCGAGAGCCGTTTCGAGAAAGCTGGCCTGAGCATCGTTGCTATGAAGATGGCGCACCTGTCCCGCGAGAAAGCCGAAGGTTTCTACGCTGAGCACAAAGAGCGTCCTTTCTTCAAAGACCTGGTTGACTTCATGACTTCCGGTCCGGTTGTTGTACAGGTTCTGGAAGGCGAAAATGCTATCCTGGCTAACCGTGAGCTGATGGGCGCGACCAACCCGAAAGAAGCGGCTGCCGGCACCATCCGCGCCGACTTTGCTGAAAGCATCGACGCCAACGCCGTACACGGTTCCGACTCTGCAGAATCCGCTGCCCGCGAAGTAAGCTACTTCTTCGCTGACGACGAAATCTGCCCGCGCGCTTAATTCGCGCCCTGAATCGCACCGGCCCGTCCGGACCGGTGCAACTCTTCCCCCGAGGTGAACTGAATGACCACAGAGAAAACCAACCTGCTCGGCCTTTCTGTCGAAAAGCTGGCCGCCTTTTTTGAATCATTGGGCGAGAAGCGCTTCCGCGCGGTTCAGGTTTTAAAGTGGATTCACCAGAATGGGGTCGATGACTTCGCTGAGATGACTAATGTCAGCAAGGCCCTGCGCCTGAAGCTGGCGGAAGTGGCCGAAGTTCGCGCGCCAAAAGTGTTGGGGCAATGGGACTCCGCCGATGGCACGCGCAAATGGTTGATTGAAGTCGAAGGTGGCAATGCCATTGAGACCGTCTATATCCCCGATGGGGATCGTGGCACTCTGTGTGTTTCCTCCCAGGTGGGCTGCTCCCTGGATTGCAGCTTCTGCGCCACCGGCAAACAGGGTTTCAACCGCGATCTGACTGCGGCAGAAATCATCGGGCAGGTGTGGATTGCCTGTAAATCTTTTGGCCAGTTAGAGCCGAAAGGTCCACGCAAAGTCACCAACGTGGTGATGATGGGCATGGGTGAGCCGTTGCTCAACTTCGACAATGTGGTCGATGCCATGAACCTGATGATGGAAGACAATGCCTACGGTATCTCCAAGCGCCGTGTGACCCTGTCGACTTCGGGTGTGGTACCGGCACTGGACCGCCTCGCCGATGTCACTGATGTGAGTCTGGCAATTTCTCTGCACGCGCCCAATGATGAGTTGCGCAACGAATTGGTGCCGATCAACAAAAAATATCCCATCGCCGTCTTGTTGGATTCCGCCAAGCGCTATATCGAGCGTATGCCGGATACGCACCGCAAGATGACGATCGAATACACGCTAATGCGTGAGATCAATGACCGCCCCGAGCACGCCGAACAATTGGCAGAATTGCTGCGGGATATTCCGGTGAAGATCAACCTGATTCCCTTTAACCCATTCGAGCTGTCCGACTACCAGCGTGTTAGCAACAATGCTCTGCGCCGCTTCCAGCAGATTCTGCTCGACAAGGGTTACACCGTTACCGTGCGTACCACCCGCGGCGACGATATCGATGCGGCCTGTGGCCAATTGGCCGGCAGTGTGAATGACCGCACCCGCCGCTCCGAACGCTATCGCAACGCCGAACGCCCGGTGCGTATTGTCGGCTGATTGTTTTATACAGATTATTCTATTCAGCCCGGAAGTCTTGATTAGCTGATCGCTATTACATGTCCGGGCTGTCTTGGTAACTTCTATCATTTGCGTACTTTTCACTTGTGGCGTTGGTAGAAGAACCTATTTTCAACTTTTTAGTTTCCCTGAAAGTATTTGTGATCGCACCTTGCTTGCGCCTTGGTGAGGCACAATTTTTTCTTTTTGGTGTCAACCAAACTCCCTGATACGGCGTTAACAGTCCAGAATTTTAAAAATCGAAAGAAAGGACTGTTTTAATTTATGCAAGTTCAGATACTGGATACAAAAGTTTTTTCCAGGGAGCTTTTGCGGCTCTTTTTCCTCATGCTCTTTTTATCGTTGGCTGGATGTGATTCAGGGTCATCAGGAGGTGGCGACTATCCAGCTCCAGATGCCGTACAGAATGACCCTGACTCTGATTCTGGCACTGATTCAGAGTCTGATCCCGAGCCAGAACCAGAGCCAGAGCCAGAGGAGGGTAGTGCGCCCAAAGAATTGATTGGCCATGCCTATTCCGGAACCAGCATTGGCCTTGTTTGGGAGCGGGATAGTGAAACCTATTTTATCTATCGAAATGGCGAAAAAATTGCACAAACCAGCAACAGTTTTTTCGTCGATCACGATCTTTCGGTGGATACTGAATATGTTTATTCGGTCAATACAGCTGATACTGCCAGTGAAATAGCAGCATCCCGGGTTACGGTAAAAACGTTAGTCAACAATACGAATGCGGGGCTAAATAACGGCACAGAAGACGATGTCTTAAATGAGCGCATATCCACTTTTGCCGAGTGTAAAAACGCCGCCAGTGCACTCGATCTATTCGATGAGGACTTGGATAACTGCCTGGCAGCTATGCTTGAACTCAATCGTATGGCCTCCCTTGTTGAGGATATACGCGCTTTTGCCGCACGTGTTCGCAGCGAACAGGAACCAGCCATGGTGGAGCTGGGTATGCGGCTGTTTCACAATAAATCCTTAAGTGCTAACCAAGATGCCTCTTGCTCATCCTGCCATCATCCCGCGATAGGTTGTGGTGGCGACAACCTGTCGATGCCGGTTGGGGTTAATGCGGTAGATGTTGCACTGTTGGGTCCCGGGCGCTCTGATGGCGTTAACGAAGTGCCTTTGGTCCCCAGGAACGCTCAGCCGATATGTAATGCTTCTTTATGGTCTCGCGGTCTGTTCTGGGATAACCGGGTTTCAATGAGTCCCAATGGAGCTCTTCGCACGGACTCGAGAGATGTCACGGATAATACCGCCGATGCCGTGGGTTCTGGGTCTTTGGCATTACTGATGGCACAGGCACACTTCCCCGTTACAGCTCCGCCAGAAATGGGGGATATTATCGACTTTGGCTACGATGATACTGTTGATGAGAACTTTACCGCTTACCGCGAAGATATTTTGGCAGCTAACCTGGATATTGAAGCCTGGGAACCGCTCTTCATTTCTGCATTTGGTGATGGTGAGATTAATTTCAGTCGTATCGCCCAGGCCATTGCCGCTTATGAAACAGTACAGATATTTATCGACAATCCATTTTTTGCTTATGTCGAAGGCAATTTGCAAGCGCTTAGTGCTGAAGAAAAACGTGGCGCTATCACATTTATGTCAAGAGATGCTGGCTGTACTTTTTGTCATAAAGGGGCCTTCTTCACTTCCGAGGCACTGATGGCTGCCAACTATCCGCAGATCGGAATAGGTACTGACGAGAGTGGAAGCGGAGCGGATTTGGGCGGAGAGGGTTCCTTGGGTTTTGGAGCCTTCCGCGCTCCTACCTTGTTAAATGTGTCAATTACGGGCCCCTGGGGGCATAACGGGCAGTTTGCTAGCTTGAGAAGGAATGTTGAGCATTACAGGGATCAGGGAGCCTCAATTGCCAGCTACTTTGCCAATAATGAGATGTGTGATCTTGAGCAGTTTAAAGATTTACAGGATTGCCCCAGTAAAGTGGCCCCCAATGGCCTGGCCCTGTCCCAGGATATTCTTGCAGGAAACGATGGCGGTGGTGTTAATCGCCTGACCGATGATGAGATTGATCTTGTTGTTACATTCCTGGATACTCTTACCGACCCAAATGCGGCAAATAGCAGCTCGAATGAGATCCAGTTCCTGATCCCTCCCAGAGACGGTGGCCCAGACGGCAAACAATTGGATGCTAAAAACCGAAATGGGGATAATCTATAGTCTCCAGTTTGATCCCTAGCATAGCCCTATGAATGGCTAGAAATAATTAGAAATAAAATGATGGGCATAATAGGGGTTGCTGATTTTTGACTTCTTTGTGCCCTCCTCTGTGATAGCAGCAGGTTTTGCGCATTTAATATTTCTGGTTAGGTCACAGCTGAGGTAGGGCTGCCAAGTGGTTGGCTGTGTCACTGTGCCTTTTGCCTCTTTTATATCCTGAGGTAATTCACACTATCTCATTTCACTCGCCGAGTGTAAGTGCTTTGCGACTCTCTCAACAGAATTCGCAGGGTTAAGGCTTTAGGCTCGTTATTTTTATGCCCGGCGAAATTGTCAGGAATCGGAGAGCTCTGGGAGTATTAGCTTTTGGTGCCGTCTAGGGCACTAGTTTACCCATTGCCTGTCCAGAGTTTCTCTAACGATTTTAATGGGCAGGGTCGATCAGGTTTTATGGAATCACAAAGCAAAAATTCAATTGTGCCGGTCATGGCATTGCTACGATTGCTGATCTTGCCGCTATTTTTGCTGGCGGTAGGCTGTAGTTCAGGTTCTTCTGGTGGCGATGACAGCACCAGCTCGGAAACCGTAGAAGGCAATACTGATTCTGGTGGCGATACAGAGACTGGTGATGATACGGACGATAACGGCGATAAAGATACGGGTACAGACACCGGCACAGGAAGCGGGCAGGGTACTGCCCCGCAGGAGCTGATCGCCAATGCCTTTTCCGGAACCAGTATCGGCCTCTCTTGGCAGCGCGATGGGGTGACCTATACCATCTATCGCGGTGGGGAAAAAATTGCCGAGACCAGTAATAGCTATTACGTAGATCAGGGGCTTTCAGTCAATACCGCGTACAGCTACTCGGTAACCAGTGGCGATTTGGGCAGCGATAGTGAGACGGCACAGGTTACTGCGAAAACACTAATCAATAACACTAATAGCGGCCTCAGTAATGGGGCAGTTGCGGCACCGATCCTCGACCGCCTGGTGAACATTAACGAATGCAAAAATGTTCGCAGCGCATTGAATTTATTGGATGAAGATCTGGATACCTGCCTGGCAGCCATGCTGGAATTGAGCAACATGGCCGGGCATTTAGAGGATATGCGTGCTTTTGCCGCCAGGGTGCGAAGTGAACAAGACCCTGCCATTGTCGAGCTGGGTATGCGCCTGTTCTACAGCCAATCCCTCAGTGCCAATGGTGACGTGGCCTGTGCCTCCTGCCACCACGCCGCTATCGGCTGTGGCGGTGACAATCTCTCCATGCCCGTGGGTGTGAACCCGCTAGATCCTGCATTGGTTGGCCCTGGCCGCTCTGATGGTATCAATGAGGTGCCCATAGTGCCCAGAAACGCCCAGCCTATTTGTAATGTGGCATTGTGGAGCAGCGGGCTCTTCTGGGATAACCGGGTGGCTCTCACTGATCGTGGATTACGCACCGACTCACGGGATGTCAGCCTCAATACCGAAGCGGCGGTGGGCACTGGCACCTTGGCGTTGATGATGGCGCAGGCGCATTTTCCGGTTACCAATCCTGCGGAGATGGGTGATGTCACCCAGTTTGGTTACGATAGCACTACTGACAGCGGCAACACTGGTTACCGCGAGGACATCATAGCGGCCAATCTGGAGCGGGAATCCTGGGGTGCACTGTTCAGTGCGGCCTTTGGTGATGACCAGATTACTTTCAGTCGCATAGCCCAGGCCATAGCGGCCTTCGAAGCGGTACAGCTTTTTATCGATAACCCCTTCTTCGACTATGTGGATGGCGATGTAAATGCGCTCGATAGTGATGAGAAGCGAGGAGCCATTACTTTTATGTCGGGGAATTCCGGCTGTACCAATTGCCATGCGGGTGCATTTTTTACTACTGAAGGACCGCGACCTGCGAACTATCCACAAATTGGTATTGGCACCGATGAAAATGGCAGCGGCGCGGATCTGGGTGCGAACGGTGCTGGTGCTTTCCGCCCACCAACACTATTAAATGTCGCGCTCACTGGCCCCTGGGGGCACAGTGGTCAATTTGCGACTTTGCGCAGAAATGTTGAGCACTATCGCGATCGCGCTGCATCGGTTAACCAGTACTACTCCAATAGCGAAATGTGCGATTTGGCACAGTTTCAGGAATTAGCAGATTGCGCCAATAAAGTGGCCCCTAATGGCCCCGCGCTCTCTCAGGCGATTCTCGCGGCTACTGGCGGGGATGCGGGTAATAATCTCAGCGATGCCGAGATTGATCTGGTAGTGCGCTTTCTCGAGACACTGACAGACCCGGATGCCGCCAATGCGGCATCCAACCCCGTCCAGGCCCTGATCCCTCCCCGCGACGGCGGCCCAGATGGCAAACAGCTTGACGCTAAAGATGGCGCCGGTAACGAGCTCTAATGGCGGCATAAACCCCTTCATCCTTGGAGAGCCTTTGATTCCCCGGAGAGCTGGTCGCTCTCCGGGTTTTCTTATAGCAGTGTGTTTCGATTTTTTTTCGCTACATAAAGGAGGTGCTGTCGAGCCAATTGGAATTTATTAGGTGTATACAGCTGAAACTGGCAGTACTTTGCGGCACTATATGAGGGGGGAAAAGCGGGGTTAAACCGGGCTGATGATGGGGTAACTGAGTGAATATGGGGGCAGTTTTGCTGCAAAAAGGTTCACGAAGCTGTTTTGTTACCTACTCCACCCCAGTTTGTTGATCGATAGTGATCAATCATTGCGACCCCGCTTGATGGATAGATGAAAAATAAATGTACAGGTGATGTCGTGTCTGCAAAATCTTTTGGCCTGCCGTTTCTTGGCCTGATTCTCACTGTGTTACTGGGGGGATGTGTGACCACTGGCTTGCCAGAGCGCCAGGAGGTGAACCTGGATAAGGCACTGGAAACTCACGTTCAGCTGGGAATTCGCTACCTGCAGAGTGGAGATAATCGTGAGCAGGCTCGCCGTCACTTTAACAAGGCCTTGGAGTTGGGTCCTAAAGACCCGCTGGCTCACCACGGCCTGGCCCTGCTGTACCAGACTGATGGTGAATTAACGGTGGCAGAGTCCCACTTTAAAAAAGCCCTGCGCTACAGCGATGACTTCTCGATGGCGCGCACCAATTATGGGGTTTTCCTGTACCAACAGGAGCGCTACGAGGACGCTTTGGAGCAGTTCCACCACGCCTCCAATGACCTGACCTATAATCGCCGCTTCTTTGCCCTGGTGAACTACGGCCGCACCGCCAATCGCCTGGGGATGGTGGAGGAGGCCGAACGGGCCTACACACGCGCCCTCGCCCTGAACAGCAATCTGCCCGTTGCCCTATTGGAGTTGGCAGAACTCAAATATGATGCCGGCGATTACGTCAAGGCTAAGCAGTACCTGGACCAGTACAGCGAAAATTACCGTCAAACACCGCAATCTTTATGGTTGGGGATTCGTATTGAGAAGGTGTTTGGCAATCGCGACAAGGAGCTGAGTTATGCTCTTGCGCTGAAAAATTTGTACCCGTACTCTGCGGAAACACTGAAATATCAGGAGTTGAGTGGTAATGACGGATAGTAATTCCGTGCACCGTGACAGCGGCCAAACTGAAAGCAAAACGCAGGTTTCTCCCGGTGCGCTGTTGCTCGCCGCGCGCGAGGCGGCAGGACTCTCCCGCGAGGAGCTTTCTCGACGCCTGTGTATTATCGATAACACTGTCGAGTGGCTGGAAACAGACCTCTACGAGCGCCAGCCGGAAGCCGTTTATGCGCGGGGCTATATCCGCAATATCTGCCGCGAGCTGAGCATTGACTCCACAACGGTACTCGCGGCCTACGATGCTGCGCGCCCGAAGCCGCAAGCACGCAGAGAGTCACGCCGGATCGAGATTAAAGCCGATTCCCTGCGCCCGGCGAGCAAACGCGGCCACGGTTTGTTGGCGCTACTGCCGCTGGTGGCGGCGGGCGCTGTGTTCTGGTGGATCTATGGTGGTCCGGTAAATATTCCCGGCCTGCAGACACCAACAGAACAATCGACCGATCAAAATATACCCCTTGCCGAAGCGACTAAGCCATCCGTTACCTCCAGCGAAAGTGAATTTTCGGAGCCGGGTTCGACTGAGTTGCAGGTGGCCGCGGCACCGGAGCAACAGCCACAGCTCGTCGAGGAAGCCGTGGAAGAAATGGTGGAGGAAGCTCAGACTCCCGAGCCAAATGCGCTTTCTGAGTTAGCGTCCGAGCCCAGCGAGCAAGCTTCAGAAGCGGCAGCGCAGCTTCCCGCGGCGGTGGTGCAGCTAGATGAGCAGTTGCAGGGAGCCCTGCGTCTCAGTTTCGATGAGGATTCCTGGGTTGAAGTGAAGGATGCCGAGGGCGTAGTGCTGCTCGCCGGCGTGCAGGAAGCGGGTACTTCCAAGAGCCTGGATGGGCGCGCTCCCTTTGAAGTGATGCTCGGTAATGCCCGCGGAACCAGGGTGGTTTACCGCGAGCAAACCATCGAAAGTGACCCTATCGGCAGCCGCCGCACCCGCCGCCTGATTGTGGGCGATTAAAGGATCTTCGCCGTTTGGGCGCGAACTCTGTAGGTTTGCGCCCAATCTCTCTATAATCTCCCCCTCGATTTTTTAGCAGCAATACTGCCAGGTCAGCCCTATGCAATTTGAATCTCCCATTGTCCGCCGCAAGTCGCGCCAGATCATGGTGGGTAATGTACCGGTCGGTGGCGATGCGCCGATCTCGGTGCAGAGCATGACCAATACCGAAACCTGTGACGTGGCCGCCACGGTGGACCAGATCCAGCGATTGGAAAAAGCCGGTGCGGATATCGTGCGGGTCTCGGTGCCCAGCATGGAGGCCGCCGAGGCTTTCGGGGAAATTAAAAAGCAGGTGAATGTCCCGCTGGTGGCGGATATCCACTTCGACTACCGCATCGCCCTGCGTGTGGCCGATCTGGGCGTGGATTGCCTGCGCATCAACCCCGGTAATATCGGCCGCGAGAAGCGTATCCGCGCGGTGGTGGATAAGGCCCGCGATCTGAATATTCCGATTCGTATCGGTGTGAATGCGGGTTCCCTGGAAAAAGACCTACAGAAAAAATACGGTGAGCCCACCCCGGATGCACTGGTGGAATCGGCCCTGCGCCACGTTGAGATTCTCGATAGCCTGAACTTTCAGGATTTCAAGGTGAGCGTGAAGGCCTCGGATATCTTTATGGCTACCGCCGCCTATCGCAAACTGGCCCAGCAGATTGAACAGCCCCTGCACCTGGGTATTACCGAGGCCGGAGGCCTGCGTGCCGGCACGGTGAAATCCGCAATTGGTCTCGGCGCCCTGTTGCTCGACGGCATCGGCGATACCCTGCGGGTCTCCCTGGCTGCAGATCCGGTGGAAGAGGTGAAGGTGGGGTGGGACCTGCTCAAGAGCCTGCGTCTGCGCAGTAAAGGGATCAACTTTATCGCCTGTCCCAGCTGCTCCCGCCAGAATTTCGATGTGGTAAAAACCATGAACGAGCTGGAGACGCGCTTGGAAGACGTCACGACACCGTTGGATGTGGCGGTGATCGGTTGTATCGTCAATGGTCCCGGCGAAGCGAAGGAGGCGGATATCGGCCTCACCGGCGGCACCCCAAGCCACGCGGTCTATGTAGATGGCCAGCCGGACCGCAAATTCAAGAATGAGAACCTGGTGGATGATTTGGAGCGCCTGATTCGTGAGAAGGCCGCAGCCAAGGCCGAGCGCGAGGCGGATATCATCGCCAAGGCGTAACGGGCACGCCCCTTGCACCATACCTGAATCGTCGATTTAAGAAATTTAGAAATTTAGAAATTTAAGGAACAGCGTTGAAACAACTTCGCGCAATTCGCGGCATGAATGACCTGCTGCCGGAACAGTCACCGACTTGGCAGTATGTGGAAGCCACTCTCAGTGAACTTTTTGCCCGCTACGGCTACAGTGAAGTCCGCACGCCCATCCTGGAGGCAACCCAGCTGTTCAGTCGCGCCGTGGGCGAGGCTACCGATATTGTCGAAAAGGAAATGTACACCTTTGAGGACAAGAGCGGGGACAGTGTTACCCTGCGTCCGGAGGGTACTGCTGGCACCGTGCGTGCAGCGATCCAGAACAACCTGCTGAATCAGCCCCAGCGCCTGTGGTATTTCGGCCCCATGTTCCGCTACGAACGCCCGCAAAAGGGCCGCCTGCGTCAGTTCCACCAGTTTGGTGTGGAAGTGTTCGGCATCGAAGGGCCGGATATCGATGCAGAAATCCTGATTATGACCGCGCGCCTGTGGCGCCAGCTGGGCATTGCTGATCACGTCACCCTGCAGTTGAACAGCCTGGGCAACTCCGACAGCCGTGCGGCTTACCGCGAGGCCCTGGTGGCCTATCTCAGCGAGCACCGCGAGCAGCTGGACGAGGACAGCCAGCGCCGCCTGGAGCGCAATCCCCTGCGTATTCTCGATAGTAAAAATGCGCAAACCCAGGAACTGCTTGCCGACGCCCCCTGTCTACTGGATTTCCTTGATGAGGAATCCGCCGCCCACTTCGCCCAACTGCGCGAAATGCTGGATGCGGCGGGGGTGAAATATGAGATCAACTCTAAGTTAGTGCGTGGTCTCGACTACTACGGTAAAACCGTTTTCGAGTGGGTGACCGACAGCCTCGGCGCCCAGGGCACTGTCTGTGCTGGTGGCCGCTACGATGGCTTGGTAGAGCAGATGGGTGGAAAATCCACTCCCGCAGTGGGCTTTGGCCTGGGTGCCGAGCGCCTGGTGCTGATGTTGGAAACCCTTGAAGTTCTGCCGGAGAGCCTGGCGCAACAGGTAGATGCCTACCTGGTGGCGGTGGGTGATGTACAATCAGCCGCCCTGGCCGCCGCCGAGCAATTGCGCGACGAGTTGCCTTGGCTGCGCCTGCAGGCACACTGCGGAGGCGGTAGCTTTAAGAGCCAAATGAAGAAAGCGGATAAAAGCGGTGCCGATTACGCACTGATTATCGGCGAGGATGAGGCTGCTAACGGTCAGATTACAGTGAAGTATCTGCGCTCCGACCAACAGCAACAGACCCTAGCGCTCACAGAGCTGGCGGCATTGCTGCAGAGCTGATTCAAATACTCAGGGTGGCGGAGGCCCCCGCCGGGATAGTTAGAAAACCACAGGAAAGGCGATTTACCCAATGTCTGAGCATCTTACCGAACAAGAACAAATAGAAACGCTGAAGCGCTGGTGGGCGGAAAACGGCAGGGGCATTGTAACCGGCGTGGTCCTGGCTCTGGTCGGCTACTTCGGCTATCAGTGGTGGCAGGGTGACCAGCGCGCTAAGGCCGAGGCGGCATCCGACCTGTACCAGGGATTTATTGAAGCGGTTTCCGCCAATAACAGCCAGCCGGACAACAAGCAGCTGACTACCGCGAAAACCCTCGCCGAGCAGCTGAAAAACGAATACGGCAGCCGTATCTATGCCAGTCAGGCCTCTCTGCGTCTGGCCGCTATCGCCGCCGACAAGAATGATCTGGAAGCCGCACAGACTCAGCTCCAATGGGTCCTCGACAACACCAAAGAGGAAGCCCTGGAGTTACTGGCCAAGCGCCGGCTCGCCACTGTGATTGCCGCCCGCGGCAATCCGGACGAAGCGCTGAAACTGATCGAGGGCAATGTGCCCCCGGCCTTTGCTGCCCTCTATTCCGAGACCCGCGGCGATATCCTCAGACAGAAAGGCGATGATGCGGGTGCCCGCAGTGCCTATGAGCAGGCTTTATCCGAGCTGCTGCCGGAACAGGCAGGCAGCACACAGCTGCTGCGCCTCAAAGTGGAAAGCCTGGCGGTGGCCTCTGGCGAGGAACAGGAACAGAAACCAAGCGAACCAGCACCTGAGGGAGACGAGTGATGGGATTTCTCAATCGCGCTGTGGGGCGCACGGCAGCAGTTGCCCTGGCGGTAGCCCTGGGTGCCTGCGCCTCCAACGAGAGCAAGGAAGATGTCGAGCCGGTGGAGCTGGTGGATTTCGCCCCTAGCGTCCAGCTGCGCGAAGTCTGGTCGGCAGATGTGGGCAGTATCGACGAGAAGCGTTACGCCATGCTGCAACCTGGGTTGGCAGACGGCAAACTAGTCGCCGCCAGTAGCGATGGTGAGGTGACCGCCTTCGATCGCAGCAGTGGCAGACCCCAGTGGGAAACCGACCTGGATATTGAATTGAGCGGTGGCGTCGGTGTTGGCCTCGGCCTCGCCGTAGTAGTGGACTATCGCGGTCGCGCAATAGCGCTGGATCTGAACAACGGCGCCCAGCTGTGGAAGTACCAGGTTTCCGGTGAAGTGGTCTCCGCACCGGCGGTTGGCTCCGGGGTTGTTGTCCTGCAAACCGTGGACGGCAAGCTGGTGGGTCTCAATGCCAGCAACGGCGAAGAACTGTGGAGCCACAACACCACCTTGCCGGTACTGACTTTACGCGGCACCGCGGCGCCGGTGATCAGCGGCGGCCTGGTGGTCGCCGGTCTCGACAACGGCAAATTGATCGCTTTGGATGCCCGCGATGGCATTCCCCGCTGGGAGCAGCGCGTTGCCATACCGCAGGGCTCCGCCGAACTGGAGCGAGTTGTGGACATCGATGGCTCGCCGGTAGTGCGTGGCGATCTGGTGTTTGCCGCCAGCTATCAGGGCCGGGTTGTTGCCCTGTCCAAAGAAAATGGTCGCGGCCTTTGGGCGCGCGATGCCTCCACTCATCACGCGGTAGCTGTGGGAGGAGGCAATGTTTACCTGAGCGGTGCCTCGGGTAGTGTGTACGCTTACAATGTGGGCGCCGGGCAGATTGCCTGGAGTAACAACGAATTGCTGCGCCGCGAGTTGAGTGGCCCAGCGTACTTCCAGGATGTTGTGGTTGTCGGTGACCTGGAAGGTTACCTGCATGTGCTCGACCCCAATTCCGGTCAGTTTATCGGCCGAGAAGAGGTCGATAATGACGCGATACGCATTCCTATGCTGGTGGATGGTGACCTGCTGTTTGTCCTGTCTGACGACGGCAAGCTGGTTGCTCTGACCCTCGCTCGGGGTTAATCACGCAAGTTTGCTGCGGCGGACAGGCAGTCCGCCATGGGGCACAAAGCCCGCAAAAGGAGCCTGCTTCGCAGGTGAATTGAAATCGCCCGCCTTGTGCGGGCGTTTGTATTTATTTATTAGGCTAAAGCCAGAATTCTATGCTGCCAGTTATCGCCCTGGTCGGGCGCCCCAACGTGGGCAAATCCACACTATTTAATCGTCTTACCAAGAGCCGCGACGCCTTGGTGGCCAACTACGCCGGTCTGACTCGCGACCGCAAGTACGGCGAGGCCGAAATCGACGGACGCAAGGTGCTCCTTGTCGACACCGGCGGTATCACCGGCGGGGAAGAAGGTATCGATGCGGCTATGGCGCAGCAGTCCATGCAGGCTATCGAAGAGGCGGATATCGTGCTGTTCCTGGTGGATAGCCGCGATGGTCTGACACCGGCGGATGAAATGATCGCCGACCAGCTGCGCACCCGCTCAAAGCCCACCTTTTTGGTGGCCAACAAGGTCGATGGGGTCAACCCGGATATCGCCCTGGCACCTTTCTACGAGCTGGGCATCGGTGAACTGTTTCCCACCACGGCCACCCATGGTCGCGGTGTGCGCAGCCTGATGCAGCGCGTAGTGGAAGACCTGCCGGAGCCTGCTGCAGAAGAAGAGCCTGAAGAGGCCACCGGAATCAAGATCGCCATCGTCGGGCGCCCCAACGTGGGTAAATCTACCCTGGTCAACCGCCTGCTGGGCGAGGACCGCGTGGTGGTATACGACCAGCCCGGCACTACCCGCGACAGTGTCTACATCAATTACGAGCGCGATGAAAAGCCTTACACATTGATCGATACCGCTGGTATCCGCCGACGCAAGAACATTAAGGAATCGGTGGAGAAGTTCTCCATCGTCAAAACCCTGCAGGCGGTGGAAGACGCCAATGTGGTGGTGCTGGTGATCGATGCTCGCGAGGGTCTGGTGGACCAGGATATGCACCTGATGGGCAGTGTGATCCAGGCGGGGCGCGCGCTGGTAGTTGCGTTAAACAAGTGGGATGGCCTGGAGGCGGAGCACCGCGACTATGTCAAAGCGGAGCTGGAGCGCCGTCTGCGCTTTGTTGAATTTGCCGATGTGCATTTTATCTCCGCGCTGCACGGCACTGGTGTTGGCCATTTGTACGAGTCTATCGAGGCTGCCTATCAGAGTGCCACAGATAAGCTTTCCACCAATCATCTCACGCGCATCCTGCAGTGGGCGGTAAGTGAGCACCAACCACCTCTGGTACACGGACACCGTATCAAACTGCGTTACGCACACGCCGGTGGTCAGAACCCGCCCGTAATCGTGATTCACGGCAACCAGACCGAACAGGTACCGGGGCACTATGTGCGTTACCTGGAAAAGACTTTCCGCAAGGCTTTGGAATTGCACGGAACACCGGTGAAGATCGAGTTCCGCACTGGGGACAACCCTTATGCGGGTCGGAAAAACAAACTGAGTGATCGCCAGAAGGCCAAGAAGCGCCGCCTGATGAAGTTTGTGAAAAAGAAAAAATAAAGCTTTATCCGCCAGCAAGCCAGAGTGTCGTCAATTCCCCCCTAGTGTTGCACTGCGGGGGGGACTTTACGGGTTAATATCCTTAGCGGTTGATCGCGGCCCGACCGGGATCAGGGAAGACACCTAAGGAGATGGCGATGCTGGAGCTTAAAAATCCTGCGCTGTTGCGCACCCAGTCCTATATCAATGGCCAGTGGATCGATGCCGATTCCGGCGCTACTTTCGATGTCAAAGATCCGGCCACCGGTAAGGTGGTCGCCAGCGTAGCCGACCTTGGCGCTGCGGAAACCCGCCGCGCTATTGAGGCGGCCAGTGCCGCTTGGTCTGATTGGGCTGCCACTACCGTCAAGGAGCGGGCCAAGTTACTGCGGCGCTGGTACAACCTGGTGATTGAAAACACCGAGGACCTGGCCAGAATTCTCACCGCCGAACAGGGTAAACCTCTTTCCGAGGCCCGCACTGAAATTGTCTATGGCGCCAACTATATCGAGTGGTTTGCCGAAGAGGCCAAACGCGTTTATGGGGATGTCATAGCCCCACCTGCCAACGACCGCCGCATTGTAGTGATCAAGCAGCCCGTAGGGGTCACCTGCTCGATTACACCGTGGAATTTCCCCAACGCCATGATTGCCCGCAAGATGGCACCGGCTCTGGCTGCCGGTTGCCCATTTATCGCCAAGCCGGCTCAAGAAACACCGCTATCTGCCCTGGCGCTCGCGGTATTGGCAGAGGAAGCGGGTATCCCTGCCGGTATTTTCAGTATTGTCGCAGGGGCATCGGCCAAGGATATTGGTGCCGAGATGACCAAAAACCCCCTGGTACGTAAGTTTACCTTCACCGGTTCCACGGCCGTGGGCAAGCAGCTGCAGGCCCAGTGCGCAGAAACCATGAAGAAAACTTCTATGGAGCTGGGTGGCAACGCGCCGTTTATTGTCTTTGACGATGCGGACTTAGATGAAGCAGTGAAAGGCGCCATCGTCTGCAAGTACCGCAATGCGGGGCAAACCTGTGTCTGCGCCAATCGGATCTTTGTTCAGGAAGGGGTTTATGAGGCCTTTGCAGAAAAATTTGCCAAGGCAGTGAATGAATTGACGATGGGCAACGGCTTTGAGCAGGGAACAGATATCGGCCCCATGATAACCACCAAGGCGGTAGAAAAGGTGGAGGAGTTGGTGGAAGACGCCCTGCAAAAAGGTGCAAAAACGCTGGTGTCTGGAGGCCCTGACTCTATGGGAGACCAGTTTTATGCCCCCATAATATTGGGCGATGCCACAGAGAAGATGAATCTGTTCAAAGAGGAAATCTTTGGTCCGGTAGCACCCCTGTTCAAGTTTTCCACAGAAGAAGAGGTGATTCGTATGGCCAACGATACTGAGTTCGGTCTCGCCTCCTATTTTTACTCCCGTGATATCGGCCGGATCTTCCGGGTATCAGAAGCTTTGGAATATGGCATGGTAGGGGTCAATGAAGGCATCATCTCTAATGAGATGGCTCCATTTGGCGGTGTGAAAGAATCAGGACAGGGGCGGGAAGGTTCCAAATACGGTATCGAGGATTACCTGGAAATAAAATATCTGTGTATTGCAGGTATGGATAAATAACCTCTTCAACTGGTTTAAAATGCCGGGCTCATCATTGAAAATTGGTTTTCTGGAATTTCCATGGTTGTTGAGCCCATAGCCCGTGTGCACTCTTGCTTTGGTGAAAAATTTGGCGTTCCCCGGCAACCACTGCTCGCCGATGCCAGTCGGGCCAGTATTGAACTGCTACCGCCCCTGAATGTAGCGGATGCGGTAGCAGGGCTCGAGGAAAACAGCCATATCTGGGTTGTCTTTCAGTTTCACCAGGCTGCAGGACAATGGTCCACCAAGGTGCGCCCCCCACGACTGGGCGGCAATAAAAAGCTCGGTGTACTCGCCACACGCTCCCCCTTTCGCCCCAATAATATCGGCCTTTCGGTGGTACGATTATTGGAGGTGCGAACCTCGCCAAAAGTCGAATTAATTGTCGGCGGAGCCGATCTGGTGGATGGCACGCCAGTTTTGGATATTAAGCCCTACGTGCCCTATGCGGATGCCCTGCACCATGCTGAAAGTGCCTTTGCCGATGCCGCCCCGGCATTAACTCCAGTAAATATCCCCGAAAAGATTCTTCATCAGGCCAGAGCCTATAAAGATGACTGGGGCACAGATCTGCTCAGGTTAATTGAACAGGTACTGGCCCAGGACCCCAGACCCGCCTATCAGAAAGGTGATCCACAGCGCATTTATGGTATGGCTCTGTGTGGTTTTAATTTGTGTTGGCGTTATACGGAAAATGGGATTGAGGTGGTGTCACTGGAGTCTTTGTGAAGACTTTTTCCTCAGAAGTAAAAGGTTTCTTCTCTCGCTAGCGACTTCTTGCTTTGGATACTGTGGTGAATAGTAGTGATATGTCACCAACATTCGAGGAAATTGCAATTTCTCGACTTATAGCACTTGCCTGAAAATACCCAAAACCGGTAAGAGAGTGCCCCATGTCAGTAAGAGAAACATTTAACTATCAGGGCCTGGAAGCAATTCGTGTAGGTCGTCTGAATATGGGGATCAACACCACCTTTGTCGTGTATAGGCTTAATGGCACGGTAATAGATACTGGCCCCAGCAACCAATGGAAATATGTTAAGCCGTTTATTCAAACTTCGCCGCTAAAGCAGTTATTACTGACTCACCACCACGAGGATCACAGTGGTAACGCCGGTGCCATCCAAAAGCTCACCGGTGTGCAGGCTTTTGCTCCGGACTTAACTATTGGGATATTAAAAAGGGGCTTTCGTATCCCCCCCATGCAAAAACTTTTTTGGGGAACTGCCGGAAAAGCCGAAGTGGCGCCACTACCAGAGGATATACGTATCGGCACAGAGAACGTGCAACCTTTGTTTAGCCCCGGTCATGCCAAAGATATGACTTGCTACCTGTTGCCAGAACGCGGCTGGTTGTTCAGTGCGGATTTATTTATCGCCAATTACTTAAAGTTTCTGCGTATCGACGAAGATATTCCCACCCTGTTAAACAGTATTAAAAATGTACTGGACCACTCCTTCCAAGTGATTCTCTGCCCACATAGAGGGGTGGTGGAGGATGGCTGGCAGCAGTTGAATCAGAAATATGAGTACTTGTTAAATATATCTGCAGAAGCCCAACAGCTCGAACAGCAGGGGCTTCCTTTAGAGCAGATCACTCTGCGCTTACTGGGAAAAGAGGGCTTAGTTAGCGTTTTAACTGGCTACAACTTTTGTAAAAGGAACCTAATTGCCTCTTGTTTAAAGGTTGATTTAGATAGTATGGTCCGCTTTTAATTTATTACTCTGTTCTTTGCTCTGCAAGAAATAAAAAAAAGTGGCTCTTACTTTTACATACTATGACTTTACCAAGTGCTCAGAGAGTGAAGCGTATTCGTAGATAATTGGCTTGCATGAATTTGGTGTGATGATTTGTCAGTTGTGAGGCAGAAACTGACTTATTTATTAGCTTCTATAATAAACCGCTTGATCCGTACCCCAGCATGTTTGCGCATTACTGGATGTATTTTTTGGTAGTAGGCATCCATCACTTGCTGCGAAAATTCTTGTCTTTGCGGGTTTTGCAGATGCCGAAATTGAGGCACCCAAGATAAGAAAAACGCTGTGAGTGTGTCTCGGGTGTCAAAGTTTTCCACATTATGAATTTCGTCGATCCTGGGGAGGTAAAATCCAGCCTCCTCAATATAATTGCGCATTTCGTTCAGCGTATAGTGATTGTAGGGGTCGAGAAAATTCTCAAAGTAAGGTTGCCACTGAGTACTATTTTGGAACTCGTACACCGTGTCCCAGAAATTTTCGTGGTCAACTTGGAAGCCAACCACAATTTTCCCATTTTCTTTTAAGTATTTGTAAAATCCACCCCAGACTTTTTTATGATCTGCCACCCAGTGCAGGCAGCTGAAAGAAAAAATAATATCGAACTGCTTCTCAAACTGGATTTCATCGGCACTCATCTGCTCGAAGGCGAGATTGGGTATGTCTGCGTGGGCTTTGCGGGCGTGGCGAATCATATCCTCAGTGAGGTCCACACCGATAATTTTGCCATTCTTGAGGCGCTCGGCCAGATAGCGGGTGATTCTGCCATCGCCACAGCCCACATCGAGAATAGCGCTGGCCCCTTGATAGCTGCAGCGCTGGATGGCTTCCATGGCCTGTCGCCACTGCATGGAGGAGGCCTTTACATACTCTTGGGCCTGCCATTTGTCGTGTCTGGTGGATTTTTCTGACGTCATGGCGGCATAACCCTTGGTTGTGGGAGCGCTTACCAGTCTAGCCTAGATACAGTGAATAAAGTCGTTGCCCAGTAAAACAGGGAGGTTCAACAGTGAAGCTCAATGGTTCCTGCCACTGCCAATCGGTGCGCTTTAGTCTCCAATGTGAACAACCCTACCCATTTACCCGTTGCTACTGTTCGATTTGCCGCAAGACAGCTGGGGGAGGGGGCTATGCCGTGAATCTGGGTGGGGATTATCAGTCGCTGGCGATTAAGGGGAAGGAGTTTATTTCTGTATATCAGGCGGTATTGCGCGACGAATCTGGTAGCAGTACTACCAGCCCAGCACAGCGCCATTTCTGTTCTCGCTGTGGCAGTGCGCTTTGGCTGTGGGATCCCCGCTGGCCCGATCTGGTCCACCCATTTGCCTCTGCGATAGATACTGAACTGCCCATACCGCCTGAGCGAACCCACGTGATGTTGGCTTTTGCCAAATCCTGGGTAGAGCCGGATGTTAGAGCCGAGGACAAACAATTTGATGAGTATCCAGATGAGTCACTGGCAGAGTGGCATCAACGCCACAATTTATAATCAAAGGTAAAGACTTTGGGGCTGGATAGTCAGCGGGGCGGGCCAATTGGCCGACCCGCAGCTGGAGCTAAGTTGTAAAAGCTTGCTATGGGGCCGCTATGGGGCCAAGTAGAGCACCAGGTTATCCAGGAATTTCAGCAGATCGGCTTTTTCGGCATCGCTAAGGGCTTCAAATTGCTCCTTACTGGATTGTGCCTCTCCACCGTGAAAGAGAACAGCTTCTGTCATAGTGGTGGCGCGGCCATCATGCAGATAGGGTGCTGTGGAGCCTACTCCCCATAGGTTTTCGGTGAGGAATACAGAGGCTCCTACATTACCTTCATCGAACTCCTCTGCAAGGGCCCGGCCCATGTCGTGTCGTTTCAGGTCGCCATAGAGCCGCACAATCGCTCCACCATTTTCAGATTCCTCGAATTGTCCCAGCGTCTGACCGGAGGGCAGCTCCTGAGGGTTATCGAGAATGTCTGTTAGCAGGTTAAATTGCAGTGAAGTGGCGGGTAGTCCGGCAATATTTCCTGCGGGGTAGGTCTCATCGCGATAGCTGGCGTGCTTCGAGGGTTCATAAAATACAGGTGAGGCGACCTCCATCTCGGGGGAGTGACACGAGGCGCAGCTGATGGAAGAGAAAATTTCCTGACCATTCTGAATGCTGGCAATGTCCGCCTCACTGAGAGGTAAACCGTAGGTTTCTTTTTCTTCCTTATTCAGGGTGTCAATCACGCTGTTCAGCTCAAGCTTGGTGACTGGTCGCGGTTGTGCGGCATTGTAGATCGTCAATGCGGTGATATCCCCGACACTCAGCTCATTAGTGATGGAGTCAAAGTCACTATCAGCATCGCCTACCAGTTCGGTGGCCTGCATACCAAGCTCCTGGTGCGCGGCTCCGCGAACAAAGGCCCGCACGAAACCCGTTAAGCCTTTCCATTCAAAGGGACGAACAATGAGGTCAGTATCAATACCGGCGAGATTGTCATAGTTGACGTTTTCACAGGAGACGGTGATATCTCCAAAACTGACGCCTTTGGCTGCCATCTCCACGGTGGCACTTTCACCAGAAGCACAGCTGTCAGCGACGGCTTGATCCCTTAGGCTTTGTAATTCGGTGGTCATTTCTTCAGCCACCAGCTGCACTGCACCCATGCCGAACAGGTGAGGGGAGTTACGCTCAATGAAGCCTTTCTGTTTACGCTCAGGGTCCATTCGGATTACATTGTCGTTCACACCACCACCGCCATCAGCAACGGGGACATTGTGACAACTGATGCAGGAATCGCCGTTGGGACCTGTTGCCCGGTGAGGCAAAATATTGGCCCAGGCCATTGGGCCCCTGAGATCTGGGCGAGGGAAACTGGTGAAGCGCTTGCCGTTACCGACATTAACGCCCACTCCATCGAGGGCGTTGTAATTTATCTCAAATAGCTCATCGCCTTCTTCGAAAGCATGAACATAGGCCTCGATAGGATCCATGGCTTCTAGTTCGGCCTGGTTAATATGGCCACCGAGATGTATTTCTACAGCACCGGCTTCCAGAATTTGTACGGTGTTAAAGATCGCACTGAAATCAAAGGGTTGTTGCCTTGGCGGTCGAGGGCCCTTTCTAGCGCTCTTGGGCACCCGATGTTTATCGTGTTTAGAACCAAAATCCGCGAGGACTGGTGGTGCAGTAAATGTTAGAGCTGATATTGCCAGGGAAATAGGCAATAAGTGTCTTTTTGAAATCATCAGCTATATCTCCCGGTACGAAATAGGGTGCGGATGGAGCAGTATTTTTTATGGAAATGCACCGGAAGAAATAACGGCAATCTATTTAGTGCCTGCCCAGACAGTCACAGGAAAAATTGCTAAATAGAACCTAGGCAAGGACCTATTCATTCTCACAAAGTGCATCTCAATAACGCTAAAATGCATCCTTGCAAGCCACTCGTGGAAAACCACTAGTGGGATTAGGCTCAAAAAAATAGGGAGATTTACCGAAAGATAGCTTTAAGAGAGGGCTAACTTTCCGTTAGAGCTAATGCCCGAAGTACGACCCCAAATATCTATTTTTGCCCATAACCCTCTGCGCATTTGCGCAGGCCTTTTGTATTTGTCTTACGTGTCTTAGTTGTCACCTCAGTCTTTGAAGTTCCCCATTTTTTGCGGAAATCAAAAAGTTGTTTTTCGGTGACAGGAAACCTAAGAGCGAAGGTATCCCTACTTGTGGTCAGACTAGTATGGGCTGCTGGTCCAAATGACATAAAGATAAGGGGTGAGTTAAGTTTTTGGTTTGCCTCGAGCTTTGAAGCAAGGTCTAAGGCAATTTTTCAATGCATCTTGCTAGGAGTTGGCGTGGGCTATGTATTCAAACGTGGACGGCAATAACTATGAAAAAAGGGTTATTGCAGCTTGGATGAAAACAAGTGAAACATTAATTATCTTTGGTATTGTCATTGAGTACCGGTTTCACAAACTGCTAGTTAGTAACCCCATCTTTTATTTTGCTTTTCATAGGTTATTCCCGCAGTTTAAAAGAGAGCATAATCAAAAATGATTGTATGTTTCTTTATACCTTTGCTTTCTGGGCGGCATAACCAGGGTACATTGGGGAGGATGCAAGGCACCTCCAGATTATCGAATGGCCTACTCTTGCTCCTCTAAAAGGCGGAGAAAACTTAAATTGGCGCCATAATCCTTCAATTGGCGTGTTAATTGTCTTTGACGCCATATATTTCGTACTGCAAACAGTGAGATAGTTCTAGTAGAGATCGTTGGCTTTCTCTGGGACATAAGCTCGGATGACGCTTAGCGATTGAATTCACCAATAAGCGAATGGATTTTGCTCTTGGATCGGAGTCCCTTCTAGAGAGGTAGGTCAGCGAGCTACTTGCTGCAGAGGGATTTTTACTCGATCCAATGTCATTTTTTTGTCACTAATCAAAGGGGTCAGGGTGAGAAAAGTACTGGTTCTTGGCGGGGATGGATTCTGTGGGTGGCCAACATCTCTTCATCTTTCTGATGCAGGCTATGAAGTTATCATTGTTGATGATTTTTCCAGAAGGAAAACAGATATAGAGCTTGAAGTAGAGTCTCTGACCCCGATTCGGCCTTTAGGGGAGAGACTTAGGGTTTGGCAGGATGTGTCGGGCCGAAATATTCGGCATGTTACAATTACTATCGGTAAAGAATATCGCAAGCTGCTAGAGCTGTTGATTACCGAGAAACCCGACGCGATTGTGCATTTCGCAGAGCAGCGTTCAGCGCCTTATTCAATGAAATCCTCAAGTCATAGACGTTTGACGGTTAATAATAATTTGAGTGCGACTAACGATGTTCTTGCCGCAATTGTAGAAAGTAAATTGGATATACATCTTGTTCACCTGGGTACTATGGGGGTTTATGGATACGGTACTGCCGGGATGAAGATTCCGGAAGGATATCTTAAGGTGCAGGTTGAAGAGGATGGTGAGTGTAGGAGTAGAGAGATACTATACCCATCTAATCCCGGGTCTATCTATCATATGACCAAAGCACAGGATCAGTTGTTGTTTGCTTTTTACAATAAAAATGATGGGTTGCGTATTACTGATTTACACCAGGGTATTGTTTGGGGAACTCAAACCTCTCAAACTCGCCGAGATCAATATCTTATCAATCGATTTGATTATGATGGGGATTATGGCACTGTACTAAATCGCTTCCTAATGCAGGCGGCGATTAACTATCCTCTAACTGTCCATGGGACTGGTGGACAGAAGCGCGCGTTTATTCACATTCAGGATACCTGTCGCTGTATTCAGTTGGCTATTGAGCATCCTCCAGAAAACCGGGATCGAGTCAAAATACTGAATCAGATGACTGAGATACACCGCGTCAGGGATTTGGCCAAGTTGATAGCAGACAAAACGGGGGTGGATATAGCCTATGTGGATAACCCAAGAAAAGAATCTGCAGAGAATGACTTATTGGCTGTTAATGATCAGTTGCTGGAGATGGGGTTGCGACCAATTACCCTAAACGAGGAACTTCTTACTGAAGTAGAGCAGGTGGCAAAAAAGTATTCCGGTCGATGTGATCAAAGAAAAATACCTTGTTTGTCAAAGTGGTAAATAGAGGGGCCGATCCATATATATGCTGTGTATTAGTATATTCATTAATACGTGATGGGGCGCGCTTCTATCTTTAGGGATGAAGGTTTTCTGGTATGAAAATATTAATTGCTACGGATACTTATCCAAAGCAGCTCAATGGTGTGTCGCGGGTTCTTGAGAAAACGATAAAAGAATTATCTGCACGAGGGCATGAGATTAAGCTCTTGTCAGTGGATGACTTTAAATATATCCCTTGGCCAGGGTACCATGAAATTAGAATTGCCATATTCCCCGGATCTCGACTTGCCCGTATTGTGGATGAATTCTCCCCTGATGCCATTCATATTATGACCGAGGGACCAATTGGTATCTCAATGCGTAGGTATTGCAAAAAAAGGGGGTTAAGATTTACCACTTCCTGGCTTTCCAGATTGTCTGAGTATGTTTCCCTGCGTTATAAAATCCCAGTGAAGTGGCTGCATAAGTTATTAGTTAATTTCCATCAGGCAGCAGCACAAACGATGGTAACTACTGCAAGTATGGAGGCCGAAGCCAAGGATTTGGGGATCAACAGGATAGTGCGCTGGCGTCGGGGAGTGGAGTTAGACAAGTTCCACCCTGTTAAAACAGATATATTTGCAGGCTTGCCCAGGCCGATTCTGTTAAGCGTTGGCCGTGTTGCTGTAGAGAAATCACTGGATAGGTTTTTATCTATCAACATCCCTGGAACCAAGGTGGTGGTAGGAGATGGCCCCCAGCTAAGTGCTTTAAAGAAAAAATTTTCAGAAGCTATCTATTTGGGCGTAAAAGAAGGGGATGAGCTAACAGAGTGTTATTCTGGGGCGGATGTGTTTGTATTTCCGTCTCTAACAGATACTTTCGGCTTAGTGAACCTAGAGGCGCTTGCCTGCGGCCTACCAATTGCCGCTTATCCAGTTACGGGTCCAAGGGATATCATTGGTGATGCACCTGTTGGCGCTATGGATAATGATCTAAGGGTGGCAATTCAAAGAGCCCTTTCCTGTAAAGCGGATGATTGTATCGACAGGGCAAAAACCTTTTGTTGGGATTTGGCTACTGAGGATTTTCTCGAAAATCTGGTGCCTGTCAATATGGAGCAACCATTAGTGGCTGATTATTGAGCGTGAAGAAAAAATCAACAGAATAGCTGCTATTGGAGTATTACTTATAAAGTAGATAACAAGTAAATTATGAAATAAGAATTCAGGTCAGTTTTCTTGATTTAAAGCCCACAGTGTCCTGCTCCAGGTCAAGATTAGGTTTTTACGTGGGGAGGCATTTTCGAAAGTTGTAAAAAAATTTTGAAGTTTATGATGTCGTTTTTTTCCAAAAAAGATTTTGACTGGGCGGTTAAAGCTGCATAATTCATCACTCTCCCAATCCCCAGATCGCTATTATCATTCCATAGAGCCCTTCAATATTTTGATTCATTCCAGCTCTAAAAGAAGTCTTAAATATGGCCTTAAAACCTGGATCGCCCAATAGAGTGGCTGTATATGAGGGAGCTTTTGCGCAGTTTACTGGATATTTTTACCAGTAGCTTCAGTGGCGCTACGCAGAACAAAAGTACAGGCCTATCTAATAAGAAAGTAATCTCGTGGATTCTCGCGATAAATTTTAGAACCCGGTTCTTCGGTATCAAAGTTACTTCTACTTCATCCAGGAGTACTGCTGGAGAGGTGAGAGATATCTTATAAACTCTATTAGGAATACTTTAAGCGACTGAAGCTAGGTGGGGCGCACCGCCAGAGTGTCCTAGAATAGGGAGCTGATCCAGCTAGAGATAACTTGATAATTCCCCCATATCCTTTCCCCGATCAATCAGTATTCTACTCTTATGTGGGGATGAGATTGCGATATCTGGCTGGTCTAAGGCTATCATCTTTGTACTAAGGGCGGTGGCAAGTGTGTGATCGAGATTGTGAATCTCCTTGGAATCTGAAAAAAATTTAGAATTACAGGATAACCCTTGAGGGCGCCGTATTTATCGAATGAGAGACTGCGCCTACCCCTGAGAGTTAATACGGGAATAATGAGAAGGTAATAAACGACTCTATTACTGATCTAAAGTAGTTATTCGGGAGTATATTGTTGGTGGATATCTATAAATGAATTTATTCATTTTCCAGGCATAAAGCCCAAGGAAAAGTGTGTGTTAAAAATCAAGTCTGTCTTGATAATTGTCATTGGTATTTTGGCTTTTGGTTGTGGTTCCTGCATTTATGCACAGGAACAGGCTTCAGGTGAACATGTCCGAATTCGTTGGTTGGCCCCTTCTATTTTTGAGGAAAAGGTTTCAGAAAAAATTGGCTTCTACTTTGAAGTGGATCCAGGTTGGCACGTATATTGGCAAAATTCAGGAGACTCAGGTGCACCACCTCGTTTTGATATAGACGCCGAGGGCGCAAGTCTAGGGAAAATAGAATGGCCTTTTCCCACTCGTCTTAGGGTAGAGCACCTAACAAACCTGGGTTATAAGGGAAATGTTGCCTATCTTTTTGATCTGAAGCCCAAGCCAGGGGCGCAGGAAGTCTCTTTGAAGGCAGATCTGGAATGGCTTGTCTGTAAGATTGAGTGTATTCCAGGTCGCGGCACCATGACTTTATCCCGCTCCATTGAAAAGCAGTCCAAATGGGCCCTAGAAGATCTGGAAGTTCGGAATCAGTTTGCGGAAAGAGTACCTCTCCCACAGGAAAGCAGCCCTTGGAGGCTGGATTCGCTGGCATTGCAAGGAAAAGACCGTATACGCCTGTTGGTCGAAGCTCGTACGCAAGGCCGTGCGCCACAGGTTTTTCCTTTAAATGGAAAAGTTTTTTCATCCGCCAAGCCAATAATGGAACGTGATGGTGACACCTTCGTTTATATTTTTAAGCGTCAAACTGATGTGGAAATCCCCGCAGCAGCCAGCTTTGTATTGAGTGATGGACATCGCGCCTGGGAGTTTGAGGAAGTAGCGTTTAGCAGTCCCTTGCCGGCAGCAAAGTGGCGTCCACTTTGGCTGATCATACTTGCAGCTTTTGCTGGGGGAGTCATTCTAAACTTGATGCCCTGTGTTTTCCCTGTGCTTTCTATCAAGCTTTTTGGGTTGATAGGAGGAGGCTACAGCAGTGGTTCGAGATTAAGAGAGGGGCTTCTATATTCTGCAGGAGTGGTTCTTACCTTTACAGCACTTGGCCTTCTTCTCTTGGTACTTCGTGCAGGGGGATCCTCAATTGGCTGGGGGTTTCAACTACAGTCACCATCTGTGGTATTGGCACTAATAGTACTGTTTTGGGTGATGGCTATGTCTTTTCATGGGGTATTTGAGTTTGGTCATCACTTAGTTAGGGTAGCGGGCCTAAGCCAAGGTGGTACCTTTGCTACAGGCGTACTTGCGGTATTTGTCGCGGCCCCCTGTACGGGACCTTTTATGGGGGTTGCTCTTGGTACCGCTACAGTTTTACCTCCCTTAGAAGCCATGCTTATTTTTGTTTGCATGGGGATCGGCCTGGC
Organism: Microbulbifer sp. ABH2_005; assembly: GCF_056160005.1. Lineage (NCBI taxonomy): Bacteria > Pseudomonadati > Pseudomonadota > Gammaproteobacteria > Cellvibrionales > Microbulbiferaceae > Microbulbifer > Microbulbifer sp. ABH2_005. The sequence continues at coordinate 3,324,360 of NZ_JBSWWI010000001.1, read as the reverse complement.
TGCGCCATTCTTGATTCTCTGTATTAGTCCTGCCCTTATGAATCGCCTTCCATCACCTGGGCCATGGATGGATAAGCTCCGTCAATTATTGGCTTTCCCCCTTTACGCTACGGTGATTTGGTTGCTCTGGGTCTTTGGGCGTATGGAAGGGGAAACCGGCTGGTTACTAGGTACCTCAATGGTACTACTGGTAACTTTTGCTCTCTTGATGATACGTAATTACTCTGGAATCGTCAGGGTAATTTCATGGGGAATACTAATCATTAGTTTGCCAGTAGGCTTTATGCTTTTAGGGAAAGAAGAGCAGAAGTCTCTTCCCATTACTATGGGCTGGAAGAAGTATGATCCACAGTTGCTTAAGCAGGCGCAACAAGAAAAACGTTCGGTGTTTGTCGACTATACCGCAGCTTGGTGTGTAACCTGCCAAGTGAATAAGAAGCGGGTACTCGATAAAGAGAAAACATTAAAAGTGTTTCAGGAAAATGGCGTTTTACTACTTCGTGCCGATTGGACCAGAGAGGACCCTGTGATCACTGAATCTCTGGCGGCATTAGGGCGTAACTCAATACCTGTCTATGCCTGGTATCCTGCAGGCGCTAAGAGACCGCAAATATTGCCTCAGATATTGCAGGAATATATGATCATCGATTTATTCGATGAAAGTGAAGGTTCCAAGAAAGACCTAAATAAAGAAGGGAAGCCCTCTTCAAGTCGTTAGGAATTATTGGGTCTGTAAGGTTAATTCAGTCTGAATGTGAAAAATAGGTGAAGGCTGCAGTGGGTATTCACTGGTATCGAATGTCGGTAAAACTGATAGTCTTTTCCATGCTGGCTATTTTGGTAATGGCGGCGGTGGCCTACTATCAGCAACGGGACATCCCAGAAGATCTGGCGCCACCGCTGAAAGGGGAGACTTTGAATGGGAATTTAATAGACCTTAAACATATGACGACACATGGGCCGGTGCTTATTTATTTCTGGGGCTCATGGTGTCCATATTGTCGCATAGTATCTCCTAAAATATCTGAACTGGCGCGAGAATATCAGGTCTTGAGCGTCGCTATGCAGTCTGGAGATGAGGGAGTGGTTAAAGAATATATGCTTCAACATAATTTAAAGTTTCCAACAATTAATGACCCTATGGGTAGTATAAGTGGCCAGTGGGGGATCAAAGTAACGCCAACGATGATTATCGTGGGGAGTAATGGACAGATTGCTTGGGTTACCACTGGGGCTACCTCCAAGCTAGGACTAAAACTACGCATGGAGTTGACGGATTAATCTCATAAGCGTGAACGCTATCTTCTCTTCCTAAGATGTCGTGCTATTTACCCCTAGTTCCCCAGATACTTAGCCCTTCACCACTAGATATAACTATCTTAAATCTCTAGTCTTCCCAATTTATTGATTTTAGGTGACGGAGGCTTGTGTGTCGGTCATCGATTCATTTGATTACAAAGATCTCGATGCGCAGAGAGTTGGCAGGTTTGACTTTGGAATTAACACCACATTTATCGTTTATCGATTAAAAGACACCATTATTGATGCAGGGCCTAGCAATCAATGGAAATATGTCAAGTGGTTTGTGAAAAATAAACCCTTTCGTCAGCTTCTTCTAACGCACCACCATGAAGATCATAGCGGCAATGCTGGAGCAATCTATAAGTTGACAGGTGTTCAGCCTCGAGCCCCTAAAGCAACGATAGAAATTTTAAAGCGTGGTTTCCGTATACCACCACTTCAAAGGCTTATTTGGGGGGCACCGGGACTCGCAGAAGCTGCAGAGCTGCCTAAGAATTTACGCATAGCTGGTGAGAAGGTAATTGCTATCCCGGCTCCGGGGCATGCCAAGGATATGACCTGCTATTTGATGGAGGATCGGGGCTGGATATTCACGGCAGACCTCTATGTGGCGAGTCATCTGAAGATGTTGCGCAAGGATGAGAGCATCCCAATTCTAATGCAAAGCATACGCAAAGTGCTTCAATATAATTTTGAACTTATCTTGTGTCCCCATCGGGGTATGGTCGAAAACGGTAAGAAACGACTACAAGATAAATATGATTACTTGCTTAACTTATCGTGTTCTGCCCAGGAGTTGGGGCGACAAGGAATCTCCTTAAAAGAAATTACCCGTAGACTTTTAGGGAGGGAGAACATGATGGCTTTTCTCTCCGGTTATAATTTCAGTAAAAAAAATTTAATAGCCTCCTGTATGGCTTTGGAACCATCCATAGATGATGATTAGTCTGCTGGTGTTTACACGTCTCACATTTTCTAAAGTGCAATATTCCACAGTTGGTTGTTTCTAGTTGCTACCTGACATAAATTTATTGCTTCAAATTGTCAGAATTAAGTGAGAATACGGTGGAGAAGGCGGTAAGAAGAATAGGGCTACTTGGTGGTATGAGTTGGGAGAGCACACAGCTCTACTACAAGTTGATTAATCAAGGGGTTAATCGGCAACTTGGCGGGCTGCATTCCGCAGAGATTATTTTATACAGTGTCGACTTTGCCAGGATTGAAAAGCTCCAACGAGCGAGTCAATGGGAAGAGGCTGGGCAGATGCTGGCTCAGGCGGCCTAGGCATTGGAATCCGCTGGGGCGGACTGTGTTCTTATCTGTACCAATACCATGCATAAAGTGGCCGAGCAGGTAACGACTTCGGTGGATATCCCTCTCCTGCATATTGCAGACGCTGTGGCTGAAATTTTACTTAGGGAAGATGTTCAGAAAGTGGGACTTTTGGGTACGGCTTTCACCATGGAGCAGGATTTTTACCGTAAGTATATACAGGAAAAATATGGAATAACCCTGATTGTTCCCACTGCCCCTGATAGGGAAATAGTACATAGTGTGATCTATGAGGAGCTCTGTAAAGGAATAATCAAAGCTTCATCAAGAGAGGAGTATCTCCGCATTATTCATTCTCTGTCCACCCAAGGAGTGGAAGCTGTGATTCTAGGCTGTACCGAAATTGGTATGTTGGTCTCTCAGGAGGATATAGCGATTCCACTGATGGATACTACTCAAATACATGCAAATAAGGCTGTGGAGTTTGCCTTGGGCGACATATAGCTTAGTTGGGGGTTTTGCTAGGGGCTCACAGTAGGTTCTAGTGAAGCCCAGTACCCTTTAGTGGATGATGATCCCTTCAAATTTTTATTTCTTAGGACAGTCAGTTTCACTTTAGGGTAAATATCATTTATTATTCTTCCTGTGCTCGATATGGATGATAATTACTTACCTCGCATCCAATTTTCTCGGTTCGATAATTTCCTTTAAGTTCGTTTTATTCCTAATATCCTCAATGTCATAAATGACATTATTTCTAGATTAGACATGATTTAAATTGTCAATATCTGTTATTTAGGTATTTTAATTTTCCATTTTTACTGGCATTTTTTACCTGTGTCACGCTTCTTGCAGTGATTAAAAATGATGATGTTCATCATTGGGATTTTCTGGCTAAATTCGTATGTAACTCAGTGCAGGCTATCTAAAGCAGGCGCAGATTTCTCTGTATCTGGCCTCGTGCATTTGTAAGCCAACACGCTGCCGAAAACGGATGGATTAGGATTAGAAGATAAAACTAATAATTGACAGGGTAATTACATGAAAGAAAATAAGAAGCGCTGGCTAGCGGCCTGTGGCGCTCCATCTCTGTTGGCAATGACGGTTGCTGCAGTATCCAGCCCGGCAATTGCCGAGGATGCTCTTCTGGAGGAAGTCATCACCATCGGCACTCGCGTTGAAGGACGCTCTGCGACGGATTCCTCGGCACCTATCGATATTGTCACTGGTGATGAGTTTGTGAATCAGGGGGATGGGGATCTCAACAACCTTTTGCGCAATGTGGTGCCGTCCTACAATGTGAATGCAAAGCCAATCTCCGATGCTGCCTCGATTGTACGCCCAGCCAACCTGCGTGGACTGCCGCCGGATAGCACCCTGGTATTGGTGAATGGCAAGCGTCGTCACCGTGCTTCTGTAATCTCCTTCTTGGGAAGTGGTGTATCAGATGGCGCTCAAGGCCCGGATATCTCCGCTATACCAGCCATAGCCTTGAAACAGGTGGAAGTTCTTCGCGACGGTGCAGCCGCCCAATACGGCTCTGATGCTATTGCCGGGGTCATTAACTTCCAGCTCAAAGATGCTGCCGAGGGTGGCACTGTTGAAATGAAGCATGCCACTACCGCGGAAGGTGATGGTGACCAGAGTATGGTTGCTGCTAACTTCGGCCTGCCACTGACCGATTCCGGCTTCGTCAACTTCAGCATGGAATATCGCGAACAGGATTCCACCAGTCGCAGTACTCAGCGGGATGACGCCGCACAGCTGATTGCCGATGGCAATACCCATGTCGCCAATCCCGCGCAAATCTGGGGGCAGCCGGAAGTAAATGATGACACTAAGTTCTTTATTAACAGTGCTATTGAACTGAATGATACCGTTGAGCTATATGCCTTTGGTAACTACGCAAGCCGTTCCACAGATGGAGGATTCTACTTTCGTAATCCAGAAAATCGAGATGGTGTTTTTACACATAAGGTAGATGTAGATACAGATGGAGACGGGATTGCTGATAAAAAAGTTAGAGTACCACTGATTGGTGACCTAAACCCCAGTAATGGCAGTGATGATTGTCAGAATGTGAGCGTCTCTGAAGCACATGACATTGCTGAGTGTTTTTCCTTCACGGAGATGTTCCCCGGTGGCTTTACCCCGCGTTTTGGTGGTGATCTGGAAGACTATTCTATGGTCTTCGGACTGCGCGGTGAGTTGGCTAATGGCATTGGCTATGATGTCAGCGCCAGTAGGGGTCAGAACAAAGTAGATTTTCATATCTACAATACTATTAATGCCTCCATGGGACCGGATACGCCTACCAGTTTTAGCCCTGGTGGTTATGCGCAAACTGAAACCAACTTTAACCTTGACCTGACCAAGGCTACAGAGCTGGCGGGAAAGACACTGTACATGGCAGGTGGCTTTGAGTGGCGCGAGGAAGAGTTCGAAGTCAATATGGGGGATGAGGCCTCATGGACACAGGGCCCATTGACCGAGCAAGAGTTCCTAATTGGTTCTAATGGCTTCTCTGGATTTGGCCCCGAAGTTGTCGGCACTTTCGACCGTGATAATATTGCGCTTTATACCGATTTTGAGCTGGAGGCGACCGATAATCTTCGGTTAGGTGCAGCCCTGCGTTGGGAGGATTTTTCCGACTTTGGTGATACCTCCAACTTTAAATTATCGGGCCACTATGTCGTCAATGAAACATTATCTCTACGTTCTACAGTAAGTACTGGCTTCAGAGCACCAACACCTGCACAGTCTAATATTAGTAATGTGACTACGGCCTTTGCTTTCGGACAGTTAGAGAATAAAGGTACTATTCCTCCAACTAATCCCATCGCTGTGTTAAAGGGCGGTAAACAGTTACAGCCCGAGGAGTCAGAGAGCTTTACTATTGGGGCCATCATCGCTGCTGGAGATTGGGATATTACCCTCGATTATTTCCAAATCGCTGTCAGTGATCGTATAACACAGTCTGCCGATCAGATACTAACTGAAGCTGAAAAAGCGCAATTGGTGGCTGACGGAATTAGCGGTGCTGATTCTCTGACTTCGATACGTTTTTATACCAATGACTTCGACACCAAGACCCGAGGTATTGATGTAGTGGCAACCTATCCTCTTGGAGATGCCACTGATCTAAGTTTCGCTGCTAACTGGACCGACACTGAAGTTACCGATTATCGGGAAGAGACTATTAGTGATATGCGTCTTGGGCAGTTGGAAGATGGTCTACCAAATGTTCGTGGAAATGCAACCGTTTCTCACGTCGGTGATGGCTGGCGTGGATTGGTTCGTTTGAACTACTACGGTAGCTATTGGGAAGCGCATCTGGATGATTACAGCCTACCCATTGATGCTGGTGATGAGTGGACTGTGGATATCGAAGGTGCTTACGACTTTACTGAGTCTTTGTCCCTGATTGCTGGTGCTGAAAACCTGTTCAACAACTACCCAGATAAAAATCCCTGGTCAGGTGTTGCAGGTGCTGAGTACCCAGAAACAGCGCCTATGGGCTTTAATGGTGCGCTTTATTATGTGCGTGCACAGTATGAGTTTTAAGCTCTAAGGTAAATTAGAGGGGGAGCTTTGCTCTTAGCAAACGTTCACTCTTTAGATTTTTACCTTCCATGAAAAAGCCCGCAAATTTGCGGGCTTTTTTGTTACATATCCCAGAGAGAATTAGTTGCCATAGATAGGGTAATGCGTTCTTTGTCTTGTATCTGCTTCAAATCCTCGAAGACTTCTTTTACTTCCATCGACTCAATAGCGCCATAAACGGCTTCATAGAGGCTTGAAAAATACCTATCCACTTCCCGTCCAATATTATTGACCTCTTTAATAGTTGGGGGATCACTTAGTGGTAGCTGTCGAATAAAATCGTGAGCGCTTTCTTCGTGGGTATATTGCAGCCAGGTTTGCATGACTCTTTGCTGAGCGATTTCTCCATAATTAGAAAGATTTCTCGCCATACGTTGTTCGTGTTCCAGCATATGCTTTAACAGTAACTGTGTTCTGTAGTCTTCAGATTTGTCAAGTAAATTCTCGTATAAGCCAGCCATATCCAGGTGAAATTTCTCGGCATTTTGAATGATTTCAAATGCCTGCTTAAAAGTTTTCATAGATTTGCCCTTTGATACCTAGGAAATTGTTATTGGGCAGAAAATGGTCGTATCTTCTAGCGGCCATACCCTAATTAATCTTTATAGTGCATTTATCCAGTTGATCAAGATTTGAGGGAATATACCAAAGATTAATAGAGCAACTGTCAATATAAACAAGAGTAGCTGACCCGATACAGCGATTTGTACAGTTCCTGAGTTAACAGTGTTTTCTGTGCTATCACGTTGAACCATAGTTAGTAGCAAGCGTAGATAGTAAAAAAGCCCCAGTGCGCTGCCGATTACCACACCTGCTAGGAGCACCCACATTTGCCCCTCTACTCCAGCAGTAAATACATAAAATTTGCCGATAAATCCGATAGTTAGAGGAATACCGGCAAGGGAAAGTAGCATAGCGGCAAAACAGCTTGCCAGCCAAGGTGAGCGCCATAAAAGGCCCTGGTAAAATGCACGTTGATAAGGGTTTTGTGCGTCTGAAAGGGGATTTTCAGGATACTCACCTTTAAGAATTTTTTCCTCAACAGAATCAGCGACTAAACCAACTACCGCAAAAGACCCCAGTGTGGTGATTATGTATGCTATCAGGTAATAAATAACTGCCTCAGTGCCAAAAGTGCTTTTACCAATGATAAAGGCCACAATCAAATAACCAATATGACCAATAGAGGAGTAGGCTAGAAGGCGCTTGATATTGGTTTGCATTAATGCCAGAAGATTGCCAACTAACATACTGGCTATAGCTGCTATAGAGAGCATATCGATTAAAACCTGACTACTGTAAAGATCCAGGGTATTAAAAAATCGCAGTAGAAATCCGATTACGGCACCTTTACCTATGGTTGCTATTAAGGCTGTTGTTGGTGTTGGAGCCCCTTGATAAACATCAGGTGTCCAAATATGAAATGGAACTAGTGATAATTTAAAAGCTACAGAGATAAGGAGCAAGGTGACTCCAGTAGCAAATAAAGTGGAAGTTTGAGATAGCTCAGTTATTCGTGAAGCTATGCCGGCAAAATCCAAAGCGCCACTTGCACTATAAATCAGTGCAATACCAAATAGACCCAATGCAGTGGATAAAGCAGATAGAATCAGGTATTTAATCGCCGATTCAAGGGATTGAAGTTGCTCACGCTTGGGGGATAGGTCTCCAGTCAATGAAAATCCGAGCATTGGATATAAAGAGAGACTAATAAGTTCAAGTCCAAGAAAGAAGGTAGCAAAGTGACTGGAAAAAATAAGCGTGCAGGCTCCTAACATTGCCAGCAGTAACAGGATGTAATACTCCTCAGGATAACTTCCCGAAATCCCTTTGGGATCACAGCGCAAACGCAGGTAATTAAAACCCATGATGCTAATCCCAAAGGCGGTTAGGAGTAAAAGGAGGCAGAAAAATAAAGCCGTATAGTCGACTAGAATTAATGCAGTCACCTGAATAGAGCTGGTCGCTCCAGATAGAGTGCCAGCAACCCAAAAGCAGGATACCATGGTTAACACTAGGGTAATCATGGTGGTTGCCAACGCACCCAGATGTCCTCTCCAAAAAGATACCTGTAACAGAAGAATCACTATACCTGCACTTAGTATCAGTAGGGGCAGTATCCCAAAAAGTTCCTGAGCACTCATGGAGTTGTTTCCTCTATTGAGGTGTGTTCAAGCTTAATCGGATGAATCTGAGTAGATAATTTGTCACGAGTGGAATTCTGAATATACAAAGCTGCTTCAATTTTTGCAGTTGATCTCTGTACGGTCTGGTCTGCAATATTAAATATCGGCTGAGGATGTAAACCGATAAATACCAAAAGTCCGGCGAGCGTGAGCAGGGCACAGGACTCACGTATATTAAGATCTGTCGTTTCCTGCTCTCGAATGGGTTTTTCCAGTCTTTTATTTAGCTTACCGAAAAAGACCTTTTGCATCATCAGTAGGGCATAGAGTGCAGCACCAATAAGCCCGATAGCCGCTAGGGCTGTTATCCAGTGATTGCTGCGGAAGCTCCCTACAAGCACTGTGAATTCAGCAACAAAGTTGCCGAGGCCGGGAAGGCCCAGTGATGCCACCGCAAAGAAAAGCGCAACAGCAGATAACTTTGGTAATCTGGCCCAAAGGCCACCCAGTTGCTGCATATCCCTGGTGTGGAGGCGATGTTGCAAGGCCCCAACTAGCGCAAATAAGGCTGCGGTACTCAAACCATGAGCAATCATTTGCATTACAGCCCCTTGTATAGCAATAGTGTCAAGGGCGTAAAGACCAAGCAAAACAAATCCCATGTGGCTAACACTGGAGTAGGCCACGAGTCTCTTCATGTCTCTTTGGGCAAACGCGAGCATCGCACCATAAATAATACTGATAGCTCCAATGGTCATCGCGACAGGTGCAAATTCTATTGAGCTCTCGGGAAATAAAGGTAGATTGAAGCGTAATAGGCCATAAGCACCAGTTTTAAGGAGAATAGCAGCCAAAAGGATACTGCCTGCTGTAGGTGCTTGAGTATGTGCATCCGGCAGCCAGGTATGGAAAGGTAGAGCTGGTAATTTGACTATAAAAGCAACAAAGAATCCCAGCATTAACCAGTAGGCCACTCCAGGAGAGAGGCGGGCATCTAATAGTGCATTGTAATTAAAGGTTAGCTGCCCAGTGTTGGTGTAGTGAATGTAAACCAAAGCAACGATAGCAATCAACATTAGAAGGCTGCTGGCCTGAGTAAAAATGAAGAACTTGATAGCGGCATAAATACGCTGCTCATATCCCCACACCGCGATAAGGAATAGCATGGGTATCAGCATGACTTCCCAAAAAAAGAAAAACAGGAAAAGATCAATAGCGGTAAAAACACCAGCAACCCCAGCCAGAGTCCAGAGGTAATTGAAATAGAAAAATCCTCTGCGGAAACTTATATCGTTCCAGGTCATCAAGACCCCAAAAATTCCCATAGTCAGGGTTAGCGCCAGCATGAGAAAGCTTAAGCCATCAATGGCAAGATGGAAGTCAATTCCAAATCGGGGAATCCAAGATATCTGTAGACTATCCCACCAGGGTTCCGTTATCCCCACCTCGGTAGAATGAATAAATGTGGAATAGTTTGTGAGTAATAAGGCGGCGAGTAGAAGGCTGATCAAACTAATCCAACGTCCACCAGCCTTAAAATAACGCTCTGACAGCCAAGCTACTATGCCACCGGTGAACAATATAATAATGATTGTCAATAGGGTCATAAAGCCACCAGAAGTGCGAGGAATAGAATGGAGCCAATTGCAAAAGAGGTTAGGTACCAACGCACCTGTCCATTTTGAGAAGAGCTTAAAAGGGCGTTCATCTGCCGACTAGCTGCCGCGGTCCCCTTGTAGAAGCTGTCAATAATATCGTTATGGTTTATTTTGGTAAGGTACTTGAAGGGTCTAACTAGTAGATGGTCATACAACCAGTCAAAGCCCCAGCCAGAGAACCAAAATTGCATAAGGGGCGAGCGTTGTTCGCCGGCTTTCTGTTCATGCAGAAATAATCGCCAAGCGATGGTTAGGCCAATCAATGGCATCGCTATAGCAATCACTTCGATCCAGGGTGAGTGGTCTTCATCTGGGCGAACACCAAATACAGACTGTAGGGGTGGAGCTAATAAGCCACCAAATAACGCCAGCACTGCGAGAATGCAGAGAGGTATGCTCATCACAGGGGTGTTGGCATCCTTACAGTGGGCGGAAGCTATGCCTTCTCTTCCGAGAAAAACCAAAAATAATAGACGGAAGCTATAAATCCCGGTTACTAATGCTCCGAGTATACCGGCAAGCCATAAAATATTGACTCCCTGGTGGTACTCCCAGGCACTCAGCAATATATGGTCTTTACTATAGAATCCCGATGTAAAGGGGAGTGCAGCAAGGCAAGCGCAGCCGATAGTAAAACAGATAAAAGTCAATGGTATTTTTCTGTAGAGGCCACCCATCGAGAAAACATTCTGTTCATGGTGTAGGCTTAATATCACAGAACCTGCGGAGAGAAAAAGTAAAGCCTTAAAAAAAGCATGCGTCATCAAATGAAATATGGCACCCGACCAAGCGCCGACCCCTAGCGCAAGGAACATATAGCCGATCTGGCTGATAGTGGAGTAGGCGAGTACCCTTTTTATATCGCTTTGTGCTATTGCACTAAAGCCCGAAAGCAGTAATGTGATAGCGCCGATAAATGCAACTGCGTTCATTGCTACTTCGGATAGCATATAAAGAGGATGCATGCGTGCAATCAAGTAAACTCCCGCGGTAACCATGGTGGCAGCGTGAATTAAGGCGCTGACAGGTGTTGGACCAGCCATTGCATCGGGCAGCCAAGTCTGTAGAGGTAATTGTGCAGACTTGCCCACAGCACCCCCTAGTAAAAGTAGGCAAGCTAAAGTGATTATTTCGGTACTTACGTTTTGACCATCGACAGCAGAGGTAAGTTGTTGAATATTCAGAGTTGAAAATTCAAAGAAAAGAAGGAACAAACCGATGGCCATTGCCGTATCGCCAATACGGGTAACAATAAACGCTTTTTGTGCAGCAGTGCCATTGATTGGCTCTTTATACCAAAAACCTATTAGCAGGTAGCTGCAGAGCCCAACGCCTTCCCAGCCAAGATAGAGTAAAACCAGATTATCGGCCAAAACTAGAATCAACATGGCGCATACAAACAGATTCAGATAGGCGAAGTAGCGGCGAAAATCCAGATCCTCCCGCATATATCCTACTGAATAAAGGTGTATCAGAAAACCTACCCCTGTGATAATCAATAACATCACCATGGTCAACCAATCTACGTGGAAGTTGAAACCCAGTTCCAAATTGTCCACCAGCATCCACTGCCACATAGTAATATTGATTAGCTCGGATGGAGTTTTCCAAAATAAATTGATGGCGACGGTTATAGTTAATAGTGCGGCTAAGCCAACACTTCCTACGCCGATACAGGCTACTAACTTTTGCGGAGGCTCATTTCGATGAAAGAGGGGAATAGCAACCAGAGTCAGGAAGCCAATCAGCGGTAAAAGGGGTACCCAAGCCAATAGCCCCTGCATATTAACCTCTCAGTTCATTTAGTTGATCAATATCGACGGTGTGTTTACGATGGTAAAACTGCAGAACCAAAGCGAGTGCAATGGCAACTTCTGCAGCTGCCAAGGTGACCACAAATACAAACATCACTTGACCATCCGCATTTCCCCAGTGCGCACCGGCCACAACAAACATCAATGCTGCTGCATTTGTACATATTTCTACACACATCAACATGAAGATGATATTTCGTCTCATCATCAAGCCGGCTAAGCCAAGGCAAAAAAGAATGGATGCGAGAAGAATACCTGCTTCAAGGCCTGGTGCAGTTTCAATTAGCATTGCTGGAATCCTCAGTGTCAATTTTCTTACGTCGAGCCAGATGGAAAGCACCGACTAACCCCGCAAGTAATAACATTGAGGCCAACTCTACGGCGAGGACATAATGGCTGAAGAGGGCGATACCAATTTGCTTAGGGCCTATGTAATAGAAAGTTTGATGTGAAGAAACCTGCCCACTGCTTACCAGTATTATCAGTTGAGCTAACAATAGGGCAGATAATAAAGCTGGGCCGAACCATGTTCTGGGTTGAAGCCATGTTTGCTCCTGTACCACTGTGGAATCTCCCTGATTAAGCATCATTATCACAAAAATAATGAGCACCATAATGGCGCCTGCATAAATGATGACTTCAAGTGCTGCAGCAAGAGGGGCGCCAAATTGGTAGAAGATGACAGCCACTGCCAGTAATGACGTCACAAGATAAAGAAGGGCGTGAACGGCATTTTTGTGAAAGATCACCATCGTAGTGGCCGCTACCGCTATGGCTGCTGTTAAGTAGAAGATAAAATTCATATGGATGTTCCCTCCAGATTAAATCTTTCCCAATTTAGAGGTGATCGATAGCAGCATCTTCTGCTGTGCTAGAATAATTTTTATGAGTATTTATTTATAGTTGGTAATAAATTCAGTCGTGAGATTATGTCCTTTGTTCATGATTTATCTGTTTAAAAGATAATGGTTCTCCGATTACCATATTTTTCGGGCTATAAATTAAGACTCTTGATATTAATCGGTTCTGCTTCATTTTCCGCCTGGCCTTTATCTTTTCCTGTTATTGCTTTGCCGGCGACTTGATAAAAGCTGTAGTCGTGATATTTGCCTGGTCCATCAATTAATAGATCTTCCTTTTCGTATACCATATTTTGCCGATCGTATTCACACATCTCAAAGTCAGGTGTTAGTTGAATTGCATAAGTAGGACAGGCATCTTCACAGAGCCCACACATAATGCAACGAGAGAAATTAATACGGAAATACTCAGGACGCCAACGGCCATCAGGATCTTCTGTCTTTTGTAATGAAATACAGTCGGGAGGGCAAGCAACCGCGCAAAGATTACAAGCAACACAGCGCTCATCCCCATTGGGGTCCCGGCTTAAAATAATTCTTCCGCGATAGCGTGGTGCTAGGTAGGGTTTTTCCTCGGGGTACTGAACAGTAACATTGCGCCGAAATAGATGCTTAAAAACCAACCACATGCTGCGTATTTGACTGGCGATCATTTTCTTTCTCCGACAATGCCGGCTAGATATGATTGAATGCCTAGGCGATCCATAACAAGATTCCAGCGGTAGCGAGCAGATTTACCAGTGATAAGGGGAGCATGACTTTCCATCCAAATTTCATTAGCTGGTCGTATCGGGGGCGTGGTAAGGCGGCTCGCAGCAGGATGAAAATAGCAACCATGAAGGCGGTTTTCAGGCAGAACCAGATAAGAGGTGGAAGTAGGGGACCATGCCAGCCCCCTAAAAATAAAGTGGTGATTAGTGCGGATATCAGAATGACGGCAAGATATTCACCGACGAAGAACATTCCAAATTTCATGCCTGAATATTCGGTATGAAATCCTGCAGTCAATTCATGTTCTGCCTCGGGGAGATCAAAGGGCGTTCTGCGACTCTCGGCAATACCGGCGATGAAAAAAACTATAAATCCCAGAAACTGAGGCACGATAAACCAGGTATCGGCCTGGGCATTGACAATATATCGTAGGTTGAAACTACCGGACATCATCACTACGCCCATCAGGCTCAATCCCATAAAGACTTCGTAAGACACGGTTTGAGCGGCGGCCCTGAGGCCTCCCAATAGAGCATACTTATTATTGGAGGCATAACCACCGAGGATGATGCTGTAAACCGCAATGGAACTCATTGCCAGCACAAATAACAGGCCAATATTAAGATCAGAAACACCAATATTGGGTGACATAGGCACAACCGAAAAGGCAATTAACATCGTTGCCATAACAACAGTTGGTGCCAGAACAAATACGGGTATATCCGCAAATCGAGGTATGAAATCCTCCTTGAAAAATAATTTGATCATATCGGCAAGGACTTGCAATGTGCCAAATGGACCAACGCGGTTTGGACCTGGCCTGTCTTGCCAGAAACCCAGCAGTCTCCTTTCCCCCCAGGTGAGGATGGCCGCCAGTAATACCGTAACGATAAGTACTCCGAAAATATTTAATAGAGTCATCCAGATTGATGTACTCATGGCTTATTGCCCCTCGCTAATTGCAGGTGTCACTGCCGGACGTAAAGCGGCATAGCCGGGGATCTGGGGAGCTAGGGTTTCCAGTCCAGGCAAACCAAAAGGAATGCCAATACAGCCGTTTGGTATGCTGATGCAGCTCTTTAGCTCAGCCCTGTAGACTCCACAGTTAGTTTCAATATCTACCAGTTCTCCCTCTTGGGTAGTGTATTGAGTGATCACATCAGGATGTATCAACACGAAGGGAGCATCGATGGCTTCAGAAAATGACATCGATTGATTACTGAGCTCCTCACTGCCAAATAGGCGATAAATGGGGAGCATCTGCAATTTATTGTCATTTTCGGCTGGTTTTATTGATTGATCGTCCGAAGTATTCCACTCATGGAGAGACTGTTGGGAGCGCTCAATATATTTACCCGATGGACCGCCTTTGCGCTCACCGCCAACTTGTTGCTGAAACTTAAAAATAGACTGGTTCGAATTCCATCCAGGCGACCAAATATTAGCCTGCAGTGGCGTTTTATTGGGATTGTGTATGCCTTCCATACTGAAGCTCATGGGAGCATCAGGATCAATTACAGGAGGTGTCTCTGAGACATGCTGTTGGGCGTGAATAGCTGTGCGGCCGCTATAACGAGCACTTTGGCGAGCAACCTTAAGTCCATCAATACGATAGTCTTCATTTGGACCTAACTCCGTGAGAATTCGTAATGCCTTGAACTCCTTTGCTATGGCCTCGCTGAGATCTGTGCTGTGTTTCCAGCTGTAGAGTGGTGAAAGGTTGTCAGGTTTCTCTGTGCAAAACTCTACGGCATCCACGAGCCAGCGCCAGCTCTCTTGTATATAGTCTTTTCCCTCATAGACTGCATAGAAGCGCTGTGCCAGACCATTATTATTAACATAGGTACCTTGTGACTCAGCGGTTGTGGATGCTGGAAAGATCCAGTTTGCCCTCTTGGCAGTGGGTGTTAGTAGGGTATCAATAAGAATCACTTCATCCACGAGAGTAAAGATTTTTTCTACTGATGGTGTGTCTAGTCGCCGATATAAATCATTTTCCAGTACGATAAGACTAGTGGGTATATTCCCGCTTGAGTCTGTTAGTGATTCCAAAAGTTGTTCCAGATAGCCTTCTTTTTTATTGAATAATTGGATCATTCCCAGGCTATTCACTTCGCCACAGTTTAAATACAGCTTTGTGGGCATCTTTCTATGATCGCTGAGTACACCGGCCAGTTCTGCTGCCGCCATTAGAATGCTGGAGTTCCTGCTGGAAATTCCAGAAATAATGAGTGGATTGGTCGCATTGAGTAGTAGCTGTGTGGTGTGTTTGACATTTTTCTGAAGTTCTAGAGAAATATCTGGGAAATGATTACTTGACCCAGTAATTTGCTGGGTAAGGGCTTGGGTAAATAGGGAAATTTTATCTGGCGATTCAAACAGGGTGGTTGCGGTAATGTCTGCGAGCTCAGTAAGCTCCGTTCCAAGAAAGATAATCGGGCTGGGATCACCCTCTAGCTGTCTTACGGAAGCATCTTGCCAGAGAGGTATCTTTAGATTCTGTGCCTGTTTCTTTTGACGATTTCGTGCTGCTTGACGTACAGCCAGAGCAATTCGTGGCGACGTGTTATAGATATCCTCACCGATTATCAGAACCACATCAGCGGCTTCTATTTCAGGCGTGTTGGGGCTGGTAATCCGTTTGTCGCTTTGTATGTGGTTTACTAATTGAAGCAATTGGTGATCGAGACGGTTTAGTCCAGAGAAGAAGTTATCGCCCCCAACTAATTGACGTAGCGCATAATTATTTTCCAGTGATGCCCGAGGTGAGCCAATACCGATGATTCTGCGCAGCTGGCGTTGCGCGGCGGTGATTTGTACCGATAGATGCAGGACGCCATCACGGGGGCTGATCCTTCGATGGAGTTGATCTTTCGAATCTGCAGTGGAGCCGATGAGATCTTCGTCCTTTGCACTTAAAACATGATTAATACGTGCTGCGCTATTGACATATTCGTATCCGAAGCGTCCCCGATCACAGAGAAAATAACCGTTAATATCGTGATGGTAGAGGTTGGTAATACGCCTTAACATGGGTTCGTAGCTGTTACTGGATTCCCTTGCTCCAGGGGCAGTATTGCATCCCACTGCACAATGCTCACAAATCGATGGCGCAGTTTGCAGGTCCCACTTACGCACAAAATGTGCACTAAAAGTCTTATCGGTAAATACACCAGTTGGGCAGACTTCAACTAAGTTGCCACTGAAACCATTTTGTAAACGGCCTTCTTGCTCTCGGCCAAAATAAACCTGATGATTTCGGCCGAGTGCCTGTAAGTCATTTCCTCCGGCATAGTCGTTGTAAAAACGTATACAGCGGTAGCAGGTAATACAGCGGTTCATTTCGTGATTGATAAAAGGGCCAAGATATTGATTGCGATGTGTGCGCTTTGTGCCCCTGTAGCGGCGCATGGTATGGCCTGACATTTCTGTCATATCCTGTAAATGACACTCACCCCCCTCCTCACAAACTGGGCAATCGTGAGGGTGGTTGGTCATCAGATCTTCAATTATGCTGCCGCGAAATTCCAGGGCCGCTTCGGCCTTAACACTGTAAATGCCACCATCACGAACTTGTGTCATACAGCTCATAATCAAGCGGCCTGATTCATCTTCACTGTCTTTATATTCGATCATCGCACATTGACGACAGGCACCAACTGAGCCCATTTCTGGATGCCAGCAAAAATAGGGAACGTTTAAGCCCAGAGTCAGGCAGCTGCTGAGTAAGTTCTGATCACCATCAACCAGATATTTCTCGCCGTCGATTGTAATGGTTGGCATCGCTAATCCATTATGCTTTATCGATGATATTGGGAGCCCTGGACAAATAGTTTGTTAATTATTTATAGGGGCAACAGCCTTTCTTTATATGGTCTAGGAAGTCCTGTTCGAATAATTTGAGAGCACTCTGAATAGGTTCTGCCGCTCCAGGAGCCAGTGCACAGAAGGTTTTACCGGGGCCAATTCGTTCACACTGCTCTTGTAGTAGCTCTAGATCCTCGGGTAGACCCTCACCGTTTTCTATTCGCTGTAGAACTTTCACCACCCATGGCAATCCATCCCGGCAGGGGGTACACCAGCCACAGGACTCACGCGCGAAGAACTGGGTAAGGTTTAGCACTAGCCCAACAGGACAGGTCTTATCATCCATGACAGTAATTGTGCCGGTTCCCATGCGGCTGCCAGCCTTGCCGATTACGTCGTAATCCATGGGGAGGTCCAGGTGGTCGGGCCCGAGGAAGTCGGTAGAGCCACCACCTGGAAGGAAACCTTTCAGTTTGAGTCCATCTCGCATGCCCCCGGCATGCTGTTCAATAATCTCACGAATGGAAGTCCCCATGGGCAGCTCCCAAGCGCCCGGACTTTTAACCTTGCCGCTGACACCAAAAATTTTACTGCCGGCATCCTGCCCCACTCCCAAGCCTCGATACCAGTCGACTCCGAGAGCCACAAGATGTGGGATATTGCAGAAGGTCTCTACATTGTTCACCACCGTTGGTTTGCCCCAGAGGCCACTTACCTGTGGAAAGGGGGGTTTTGCTCTGGGGATTGCGCGGCGTCCCTCAAGGGCGTTGAGCAGCGCTGTTTCCTCTCCACAGATATAATTACCGGCACTGCGATGGACGAAGATTTTCAGTGAATATTGACTATCAAAAATATTATTGCCAATGAATCCTTGGGATCTTGCCTCCTCAATTGCAATTTCTAGGCGCTCTGCAGCCAGATGATATTCCCCGCGAATGAAGATATACCCAACAGATGCACCTATGGCGTAGGCCGCTATTGCCATGCCCTCTAGCAATAAGTGAGGATCACGTTCCATTAGGAGGCGGTCTTTAAAGGTACCTGGCTCCATTTCATCGGCATTACAAACTATAAATTTTTGTTTTGGTGAGTCTTCACCACGGGGAACAAAGCTCCACTTTAATCCGGTATTAAATCCCGCACCGCCACGTCCACGTAACCCACCCTCTTTGACGAGATTGATAATGTCATCCGGCGCCATAGCGTGGGCCTTGCGCCATCCTTGATAACCATCGTTAGCCAGGTATCGTGTGATATCCGCTGCGATATTCTCTTTTGTGATGTTTTTAGTGAGAGGATTTGTCAGCATGGACTTGTTTCTTTTTATCGATTAATGCGTCGATGGCTGATTCATCGAGATTTCTATACATTTCGTCTCCAAGCATCAGCACCGGCGCTTTATCACAGTCTCCAAGGCAGGGTGTTTCCAGTAGGGTAAAAATCCCATCAGCAGATGTCTGTCCTGGTTCAATTTGCAGGCGCTGGCTTATATGTTTTTGCAATTGATCGCAGCCCATGATCCAGCAGCTGGAACTTTTGCATAGATAAATCACTTCCTTGCCAACAGGTTGGCGGAAAATGAGTTGATAATAGGTGGCTACACCTTCTAGTTGGGCCGCGGGTATTTGCAAGTAGTTTGCAATAGCCTGAAGACTGCTATCTGAAATCCAACCCCGATGCTTCTGTACGATTCTGAGAGCCTCTAAACCCACTGAAGATTTGCCCTCATAATGAGCGGCCTCTTTATCAATTTCTCTTTTTTCCTCGTCAGTGAGGGTTCCAGAGAATTTTTCTGGATCCTTGTTGCTTTTCTCCATTACTTCAATAAGTTCCGGTTCTAATAAGCTGGACATTTGCGCCTCCTATGTTGGTATCACGGAGGCATCTAGAAGATGCCGTTGCCGCCGGATGTTATTGCGGCAAGAGGACATCGGGCTACGAAATGCATAAATATCCCCTCCCAAATCTAAGAGTGATTATTTTTTGTTATCGATCTACATCCGCCATAACAAAATCAATACTGGCAATAATTGCGATTAGATCTGCAATTAGTAATCCCCGCGACATCAGAGGAATCATTTGTAAGTGTGGAAATGAGGGGGTGCGTATTCTAGTGCGATATGATGTTGTCCCCCCATCGCTGATAATTTGATAGCTGTTGAGACCTTTGGTGGCTTCAATAGGGAAACACACCTCACCAGCTGGCATTACCGGCCCCCAACTGTTATTGACAAAGTGTTGAATGAGCGTTTCGATATCCTGCATAGTGCGCCCCTTTCGCGGCGGCGTCGTCAATGGATGATCGGACTTATAAGGGCCTGCCGGCATATTCTCCAGGCACTGGCGAATAATGCGCAGGCTCTGCCACATCTCATCTACCCGTACACGGCATCGATCAAAACAGTCACCACCATCATAGCTGGGAATATCGAACTCAAATTGGTCATAACCACTGTAAGGACGCTTCTTGCGTAAATCCCACTCAAGTCCGGTGGCACGTAAGCCGGGGCCTGTAACTCCCCACTCCATTGCCTCAGCGGTATTGTAGACACCGATTCCTCGAGCGCGTTTTTGTAACAGTTTGTTCTTGATTACCATGCCGTCGTAATCGCGCAATCGTTCGGGCATATAGTCGAGGAATTCCCGAACCATTTTATCCCAGCCTTCCGGCAGGTCCTGGGCTACACCACCAATACGAAACCAGGCCGGATGCATTCGCCCACCGGTGATGGCTTCTACAATCCCAAAGAGTTTTTCCCGGTCGATAAACATGTAAAAAACAGGCGACATCTGCCCGACGTCTTGCGCAAAAGTACCGAAAAATACCAAATGGCTAGAAATACGAAAAAACTCGCACATCATCACCCGAATAACCTGGGCACGTTCGGGAACTTGTATACCGGCGAGTTGTTCAAGGGCCAATACATAGGGCAGGTTATTCATAACGCCACCCAGGTAATCGATGCGGTCTGTATAGGGCACATAGGTGTGCCAGGCTTGACGTTCCGCCATCTTTTCCGCGCCGCGATGGTGGTATCCGATGTCCGGCACCGCATCTACTATTTGTTCGCCATCGAGTTGCAGGGCGATACGAAATACACCGTGCACGCTAGGGTGGTTGGGCCCCAGGTTTAGGAACATAAACTCCGAGTCTTCATTGGCGCGGGCCATGCCCCAGTCTTCAGGGCGGAATAATAGTGCCTCTTGCTCCTTGCGCTCTTTTTCTTCAGAGAGACTGAAAGGGTCGACTTCTGTCGCGCGTGCATGATGATCTTTACGGAGGGGATGTCCTTTCCAGGTGGTGGGCATCATAATTCGACGCAAATGGGGATGCCCTTCAAAATTGATGCCAAAGAGATCCCAGACTTCCCGTTCATACCAGTTGGCGTTCTGCCAAACACTTGAAATCGATGGTGCCGAAAGCTTGGATTCGGCCAGTGCGACCTTAATGCGGATAAATAAATTTCTAGTGAAAGAGAGCAGCTGATAGACCAGGGTGAAATCACTGGCGGGCTGCTTTTCAGGTCCCTCTCCACGATTTACCCGTAATCGCTCATCTATCGCGCTGAGATCGTAGAGCATGGCAAAGGGGCGAGAAATACTCTGTTTAAGGAATTGCAATAGTGGAGTCAGGGACTGGGTATCTACCCATAGGGTGGGCATATCGTCACAGTTAGGCTGTAACCAGTAATTGTGTAAGTGATACTCCAGGTCGAGGTCACGCAGGAATAATTCAGCCTCCTTGCTATAGGCAGTCTCGCTGTGAACACTTTTTGCTATAACACCTGTCATGGGAGTCCCACTGTTATTTTTCTTGGTGCGCCTAAAGCTTTGTTAAACCGTATCTGGAGAGCGCAATAGTTCTGTGCGCATACGTGCTTCTCGGTGTAAATCTCTCTGGCTCGGTTTGGCTACTTTTCTTGTTCCCTGTTCATCCACTACCCAACTAAAGTTTCTGCGCTCGGCGGCGACGGACTTTTGTAACAGGGTAAGCCCTTGCAGTAAGGCTTCTGGGCGAGGAGGGCAGCCGGGTACGTATACATCGACGGGCAAAAATTTGTCGACCCCCTGCACCACGCTATAAATATCGTACATGCCTCCAGAATTGGCACAGGAGCCCATGGAAATTACCCAGCGAGGTTCGATCATTTGTTCGTAAAGACGCTGAACCACTGGTGCCATTTTTAAGAATACGGTGCCGGAAATAACGATAAGATCGGCTTGCCTTGGTGTTGCACGAATCACTTCCGCGCCGAAGCGGGAGATATCGTGGCGACTGGTAAAGGCGGTGGCCATTTCCACATAACAGCAGGAGAGCCCGAAATTAAATGGCCAAAGTGAATTAGAACGCCCCCAGGCAACCAACTCTTCCAACTTGGCGAGTAGGACATTCTTTTGCAGGTCTTCCTCCATCTCTACGCTACCTTTCTTGCGTGAGTCGGAGGCAATGACATCGTCGGCTTTACTCAGCTTCCAGCGCATGGTCTTTCCAGCTTTTCTTTATTGATGATTCTTGCGATTGATCAGGCTTTTCTGCTCTCCTCCCCACTCCAAGGCGCCAAGGCGCCATAGGTAGATCAATCCCACTAGTAGGATGACGATAAATATGGTGGCTTCGATAAAGCCGAGTAATCCGGTTTCATAGAAGGCAACTGACCAGCTAAAGAGATAGACCGCTTCCAGATCGAACACGATGAATAAAATGGCAACCAGATAGTAGGCAACAGATATTCGCAGCCGAGCGCTGCCCTGGGAAATAATGCCGGACTCAAAGGGTTCATCTGTTGCGGGGTCTCTTCTCTTTTGCCCGAGAAAGTAAGAGAGACTGAGCATAAGCACGATTAATGCGAGTACGGCGAGGCAATAAACGACCAGTGGCCATACTTCAGGGTTAAGCTGTTCTGGATAGTTCAACTTCTTTCTCCCCGTTTTTCTATTGGGCCCCGCCCGAATTGATTATTAGTACCGCCGCGAAAACACTGGATAAAGATGGGCGCTTTCCTTGTTGTTGAAAGCGAATTTGATAATGAACTTCTATTCTTGAATTGGCATCTGTTTCAATGGACGTTTTTTAAATCCAAAACCTTATCTGGCCGTTCACTGTTTATAAGGCCTAGCTGTAGATTGCGCCAGTGCCACTAAGGAACGTTTACTTATTACGCTTTTAGTTTTTATTAGTTGGCATTCTGTAAGAATTAACGACACTGAATAAAAGTCTTCACATTGTTTCCACAAATGGAAATGTTTAAAAGAATCAATGGACAAATAAATGAGTGAAGAGGCGATATTTAGAAGGGAGTCGGGGGGAGAGTAGTGAAATAATAATTAATAAGGGGGTAGATCCCCCTTATTATTAGCAACCAAATCTGACCAACTTAAAGGTTGCTGATTCACCGGCTACCAGCCAGGAGATCGTCTCGAGGCTGGCTAGTTAGTTAGTAGGCTTTGTGCCTGATCCAGTAACTCTCTATCGCGTGCAGAGCTGTTGCGCAGGAATTGCGCACAGCCGTTTCACTGCGGCTGATTTCGCTGTCGTACTAGGCGGGGATGTGACGGCCCCACCAAAGCTGACGGGAAATACATCAGTCCTGGATATCGTGCACCCAGGAGAAATACATGTTTTCGTAGTTTTCGTGATGAACTTACGCGGTGATCTTCAACTGCGGCAATGAACTCACTGGTTAGGGGCTGGGTTTTTACGCAGCGCCTCATTAACATGCAGCTGCAAAGTGTAATTTGTCGGCGTGGACGCTAACTCTGAATTAGCGCACTACCATAACATTCAACTCAAACGAAGAGCTGGGAGCTGGTCGACACTATCGTTGGTAGAGATTCATTAGGGATAGGGAGCCGCTCATTGTGAATCAACATGATGGGGGGTGTAGGGCCGGTAGCTAGAAACTACCGGCTATCCGATTTAGGGCAATAAATACTGTCACATTATTCTTCTTTTTCTAAGTGCCTACGAGCTACGCCTATAAAAAATTGCTTCCATATTTTGGTTGATTCGTCGAACATTAAAAACTCCTTCACTACCGAACCATCGGCTTGCCGCGAATAAACTCCCCTTATAGCTGATACAGGTTCACCATTATTCGGATAGATGCGACCCTCTAATACAAAATCACCGTTTTCAACTAAACCACCAGAGTAATCTATATGATAGCGAGGGCTCATCCATACCTGTCGCCACTTTCCGGTAGCAGGATCCACAAAGTTCATCCCTGTTCCAGTACCACCGAATATTGTCGACCAGTCTTCATGGATAAGACATCCTTGCTCTTTTTTTGAGTAAACTTGGTCAGCGATTTTTTTTCCATCTACCGTAAAAAAATTCCAGCGGCCAACTAAAAAATCCAAGTCGCGGTATGGTGAACGATTTTCACCGCAGACGGGTGTTTGAGGTTGAATTTTCGATTTAGGGGGAGAGTTGCCGAATGCTATAGTTGTATATAGAAAAAGAAATATTGAAATTACAGTGCTTACTGTTCGAGCTAATTTATTCATTCTATCCTCACATTTACGGCTTAATGCCTAAACAACCGGCTGGCGGTATGCCAGTCCGACATCAAAGGCATGTAGTAGATTTAATTGGTACGCTCAGTGTGGGGTTTGGACTAATGGGATAAAAATCCCCTATAGGTATATCACTATTTAATGGGTTCTATTAAATGCTAACTACTAGCGAATGGCAACTGTAACATCGCGAGGTCTTGTGGGGAGGAGGCTGCTAGCAAAACTACGAGCTGAACAGGATAAAAGTCCTATAAGGCTTATCCTGGAGGCGTGGTGGCCAAGGACACCGAAGCTGGGTGATCTAACGGGTAAAGTCAAAGGTGCAGTTGTGTAATGAAAGATCATTCTCTGAACCGGGGAGTTCTGTTTAATTTACTACAGTGAAGCTGTCAGGGCGGTAATAGACTCATATATGGGCTTAACCAGTTTGAGATTATCGTTAAGCATATGGATAGGGAACTGCCTATTATGCACCCCCGCGATGGCTGGTGTAGTAGCCGGTAACTAGAAACTTCCGGCTACACGATTTTGAGCTACTCAACAACATTGCCAGAGGAACTTACCAATCGTTCCCTCTTTATTTATGAATGCGTATGAAACACCGGAGTCTCCAAAATTGATACTAAATGGAACTTCATAGGAATCTAGCTGCATAAGAAGTGACCAGTCGTCCGTATTTCCGGGAAATTCGTCACCTTGTAGAAAGCTAGGTGTCCCACCAATTTTATTTCCTCCCAGCTTATTACAGTATTTTTCATAGTCCTCGTCAGCTAGGTCAAAGCGTTCTGCTTCTGGAATGAACTCTGGGTCTTTTGAGGCTGAAAGATCAACAGCTAATTCGATGTCTATTGGGTAAAGACCAGTTTTCCCCTTTACTTCAACATAGTCCTGTAAAGTTGGTCCAGTGGTGATATTTCGTACCTTAATTTGAGGCTTACCACCCGGTTGAATAATTACTGCATTCTCGCCACCATCTGGCTCCCATGTTCCATCAACGTACTCATCATCATCTGTCATGAAGATATAGGCCACTTTTCCCTCACAGCCTGGGAATAGATCATTTGTAAGTTTGATCTGACAAATAAAGCGCATGGGAGAATCCATTTCAGAGCTTATTGGCCATTGAGCTTCCTCAAGCCAATTAGGCTGACCGCCAAATTTTGTAACAACATCAGAAATCGGTAATTCAGTTACTTTGAATTTTATTGTATTCCGAGTAATCATACTTATCCTTGTGTACTCTAAACCCTTGCTAATAGGCAGCTGAAACTCAGTGTAGGCTGTCCCGCGGAAGCGGAACGGAGTGTACTTGAGTAACTTGGTACGCCTAGTATGGACGTGAACTAATGAGGTGAAAGTCCCCAGTAGGAAGATCACCGTTTAATGGGCGCCATTAAATGCTAACTACCAGCGAATGGCAACTGCAACACCGTGAGGTCTTGTGGGAAGGAAGCGGCTAGTAAAGCTATGTGCTGGCGAACAGAAATATCCTATAAGGCTTAGCCTGAAGGCGAGGGGCCGAGGGCACCGAAACCGGGTGATCTAATAGGAAGAGTCAATGGTGCAGCTGTGCAGTGAAAGGTCACGTTCTTACTCTGGGGAGATCAGTTTAACTTGCTGCTGTGAAGCTGCCAGCATGGCCGCTGACTCAGAAGTAGCGCACTGCCATGATACTCTACTCAGATGAAGAGCTGCTCGACAGTATCGTTGGGTAGGGATTCAACGGATAGGGAACCGGCGATTGCGGACTGGCACGGTGGGTGGTGTGGGGGCCGGTAGCTAGAAACCACCGGCTATCCGATTTATGCGCCTGTCCCTGCCTAATCACAGCGACATCTATGTGGTTACCAAATAGTGCTCATTTACGGTTACCCCACGGAGATTTATTTTCAAAAGTTGAGATATACAGATTCTCGACTTTATCTCGCGCCCACTGGGTTTTGCGTAAAAACTTGAGCGAAGACTTAATTGATGGGTCGCTCTTAAAGCAATTGATATTAATCCTATCTGCCAAACCATCCCAGCCATAATGCTCCTGCAATCGTGTAACAACTTTCTCAAGAGTAATACCATGTAGCGGATTATTTGGTTGTTCTTTACTCATTCTTCAATCAATACCCTATGTTTAATGCCGCGAGCATGGGCGTGAACTAATGGGGTGAAAGTCCCCTATAGGGAAATCACCATTTAATGGTCGCCATTAAATGTTAACTACTAGCGAATGGCAACTGCAACACCAGGAAGTCTTGTGGGGGAGGGAGCTACTGGCAAAACTACGAGCTGATGGGCAGAAACATCCTATAAGGCTTAGCTTGGGGGGGAGGTGGCCAAGGACACCGAAGCCATTTGGTCTAGCGGGTAGAGTCAATGATGTAGTTGAGTATTGAAAGTTCACGATCTTATCTGAGCAGATCTGTTTAGCTTGCTGCTGTGAAGTTGTCGGCGTGGCCGCTGAGTCAGAAGTAGCATGCTGCCATGACACTCAGCACAAATGAAGAGCTGTTTGAGACTATCGTTGGCTCGTACGGATTGCGAGCCGCCCATTGCGGATTCGTACGATGGGTGGTGTGGGGCCGGCAGGTAGAAACTACTGACTACCCGATTTAAATAATGATGCGGCACGAACTTTGTCCAGCTGTTTTTCAACACTATATGTGTAAATTCTTGGCTTCCCGTCGGGAAAATATGATTGCACCACATAATCAGATCCTCTACCGGCTTCCACGATCTCTTGATAAAACTCTACATCTTCCTCTTTTTCCATATCAAGAATTTGATTTAATAGCGGGCCAGAGTTAGCCATACCAAATTGATATAGTCCGTTTTTATCTTTTGTAAGATAAACTAAATGTTCTTTGTCGATACTATAGGTAAAGCTACAATAAGTACGATTTTGTGATACCTCCACGATCTCATTTTTTTTAATATTCCCTTTAAATGGCTCAATTACGAGATACTTATAGATTCTTACACCACCCTCTTCCCGAGATGCTCGTGCCGTAGTTTCCGCTTGTATCAAGTACCCTCGAAAAGCAATATCACTCGACGCCAAATTCGATTCATAGACCGACATACCCTCATGCTCCTTAAGCATGAAGGGAGCAATTTTCATACACGCAAAAACATTTTCTGGTGTAGCCCACAACAATAGTAAGAGTAATGGAGTGTATTTCATCATATCACTTAACGCCTCAATAATGGGCCGGAGCACTTAGTGTGGACGTCCAGCCCCGAAAGGGTGCATTGATTAACTTTCTACACCCAGTATGGGCGTGGACTAATGATGTGAAAGTCCCTTGTAGGAAGATTACCATTTTATGGATTCCATTTAATGCTAACTACTAGCGAATGGCAACTGCAACACCGTAAGGTCTTGTGGGGATGAAGCGGCTAGTAAAGCTATAAGCTGGCGGACCAAAGCATCTTATAAGGTTAAGCCTGGAGGCGAGGTGGTCAAGGACTCCGAAGTTGGGTGATTTAGTGGGTAGAGTCAATGGTGCAGTTGCGTAGTGAAAGTTCACGTTCTTATCTGGGGAGATCTGTTTAGCTTGCTGCTGTGAAGTTGTTGGCCTGGCCGCTGCCTCACAAGTAGGTCCAATCCGCTAGCCACCATCGCGGGAATAGATATAAGTAGTGATACATAGCAGAGCTTCGGTCAGCAATGATCAAGGCGATTAAACAGAAGTCAGCTGACGGCATAGTAGCCTAATGCCAAGATTAATATATTGGATACGGTGAAGGCCTGAAGCTAAATCCATGCGTTTAAAGACAAGGCTAGCCTACTGATATGCTTCTAGTCGGGTATAAAGTTGAGGTGGCGCACTGCCTTGATATTCAACTCGATTGAAGAACTGCTCAATACTATCGCTGAGTAGAAATTTATTAAGAATAGGGAGCTGACCATTGCGAACTCGCACGATGGGTGGTGTGGGGGCCGGTAGCTAGAAACTACCGGCTACCCGATTTATGCATTTGGCCCTGCCATAAATACCGCCGCCCAAAATATTATAATACCTACACAAAACACCGCTAAAGATAGGCTGCAGTGCAGAACATTTATTGTGCGTTTTGCATAAAGTTCAGCTAAGTGCACCAATATTGCAGAACTAGTTAAAAGTAATCCAACACCAATCAGATACAAATTAGTTCCTTGGTAACAATACAAACCATTATGTCTGTCGTAGCAGAATCCCTCACTATTGAACACATAAGCAGCTAATAAAGCCACTGACACTGCTATTGTTAATAGTGCTGCTTTTTGGTTTTTAGTTTTTGGGTTTATATACATGTCTATTGTGCATAACGCCTTGCCAAGCGGCGGCCCCGTAGGGTCGTCGCGTTTGGGCAGCTTGTTATGTATTGTATTAGCTGCATTGTAGACACGATTTTAATTTTTATTGAAATCAATGTTTACCCTTAATCTTGGTAACTATCTCATTAATTAATTCAGCAGGTAATAACGATTTAGACAAGTACTGCTGCCCCCCAGATTTAGCCACCAAAATAAGCCCTAAATCAGTTTCAACAATATGCTCGATATCTGCCCACGACAGAGCTGTTATCGTATAAGGATTCTGTGTCTGGATTCCACCCTTATCTATGGTTAATTTCACTTCACTACCGGCACTTCTCCCAAGCATCTGCCGTGCTAACCACCAAGCTCGTCGAAATCGAATGTGAATCAGTTCCAGTACGCCTAATGCAATTAAGGTGTAACTTGCGATCTTAGGTTGCTCAGTAAATAACAGCAATCCCGCACCAGTAGATAATAATAATGTAGGAAGAAGATAATTGGGTTTGACATTTTTCCCATAGGGTAGAGACTGATCATAGCATTCGGCAAGGTAATCTCTAGATAAAGTAAATTGAGTATTAAAAGGCTGCATAAAAACAACTTATTGTGTCTGGTAAATTTGTTCACTTGCCTAAATTTGGCACGCCCAGCATGGGTGTGGACTAATGGGGTAAAAGTCCTCTGTAGGAAGATCACCGATTAATGGGTTCCATTAAATGCTAACTATCAGCGAATGGCAACTGCAACACCGTGAGGTCTTGTGGGGAGGAAGCGGCTAGTAAAGCTATGAGCTGGCGAACAGATACATCCTATAAGGCTTAACCTGGAGGCGAGGGGCCAAGGGCACCGAACCCGGGTGATCTAATAGGTAGAGTCAATGGTGCAGCTGTGCAGTGAAAGGTCACGTTCTTACTCTGGGTAGATCAGTTTAACTTGCTGCTGTGAGGCTGCCAGCGTGGCCGCTGGCTCAGAAGTAGCGCACTGCCATGATACTCTACTCAGATAAGAGCTGCTCGACACTATCGTTGGGTAGGGATTCAACGGATAGGGAACCGGCCATTGTAGATTGGCACGATGGGTGGTGTGGGGGCCGGTAGCTAGAAACTACCGGCTACCCGATTTATGCGCCTGTCCCAGCTTAATCACAGCGACATCTATGTGGCTACCAAATAGTGATTATTTACGATTAGCCCATGGAGATTTATTTTCAAAAGTTGAGATATACAGATTCTCGACTTTATCTCGCGCCCACTGGGTTTTGCGTAAAAACTTGAGCGAAGACTTAATTTTTGGATCGCTCTTAAAGCAATTGATATTAATCCTATCTGCCAAACCATCCCAGCCATAATGCTCCTGCAATCGTATAACAACCTTCTCAAGAGTAATACCATGCAGCGGATTGTTTGTTTGTTCTTTACTCATTCTTCAATCAATACTCTATATTTAATGCCGCAAGCATGGGCGTGAACTAATAGGGATGAAAGTTCCCTGTAGGAAGATCACCGTTTAATGGGTTCCATTAAATGCTAACTACTAGCGAATGGCAACTGTAACACTGGGAGGTCTTGTGGGGAGGAAGCCGCTAGCAAGATACAAGCTGGCGAACAGAAACATCCTATAAGGCTTAGCCTGGAGGCGAGGTAGCCAAGGATTCCGAAGCTGGGTGTTCTAACGGGGAGAGTCAATGATGGTTCACGTTCTTATCAGGGGAAATCTGTTTAGCCTGCTGCTGTGGAGCTGTCAGAGTGATCGGTGACTCAGAAGTAGCGCACTGCCATGACACTCAGCTCAAATGAAGCGCTGCTCGACACTATCGTTGGGTAGAGATTCATTACGGATAGGGAACCGCCCATTGCGGTCCCGCACGATGGGTGTTGTTGGGGCCGGTAGCTAGAAACCACCGGCTACCCGATTTATAGCTTTATCACAAATTTGTCAGACTCTAACTTCTTCGAGACAAGATCAAAAACTTTGTAGCGGAGTTCATCTGACACCTGAACAAGCAAGCCCAGCGTCTGTTTATCTGAGAAATATTCGTATTGGATGATTTTGTTTAATCCAGTATCAAGGCACTCAAGGGTTGTTCCATCGGCGGCGCTGACACAAGCACTTATCCCTTCAGATTCAGGGATAATCTCCACATATATGTAGTCGGACGTCGATTCATTTGTTTGATTATCATATGTTTTAAGAACGCGATGTTCAATAATTTGAGAGTTATTGTCCGGAAGTAACCATCTAGGCTCCTCCCCGATTTGACTTAAGAAAAGAAGGTTTCGAAGGGTTCGGCTATATCCCCCAGACTTTAAAACACCGTCACGCTTTGAATAGACACGTATATACTGAATTCCTTTGTCTCGAATTGTTTCTACATCTGAAAGCTCGATTATTTCTTTAGTTTCTTTGTCAGGAGTAGCAATTTCTACCGCATTTCTCCTTGTGCTTTTCGTTATCTCTTGAAAGATAAAAAAAGCCCCAATTAATGAAGCAATCAATAAGAGGAGAAAGAGTATTGAGTTAACTCTGTTGATTGTTAGAAATATCTTATTATTTTCCATATCTATCCTTGGTTATAACGATTAAAGCAGGGGCGGCTGGGTCGTAGCGTAGGTTGTCCTGCGAAGGGCCAAAGGCCCGAAGCAACCTGCTTGTACTTGGTACGCCCAGCATGGGCATGAGCTAGTGGGGTGAAAGTACACTGTAGGAAGATCACCGTTTAATGGACTCTATTAAATGCTAACTACTAGCGATTGGCAACTGCAACACTGGCGCTTGTGGGGAGGAAGCTGCTAGCAAAACTATGAGTTGACGAACAGAGCATCCTATAAGGCTTAGCCTGGAGGTGAGATGGCCAAGGGCACTGAAGCCGGGTGATCCAACGGGTAGAGCCAATGATGCAATTGTGTAGTGAAAGTTCACGTTCTTATCTGGGGAGATCTTTTTAGCTTGCTGCTGTGAAGCTGTCTTCGTGGCCGCTGACTCATAAGTAGGCCCACCCTGTTAGCTACCATCGTGAGGTAGACAAAAGTGGTGGGGCATAGCAGCGCCTCGGTCAGTAATGACCACGGTGATTAAACAGAGGTCAGCAAACGGCATAGTAGCCTAATGCCAAGATTAATACCTTGGACAGGGTGAAGGCCTGAACCCAAAATCAATGAGTTCAAAGACAGGGCTAGTCTATCGATATGTTTCCAGTTGGATAAAGTTGAGGTGGCGCACTGCGATGACACTCAGCTCAAATGAAGATCTGCTCGACACTATCGTTGGGTAGAGATTAATTACGGATAGGGAACCGCATTGCAGGCCTCACGATGGGTGGTGTGGTAGCCGGTAGCTAGAAACTACCGGTTACCCGATTTATGTGAATTACTCACGTAGTTTGCAATAAGTTTGTACACCACCATGTATGATCTTCCACTGTTTCTGACTACGCTCATTTTTAGCAGGCACTAATGAAAACTCTATTGTGGCTTGCCCACATACTATCTCTGGGTCTACTGATCTTCTACAAAGCCCATAATTTCCATTTTTGTCAGAGACCCAATAATCCTTGTACTTTGTAATTCGAGGTTTGGGTATACTCTTGTACATCGAGCCATCTTCTAGAAGAGATATTAGCTCTATGGAATTACTTGGCGGCTTGTTAATGGCTTCCCAGCGACGAGCATTACCAAGCTGGCCACATCCGTCGGGTAGGCTATTTTGTTTCCATGTAATAGCATCTAAAGCAATAGGATCTGGCTTCACATCTAGTTTTCGATATTCTTTAAATTCACCTAGCTCTTTGAAATCATCTACAGCGTATAAAACTAATCCGGTCCGAGTGCAGATATTGGTTGTATATACGATTTGATCATCGGTCAATTCATCAATCGACTTATGATTGTTTATTGTTTTTCTATCTCCAATAACACTAAGGGAGGAGGCACTTGGAGCACCATCTATGTGATTGTTTTTCCAGGTTTCTCCTTTTCTTCCGAAACTGTAAACTATTAGGTTGGTTCCCGGCTTTAAAAATTCACGGGAGAAGCCTCCACAGCTAGAACCCTCAACATTAGTATGCATAATAAACTTACTACTAATATTACCTTTCCATACCCTAGCAACATCGAATTCCAATATAATCCTAGGTTCCCACTCCTCTTTAGAGTCTACAAGCGTGAAGTTATCCACTATGCCTGCAAAAACCACATCTGCGGAGTCCTTGGCTTCATCCACGCTTATGGGGGCACATGTACACGCCCAAGACTGATAGGAAAATAATAATCCAAATATTGGTAACAATCTAAACATATATATGTTTTCGTTTTGCGGGACTAAGCCCGAATTAACATGATGCCTTTAGCAACGGCAAATTACGGAGCCAAAGGCATAGTAACTTGTCCGCTTACCTAAATTTGGTACGCTCACCATGGGCGTGGATTAGTGGTGTGAAAGTCCTTTGTAGAAAGATCACCATTTAATGGGTTCCATTAAATGCTAACTACTAGCGAATGGCAACTGCAACGCTGGGAGATCTTGTGGGGAGGAAACCGCTAGCAAAACTTCGAGCTAACGAACAGAAACATCCTATAAAGCTTAGCCTGGAGGCGAGGTGGCCAAGGGTACCGACGTCGGGTGATTTAACGGGTAGAGTCAATGACGCAGTTGTGTAGTGAAAGTTCACGTTCTTATCTGGGGATATCTGTTTAGCTTGCTGCTGTGAAGCTGTCAGTGTGGCCGCTGACTCATAAGTAGGCCCAATCCGCTAGCCGCTATCGAGGGGATAGAAAAAAGTGGTGGAACACAGCAGCGCCTCAGTTAGTAACGACCAAGGTAATTAAGCAGAAGTCAGACGACGGCATAGTATCTGAATGCCAAGATTAATATCTTGGACAGGGTGAAGGCCTGAACCCAAACTCCACGAGTTAAAAGACAGGGCTAGCCTGCCGATATGTTTCCAGTCCGATGAAGTTGAGGTAGCGCACTGCCATGACACTCAACTCAAATGAAGAGCTGCTCGACACTATCGTTGGGTAGAGATTCATTACGGATCCGCACGATGAGTGGTTTGGTATCCGATAGCTAGAAACTACCGGCCACCCGATTTATAACGCGCTCATTAGCTGCACATCCTTTCAGATATTTTCTTCAATTTATCTAATTCTAAGCGATCACTCGCCCAGCCCTGAGCAAACGGAATCGTATTAGATTTCGGTAATTGCTCTTCTTTTAGGTCTCTTACTCTTACTCTAGAAGGTAGAGCAGCGCCTTCACCAACAAAAATTGCTTCTTGCTGAGATAAAATAGGTAGCGCTCCAACCATACCAGAAAGTCCATCTGGTAAGAATCGAGCAACATGTTGCTGATCTGCAGAATTTGTAAGTCTTAAAACAACCCATGTACCACATTGTGATATTACTGTACTGTCTACATCAGCTGGTCGTTGACTTACAAGCATTAGACCAATTCCGTATTTTCGTCCTTCTCTTGCTATTCGTCTTATTGCTCCCTGAGCAGCTGCGTACTGAGCCTCTCCATGATCTGGAACATATCTATGCGCTTCTTCACAAACCAGTAAAATAGGGTCTTTCTCTTTCTCTTCTTGAGTTTGGAATACTTTATACTGAAAAAGTAATCGAGCGATTAATGCAGTCAGTGGCCCTGCAACTTCGTTTGGCAGGCCTGAAATATCAATAATTCTGATATCTTTACCTTCCTGGCTAGGCGCACCTATGAATTGGTTCAAGACTTGATGTAGCTGGATTTCATCATCATTATCGATCCAACACTTCATCATAAATGAAAGTCGAGTATCTCTTCGAAGAACCTTGAGCTTATCCAGTATGGAAGGAACAGGCGATTTTGCCAGATCAGTATTTGTGAGAGTTACATGTCCAGCATTTGTTTTTCTACCTCCCTGTATATATTTAATATGACTTTCAAATTCTTCCAAACAGAATGGTCTAGGTTTATCACGGTCGAATTCCAGAATGTCCGACGTATCTTTGCCATCACAAAGGTCTGGGTCATCAAAACTTTCTAAGTGATCTAGTTCCTTTGTTCCAAACTCTCTAGGGCAAGGCTTTATAATCTTAGCTGCAACCATTCTGGCGTGAGCAAGTGCTTTCTGAACCGCGTTGTTCTGGCTAGTAGCACTTCTTTCTGTTTTACCGACGATCAGGTTAGTAAACTCGTCGCTAGACATTAACCAATACGGAAGCTTTATCTCTTCTTGCCCGTCATCACCAGTTGCGATGTCATATGCTCGGTACTGTACCGCTCTAGATTTAAAGGCTGAACCATATTCTCCATGAGGATCAATGACCACTATCTGAGGAGACAGCTCTTGCTCATTGTTTTTATGCAATAGTACGCTATGAATAATCGCAGCGACGGTACCTGACTTACCAGAACCTGTAGAGCCAAGAACCGCACAATGCATACCAAACATTTTATTAATGTTAGCTCGACAGGCTGTAGATTCAGAAGCACTGTAAACTGCAAAGGGAACTAATGGATCTACTTCATCATCTCT
Source organism: Microbulbifer sp. ABH2_005 (assembly GCF_056160005.1). NCBI lineage: Bacteria > Pseudomonadati > Pseudomonadota > Gammaproteobacteria > Cellvibrionales > Microbulbiferaceae > Microbulbifer > Microbulbifer sp. ABH2_005. The sequence continues at coordinate 3,289,880 of NZ_JBSWWI010000001.1, read as the reverse complement.
TGTACCTTCTGCGGAGCGATAGACAAAAGAGATTTCTTCGTTGGTTAGAAGAAATACGCCTTGCTGGGGCAAAGGATAGGTTTTAATGCCACGATTAAAAGCCAAAGTTGATTTTGTATTATTCCAGCTGCCTTCAGCTAGCAGTTGGACTTCCATTACACGCTGATCAGAATCAGCAGTTACAGGCATACCTGCTTCAATTAACTCTTCTGATCTCATTCTGAGCATTGTCACCAAGCCGAAAATTATTTTACGACCATAGTGAATTTTAACCATGCTACCTATTTGACCGATAGGGTAAACACGACCATTAAAAGTTCTTGTTAATTCTGATATTTTATCGGAAATCTCAACTTTTATATTGGTTCCTGATACCTCGACAACTTGGCCAATTTTCAGCTCTTCAGATGGTGTAAACATAACTAAACCTCGCATCCGTTCTTTAATACTGATGTTACACCGTTGAATGTCCACCAATAATCGTCTTCGTCTTTTCTTTTATATGGGCCACCTTTTCCAATATACAGGCCGTGTATGGATGCAATAATTACTCTTGAACCAAAACTATCACTACGCCATTTTTCTAAACATGGAGGAATTTCATCCCTACATTCCAAGAAAGCGAGTAATACGGTTTTGTTCTCTTCTTTTGATAAAGCAAATTCAATCTCGTTGTTGATGTGATCGTCGCCAAAACTATATCCGCACACAGCTAAGATATTGCTATTGGAGGAATTCAGAGATTTTCTGAATAGATCAAATTGCGTAGAGAACGGATCCTGTTGAGTGGCAATGTATTTTGTAGCTTGTGGGTAAATTAGCACTCTCCGTTCCGCCTTTGGGTAGAGGTCGTTGTCTCTAACTCGCCATACATACCCTTTGTCACAAAGATACCAATCTATTGAGCCATGCATTTTTATTATATTCGCACGTTGTCCATTCCCTGGTGCGGGCTCCCCATACTTATGAGTTCGATGGGCTACAGCTCCGCCATCAAACCCATCCCAATAAGGTACTTTGCTTAGTGCTAGTGCATCTTCTAAAAGAGTGTCATAGTTAGTTGTGAAAATATTTACAGCTTTTCTTCGCTCATGAACGCCAGCGGATGCGTGGTTAAACAGAGTATCAACAAATTCTAAATGTGCGTTGATGTCCACGATTGGTTTAGATAAAGAGCCTTCTTCAACTGTATTTCCATCCTCGTCCTCAACATAGCCGCATCGGATCACATTTGAGATAGACTCAAGGATCGTATTATGTACTTTTTCTAAGGTTTCTAACTCAACCTCACCGCCACTAATAATTGTCTTTTTCTTTTTGTTTCTTTCAGCTAATGCAGTATAGTCGCCAAGATGACTAAGAACATGTTCTATATGGCATTGTTCAGGCAAATCTTGAAATAGTGGAGTTATAATATCATCATATAATTTTTTGTGGCTAGCTTCTACATCCTTTTTAACTTTGTTCGTCAAAGGATACATTAGCGGCAGTTTAGCCTCGAAGCTTATTCCTGCACCCAGTAGCCAACTTTGCTCACTGCACTTCAAGTGCTCTTCTATTTGCAAGAACAACTCATCATCAATCAAATCATTCATTTATTTTCCTTTTTATAGAGTTGCAACCAAGTTAGCGAAGCGTTATAACGTCGCCATAAGTGGATGCCGAAGCAACGCGTAGGCAGTTCGAAGGAAGCCACGCTTTTTATGGTCTGAACGAATTTAATGGCCTTGTTAAATTTTTACTTAACCCCAAGCTTATATGCAACAATAGCGGTGCATGTGCCAACGACGATACCCACTGCCATTGCATAAATTCTATCCGAGCGTTTTTCAGCGTTTTGGGCAAAATATAGCTCAGCCTTCGAGGTTGTATAAAATCTACTATTTTCTGGACTAACCGGCTTATTTGAAGCTGTGTAGTTATTGACTTTTTTCTGCCCTGAAATAGACGAATAAATCATTGAGGCCAGAGTGTATTCGTCAGGTACCGAACCGTTAACACTCCAATCACATCTGACATTGCCATCCGCGCATAGCATTGCTAGCGGATAGCAATCCCTGTAGTCATTGAACTTCGTATCAATGAAAGGAATAATATTGGCAAGAGAAAACTCTCTTCCTTTTACTATACATTTTAATAATTTATGAGAATTTAGTTTCATATGATTTAAATTTAACACCTACATTTGGGGCTGGAGTACACAGTGCGTAGGTCCCAGCCCATGAAGTGGGTGAACAACATGCACTTGTTATGAATTTTCATCCGTGCTACAGCGTTCAAATTGATTGCACCAAAAAATTGTATTGTTGTAGCGAAGCTTAAATATGATGTTTTCCTTCTCGAGCTTACTAACCCATGAGCTATTGGCAATTGCATCATACTTGTATGAGAGATTCATCAGCCATACTTGGTGGTACTTCACCCCTATCATATTGATTGGCGCCCACAGAAAGAAAAGTGACAAATAGGTACCGAATAAACTCCCAAGTGCTAGTGCCAGATTTTTCATCGTTTATGTAGACTCATAACGCTACGAGCTGGGGTGAATTGCCGAGGCGAAGGAAGCTTCCCTAGCTTTGCCTTGTTATATGCGACCATAGGGCTTTAACCGGTAACGATAATTGGGTGAACCATCCATATTAAACATGCCGTCTTTTTCTAACGGTGGTGACCTAAGACAAATGACCTTAGCAGTTCCACCTGATCCAGGCTCCCCCAAATTTACGCTTCCCTTTGCTACTTCATACTCTGATGTGTCCGGGTCAGTATTTAAAATTAATTTAACCCTGCTCTCATATATTCTATTTCTATCTTCAGGCGAAACTCCTTTAGCCATCCGAATTTGTACGTCTGATTTGTCATAGAACATAATATACTCATCTGAACCAGGGCTTACCGGAGTCAAGACCGCATGGTGCGCGCAGCTAACTAAAAGAATCATAAGAGATAAATTTATGTATATTTTCATGCGTCAGCCGGACATATAACGCCTATTTCATTGGGGAATTATGAGCGCAGCGAGTAATTTTTTCTGTGCAGCTACTTGTTAGAGCTTTGTTCGCTAGGAATACCGTACTCAGCTCTTAATCTTTTGTGCCTTAGCTTTAAAGCAATTTGCATAACATTCATAACCAACACAACTGCTGCCATTACTAATAGCATTGGAAAAATTGAGTCCATCACCTTGCCAAATACATTGGATGAATCAAAGGTACTCTTTACAAGGGAAAACATTGTTGCAAATGCTGCAATAGTACCTACTGTCATTGACAGCAGCATTGTCATTTTTTCCTTGTACTCAACCTTCGCTACAAAAAACTCGTTATCTATTTCTTCAGGTGTACTTTCAGTCGCTTCAGGGATGATTGAATTTAGTGCTTCACAATAAGATTTCTTAGTTGCTGAAGAGATAAAACTTGAATCCATAATCTCTTTAATTAGCTCTTCGATTATCTGAGTAGTGCTAAATAACCTTTCTGGCTCGATCTTATACTTTCTAGCGGTAGCATTTTTTAACGCATCAACCACCTCAAAGGATGGAAGCTCATTTTCAGAGATCTCAGGCCTGATGGCATAGAGAATTTCACGATTCGCAGAAGATATATTTATCGCTAATTCTTTTTGGTCTTTTTTGGAGAATAGTGTTCTCGTAAGCCAAGTAACAAAAAGGCCGCTTAAAATACCGCCTCCAACTCCAATGACCCATCCGTTATTTAGTAAATCTTCCATTAAGTATCTCGTGATTTGCTCTAACAGCTATATAGTAATTATTCTGACCACTATTATCATGATTATTACCTCAGAATCAATTTCTACTCCACAGCCTAAATTTCTATTTAACACCATAGACTTAAAGCAACCTGATACTTGCGTACTAACTGGAAGAACGATCACTTTGACTACTATCCCGATTTTAACACCAGTTCTTAACCCATTGATTTCACAATTTTTTTTGGTGTATCTTCTTGTTCTTCAATATAAAGGTCAATATGAACGTAAACCCCTAAGCTAGCACTCACAAACTTTTATAGGCTGGTATTAATTGGGGAGTTGTTAAGGTATCTAGAGTGCCTCTGAATCAGTCCGTAATATCTCTTCGGCTTTTGAAGGCTACAGATATTAGGTGCAGTTTGCCGTGAATGACGGTAGCCCTTTACAAGTGTTGCAACGCAGCAGCTGTGGCCTTCAAGCCTCGGCCCGAGGGGGCTTTCATAGTGATACCCCGTGTTGCGACAGCTTGTAAGGTCTAGACATTCCTGCGAAGCTAGGCTCTGATTGTGACCGCTCTGTAATTAGAAGCATCATTGAGTTGTTCAGAGGCTTCTAAATCCTGCAGTAATATCCTAAAAATTTACAAGCTGTTTGATATATCGAGAGACCTTTTCTGTAGATATGTGGAATATATTTCATCAGTATTGATGATCTATTGTTTTCTGAATTTCAGTGTGGGAGCGGGTGGGGGTATTAATTTTCATGGCCATTTTTATTTGCAGCCTAAATTTTCAAATCGCTAGCAACAAAAAAATATAGGCACAAAAATATTCTTATTGGATTTTATTAAGTTTGTTTTAGTGTCAAAGCTGCGTAAAATCGGTGGATATTTATCGGTATTTGGGTCGTCATTAAACAGCCCTCTAAAGGCCGATGACCAAAGAGATTCGAGAGAATCAAGAAATTTCTAAAGCTATTCCCTCAAAGGAGAACGGTAGCGTGACGTAAGAGTAAGTAAAAGGCGCTGACCCAAGGTGCGCTAACACCTGGGGCCAGCTAACCAAATTGATAATCGACCTATCAAAATGGCTATATGGATCATACGCTAGAAACCCGCTCGTCTTCAATAAAGTGGAGTCCATTCAGTAGTTTGGGGCATGTCCCTTGGCTCTGGAAGCGTTGCATCTGCCTTTTCTACCTCTATGCCTACCGTTCTCGCGCTCCCCCTGATGCTTCCTTAAAAGTTACTTTCAAACCCTTCCATTAAGGGAGGTCTACGCATGGTTTGAGTATTAATAGGAAGCAAATATGTTGATCTTAAAGCGCCGGAAGGGTGAAAACTTACGGATTGGAGCGAACGTCTCAATTGCGGTATTGGAAGTTAAGGGTAACCAGGTAAAGATAGGCATACGTGCTCCCAAATCTCTACCCGTTCACCGTGAGGAAATCTATAGACGTTTGCAAAAGGAGAGGGCATTGGGGGATGGGGTTGGTTGAGGTTAAAGAGCGCCGTTAAGATGCGATGCGCGTTGGCACGTTCAGTCCACGGGGCTTGTTAATTAGAGCGTGGTCTTGCCCACGTTTTGTAGGCACCTCCATGTTAGGCTGAAACCTAACTATACAGGGTGTCTACCAAACGTGGGTAAGTCTTATCCATAACGCCCGCAGCAATGGTAGGCAAAATTGGCGCGGGCTCGCAGAACTCGCTTAGAGCCAAGATCAACCTTTGGCATTTCTACTTAGCAGAAAACCCATAATCAGCCATATGGAGAATGACACGAAGGCAAATAGTGGCAAAGTTGTTCCCATTATAAAGCCAGCATTTTCAATGCGTTGATCTTCAGTTAATAAACTCCTTGTTAAAGAATTATAGCTAAAGGAAAATATTAAAAAATTTATTACCAACAATAAAATTGAAATTAAACCAGACACAATCCATGGGTGATTTCTAATGCTCACTTTACCTCCCAAAACCAAATTTCTTTGGATTTATTTAAATCAGAGACGAAACCAAATAGTTCAATTACTGATCTATAAAGCATGGTGCCACTCGTAATTTTACCATCTTTCCAAAGGTCGATATGATCACCGCTCCTGCTTTCAAAGCTCTCACTGCCTCGCTGCCAGTAATCTTTGAAAAAAACGATTCCATTTTTTCCATTAAGATCACTTTGAAAGGATCCAGGTGATATTTTCTTGGCTTTTTGCAAGCCAGGTAGCGGAGACGTTTTTAGCCAATTGGCTAGTTGTTCGGCAAGTAGTGCGTGCCTAGACCCTGTGTGAGACCAGCATTTATTACCACTAAAGCCATTGAGTGAAGCCCCAGCCTTGATAAGCGCTTCACTTAGCATAATTGCGCAGTAGTCACTAAATGGAGCAGATATTGTCTCCTGCCTGTTGTAGCACGTTTGTTTTATCACATCCTTTTGTGGATAGCTGTTCCACAACTTCTCAAACGTAAGCATTTTTTCTCCTTATGCTCTCAGTTTACTGGTCCATTGACATTTATAGTGTAATCATTCTGACCACTATTATCATGATTGCCAGCCTGGAATCAATCTAGCGAAGAAGTGCGTAAAAACCTTGAGGGATGAATAAATTACATACAAGACTGGACTGTTGTCCCAAATGAAAAATGATCACTTTGGCCACTATCTCCAATGAATAGACTTTCTCTAACTCACTGTTATTTTTTATAAAGATCCTGATTTCTTATCAGTTACTTAGGAGGGTAGAAAATGGAGCAGTGCCTGAAGCGTTTTAGCGCGCTTTAGGTCGTATACCGCTTCGGTAATACTGTTTTTAGAGCTGGCAACCCCATAAGCGAAGGAGGCACATTGAGCACAAACTCGTGTTCTGAAGTTGATAGAAAATGGAAAGGTACTTGGGCTAGAAGGGTTGCTTGATTTATATCAAAAAAAGAAAAGGGGGCAGAGCCCCCTTTTTTAAATCAGATCCGCTCTTCACCGTAGCGGACTACCAGAACCATTAAAGGTTGCTGATTTCCTCAAGTTGCTGTTGCAGACGCTCGTGAGCACCTTTCATTTCTGCAAGCTTGTCCTTCTCCTTGGCAACAACGGCTTCGGGGGCTTTGTCTACAAACTTGGGATTGTTGAGTTTGCCTTCAACTCGTGCGAGTTCTTTGGAAAGTTTATCAATCTCTTTCTGTAGACGGGCGCTCTCGGCTTTTACGTCGATCAGCCCGGCCATGGGTACTAGCAATTCCATATCGCCTACCAGGGCAGTGGCGGAGGCTGGTGCAGCTTCTCCACTTTCCAGCCAGGTGATTTCTTCGAGGCTGGCCAGTTTGATCAGCAGGCTGCGGGCTTGCTCCAGCAGTTCTTGGTCACGGCTGGAACCGCCGCGCAGGATCAGTGGGATTTTCTTCGCTGGGGAAATATTCATTTCACCGCGAATATTACGCACGCCTTCAATAACCTGCTTCAACCAGGCAACAGCCGCTTCCGCTTCTTCGTCGATCTTGCTGCTGTCGGCTTCCGGGTATTGCTGCAGCATAATGGTGTCACCGTTGGAACCGGCGAGGGTTTTTACACGCTGCCAGATTTCTTCGGTGATAAATGGCATCAGTGGGTGAGCCAGACGCAAAATGGTTTCCAGTACGCGGATCAGGGTACGGCGCGTGCCTTTCTTCACTGCGTCGGAGGCGTTGTCGTCCCACAGTACCGGCTTGGACAGTTCCAGGTACCAGCTGCAGTACTCGCTCCAGATAAAGTCGTACAGGGCCTGGGAGGCGAGGTCGAAGCGGTAGGTATCCATCGCTTCGCGTACGGTAATCTCGGTGCGCTGCAGTTGGGAAATAATCCAGCGGTCGGCGATGGTCAGTTCATAGTCGCTGCTGTTGTCCTGGCCACAGTCCTGTCCTTCGCAGTTTTGCAACACGTAGCGGGAGGCGTTCCAAATCTTATTACAGAAATTGCGGAAGCCTTCGATACGGCCCACATCAAACTTGATGTCGCGGCCGGTGGATGCCAGTGAGTAGTAGGTGTAGCGCAGGGCATCGGTACCAAAAGCAGAGAAACCTTCGGGGAAGTCCTTGCGGGTTTGCTTTTCGATTTTCTCGCGCAGGTGCGGCTGCATCAGGCCGCTGGTGCGTTTCTGTACCAGGCTCTCCAGGTCGATACCGTCGATCAGGTCGATAGGGTCGATCACGTTGCCCTTGGATTTGGACATCTTTTGGCCGTGGTTGTCGCGCACCAGGCCGTGCACGTACACGGTGTTAAACGGTACTTCCTTCTTGAAGTAGAGGGTCAGCATCATCATGCGTGCAACCCAGAAGAAAATAATATCGAAGCCGGTGACCAGTACGGAGCTGGGGTGGAAGGCTTTCAGTTCTTCGGTATCTTCTGGCCAGCCCAGGGTGCCGAAGGTCCACAGGCCGGAGGAGAACCAGGTGTCGAGTACGTCGTCGTCCTGGCGCAGGCTGATGTCGGCGCCCAGGTTGTGCTTCTCGCGCACTTCTTCTTCGCTGCGGCCAACGTAGACTTTGCCGTCGTTGTCGTACCAGGCGGGGATGCGGTGGCCCCACCACAGCTGGCGGGAAATACACCAGTCCTGGATATCGCGCATCCAGGAGAAATACATGTTTTCGTAGTTTTTCGGTACGAACTCAACGCGGCCATCTTCAACGGCGGCGATGGCTTCATCGGCTAGGGGCTGGGTTTTTACGTACCATTGATCGGTGAGCCAGGGCTCGATCACGGCGCCGGAGCGGTCGCCATGGGGCACCTTGAGGGTGTGGGGCTCTACTTTTTCCAGCAGGCCGAGGGCGTCCAGGTCATCGACAATCTGGGTGCGCGCGGCAAAGCGCTCCATGCCGCGGTATTTTTCCGGCATGGCGTCGTTCAGGTGGGCGTCGGCATCGAGGATGTTGATCATCTCGAGGTTGTGGCGCTGGCCCATCTCGTAGTCATTGAAGTCGTGGGCTGGGGTGATTTTTACACAGCCGGTGCCGAATTCACGATCGACGTATTCGTCGGCAATAATCGGAATTTCGCGATCAGCCAGGGGCAGCTTGATGGTTTTGCCAATCAGGTGCTGGTAGCGCTCGTCTTCCGGGTGTACGGCTACGGCGGTATCGCCAAGCATGGTTTCCGGGCGGGTAGTGGCAACTACCAAGTGGCCGGAGCCATCGGAGAGCGGGTAGCGGAAGTGCCACAGGTGGCCCTGCTTCTCTTCGTTTAATACTTCCAGGTCTGAGATGGCGGTGTGGAATTTCGGGTCCCAGTTCACCAGGCGCTTGCCGCGATAAATCAGGCCGTCTTCATACAGTTTGATAAAGACTTCCTGCACCGCTTTGTAGAAGCCGTCGTCCATGGTGAAGCGTTCGCGGGACCAGTCGGGGCTGGCGCCCAGGCGGCGCAGCTGGCGGGTAATGGTGCCGCCGGACTCTTCCTTCCACTCCCAGACCTTCTCAATAAACTTGTCGCGGCCCAGATCGTGGCGGGATACGCCTTCGGCGCCCAGCAGGCGCTCTACCACCATCTGGGTGGCGATACCGGCATGGTCGGTGCCCACTTGCCACAGGGTGTTGTCTCCCTGCATGCGGTGGTAGCGAATCAGGGCATCCATGATGGACTCCTGGAAACCGTGGCCCATATGCAGGCTGCCGGTGACGTTCGGCGGCGGGATCATAATGGAGTAGGGCTTGGCTTCTGTATCGCCGGAAGGCTTGAAGTAGCCGTTCTCCTCCCAGGTTTTGTACCACTGCTGTTCGATGGCGTTGGGCTGGTATGTTTTGTCCATGCGGGTGGGAAACCTTGTGTTAACTGACTGCGGGCGCAGCATTTTGGCTCAGGATAGTCTGGCGATTGCTCTGTCTGCGCGGAAAAGGCGGCAATTATACCGCCGGGGGTAGGGTGGGCAAAAGGCAGCTTTGGGGCTAAATCGCACTCAGTCCCAGATCTCTAGTTCGTCGACCACTTTTTCTATCCGGGCACGCAGCTGTTTTTCCAGTTGGGGAAGCTGTTGGGCTACCAATTCTTCAATCAGGTCGCTGCGCTGGCGCTCTTTCTCTGAGGGCTCCAATTTTTCTGAGGGGCCCTCCCGCTCAGCGATCGCCTGGGCCATCACCAGTGCCTGGGTGCGGGTACCCGCACTGGCGGTTTCGATGGCTTTGGGCTTGGGTTGGGCCGGCTCCGCAATTGCGGGGATACGTCCACCGGTCAACCGCGAGCGGATATGGGCGGGCAGGAAGGGGTTCTCGGGTGCTGGGGCAAGGCGCTCCTCTGAGGTTTCAGTTGCAGCAGTGGTATCTGGCTCAGTTTGTTTACTGTCAGGCTGGGTGTCACTGCCCGGCTGATCATCGCTCTCATCTAGGTGCTCTTCCATTAGGTGCTCTGCCACCGGGGCTTTTGCCTGTGGCTCGGTGGTCTTACCTGGGAGGTTCTGTAGGGGGCGCAACAGGGCAAGATCTGATTCCGCCAGTTGCACTTTATGCTCTCCGGTAAGCGTTTCATCGACCGGGGAAAATAATATCGGCAGGTCTTCCTGCTCTAGGAGTTCCTCTTGCTCCTGAAGCTCCTCCTCTTTGGCATCCTCCACACTGGGGGGAGCCGGGAATTCCGGTTCGGCGGATAACAATGGAATATCTGCGGGGGGAGTGGCTTTTTGTATTTGCGGCTTGGCCGAGCCCGCTACCTGATTGAGCAGGGGAATTTCATCGAGATCGTCACTGTTAAGGAGGTCGTGCAGTGAGTTCAGCTCGTCGAGAAGCTCGCTGGACTGTTTGCGTGGTTGTCCGCGCTGCTTGTGCTTGTTCTTTCGACCGGACATGGTGGTTGCCAGTGATTACATGCTCTGGTTGATCTTGTGGGATTGTAACGGATATCCGCGGTCGCGGAAGTGACCAAATCGCGATCGTGAGCGCTGCAGGGCTGTAGTTTCCTGAACAACGATTTCGGCGAGTCGTTCGAAGCGACTGAACCAGTTGGGGACTTTACTGCACAGGTTGATCAGTAAGCCGTGGTGCGCCTGTGGATCTTCGCCGCAGTTGATTTCAATAGCCGCCTGCTCGCCATTCGCCTGGTTGGCATGGGGCAGGAAACTGTCCTCACGAAAGGTCCACAGCAATTGATCGAGATGTTCGGCACGCTCTTGGTTGTCGACCGCAAGCAGAACCCGCAGGCCGTTGCGATAGGCCTTTTCCGCCAGGCGACAGGCGAAAATATCCGCTTGCTGGGGCTGGTCGGAGGAGAGGATGTAAAAGTCGATTCGGGTCATGCTGGCTTTTATTTGTACAGAGACGACAACGGCCCGCGAGGGGCCGTTTCGACAGCCGCTCGGGGCGGCTATTGTGCGCTTTTGGCAGTTATTTTCCCAGCAGGTATTCCACCAGAAGCGGTACTGGGCGGCCGGTGGCACCTTTGCAGGCACCGGATTTCCATGCGCTACCGGCAATATCCATGTGCGCCCAGGTGTACTCCTCGGCAAAGCGGGACAGGAAGCAGGCGGCGGTAACAGAACCGGCATCGCGGCCGCCGATGTTCTGCATATCGGCAAAGTTGGAGTCCAGGGCGGGCTGGTACTCATCCCAAAGCGGCATTTGCCAGGCGCGGTCGCCACTGGTTTCGCCGGCCTTGAGCAAGTCCTGGGCGAGTTCTTCGTTATTGGCGTAGAGGCCGCTGGCGTGATGACCGAGGGCGATAACGCAGGCACCAGTGAGGGTGGCGATATCGATTACCGCGCGGGGCTTGTACTTGCCGGCATAGGTCAGTGCATCGCACAGTACCAGTCGGCCCTCGGCATCGGTGTTTAGAATTTCGATGGTCTTGCCAGACATAGAGGTGACGATATCACCGGGCTTGCTGGCGCGGCCGCTGGGCATATTTTCTGCGGCGGCAACCAAGCCAATCACGTTGATGGATGGCTGCAGTTCGACCAGGGCGTTCATCACACCGAATACGCTAGCGGCGCCGCCCATGTCGTACTTCATCTCATCCATGGCCTGGCCGGGCTTGATGCTGATACCGCCGCTGTCAAAGGTGATACCTTTGCCCACCAGCACAATGGGCTTCTCACTGGTTTTACCGCCCTTGTAGTTCATGGCGATCAGGGCTGGGGGCTGGTCACTGCCCTTAGCTACGCTGAGCAGGGCGCCCATGCCAAGCGCCTGCATTTTTTTCTCGTCGAGTACAGTCGTGGTGAGTTTTGCATGTTTTTTGGCCAGTGCGCGAGCCTCTGACGCCAGATAGCTGGGGGTACAGATATTGCCGGGCAGGTCGCCCAATTTCCGCGCTACATTGCTACCCAGTGCTTGGCCGGCACCAATGTCCATCCCTTTCTGGATGGCTTTCAGCTGTTTGCGATCAATGGCATGCAGGGTGAATTTGGCCAGGGGGTAGGGTTTGGCGTCGGTGAGAAACTCGGTGAAACGGTAGCAGGCCAGTCCAGTGGCTAAGGCAACTTGCTGGGCCTGCCAGGTTTTGTCCGCACCTTTTACCTCTACCTCGCATAGGTAGCTGGTGGCGTCCTTGAACTTTTTCACTGCCGCGGCACTGGCACTGGCCAGTTTGCGGAATTCCGCCTGGCTGATATCTCCCTTGCCGGTGCGCACCACCAGCACTCGCTCACTGGGGCCGTCCAGCAGATCGATTAACTGAGTGCTACCAAGCTTTGCGCCCAGATCGCCGCGCTTGAGAATTTTGCCAATGACTCCCCCTGTGAGTTGATCGAGGGTTTTTCCACTGGGGCTTAAGCCATTTTTGGCATCTACCGAAATAATGGAACAGGCTGCGCGCTGCTTGGAGATATCCGAGACCTTTGCGGAGAACTGCATTTTTCGCTTTCCTTAAAATCTGACAATAGATTGCATGGCTCTGAACCGAGACATAGCAAGAATTTTTAGTGATAATGCGTCGCACAAGTGTAACCTGCCCGTCTATGGATTGCTGTACCCGGTAGGAAACTTGTTCGATTGGAGTCCAATTTCATCACACCGCAGTCACCAAGGAATTCGTTCGCCCTGTGATTATTTTCCGCTATCTCTGCCGCGAGCTGCTGTTTGCCACGCTGGCAGTCAGCGCTGTTTTGCTATTAATGGTGATGAGTGGCCGATTTGTGAAATACCTTGCGGAAGCCGCCGCAGGGGACCTTTCGGCTAATATTCTTTTTTCCCTGATGGCCTACCGCCTGCCGGGATTCCTTGAATTGATATTGCCGTTGGGGTTGTTTGTCGGGATTCTTTTGGCCTATGGGCGTCTCTATGTAGAGAGTGAAATGACAGTGCTGCACGCCTGTGGTTTCAGCGAATGGCGCCTGCTGTTTTACACCCTGGCACCGGCTATGGCGGTGGCCCTGTTTGTGGCTTCAATGAGTTTGTACCTGACACCCGCCGGTGCAGAGCGTTCCAACCTGATGCTCAATGCGGAAAAGTCCCGCAATGAATTTGATCACCTGATTCCGAAGAAATTTATTTCCACCAGCGGAGGCCAGGCGGTGTATTACGCCGAGGCCCTGAGCGAGGATAAGTCGACCATGCTGGGGGTGTTCCTCGCCGAATTGAGGGCCACAGAAGAAGAAACAGAAGCGAACCATCAGGTGGTTATTCGTGCCAAGGAGGGGGTCCAACAAATCGATCCCGAAACGGGGTTGCGCTACTTGGTTCTGCGCGATGGCTATCGTTACGAGGGCGTGCCGGGACAGCGTGAATACCGGCAGATGTCGTTTTCCAGCTACGAGGTACTCATGGAACCACCTCGGTTGCGCAGCCGTTGGCGCGACCAAATTGAGTCGGCCCCCACTACGCAGCTGATTGGCAGTGACAACCCCAGGGAGACGGCCTACCTCTACTGGCGCTTGAGTTTGCCGGTATTGGTGCTGGTGGTTGCGGTGCTGGCAGTACCGCTATCCCGAACTAATCCCCGTCAGGGACGCTTTATCAAGATGTTCCCCGCGATACTCCTATACCTCATTTACCTGGTGGTTCTGCAGGGGGTTCGCGGAGCTGTAGAGGATGGCAAGTTTGCCAACCCCGCGGTGATCTGGTTGGTACACCCCCCCTTCCTACTGATTGGGTTATTGCTTCTGGCGGCGAGGAATTGGCGCCCTAAACCCAAACCATTGCCGGAAGGTGTTAAGGAGTCGGCCGATGTATAAGTTGGATATGTATATTGGCCGCACCATTGCCCTAGCGGTTTTCGTAGTGCTACTGATTATTCTCGGCCTGGATATTATTTCCGCCATTATCGACCAATTGGGAGACCTCAAGCACGATTACGGCTTTAGCCAGGCAATACAATATGTCCTGTGGAGATTGCCAGGGCGCATTTATGAGCAGTTGGGTTTCTCTGCGCTCGTTGGCTGTATGGTGGGGCTGGGGACACTGGCCGGTACCAGCGAACTGACAGTTATGCGCGCCGCCGGCGTCTCTATAGGTCGTATCGCTTGGGCGGTGATGAAACCGATCATTCTGCTGATTTTTATCGGCTTGGCGCTGGCGGAATTTGTGATTCCAAAGACCAATGTGATTGCAGAGAACAACAAGGCACGCGCTCTGGGTGAGCTTGAAGCGAGCGGTCTTGAAAGCGGTTTGTGGCTAAAAGATAGCGGCGAGTTTGTGCATTTTAATGCTGCCCTGCCGGATGGCGAACTCTATGGGGTAACCCGTTACCAGTTTGCGGATAACCGGGAGCTGAAGTGGGTGGAGTTCTCTGAGCGAGGGCAGTTCCAGGATGAGCAGTGGCTGCTTAAGAACAGCCGCAGCACACAGTTCCTGCAGGAGGACACGCAGAGTAAGGACCTGCCAACCAGTGTATGGAAAGCGGAGGTCTCGCCGGAGTTGTTTGCCCTCATCGTGCCGCTGCCCTCGGATCTTTCCCCACGCAATCTCTGGGATTACGGCACTTACTTGGATCGCAAAGGCGAAGACTCCGGCCGCTACTGGTTGGAGTTCTGGAAGAAAATTCTGCAACCGCTAACCATCGCCAGCTTGGTAATGGTGGCAATTTCCTTCATCTTTGGCCCCCTGCGCGAGGTGACCACCGGGTTGAGAGTTTTTACCGGGATTATGGTGGGGATTATCTTCCAAACCGTGCAGGGAATTCTCGGCCCCTCTTCATTGGTATTTGGCTTCCCGCCGCTGTTGGCCGTACTGGTGCCCGTCCTTCTGTGCTTTGGTGCGGGCTGGCTATTACTCAAGCGGGCCCGCTAGGTAGATTACTTTTTCTTTTCCCGCTTGGGCAGCAGGCGCACCTGAGACTCTGAAATCAGGTCATGCCAGCTGGCCTTGTCGGAGCGGGCCCAGGCGGAAAAGAAACCGAGACCCAGGCAGGCGATAGAGAGGGGTGCCACAATGGCGCGCAGGATACATTGGCGCCAGGTGAGCTGTACGCCATCTGGATTCGCCACTATCAAGCGCCACGCACGCATGCCCACAGTTTGACCGGCGACCCGCCAGGACCAGAAAAAATACCCGGCAATAACCGCTAGGGCGCCCAACTGATAAATCGGGCCGCCGACACAGGGGCTGTAGTCCATAGCCTGAGGTTGGCAGTTCAACCCACCGAAAACTGAAGCTACTGGAAGTGCAATAAAGCCGTACACCATCATCAATCCCATCAGGATCAGCAAGTCGTACATCAGGGCTGCCAAGCGTCGGCCGACGCTGGCGATTGGAAGTTCGGGAAATGAGGAAGGGGTACTTGAGCTGCTCACGGCTATCTCCGCCAAAATCGATTGGCGGAGATTCTAACAAAACTAGGGGAGGGCAAGGGCAAGTCGTCTGCCAGGTTTAAAATTCGTACTCGAAAGAGATCTTGAATTTGTCGTCAGAAAGGTTGATGCCATAATCTACCGAGTTGCCTATCTTTCCCCGGTTGGTGGTGTAACGCAAAATACTTTTCTGCACCGTGCGCTTGTTGCGCTGTTTGTAGGTATCCAGTCCGATCTTAAAGATTTTGAATAGTGCCTTACCGCCAGTGGTTGGTCGGAATTCACTGGGATTGGTATGCATTTGCAGCCATTGGTAGTTGAGGCGTCGCTGCGTGCTATTCATGGAGTTGTTGCGGAGATAATCCGCAGCCTGGAGTAGCGCGGCATTGTCCATGGCGAAGGCGCTGTCAGAGAAAAATAAATTTTCCGATTGAATGTTTAGGGTTTGTTGAGAATCGGGGATAAAAAGTTCGTCGGCAGAGCAGATACAACAGGTGGGCAATAGAAATATTCCAACTGCCTTGGGTAAGGATTTGCCCGGTCTGATTCTGAAACTGCAGAGTGCCATTTTTTCTACCCCAGAGTGTTGCATCTCATTTCGGAAGGCCGCAAACGGTCGTTGAATTTATTATGGGATATTCACCTCAAAGCGTTTTCCCATGGAAATTAGGCGGCTTCTGCTACTTCACTTACTGGACAGTCTCAAATTGACGGAAACTTCCCTGAAAGCCGCATGGATTGGACTCTTTTCCATTTTTGTCCAAGCAGTCGTGGGTGTGAGTAGGAGAGCGCCAATGTTTTTTTATTATTGTTTTGATATTGATACGCCACAGCTGATGAAAAATTGATCTTGCCTGGAGGGCTGTATTTTACCGGACTAAATAAGGGGCTTGATGACACGCGTGAAATGTTGTCGCTGAAAGCGTCTATGCTGATAATCTGGCACTGAAAAGCGGGTGCCCCTATTTCTACTACTTACGGATGGCGAAACTAGGGTTGGAGACGAAACTGCCCAGCTAGGATTAGCGAGGCCGGCTTGCCGCTGGTGGGATTAATCGGTTCACGCAGGGTGGTGAGCTCTAACCCATGTTCAATGAACAGGTGAACCCAGCTGGACACCGTGCGGAAATACCAGGGGGCCGCCTCCTGAAAATCACCCTCTATGCCCTCCCAGGAGCCCGGGCGCCAGCCATCCTGGTAATTTTCATCCCCACAAGAGAGTAGGGGATGCAGAGTTTGCACCAGCAGATATCCCTGTGGATTCAGTAGGGAGCAAGCGTTTCTGAAAACGGCGTTGGTTGATCCTTCTCCAATCAGCGAAAAGTTGCACACTATTAAATCGAATTTACTCTCGAACGCCTGCGGCCCCAGCGCTTCATAGCTGAGAGTGTGGAAGTGCTGCCGTTCTTGCCCCCGGCGCCGGGCCTCACAAATTAAGTCGGCTACGCCGTCGATACCCCAGACCTCTATGCCCTCTGCTGACAGGCGTCGGGCGAGCCACCCCTCTCCACAGCCAATATCCAGTACGCTGGCGGGATTATGCGCCAGGGTAGCCTCAACAATTGCCCGGTCGGTAATCAGCTTGCGACTGGGTATTGCCGCTCGATCTATCACCCTGACCCACTCATCGGCATTGTTGTGCCAGCTGCGTAGGACTTTATTGTCGCTGAATTCGCAATCCCTCATCTTTGCACTCCCTCATCCCTGTAATTTTGTTGGGGTTGAGTGTACCGTCGAGGGAAATCCAGCTGCAAAGGTGCTGAGGTCCCATGTCCACTCATATGGTGTTTGATTATGTGATCGTAGGTGCCGGCTCTGCCGGCTGTGTATTGGCCAACCGGCTGAGTGCTGATGAGCAGCATCGGGTTTGCCTGCTTGAGGCAGGGCCACCGGATCGCAGTCCGTTGATATCCATGCCCCTGGGTATCGGGATGTTGCTGTCAGGCACTGACTATAACCTCCACCATTACACTGAACCACAGCAAGGCCTGAACAAGCGCCGATTGTTTTGGCCGAGAGGCCGTACCCTCGGTGGCAGCAGCGCGATTAATGCGATGGTTTATATCCGTGGTCAAGGTGAAGATTATGATGCCTGGGAAAACGCAGGTAATGCAGGCTGGGGATGGCGGGATATTTTGCCTTACTTTCTTCTTTCGGAGGGCAATGAGCGTGGCAGTGATGCCCAGCATAGTGGTTATGGTCCTCTCACTGTAAGTGATCTGAAGTGGAAAACTGAGTCTGGGCAAGCTTTCCTGCGCGCAGCTCAGTCTGCTGGGCACAGGGCAAACAATGATTTTAATGGCAGCCAACAGAGTGGAGTGGGCTTTTACCAAGTAACACAGCGCAGAGGTCGGCGCTGCTCTGCTGCTGCAGCCTATTTGCACCCGATAAAAAAGCGCCCCAATTTACGTGTGCTCACGCGTAGCCCAGTCGCTCGGTTGATATTAAGAGGTGACAGGGCTGTGGGGGTGGAACTGCTCAGTGGGAAAAAAATATTGGCCAATAAGGAGGTATTACTCTGCGCAGGCGCAATACAGACCCCGCACTTACTATTGCTCTCAGGCATTGGCCCACAAGAGGAGCTGCGTAAGTTTGATATTCTTCCGCAGAACCACCTGCCTGGGGTGGGTAAAAACCTTCAGGACCACCTCGATATCTCTCAGGTGGTGGAGACCTCAGACCCAGTCACTTTTTCGAATGACCTGTGGGCGAGAGTGAAGCATGCCGTGCGTACGCCAGAATGGTTCTTCCTGAATCGGGGCCCACTGACCAGTAATGTTGCCGAAGCGGGTGGATTTGCGAGCTCAACCTTGGCCAACGGCCGCCCAGACATACAATTCCACTTTACGGCAGTGCCATCCTTTGATCACGGTTTCAATAAACAGCCGGGGTATGGCTACACCTTGCATGCCTGTGCATTGCGCCCCAAAAGCCGTGGTGAAATAACCCTCAATACAGAGGATCCCAAGGCTTTGCCGAGTATCCAGCCCAATTATCTGAGTGAGCCTGAAGATATGCAGGTGATGCTGGAGTCATTCGAAATGGCTCGGGACATCATCCACCAGGAAGATTTGCAACGCTACCAGAAGCGCCTCTGGCTGCCGGAGCAGAAGCTCAGCAGCAAGGCTTCTATCAAACACTATATTCGTCAGCATGCTGAGACAATCTATCACCCGGTGGGCACTTGTAAGATGGGCAATGATGATCTTGCAGTAGTCGATGCGGAGTTAAAAGTACATGGAGTGGATGGACTGAGGGTTGTGGACGCCTCCATAATGCCGGCCCTGATCAGCGGCAATACCAATGCGCCGGTGATTGCTATTGCGGAGAAGGCGGCGGATCTGATTTTGCAGCGCACTTCTCCATCGATGATGAAGAATACACAAGCTCAGGAAGTTGAATGATCTGGCAATGTCCTCTCTGCGCAAAGCCATTGACGCTAGGTAAAGATACCTGGCACTGCAGTAACCGGCACACATTTGATCGCGCGCGGGAGGGTTACGTTAATTTGTTACCCGTCTATCGCAAGCGGCGCAAAGATCCGGGCGATTCCACAGAGATGCTGCATGCGCGGCGTCGTTTTCTCAAGGCGGGCTATTACCGCCCATTGGTGGATGCGATTACCGCGTTGTTACCTTACCAATCTGGGCGCCGGCTTTTGGATATTGGCTGCGGGGAGGGCTACTATTTACGCCAGTTGGAGTCTGCCGGGTGGCACGGCCATGCGTTGGCTGGGGTGGATATCTCAAAGTCCGGTGTGCGCATGGCGGCCAAAGCGGATAACGGTGCTCAGTTTGTTGTATCCAGTAATGCCAACCTGCCGGTAGCCTCGAATAGCGTGGATCACCTTTTACGCATTTTCGCGCCGGCACCAGATGCTGAGATGCTGCGGGTAATAAAAGAGGGGGGACACTTGCTGGATGTCTCACCCGGCCCGGATCACCTCTGGACTTTAAAAGGACACCTCTACCGGGAGCCGCGTAAACATCCAGCGCCAAAACTGGTTGAGGGTTTGTACCCCGAGGTCGATATGCGCTGCTGCTTTCCTTTTGAGTTGCGGGGGCATGAAGCGATTGCGGATTTCCTTGCGATGACGCCCTTTGCCTGGAAGGGGAATAGAGAGGCACGTGCGGAGTTAGAGCGGCAGGAGAGCCTAGTACTTGAAGCGGATTTCATCCTACGCCGCTTTATCAAGAGAAAGTAATCCGGTAAAGATGATAAAACTGTATTTTGTGTGTGAGCTGGCACTCGGTGTAGTAGAGGTCTAAGAAAGAATTATGGCGACACCCAAAGACTATACATTTATGCGTAGAGCCCTGGAATTAGCAGAACTCGCCGCAGAACGTGGAGAAGTGCCGGTTGGGGCCGTACTGGTGCGGGAAGGCAAGATCATTGGCGAAGGGAGTAACCGCCCTATTGGCAACTGCGATCCCAGTGCTCACGCAGAAATTGTCGCATTGCGTCGCGCGGCGGAGGCAGAGCAAAACTACCGTCTGCCCAATACGACGCTCTACGTCACAATCGAGCCCTGCACCATGTGTTTTGGAACCTTGATGCATGCCCGTATCAGTCGTCTGGTTTTTGGTGCCCAAGAGCCTCGTGCGGGTGTGGTTGAAAGTCAGCTGAAGTTGGCAGAGGCCGGCTTTTTTAATCATAAAATTTCTGTGGAGTCTGGGGTGATGGCTGAAGAGGCGGGGAGACTGGTTCGCGAGTTTTTCCATGATCGACGCTGAAATGGCTTTCGCATTTGCGGTGAACTCCATAATCGTTGCGATTGTGGTGTTGATTCATCACGAAGTGCTCAATGCTCTGGTGCACCTCGGGCGCTGGCTACCGGTGCGGCACAACTTTGCCATAGTGCTGGGGGTGTTTGGTGCCCTTTTGGCTCACGTAGCGGAAATCTGGCTCTTCGCCTATGGCTATTACTTTATGGTGAACTCGCCTTATTTCGGCACCCTGGAAGGGAATTTCAATGGTAGTTTGCTCGACTGCGCCTACTTCTCATTTACCACCTACACCTCACTGGGCTTTGGTGATATTGAGCCCTTTGGGCATTTACGCTTCACAGCCGGCCTTGAGGCCCTGACGGGGCTGGTAATGATTACCTGGACGGCCTCCTTTATGTTCCTGAAAATGCAGCGCTATTGGGATATTTAGCGACTTGTATATTCAAAGCTTTATTCGGGCTGTGCGCCCAAGGCGCTGCTTTGGTTTCTCTGCCGGATAAAACTGTTTTTTATAGCGGTATAAGTAGATATGGCGCTCAATACTGCGCCATAGTTTGCCAAAGGGGTGCAGCCAGTAAAGCCATTGGGAAACTCTGGCTTTGTGAACGTTGGATTTTTCGATGCTGGAAGTGTGCTCGGTTTCCCACAGTAGATGGGGTTCGACACCATAAAGTTTCAGGTCAAATTGCCAGAAATGGTCAAAGACTTTATCGATAGGTTCGAAAATCCGATTGGCATAACTGAGTAACTTTTCCATCCCTCCGCGATTGATCAGGTAACCCTGGGCACCGCACCAGCCCCGCTCCGGTCGAACTAGCTTGTGCACACCGTCATTTAGGCACCGGATGATCTTGCGCTTTCTCACTTTTAAGCCCATTAAACGGACCATCTCTACTTCCGGGGGCAAGCGCTCCAACTCCGCCAATACTCTGCCAAAGTCGTCTTCCAGCAGCACGTCGTCTTCCAGTATACAAACCCGCTGTAAGCCGGCCTGATAGGCCTGGCGAATAGCACGAAGGTGGGCCAGATAGCATCCGATTTCAGAATTCTTTAATTCACACAAGTGGCGCCAGCGCGTGATGCTATTACAAATGACTTCATCGGCCTCAAGCTTGGGGACACCGCTGCGGCCATCGACGCCAGCGATTTGACTGGCACGTAGACGTTGGGATTTGAGTGCGCTTAATAGTTGATTTACAGGCTCCCCCTCTGGATACATTGTGATCACCCAGCAGGGAGTGTGGGCAATAAAAAGGGGGATCTTTTGTGGCCGGCGGTTGAGCGCAGGTCGGCTGCGTAGCGGGAGTCGGGGGGCTAATCGGCGGCGGGAGCGAAGCGGCAAGCGTTCTACGTTTGCTGCGGCCAATGTCCAGCTAGGTCCCAAATGACTCCTTCGGCGTTTTTCTAGTGCCACTGCTTGTAGTTGGCCTGTAACCGGTTTGAGCTCTTGCTCTTGTTAGGAGCTAGAGGTTTGGAAGCTGAGATACAGTACCTACACATGTTTCTATCTCATTAAACCAATCATGGTTGAACGCAAATAGGCTGATCGAGTGGGCCTATCAATAGAACGCCCCAAGGTATTGGTCATAGAGCTGCCATCGAAATATGCCCGGTTTTCCACTAATTAAGCGCTATCTTCCTCTAGCATTGCCACTGGAAGCGTTACACCACTGAATCTTAATGTCCGACTTCATGGTCAACACGCCCTATAGGTACCTGAGTGGTTTTTGAGTGTATAAAGCTGTGTTCGCATCTAACACGTAGAGAGAGGTATTCTTTACGCTTAGTGGATCAGTTTTGAAAGGGTCAGCGGAAATTATTCCTGTCAAAGTAAAAATATTTACATATCGCTCTTTCCCCGATGTTCCTAAATTTCCTGAGCCTGATATTTGGAAGCTTTTATGAAGTTGGATTTTATTAAGATGGCGCTCATTCTGGGTTTATTGAGCTGTGTGGGGCCCATTGCCATCGATATGTATCTACCGGCGCTGCCGGACATTGCTCAGGATTTGGGCGCCCCTGTGGAGGCTGCACAGTACACGCTGATGTCCTATTTTATCGCTTTCGGGGTGTGTCAGCTATTTTATGGCCCAGCGTCGGATATGTTTGGCCGAAAGCCCCCGCTGTATTTTGGTTTGACTCTTTTCACTCTGGCTTCTGTTGGCTGTGCCTTGGCCCCCACAATAGAGGCACTGATTGTCCTGCGGTTCTTACAAGGGGTAGGCGCCGCTTCTGTGATGTCGATTCCCAGGGCAGTGATTCGGGATTATTACACTGGTACTCAGGCCACACGACTAATGACCACAGTGATGTTGGTGATCTCCATATCACCGATGCTCGCCCCGTTGATCGGAAGCACTTTGATAGTCCCCTTTGGTTGGCGCAGTGTGTTTTTACTGATTGCCTTGCTGACCCTTGCCAGCTTATTCCTGGCGGTAACCAGCTTGCCGGAGACACTGCATAGTCAGCACCGTGTGCCATTTCGTTTTAATGCCATGCTCGGGGCTTTTTCCACGCTGTTGCGCGATCCAGTGTATGTAGGCCTGACTTGTATTGGCGGTTTGGGCATCGCCAGCTTTTTCTCTTTCCTGGCCACGGCCTCTTTTCTATACACTGATTTTTACGGATTGACGCCAACAGAATTCAGCCTGGCCTTCGCCTTAAATGCGCTGGGTTTCTTTACCTCTAGCCAGTTCGCAGCAAACCTCGGCGCGCGTTTTGGTTCTGTAGCTGTGGTGAAGTGGGCTACCGCAGGTTTTGCTATCGGCTCCTTGACGATGTGTATGGTTGTTTTTTCAGGTTTCGATCAATTTTGGTTGCTGGTGGCTATGTTGTTGACCTGCAATATATTCCTGGGGCTGGTGATTCCCACCTCTATGGTTTTATCTCTGGAAGAGCATGGGCCCATTGCTGGCACGGCTGCTGCTCTGGGAGGTGCGATGCAAATGTTACTTGGGGCATTGGCTATTGTTGTAACCAGCCTGGTTTTCGATGGTACCCCTCTGCCGCTGACAGCAGCTATTGCCGCTTGTGGTGTCGGCGCGTTGATCATCTCCCGCTTGACCTTAAGGGGAATAGCCCACTTGGCGGTGCCATACTAAAGCTTGGATTTGGTGAGGACTGGAATTTAGCCTGGGGTTAATGCGTTCGCCCATAATGTCCAGGGCTCACTGTGGAGGCTGGTTCCCGTAATATAAAGAAGGAAGTCGGCAAGATGGATAATATTCTGGTTTATTCCGATAGTGTCTCTTGGGGCATCATTCCAGATACTCGCCAGCGAATGACTTTTGCCCAGCGTTGGCCTGGTGTTTTGGAGTTTCACCTGAATGAAAACCACCATAATGTGCGGGTGATTGAAAATTGTTTGAATGGGCGTAAGACGGTTTGGGATGACCCGTTTAGAGAGGGCAGGCGGGGTGTCGATGGATTGGCACAGGTCATTGAAATGCACTCTCCATTACAGTGTGTCATCTTGATGTTGGGTACTAATGATTTTCAGGATACTCACGATAATAAGGCCTCTATGTCTGCCCAGGGCGTGGCCAAACTGGTCTCAGTAATCCGGAATGCGCCAATTGAGGCTGATATGCCAGTGCCTAAGATTCTTATCATTGCCCCTGTAACGATTATTAATCCCTGCGGGATTATTGGTTATAAATTTACGGGCGCTGAAAAGCGCTGTGCCGGTTACGCCAAGGAATTAGAAAAAGTTTCCCATGATTTGGAAACTCTATTCTTGGATGCAAATAAATGGGTGAAAGTCAGTGAGCGGGATGGTATTCACCTAGATGAGGATCAGCACTTATTACTGGGCAAGGTGGTTGCCGATTTCCTATCGGAAAACAAAGTCTTGCATTCGCCTTCATAACTGTTTGGGTAAGTAACTGATCCAATAGCTGATACTAGTGGCACCGGAAGTACCGGTGCCTGTCCTCGTCAGGATCAGCTGTAGGCGCCGCTACTATAAACCAGCTCGTAGCTGTGGCTGTAAATCTCCAGAATATTGCCAAACGGATCTTCCATATAGATCATGCGATACGGTTTTTCCCCGGGGTAGTAATAACGGGGTTTTGGCATACGCTTTTTGCCCCCTGCGGCAACAATACGCTCGGCCAGCTCTTCCAGATTGGGGTCCTGTACACAGAAATGGAATACGCCGGTTTTCCAGTACTCAAAATTATTCTCTGGGTTTTCTTGCTTGGGAAATTGAAATAATTCAATGCCTATACGGTCGCCGGTAGATACATGGGCGATACGGAAGCTGCCCCATCCCTCTCCAAAAACGTCAGTACACATATCGCCAATGGCGCTGTGATCTTCACTGATTTCCGTTGGCGGCATAATCAGGTACCAGCCCATAACCTCTGTATAGAACTTAACAGCAGCTTCCAGGTCTGGCACTGAAATACCGATATGGGAAAAGTTTCTCGGGTAAACATTCTTCATTAGTCGCTCTCCAAAAATTACTCTCGGTATAAGTTACTGTGCCTGGATCATTACGTATAATTATGATTTGTGATTTTTTTGAGTATTTATTGTAATGATTAATCCCGTGTGGCTGCGTAGTTTCTGCACTTTAGTGGAGCTGGGTAGCTTTACCAAAACGGCGCAGCACCTGCATATGACCCAATCTGGCGTTAGTCAACACTTACGCCGCCTGGAAGACTTCCTTGGCTTGGCGCTGATCCATCGGCAGGGGAAACAATTCACCCTGACCGAGGCAGGCGAAAAGCTATACCTGGAGGCTCAAGATATCGTCGAATCCCTCACCACGCTTGGCCAACGACTTGGCGAAGATCCAGCTTATGAGGGACAAGTGAGTGTTCAATCCCCAGGTAGCGTGGGTCTAAAGCTCTATCCAAAATTGCTGGACCTGCAAAGAGAACACCCGAAACTGACCATAGACTATCGTTTTGCTCCTAATCATGCAGTGGAAGAATCCATACTTGGTTATAAGGCAGACATTGGGTTTGTGACTAGTCCATCAACAATGGCGGAAATAGCGAGTCACCCACTCGGTAGTGAAGAATTACTGCTTGTGACCCCAGCGTCAGTCAAGAAGTTGAGTTGGAGGGTATTGCTAGAGTTGGGATATATCGGTCACCCAGATGGTGCTCATCAAGCGGGCTTGTTACTGGGGGCAAATTTCTCAGAATTCCAGCATGTAGATATGTTTAAACTCAAGGGGTTTTGCAACCAAATTGGCCTGATCTTGGAACCGGTCAGTATGGGCTTGGGTTTTACGGTATTACCCGCTCATGCAGTCAATGCCTTTCATAATTTTACGCAAATTAAGCCCCATCGCTTGGCGAACTCTATCACTGAGACTTTATTTTTAATTACACGTCGCCACAAGGCGTTACCGGCGCGGGTAAAAACTGTGGTTGCTCTAGCTAGGGAGTGGCTATAAACCGTTAGAATACTTCGGACATTTTATGTTGCGTTTTATTTGCTGGTTATATTTCGGGATTATTGCCATGGGTGCTCAGGCTGAGTTGCAGCCCAGTTCAGCTGTTCAGCAGGAAAAAGACGAGATACTCATGCTGCTTGCTTACTCGGTTGCTTACCTTGATTGGGTAGCCCCAAAGGAAAAGAAGAAACGCGGTTACAATATTGCGGCAGTCCTGTATGACAATGCGCAGGAAAAAATTATAGGTGTACAGCGCAATGCGGTTGGTTTATGTCGAGATAAAACTCAACATGCTGAAGTGCGATTAATGCAGCAATGTATTGGCAGTAAGTGTAGAGGGAAAGAGACTAATTCCCTGAATGATACGACGATTTACAGCACTCTGGAGCCTTGTATGATGTGTGGTGGCATGATGATCTTTCTCGAGGTCTCTAGAGTTGTCTATGGTCAGTCAGATCCGGATTTTGGAAAGAATATAGAGAGGTTGAAGCAGAATTATAAGTCTGACTGCAAATATAAATTTGAGTCGAAGCAGTATGTAGAAAATATATGCAAAATAGATGCTCCTGCAAATTATCGCGCTAGAAATATTTATTCAGAGCCATCTGATTTGCTTCATAGGGCCCAGCTTGAAGGGGCATTTTACAGTCATCGCTTATTGTTTAGCAGCACGATTACAGATTTTTTGATGAGTGCTGAAGCGAAGGGTATTTATCAGGCTGCCTACCAGCAATTAATGGATTTTAAACCTAAATACCAAGCGAATAATATTCTGCTATTGGAAAGCCAAAAGCAATTGAGGCAATTAGAGCATGCTCCGGGAGATATTGATCGATGTTTAGTGGGGGAGGTGCACCACCACTAATGTTATTAAATGTGAGTATTTAGATTTTGGGGTGGTTAATTTCCTTTATTGATGGCAATCATTAGTGGTTTAAAACTCCTAATTTTGGTTGCTCCAAGGTAGCTTATTTATGTTTGATTCAATTTATGAAGATATTGATGTTCTCTTGAATTTCAAAATAGAAGATTAGTCCTAGGTCCAATCTTAAAATTTTAGTTGTGAAAGCATTGTCTGAAAAATTCTATAGGAATTACTGAAGAATAAATAGCTGAATTTACAGGAGCGAGTAATATAGATAAAATGTTATTTACATACTCGCTAGTAGTATTTGAGTGAACTGTAGTATTAATAGTTGGGGCTTAAGAGCTTAAATAAGATTGCCTTATAAGGGTATGTGTTGTTTTTTCTGTTATTTGATTTTTTTGTCTGACACGCTTGGTCAAATGTCTTTCCATCGCTTGTAAGATTCTTCATACGCTATAATCGTTGAGAACCCTAATTCTTTTGCGACTTGTAACTTGTCCATGGACTGGATATCCAATGAATCCAGTTTTTCTCTACGGGCTATATCTAACAAACGTCGAAAAGATGTATTTTGTGCATTTAGGCGAATCTGTAAGGATCGCTTATTGATTTGTAGTATGTCTGCCAAGAAGTCCAGGTTGGCCGCGCCCTCTGGTAAATAATCTTTGATGATATCTTTACATCGATTGGGTAATGATTCATCTGACTTCATTTTCTGGAGCTGTTTCTTTGCAGTTAGCTTATTAAAGTCAAGGGAGGATTTTCCTGGGCTGCATAGTTGTTTATCAAGAATAGAGTTGTTAAAACTAATACAACTTTTATGATATCCAAATTCAATGGGAATGTTAATTAAGGAGGAAGCATTATTCATTAATTCGGAATTATGATGAGCGAAATGGATAACTGGAAGGCAGCTTTCATAATCGACAACAATATCTGAAATTAGCTTAAAAATGACTCCAATATTCAATTCAACTTGTTGTGTAGTGAGAGGTGAAAAGCTAGGAATTAAAATATCAAAGCTGGAGCGTTCTTTCCCCTCACTGAATAACCCTTGATAGCCTTGCGTGCCCAGTTGTTGGAATTGCGTACCGAGGCTAACAAGATCTCTAACAGTAGGGCAAGCCATTAAGACATGGGCAAATGCTTGAATGCTGGAAATTGATACATCTAGACCCGTACGAAACGCTATGGTGTTATCACTGAAATAGTCGGATACCTCTTGAAGTGCTTGCCCAGTTAGCCTTACTGGTACACGATGTTGTAGGTTTTGAAACTGAGAGTAATGATCACCATATATATTCTTTAACTTATCTATAGGGAAGCCCAGATGTTGCCAGTAAAGTACGTGACGATAAGTGGAAGTTGCCAAGCCTGTTGGCTCAGAAGCATAAAGTTCCTGGTTATTGGTAGTCATACTGATTTTTTTGTACTGCTAATAATCTATGAAATTGGTCGCCAAATGACGAGTAAATTATTTTAGTGAATTTCTTAGGCCAATGTATAAAAGAGTGCCATTATAGTATGAATTTAACACTTAAAGTGTGATTTTGAACCAGTTTTTTTGACTGGCGATTTGGATTTGGTGAGATTAAATTCCTCCAGTACTTACAAAGTATAATTTTTACTACGCTGGCGGTAACGCTTCCAATTTTAGCTGATCCTTGCGGAGCAGTTGGTGTTCCAATCTATCTAGTCCGCTGAGATATAAGTTAAAGATGGTTTTAATATATATCAGGCATGAAAATAAAAGCTCTATATTAATAATCATGCGATTGCTTTTAATTTGCTTTGAAAAAATGAATTCTCTGGGTAGGTAATCACTGCCACCGTAACAGGTAGATTTTCTCGCGGGTGTGTATTTTGAGTGAAGTATAACACCGTTCAGGTTTCCCGCTCCGTCGAATAATTTCTTAGCATTACTCATCTTATTTCTCACTATTTTATCTTGTTGGGGCTAATTGTTCTGTTGGTTCTATTTAGAATCTTTGGGTCGGTTTGTTGGTTAGCTTAAGGATTTGATAAGGGTAATTCTAATGCTATTAAAGTGAAGGTGAATCAAAATCTTCTTGTTTGAGAAAAATGAAAAAAAATAGTTTTTTTCGCCAATCTATAAGCTGTGGAACTAGTCCTTATTGCATGTGACTGAATTCACGGTCGGTATGTATCTGCGCGATTTAGTATCTGGCCGGCGCTGCATACTGTAGCCAATATTAATATGCCCATTAAATCCTGTAATTAGTAAATAATTGTTTACTTCTAAAGTAGAGAAAACTGGAAATGTATAACAGTAGATTGCCTTTGGCACTTCTGATTACCGCCACATTGGCTGGTTGTGGTGGTGATTCGTCATCTGGGGAGTCTGATAATGAGAGCCCGCCTCCTTCGATAGGTTCTGATATAACGGACCCTGGGAATGGATTGGTAATATCGTCTTTCACTCTGGTCAATTCACAGGGCAACTCGGATATTTTTTCACTTACCGATGGTGCAGAGATATATCTAAGCCAGGTTGGAAGCCAGTTAAATATTAGGGCAAATAGTGATCAGGCAGAGAGTGTAATATTTGAGTTGGCAGGGGCTCAGACGCACAATATGACTGAAAATGTCTCGCCCTATGCTCTATTTGGTGATGATCAGGGTGATTTTAATCATTGGACCCCCGCAGTTGGAACTTACACCCTTACCGCAACACCTTATTCTCTGGATGATGGGGCAGGCACTGCCGGAACCAGTGCCTCAATTACATTTACTGTAAAGCAGAATGATGGAACCGATCCTACAGATCCAGACCCAGATCCAACAGATCCTCCGGGTCCAGTTGACCCGGATGATATCGGCCATAGTGAACATTGTACTGTTTCCGGTACGCTGGAAAAGTGGCACCGTATAACGATCACTTGTGATGATTTGTATGCATCAGAAAATGATGATGCTACGTTTACCGATTATCGATATAACGTGATATTTACACAAGGTGACTTGTCTTACACAGTGCCTGGACATTTCGCCGCTGATGGCAATTCAGCAAATACAGGTGCAACTGAAGGAACTAAGTGGCGTGCCTACTTTTCACCGCCAACTTCAGGTAAATGGTTCTTCGATATATCTATGAGACAAGGGAGCCAGGTTGCGGTTGATCTAGATACAAATGCAGGTAATGCGATTTCATTTGATGGTGAAAGTGGTTATTTCCCAGTATTACAATCCACAGCACCTGAGCTTGATATGAGGAGTAAGGGATTACTGGTACATAAAAAAGGAACCCGCTACTTGCAGCATCTGGGGGATAAGTCGGTATATATAGAAGGTGGAATGGATAGCCCTGAAAATATTTTTGGTTATTCAGGCTTTGATAATACAGAAAAACACTATAACGTAAATTCCTGCAAAGGCATATTACATAGTTTTGAGCCCCACCTTGGTGATTGGAATAATGGAGACCCTACCTGGAAAGATGGTAAAGGAAAAAGTCTTATTGGTTTAGTGAATTATATAGCTGAAAAAAATGTCAACGCAATTTATATCATGGCAAACACCGAGAGTGGTGATGGTTGCGATGCCCATCCTTGGACGGTATATGATGGTAACCATCGGGCTTTTGATGTCAGCAAATTAGACCAGTGGGAAGTCGCAATGGATCACATGACCAGTAAAGGCATGCTGATTCACTTTATGACGCAGGAAACAGAGAATAATAAAGTTCTGAATAACGGTAATTTAGGGCTCGAACGTAAACTATATTACCGGGAGATGATTTCCCGCTTTGGACATCACCCGGCACTACAATGGAATATGGGTGAGGAGAGCACTCTTAGCCAAGAGCAACACAAGGCAATCGCT
The DNA here is from genome assembly GCF_056160005.1 of Microbulbifer sp. ABH2_005. Lineage (NCBI taxonomy): Bacteria > Pseudomonadati > Pseudomonadota > Gammaproteobacteria > Cellvibrionales > Microbulbiferaceae > Microbulbifer > Microbulbifer sp. ABH2_005. The sequence goes on along the minus strand of NZ_JBSWWI010000001.1, from coordinate 3,259,654 downwards.
AAATATTTAAAGGATGTAGACCCCTACGATCATCCCACCCTGCTTCATACGTATGGTGGCCAATGGGATCAGCACTATCGGCCATTGTTGGGAAATAGTAATTTTGATGGACCGAGTATTCAAATTGATAATATTCCTAGCGATGCGAACCATCGCAATGCCCCTTATCAGATGAGTAGAAAGTGGCTGACTGAATCCCAGAATAATAACCATCTTTGGTATGTTACTTTCACTGAAGCTTCCGGCGGGCAAGCGCCTGTGCCCCATTCTGAGGTTACCCAAGTTCAGAGGGTCAACTGGATGTGGGGCAGTGTTATGGGAGGTGGTGCAGGATTTGAGTGGTACTTAAAAAATCCTAATTCCGGCCACGCGTATGACTTAGCGGTAGAGAACTTAAGGGAGTTTGACAACCATTGGGAGCAAACTGGCCACTTTGTTAAATTCTTTAACGATATTTTGCAAAATCAACTTGAAGTTAATCTACACAGTTTGAATGTGGATAATGAAGTAACTTCAACCAATAACGATTGGGTGCTTTCAGATAGCGGTAATATTTATCTAGTTTACTTGCGTGAAGGTGGCACAACGAATATAGAGATTCCAAATGAGGATACCTATAAGGTTTACTGGTTCAATCCAAGAAGCGGCCAGTTGACAACGGGTAATCAACTTGACGGAATAGGTACTCATAGTATTGGCACTGCCCCAACAGAAGCTAACCAGGACTGGGCAGTAGTCATCAAAGCGGAAGGTATAAATAGCAATGTTCACCCAGATATTGTAAAAGTTCTACCAATTAACCCTAATGATGTTTTACTCGAACCTCAAACTAATTGGATGGATAGTTATTCTATTGGGGATCAATGTTTTTGTGAGTCAACTTTTGACCACAATATTGCCGATATTATGGTTTCGACCGACCATGGAACAATAACGGTTAAAGCAGCTTGTGACTTAATTGGCCCTGGCCCAGGATCGGCTGGCCGTCCCAAATACAATGATATTCAGTGCGGCAACGGCCCGGCAAATGATGCCGGTGATGAGGATTACTGTCCAGGTCGTGTGGATATAGGTAAAGAAGGGTGTGGCCATATTGGCCCGAGGTGGAATTTTGATAAGTTAAACCCAGATCAACCTGAAGGTGACTACACGGAACAAAACGGCCTGGTAATTATGGAGGCTGAAAATACCTACTCAAATCTAGATGAATGGATCAAGAAAAATGATATTGGCGGCCATACAGGGAGCGGTTATCTTGAGTTTAATGGTAATACGCCACTAAACGGCCCACCAAAATCTCCTTTGGAGTACACTTTCAATATAACAAGAAGTGGTTTGTACTATTTGCATCTGCACGCTGCGAAAGAAAACTTAGTGTATGAGGGTGAGTTTCGTACAGACCTAGCAAATGACGCTTACTTTCGACTTGAAGGAAATTATGAGGCGGGACCTAATGCTGGGAATAGTCACGGTAAAGACGCTCCTCTGGAACTATTAAAAAAAGATACAAAATTCTTTGGTGGAGAACATAATAAATTTATCTGGGAATCTGGCAATAAATTTGATCCTGGTGGTCATGATAATAAACGTGTCGCCGTTTATAAGCTAAGAGCAGGCGAAACCTATAAGCTAGTGATGTCAGGCCGTTCACAGAAATTTAAGGTAGATAGAATAGTTTTCCGGCATGTTGATGTTTCTAAATCTGATGCCGAGAATATAAATAATCCAGAAACCGTTGAGTAGTAACTGCTACAGTGAGAGCCATGGATGGCTCTTTCGCTTGGAGTAGTATAGTTATTCAATTGCGGTCTACTTCATTGCTAAAGGCAGTAATTAGGGCTATATGAGGTTTGGGCCTCCATGGATCATTAGATTGTTAAAGTACACTATTGGTGAATAATGAAATTTCAAATAATAAAAAAATTATTTTGGCTGTTGATTGCTTTTAATTCTGTCCAGACTCAAGCTTTCGAGTCAAAGTCGGATTTTTCGGTGAATTTGGAGCGGGTTCGGTATTGCCAGGAATTTTGGTGCCTTAAACAAGACACCCTATCTGAGTATCGAGCCTGGGAGATAGAGGGTGTTAGTAATAGCCGTCAACTTCATACTCAGATTGCTAGAGTGCAAAACCCAGCACGCGATAAAGTAAAAAACTTAGTATTTATTGCTGCAGGACAACAGCCACCAGGAAATGGTGCAGAAAGTTCTGTGACAGGCCAGAAGGCTGGCTATAAAAAAGACTGTGGAGTACTAAAGAGATCTTGCTCTCGCAGTATAGATGGACGTTCACTTGCTCGACAGTTGCTAGATTCAGAGCATTTTCCAACAGATGAGACCTTCTTGGCGATTGCTTTTGATACGCAATTTAACCAGATGATTAGTGGTAATGAGAAGTCTCGTATAGAAAAGGCATACCTCAGTTGGCTTAAGTCAAAGGCTTATGCCTCCAATCTAGAGACTATTTACTTGGCGGGTTCTTCTCGGGGTGGTTGTCTCGTGATGAGATTGGCGAAAGCTATGCGAGCTGATCCCGATTTTCGGAATATACGAACTGTTGTACACAGTTTTGATGGTGTTTGTAAATGGACCCAAAATGAGTTGGGAGTAACTTCTTCATTCCATCGTAACCCCATGAATTCTAGTTACTTAAGCTATTACACTGATCTCAATACACAATTTCCTTACAAAGATAATTTATATCTTAGGCAGTTGACTGGTGGGGCTGAGGTCATTGAATTATCTGGGGTTCACTCTTTTGCTTATACGGCTCAAGATACTGACCTGGGATGGTATTCACAGAGATGGGTAAATTTGGATCATACGAGTATCGGTCGAGATATGAGTCAGGATGTGAGGAATCAAACAATAGTACCCTTCTTACAACACTTAGATGACGTGCTTTAGTTTATTTATTCTCTTATCTTAAAGTGTTAGTAGGCACTAAACCCCTGCCATGATAACTACATTGAGGTAGTTATCATGGAGGCTACCTTCTTATCTAAGGGGCCTCAATAATTTGAATCAAATCCAATTGTATTCGGTTTTCAGTCAAGGCTATGATAGATCATACATCAAGTCACCTTTGCCGAAGCAGGATACCGTCTATAGCTCCCTATTACCCATCGGGTAAGGAAAATCTACCGTATTCTTCAGAGATCCTTTAGAGCCGCCATAAAGAATTCTGACTATGGAAAAGCTAAAACTATGGTCCTCTATGACAGATAAAATAGTTATTAGTAGTTAGAGATCGGTGAGTTAATAAGTCAGATCATCAAGGTACGCATTGAGCCAATTGATATTGGCTGCAATTTTTCTTACGAAGAACAACACTTGAGACTCTTACTAGGGCCTGCCTACATTCACTATTCTATCTTTGATAATTGAAGTAGGTAGGCCCTAATAACCTTCTTGGCCCCTTGAGGCATCAAATGCTATATTAGGCCCTTGCAAAGTTAATCAACAACTATATCCAGAAATGCTGGCTGACTTCTTTGATCAGCATGATCCACAGCAATTATTTTATATCTATACTTTTTTTCCTGACCTAAATCAGAGTCACTGTAGGTCAAGTGACGAGTTTTACCTATAAACTCCTCATCGCGGAATATCTTATAGTGATGTGTGCCACCATTTTTAATGGCTTCATTCCATGATAATATTACTTTTCCTTCAGAGTATTTATATTTGAACCCTGTTACCTGGGGGGGAGCACCCTCATTATCGTAAAAGCTACAAGGTACTATATCTCTGCCCAAGCCATCGGTACACTGATCTACATTCTTATTTCTTTTTTCTGAGGCATTCCAATCTTTGGCTATCCCTCCTGTACACATGTTATCAACACAGTAGGGAAGGTCGTAGTTTTGGCACGTTCTACAGGTTTCATATCCCCAGCCGTTGGTGAAAGGAATACGTCGGCTCTTATCTAATGAGGGGAAGTAATTACATACCACCACATGTGCGCCATCGTTATAGGCAGGGTTACTAGAACCAATAATGCTATCGCATTCCGCTACAGCACAGCCAACATAACGGGTTTCTCCATGGCATACCTGGGCCCAATGGCCACATGTTTCTGCATGGCAGAATTCATTATCCCAGTCATACCCATAGCTTTCATCATACCAAGATTTAACTGAGCCGGCCCAGGTCTCGGCAGCATACTGCGATGCCGGTGGATTAAAAATATTAATTGAAACATTTTCTCCGATTTCAATACTACCAGCGGGCAATACAAAAGATACTTCACCTTTAACTTTTTCAAATGCCTCTCTAATACCGGCTGCCTCATTTAAGTGACCAAAATAGCAGGCTGATGCTCTTTCTTTGGCCATTTTTGCCAAAGCATCGTCCCAAAAAAGGGTCTGCATATTACCAGCAGATTCTGGGCCGTTACCTTCTCCAGATTCACCCTTCGCGCATCTCTCCCGGTACTCATTGTGAGTGTCTAACATGATACGTTTTTGTTCCAAAGAGAGTTCAAAGGAACCATCTTCACCGGGATCGGGATCGGGATCGGGATCGGGACCGGGATCGGGATCGGGATCGGGATCGGGATCGGGATCGGGATCAGGGTCGGGATCAGGGTCGGGATCAGGGTCGGGATCGGGATTGGGATTGGGATTGGGATTGGGATTGGGATTTTGGTTCATCTCTCCACCATCACTAACCTCAGGAATGCCTTTATTGTCATTGTCGGAACCACCCCCGCCACCTGAACAGGCAGCCAGGAGGGCGGATAAACAGATAGCTGTTATTAGTTTGAAGGAATCATTCATATCAGACCCACTTTACACGTTGTACTTTTATAAAATCGAGCGAATTATAGAGAGGCATTTCCGTTATTCTGTGAAGCGTGACATGTATTTTATTGCAATATGATTGATGGTTTATGGACTGTTGAGAAGGTAAATTAATTAGTGAAAAATTTATTTTTTCTTCGTTTTTTAATCTTGATGCTTGATTTTTGTAATAGTGGAAAGTGAAACGGCATGATATTTATTGAATGGTGCCCTAGAGTAAATTTACTTTAAGTAGCTCGGGTTTCTCTTGAGGCTGTTGGGCCGGAATCTCAAGGTGAGTTGTAGCTGCGATTAAAACAAATATGGACTAATAGCGATCGCTCAGTAAAAGTTTCAGCTGGTTTTCAATGAAAGTTGCTCCAGATCTTCGGTAGGTTAATTTTAATCAATCGTCATATGTTAAGCGTCAGTTTGTCATTAGAGGCCTGATTGATGTCCTCTTATTTTAAAAAGATTTTCGTAAAGTCAAGTGTGCTTAATTTTAGTCTTGCCATTTTTGGAGGTGCTAATTTATTGATTAATATATTTTACTTGGTTGGTCGTTTATATGAGTGGCCTCTTTTTGTGTAAATTGGATCAGCAATTAAAGGTGTTCAGTAGAGGTAAGCGATTTGTATAGTGCTTGTCTAAGTAGTGTGTGGGGAAATGTGTCATCCTATGGGTATGTTTAGGGTGTTTTATTAATCGCAATGCTATTAGGTGGCAATAAGTGAGAATGTACACTGAATACCTGTGGCGATATCCAGATAATGCTTATGTTGATTTAAATGACTTTTTTCTAAAGTCAAAATTACAAAGTGTTGTGTGTTAGGTCTGGCTCTGTAATATTACATAAAAGATCTCTCAAGACTAATGACGTAATATTCACTATGTATCAGTTTACCTATGAGCCTACCCCAAAAAATATTCTATTGGATTTGATGGGCGTTAATAAGCGACATGAACTGGCAACCAGTCAGCTGGGTTTCATATCTGATGCATTTGATATTTCCACAAATAATTTACGGGTGACACTAAATAGATTGGTGGGTACCGGCCTGATCACTCAAAATCGGCGTGGTATCTACAGTTTGACAGAAAAAGCACTGTCCAAACGCGCTTTTATAAACCGTTGGAAAAACAATACCTTTCAATATGATAACTGGGATTTCAGGTGGATAGCCTGCCACCTACCTAAAAGAACATCACGTGCAGTTCGTAAGAAATCATTAATGGTACTTGAGTGGTATGGGTTTGCCGAAGGTTTGGATCACCTGCTGGTACGACCCAATAATCTCACACTGAGTCATGCGGAATTAACCGATATGCTGATTACACTAGGTCTTGAAGCCAATGCGCACTGCTTTGTCTTGCAGGATGTATCGGACATACTGGTTAATCAATGGGGACACCATTTGTGGGATATTAAGCGTTTAGATCGTGAGTATGATGCCTTGATAGATACTCTTGAGAGCAGTCTTACAAACCTGGCATCAAAGCCTGTCAAAGTCTCTTTATCTGAAACATGCCGCTTGGGAGGCGAGGCTATCCATCGTTTAGCGACCGATCCTTTACTACCAAAAGTAATCAGGCCACAAAATAAATACCAGGAACTTAAAAGTATTGTACGCAAGTATGACCGTACAGGTCGCAATATTTGGTTGGAACAATTGCAGAAGTTAGGCGTTGACACATAATCACAAAATGGTGACTTGCAATGAATATCCCCCTCAGTAAAGAAGAGGTTAAGCCGTTCCTACAGCGTAGTGATGCCAAGGCCTGGTGGATAGTGGTCAGCACTTGGCTCGGTATAATGGGAATTTTTACCATAGCCGCGTTATTGCCACACTGGGCAACTTATATTGCTGCAGTATTTTTACTTGCTGGGCGGCAGCAGGCCTTGGCAGCCATTATGCACGAAACTGGTCATAAAACACTTTTCGCAACTCGAGCCTATAACAATTTTGTTTGTAAGTGGTTGTCTTCACCGTTTTTGTTAATGGATGGAGAAACCTATATAAAAAGTCATATGATGCATCACCGCAAAGCGGGTACAGATCAAGATCCAGATCTGCAAAACTATAAGGATTATCCTGTCAGTAAAAAGAGTTTGGTAAGGAAGTTTTCCAGAGATTTTTTGGGGTTAACTGGTTTAAAAGCGAATTTATATTTATTTTTGAGTGGGCGAGACTTACTAAGCCGTAAAAAGCGAGTGAATTTTCAGTTAACCCGAGGTTTATTCGTTAATAGTGTAATGTTTGCCATACTGTGGGCTTTTGGTGTCCCGCAGCTATATCTATTGTGGATTGTGGCTTATCTTACCGTGTATATGGCTATTATACGAATGCGGCAGATCGCCGAACACGCTGGAGTCAAAGATCTTTACCACTTGGAACCAAAATACAATACGCGTTCGGTTCCCAGGGGTATTTTAGGGCTCCTGTTTGTCAGTCCCACTGAAGGTTTGAGTTACCACTGTGAACATCATGCCTTCATGGCAGTGCCCACATATAACCTCAGGGCGTTGCATAAGTTGCTAAAGGATCGTGGTTATTACGATGATGTTGAGCTGGCCAGTAACTACTTCGGTGTTTTGAAACAGGTAGTGAGATGAGGCGTAGCTAAGGTCAAGTATTTACTCGCACCAGTGCCGCTTACTGGTGCAATGCTTTATGGGCATACTCAGCCAAAGTATGCGTGATTTCTTTAATTAATTTGGATTTCAAATTCCAAACATGCCAGTACAAGGGGATTTTCAGGTGCTGATCTGGAGTTAGCTTGATCAGTTTCTCTTGTCTTAACAAATCCTCCACTTGTATATCTGGTGCCATTCCCCAGCCTAAGCCCAATGTCAGAAAATTGAGGAATCCCTTAGAGGAGGGGATTTCGTGAGATGGGTACTGGCCGGCCTCTATGCCCCAAAACTGCTTTAAGTAGCGGCTTTGCAGCTGGTCCTTATAGTTGAATTCAACTGCGGGAGCATAGCGAAATTCATCCACATCGACTGGGTCCGAGAAGTAGTGTGCTTTAAAAGCCGGAGTGCATACCGGGTAGTAGGCCATGTGTCCCAAAGGAATGGACTGGCAGCCCTGCAGGTTACTGGTTACCGAGCTAATACAGCCAATGACTTCTCCGTTCTTGAGCAGCTCCAAGGTGGCTTCCTGGTCATCGACCTTCAAGTCAACAAGTAGGTGGTGGGAACGAATGATGGGGGTTACGGCTTTAAGGAACCAAGTATCCAGGCTGTCCGAGTTAAGGGCGATACGCACCTTATTTTGGTTGCTATAGCGGGTTTTGCTGCCCTCCGGGTCTATGTCTGCCAGCAACTCGTGTTGCAGGAGGTGCATCTGTTGGAAATAACCCAGCACCTTAAGGCCGGCTTCAGTAGGGCGCAGTGGTGTTGATCGGATGAGTAGAGCCTGCCCGACTTGTCCCTCAAGCGCTTTGATTCGCTGGGATACAGCAGATTGACTGACGTGAAGTAAAGCGGCGGCCTTATCAAAACTCTGCTCCTCTACCACGAAAGCAAAGGCCTGAAGCTGTTTAAGATCTAACATAAGATATTCTTATGAGGTATCAATATAATTAAATTTACTTATTCTAGCTCGCCTCTTAATCTCCCGCCACTTTTCCGACCCGCACACCGCGGGCAGACCCCAATGACCACAGGAGGCAACGTGATTTCGGGTTTGCTACTAGCCCCTCTGACAAAGGGCTTTATCACGACTATCAGCTTGATCATGGCAATTGGCGCGCAGAATGCTTATCTATTGACGCAGAGTATTCGCCGCCAGTATCACTACAGTATCGCTGCGCTGTGTGTTCTGATGGATATTGTCCTGATCACCAGTGGTGTCTACCTGGTATCACACTTGGCCCAGGCAGAAGGGAACTGGATGCTCTGGTTGACCTGGTTGGGAGTGGCTTTCCTGGTCGGCTACGGTGCTATGGCGTTTCGCTCCGCCTTTACCAATAAGGGGCTGGAGGACAAGAAGGAGTGGGTTAAATCCAGGCGTTCTGCCCTGATCACCGCCGTAGCACTTACCTTGCTAAATCCCCATGCCTATGTGGATACCGTTGTTTTGATCGGCTCGGTCGGTGCCCAGTACGCAGGGGAAGGTACTTTATTCTTTGTAATTGGCGCCTGCAGTGCATCGGTGCTTTGGTTTGCGCTGTTATCGGTTGGTGGCAGTATGATGCAGCCGCTGTTTAAGAACCCAAAAACCTGGCGAGTACTGGATGTATTGGTGGGTATTATGATGTGGTCAATTGCAGCAAGCTTGCTGTGGGCACAGTAACCAATCAGATTAACGGAGCGGTCATTGGGGTTTTTTTAAGCTATCCGCTCCGATTCATACATGCCTGGATAAGCCAGGCATGCATGAATAATCATTAGCTTCCCATTGTGGATAAGTGGAAAACCCTCTAGGCAATCGCCATTTCTTTATGTTCAGTCTTTCTGCTTAAGTGGCGCCCCAGATTGATAGCGGGTTTCTCAATCAGCCTGTACACCAGAGTTCCCAGGGCAATACTCACGAGGGTCGTGGCTAACATATAGACCTCTACAGAATAAGCAGAAAATGACTGTGCCCACGACTGCTGTATGCTCCAATTCAGCCCACGCATCACAATGGGGTGGAACAGATAAACCGAATAACTGATGGTTCCCAACGCTACCAGACCGCGCCATGGCCTAAAGGGGACTAGCAGAACCACAAAGAAAATAGCCAAAGCAATTAAGTGAGGCAGAGCAAAGCGCAAGGGGTCTTCGGTTACGGGTTTACCTACCAAGTAAAGAAATAAAACCATTAGAGGGATTGAGAAGGTGCCTGCCACTGCGAGAGTGGCATACCAGTAGTTAGTCTTACGCACATAACAGTGTCGGATTAAGGTTCCGCAGAACATAACAGCGATACAGAAAGGAATATAAGTAACGCTTGGGGCCATCTCTGGCAGTTTTATGGGTAACTTTTCCAATAATTGCCAACCTACAAATAGAGATAACCCACCCCAACAGAAGAGTAGTAGGACCAGAGGGTTAGCCAGTTGCCGTTTTGCAAAAATCAACGCACATAAGCAGTAAAAAATTAATTCAACTGTCAGCGTCCAGTAAAGCCCTTGTACATTATCAAACCCCATTAACCCCTGCAGCATGGTTGTATTTGCGGCAATAGTGGCTGCAGGATACATCCAGTCGCTGATAAGCCAAGTTAGCCCTAGTGCCATAAATAGCGATGTCCAGTAGGCTGGATAAAGACGGAAGAAACGGCGAATGGCAAAGTTCTTTAAAGAGCTTTGAGTACCAGAGAGGCTAAAAGGAATAACAAAACCTGAGATTAAAAAGAAACAGATTACACCTATTCGGCCAAAATCTAGCTGGTTCACAAACTCAGCCAGCTCGGTGCCATGTTGGGCGATACTGGAATTACGGATAAAAACTTCACTGCTGTGTTGCCAAACAACGAGAATTGCTGCAAGCCCCCGCAGTGCATCAAGATTCAGTAAACGGCTATTCATAGATTTGCTGTATTCCTTTCATCAGCAGTGTGAAACCCGTGGGTTCATATTTTTCTATATCACTAGGGATCAGAGTGAAAAATCATGGCTGTCACTAATGGTGAAGCACAATTTTTTGTATATAAAAGGTACGCTTTTGCAAGGCGAGTCGCGCCTGAAATCAGGTCGAAAAAAAGTGCTTCGCAATCATAAATGTAAGATTTTCAGAAGCTTCAACCAACACTGATCCATTTGCGGATTTTACCATAAATCTACGAATTAAAGGATGACTTGGTTACTGTTTGCCGATTCAATCGACCTGTTTATGTGCCTGACCATCAAAACTTCAAGGGTACAAAGTGATTAGCCACCAGTATCGCCAGTAAAAGAAACAAGAAGGTTCCCACTATCCAAATACAAGAGAGAGCGATGGGCAGCGAGCGCATGATCATCCCATGTCCCTCATGGCCCGGCTGAGTAGAAGGAGTGGACATGGGCACAGTTGGCTTTATGTTGGCATCATGATTCGCTTCCGGTGAACAGAAGCCCAGGCAGGGTGCAGGCCCATCCTTCCCCGGTAAAGTCATACATCCATGCTTAAGATGGTTTTTAACAAGCCAATAGTTGATTGGATAAGCAATGACACCACCAACGATGCTTGCAAGGCTCATACGAAACCAAAATGTGGCCTTGCTAGGGTCTTCCGACTCTGGCCACAGGGAGGCCAATATCACCATGGTTGGAATCATTCCTCCCATCACCATATTCATAGAAACGGTTTCGGCGAAGAATGTTTTGCGCACTGCCCTTAGATACTTTCCCTGGTACATACCCAGCATCATCAGTGCCTGAAAGATGAATAATCCACAAATAAAGCCGGCAATATACTCAATGGTGGCATCCCAGCCATTGGTGAGCCCAAAGAAAGGGACGATGGACGCAGCAATAACAATGCCAGTGGCATCCCCAGCTAGGCAGTGCATCTCACTGTTAACGCTTTGTTTCCAGGTGGCCCGTGTAAAGGCATCGTGACCACCGGGAAAGGGGCGTCGGCAAGTCAGTAGGTACAGAATCAACCCAACAACACCTGTATATACAACAACCAATATCCACGCCATACGCTGTACCCAGCTAGTCGGTGCGTTGGTGATGGAATCCCAAACAACAAAGACCACACTTATAGCCGCGAAAATAAACCAGACAAGCATAGCGCCATTTAGCATGTCAGATGCTCTTTAAGTAATAGGCCGGTATCTAGTAGTTTAATTGATAGGTACCAGTTTTGGAGAGTCTGAATGAGTATTAGCCCTATCTATTCGCAGCTACATGCAGGTACATATTGATATATCTTACTGACTTTTTCTGGACTATGGTGCAGCAATAAAATCTTAGAAGATATTAGGGTAAACCCTTAAATACTCAATTTGAGACTGAGTTATATTTATCCGATTGATCCATCAAATGGTTTGGCTTAAGCTTGATTTGTTGAAGTTACCTAAGATTAGCTATTTTTACATATTGAGTTGACCTAGGCTCGTATATTATTCATTTGATCCTGCTTAGTAAAATTTGATGGTGAGTTTTAGGTACAACGCAACGGCAGTGTATAAAAAATTTTTTTTGGCACTAAACGATGATGTAAAAATCAACCAAAAAAACCGCTGCTAATTTCTACATTAATTGCAGTTTGTAAGTACATAAGGACTATTTATGTACTCAAAAATAGGTCTTAAATGGAGAAGAAATGTCTAAAGATCCTCAACTAGTGGCCGAACAGCTAAGGAAGCCCTCCGGTGCTCTAGCCTCCGATACTGCATTGCAGATGAATAAAGCCAATAAAGCAACGAACCTGGCCGCACTAGAATTGCTTAATGTGGTGGATCATGATCGTATTCTCGAGATTGGGCCCGGTAATGGTAAGTTTGCAGTCGATATACTTCGTCAAGGTTCCAGCATTCGCTATACGGGTGTCGATTGGTCTAGTGATATGGTCGCGAGTGCGAAATCTCTTAATTCTAAATATATTGAGTCGGGACGGATGGACTTTAAGGTGGGAACCTCAGAGAAGTTACCGTTTGTCGACAGTCAATTCGAGAAGGCGATTACAGTCCACACCATTTACTTTTGGGAGTCTATCAAAACGCATTTGTCTGAAATACGCAGAGTGCTGGTACCTGAAGGAAAACTTTGTTTAGCTTTTGGTGATAAGTCCTTTATGCAGAATCTATCATTTACACCGTTTGGGTTCCAGCTTTTTGATGAAAGCGATATTAGAGCTCAATTAGTTGAAGCTGGCTTTAAAGTTCTATGCTGTGAAAGGCATATTGAATATGGTGAGAGTAATACCGGCGATCTGGTGGAGAAGTTAATAAATATCGTTTTATGTGAAGCTTAAAAATGGAATTAAATGCAGCTAGAACAAATTTGGTCTTGCTGCTGAGTATATCTGGTAGAATTTGGATAAAAAACTAGCTTGTTAAGGCTCAAGTACAGAATTGGCATTTTTAGTATGGAAAATCCATGAGAAGATTTTCAAGGTGCGGCCTCTATTTGCTAGGGTGTTTGAATGATTAGTTGGATTAGTTATTGGTTTCGTTAATTTTGTATTGATAGGTATTATTATTTTTGTTTAAATTGATGGTTACCTTGTGTATTTACCAATGTTCGAGCAATTTTATCTAATAATTGATCATGGTGCTTTGCATTTTTTTCACCAGATCTCTTTAGTTTTTTCAAGTTTTTAGGGGACGCATCATCTAATGTAGGGTTGGCATCATATAGATTTGGTTGAATCCGGTAGTACTTGGTGTTTTCTACAGTTGTTGAAATTTGTTTCAGGTAATAATGAGTCATTTGAGCTCCGCCACTCAGAGCGATATCGATAGAAGGACGTGCCCAATTAAAAATGCCCCAGTCTTTCACTTCTTTGTACTTGTAGCTTCTTAGTTGTTTGCCTGTACCTAGAGATACAATAATCATATCCTTGATCCCCCCCACACCGCTAAACTTAATGGCTTCTGAGTAAGCACATAAAGCGGGGTCACTGGCAACCATTCCACCGTCTACCAGTATATATTTTTTGTTAATTGGTGATAGTGAGTAAATACGTGCGGGCTCAAAGTAAGTTGGCGCAGCGGTGCTGCCTCGTAATAAATCTCTTACCAAGAAGTCTTCATTTCTCACTATGGCACAATGTTGTCTAAAAATGATTTGCTCTCGCTTTTTGATGTCGTAGGAGATGAAGCAAGAAGGTTTTAATAATTTGCTTAACCTTGTATTTCCAAAGTGCTTTTTTAGTACCTTTTCTAATTCATGTGTGGAGTATTTTTCCCCCCTGAGAAATCTCCACTTATCCAGGTAGGGCCAGATTCCAGTATCAAATACCTTACCTCCTTCTTTGAGGTAAATATCGACAGCTTCCTGTGCAGTGAATTTTGGCCTTCCCGCTTTGTTGGGGCAAATATAGGCTGCACCTAATATTGCGCCGGTGCTTGTTCCTGCGATCAGGTCAAAAAAGTCTCCTATTTTGGCGTCGGAGTTGCCCGATTCCACCTTTAGTTTATTCTCAAGAGCGACCAATATTTCACCGGGTAATATCCCCCTTATCCCCCCTCCATCAATAGCTAGGATTCTGATCGTCACTTTTATTTCTCCTTAGATCTATTGATTATATGTGATTCTAGAAAGGTAGCACTAGCATGAACAATTAATACTTTAAATATTTCGTTTGATCAATAGACCTCAAAAGAGATTGCTACTTTCAATAAAATACCTGCTTGAAAGCCTTATTGGTGATAATTTTCATGAAAGACTTCAGGGGGGGGAGCGTTTGTGACGGAAATTATACATGCACAAATAAGGACCAAAGGACCTGGTGAGCTGTCGAATATTAAAAATACAATTATCCCCAATACTCTCAAGAAAATAATACCCGAAAATAAAAAACACTGAGGAAATGCTAATTCATTGATATATGCATGTAATTTAGTGGTTTATATATAAAATGTTTTTCGGTTCATGTGATCACTCGGAAAGCTTGGTCCACTTTCTTACCCACAAAATTTGATAGTATTGAATGGGATGAACCCTAGATTACCGTATTTCCCTATGACTATTAGGCTCAATGGTATCGGCCGGACGCTCAATTTACCCTGCCAATACATAAGATCAGTTAGGCGCACATAATAACTATCCTGACCCGGACTACAATGAATCAGGTTCAAGAGGCGCCGCAAGTGGAGCTTCTCAGATTAAGAAAACTTGCTCAAGGGTACCCACTATGGCTATGAACCTCGCACAGAAACTGATCAAGAGTCATCTCGTGAGTGGTTCACTGGAACCCGGTAGCCCAATAGAGATCAAGATTGACCAGACGCTGGCACAGGATGGTACCGGCACTCTGGTGATGTTAGAGCTAGAGGCGCTTGGTTTATCACAAATCAAAACTGAGCTTTCCGCACAGTATGTAGATCACAACCTTCTACAGACGGACTTCAAAAATGCGGATGATCACCTGTTCCTGCAAAGCGCTTGTCGCAAGTTTGGACTTTGGTTTTCACGTCCCGGTAATGGTGTAAGTCACCCGGTACATATGGCTTGCTTTGATATACCCGGAAAGACGTTACTTGGCGCCGATAGCCATACCTGTGCAGCAGGCTCTATGGGTATGCTGGCCATTGGTGCTGGTGGTCTACAGGTGGCCATGGCTATAGCTGGCGTTCCCTTCGCGCTGAAAATGCCGAAAGTGCTCGGCGTAAAGCTTGAGGGTGAATTGCCGCCCTGGGTCAGTGCCAAAGACATCATCTTGGAAATGTTGCGCCGGCAAACAGTTAAGGGCTGTGTGAATAAGATTGTCGAGTATCACGGCCCAGGCCTCGCCAATCTGACTGCTATGGACCGCCATGTAATCGCCAATATGGGCCAGGAGATGGGTACTACGGCCAGTGTCTTTCCTGCCGATGAAGCTGTGAAAGCCTTTCTCAAACAGCAGCATCGGGAATGCGATTATGTAGAAATGAAAGCCGATGAGGGTGCGAGCTATGACGAAGAGGACACCATTAATTTATCTGATCTTGAGCCGCTAATCGCCTGCCCATCCAGTCCAGACAAAGTGGTAACCGTACGTGAAGTGGCGGGTCGCCCTATTTACCAGAGCTATATTGGCTCTTCTGCTAACCCTGGGCTGAGGGATTTCGCCATACCAGCGCGTATCGTCGCAGGTCGTCGATTAGCCGACGATGTCTCTTTTGATATCAACCCAACCTCGCGCCAATTGCTCGAGGAGCTTAGCCGGAGTGGCGATCTCACAAAACTACTTGAAGTGGGCGCGCGCTTGCACCAAACAGGTTGTGGCGGTTGTATTGGTATGGGGCAAGCTCCGGCCACTGGCCGTATCAGCTTACGTACTGTGCCACGTAATTTCCCTGGTCGATCCGGCACAGCAGATGACCAAGTCTATTTATGCAGCCCTGAAACTGCCGCTGCCAGTGCTTTGAAAGGTGTGATCACCGATCCTCGTGATCTGGACATGGACTATCCCAGCTTTAGTGAGCCGGAATATCTGCCAGATATAAGACCTTTACTCCAGCCATCACAAGAAATCCCGGTAGCCGTTGAGCTGATTAAAGGTCCGAATATCAAACCGTTGCCAAACTTTGAAAAGCTTCCAAACACCTTAACGGGTCCGCTTTTACTGAAAGCGGGTGACAACGTTTCGACAGATGAAATACTGCCTGCCGGAGCGGATATTTTACCTTTGCGCTCAAATATCCCCGCCATTAGTCGCTATACATTTTCCCGTATTGATGAAAACTTTTACCAGCGGGCGATAAAATTGAATGGTGACTGTTTTGTTGTTGGTGGTGAAAATTATGGGCAAGGCTCCAGCCGTGAACATGCAGCGGTATCATCACGATTTCTTGGCGTAAGGTGCATAATTGCAAAAAGCATGGCTCGTATCCACCGACGTAATCTCATTAACTTTGGTGTTCTGCCACTACTTTTTGAGAGCTTTGATGATTACGATCGACTTGAGCAGGATTCAATTCTTGAGATTGACAAGCCAATAGCACAACTGAAGTCAAACAATTCTGTAAAGCTTTTGATAAAGTCATCCGGCGAGAGTATTAGTCTACGCAGTGACTTGTCAGCAGATGAAATAGAAGTGCTAGAGGCTGGTGGCATGATAAATCAAGTGCGAGAAAAGTATCTGAGTAATGAGAAATAGTAGGTTTTACTACATCCATAAATTACTCAGATACTTTCATAGATATTTTTATATCGAATAGCCTTTTACGCTAATTGCTATCCTGTTTTTCTAACCACTTTAGAATGATCTGATTTGTTTCTTCCGGTTTCTCCTGTTGAATCCAGTGGCCGCAGTTGAGACTGATTATATCAATATTGGGAACGAACTCTTAGGGATCAAGTCTCGATCGCCGTAAATCATAAGTGCTGGCTTTTGGATGGTTGGCTCTACATCTGCCAAGATCTGCCAATTTCGGTCAAGGTTTCTATACCAATTAATACTACTTATGAACCCTGTTTTCTCAAATGCGGAAATAAAAACAGCCAGTTCGCTATCACTCATTAAGGGCTCGCCAAGTGGTGCTTCTGCTTTGGCGAGATCGATCATCATCATTCCAGGCTCAGGTGGTGCTGGAGGTATGTTCTTGCGGAATATATTGCGAAGGAATTGTGAAGTATTTGCATCTAACACAGTGTCCGCGATGCCTGGCTGTCGGTTAAAGTGAACGATGTAATAGTCGCTTCCTAGGAATTCTTCCATAAACTCGACCCACGGCTTTTCTGTGCGAGCTTGGTAGGGTAGGGCCATGTTTATAATTTTGTTGACCCGGTTTGGATGTAATTGCGCAAGCCCCCAAACCACCATTGCACCCCAATCATGGCCGACAAACGTGGCATCTTTGTATCCGTAGTGATCAAGAAGCGCGACGAGATCACCCGACAAGTTTTCAATGTCATAGTCAGTTACATCGGCAGGACGGGATGAATTGCCATAACCACGCTGGTTTGGAACGATAACGTGGTATCCGGCTGCGGCAAGTACAGGCAGCTGGTGGCGCAAGAATAGGCATGCTCTGGCCAGCCGTGACAAAGCACAATTGGTTTCCCCATATTCGGTTGGCCTGCCTCAAAGACTTCTAACTCAACGCCGTTGACTGGAATAAGAGTGGGCTTGGGGAATTCGGTTAGATTCAACAATGTATTTCTCCTTTTTTGAGGCTCAGTAATGCCCTATGTGCCGGACAGCCCCTTTTCTTCGACTTGGGGCTACGGTGTGCGTTGCAATTTCAGAACTCCTTTGCTGAAAAGAACAGATATAGGCTAAAATCAAATGGTGCCAAATAATGTCACCATTTAATAATATCCTTACAAAATGAGTGTTCGCCTTCGACAAGACGCCATCGTGCGCAGCCTTCGCCGAAATGGTACTTCTACGATTACTGACTTAGCAGAAGAGGTCGGTGTATCCAGGCGTACAGTGTTGCGTGATATTAGCGCACTGCGCGATGAGGGCTTTGTTATCCATTCTGACCCTGGTCCTGGGGGCGGCCTACAATTAGACCCGCAATCGGTCCAAACCACAGCGCGTCTCTCGGTTGCCGAGGTCTTTGCACTCCTTATCAGCGTTGCATCAATGCGTGCGGCCGGGAATTTACCTTTTTCGGGGCTTGCAGATACTGGGCTTGCCAAAATAGAGAAGGCTTTGCCACAGGACAAAGTACGTGATTTGCGTCGGTTTTTAGACTGCTTATATATCGGTAAGCTTTCACCGCAGGTAGACGTATCAAATATTCACGAAATGGAGCCCGCACTGCTCCCCACTTTCGAGACAGCTTTTCTCCAGCGGTTACAACTAAGCTTCCAATACCGTGATGCAAAGGGATCTGTAACCAGTAGGGTTGTTGAACCACAGGCGATGCTGATTTTACCACCTCTATGGTATCTGGTCGCTTGGGATCCCGCACGCAAAGACTTTCGTCATTTTCGAATGGACAGGATCAGTAAACCGGAGTATCTCAAAGGCAAAACATTTCGGCGGCGACATGTTTTATTCGAAGATGGCGTCTCTTCAGTTCGTCATTCACCACGTTAATCTTTGCAAGGTGACAAAAACTGATCTTTGGGATCTGGATACATTTTTGTTAGCGGGTGCGACATAGTGGCTTTAGCTAGGTTATCTTATTCAGAGCCAAAAGAGATGTTGATATGCTATTAGTGTATTGGTTCAACCTGCTTGGAATCTGATTCAATATAGGGGCTAAAACAAAAGTATTTCACTTTTCGCCCATGTTTATTTGAGTAAAAGCTTATTGTCAATTGGGATAAATTCACTCGCCGCATTAAATAATGTGGCAGCGGTCAATTCTGGTACGCCATATACTTCAACCTTTTTATCTCTATCTAATTTGAGCTTATGCACAAGAATATCAAAGTCACCATCACCTGAAACCAAAACTATAGTATCTACCAAGTTTGAATATTCCATTGCATCTATTGTTATCCCCACATCCCAATCACCCTTGGCGGAACCATCGGACCGTTGGGTGAAGGGTTTTAGTTTCACTTCAAAACCGATAGATCTTAAGATATTTTGAAATTGATACTGTTTTCTATCGCCGCGGTCGATAGCGTAGGCCACGGCTTTTACGACTTTCCTTCCATGAGTTGCTTCAGACCAAAACTTATTGTAATCAAAGTTTCGTTTATGGATTTGCCTGCATGTGTAATAAACATTCTGCACGTCAACAAGAATGGCAACCTTTTCCATTTGATATTCCAATAATGTTAAAAGCCTGATACTAAAATAGCGATATTAAGTGTTATTACTTAAGTCGGTACTTTATGTTGCTCGCCTTTCAATTTCAAGTGACAATTGTTAGTCAATACTAAATTTTGAATGTTCTGGATTATAAAAACAGGATATTAAAAATGACAGCATGTATTGGCAAAGTGATGGTATATAAATTCAATGCTGTGCAAACCGAACGCTTGGAATGCCTTCTACCCTTAGTGAATAATGGTGCTGATCGACCAAGTTAGCGCTATCTACTCAACGATATAAATCAAGATAAGCTAATAAGCGCTTAAATCGGTTATTCGGGCCGTATTTCAGAAAATCTGTTTCTCTTAATAAGTAGAGTAGCGTTGAATGAAGTTTAGTCTCCCTTGACTAATTTTAATTGAAACAGGGCTACCTTTCTGAACGACCAATTTTTAGCGATGTTATTAAGCGGTTTTTCGTCGTTTCGACAGATCCCAGTATATTCCGCGACTCATTCAGACCTCAAAAATCTCCAAGACCCCACTTTGTGATAACAGATTGATTTTTAGTCTATTCAGGGCTCATTAAGGGTGTTGAGTCCATTGTGGGTTGACAAAGCGGGATCACCATATCTTATACTGTATGCATGTACAGTGGTTTGGTAAGGGTAGTCATGGGAACCAGAAGCATCATTTTCGACGGAGAGCCTGTCCGGATTTGCCGATATCGCTCGGATTATGACAACCGAGCAATGTATGCTATCTGTATGCTGAATTATACGAAGTATGTGCGCAGCTTTTCAGTTTCTGTAGGTGTAAATCTGCGCAATGAGTTGGATCTGACATTGACGCAGATGCGGGAGGTTGAGCGCAGTATGGATTGGCTGGCAGCCACTGCTTAAGAATGTAAGTGCTTAAGCAGTTTTATTGATAAGGAGATAGATCATGGGAAGAAAGATCAATCGATTCGCAATTTTTGCAGAACGAATTCATTTGATGAATGGCGGTGCAAAAAGTTTTAGGGATTCTGCACCCACAGAGAAAGCCGCCATGGAGCTGGCAGAAGAAATTGCTAAGTCTGAAAAAGCGGTGTTTTATTCTTGGCTGCAAATTCTCGATATTATGACTGGTAACTATACCGAGTATTCAATCAAGACCGGTGGGGTGTTGGAGGAAAGAGAGTGTCCGGACAGTAAAAACTGAATAGCTAATGAATGGCACCCTCTGGCTTCAGCCAGGTTCGATAAAAGTGAAGAGGGCATCATAGAAGAAGGCATTATAGAAGGGAGCCTTAACCGTTGCGAGAGTGGTCGGGGAAATCCTTTTCTTGAGAGGTTGTTATTCTGTTAAAAGGCTATCAGCTATGTTGTTTTGCACTGTTCCAATTTTAATTTGAGCTGTCACTAAAGTCGGTATTTTCACTTAAGTGTCAGCTCACTTGCTATTTAAATTGATTGTTTTCGGTCAGATAGGGGTTGAGCCTATGACCGAAAGATTAATTTTATATTTCTTTTCTTCGTTTAGACCTGTGGTTTTCTCTCAGTCAAAAAAATAATAATTTATTTGTAGTCATTGACAAGCTGCCCATTTGATGATCCCTTGAATTGAGGATGTTCGTCATCAATTTCGTAAAAATCAGATTTTTCGCGGGTGTAAATATGCCCCATGGTTTTCAACCCGGTTGGGCCATCTAGTGATCCTGCAATAATTCCAGTGGCATCGAGATTAAATGGCTCCCAGAAGAGGCTTGAGCCACATTGCTGACAGAAGCCTCTGCGGGCTACTTCTGATGTTTTATACCACGCCAGCCCGTCATCTTTTGTTATCTTAATATTGACCTTGCGAGCCTTTGTGTGAGGGCCGAAACTTCCATGTAGTTTTTGACACATACTACAGTGGCAGTTAACTACGTTGCGTAGTGGCCCTTTAACCTCATATCGTACAGCTCCACACAAGCAGCCACCGGAAGTAATTAATACATAGGTAAACCACCGCCTCTGGCGGTGAGACTTGACAGGGCTCTGCCGTTCCGGCGTGCAGAATGAAAAATATGGCATCCATGAACCGGCAAGTTCTATAAAGGAGGCCATATGCGAGATTGGCAGTGCCAAGCTCACGTGAAGCATTATTGCAGGTACCACGTGGTATTTGTGCCTAAGTATCGAAAGAAAGCATTATTTGGAACATTGAGACGGGAGATCGGAGCGATATTTCGAGACCTATGCCGTCAAAAGGGTATTGAGTTGATTGAAGGGTACGCAATGAGGGATCACATTCATATGTTATTAATGATTCCTCCGAAGTTCAGTGTTTCCAATACGGTTGGGTTTTTGAAAGGGAAATCTGCGATCCAGATATTTCGAAAGTACAAACATGTACAGAGAAATTTTTCAGGAAGACACTTTTGGGCCAGGGGATACTGCGTTAGTACAGTTGGGCTCGATGAGCAGATGATTCAAGAGTACATCAAGAATCAAGAGATTGAAGAGCGCCGTCAAGAGCAGATGCACCTGGCGGGGTTGTAGCTAGCCCCCTTTGGGGGCTTTCACCATACCACCCGCTATGCGGGTGATTGCTGATTGAATTCTTGCTATTCATATAATGAGCCTAAAGCTTAGTTAATATGAGAGTTTAAATTAAATGTGCCTTGTTATTGTCTTTAAGGTGGCTCTTTTAAATTGCTAACGCTAATCTAATAAAGAGATTTAAACATAACTCTTAATAGCCTGGCCAGCTATTTATCCGTTCTTTGATACGATATAAAGTACGATGTGATGGCGGCTCCTTATTACACACATATAGCTAAGTTTGAAGCCAGATTATGTATCATAGTTTAAATCCCCCCGCGGTGATGCTCATGATTTTTACTAGATCTCTATATCTCTGCCGCACAGAAATGCTTTTCGCACGCAGCGGGAGACGTAGTGGTAATAGCGGGTAACCTCTAGTAAAGTTTGAGTACTATTTGGAAGAGGTATTGGACACCCTCTATCTTTCTGGGTATTCATACAGTGCTTTATTTGGTGGTTCAAGTGTTTTCAATATGGGTGAAGCTTGAGGCTACTACCTTAATTGGGTGTCCAGAATTTTTTCTTACGCCTTGAATGTGAGTATTTTAATTTGCAACTTCAACCAATTGACCATTTTCTTGCGGCACTGCTTATTTGAATACTATAGATTGCCTAAGTTTGTTACGGGCTGCCTCATCCCGAGCATTCATTACTGCACTAAAAATGATACCTTGCACCTGCACTCAATAAACCCACATCAATATCATCTAGTTTATAGTTCTCATATTCCACAACTACAGAGGCTCGCCCTATATTATAAGAAAGGCCCATGCCATAAAATATATCGTGGCCTGTGCTCTCTTCCACATACGAATTTCTCCCATCAAAGACTTGAAGATAATCTTCCTCGCAGAAACACACGGATTCTGAAGGCTCACCCCGAAAGAATGTTTCCGCATTCCAAACTGATCTGGCGGATAAGTCCCAATAATATAAACCCGTTTTCATAAAAATATTTAAATTTTCACGAAACGGAAGAATTCCCAAAATTGCTATCGTTTCTCCTTCTGAACTCAAAGAGGTTTTTCCTTTTAAAGAATATGACCCCACTTCATTCCATTGATCAGTCAGCCCTGTACGAGAGCTTGAAAACTCATCCCCTTTAGCTGTGCCAAACTCAACATACCCAAATTCCAGTGCCCAATATTGGGATGGTTGATAGCCGATAGTAAATTTATAAGCATCACCATGAGCATTGATATCTAATTTTGGAGGGGACCACGGTAAAGTATTCCCGTCTAACTCTGAAGAGCCATCATATCTTGATTGTCCTAGATAAGCCCCTACGTAAATGCTGCTCGCAGATTCACTCGCCTGCACTTGAATGCAGCCAGTTACCATTATGGATAAAAATATTTTTCCGTAAAATTTTTCAAATTTCATTTAAATAGCTCAATGATTAAAATTTTATTTTTTCAACAAACATAAAAAGGAGTCTTTGAGAGGCTCCAAAGAAAATTTTGTTGATTGAAAGAAATACGTATATATACTCTGAAGTAATCTATAAGTACTGACTTTATTGGGGATTCTTGCTTCATGCGTAGCCGTTTGATTTTTTGTGCGCAACTGTACTTAAAAAATTCTGATTAGTTGGCTTCTAGCCATACAAAATATGTCACACATTCAAAAAGATTTTTTTTAATCAAAAATTAAGTCTCCAATCGCTTTCCCCTCCTTCTTCATTGTTTGATATTCGCATATTAGACATACTGACTCTAGATCAGCAAGTAATTCTTCCTGATTAACAAGCTGGTAAAGCCAGCTAGTAGACATTAATTCGGGGTGTTTTTCTATAAACCTTGATAGAAGACCTTTCCATACCCAAAATTGTCTATTATATACCTGAATGGATGTTCAATTTTTGCCCTAAACTGCATTTTTATCTTTTCCACCTGTTGTATCTTAGCTTGGTCAGGAAGGTGTCTTACCTGACTCCGCTTATCTGCAGTGTGCTGCTCCACATTTTTAGATTCAAGCTCATTGCATTTTTTCGAGCCCGTTTAGTTAGAATCTCTCCCCAGACTAGCTTCTCTTCACCATGCGGTAGTTTGCTCATCACAGTATTGTCATGTTTGTTGGCTGCTATTGTGTCGAGACTATACATAGGTCCGAGGGCAATATCTGTACCAGTATGCATCTTCATTCCAAACTACTATAGATTGCCTTGTTTGGCTTGGTGCATTTTTGGATTACGCTCCTACTTTTATTCTTAGTTGAAGTAGAGATAGCAGTAGCACCTACAATGGTGCCTTCATGTAGAACCATATCTTTCTCAGAAAGGTATTGATTGATCTTTCTAAAAAGAGCCTTACCCAGCTGACTCAATTCCAGTAAATGGAGAAAGTTAAAAATCCTTGTCTTGAATTGGGTTGCTTATAGTTAATCCAGTAAAATTACTCATAGATTCGATTTCATATAGCGCATCTTTCGCAGCTGGATCGCAGAGATTACAAAATAGCTGTACACAATGAGTGCGCAGCATGATACTCGACGGATGCGTCAATCATCCAGGATTTCTCTGTGGGTAGCAAGAAGATATTTGAGCTTCTAGTCGTTGTTATAGGATCAGAGCATCTATCTGAACAAGAAATTTTTCATGGCGGATTATACTGCGCTTTATATTGTATTCCGCTTCGGCAAAGATGACGTGGTACATTATTTATTGCAGCTTTTATGAATTGAATAATATCAATTGACCTGGAGTTATTTAGAGATTCCTTGGTTCAGCGCGCACTCACCAGCATTCAGCCCTACTCCGCTCTGCTCCTTTACCCAGCGTTGCAGGTTACTTATGGTAGTTCCTGTGGCTCTAGAGATTGAATAGCTCTTTCAAGAGCTTAGAGCTACAGCATTTTTTTGAATTCTGGCTCGTAATGTCTACATTTACCTTTTGTTGTCATACTTTATTTCACTTGGTAGCTTTACCATCTTAGTGAAGTGTCTGGAGGCATTATCATTTACTTTCAAGGGTTTTTGAATAATCGGTTTCATTTGTGTGATGATAAAGAATTCTACCCAAAGAAAGGATCTTAGTATCCGCTGCAATTACTTGTGGTACGAAAGTGCCGCTACACAAGTGGAGTCGTATTTAGCGTCAGACTCAAATGTTGTTATGCTTTTTGGATAATGGATGGAGCTTCACCTTATTGGGTGGCAGGTTCTCTTTGTATTTGATCGGCATGACCATCTTCGGCATGTGCAGCTTCAACTCTTTCGATTATTTTTCCTTCGCTTCTAATGAAGTCGCCGTCAAATGATGATTAGTTTCCCGAATAGAACTGTAGTATCATTTCCGTTTTCATATACTTATTTGTTCAATAAATTGTAAGGGAATAACCTCTTCAAATTGCTCTTTTGTTGGTCCTTTGCTGAAATATTTGTAATCTCCATCTCCATCTCCATCTCCATCTCCATCTCCATCTCCATCTCCATCTCCATTTGCTTTTGTTGTATTGAACTGATAGCAGGTGGCTTTAGCCCTTTACAATGTCTCTCTGACAAAAATAGATTGCTCAATCTCTTCAGTTGTCGTTAGTTCTTTAGTATCTATTTGACTGAATGCATATGGCTTCGAGTAGTTTTTTAATGATTGAGGCTAACTAATCTATAGCAACGAGTTAAGTGCATGATACTAGTTGTATCAGGATCTGGCTCAGCAGACCTTGATATGGAACCTGTGTTATTGGTTCAGAATTACAATTCAGATTTTCCATCTGATAATGCAAAGTTAGCAATAGTCACAAGTTAAGCTGTTAAAGATTCTGATTGGAGCTCGGTTTAGCAAAGGCTAAAATCGTAGAGTTAAATAAAAAACACCAATTGATTCAAGAGTTACTAGTCCAAATCTTTACTTTTTTCGGTTGTACGCTGGTATATAATAAATAATCTGTGGAGCATGGCAATTACAGTACCTACCACTGAGACTACTTGAAGCCACATAATTGGTTTCGGGTAAAGGGCTGTTTCTATGCTCTCCATTCAATACTCCTTTTTTTTAAATCTAATTAGCTAACTCCTAACGCTAATATATAACTGAGCTTTTTTCCCTGCCTGTAGCTTCTTGTTTCTTTTGAAGTGAAAAATTAGAGGCTATTAGGAGAATGCCCTTACGTAATTAAAGTGCAACGGCGAAGATGGTAGTTCTAACCTTGTGTTTCAGGATTTGTGTAAAAGTCGTTAGGCCGTGTGAATTTATCCACTTAAAAGAGCACGTATACAGGCGTAGTGTCATAAATAAGTTGAAACATCACGTTCCCAGGAGTAGAAACACACTATCGTCGACACTTTGGCGCATAATGCATCGTTTTAGATTTTGAGAAAAAATGAAAAAACCCGCGAAAGCCAACGCTATCGCGGGTTTGATAGATGGTACCAGAGGCCGGACTCGAACCGGCACGCTTTTAAGGGCGGGGGATTTTGAATCCCCTGTGTCTACCAATTTCACCACTCTGGCAGGATTTGCAAGAATGATATCAGGCTTAAGAGCTATGTCAAGAGAAAATTTAAGTTTAACTGACCTATGAATTATTGGTTGGTTATGAACTTCTTCATTTTATAAGAGGGAAAGAGAATAGCCCCAAGAGACTTACTCACGTCGATCATATATAAATCATTGGGCCAGTCGTAAGAAATGATAAGTTAGAAGATCGTTTAGCTTTTTACTGCCTGTCGTAGAGATATGGTCGTCGTCAAAATAATAGGAGGCGCTTAAACTTCCCACAGGGCAATGGGTTTCACTACAGAAAGTCTTCGTTGGATTTAGAATGTGAACCATGCTGTATTTATTTGCCTCTTTGGTAAGTATTCCGTTTGTTTTTTTCTGGAAGTTTTCATGTGTAAGTTTTTTAATTGAATTTTGAGCGAGTAATTCTTCTGATATTCCTTCTGTGAGAATAGATTTCATATAAATCTTTTCTGGGGAATCTTTTTGCATTGGAACCTGCAGCATTATTAAAATGTTGGTTTTTTCATCGTTAAGGCGCCCAAGGGTGTAGGATATTCCATGATGAAAAGCTTTAACTGATTCAGTTCTATTTTTTATGCCTGTAGGTTTTAGAGATAAATATTGGAGGCTTTTTCCTGAGTATAAACCTTCTGTGTAGTAGGTCCATCTTGCGGCTAAAAATACAATATCATAATTTTCTTTGGTGATGTGGTCTATTATTTTTTCATTTAACCGGTGGCAATTCCTCTCATCTTGATCCTTGCGGATTGGATAAATTCCAGCTAGTGGAGGGCAGCCCATGAAGCCTGCATATGTGACAGATAAATTATTTTTCAGTGCCACTTTTTCAATAGATGGAAGGGCGTAAAATAAGTGGGAGTCACCAAATGCAAATACTTTCTTGTCGCCTTTTCCTAAAGTGCAAAATTCTTGATGGTCTTCATGAAGGTATTTCTTGTTGAAGCATTTATATTGCTTTCTTGTTATGGTGTCTAGGACTTCTTCGGGGATGTTTTTAAACTCCTTATTCGGTGAGAACTTGAATACAATTGTTCCTAAAATTGTAGTAATTAACACCATGTATAGTGGGTGGTACCTCAAGATGGGTGTGGTGGAGTTAATGTTGGGCTTTCTTGTTTCGATAGTTTTATAGCTAATATATCCTAGTATTATTGAGCAGGGTAAGCCTATGTAAATATAATTTTGGTCGAGAGAGAAATAAGAAATAGCTACAACTAATGGCCAGTGCCATAAATATATTGAATAAGACCAGGCCCCAATTTTCTGAAACGCGAAGTTGTTTGTGATAACGCTGGAGTCTCGGCTCGCCTGAATTATTAGGTATGTGCCAACAGTGGGGAGAGCTGTTAAGAGCCCTGGCCATGCCGCTTCATCTGAAATGAAGAAACATGATGCGAGAATTGTTGTTAATCCCGTTCCCTCTATAATTCTTTTTGTATTTTCTGTTTTTATTTGTAGTGGATAGAGGTAGGCTAGTCCTCCAAGCATCATTTCCCAAGCCCTTGTGGGGAGGAGGTAGAAGGAGGCTACGGGCGCGATACTTGTTGCTATTATTGATGTTCCAAAACCCATAATGGTGCATGCTAGTATAATTTTCTTAAGAGCATTTTGCGATGTGAGCTTCCTTGTAGCTAGCAAGGCTATTGGGTATAGCAAATAAAATTGCCATTCTACCGATAAAGACCAAGTGTGTAGAAGCCACTTCTCGTGAGAGGCTGTATCAAAATAGCCGGACTCCCGCCAATAAATAATATTAGAAAAAAAGCCTGCGCTACCTATTGAGTGTTTTCCTAGATTCTCATAGTCAGTTGGTGTTAGTAGAAGCCAGCTGATGGTAAGTAATATTATGCAAAGGGCAAATAAAGGAGGAATAATCCTGTTGGCACGTGCGGCATAGAATCTTGTTAGGGAGAAGTCTCCCCTTTCCAGCCCACTATAAATAATTTTTGTCATTAAGAACCCTGAAATGACAAAGAATATATCGACGCCTATAAATCCGCCTGGCAGCCATGAAGGTATAAAGTGGAAAAATAAAACTGCAATTACTGCAATGGCCCGAAGGCCATTAATATCGGCTCGAAATGGCAAATTTCTATACTCAAGTTGCAAAAAAGTGAAGGGGTATTTTCCATATGCCTAGAGGAAAGGCTAGCGCGTATAGGTAGGTTCTTAGTTCATGTGTCTTACATACCGTTTACGGCAAATGTTTTGAATCTAGCAAATTTTTTACAGATAGATGATCGTTTATCTTGTTGAGGTGCTGGTGTCAATAGGGGGTACCTATGCATCTGATCAGATTACTGCGTGCAAAGGCTGGCATGGCTGACAATTTTTTGCGTCCCAGTTAACAGCTCCTAAAATTTCCTATAACCTTCGCGACCTCTCCATAGTTTCTAGATTTCCAGGATTCCATGCAGCGTCAGGACTTTGACTTTCATCTGCCCGATGAGCTGATCGCCCGCGCGCCTACTGAAGAGCGCCGCGGCAGCCGTCTTTTGTGTCTGGATGGGCCCAGTGGGGCCATTGCACATCGGCAGTTCCCAGATATTCTCGATCAGGTACAGGCAGGTGACCTGATAGTCTTTAATGATACCCGGGTGATCCCGGCGCGTTTGTTCGCGCAGAAGGAGACCGGCGGTAAGTTGGAAATCCTGGTGGAGCGGGTGCTCAATGAGACGGATATCTGGGCCCATGTACGCTCCAGTAAGTCGCCTAAGCCCGGTTCCATCATTGTCCTTGAAGACGGCACCCGTATAGAGGTGACCGGCCGCAAGGATGCGCTGTTTGAATTGTCCTTCCCCAAAGAAGAGGGTGTGCTGGCGATTCTGGATCGCCTCGGCCATATGCCGCTGCCTCCTTATATTGATCGTGAAGATGATGCCAGCGATCGCGAGCGCTACCAAACCGTATACGGCCGCAATGCCGGTGCTGTGGCGGCGCCGACGGCGGGGCTGCACTTTGATGATGAAATGATCGGGGCACTGCAGGATAAAGGTGTCGAGGTTGTCTTCGTGACCCTGCATGTGGGTGCCGGTACTTTCCAGCCGGTGCGCGTAGACAATATTTACGAGCACCAGATGCACAGCGAAGTACTGGACGTCTCCCAGGAAGTGGTGGATGCGGTAGCCGCTTGCCGCGCTCGCAATGGTAGCGTGATTGCGGTGGGTACCACCAGCGTGCGCGCGCTGGAGAGTGCGGCGCGCAGTGGCCAGTTGCAGGCCACGGTGGGGGAGACAGATATCTTTATTTATCCCGGTTATGAATTCCAGGTTGTGGATAAGTTGGTCACCAACTTCCATCTGCCGGAATCCACCTTATTGATGCTGGTGAGTGCCTTTGCGGGGTACCAGCATACGATGGCCGCTTATAAGGCCGCTGTTGAGGAGCGCTATCGCTTCTTTAGTTACGGCGATGCCATGTTTATTACCCGCGATCCCAATGCCAAAAAAGAAGAAGTCGCACCAGCGAAAGGAGATACCCAGTGAGCCGCGAATGTTTTATGCAGTTTGAAGTGGATAACACTGATGGCAAGGCCCGTCGCGGCCGCTTGCGCTTCCCTCGCGGTGTGGTGGAAACCCCGGCGTTTATGCCGGTGGGTACTTACGGCACCGTGAAAGGCATGTTGCCGAGGGATATCGAAGGGATCGGTGCACAAATTATTCTGGGCAATACCTTTCACCTGATGCTGCGCCCGGGTACCGAAGTGGTTAAAGCCCACGGCGATCTGCACGATTTCACTCAATGGTCCGGACCGATCCTCACCGACTCCGGCGGTTTCCAGGTGTTTAGCCTGGGTGAGCTGCGCAAGATTACGGAGGAGGGGGTTTCCTTCCGCTCGCCGATCGATGGCAGCCCGGTATTCCTGGACCCGGAAGAATCCATGCGCGTTCAGCGGGACCTGGGTTCCGATATTGTCATGATCTTCGATGAGTGCACCCCTTATCCGGCCACCACTGACGAAGCGCGCAAGTCTATGGAGTTGTCCCTGCGTTGGGCGGAGCGCTCCAAGAAGGCCCACGGCGATAGCCCGTCGGCGCTGTTCGGTATTGTCCAGGGCGGTATGTACCCGGAATTGCGCGATGTGTCCTTGCGCGGCCTGACCGAGATTGGTTTCGATGGCTATGCCATTGGCGGCCTGTCTGTGGGTGAGCCGAAAGAGGAGATGATCAAGGTCTTGGATCACCTGGCACACAAGATGCCAGAAGATAAGCCGCGCTACCTGATGGGCGTGGGCAAGCCGGAAGATATTGTCGAAGCTGTTCGCCGTGGTGTGGATATGTTCGACTGTGTCATGCCCACACGTAATGCGCGCAACGGCCACCTGTTTACCTTCGAGGGTGTGGTGAAAATCCGCAATGCCAAACACCGCCACGATACGGGCCCCTTGGAGGAAGAGTGCGATTGCTACACCTGTGAGAACTTCTCCCGCGCTTACCTGCATCACCTGGATCGCTGTGGTGAAATTCTCGGTGCGCAGCTGAATACGATTCACAATCTGCGTCACTACCAGCGCCTGATGCAAAAGCTGCGCGATGCTATTGCCGCCAACGAGCTGGAGGCGTATGTCGCGGAGTTCTACCGCGGCCTGGGTCGTGAGGTTCCGCCGCTGCAGGCCTAGTCCTGTCGCACATTTATCCTATCTGGGGCACAGTCGATCGCACGATTGTGCCCCTGTCATTTGTCCGTTCATTCGATCCCCGTATAATCGCTTCCACTTTTGTCGGCGGCTGTGCACCTTGCAATCTGTGTACTGCGCCCACATATCGAGGCAGATTGCCAAGATTTACCGGCCCTCGGGGTCACACTAGAACAATGAGAACAGCATGAATCGCTACCCGATCTGGAAGTACTTTCTGATTCTCGCGGTTGTGGCCTTCGGCCTGATCTACGCCGCGCCCAACCTCTACAAGCCGGACCCTGCGGTGCAGATTTCCGGGCAGTCCAGTGCCATGGAGATGGATGAAAATGTCCTCACCAAGGCGCGCAAAGCCCTGGATGACGCGGGTATCGCCCACTTCGGTGGCGAGGTGGGTGATAAGGCGATTTTGATCCGCCTCGAATCCATCGATCAGCAGCTGCCTGCCAAGCGCGCGATTCAGGAGGCGCTGGGGCACAGCGATTACGTGGTTGCTCTAAACCTGGCGTCTACTACCCCCCAGTGGCTCAGTGATATCGGCGCCAGCCCGATGAAGCTGGGCCTCGACCTGGCCGGTGGTGTGCACTTCCTGATGGAGGTGGATACCAACACCATCGTAAAAACCAATATGGAAGGCTATGTGCAGGATGTGAAAACCAAACTGCGCGCGGCCAAGGCCCGTTACCGTAGCGTTAACCTGATCGACGATCGCGAGATTGTGGCGCGTTTCCGCAATGAGGAGCTGCGCAGTCTGGCCCTTTCCACCATGCGCAAGGAATTCCCGCAGTTGCAACTGCGCGAGACCGGCAGTGGCGAGAACCTGGAAATCCGGGCCACCTTGTCCGAGCAGGAGATCAAACAGCTTGAGGACTACGCGGTTTCCCAGAACCTCACCACCCTACGCAACCGGGTGAACGAGCTGGGTGTGGCCGAGCCGATCGTACAGCGCCAGGGGCGCAACCGTATTGTGGTGGAGCTGCCCGGTGTTCAAGACACTGCCGAAGCCAAGCGGATTATCGGTAAGACCGCGAACCTGGAATACCGTATGGAGGCCCGCCCCGATGAGCTGGTCACCAACAAGGAGTACTTCGAGTACCGCAGCGAGCGCCAACAGCAGATGTACGGCGGCGCTTGGCTGGAGCGCAAGATCATCATCAAGGGTGACAGCGTGACCAATGCGCGTGTCGGCTACGATGAGAGCGGTCTTCCCCAGGTGAATATCACCCTGGATTCCCGTGGTGGTGAGTTAATGCACCGCGCCACCTGGAAGAATGTCGGCCGCCGTATGGGCACCCTGTTTATCGAGACTCGCTTTACCCCGCAGACCAAAATGGATGCCGAGGGCAATCAGATTGTCGAGCAGGTTAGAACCGAAGATAAAAAGATTATCAGCCTGGCCACCGTGCAGAGCGCCCTGGGCAAACAGTTCCGTGTAACCGGACTGGACAGCCCGGCAGAAGCCCAGGAACTGGCCCTGCTGCTGCGCGCCGGTGCACTGGCCGCTCCCATGTACTTTGTGGAAGAGCGTGTGATCGGCCCGTCCTTGGGTGCGGATAACATCAAGGTGGGCGTGCAATCGGTACAGATCGGCCTGCTCGCAGTCATTATTTGTATGCTGATCTCCTACCGGGTATTTGGTCTCGCCGCCAATATCGCCCTGGCGGTCAATATGATTCTGCTGGTGGCGGTGATGTCGATTCTCGGCGCCACCCTGACGCTACCGGGTATCGCCGGTATCGTATTGACCGTGGGTATGGCGGTGGATGCCAACGTGCTGATCTTCTCGCGAATACGGGAGGAGCTCAGGAATGGGATGCCACCCCAGTCGGCGATTAGTGCGGGCTTCGACAACGCCTACAGCACCATTGTGGATGCGAATATCACTACCCTGATCGTGGCGGTGATCCTCTACGCGATTGGCTCTGGTCCGGTGCAGGGCTTCGCGGTGACTCTGTCTATCGGTATTCTCACCTCCATGTTTAGTGCCATTATGGGTACGCGCGCAATCATCAACTTGTTCTACGGCGGTCGCCGTGTACAGAAACTCTGGATTTAAGGAGGCTGGCCATGAGTGAGACCAAAGTGGAAAGCGGAAAGATTACCGAGTACATGGGCAAGCGCGTGTACGACTTTATGCGCTGGCGCAAGTTTGCCACCGTATTATCTGTTGTGCTGGTGCTGGCTTCGATTGGGATACTGGCGGCCAAGGGCCTGAAATTCGGTCTGGATTTTACCGGTGGTACCCAGGTAGAAGTGGGTTACGAAGTTACTCCGTTTATTAATGACGTTCGCACCCAGCTGCAAGATGCCGGCTTTGAGGGCGCGACGGTTGTTAACTACGGTTCCGATAACGAGCTGATGATCAAGTTGCCCCCAGAGGTAGCCGAAGCAGAGACCCGTATCAGTGCCACCGATCAGGAGACTACCACGCCTATTGGTGACAAGGTGGTTGAGGTTCTGCGTGCTGGTAGTGAGGGCACCGTTACCCTGCGTCGGGTCGAGCTGGTCGGCCCGCAAGTGGGTGCCGAGCTGCGCGACGACGGCGGCCTGGGTATGCTGGTAGCACTGGCTCTGGTAATGATGTACGTCGCTTTGCGCTTCCAGTACAAGTTCTCGGTTGGCGCGGTAGCAGCACTAGGGCACGACGTCATTATTGTGCTGGGCTTCTTTGCTCTGATGGGGTTGGACTTCGATCTGACCGTGTTGGCGGCAGTGCTGGCGGTGATCGGTTACTCGTTGAACGATACCATCGTGGTATCCGACCGTATCCGTGAGAATTTCCGTAAAGTGCGCAAGGCTGAACCGGAGGAGATTATCAATATCTCCATCAGTCAAACCCTGGGCCGTACCTTTATGACCTCGTTCACTACTTTGTTAGTGTTGTGGGCGCTGCAGTTCTTTGGTGGCGAGCTGATTCATAACTTCTCTCTGGCTCTTATTGTCGGCGTGGTTGTGGGTACTTACTCCTCTGTATATGTTGCAGCGAACGTGCTGATGGCATTGAAGATCAGCAAAGAGGATCTGATGCCGCCAGTGAAAGAGGGTGCGGAGCTGGAAGAAGAGGTGCCCTAATTTGGGATAGTCTCTAAATTGAAAAGGCCGCTGATTAGCGGCCTTTTTTATGCCCCCGGTTTTTTCAGTCGCTGACAAGCAAACACTGAAATTGGGGCTTTTGACTGCGAGGTAATTACCGGGCTGGTTGCGAACAGTTAGCTGCGAGGCTTTTTGCCCAAGGTAATATGTTTGGGGCCGGAGGTGTTGGTCTGGCCGCTGACGCCCTTGGGGACCTGCTCGATCTCGCCACCCTTCGCCAAAAAGGCCTGCACTTGCGCCTCAATACTCTCGCTGGTCTCTAGGGGGGCGGTCTGCTTGCGACTGGAAGAGGGGGATGCTTTTTTGGCCACGATGACTGTCCGGTGTTTTGGGTAGGTGAGTCATCATACAGCAAATTGCATAAAAAAGCATCCAACTGCCTAAGAGGCGTCCACAGTGCACAGTTTGCCGCCATTGAAGCGGCAAGGATACTATCAAGTGAAATAGAAACTGAGAGCGATAATAGTCGCTCCAGTTTCATTTGGAGCTCACCTAAGTGAGACGCTCACAGTGAATTAGTCGGCTTCCTGTTCCACGAGTTCCGTATCAGCCACCGGCCAGCCACCCAGCTCACGCCACTTGTTGACGATTCCGCAAAACAGGGTTGCCGTTTTCTCGGCATCGTATTCGGCGGAGTGGGCGCAGCTGTTGTCGAACTCGATACCGGCGACCTGGCAGGCTTTAGCCAACACGGTTTGACCGTAGGCGAGCCCGGCGAGGGTGGCGGTGTCAAAGCAGGAGAACGGATGGAAGGGGTTGCGCTTGATGCCGGTCCGCTCCACCGCCGCATTCACAAAGCCCAGATCGAAGTGGGCATTGTGGGCGACCATAATGGCGCGGGTGCAGCTGTGTTTCTTCACGGCACTGCGGATCTTGCGGAACATTTCCGGTAGGGCGATTTCCTCAGGCCAGGCTTCGCGCTCGGGGGACTCCAGGTCGATGCCGATAAAGTCCAGGGCCGATTGCTCTACATTGGCGCCCTCGAATGGTTCCAGGTGAAAGCTGTGGGTCTCCAGCGGGAAAAGTTTCCCCTCTTCATCCATATCCAGGATTACCGCCGAAATTTCCAGCAGGGCATCGGTACGCGCGTTAAAGCCGCCGGTTTCCAGGTCGATCACAACTGGCAGGAAGCCGCGAAATCTCTGGGCGAGGGAACTCTTGGGTCCTGTGGGTTCTTCCGCGGGGGTCACTTTGAGTCCTTGTAAATCTCAGTTGTGCCAGGATGTTTTTGCCCGGCGGGGTAGGGGATTCGCGGACCCGGGGTCCGCGAAGTTTTGGGCTGGAATTATACGAGTTTCCAGTTCAGGGTTTCACCGGCGGCCAGGGGGATCAGCTTTTCGCCGCCCATATCCAATTCTTCCGGTAGTGGCCAGGACTGCTTCGCCAGAGTAATGGTGCCCTGGTTGCGCGGCAGACCGTAAAAATCCGGGCCGAAATTACTGGCGAAGCCCTCGAGCTTATCCAGCTTGCCGGCGCGCTCAAAGGCTTCGGCGTACAGCTCGATAGCGGAGTAGGCGGTGTAGCAACCGGCACAGCCGCACTCTTGCTCTTTCTTGTGGTGCGCGTGGGGGGCCGAGTCGGTGCCGAGGAAAAACTTCGGGCTGCCGCTGGTAGCCGCTTCAATCAGGGCGGACTGGTGGTCGCCGCGCTTGAGGATTGGCAGGCAATAGAAGTGCGGGCGAATGCCGCCCACCAGCATATGGTTGCGGTTGTACAGCAGGTGGTGCGCGGTAATGGTTGCGGCAACCCCTTCGCGGGCGCCCTGCACGAACTCGACGGCTTGGGCAGTGGTGATGTGTTCGAATACCACTTTCAACGTGGGGAAATCATCAACCAGGCGGGACAGGGTCTTCTCGATAAAAGCGTGTTCGCGATCGAAGATATCGATATCGCTGGTGGTGACCTCACCGTGTACCAACAGCTTCATGCCGCAGGACTGCATTTCTTCCAAAGCCGGGTAAATATTGGCGATGTCAGTTACGCCGGAGTCGGAGTTGGTGGTGGCACCGGCAGGGTAGAGCTTCGCCGCGATCACGCCGGCGGCGTGGGCCTGGCGGATGACTTCGGCATCGGTCTTATCGGTCAGATAGATGACCATCAGCGGCTCAAATGTAAGGCCGGCCGGAACATGCGCGAGTATGCGTTCGCGGTATGCGGCCGCGCCCTCACCGGTGGTGACGGGCGGCACCAAGTTTGGCATCACAATTGCGCGGCGAAATTGTCGGGCGGCATCGCCAACGGTGCGTTCCAGGGCGGTGCCATCACGCAGGTGAATATGCCAGTCGTCAGGGGCGCGAAGAGTGATTTGCTCCGTCATGGTACTCCAGGATATCAATTGCTGTAGAAGAGTCTCTGTGCGGCGCGCATGCTACCCGATGCGGGGTAAAAATGCGATGTGCGAGCCGGTTGAAAGTTAATCAATTGCGTAGACTCACACCTTGGCGCTAGTCGATTGCGAGCAGAGGCGCTACAATCGCGCCCCGATAAAGTATGTGGGTATTTATTGTGCCCATAAATACCGATGCTGGGCATACCTCCAAAAATAACCTCCCCCAGAACAACACAAATTTCACAGAAGGTGATCCAGGTCGCCGCACTTTAGTCGTGGTGGCGAAATCCGGCAGCAGAGGACAGCAATGAGCAAAATCGAGAAGGTGGTACTGGCATATTCCGGCGGACTGGATACTTCAGTGATCGTGCGCTGGTTGCAGGATACCTACGACTGTGAAGTGGTGACCTTCACCGCGGATATTGGCCAGGGCGAAGAAGTTGAGCCGGCACGAGCCAAGGCTGAGGCGCTCGGGGTTAAAGAGATTTATATCGATGACCTGCGCGAGGAATATGTGCGGGACTTCGTTTTCCCAATGTTCCGTGCTAACGCCATCTACGAGGGCGAGTATCTGCTGGGCACTTCTATCGCGCGCCCGCTGATCGCCAAGCGTCTCATTGAGATCGCCAACGAGACCGGTGCCGATGCCATCTCCCATGGCGCCACCGGTAAAGGCAACGACCAGGTACGCTTCGAGTTGGGTGCCTATGCACTGAAGCCTGGGATTCAGGTTATTGCGCCCTGGCGTGAGTGGGATCTAAATTCCCGCGAAAAGCTGATGCAGTACTGCGAGCAGCACAAAATTCCCGTGGACTTCTCTTCCAAGAAGAAAAAGTCCCCTTACTCGATGGATGCCAACCTGCTGCATATCTCTTACGAGGGCGGCATTCTCGAAGATCCCTGGGCGGAAGCCGAGGAAGATATGTGGCGCTGGAGTGTGAGCCCTGAGGCTGCGCCGGAAGAGCCAACTTATATCACTATCGGTTTTGAGAATGGTGATCCGGTCTCTATCGACGGCGAGCGCCTGAGCCCGGCTACCCTGCTGGAAAAACTGAATAAGCTGGGCGGAGCCAACGGCATTGGTCGCCTCGATATCGTGGAAAACCGCTATGTGGGAATGAAGTCCCGCGGTTGTTACGAAACTCCCGGCGGCACCATTTTAATGAAAGCGCACCGCGCTATTGAGTCCATCACCCTGGACCGCGAAGTGGCGCATATGAAAGATTCCCTGATGCCGCGCTATGCCGATTTGATTTACAACGGCTACTGGTGGTCTCCGGAGCGCCGTATGTTGCAGGCCGCAATCGATGAATCTCAGGCAGTGGTCAATGGTGAAGTACGTCTGAAACTCTACAAGGGTAGTGTGAGCGCTGTTGGGCGCCGCTCTGCAGACAGCCTCTTCGATGAGCGCATCGCCACCTTCGAGGACGATGCCGGGGCTTACAACCAGAAAGATGCGGAGGGCTTTATCAAGCTCAACGCCCTGCGCCTGCGCATTGCCGCCGGTAAAGGAAGAAAGTTGATTTAGTCGACTTAGTTGATTTAGATCAGCCAAGGCCGGTGACGGATGCGCTTAAATCCTTATCCGGCCAACAGTGACAGTTATGTGTATGCCTTCGACGTTATAAGCGGGTTCATACATAACTGCCGCAGACCCAGTGGTGGGCCAGGCCCGCTCAGTGGATCCGAATTTTAAAAGCAACGGAAGTAAAAACATGACGACAACGGTGGCAAAGACCGGCCATGTGCCGGACTATGACTACAAAATCGTGCGCCAGTTCACCATCATGTCCGTGGTCTGGGGCATCTTTGGTATGGGCATGGGCGTATTGATCGCGGCTCAGCTGGCCTGGCCCGAGCTCAATGATTTCTGGCAGCCCTTCTCCCACTTCGGGCGATTGCGGCCACTGCACACCAATGCGGTTATCTTCGCATTCGGTGGTAGTGTTCTGTTTGCCACCTCCTACTATGTGGTGCAGCGCACCTGTCAGGTACGTCTCTGGGGTGGCTGGCTAATTCCATTCACCTTCTGGGGATGGCAGGTGGTGATCGTGGCCGCGGCAATTACCCTGCCGATGGGCTTCACTTCTACCAAGGAATACGCTGAGCTGGAGTGGCCGATCGATATCCTGATCGCCATCGTTTGGGTTGCTTACGCGCTGGTGTTCTTCGGCACCATCATGAAGCGCAAGACCTCCCATATCTACGTTGCCAACTGGTTCTTCGGTGCTTACATCATCACCATTGCCGTACTCCATATTATTAATAATTTGGAAATTCCGGTTGCTCCGTTCAAGTCTTACTCTATTTACTCCGGTACCAAGGATGCGATGATCCAGTGGTGGTACGGCCACAACGCGGTAGGCTTCTTCCTGACTGCGGCCTTCCTCGGCATCATGTACTACTTCGTACCCAAGCAGGCTGGTCGTCCGGTTTACTCCTACCAGCTGTCTATCGTGCACTTCTGGGCCCTGATCTCCCTGTACGTATGGGCCGGTGGTCACCACCTGCACTACTCAGCGCTGCCCGACTGGGCGCAGAGCCTGGCGATGGTAATGTCCCTGATTCTGCTGGCACCTTCTTGGGGCGGTATGATCAACGGCATCATGACCCTGTCTGGCGCCTGGCATAAGCTGCGCACCGATCCTACCTTGCGCTTCCTGGTGGTATCCCTGTCCTTCTACGGTATGTCCACCTTCGAAGGCCCGATGATGTCCATCAAGACTGTGAACGCTCTGTCTCACAACACCGACTGGACTGTGGGCCACGTACACTCCGGCGCATTGGGCTGGGTTGCGATGATCTCTATCGGCGCCCTGTACCACCTGGTTCCGGTTCTGTGGAAGCGTCGCGAAATGTACAGCACCAAGCTGATCAACGCGCACTTCTGGCTGGCTACTGTAGGCACCGTTCTGTACATCGCTGCCATGTGGGTTAACGGTATTACCCAGGGTCTGATGTGGCGCGCCTTCAACGCCGACGGCACCCTGACTTACAGCTTCGTAGAAAGTGTTGTTGCGAGCCACCCTGGCTATGTGGTGCGCTGGTTGGGCGGTGCCATGTTCCTGGTCGGTATGCTGCTGATGGCTTACAACGTCTACCGCACGATTACTGAGAAAGTAAACGATGCCGAAGCCGATAACACCGTTCGTGCAGTGCCAGCGGCATAGGAGTTTAGATCGTGAAGAATCATGACATCGTAGAAAAAAATATCGGCTGGATGATCTTTTTCACCATTATCGCCATCAGCTTTGGTGCTCTAGTGGAGATTGTCCCGCAGTTCTTTACCAAGGCGAACTACACTCCGCTGCCGGGTCAGAAGCCGCTGACCGCACTGCAGCTGGAAGGCCGCGATATCTATATTCGCGAAGGTTGCCACGTTTGCCACACCCAGATGGTGCGCCCGCTGCGCGCCGAGGTGGAGCGTTACGGCCATTACTCCATGGCGCAGGAATCCGTGTACGAGCATCCCTTCCTGTGGGGCTCCAAGCGTACCGGTCCCGACCTGGCCCGCGTTGGCGGCCGCTACTCCGATGAGTGGCAGCGCGCTCACCTGTACAACCCGCGCAGCGTAGTACCTGAATCCATCATGCCGGCCTACCCCTGGTTGTTCGACAACGTGGTTACCGGTAACTACACCGCGCGCAAGATGGAAGCACTGCGTCTGGTGGGCGTCCCTTACACCGATGAAGATATCGCCAATGCGGCTGAGCCTTTCAAAGGTGGCAAGGTGAAAGAAATTGACGCTCTGGTCGCTTACTTGCAACAGCTGGGTACTCTGGTCACCCAAAAACGCTAATAGCGAGGAAGGAAACTCGTGACTATCGAAACATTGCGGGAAATCGGACTGGTTCTGGGATCACTGGCCTTCCTGGCTATTTGCTGGTGGGCTTTCTCTCCGAAGCGCAAGAAGCGCTTCGAAGAAGATGCCAATTTGCCATTTGCCGATGATGAGCAACAAGCCGACAAGGATGCGTCAGCCGCTCAGAAGGACGAATCCAAATCCGGGGAAAAGCCCGGGACTGAACGAAAACAGGGGCAGGATAAGTAATGAGTACATTCTGGAGTGTGTGGGTTATTGTACTCACCCTCGCCAATCTGGCGTTGATTACCTGGGTGCTGTTCGCCAACCGAAAAGTGGCAGTGGACGACCAGGCTGAACCGGAAAACAAAACCACCGGCCACGTATACGATGGCATCGAGGAGTATGACAACCCGCTGCCCAAGTGGTGGTTCATGCTGTTTATCGCCACGCTGGTGTTCTCCGTTGGATACTTGGTGATTTACCCGGGTATGGGTAACTTCAAGGGCCTGAGTGGCTGGTCTTCTGTCGGCGCACTGGAGGCTTCCCAGGCCAAGGCCCAGGAGAAGTTCGATGAGCAGTTTGGTATTTATCTCGATATGCCTATTGAGGAAATTGCCCAGAGCCCAGAAGCCCTGAAAATGGGTGGACGGATCTTCGCCAACAACTGCGCTGTGTGTCACGGTGCGGATGCCGGTGGTAACTTTGGTTTCCCCAACCTGACAGATAACGCCTGGCTCTACGGCGGTACCCCGGAGAAAATCCTGGAGACCCTGAACAACGGTCGTCAGGGCATGATGCCTCCGCAGGGGCCGGTTATCGGTGAAGAAGGTGTGCGCAACACCGCCGAGTACGTGCTCTCTCTCAATGGCTTAGAGCACGACAAGGCGATGGCCGCCGAGGGTCAGAAGGTGTTCAACACCGTATGTATGGCCTGTCACGGAATGGATGCCAAGGGTAATCAAGCCCTGGGAGCTCCCAACCTGACCGATGATCTGTGGCTCTACGGCAGCAGCCGCGAGCAGATTCAGCACACCATTCGTGGTGGGCGCTCCAATATGATGCCCGCGCAGAAGGACAAACTGCGTGAAGACAAGATCCGCCTGGTGGCGGCCTATGTCTACAGCCTGTCCAAGCAGGACGAAGAACAGCAGTAATCGAATAAGGCCCGCCTAATTAGTCGGGCCTTTTTTTATACAAGGAACTCCGGGTGCTGCAGGGACGGAGATAAAAGCCTCAACATAAGTGGCTACCTGTGCCCGCGTGCAGATTTTGCCCGTGTGAGAGTGAGGTTTTTGTGAGTGACTTGATCCCCACCCGCGAAGAGCAGGAAGGTAATGGCGAAGTCCGTTACCGCATGCTCTATGAGTCGGACGATAAGATTTATATTCGCCATATTCGCGGTATCTATACCCGAATTCGCAAGTACACAGGCCTGCCGCTGTTACTGGCTTTCTTTTTTATCCCCTGGATCAATATCGACGGGCGCCAGTCGGTCTTTTTTGATCTCCCCACCCGCCAATTCCATATCCTTTGGACAACCTTTGGCCCCCAAGACGGCTTCCTGCTCGCCTGGTTGCTGATTATTGCCGCCTTCGCCCTGTTTGCCGTCACCACCTGGATGGGAAGGGTGTGGTGTGGCTTTACCTGCCCCCAGACCGTGTGGACCATGATGTTTATGTGGGCCGAGCGGGTTTGCGAGGGCGACCGCAATAAGCGTATGAAGCTGGACAAAGCGCCCTGGGGCGTAGAAAAGGTTCTGCGTAAGGGCGGTACGCACGCTATCTGGCTGTTGATCTCGCTGGCCACGGCACTGGCCTTTGTCGGTTACTTTTACGGTATTCGCGATCTGGTAGTGGACCTGGCCACCTTCAATGCCCATCCGCAGGGTGTCTTCTGGGTTGCCTTCTTTACTTTCGCCACTTACATGAACGCAGGCTTCCTGCGCGAGCAGGTGTGCAAGTACATGTGCCCCTACGCGCGCTTCCAGTCGGTGATGTACGACGAGGATACGCTGGCGGTTTACTACGACGCCAAGCGTGGTGAGACTCGCGGTCCGCGAAAGAAAAACGTGGATTATAAAGCCGAGGGTATGGGCGACTGTATCGATTGCTACTGGTGTGTACAGGTGTGTCCGGTAGATATCGATATTCGCGATGGTCTTCAGTTTGAATGTATCAATTGCGGCCTCTGTGTCGATGCCTGCAACAGCGTGATGGACAAGATGGGTTATGAGCGCGGTCTGATTCGCTTTACCTCTGAGGACGAGCTGCAAACTGGCAAGACCAACTTTTTGCGTCCGCGGTTGTTTGGCTACGCAGTCGTTTTGCTAGCCATGGTAGGATTGTTTTCGCATCAGGTGGCAACTCGCAGCCCCATCGAGGCGGAGATTACTCGTGACCGTGGTGCCCGCATGTTCCGGGTATCCCGCGGGGTGGTGCAGAATGTCTACACCGTGAAGATCAACAATATGGATCAGGCGGCCCATGAGTTCACGATTCGTGTTGAGGGCAACCCGAATTATGACTATTCGGTGCGCAAGCCGCGCAGCATTTACCTGAAGGCCGGTGAAATCTATCCGGTACCGATTCGGGTGAGTGTGCCCAAAACTCAGCTGAAGGATACCAAGCACGATATCGATATCGTGGTTCAGGCTGTCGACGACCAGGAGTTGGTCACTAAGCATCGAACGGTATTTATTGGTCCTAAGCAGTAGACGGGACACCGTTCCCGTTGCAAAGTACGGGCCCGTCCTGGCGGGCTCTACTTTTCTGCACAAAACGGTAATTTGGTAACGCGATGAATGAACCAACGTCGAAA
Source organism: Microbulbifer sp. ABH2_005 (assembly GCF_056160005.1). Taxonomy (NCBI): domain Bacteria; kingdom Pseudomonadati; phylum Pseudomonadota; class Gammaproteobacteria; order Cellvibrionales; family Microbulbiferaceae; genus Microbulbifer; species Microbulbifer sp. ABH2_005. The sequence continues at coordinate 3,216,875 of NZ_JBSWWI010000001.1, read as the reverse complement.
CCCTGGTATCGGGAATTCTGGGCCTGGATGGTCCTGGCACCGCTGATTGCGGTGGTTGTAGTCTCCTCTATTACGGTTTCCATAGCCGTACGCTTCGCCGACGATCAGGTCAGCGATACCTACTACAAAGACAGTCGCATGTATCACTTCTCTGCCGAGCAGGATCAGCGTGCCAAGGCGTTGGGCCTGGCTGCCCTGGTGCAATTCCAGCCTGCTGAAGGCGGTGTTACCGTCGAGTTGAATGGCAATACCGACTACCCGGAAAAGCTGCTGCTCACCCTGAGCCATCCAGTGGAAGAGGATCTGGACCAGCATGTCGTATTGTCGCAGCTCTCTGTGGGGCGCTATTCCGGTGAAGTGCCGGGCGCCTTAAAAAGTCGCTGGTACCTGCGCTTGATGCCGGAACTCGACCCGAGTGCGCACCAGGATGCGGAATGGCGCCTCAAAGGCGAGATCAACTTTGAGCTGGGCAATGCCGCCCCCATGAATCCCGGCAGTCAATGACCTCTTCTTGTTATCACTGCGGGCTACCGGTGCCCGCGGGCAGTAATCACTCGGTTGTGATCGAAGGTGCCCCGCGCAGTATGTGTTGCCCGGGCTGTGAGGCCGTGGCGAGTGCGATTGTCTCCGGGGGCTTGGACGGTTTTTACCGCTTCCGGGAAAAACAGAGCGACCGCCCGGACCAGAACCAGCCGCAAGAGCGCTGGAAAGCCTACGACCTTCCCGAGGTGCAGCAGCAGTTCGTGCACGATTGGGACGGCGGCCGCCAAATGGCGGCCCTGCTGATCGGCGGCATTACCTGCGCCGCCTGCGTGTGGTTGATCGAGAAGCATCTGGGACAACTGGCCGGCATTGAGAAAGTCTCGGTCAACGCCAGTACCCAGCGTGCGCAAATCGTATTCGATCCCGAGCAAATTCAGCCTAGCGCCCTGTTCGAGGCGCTGGAGCGCATTGGCTACCGCCCGGCGCCGGCCACTGCTGCCAACCGGGAAAGTGTGATTCAGAGTGAGCATCGCGCCGCCCTGCGTCGTCTTGGGGTTGCAGGTCTCGGCACCATGCAGGTGATGATGTTCGCCATCGCCCTCTATTTTGGGGCCGGCAGCGGTGATGTGGGCGAGTTCGAACGCTACTTCCGCTGGGTCTCCCTGTTGGTGGCCACCCCTGTGGTGTTCTATGCCGCGCGACCATTCTTCAGCGCCGCCATGCGCAGCCTGCGCGCACGCCATCTGAGTATGGATGTACCGGTTTCCTTGGCCATTGGCCTGGCCTACGGTGCCAGTTTTTATGCCACGGTCTTCGGCACCGGTGAGGTGTATTTTGAATCCATCTCCATGTTCACCTTCTTTTTGCTGCTGGGGCGCACGGTGGAAATGCGTGCGCGCCATCGCGCCGGGCTCGCCAGCGGTGGGCTCGCGCAGCTGTTGCCGATGACCGCGGCCCGCTATGACGGTAATGATTTAGTACATGTACCGGTAGCGGCCCTGGCGGCGGGTGACAGGATCTTACTGCGGCCCGGTGATACGGTACCCGCCGATGGTGAGGTACTCGAAGGTGAGAGCGGCGTTGATGAATCGCTGCTCAGTGGTGAATCCGCGCTACAGCAAAAGACCCTGGGCAGCCAGGTGTATGCGGGCAGCGTCAACGGCGATTCCAGCCTTACCGTGCGCGTCACCGCCGCGGGGAAATCTACACGATTGTCGGCGATCGAGCGCCTTGTGGAGCGCGCCCAGCTTGATAAACCCGCGCAGGTGGCGCTGGCGGATCGGGTTGCCGGCATTTTTGTCGGAGTGGTTTTGATTGCGGCTGTGAGCGCTTTCGCGGCCTGGTGGCAGTTGGACCCGAGCCGCGCTTTTTGGGTGGCATTGTCGGTGTTGGTGGTGACCTGTCCCTGCGCTTTATCTTTGGCGACACCTGCAGCCCTGGCCTCGGCGACTCTGCGTCTGCAGGAGTTGGGGTTATTGGTGGCCGGTGGCAGTCTTTTGGAGACTCTTCCCCGTATCAGCCGGGTGGTGTTTGATAAAACCGGCACTTTAACGCGCGGCGAACCGCGCATCCTGCGTATTGAATTGCTTCGTGATGGCTGGAGTGAGCAGCGGGTTAAGGATGTGGCAGCGGCCCTCGAGTCGCAAACCCATCACCCTTTAGCGCGCGCATTTCGCGCTTGGCGCGGCAATCTAAGTGCCAGTCAGCTCAAAGTACATACTGGCCGTGGCCTGGAAGGGCAGGTCGAAGGAAATGGCTATCGCCTGGGGCGTGCGGATTTTGCCATCACGCAATCTGTCGAGGCTCCACAAGGGGAGGGGCAGTGGCTGTTGCTGGCGGATGATTGCGGTGCCATCGCCTGGATCGCGCTTGGCGATAAATTGCGGGACTCCGCCGAAGAGGCGGTCGGACAGCTGCGCCGCATGGGGCTGTCGGTTGAATTGTTGAGCGGCGACCAGTCCGCCGAAGTCAAGCGGCTGGCTGCCCAGGCTGGAATTGATCGTTTCCAAGCGGGGGCCTCGCCGGAGGACAAACTCTCCCATATGAAGCAGTTGCAGGAAGCGGGTGAGAAAGTCCTGATGGTGGGCGATGGCCTCAATGATGTGCCGGTACTGTCAGGTGCGGACGCCTCGGTAGCGATGATGTCTGCCGCCGATCTGGCCCAATCTCGCGCCGATGCGATCCTGCTGAATGGCGACCTGAGGGTGTTGGCGCAGTCTGTCGCCCTGGCGCGTAAATGTCGCCGGGTGGTGCGCCAAAACCTGGCCTGGGCGCTGGGTTATAACGTCATAGCGCTGCCCTTGGCGGTATGCGGTCTGGTGCCCCCCTGGGCGGCCGCGATCGGTATGTCGTTGAGTTCGCTGGTGGTGGTAATTAACGCACTGCGTTTATCGCGAGCCAAGCCCGCTGGGGTCGTTTCCGAACGGGAAATGTCCCAACAGCCCGGTTTAGCTCATTAACAGAGGAGTGAAGTGTGGAAAGCCTCTACTTTCTGATTCCCATTGCGGTGGTGTTTGTCGCTCTCGCTATCAAAGTGTTCTTCTGGGCGGTCAACAACGGTCAGTACGACGACCTTGAAACAGAGGGGCGACGTATTTTGTTTGAGGATGATCTGCAGGAATCATCCTCAGAAAACGGGGAAAAGGAGCGGTAACTCGTGGGGGATTGGGGGTTCTTGGCGGCGGCGCTCGCCATCGGTTTTCTCGGCAGTAGTCACTGTATCGGTATGTGTGGAGGTATCTCGGGCGCGCTAGGCATGGCCGTACCCGGCAGGCAGACCGCCTGGGTGCAGTTGGGTTCCTATCAGTTGGGGCGCATTGCCAGTTACACATTGATGGGGGGGCTGGCCGGTGCCTTGGGGGCGGCTGTCATTCCGGCACTAACACCCCTGCGCTTTGCCGCGGGCATTATGTTGATCGTAATGGCGCTCTATGTAGCCGGTATCTGGCGCGGCCTGGTTTGGTTGGAGAAAGGAGGCAGTTACCTCTGGCGTTATGTCCAGCCGCTTTCGGCTAAATTGCTGCCGGTGCGCTCCGCCGGTCAGGCGGTTGCCTTGGGATCACTGTGGGGCTGGTTGCCCTGCGGTTTAGTCTACAGCGCCCTGACTTTTGCATTGGCCCAAGGCAGTGCCGTGCGCTCGGCCTTGGCAATGCTCGCCTTTGGTCTGGGTACCTTGCCGGCCATGTTGGCGACCGGTGCCGCCGCCGTGCAGGTGCGCAATATTGTGCAGAAGCCAGGGGTTCGCCTGGGGTTTGCCGCGGCAATTATGCTGTTTGGCTTTTGGACACTGTGGGGTGCCCTTGGCCATGGTGGTCACGGAGATCACAGCAACCACGGTGCTATGAATACTGTGGAGTCTGTCGAAGAGAAATCCGAGGAAGAAAGTCACCACCATCATCACTGATGGCCCTGGCAGTTTATGGGGCACCGCAATCACAATATAGCGCCGTGCCCCGTTTTAAACGTGCCCCTTTCAGTGCATGCTTAAAAGTCGATACGCAGGGAGAGGTCGATAGCGCGCAGGTGCTTGGTCAAGCTGCCAGAGGAGATGTAATCGACTTCCAGCTCTGCCAGTTGCGCGATTCGCTCCCGATCGACACTGCCGGAAATTTCAATTTTCGCGCGCCCTTTGGCCAATACCAGAGCGCTGCGGGTATCTGCATCGTTGAATTCGTCGAGCATAATCACATCGGCACCGCTATCCAAGGCCTGCTGCAGTTCCTCGAGGGTTTCCACCTCAACCTCTACCAACGCATCCGGTTTGATGGTTCTCGCCTGGGCTACTGCCTTGTCGATACCGCCGGCCGCGGCGATATGGTTTTCCTTGATAAGAAAAGCGTCGTAGAGGCCGATGCGGTGATTGTGGCAGCCACCACATAAAACGGCATATTTTTGCGCGCTGCGCAGGCCGGGAATGGTTTTTCGGGTGTCGAGGATTTTTACCTCGGTACCGGCAGCGCGGGCGGCAAATTCCGCGGCAGTGGTGGCGGTGCCCGATAGGGTTTGCAGAAAGTTAAGTGCGGTGCGCTCGCCGGTGAGGATTGTGCGGGCATTGCCCTCAAGTTCAAAAATCACACTATTGGCGGCGACTTTGTCGCCATCGGCAAAATGCCAGGTGAGTTGTAGCTCGGGATCTAGCTGCCGAAAGATCTCCTCAACCCAGGCACATCCGCTCAGAGTGCAGTCTTCGCGGGTGATCACGCGGGCGCGGGCACTGCGATCGGCTGGGATCAGCTGGGCTGTGATATCACCACTGCCAATATCCTCCTCCAGCGCCGTTCGCACAGCCTTTTGCAGGTCGGTCATGATGTTCGGGATGGTGGAGTCTTTAGGGTGCATTGGCAAACCTCGAAATAAACGCGCGGGCAGTTTACCAAAACCCACTGGATTTGGATTGCCTGGAGCCGAATGCCGCCGCACTTCACACAATTGTCTCGTTAGCAGCTGCCCCAACATTTCGCTGTGACAAGTGTCTCAAATGTGTCGCCAAACTGTGTCAATAGGGCGGTTATCATGGGTAAAATTCTCGCTGAATCGGTGTCGATGCAAGCGCGTGCTAACCTCCTCCTCACTATTCAACTCGCTTGCATTAAAAAGCTCGAAATCTAAGCAAAATCAAGAAGTTATTGGTTTTATTCGAGCAGAATGCCGACAAAATTTAATTAGAGTGGCGAGGTGTTGCTCTGCCCGTAGTCATCCTTTGATAGAAGTGGTGCGGGTAAAAAGTAAGGCTTGGTTATTTACCGCGACTCCCACGGCCAACAAGATTTAAGCCAGCGAATATTGAAAAGCCGGATGGTATTTGAAGGACCTCTTGGAAATGAGTGAATCCAGCAAGGTAGTTTCTCTCTCAGAAAAAAGTGCAGAGCGCTCGGCAGGGCTTACAGGCAAGCCGGCAGTACTGCCGTCGGCTGTTTCAATGTTGAAAGAGAAGGCCTGCGCTGAGCTGTTTGAGCGGGTTAAGTTACTATTTGGCAAAGTAGATGACTCACTTTTCGCTATGGCTGAGCGGGCCCATGGCCAAGAAGAGCAGGATGGCTTGTTCCAGGCTTTGCGCCTGCTGCGGGTTGAGCGGCGCAATATCGCCGAGCGCTTTATCGACAGTGTGCAACAGGCTTTTCAGATTCGCCAGGAAGCTCAGGCCGAGGCCAGCTTCGCTTCGGATAACCTATCGCTGGTCCACAACGATGACCTCGAGCAATTGGTGGCCGCGGATACCATGGTGGCCAATGCCAAACGCGACTTCGCGGAATCTCTTACCGAGTTGTGCCTGCGCCTGGACACTCTCTATGCGGTAAAGGTCTACGACAAGAACAACCCGTTGGGTCCAGATGTGATCTGCGATGCCTTTGTGGAGGCTATCCAGCCCCTCGACCTGCATATCCGCGCCCGCCTCACCCTGTTAAAGAAGTTTGAGCAGCTTGTGATGCAACAGCTGCGGGGTTTTTACGAATTTTGCAACCAGTTGCTGGTGGAGCAGGGGGTATTGCCCTCCCTGAGGGAGCAGCAGCAGCGCGCTGCGCGCCAGCGTTCTGTTTACAGTGCGCCCGGTCCAAGTGGCACCCAGGCTCGAGCGGATGCCAGTACGGTTGTGGGTGAAGGTCAGGGCCAGATTGCCCAAGGGGTTCCAGTTAGTGGCCACTTTGCGCCGGGCCTTATACCAGCTACCGCGGGTATGGCGCCTATGCCGGCAGGAGATCTGCTCAGCCATCTGGGGGCCCTGCAAAACGGCGTTCATTATCAAGGCGGCGGTGCAGCTCAGCTTCTCAACGTGGGGGAGCTATTGCAGCAGCGTTTAGTGGAGGCCAACCAGGCGGCATCGTTGGCAAAAGTCGACAGCGATGTCATCAAACTGGTGGAGATGCTGTTCTCCTTCATTTTGGAAGACCGTAGCCTCGCCACTCCAATAAAAACTCTGTTGGGTCGGCTGCAATTGCCTTTGCTGAAGGTGGCTATCGCCGACAAATCCTTCTTCAGCAAAGGAGGCCATCCCGCGCGCAAGCTGCTCAACGAGCTCGCCGATGCGGCGACAGGTTGGCAGGCCCCAGAAAATTATGAGTCCGACCCGCTCTACCGGGAGATTTCACAGATTGTTGAGCGCGCCCTGAATGAATTTGACCAGGACATCCATATCTTTTCGGCGTTGTTGGAATCCCTGCGTGAATTTATTGCCCGCGAGCGCAAGCGCGCGGAGATGCTCGAACGCCGGGTGGTGGATGAGGCCGATGGTCGCGCAAAAACCCAGGCTGCGCGGGCACGGGTTGCCGCTGTGATGGATGCGTTGGTGGCGGAGCGGGATCTGCCGCCGGTTGTGCAGGACTGGCTTAACAAGGTGTGGAATAACGTATTGTTCCTCACCTGCGTTAAAGAAGGCACCGACAGCGAGGCCTGGAGTCACGATGTGCGCACGGCTCGGGATCTGGTCTGGAGTGTGCAGGCACCGATGCCGGAGGCACGCAAACAACTTTTGAGCCTGCTGCCTTCTCTACAGGAGCGCCTGCGCGAAGGCATTGAGGCACTTTCCTACAACGCATTTGAGGCGCGCAGCCTGTTTGCCGGCCTTAAGGAAATTTACCGCGAACGCTTTGCCCTGGCGCAACGTTTAACGGAAGAGCGCGAGCGCCAGGTTAAGGAACAGGTAGCCCGGGAAGTCCAGGCAGCCACTGCTGTGGAGGCGGCTGTAGAAGATCCCACTGAAACCTCCGATGTAATCGCTGCTGTAGAGTCTCAAACAGCCGAAGTCTTGCGGATTGATGATCCGGTAGAGGTCGAGAGCATCGAAGCCCAGGCGGAAGTTGCGGTGCCGCCAATGGAAGAGATAGAGCAGGCCGTTGCCCAGGCAGAGGTTGCTCCCGCCACTGAGGAGCAGGGGCTGGCACAACTCGCTGAGGACGATCCCCACTGGCAGATGACTTTCCGCTTGGCCCAGGGGAGCTGGTTCGAGTTGAAACGCTCCGAAGACGAGCAGTTCCGCTGCCGTTTGGCGGCGGTGATCCGGGATATCGACCAGTTTATTTTTGTAAACCGCAATGGCGCCAAGGTGGCGGAATTTGCGCGCTTGGAATTGGCCCATGCCTTGCGCTCGGCACAGTTGTTGCCCTTAGATGATGGTATGTTGTTCGAGCGCGCTCTGCAGTCGGTAATCGGCAATGTGCGTAAGAAGCGCAGTGAACAGCGTTAGGGAATAAAGAGCCAATTTATTATGCCCGGTGGTCTGCTGCCGGGCCTCCACTTCTGTCGCGTGACAGCTCCAAACAGGTTGGCATATCGATCAACGCTTCCATAAAATGGTTACTGCTGAAATCCCGAGCTATTCGGGATGGTAGTTTTTTGGAGCGGAGATCGCAGATTGAAATATCAAGTGGATTCCGGCTGGTTATCCGGAGCGCGTCGGGTTCCCAGTCCTCACTGCAACAGCCGGCCAGAAGACTGCCCTGTGGACCTGCTGGTGATTCACAGTATCAGCCTGCCCCCTGGCCAGTACGGCGGCCCCTATATCGATACGTTTTTTCTGGGGCAGCTGGATATCGATGCCCACCCTTATTTTGCGGAAATTGCCGCTTTGCAGGTTTCTGCGCACCTACTTATCGATCGCGATGGCATCGTTACCCAATATGTGCCGCTGGATCGACGCGCCTGGCATGCGGGCAAATCGGAATTTAGGGGGCGCAGTAACTGCAATGACTTCTCTATTGGCATCGAGCTGGAGGGGCTGGATACAGATATTTATACCGATGCCCAGTATTTGGCACTGGCAGAGGTGACACGCGCCATTATGCAGGCCTATCCAGATATAGGGATCGATAAAATTACCGGGCACTCCGAAATCGCTCCTGGGCGCAAGTTAGATCCGGGACCGGGTTTTGACTGGGCGCGTTACCTGGAGGAAGTGCAGAAAATCACTGGGTAATCATGAGTGGTGTTTAGGCAGCATTACAATCGAGTTCCGGTACTATTGTGTCGGTAATTTAATTTCTCTACAGATTATTACGGCAACGTTATGACCTTGCTGATTATTTTATTTACATTGGCCCTAGTGCAAATTTGGGGATCGGGTGCGCCTTTGCACCGCGATCGTTGGTTCGATCGCTGGAGTGCCTATGTTGGGGGGCTTGCCAAGCTGCGTGAAAAAGAGGGTTTGCAGCTCGGGTTCAGCATCCTGCTACCGGTTCTGGCAGTGGCGCTGGTAATGGTTCTAATAGAATCTTCCTTCGGCGCTCTGGGGGTGCTGTTGCTGGGAGTTCCCCTGTTGCTCTACTGTCTGGGACGTGGAAATTTTAATGACATTTTGAGCGCTTATCTGCGCAGTTGGTATCGGGGTGATTTTAAAGGTGCCGCCGAAGCAGCGCGCCCCCTGTTACAGGACATTCATGAGGATGCTGCCGAGGGTGGACGCCTGCATGAACAGGTTTTTCGCGGTGCGGCATACTGTGCTTTTGAGCGGCTTTTTGCCGTATTGTTTTGGTTTATTTTACTGGGGATTCCCGGGGCGCTGTTGTTTCGTCTAAGTGCCCTGTATGCAGAACGGGCTCGGGGAACCGAAAGAGAGGCGACAGCTGCCCGCTGGCTGTGGCTGTTGGAGTGGGTACCTGTGCGGGTAATGGGACTCAGCTTTGCGATTGTCGGAAATTTTGCCGGTTGTTATCGGGCCTGGAGACAGTGCCTGATGTGTCGGGAGCGGGATACTGCCCAAGTGCTTGAAGCTTATCTCGAGGGCGCGTTGGGTGGCATTGACGCCAATGAGTGCAGTGCCACTGCAGACCTCTCCCATATCCAGCGTCAAAGTGGTGCGGAAATTGAGGGCTTACAGGCGTTGCTATCCAGATCCCTGTTGCTTTGGATTACCGTGCTGGCGTTGGTAGTCCTGTTTTTCTGAGTGTGAATATGCACACCTTTCTGGATCAAAATTCTCCCCTTTTTCTATATAAAGGGAAAAATTGCTACCAGTTGCTTGACTTATAACCTGCTTCCAAGAAGATTGCGCCCGCTGCAGAGTCCCGGTCCTAGGCCTGGCTGCGGGCGACATATACTCATTGGAGAATATAGGGTTGAAGGTTTCATTACTGGAAGCGCAAATGCTGTCAGATCTCAGTGTGGGAAGTGGTGGCAATGCCGCAGCCTTGGTTGCCGGCCTGAGGGCTTATTTTCGCAGTGGAGTCACTGCAGAACTGGGCTGGAGGCGTCGGCAGTTGAGTCAGTTGCGCAAAATGCTCAGCGAAAACGAAGCCCGCTTTATTCATGCCCTGGGGGAAGACTTACACAAGGCTCCGCAGGAAGCCTATCTGACTGAGATCGCTTTCCTCTACAGTGATATCGATCATACCCTCAAGCGCTTAAAGCGCTGGGTTCGCCCGCGCAAAGTGTCCTCACCACTACTGACCCAGCCCGCAACTAGCTATATCCGTCCGGAACCTCTCGGAGTGGCTCTGATAATTGGTGCCTGGAACTATCCTTTGCAGTTGCTGCTATCGCCATTGGTCCCCGCAATCGCTGCGGGAAATTGCGCCGTGGTTAAGCCATCAGAGCTGGCACCCACTACCTCTCAATTGATCGCAGAACTGTTGCCGAGCTATCTCGACCGCGATGCATTTGCCTGTGTTGAGGGCGCTGTAGCCGAGACCACTGAGCTGCTGGAGCAGCGCTGGGACCATATTATGTATACCGGCGGTGGTAGGGTCGGGAGAATTGTTATGGCCGCCGCAGCCAAACACCTGACGCCGGTCACTTTGGAACTTGGGGGAAAGAGCCCCTGTATCGTTGCGGACGATGCCGATATTGAGCTCGCCGCCCGTCGCATCGCTTGGGGTAAGTTCACCAATGCGGGGCAGACCTGTATCGCACCGGATTATGTACTGTGCACTCAGCATACCGCCGATTTATTGGTACCGGCTATTCAACAGGCGTTGATAGCAATGTTCGGCGAGAACCCACAAAAGAGTCCTGATTATGGGCGTATCGTCAATAGCCGGCATACGCTGCGCCTGGCGGATCTTCTCAGTGGTGGAGATGTTATCTATGGCGGTGATGTGGATGTTGAAGAGTGTTATATGGCACCGACTTTGATGCGCTGTGTCAATCTTGAGGCGCCTGTCATGCAGGAGGAGATATTCGGGCCAATTCTGCCGGTGATCGAGCTGGATGAGTTCGGAAAAGTGGAGGCATTTGTTAATCAACGGGAAAAACCGCTGGCATTGTATGTCTTTACCAAAAGCGATGACTTGGCCGATCGCATTGTCTCAAGCTGTAGCTCTGGTAACGCCTGTGTGAATGACTGCATGATGTTTATGTTGGCCCAGGATCTGCCGTTTGGCGGAGTGGGAGCCAGCGGAATGGGTTGCTATCACGGAGAGCATGGTTTTAAAACCTTTAGTCACTACAAGGCCGTAATGAAGCGCAAGAATATTTTGGATTTCAATCTACGCTATGCCCCTTTCAATAAACGAAAATTTAGCTTGTTGAGAATGTTGCAGAGGTAGAGCCGCCGGGGCTTGTGGCTGGAAGAGGGAAATGTACTGGTTTTTTAGGGGAGTGAATTGGTACATTCAGCAAAAATTATTTAGACAAGAAAGCCATGCCATCGGACCGTAACGACCTGCCCACTAGCGCGGATGTTTTCTGCGCTGCTCAAACTATTTCTGGCTCTGTTCATAGAACACCACTCATTCGCTCCCAATTACTCGACCAAATAGGGGGCGCTAATCTCTGGTTCAAATGCGAGCACCTGCAGAAAGTGGGTGCTTTCAAGGCCCGCGGTGCCACCAACGCCCTTGCCAATCTGCCCGATGGGGTACAACTGGTGGCAACGCACTCCTCGGGAAATCACGGCGCGGCCCTGGCCTGGGCGGCAGCTGAGCGCGGCCTGCCCTGTATAGTTGTGATGCCAGAGACGGCGCCCAAGGCCAAGCGAGTGGCTGTGCAGAGTTACGGTGCCAAAATTATCAGTTGTGGTTCCAGTCAAACCGAGCGTGAAGCCGCATTGCAAGCGGTAGTAGAGGAGACTGGTGCCCATGTGGTTCCGCCTTTTGATGACAGCCGCATTATCGCTGGGCAGGGCACTGTTGCGCTGGAAATGATGCAGCAGTGTCGCAATCGGGGCTTCACTCCAGATGTGATCCTGGCTCCGGTAGGGGGTGGGGGGTTGCTGGCAGGTATCGGCCTGGCCATGACGGCTCTTGCACCGGATGTGTTGGTGATTGGCGCTGAACCTGCAGGTGCTGATGATGCCCAAAGATCTTTACGCGGTGGGGTGCATATCACTACCCAGCAGCCCAATACCATTGCCGATGGTCTGCGTACCACACTGGGACGCAGGAATTACCCCGTGATTCGTCGCACGGTGCGGGATATTGTGACAGTTTCTGAAAATGGTATCGTGCGGGCAATGGAACTGTTGTGGACGCGCACCAAGCAATTGGTGGAACCCTCTGCGGCGGTTGGCCTGGCGGCGGTGCTTGAGCACGGTGCGCGCTTTCGCAATAAGAATGTTGCGATAGTCCTCACCGGCGGCAATATGGACCTGGATAGGGCCTCGAACCTATTGGCCGGTGTAGAAGAATAACGGTATAGAAGAATAAACATGGGAGCATTGGAAATGAATATAGGATTTCGCCGTTTTAGTTACCGCAAACTCAGTAAAGGCCTGCTGGCATCAGCACTTTTCCTGGCGACAATGGCTGCGCAAGCAGGGCAGCTGACCCTCTCTTCCAGCTCCCTGAAACCCGGTGGGAAGATGCCGCTGGCCCACGTGTATAGCGGATGTGGTGGGGAGAACCTCTCTCCCCAGTTGAGCTGGAGTGGCGCGCCGGAGGGAACTAAAAGCTATGCGGTGATGGTCTATGATCCCGATGCGCCTACTGGCAGCGGTTGGTGGCACTGGGTGATGTTTAATATCCCCGCTGATGTAACCAGCTTGCCGGAGGGCGCGGGTGACCTTAAAAACGGCTTGATACCTGAGGCGGTTCAGGGGCGCAATGATTATGGCAACCCCGGTTATGGGGGTGCCTGTCCTCCTAAAGGTCACGGCGATCACCGCTATCGATTCCGGGTCTATGCACTGAAAGTGGATTCTTTGCCGCTGGATGAGAATTCCTCCCCCGCCAAGGTGGGCTTCAATGTCAATGCCAATAAATTGGCGGAAGCCGAGCTTGAGGTTCTGTGGGGCCACTGAGCGCATCAGTTCTAAATTGATGGCCAAGTGCGGGCTGGTTGCCCGCATTATTTTACCAAGGCCAATTATGGGGTTTAAGGGGAAAGGTTGAATATGTCGCAGCAGCAACTGACATGGGGGCAAGCCCTCGGTGCTTACCTTAAGCCTCGTGTACTCACCATGTTTTTTCTTGGCTTTTCTGCCGGCCTTCCGCTCTTATTGGTGTTCTCTACCCTGACCGCCTGGCTGAGAGATTTTGGTGTAAGCCGTACAGCTATTGGTTTCTTCGCTTGGGTGGGAATTACCTTTTCGATAAAAGTGCTTTGGGCCCCAATTATTGACCAACTACGATTGCCTTTTTTCACTGATAAGTTGGGTAAACGCCGTGGTTGGATGTTGGTATCTCAAGTGGGGATTGCTATCGGGCTAGTAGGTATGGCCAGCGTTAACCCGCAGCAATCACTGATGGAAGTAGCCCTGCTCGCTTTATGGGTTGCCTTCTGCTCAGCTTCGCAGGATGTGGCAATTGACGCCTACCGAATAGAGGCCATGGATGAAGATTACCAGGGTGCTATGGCGGCTAATTACGTATTTGGTTATCGAGTCGCAATGCTGATTGCCGGAGCCGGGGCGTTATTTATTGCGGATGCTTTCAGCTGGTCAGGTGCTTATCTTGTGATGGCAGCCCTCATGGGGGTGGGGGTGATTACATGCTTGGTGGTCTCCGAGCCTGATCACAGCAAGGTGAACAAAGAGGCAGATAAGCTGCAAGGTGAGTGGGAAGAACGCCTGTTGGGGAAGGGCGAGCACAGCCGCCTGAAACAGTGGTTTATTCGAGCCGTAGTGTGCCCTTTTGTTGAATTCTTTCAGCGCAATGGTCGCTTTGCCCTTGTTTTATTGGTTTTTATCGGTATTTTCCGTCTCAGCGATATTGCCATGGGCATCATGGCGAATCCGTTTTATCTGGATTTGGGGTTCACCAAGACTGAAATCGCGGAAATCAGTAAACTATTTGGGTTTTTCTGTACCATTATCGGTTCCTTTCTCGGCGGGGTTTTAGTTGTTCGCTATGGTGTGCTGCGCCCATTAATACTCGGTGCAGTGATGGTGGCGTGTACCAATCTCTTGTTTGCTCAGCTTGCACTGATAGGACCGGACAAGGCGTGGCTCGCGCTGGTGATTAGTGCTGACAATATCAGTGGTGGTATGGCTAATGCTGTGCTCGTTGCCTACCTTTCCAGCCTGGCCAATAAGGCCTATACAGCCACCCAATATGCACTGTTCAGTTCACTCATGACACTGCCGGGTAAATTTATCAGTGGCTTCTCCGGTATCGTGGTGGATGCTCAGGGCTACGCCCACTTCTTTATCTACGCGGCATTAATGGGGCTGCCGGCCATATTCCTTTCTATCTATTTTTGGCGGCGGGAGAGACGCGGCTGGAGTGAAGAACAGCCCCAGCCGGGTTAAGGGCTTATCGCGTCCATAAGGTGCCCCTCACTTTCCGTTTTTCCTTTCGAACTCTTATCGATTTTTCTTTTGGCCACTGAATGTGGCCTTTAGCGTTTTTGGTTACCAGCTATTTGTGCATTGGGTGACGGCAGTCACCGAGCATTTTCGTCAGCTTGTGTCTATGTTGATGGAGGGAAAACCCACTCCTTTTTCTGCGCATAGTCATTGCTGCCTCCCCCATGAGGACTACCGGATTTGTTTACGGTAATTGGCACTTTTCAATGCAGAGTTAACGAATAAACACGACAAACTATGTCCCACGAAACAGTCAGGGAAGCGATATTTAACCGGAGAATGCTGATCTGTATCGGCACCGGCTTTTCCTCGGGGATGCCGTTGTTTGTACTGATACAGTTGGTGCCCGCTTGGCTGAGAACCGAGGGAGTGGACCTGGCGACGATTGGTATTTTCTCCCTACTGGGATTGCCCTATACCTGGAAGTTTCTTTGGGCGCCGCTTATGGAGCGCTACGCTTTCCCGATATTAGGGAGGCGGCGGGGGTGGATGCTGGTGATGCAGCTCCTGCTGATCGTCTTTATTGGCGCACTGGGGATGTTCAACCCTCAATTTAATATTTGGACGATCGCAGCCCTGTGCTTCGGTGTCGCCTTTTTTAGCGCCAGCCAGGATATTGTCCTGGATGCCTTTCGCCGGGAAATCCTACCGGACTGGGAGTTGGGACTCGGCAACTCTTTTCACGCCAACGCTTACCGCATTTCCGGCTTAGTGCCGGGGTCTCTCAGCTTAATTCTCTCTGATCACCTGGCCTGGGGGCAGGTGTTTTGGGTGACGGCGGCCTTTATGCTGATTGCGGTATTTATGACCTTAATGGTTTCCGAACCGCAGCACCCTGCCGCGCGACCAAGATCACTACGTGAAGCCATCGTTTTGCCTTTTGTGGAGTTTTTTAGTCGCAATGGCGTCAGGCATGCCGTCTTGGTGTTGGCCTTTATGTTTCTGTACAAGTTAGGCGATAGCATGGCTACTGCCCTGGCGACGCCTTACTACCTGGATATGGGCTATTCCAATACGGATATTGGTATTGTCGCTAAAAATGCCGGGCTTTGGCCGGCGGTAATTGGTGGCTTTCTCGGCGGGCTGTTAATTGTGCGCATCGGCATTAATAAATGCCTGTGGATTTTCGGGGTTATTCAGCTTGTTTCGATCTTTGGTTTTATGATTCTGGCCCAGGCCAATGAGGGATTGGTGGGTACCCCCGGGTTCAAGCCCAGCCTCTGGTTACTGGCGGTGGTTATTGCTTTTGAATACTTGGGGGTGGGGCTTGGAACCGCAGTGTTTATTGCCTTTATTGCTCGAACCACGAGTAAATTGCATACCGCGACACAATTAGCGCTCTTTACGGCGCTGACCTCCCTGCCCAGAACTTTTGCCAATGCCTCTACGGGCTATTTGGTGGAGTCTATGGGATGGATCAACTTCTTCTTGCTGTGCGCCGTTCTTGCGGTTCCAGGGATGTTGTTACTCTTTGCCGTGGCCCCGTGGAAGGGGGAGGGCGAAGAAGCCTGATATTGCGGGCCATATCGCTCTTTAGCTTGTTTGCCGGACAGGCTCCCCTAGGGCTTCCACCGATATCTAGCCATATCCACTCGCCCTTTGAGAAAGCTAACCCCCTCCTTCTGTAGTCGCTCCCGCTGGCGCGAGGCCCCGGGCTCGGGCAGGGAGATACGTCCCTGGGCGTTGATGACTCTGTGCCAGGGGAGATTTGTGTCTTTGGGTAACTTCCTCAGTTGTTGGCCGGCGAGTCGAGCTGCTCTGGGAAAGCCGGCCATTTCTGCCAAATCCCCATAAGTGACTACATAGCCACTTGGGATTGAGGCCAAAACGCGACATATTCTGGCAAGTGCACTGCTAGTTTGTTCTTCGCTCACTAAATCTCTCTACTTAACCACTTATCGGAAGTTTGCCTCAGTTTGCCGCAATTGGTGCCGAATAGGCTATAAATGCGTATCTAAAGCTGCCGTGCCCGTTTTTTCCTTTTGCTTGTTGAGTAGTAACGGCGTGCCAGATTATTGACAGTTATGGCATTATTGCAGCTTGTTTCGTTTTTTTTAGAACGGTTTTCACTGTTGGTTCACCCAGAAACTTTAAGGTCCTCCTGTGGTTCTATCGACACGCTTGTCTAAGTTTTTCACGCAAACTCTTCTCTGCCTGGCCCCTTTGTCACTCCATGCCGGTGTGCTCACCCTTGAGAATGGTGATCGTATCCAGGGAGAGCTGGTTCTGGTTGATAGCGAGCAGGTAATTTGGAAGTCAGAAACTTTTGGCCAGGTCAAAGTTGATAAGTCCAAAGTTGTTTCTATGGATGTCGATACTGACTTGAAAATTGCCGGGCGCGATGAGCCTTGTACCCTGGCGGGGCACCACCAGGAACAATGGGAAGTTTATTGCGCAGAGGGAGATGGTTGGTTGATAGATTTTCCCGGTGTTGAGCGCGCCGAACCCTATCCCCACTTTGTCAGTAACCCGGTGGTATTCCATGGCAATGTCAGTGCGGGCGGGGTCTTTGAATCCGGCAACCGTGAGCGCGAAGATCTAGATGCAAATATTAATCTGGATGTGCGTCACGGAGACTTCCATCACTTGCTCAGTGCCCTATATCAGAATCAGGACAGTGAAGCCGACGGTGACCTGGAAAAATATCAGTTCACTTATGATCTCCGCTGGATCTTTGCGGAAAAATGGTTTGCCGCGGCGAATACAGCGCTCGAACACGAAGAAGCACGAAACTTAGACTTGGGCACCACGATGGGTCTCGGTCTGGGTTACTTGTTTTACGATACCGATAAAACCGCTTTTTCCCTGGAAGGCGGTGTCAGTAGCCTGCAGGAAGACTTTATCGATGCAGAACTGAGCGAAGGCCAGGATGACCAGTATGTTGCGGGTCGCATAGCGATGAATTATCGCTATAAATTTTCCCTCGGCCCGGAAATTTACTTCGACCAGGAAACACTGCAATCCTTTGATCACGGTGATGACTATCAGGCGAATGCCAAAGTCGGGGTGCGCACCCCATTGGTGGAAGGTGTTTTAATGGAAATTGGCTATCAGTGGCAATACGACAATACCCCGTCACTGGAGAGTGAAAAAGAAGATACCAAGGTAACCGTGGGTGTCGGTTATGAATGGTAAGATTTTGCTGGCACATTCTGTTAGGGAAGGTGTCAGGGCACAACCGCAATAAAATATTAAAAAATAAGGAGTTCATCATGCAGATTGCCGGCAGCATAGTGGCGATTACTGGCGCGGGCCAAGGTTTAGGGCGTGCAATGGCGGAATACCTGGCTGCGCGCGGAGCCCGGCTGGCATTGATTGATGTCAACGAGGACGGTCTCAAGCAGAGCGTCGCCGCTTGTGAGCAGCACGGCGCAGAGGCGCGTAGCTATGTGATCAATGTCGCCAATGAAGAAGAGGTGGACAAGGGCTTTCTGCAAATTGCTGAGGACTTCGGTGGCCTGCAGGTGCTGATCAATAATGCCGGTATTATGCGCGATGGCATGTTGCTGAAATGTAAAGAAGGCAAAGTGACTGACCGAATGTCTCTGGCCCAGTGGCAATCGGTAATTGATGTGAACCTGACCGGCGTTTTCCTCTGTGGTCGAGCGGCTGCGGGGATTATGGCGGAGAGTGGCAAAGGCGGGGTAATGATTAATATCTCCAGTCTTTCCCGTGCCGGCAATATGGGGCAAACCAATTACTCTGCCAGTAAGGCGGGGGTTGCCGCAATGACGGTAACTTGGGCCCGCGAACTGGCCCGCTACGGTGTACGGGTGGCCGCAATTGCCCCGGGTTTTATTGGCACCGATATGGTTGCGCAGATGCGCCCAGAGATCCTGGAGAGCCTGGTAAAACAGGTGCCGCTGCGCCGTCTCGGGGATCAGGATGAGATTGCCTCCACCGTTACCTTCATCCTGGAAAATGACTTTATCACTGGTCGTGTTCTAGATGTTGATGGTGGTGCGCGTCTCTAGTAGCCCAGAGATCTAGTTAAAAGGGTGAACACTGTTCACCCTTTTAACCTATTCCTTCCCCAATCCTGATATTTTTCCCTGGCCTAAGTCTAATTCAGGCTATTTCAATAGCCGACTCATGGCTTATTTTTTGGGCTTCCCTGTTTACTCAGTTGGCTAAATCTCTTGCGAAAGATTAGGTAGATTATTAAGCAGACAACGATCCATACAACAGTGGACATGACTTCGTGGAAAACAGTCTTGTTGAGAGATAAATGAAAGTCTCTGAATAAAAAACCTTTTATCAGTGTGATCCAGGCGAGAAGCATCTTGCTCATATGTAAAGCCCACCAGGGCCTGCCGGAAATATGAGGGCGAAAAGTAAAGGTATAAACGTCGAACGCGGCAAAAATCAACATGATTGCTGATGGGACAAGAAAGATATTGGCATAGCTGGGGTGATGGCCAATGTCATACAAGAACACCTGGAAATAAAAAATGGCTACCCAGGCAGCCACCAGGGTCAATAGCCAATCGAAAAGGTTGGAAGTAATACGGTCATCTTTTGAGTGTTTGGTTCTAGGCCAGATGCGATAAGCGGAAAATATCGCATAGCAGAATATAGAAATTAGCCCAAGCAATAAAAGATCCGGATGCGTGTTGTACACATAGGCGGTATCTATCTGATATTTGGGGATGTCTGCTTTCAGGTGTGGGACAATGAATGGGTTAAAAAGCATTAATATTGCGCTACCAGAAAATATAACGGCTAGTAACAATGAGGTTATACCGCAGGCGCGGTGGTAGATGCTCCCTTTCTTCATCAATATGGTCAGCGGGATAGCAAGAACGGTGAGGACAATCGCTGTGAAGGTGTGAATTTGTATCAGCAGCTTTAGGCCATCAGTAGTTTCAAATAAGAAATGCATTGCAGGAAATCCTTAACCAGTGAGGCTGGCCTGTAGGATAGGTAGGGCGCTTGATGAAGAGGGCAAGAGCTGGGTGGCTGTCTTTTGGCCAGTCACCCGTGCTCAATTTTAAATGTGTTTATATTCGCATGGATAGGCGTTGTATTTGCTCAGCAAATACGTTCCACCCCACCGGTGCGATTATTGGAAAACATCCATTGCCACAACTGCAGCCTTCGTGATCTAAATGTTGCAGCGCTGGTTAATAAATAAAATCGCCACATGCGAGAAAACTTTCTTCCGTAACGATCTGCAAAGCGGGGCCAATTGCGTTCAAAATTTTCATGCCAGGCCAGGAGTGTTTTGTCGTAGTCCGGCCCGAAATTGTGTAAATCTTCACTGGTGAAAATTCCCTGCGCAGCTTGGGATATTCGCACTGCTGTTGGTATTTCGCCATTTGGGAAAATATATTTTTCGAACCAGGGGTCTGTATTGGTGGGCTTGGATTTACCGATGGTGTGCAGGAGTAAAATACCGTCTTTCTTCAAGCAGCGCTTACCGACTTCCATAAAGGCTTTATGATTTTTGTGGCCCACATGCTCGAACATGCCAACACTGGCAATGCGGTCAAAGCGCTCATTAAGAGCACGATAATCCTGCAGGTGTACCTTAATAGGCAGATTGGCATAGCGCTCCGAGGCATAAGCCCGCTGTTCGCGGGATATGGTGATACCAACACACTCTACCTGGTATTTTTGCGCGGCATAGCCAATCAGGCTTCCCCAGCCGCAGCCGATATCCAGCAGCTTCATACCGGGCTCTAATTGCAGTTTACGGCATATGAGGTCCAGTTTTGCCTCCTGGGACTCATCCAGGGTTTGCGCATCTTTCCAGTAACCGCAACTGTAGGTAAGGCGGCTGTCGAGCATGGCGGCGTAAAATTCATTGCCGAGATCGTAGTGGTGTTCACCCACTTCGAAGGCTCGATTGCGACTTTGCAGGTTGATGCAATAGCTGCGCAGATAGCGCCAGGTATTGCGCCAGGTTTTCATATGACGATCTAGGTCTGCCTTGATCACACGGGTCATAAACTGATCTAAAGCCGGAACATCCCAGTCGCCTCGCATATAGGTCTCGCCCAACCCCAAACTTTGACGAGCGACAATCTCGTCCAGTGCTTCTTCCCGGTGCAGCTGGATGTCCCAGGGTCTGTCACCATTAATTCGAACATCGGCCTCGGCCAAAATATCATCGACTAAATGTCGGCTGCGACCAATGGTCGGTGCCTCCAAGGCATCCTGCTGTTCGCTTGCCATCTAAGCCTCCCTCTCTCCCGGTTATTGTGGGGTTGAATATGGCGCCCTTGAATAATTTGCCTCGCCACTCCATTTACTTCAGCATATCGACAACACCTCAAGCTCCTTCTCGCCCTTATAGTTGGGATGGGCTTTTAGATCAGGAATTCTCTCTATGCGTCCCTTGCTGCTTCTATTTATAGTCCTACCTGTACTTGAAATGTGGGTGTTAATCACCGTAGGGAGAGAAATCGGCGCCTTGCCAACCATTGGACTGGTATTTTTGACAGCCATCGTTGGTGTAACCCTCCTGCGTCGCCAGGGGTTGTCGACCCTGATGCGGGCTCAGGAGAAGATGCGTACCGGTGATATTCCCGCCAAAGAGATGGTCGAGGGGATTTTTCTCGCTGTGGGCGGCGCGCTGCTGCTGACCCCTGGATTTATCACCGATGCCATCGGATTTGCCTGCCTGATACCGGGGTTGCGCCAACTGCTATTGGGAAGACTGTTGCGTCATGTCACCATAGTCCGCCCCGGTGGCCCCCACAGATCCGACTCCAGTCAGCGTGGTCCAGACATCATCGAGGGAGAGTTTTCACGAGATGAGAAAAAGTCTAGAGAACAGGTGGGCCACAAGCGTGATAAAGACTGATTTGGTTAAATAGTGCACATTTTTACTCTTCACCCGGTACTTTTGTAGTTTTTTCACAGAAGAGTGTTGAAATCTATTCTCGCGCCCATAGATAGGGAGCAACTCTGAATTAAACCCCGCCCCTGATAATCAGGGAGGGGTGAGGTTACTGGCCCCTAGGGCTGGTACCGCCGATGTTGAAAAACCTTAAAAAACGACTCAATGGAGAACTTATCCATGAAAATTCGTCCTTTACACGACCGCGTCGTAGTACGCCGTAAGGAAGAAGAAGCGATGTCAGCTGGCGGTATCGTACTGCCGGGCGCTGCCAAGGAAAAGCCGAACCAAGGCGAAGTGGTAGCCGTGGGTGAGGGCAAACTGCTGGACAATGGCGATGTTCGCGCACTGTCAGTCAAGGTAGGTGACACTGTTGTTTTCGGTCGCTACGCCGACAGCAATACCCTCAAGGTGGACGGCGAAGAGCTGATCATCATGAACGAAGGTGACATCTACGGCGTGTTGGAAGGCTAATTTAAGCACCCAACGTTACTCGCACAAAGAATTTGAGGAATAAGAATCATGGCAGCTAAAGACGTAATTTTCGCTGACGACGCTCGTCAGAAAATGCTGAAAGGCGTAAACATTCTGGCAGACGCCGTTAAAACTACCCTGGGTCCTAAAGGCCGCAACGTAGTTCTGGACAAGTCCTTCGGTGCTCCTACCGTAACTAAAGACGGTGTTTCCGTAGCCAAAGAAATCGAACTGAAAGACAAGTTCGAAAACATGGGTGCGCAAATGGTGAAGGAAGTTGCTTCCAAAGCTTCCGACACTGCTGGTGACGGCACCACCACTGCTACCGTTCTGGCTCAGGCTATCGTAACCGAAGGCCTGAAGTCCGTAGCTGCTGGCTTCAACCCAATGGACCTGAAGCGCGGTATCGACAAAGCCGTAGTTGCTGCTGTTGAGCACATTGCGAGCCTGTCCACTCCTTGCGCCGACACCAAGTCTATTGCTCAGGTAGGTACTATCTCCGCTAACAGCGACGAGAGCGTTGGTACCATCATTGCTGAAGCTATGGAAAAAGTTGGCAAAGAAGGTGTTATCACCGTTGAAGAAGGTTCCGGCCTGGAAAACGAGCTGGACGTAGTAGAAGGTATGCAGTTCGACCGCGGCTACCTGTCTCCTTACTTCATCACCAACCAAGAGAACATGACTGCCGAGCTGGACAATCCGTTCATCCTGCTGGTAGACAAGAAAATCTCCAACATCCGTGACCTGCTGCCCCTGCTGGAGCAAGTAGCTAAAGCTTCCAAGCCGCTGCTGATCATCGCCGAAGACGTAGAAGGCGAAGCACTGGCTACTCTGGTTGTAAACAGCATGCGCGGCATCGTTAAAGTAGCTGCTGTTAAAGCGCCTGGCTTCGGCGACCGTCGTAAAGCCATGCTGCAGGACATCGCTATCCTGACTGGCGGCACCGTAATTTCTGAAGAAGTTGGTCTGGAGCTGGAAGGTACTACTCTGGAGCACCTGGGTACTGCTAAGCGCGTAACCCTGTCCAAAGAGAACACTGTAATCGTTGACGGTGCTGGCGATGTTAAAGACATCGAAGCTCGCGTTGGCCAGATCCGTGCGCAGATCGAAGAGTCTTCTTCCGACTACGACAAAGAGAAGCTGCAAGAGCGCGTAGCCAAACTGGCTGGCGGTGTTGCGGTAATCAAAGTAGGCGCCGCTACTGAAGTAGAAATGAAAGAGAAGAAAGCCCGCGTTGAAGACGCACTGCACGCTACCCGCGCTGCAGTAGAGGAAGGTGTAGTACCTGGCGGTGGTACCGCTCTGGTTCGCGCTACCCAGGCTATCACTGTAACTGGTGACAACGAAGACCAGAACCACGGCATCGCTGCAGCCCTGCGCGCTATGGAAATGCCTCTGCGTCAGATCGTTGCCAACGCCGGTGACGAAGCGTCTGTAGTTGTTGATAAAGTGAAGCAAGGTGAAGGTAACTTCGGTTACAACGCAGCTACTGGCGAGTACGGCGATATGCTGGAAATGGGTATCCTGGACCCAGCTAAAGTAACTCGCTCTGCACTGCAAGCGGCTGCTTCTATCGCTGGCCTGATGATCACCACTGAAGCCATGGTTGCAGAGATCCCGGAAGACAAGCCGGCTGCTCCTGATATGAGCGGCATGGGTGGTATGGGCGGTATGGGCGGCATGATGTAAGCCGGCCATTTAGCCTCTCTAAAAAGCCCCGCAAATGCGGGGCTTTTTTTTTGAATAATAAAAATAAGAGCAAAAGATAGGGCCAGTTTTTATTGTGGTGCGCAGTACAAAGCAGTATGAATTCAGTAACAGGCCAAGGCTTTTCACTTAAATTTTTTGGTTGTGCCTTAAATCCTATGACTTCAGCATGTTCAGTAAGAAGCTCAACGGTTCCCTTGAGTGTGTCATTGATAGGTGGAATTTTAGCTGTAATTAATTTAATAGGCAGGAAACAAAGATCGCTGACTCCAGATATACACTGTTGAGATTGGAAGTGGCAATTATCGGGGGGGGGAGGTCGATAGCTTAATTTGAAAAGTGGACTGATTTACTGGTAAACCCTACAGGCGCAACTCCAAATGAGAAAACTAGGGTGTTTTTAGGAATAAGAACACACTAAGGGGCCTCTGAATAACTCCGTTGAAGTAATCATTGCTATTTATATATGTATATTAAATATATTTAATGTTCAATCCAGCCTGACGTTAAGCTGCTCTTTTAAACTCTTTCTCATTAAATGAGAGGAAAGAGTAGATATGTTAACGCCAAAAGGTAACCTTGTGCTGGCTATATGTCTTGCCGTGCTAGGTTGTAAAGATTCGACTAACTCTAATCAGGGTGTGGCATCAGAATCAAAAGCGCCACAAGATGGCTTCACTCAAACAGAGAAAGGTTTTTTTGCGTATTATACTCGTGTTAATTCACCAGATATTCCAGAAAAAATCTCAGGCCCCTATGCCGATGTTATTGTCAACATTGATGGAAAAGGCAAATTTGTTTTTTCGCGCGAACATAGTTATAGACCCGTTTGGCATTTTTCGGGTGGTTCGACACCTGTTGACCATTTGGCTGATATTCCTGGTGAAGCAAATGTACGGTTTGATAAGTCAAATGATTTTTCCTTTGTTCGTATTTTAGAGCAGACAGATAAAAAAATTGTCATTCATTGGCGCTACTTTCCTGAAGCCGATGCATTGAAAGGAAGAGATCCCGAAGGGGTGGTTCACGAGATATTTACCATCACTCACGATGGCAGTATCACGCGTTTATATCGCCCGGGTACTGACAGCATTACAGATTGGAAGGCGGGTAAAGGATCTGTACTTCAAACTATGCGCCTCACGGAAAGCGGTATTGTTGATGTGCATGAAAAGCCTGGTTCCTTGGTGTTAGATGCTGCAGATATTAATAAGAGAGCGATTGTTAACCGTTCACTCCCAAATCAACCTATAGCGTACTGGAAGTTTGATGAAGGGGAGGGCACTAGTACTACCGATAGCCAGAATTCAGCTACAGGATATATTGACAGTCATGGTGGTGATTGGATTGGTGGTGTATCTGGTTCGGCGCTCTCTTTAGATGGTTACAGGTCTGCTGTGGTTGTGGCGCAGGATGAAATTCCTAAACTAAGTAACTCTGTTTCTATTGAAGCTTGGATCAATCTAGCGGCATATCCTTGGAACAATGCACCTATCATTCACCAGTCGAAGGAAGTAGGAAAAGAGGGCTTCTATTTTGGAGTAAATTCCAGCGGAAAGCTGTTGTTTACTGCGAATGGTAAAACACTAGTCTCCCAAAGTGTCATTCCAAGGAATCAGTGGGTTCAGGTTGGCGTTTCAGCAAGAAATGATGTATCCCTGTTTATCAACGGGATAGCAGATAAAAGTCAAGCCTTAAATATAGATCTATCAACCCCTGATATGCCATTAATAATTGGTATGAATCAATCAGCATTACCTGCCACCGATGGGGTGCGGGAAGGTGAAGTTGATGAGTTCAATCATTTCTCGAGTCTATTTGGTATTGAAGGGGCAGTTGATGAAATCGCTCTTTATAATCGAGCACTAACCGCTAAGGAGTTTACCGATACCTATAATGGCTTTAAATCTGCATTAAAAAGTGATCCTGATTCAAGCTACAAAAAGCGGCAACTGCCTGATCTGGAAAAATACCCGCAAAAATTTGGTGGCATCTATACAAAATTAGAATTTAATGATGCTTGGGATAATATGTGGAGAGTGACAGAGAGCGAGGATATTGTTGTCCGATTCGATGATAAGCCAATTAGCTATGTTTATTGGCGAGGAACTTCTCATGGTATGAACCTCGTAACAGATAATCGGTGGATGTCTGACCAGAGTGTTGAACTGATAATACCAGACCCGGATGATCCTGAAACACCAGCCTCAGTTTTCAATCCAATCGTCTCTTTGGCCGAGCATATGTCTGATAAAGCGGCCTTACGTACCCATGTTCGTATGATTGAAAATACATCGGCACGGGTTAAAGTTCACTGGCGTTATGCTGCGGCAGATGTATTTGATTTGCCTGTAATGAATACTGCTTATATTGATGAGGTGCATACAATTTATCCCGATGGTGTGGCAATCCGGGATGTGTTTTATCATCCTGCGGCTGATGAAGGGGGGATTGAATTTTATCAGGACTTTCAATGGCTGCTGGGTCCGGATCAAAAAGCTGAAGACTTTTTGAATTACAATGCGGTTTCAATTTCAGGTCTTACAGGTGAAAGTTTTGATGTCCTATATCCTAGGCCGGATAATGATCAGACGCCTTTGCCTGGTAATATTGCTGTTCTGAATAGCCAAACTAATTGGAAGGTCTTCGGAGTAAGTCAGGGCGGAGGTTTCTTCCCCTCCTCTAATGAGGAAAGCTCAGAGTATATTGACTTCTTGGGCAGTGTTTTCCCCTTTGCGGGGCCGTGGAATCATTGGCCGGTGGCACAAATCCCTTCAGATGGTCGATTTTCTGTTACCAACGATCGAGTATCTCACTTTGCAGTCGGGAATCTTGAAGCTTTTGAGTATGGTACGGGATCTATGATGTATGGTTTTACCCAGGGTACCCCAACAGATCTACAAGGTTTGGCAAAATCATGGATCTCTCCGCCTAAAATGAATGCTATCAAGGGCGCTGACAGTAATACGGTCACTTATATTACTGACGAGCGTGCTTATAGACTGACAGCTTCAAAAGCAGCAAATGAAATATCCCTGATGGTAAAGGCCAGTGATACAAATCCTTTACAGAACCCGACATTAGTTGTTCGCCAATGGGGATCAAATGAACTCCCACAGGTAAAATATAATGGTCAAATTTTAACTGAAGCAAAAACAGGTATTATCAGGGATACAGATGGCACTCAAAGTTTAATCATATGGCTACCTGTGGCAGCAACTTCAGACGTAACTATTGATATTAAACCAAATCTTGATGTAAACGGTTAATCCTAGTAATTCTTAGTTTAAATTGAGTGAGTAATTAGAAAGGCAGCTATCCTGAAGGATAGCTGCCTTTGGAACAGCTAACTTTTCTTCAACGTTAAGGTATAAACGTGTCCTATTACATCTATATTACTTGCAAGATCATTATAGTTGAGCCGTTTCAATGTTCTTGGAGCTAGATGAGTCTTGGAAGTGTGATTTCTTCCTTATTGGAATATCTATCTGAACAAGTAACCCTTTGCAATTGTTGAGTTTGATTTTGGCATTATGTAAATTACAAACAGCCATTACAAGACTCAGCCCTAGCCCATTACCTCTCGTATGCCTGTGTGATTCCAGTCTATAAAACCTTTCAAAGACCTTTTGAAGGTCGTCCTCTGGAATTCCAGGTCCTCTATCATGCAATTCTAAGTGAAGGTAGTTCCCATCTTTATGGAAAGAAGTAGTTAGGCTTATATCTAGATTTCCACTGTGGGGGGCATACTTAATTACATTGTCCAATAGGTTGGCAATAGCTTGTGACCATTGCTCTTTATCCCCATAGATAAAATGCTGTTCATCATTTGAATTAAGGGATAATTGTATTCCCAGATCTTGGAATGTTGGTTCATAGACATCGACGAGTGTGTCAATGACATGATGTAAAGAAAAGCTCTTAAACGCTGATCTACGTGCGCCTTGCTCAATTTGTGAAATTCTTAGTAAGGCATTAAAGCAATCAATAATCCTATCGTTTTCGTCTATGATAGCCTCAATAGTCCCTCTCTCCAGTTTTTCCATAGAGAGTAATAATTCTAATTGGCCTCGGAGACGTGTAAGAGGAGATTTTAGATCATGGGCAATATTGTCGGAAACTTGCTTCACTCCAGACATTAGCTGCTGGATTTTGTCTAACATTGAGTTGATATGAAGAGCGAGTTGATCATAGTCGCTGCCACTATTGTTAACTGGCACGCGTTTGCTAAGGTCTCCCATCTTAATTTGACGGCATACTTGGTTGATTTCACTGATTCTTTTTACGGCATGCCGGGATACAAGATATCCACATAACAGGCTTATGAGTACGGTAATTAAAAATCCTATAAAAATAATAGTTTTAAGCAATTCCAGTAATTCGTATTCCCTGGTGAATTCCCTTCCCAGTAATAATGAACCTCCATCGGATAGAGGATAAGCTTTTACAAGGCAAACCTTTTGGTTATTTTCTTGTTGAAATGTGGAGTCTGAGTTAGAAATAACTGTGTACGCAGACTTATATTTTAGATTTCCAGGCGTAGGTCTTTCGATATTGCTAAGGATGGAATTATGATTGCTGTCTAAAATTTGTACACAGAGCTCTTCGGTGTCTAAAAAATATTCGGCTTCGATATAGTGCTTTGCAAGTAAAGTTTGATCACTTTGTATCTTTTTATGGTATTCAGGCCAATCGTTAAATCGCTCGTCCGTTATGTTATCTATATAGTCGTGGAAGTCTTCAGGGAACTCGCTATTCAACAAGTGCCAAATCAGAATAGAGGGTATATATTTTAGTGGTGGGTTTATATCTTCACCGAGTGCAAATAGTCGCCCCTGAGCGGCAAGTTTTTCTTGTTGATCTAAATTTTCTTGGGAAATAAGGTTAGTAAAAAACTCTATATAGCTCTTTGTGAATTTTGACGGTGATGCTTCGTTATTGATAAAGTTTTTAGGTTTTATTTCTTGGAATTTAGGATATATTCTAGGGTGAAAAAATCCAAGCTCGTCGATCTCTGTGATGGACTCTTTGGCGGTTTCCTCAATTAGAGAAAGCGCAGGTTCAACTAATGATTTTTTTGTTAAAAAATAAGTTGCTATTAGAGATATAGTAGAGCTAAGGCAGACAAGGCTGAATGTAATAGTCGCTAATTTGAAGTTTGAACTCTTCAGAAGTTTAATCTTTTTTGTGAAGGACATATCCAGCCCCCCTAATCGTATGAATAAGTGGGGTTTCGAGTGGGTGGTCAATTTTTTTTCTGAGTCTGCTAATATGCACTTCAACTACGTTGGTTTTTGGATCGAAGTGTAGATCCCAGACTTGCTCCAGTAGCATAGTTTTTGTGACGACCTGCCCCTCATGTAGCATCAAGTACTCTAGAAGCTTGAACTCTCTAGTTAACAAATCGATTCTTCGGTCTTTGCGCTGGGCTTGTCTGCTTAACAGGTTTAGCTCAAGGTCTGAAACAATGAGGGACTTTTGAGCGCTGGACAGAGGGCGACGCTTACCAATTACTTCTATTCTGGCTAGAAGCTCAGCGAATGAAAACGGCTTGGCTAGGTAATCATCACACCCATTACGTAATCCTTCAACGCGATGATCTACTTCCCCCAGATTGCTTAGCATCAAAACTGGGGTATATATTTTCATTTCTCGCAAAGCTTTTAGTAAATTCAACCCGTTTAAACCGGGAAGCATCCGATCAAGTACAATGGCATCAAACGATTCAGTGCTGGCTTGAATCAACCCTGTTTTTCCATCATGGCAAAGCTCAACACTATGTCCTTCTTGGGTGAGGCTTTTCAAAAGGTAATGGCTTAACTTTATATCGTCTTCTATGATACAGATACGCATAAATCAATAAGAGTTAAATTGCCTAACTTGAGGGGGTGGACTGCTTCTCGTAAGCTTATTCAGCTAAAAAACAAAATAATGTTGTTGACAAGGGTCTGGGTTTCAATGTCTATCGCCTATGATAGACAGCTGACATTGAATATTGTTTGAGTCTATTCACAAAATTTAGATACATTGGATGCTGGGTATAATGTTAGGTCACCATAATTAGGTAAAAATTTCCACATATTATCTATTTTGTTGGACCTATTTTCTTCTTTAATGATTTTGATGCCGGTATTTTCCCATTATGAACTGCTGCCTGCAAATTAATTTTATCAGTTAGCGTCATTGAACTCTTCAGATGATTTAAGGCTGTAAGGGGGGCTAAACTTTGAATACTCTTAGCAGTATTCAATGCAGATTTGGGTTGACTCTTGTAGTATGGGTGCTGTAGTCAATATCTATATTGGGCGAGCGTGATTTACCCGCTCACGGCAAAGGATTCCGAGAAGAATTCAGGCGTTTTGATAAATATGGTGTGATTCTTAGATCTTTTCTAGTACATGCTATAAATCGTCAGGGTGATGTGGGTCGGCCGAGGTTATCATCTTATTTAAGCTACTCTTTGCATAAATTACAGTGCCCGATCCACTATTAATTGGCCACCTGTTGACTTTCATAACTGCCTGATTGAGTAATATCCATAGCCAAATGGGTATCTGGATGCTGGGTAACTTTAAAGTCAGCTGTTAGACAGTTGGAAAAATAGTAGGGAAGGTCTGTGATCTTTTTTTTATAGTATGTGGCTTAGCTTTGTCCGACTCTTCATGATGCCATGAAAAGTCAATATAGATTGGGATATTTTCTCTTAAATTTATCCACGGCCTCAATATTTAGGGGGGTAGCTATACCTACTTTGCGCCCCAAATCAATAATAAAGCCATTTAAAAAGGCAAGCTCTGTAACTTTGTTTTCTCTGACGTCCTGGTAGGTTGATGTATGGTGGTCCAGATTACTGGCGAGTCGACTTAGGTTATCCCACATTATCTCTTTAGTTTGTGCAATCTCCATTTCTTGTGACAGAACTTCATGAGATTCATAGAGTATATTTTGCATGTGTTCAGTTATTTCTGCGTCGGCAAATAGTTCCTTGATGGTTTTTGAGTGGGTGGCAGAGAATATATTTATCACACAGTTATAAATGGCTTTTTCAATTCGATGCTGTTGGATATTTTCAGTTTTTTTTATTTCTATGTGTGAGTCTTTAAATAGGTGAAGTAAGCTTTCTGTGTGTTTGTCGCTCCCAATGAGAAATCCAGAACCCTGAGTGTGCTTTAATCTGTTCTCGATTAAATTGAAGCCGTCATACACCAGAATGCTAGTTAAGTCCTGATTATAAGTGCGTTCAAGTTCGGAAATATCAAAGAGACAGTTTTGCAGTAATATTATAACTTTTGATTTTGGGCTTCTTTCCTTTAATTTATGCAGATTTTTTTTTAGATCAAAGACTTTGCATGTCAAGAAAATGAAATCGTAGGTTAACTGTATATTGACCTCACTTGAGGTCAGTGGAAAATCAAATGCCTGGTTATTGATGTGAAGTCGATCCCCAATCCTGTCAGCCTTTCTTCCTATAACATCTACATGATAATTTGTTTGAAAAAATTTTGCGGCTAAGTAAGATCCAATGGAGCCGGCCCCGAGTATTAGTATCTTTCCTTTTTGCATCGGCTCCATTGGTGTGCTCATATTGCCTATTTGGCTGGGCGATCCGCGATAATAATTCCATTGTCTGGGTTCACCTCCAGGGCTCTGAGTTCTCCCAGGTAAACCGCTTGAATTTTCCAGCGTCCACCAACAAAGCGCATGCTGGTAATTGGTTTAAATCCCAAATGGTAGAGCTTTGAGCGAATAGTGGAGGGATCGAGTGCGATCACCGAAGGGGTGGCCTCATAGAGGTCTGGGCTATCGTAGATGGGGGCTGGCTTGTTGGGGTCCAGTCCTGGGGGAATAGGGTTTGTCAAATTACTAACGAGCATGATCGTTACGATAAAACTCACACAAGGCTCCAACACTACAACCAAGCCATGTTTTTAGTGTGGACAGAGGATGATCATTACGCCAGTGATTTTAACGGAATATCAGGAAAAACTAAAAATTAACCCGGGGAGAAGGCTCGCCGGGTTATCGTTTTTCAGGAAAGGGTTTTGACTACTCGCACCCAGTTAGTGCCCAGTTTTATCGAGTCATCTTGAGCATAAAATTTAATAGTCTATTGGAAAACTTTCCATAGGGTGGGCGCATTAACCTTAGTAGATCGATAGGTCCCTGTTGATAAATTGGCCTCAGTTTGGAGAAGGTGAGGAACCCTTCGTAGCCGTGGTAGTGTCCCATACCACTCTCCCCAACGCCGCCAAATGGAATATCGTGCTGGCCAACATGTAACACGCAGTTATTTATCGACACACCGCCAGACATAATCTGTTCAATATAGCGATTTTGTAGATCCTTATCGTTGGTGTAGGGATAAATTGCCAGCGGTCTTGGCTGGGCATTGATATAGTCTATAACCTCTTCGGGCCTGGAATAGGTCATAATCGGTAGGAGAGGCCCAAAAATTTCCCGCTGCATCACCAGCATATCTTTGTTTACATTGACTAACAGATGAGGGGGGAATTTTCGCAGGCTATCGTTCCGCTTGAGCTCCCCCTCGCTTAGATCGTAAACCTTGGCTCCCTTGTCGACGGCATCATCCAGAGTTTTCCACAGGCGCTGGTAGGCGGCACTGTCGATAATGGAGGTATAGTCAGGGCTCTGCCAGTTTGGGAAGTGTTTTTTAATCAGCCGGCTTGCATGTTCGATAAAATTGTCCAGCTGGTTTTCCGGTACGAATAGGTAATCCACATTGACACATATCTGGCCCGCATTGACCATTTTCCAATGGATAAGACGCTCCGCGGCTTTTTCGATAGGAAAATCTGGGGCGATGATAGCCGGTGACTTTCCACCCAACTCCAATGTGACTGGAGTGAGATTTTCTGCACAGGAGCGCATCACGGCTCGACCTGTGGTGCTGGAGCCGGTGAAAATCAGGTGGTCAAATTTCAGGCTAGAAAACAGTGGGCCTATTTCGCCGTAGTCAGGAATAAAAGAAAGCTTTTCTTCAGGAAAATACTTGGGGCTGATCTCTTTTAATAACTCGGCCAGCCGGCTGGAGTTGGTCGACATTTTGACCATCGCGTGATTGCCGGCGGCAAAGATATTGGTCAGCGGGGAAATACTCAGGTTAATTGGGAAGTTCCACGGCACTATTACTCCGACTACCCCCAGGGGTTGAGGGACCACCGTATTTTTTGACAGGGGATAGGCCTTGAAGTCGATATGGCGCCGGCGGGGTTTCATCCACTTTTTGACGTTCTTGATCGCATCCTTAATACCGGCAAGGGCAGGGTATATCTCCAGTAGCAGAGTTTCCTCCCGTGAGCGATTGCCGTAATCGCAGCATATGGCTTCTACAATCGCCTCCTGCTGTTCACGTAGCATTCGCGCCAGGGTTTTGAGGTCTTGTACTCGCTGCTGGTAGCTGGGGACGGGATTGGCGTGATGGGCTCGGCGCTGGCTGTCTAGCTGATTCTGGAGAAGCGCCTTGTCTGCATCCTGCCGGGTGAGGGTCTGGATGGTCATATTATTATCCTTGGGCGTTTGTCTTACCCCAGACTAACTCATTCATCTCAGCGGTGATTGACCAATTACGTCAGTAGATAGACATAATCACTGCGGTTACGTGAGTTGCAACCACACTTGTTAAAACTGTGAAGTATTCTGGCCCACCCCGGCGTGTCCCTACTCCGGGGCAAAAAGGCTAGAGGGAGTAGCCCTGGGTTACACACATTAGCTGTTATCGGGTTTTTCGGATTGAACCTCTGCCGAATTGGGATCCACAATCAGGTCGTATTTTTGATCGCCCTTGTAAGCCTCCACTTTCCATTGTCCTCTTTCCAGGTCTACCTCAACAATTGGGGTATAACCCTGTTGCTCTAACTTTGTGAGCACCATAGAGAGTGCCATTGCCCCGGGTGGGGGTTTTTCGTTGGCGATGGCGGTTTGTAGCGTGGTTGCGGCGATTAGTGCCAGCAACATTCTGCTGAAGAACTTCATTTTTCACTACCTCGCTTTCGGGCCCGGTTGAAAAATTGACCGGGTAATAGAAGGTTTACATCTCGCTTTTGCTTAGCAAGATGCTTGGCCTATTGCTTGCCTTACAGGCCTTGGTCACCGGGGTGACTAAGGCGTTTCTGAATTGCCAGGCACCACTCCGGGCTGCCGGGCTTCACATTGGCCAGGTTACCGCCCGTCAGCTTGGTGATTGCATCAAACCACTCCGCACTGCCAACGGGGGGCAGGCCTGATGGGTACATCTCTTTCAGGTCTCCATCTTGTTGGGCCATTACTTGTCGCTGTACCCAGGTAAACCAACCCGGTGTACAAATGGTTTCACTGCCCGAGGCGGTCTCCTGTAGCTGATCGGAGGGGACCTCCGCCGTGCTGTTTGCGTTTTGCTGAATCGGTTGCTTCATTGCTTCGCTGGCTGTTTGACCAGCGGTTACTTCACTATCCGATGACTGGGCCTTATGGGGCTCACCCTTGCGGTCGCAGCCGGATAGGGCAACAACCAGAGCGAGTGGCAGAATAAGGTAATGCATAGAGCCTCTGCAGGTGACTAGCTTGAATCTAAGCATAGGAGGAATTTTGCGACTTTGCTGAGTACAGAGGTTTCAGGTTGACATTATCTTTTACTCAAATGAGAATGCTTCTCAAATCAACCCGGGGGTGATAAGAATCTCATGTTTACCAGGTCTCTATTTCAAAAAGCGATTGCAACTGTTGGTTTGCTTGGTGCCATTGGGGCCAATGCCGCGGAGCAAGTGAATATTTACTCCTACCGCCAGCCCTTCCTAATTGAGCCGATACTGGAGGAATTCACGGAGAAAACCGGTATTGAGACAAAGGTGGTGTATGCCAGCAAGGGGCTCAACGAGCGCCTGCAGCGCGAGGGGCGTAACAGCCCGGCAGATTTGGTGCTCACTTCCAACACCAGCAGCCTGATGGACCTGCTGAACAAGCAGTTGACCCAGCCGGTGAAGAGCGAGGTGTTGGAGCAAAATATCCCGACACAATTCCGTGATGAGGCCGGCAACTGGTTCGGCCTGACCACCCGAGCGCGTTTAATCTACGCCTCCAAAGACCGCGTTAAGCCCGGTGAAATCACTCGCTACGAAGAACTGGTTGATCCCAAGTGGAAGGGCCGAATCTGTACCCGCAGCGGTAAGCACCCTTACACCCTATCTTTGATCGCTTCCATGATTGCCCACCACGGTGAAGCAGAAACCAAAGAGTGGCTGAAGGGCGTGAAAGCGAATCTGGCGCGTAAGCCGCAGGGCAATGACCGCGCCCAGGTTAAGGCCATTAGTGAAGGTGTCTGTGACCTTTCCCTGGGTAACAGCTACTACTTCGGTAAAATGATCACCAATAAGGAGCAGCCGGAGCAGGTGGATTGGGCCAAATCAGTAAACCTGATCTTCCCTAACCAGAAGGATCGCGGTACCCATATGTTTATTTCCGGCGCGGCGCTGACCAAGCATGCTCCCAACCGTGAAAATGCTGTTAAGCTGCTGGAATTCCTTAGTGGCGCCGATGCTCAATACTCTTACGCTGAGAAAAATTTTGAGTTCCCGGTGCGCCTCGGCACGGCCCGCTCTGAGTTGATTAAGGAGTATATGGGTGAATTTAAGGAAGACGATCTGAGTCTCACTGAAATCGGTTCCTACGTTCCGGCGGCTTCCCGTATGGTTGATGAAGTACGCTTTGACTTTTAGAATGGTTAACTGAGTGAGAATTGCTGCCCCGCATACTGGCAGCACTATCTCAGCCTTATTCGAACGGCCCTGTCGAGAGACCAGGGCCGTTCTTTTATAATGAGCTTTTGATTTCTTAATTCATGCTAAACCGAGCGAATTTATCAGCTTCCCGCTGGCTGCTTCTGGTAGCTACTATTTCCCTTCTAGTAGCTTTGCCAGTGCTATCTATCTTTTGGTTGGCATTTTTTCCTGAAGAGAATATCTGGCCGCACCTGTTAGACACGGTGCTGTTCCACTATGTGTCCTCCACAATGCTTCTGGCTGGTGGTGTCGGTTTAGTAACGCTGATAGCAGGTGTGGGCAGTGCCTGGCTAGTGAGCATGTGCCAGTTCCCC
Organism: Microbulbifer sp. ABH2_005; assembly: GCF_056160005.1. NCBI lineage: Bacteria > Pseudomonadati > Pseudomonadota > Gammaproteobacteria > Cellvibrionales > Microbulbiferaceae > Microbulbifer > Microbulbifer sp. ABH2_005. The sequence goes on along the minus strand of NZ_JBSWWI010000001.1, from coordinate 3,181,607 downwards.
GGGCGCCGTTTGTTTGAGTGGGCATTGCTACTGCCGTTTGCTGTTCCCGCCTATGTGATTGCTTACGTCTATACAGATTTGCTGGAGTATGCGGGCCCCGTGCAAAAGTCCTTGCGGGCCTGGTTTGGTTGGCAGACGGCCAGGGATTATTGGTTCCCGGAGATTCGCAGTATGGGTGGGGCTATTGCCATGCTGTCACTGGTGCTCTTTCCCTACGTGTACATGCTCGCGCGCGCAGCGTTTATCGAACAGTGCGGCAGTATACGGGCCGCGAGTCGGTCACTGGGCTGCACGCCCTGGCAGAGCTTCTTGCGCGTATCCCTACCAATGGCACGCCCGGCAATTGCGGTGGGCCTGTCACTGGTATTGATGGAAACCCTGAACGATTTCGGCACTGTCGACTTTTTTGCCGTGCGCACCTTGAGTGTCGGGATTTACGATACCTGGCTGAGCCACGGTAATTTAGGCGGGGCGGCACAAATTGCCTGTAGTACCCTGATTTTTGTTGTTCTGCTAATTACGTTGGAGCGAATGGGGCGGGCGAGACAGAAGCACTTTGTACAATCGCCAAATTCCCAGCGTGAACGCTATGTGTTGCATGGCTGGCGATCCGCTGTAGCTTTTTTGTTTTGCGGGTTACTGTTGGTGGCTGGTTTTATTATCCCCCTGCTGGTTCTGTGTAGATACGCACTGAGTAACTTTTCCAGCTACTGGAGTGAAGATTTTATACAGATCGCCAGCAATAGCTTGTTGCTGTCTATCGCAGCGGCACTGGTCTCTGTATTGCTGGGCTTGCTGCTGGCTTATGGTAAGCGGCTGCAACCCAAGAGGTCTGTGAAGCTTTTAGTCGGCTTTTCCAAGTTGGGTTATGCAATGCCTGGGGCGGTATTGGCGATTGGAGTCCTGATTCCACTGGCCGCTTTTGATAATGCCGTCGATGCTTTTTTACGTGAACACTTCGATATCTCTATAGGACTACTGTTAAGCGGCAGTATTTTTGCCATTATTTTTGCCTACACGGTGCGCTTCCTGGCGGTATCCACGGGGGCCATAGAATCCAGTCTGGAGAAAGTAACCCCATCAATGGATAGGGCTGCCCGCTCTCTAGGACGTAATAGCTGGCAAACCCTATGGGCTGTGCATCTCCCCTTGGTGCGTACCGGCCTGCTCACAGGTGGCTTGGTGGTTTTTGTAGACTGTATGAAAGAACTGCCGGCTACTTTGTTACTGCGCCCCTTCGGCTTTGATACCTTAGCGACTTATGTTTACCAGTTTGCTTCTGATGAGATGTTGGAACGCTCGGCCCTGGGGGCTTTATTGATTGTCCTGGTGGGATTGATTCCGGTGATATTACTGAGCCGTTCCATTGGGTGGCGCAGAGGTGAGGAGCGCACAGCCCTGGCGAGCTCTGAAGCGCCCGCCCTGTCTTGATAGCTGCTATCGGGCCTGGTCAAACACCAGCGCAGAGGAGAGACGTAGGGGAAGTTTATCACCGGGAGCGGCTTGAAGATTTGCATTCAAAGCGGCCTCGACAGTTTCCCCTGCGGCTAACTGAAAGCGATAGCTCACTTGATTGCCGAGAAAATTCTTTTCCACAACCTGAGCCATAACCGCACCGGGATGTTCGCCTGCGGCAATATCCTCACTGCGCACAAATAGTTTGAGCCTATCGCCATTTTCGTATGCAGCTGTCGGCATATTTACTTCCCCTAATGGGGTGCTGATCAGGTCATTGCCCAGGACAGTGCCGGAGATAATGTTCCCTTCACTAACGATTCTCGCAACCGCCAAATTCTTTGGCTTCTGATAAGTATCCTGTGGGCTGTCCCACTGCTGTAATTGACCTTGGCTGAGTACTCCCAGCTTATCTCCGGCAATAAAGGCCTCGTGGCGGTCGTGGGTAACAATAATCGCAGGGATCTTCTCTTCGCGCAGTATATGGCGGACTTCAGCGGCGAGACTGCGGCGCAGCTCGGTATCCAGGTTAGAGAAGGGCTCATCCAGCAGCAACAACTTGGGGCGCGGTGCCAGTGCCCGAGCCAGAGCGACACGCTGCTGCTGACCGCCAGATAGCTGGTGCGGGTACTGCTGCCCGAAGCCTTCCAGCCGTACTAGTTGTAGCAACGACTGGGTGCGGGACTGCCGCTCGCTTTTCGGCATTGACTGGATACCGAAGGCAATATTCTGTTCAACGGTGAGGTGTGGGAAGAGGGCATAATCCTGAAATACCACCCCAATTTTCCGCTGTTCCGCAGGAACCTTAACCTTGGGAGAAGAGATTACTTCTCCAGACAGCTGGATATTCCCTGCAGCGACTGGCTGAAATCCGGCGATGGCGTGCAGCAACGTTGTTTTGCCGCAGCCGCTGGGGCCCAACAAGCAGGCAATCTCCCCGGCCTGTAAAGCAAAGGAAACTGATTCTATAACCACCTGCTCGCCGTAGCGGCACTGCAGGTTTTCTATGGAGAGTATGGGGTGCACGGGCTTTCCGGTAGTTTGGCTTTTAAACACTTCGGGCAGCGTTCGGGTGTAGTTGCTAATCATAGTTATCACTAAGCTAACCGGCAACTAGTCCCGTGTGAAGCATACTATTAGCAGCCCTGCGAAGGCTCCTTTTAGTTGGAGCAAAGCTGGGTGTTTTTTAAGCAGGGTGAGTGTTTAAACACTCACCCTAAACCTCACATGCCAATGTATCCTTTCTCATAGAGAATAAGTTCTTGCCTATCCCAGAATCACAGTGGTCAGCGGAATAGTATTGATATCTAATTGTAAAAAAAGCTGGTCCAAATCAGATTGTACCATCAGCCTCGGCATAGAGATCTTGAACCGCCTAATGCTTGTTGGTAAAGGTTTGCTTTATCGCTTTACTGCCAACCATGTTGATCATTTTTAGAGCTTCCTCCGAACAACCGCTTAAAAAGCTCGGAAAAAATACCTGCAAGGATATCCTCTTTGTTGATAGAGTCTTTTTCTCTTAGCTTCTCTGCCTTCCTGTCCAGCTGTTTGGCCATGGAATAATTATTGCTTACTCTGGCGTCTTCAGCCTGCGCCTCTAGTTCATTGGCTTTCACATTTCTCTCATATATGTTAGCGGTAGAAACACATCCGGAAATAAATATAACTGACAGAGTGAAAAACAATCTTTTCATGCTCGGCGAAACAAATTTGAGATCCATAATATTTTAATGGGTGGCGTTGGCTTGTATAGTGTTGTCAGCACTATACCATAGTCGGATACAGTAACACGTTAGGTGTTGTTGAAAGTAAGCATCAGCTCAAAAGCATCAGCTCAAAAGCATCGCTTCCTCAGCGCCTTAAAAATCTCCTTGCTGATCTTTTCCTTTATGCTGTGGCCAACTTAGCTCTATCAGTTCAATCATAAAGTTTGTTTTTTCATCTTAGCTTTATAGTCATTTTTTAATAGAAAATAAATCCATAAGGTCGATATTGCAGCAAAGAAACACCAGGTTGACACCCATGTTTCACGCTGAGTAAAGTAGACGATAACACCGAGCAGCATGACAAGTGCCCAAAATTTTCTAAAAATCTGATTGCTGGATAATAAAAATAAAAAGCCAAGTAAAGAATAAAGAATATGACCTGCTGTAATGGCGAATAAGCTGTAATCGGAAGTGATGTAGCATAGGCTGTGCCCGCATACACTCGTTTTCATCAAATGTCTTGATCCTGTTTCTAATAGGACTGGTATCCAAAGGTATAAGCCAAAAACAAAGCCTATGATGATTAATGTAATAAAGAAAACTCTTTTCCATTTTTTTGTTTCAAGACTAAAGGCTACGATTGGTATCCAGACAAGCCAAAAAAGCAGAGCAAAGAATAAAAAGAAAATGGAAGATGCTGTTGTTAGTGATGTTAAATTTTCATTGTGTCCAATCCATACCAAGCCTTCACTCGCTTGTTGTAATGCGAAAAGGATAGGGGTAATTGCGAGCAATAAATAGGTTTTATCATTTTTTATAGCGTGTCTTGTACACAAAGCACCGCCAACAAGAAGGACAGCTGCTGATCCGAATGATGCTGTGGCTGAAAAACACATAATGGTTTTCTCTGTACCTAAAATATTGTCATTTGAGCCAGAGCCTTAAGCTTGATGTGCAATATAATAATAGCCTTAACCTAAAAGATTGGTTGAAATTCGCTGATTTGTACTAAGATTTTGAATCTATCAAGAGGGTCTATGCCAATTTCTACCCTTTATTTCACCCTGTGGATGAAATAGAAAAGACCATCAAAGGGCATCGAGTTTCCCTATGGAATTCGATGCTTACGCAGGTAAAGCCTGTGTTGACTGGGGGCAACAAGTCAGTTTAACGCCGCTGAGCCAGTTGCAGTGTTTTATTCACCTATCAACGTTGGCCACTGTTTTGACCCTTGCGTCGGGGGTTGCCTATTGCATGCTAAATTAATAATGCTCCAACAAACATTAAATGTATTTGGGGTATTATTCTTATCGATACCATATGGTCATTTTGGCTTGCTGCTGTGAACCTGTCAGCGCGGCCGCTGACTCATAATTAGGTCCAACCGGCTATTTACCGATTCTGGATACCCAATATTTGGCCTATGTAGACCTCAACCTGATCCGTGTCAATATCGTCAAGATGTTTGAAGAATCTGATTACACTTTAATTCAGCAGCGTGTTCGTGCGGCAGACTCAGGTGAGAAGTCCAAAAATCTACTTCCGTTTGTTGACGCTGAGCGTTTGAATATACCAAAAGGGCAACCCTTTCAGTTGGATCACAGTTTGGCACTAGTAGATTGGAGTGACCGGCATTTAGCCAGCCAAAAAGCGCGGTTTCATTTCTCAACGCATGTTCCCTAGCCTTGAAAGGCTGTGCATCCCAGCGAAACATTGGCTCTATCTCAATCGGAACTTTGAAAGCCGCTTTAAAAGTCTGATGGGATCAGCAGAGGCTGTACGGCAAACCTGTATCCAACTCAATAGTCGCTAGTTACATGGCATAGGCGACTGCTAACGTTTCCTTTTGGTAACACGTCACTAATCGCCTCCCGGCCTTTCGATACTATTTCTTGCGATTTGGCCAAAATCATCCAATTTTCAAACCTAAAGCAAAATTTTGAAGCACTTCACCTCCTCCGAACCAGACCAGGAAAAATGGCTGTTAAGGTGGAAAGCCTGTACTATTTCCGGTTTCACCCTTCAATCTGTGGTTGTCCAAGTGTGCACCTTCGGTCAGTAGCGATGATTCGTTTTTTTCAACCTTCTGATTGGTGTTTCAATGGTTAAGGTTGACGTTAATTGGTGTTCTCGGGTTTTATTAGGATTATTTTTCTGCCTTGGGTTCGGAAAAATAATCGCATAGCCGCAAGTTCTGGCTATAGTATCCAGTTTTGGAGATTTTTAATCTTTTGTCCAAACATCGACAATCAACAATAATCTCCCCGGTCTCGATTGATTTGTAAAGAGCATGTTATGTCCAGAAAAATATTATCCTTAAAGGTAAAGAGAAATAAGGAGCCTAAGAAGGCTGATAAAAAGCAAGAGGATACTTCTGATCCAAAGAAGCGGTTCCTAAATGGAGTAGCTATTAATCCCTCTGAGCCTATTCGCCTTGAGTCAGGTTCTCAGCAACTTACGGTGAGGGCAATGGATTTGATTACGCCAATTGGTAAGGGGCAACGAGGCTTGATTGTGGCTCCACCGGGCTGTGGCAAAACCACTATCCTGAAACATATCTGCCAAGCAGTGGGGCAGGCTTACCCCGAAATAAAGCTGTACGCTTTGCTTATTGATGAGAGACCAGAGGAGGTTACTGACTTTAAGCGAAGTGTACCGGCGGAAGTTTATGCGTCCTCTTCTGATCAAAGCTATGAAGAGCATGTGAGGATAGCTAATGAACTCCATGCTAGGGCCTGTAAGGAAGCCGGTGAAGGCCAGGATGTAATGATCTTGGTTGACTCGTTGACAAGGCTTTCACGGGTACATAATGCGCAGCAGAGTGGTAGGGGACGTACAATGTCTGGCGGGATAGATGCCAGGGCCATGGAGATACCCAGAAAGCTGTTTGGCGCTGCGAGGAAGATCGAAGACGGTGGCTCACTTACGATTCTGGCAACGATACTCGTGGATACCGGAAGCCGAATGGACCAGGTGATATTTGAGGAGTTTAAGGGTACGGGGAATATGGAGGTAGTATTATCAAAGGAAATTGCGAGACAGCGAATTTTCCCAGCCCTGGATATTGCTAAAAGCAGTACTCGCCGTGAGGAAATCTTGTTTAACTCGAAAGATATTGCAACGATAAGAGCTTTACGAAGAACGCTTGCCAGCCTAAAGCCTGTAGATGGCACTAAAAAGCTTATTGAACTTCTTAAAAAGTACCCAACCAATGCGGAGTTACTTGACCATTAATTTTTAGTTAAGTTTAAGGGTAGTATTTAGCCGCTTAGCATTTTGGTGCTAGTTACTTGGTGACCGAGTCCTTACTAGGACAGCCGTTATTTAGTCGAGGGCTTTACACTTCAATTCTCTGGTGTGTTTTTACAAGATATTGCTCAATGAGGGGATTAGTGGAAATGTGGCCTTAATATACTGAAAGGGTTGCCCTTTCAGCTGGATCACTATTTGGCGTTAGTAGACTGGAGTGGCTGGGCATCTCAGCAAAACATTGGCTCTATCTCAGTTGGAGCTTTGAGAGCTGCTTTAAAGGTTTGGTCTGAGCTAATACAGATCAGTGGAGACGGTAAAGAAAGCCTGCACCCAACTCGATAAACGCTGGGTACACGGAATAGGGATTGCCGGCGTTTCCTCTCAGCTACACCCTGCTAATCTACTCCTAGCCCAAATACTCTATAACACGATTACCACTCTTTTATCCAAAATAGCATTTCCAAAAATCTGCATATCAATTCCCAGAACTTAATCTTTCTTACCTATAAATCAAATGGTAACAGCCCCCAGAAAGAGAACTTGCTCTACAGTTCACAGCATCCTCCAGCCTTTGGGTGTCCTAATGTGGGTGTGCACTAATTTGTGCAATAGGGTAATAAACAATACTCGCTGCAACCAATAAGGTTACTAAACCGGGTGCTTTCATCTAAATTTATGCATCTTCTGAATATTCACGTATGCGCTCTTTTCGTTCCAGTTCCTCTTGCATCACCGCTTTGATTTCTTCTAGCACGGCGTCGACATCGGCGCTGTCATCGTCATCATCAAACTTGCCGCTGAGCGTTGAGCTAGTCGTTAAGTTACCCTCTTCAAATAGTGCCCACATTTCCTTGGCGTATTGAGTCTGTAATAAAGAGGGGGCAAATCTGCCATAATAACGACGCATATTGTCGACGTCGCGAGTGAACATTTCTTGTGCACTGTTATTGGCAGCGGCATTAACAGCTTGGGGTAAATCGATAATCACAGGGCCGGAATCATCCACTAGGACGTTAAATTCGGATAAATCACCATGTACAATTCCCTCGTAAAGCATGAGCATGATGTAATGAATCATTAATGTATGATCTTGAATTGCTTGCTCTTCTGACATTGTCACATCGCCAAGCCGTGGTGCGACATTGCCTGCTTCGTCAGTGATTAACTCCATCAATAATACACCGTCAACACAACCAAAAGTCTTGGGAACACGTACATGAGCGCGTGCTAAACGGGACAAAGCATCAACTTCGGCATTTTGCCAAATCTCTTCCTGCTGTTGGCGGCCATAATTCGACCGTTTTTGCATGGCACGTGCTTGACGACCACTGCGAACTTTACGCCCTTCTTGGTACTGTGCGGCCTTTTTAAAACTGCGCTTAGTTGCGTCTTTATAGACTTTGGCGCAACGAATTTCGTCACGACAACGGACAATAAATATATCGGCTTCTTTGCCGCTCATTAGGCGGCTGATAACTTCATCGATTAAGCCATCATCGATGAGAGGCTGTAGACGTTTGGGAGTTTTCACTAGGTACCAGCTTCGAGTGTTCGGCAATTAATCAAATATGCTATTGACATATTTCCATGTGTATTTGAGGCAAGAAATCTAATCCTGCTTATGGATAAAGAGCGATTATGGGGCCCTATAATGCCCGCGTAAAGGATGGGGGCAATGAGAATCGCACTTGACATGTTATGAACAATGCGGTGAAAGCCCCCAGTAGGAAGACCATCGTTTAATGACCTCTAACTACCGGCGAATAGCAATACTATAAGGTTTTGTGGGGAGGAAGCCGCGAGCAAAACTATGAATTGGCGAACAAAAACATCCTATATGGCTTATTCAGGAGGCCAAGGGGGCCGAAGCCACGTGATCTAATGGGTAGGGTTAATGATGCAGCTGATTTGTGAAATTTTATGCTCTTATCTTGGGAGATCTGTGTAATTTGTTTCAGTGATTCTGTCAGCGTGGCTACTGGCTGTTAAGTAGGTCCAACCGGTTAGTATTCATGACCAGTACGATGGATGGGCATGGGAGCGGTAGCTGGATGCTATCGACTACCTGCTTTAAATTTTCGTGCACCAAACATCTAATGCCCCCTTAATGTACAAACTAGAATCATTAGAAAAATATCATCTACAACTTGCTCCAAGCTTGTCATATTAAGCTTACAGCCAAAAGGGCTACCCTTTCAGCTGGATCACTATTTGGAGCTAGAGGACTGGAGTGGTCGGCATTTAGACACCAAAAGCGCGGTGCGATTTCCCAAAAGACGCCGCCTATCCTTGAGCGGCTGGGCATCTCAGCAAAACACTGGCTCTATCTTAATCGGAACTTTGAAAGCCGCTTTAAAGGCCTGGTGGGATCAGCAGAGGCTGTACGGCAAGCCTGTATTCAGCTCAACAAACGCTGGGTACAGGGCATAGGCGATTGCCAATGTTTTTTTTCGGCAATGCCCTAATAATTCCCTTCCAACCTTTCGATACTATTCCTTCCGGATTGGCCAAAATCACGCAATTTTCAAACCTAATGCATAATTTTCAGTATTTTACCTTTCCCTATACCAGACCATAAGAAATGGCCGTTAAGGTTGAAGGCCTGTACTATTTCCGGTGTTATTTTTCAATCTGTGGGCGCCCAGATGTTGTTCACCAACGCCTTGTTATAGGGCAAGGTACGGCAACAATATTCAATACATGATAAAAATTATTTTCTATAGAATGAGTGTGGAACTTTCATACGACAGATCCTTTTTCTTAAGGGGGCAGAGAAACAATATGTAGATTTACCCCACTTCACCCCATACTCCTCTAGTAGGGCTATGCTTTGGTTAAATGGCAGAATTAGCGTAGCATGCCTTTTGCTGTAATTTATAACCTGCTCTTTTAGCACTGGATTAACTTTACAGGTTGTTGAGCTTGGTCGATAGGTTAAGGCGTAGCAATCTTTAAAAGGCTTCAAAGAAATCAGAGTCAATTCATTTGACAGAGGGTACTGAGTAGAGGATACCAAAGCCCTGATTGGTCGGTCATAATCACGATAGAGAGATACACGGTTTTTTCCTTCATAGGGGCGATAAAAGGGAAACCCCCCGATTTGGACATAACGTGCTTGTTCAGGATGCCCATCGTTATCTGAGCAAACATCAAGTCGATCCATTAGCCTTTTTGCTTCCGTACTTTCCATAGCTGGGTGACCGGCGTACTCCCCCCCCATGACGTGATAGGGGTTGACCATCCTAACGTTAGCATTGTCTGAATTGTACGTTGTGGAACTAAAAGGCAAGACTGCTTTTACAAATGCTTGGGGGCAAACGACTTCCTGTGATTCGGGATGTCTGGTGGCCCCCCAAGGTGATAGCCGTTGCTTGAGGACTTTATCAAACAGGATGCGGTCAAGGGCGTCCTTATCAGGAAGGCTATTATTCAATTGTTCTTTGAGATCGTAGATTGCTGTTAGTGACATACTGCTACTCAGATTGAATAAAATAGGCGAAGTCAAATTAATTATGTCGCTACAGGTCTATCCACCGTGTCCTATAACGTCATTGTATGCGGCGAGCATAGCGAGTCCGGTGAAGGACTTTCGTCCGGAGCGAACATCACCACTTTGTTATACCCCTATTCCAAACCTTGAAGACGCAGGTGCCTTTGGTTTGAAATTGCTCTTAGCCATTAAGTGAACGTTGCTCTCACCAATTTCTTTTAGAAGTTTTCTATGTAGAGGTACGACTTTATCACCCATTTTGTCTGATAGTGAAGACATGTGTTTCCATCTGGAGTTATATGTCGTGTAACTTTCATCATGTAATATCCTCATTAGCTCTTCTGCAAATTCTGTCTTTTCGTTTTCATGCAACAATTTTGCAAGCTCTCTTGCAATTTTATGACATTCATTTGCAATTTCTTCAGGCGTTTCTCTCTTGTGAAGCTAATTTGAACTAAACCAGAAATACCAGTTGTAGAGATCATTGAGTTTAAGATACATCTCGTACTCAGCAGAGTCTAACTTTTCACTAGTCTCTTTATTTCTATCGAGCCTCACTTTTATCCATGCTGCAAGTAACGCAATTAATGCCCCACTTATGAAACTGGATACTATTGTCAGGTATTCCATTCATTACCCCTGCTTTGGTATAGCGCCCACATAAGGCTGAGCATCAGCGACGTCCAGCGTAACGAAGTCGAGCGATTTTTGATGGAGGTCGGCCGTTACTAGACACCCATAAAAGGAAGAGCTTAAGGCGTCACAGCCATTGACACAATACGGAAATCACAATAAAAAAACTGGATATTAAAACAGTTAAACCCATACCCTATGACCCAGCCTCGCCGCTCGTAGATCTCACTTGATGCGACTCCGTACTATCACTGTGTCTCACGCTGTGTACGCAGGGCGTTTCTTTCTGGAAGAGATGATCAATTGGGGAGGGATTATGAGCACCGGCGCCAGTGGATTGAGGCTGGGATGCAAAAGCTGGCTGCTATCTTTGCGCTGGATATCGCTGCCTATGCGGTAATGAGTAATCACTACCTTGTGGTGCTCTATATTGATGTTAAAACAGCCAAAACTTGGTCTGATACTGAGGTCATTCTCCGCTGGCAGGAGCTATTTAAAGCTTCTAATTTGGCTCAGCGCTTTATTCAGGGTGCCTCTCTGGATTGCAGTGAAAAGAACAAGCTTAAAGAGCTGATTGAGCTGTGGCGAGAGCGATTAATGGATATCAGTTGGTTTATGCGCTGCCTAAACGAATCTATAGCTCGCCAAGCCAATGGAGAAGACCGCTGTACAGGCCGCTTCTGGGAGGGCCGTTTCAAGTCTCAGGCGCTATTGGATGAAAGAGCCTTGGCTGCCTGCATGGCCTATGTCGATCTCAATCCTATCCGTGCCGATATTGCAAAAACCCCGGAGGACTCCGATCACACGTCCATTCAGCAGCGTGTTCGCGCTGCGATCTCAGGTGAGCAGCCCAAAGAGCTACTACCGTTTGTGGGCGGCGAGCGCCTTAATATGCCGAAAGGGTTGCCTTTTCAACTGGATCACTATTTGGCGTTAGTAGACTGGAGTGGCCGGCATTTAGACCCCAAAAAGTGCGGTGCCATTTCTCAAAATGCGCCCCCTATCCTTGAGCGGCTGGGAATCTCAGCAAAACACTGGCTCTATCTTAATCGGAACTTTGAAAGCCGCTTTAAAGGCCTGGTGGGATCAGCAGAGGCTGTACGGCAAGCCTGTATTCAGCTCAATAAACGCTGGGTACATGGTATAGGTGACTGCAACGTTTCCTTTCGGCAATGCCCCACTAATTCCCTCTCAACCTTTCGATACTATTCCTTCCGGTTTGGCCAAAAACTCGCAATTTTCACACCTCAAACATAATTTCTTAGTATTTCACCTCATCCTACATCAGACCAGGAGAGATGGCTGTTAAGGTGGTATTTTTATTGCTATTTTTCAGTATGCGGGTTTCCTAGTGTTGTTGCGTAATTAAATCTAGTAATGAAGGGGCTCAAGCCAAACGTTTTGCGTAACTTGTTATAAACTGCTAAAAACCCAGCCTTACAGTTTTTAAAAACTCTGGTATTTCATCGTAGGAATCTATCCATAAAATTCCTACACCAAAAGACAACGCATCATTTTCTTCAAATTTTTCCATTAATTCAATAAGCTCTCCAACAACTTCATCTAATCCTAGTTGTGCACGTGCCTTTTCATCCAGTATATCTTCATTTTCTGATAATAGCTTTTCTAACCTGGCTTTCACCTTTGAAGTATCATGCCTTTTCTTAAAGCAATAGTGATGAATTTCATTATTCCCCCTTTCATTTTTTGCAATATCTAATAGTCGTCTAAGGTTGGGATCTGAAAATGACAAGCCTATAAATAAGCAGTTAAGATCTTTAAATTTATTAATTTGAATCAAGTTGCTCCAGCCATATACATCAGTATACTGCTGATGGTAACCATCTTCGCTTAGAACAACTTTATTCTTTGAAGTCAACTGTCCTTTCTGTGGTAAATATCCGTGTACATGGTAAATAGGTAACTGATGTTGCTCATGCTTCATGCCTCGAGCATAAATGGGAGCAAAAGGAATATCGACATCAATATTTTTCAGGCATTGCTCCATCAAATCGTCATAGTTATAAGTAATGATAGAGTCTAAATTGGGGCTTTTCCCTGCGGCAATACAGAACTGCCTTATTTCTTTTAGAAGTTCAGAGTCTTTGCTACTGTCAACACCGACATATAGTGCATCACGGATTGAATTTTCAAAGGCTAAGTTAGATTTAGGATGTTTCTTTTTAAAGTAGTTGTGAAGGTATCTGGCCGATATCAAAGAGTCTGGTTCAAATATCTCATTAAAGGTTCGAGCTAATACACCTGCTTTTTCTATACCATTGCCATTTTCATCATCATTGTCAGGTTTTATAGTAATTAATAGTAGCTTTTGGAGCAATGTATTCCAATCTGGTAGTCCATATGGTACTGAAGAGCCAGCACCTAAAACCATGACTAGTCTTTGTGATTTATACCAGTTAGTTATTTTCTCAATTTTTTGTGATTTAGTTTGCCTTAAACCACGCTCTAGAAGTAGCGACTTCTCAAAATTGCTTGCTATTGCACTTTTAAGGAATTTTTCAAAAAAATTACTTTTAAAAGATTCGGCTATCTCAGATGACACTTGGTTTCCCTTGTGGTTTATAGTGCTTTTTTCAGTCGCGCAGTCGATGGTGTCGGGTGGAGGGGCAAAGCTCCGTAAAAAACTGGAGACATTTTCTATATTTTCATTAACTCTTGCCTATCAAAAAACCATCAACTCCTTTGATATTTTTATGTGTAAATCTAAGGCGGCCATATTTTGATGTTGGCCACATAGCTTTAAGGTTTTCATCGGTGTAAATCGCATTTTTACCACTGGAGAGTTTTGTGGCTCGAAAAACACATTCTCCAAATGCTTTAGCTTGTTTATCACCATCTAAACCGATCAAAGTAATCAGTGCTTTGCTACATGCAATACCGACACCTAAATCAAGAGATGGTAGTCTATACCTCTCATGTAGCGTCGAATTTAAAATATCCCTCATTTTACCAATAATATCTTTGGCTGCTCTATGTGCGGCGTGGATGGATTTATTTTTTTCCTCTGGGTCAACTTTAAAAAATGCGAGAACACCGTCGCCTAAATATTCAGTTACATTTCCATTTTCATAGCTAATTGTTTTTGCAAGTGCAGGAAGCAATGCAGATGTTTCATAAAAAACTCGTTGTAGCCCGCTGACATCCATTTTTTTTGACTACTTGCACACATAAGATGAGTGCTTGAATCCCTCATATCGGCAACGAGCGCTATAAACTCATCTACTTTGGCCTCGTTATCTTTTACTATTGGATGTCCGGGTATCGCTGACTCTGTTGATTCTGATTTCTCAAGAATGTTATCAAAAACTCTTTGCTCATTCTCTTTAATTAATTGTTTTCCAGATTTTCCCCATTTTCTTTCTGCTGCGTCTAATGATGAATTTATTAGATCAGATATTTCATTTTCTTGTGTTGGTGTCATTTTTAAAAACCTATCTTAAAAAACATCAATAGCCAGCATGTTAATCCCAATACGATCCATAGAAACGTTAGCTTTATGCAGGCGCTAGAGCGTTTTATTTTAATTTCTCTTATGTAGATTAATTTGGCTTGTTCAAATATTAGCTCTCGATTTAAATCTGCTTGCTTGCTTGGGTAATTTTCGGAAAGGTTGTTAAAGTCAATTTTAGATTTTATTGGAAAGTTAAAGAAAATATCAATCACTCCAAGATCGTATAAATTTCCGTTGTGAAATTTTGAGTCTGGAATTTCTCCGCTTATCATATTTTTTGGATTTGATATAGATGAAATTGACTTGAATAAGGTGTATAAAGATATTAGCCAAACAATGAAAACTACTATGCACAAAAATAGATAAAAACAGTTCTGGGATGCTAAAGATTTACCCGACTCAAAAACAAGCTTAAGATTTAATACAGGATAAAAAATCACTACAAAAAGAAAGCCAATTTTTATATCAATTGCTCTTATAGTGGATTGAATATCTTGTATTGCAGTAACTAAATAATCTGTTTGATGCTGCACATTACTTCCTTGACAAAATAACCTTTATGTGGCAACCATTGTGGTCACTATTATCATGATTATTATCTTAGAATCAATTTCTACGCCAAAGCAAAAGTTTTTATTTTAAATCAGACGCTAAAAGTAATCTCATACGATCGTACAAACTATTAAAGTGATCACTTGACCTCTATCCTTAAATTCAGGAGCGCCCTGTAACTTATTGATTTAAAAGAAATTTTTAGGTATAAATTCTTGTTCTCCAATATGACAGTCGAATTGATCTTGCTCCCTCCCTCAAGCTAGCGCTTACTAACATTTGTCAACTCGCGATAGTTTGGGGGAAGGTATCGAGGTAGGTGGGGGCACACCGCCTCCCTGTAAGAGTTACTTTTCTTCACTCGATAAACGCTTAAAGCTGCTACGGCAAAACCAAAACTAAGCGGATGTTTGATAAAGAGTATTTGGATTTTAGGTATCGTCCAAAGCTGTCTTCGCTCACTCTTTATAAATTGGATGCAATTTTCTTCATTGAGGGCTCTCTTCAGACTCTAGTCAGTGTATTCAAAAGCCTTTGCAATTATATTGCCCATCAACATATCTCAATTTGTGAAAAATATAGGCACAAAAATAATCTTATTAGATTTTATTAGGATTGTTTTAGTGTCAAGGCCACGTAAAATCGATAGATATTTATTGGTAGTTTGGCCGCGATTTAGAAGCCATCTAAAGGCAACAATCAAAGCAGCTCGGTTCAAGAGAGTCGAGAGAATCAAGAACCCAAGAATTTTCTAAAGACCATCCCCTCAAAGGAGAACGGTAGCGTGAAGTAAAAGTAAGTAAAAGGCGCTGACCCAAGGTGCTGGAACACCTGGGGCCAGCTAACCAAATTGATAGGTAAAGTATCAAGATGGCTATATGCATAGTACGCTAGAAACCCGCTCGTCTTCAATAAAGTGGAGCACAATCAGCGGCTTGGAGAGATTCCCTAAGCCCTGGGGGCGTTGCGTCTGCCTTTTCTTTTTCTATGCCTACCGTTCTCGCGCACCTCCTCACATTTACTCAAATCATTTCTGTCCAAACTTCCCAATTGTGGAAGGTCTATCTATGGTTCGAGTATCAGTAGGAAACAAATATGTTGATCTTAAAGCGCCGTACAGGCGAAAACTTATGGATTGGAGCGAACGTTTCAATCACTGTATTGGAAGTTAAGGGTAATCAGGTGAGGATAGGAATACTTGCCCCTAAATCCTTGCCCGTACACCGCGAGGAGATTTATAGGCGGATCAAAAGGGAAGGAAATATGGACAATGGGAATCGCTGAGAATTTGATCGAGATGATGGCGTCTAGCGATGAACCTGTGGTGTTATCATTAAAGCGCTAACTACTGATAGTTAGCGCTTTAATTTTCAATCGATCCAGACGAGCCTCTCGCTGCGAATAGAGCCGCTGGTTAAGCTCGGGAATGATCTTTATTAGTGATGTTTAAATCCAGCAGCAAATTTGTCTGCTAATTTAAAGTATTCCTTCAGATCTTTCTCAGTCTTCTCGGTGCGGTTGTTTTCGGAGTTAAGATGAATATTCTCCACCACAACGGCAATCTCTTTTGCAAGCTCTTGCCTCTCACCTTTCAGGTTCTCAGCGAAAAACTCAACACTTTTCTCTAGCGTGTAGGTGATGACATGTATCTGGTGAAGCTCAGCAGCATCCAGCTTTTGCTTGCTTTTAATTTCTGCGGTTTTCTCAATGAAAATCTTCTTGGCATCCTTCATCGAAGTAACATCCGCTACTTTGAGGTGCTGAATGGGCTTTTCTCCAGAAGCATCGCTAGCTTGAGCAGTGGTGGCAAAAGTAACCGCAAAAAGTAATGCAATTAAAGTTCTCATTTTTCCTCTCTGACGCCCAAACTTTAAGGGTTGGTAAGGCATTAATCGGGCGAGGTGAATGCCTAACATTTAACAGTGATCATTTTGGTCACTTTGATCGTTATCGTAAATGAGGATAACTATCATTAACATTTATGATACAGGAATTTTTGTGGCCTCAAAACATTTCTGGCTGAAATTGCGATCTGGCTGATCGAAGCTTGTACAGGTTAAGTAAATGGCATCTGAGAATGGCGAGTGGGGGAGTGGCCAACGGAGGTCTTTAGCCAAGAGGAGGCGACCCCCGTGGTATGGAGTTCGATCTGTTAATCCTCTATTCGCGGTAGCAAAGAGAAGGTTATTTACAGGAGGAGCCGCTTAAACCGGTATTATTGAGACCGGCTTCACAAATTAATTGGTACGGAGGCTAGGAAACCTCCCCCAGTACATCAACCATCGCCGAAGTTAATTGGCTGAGGTCTTCTTTAGAAATCACATAGGGTGGCATGGCGTAGACCAGCTTGCCGAAGGGGCGCAGCCAAACGCCGCGTTCGATTAAAGCTTCCTGTACCTTGGCCATATTTACCGGCTCGCGCATTTCCACCACTCCAATCGCTCCAAGGGCTCGAACATCGGCGACACCCGGTGCGGATTTTAATGGGGCGAGCTGTTCGGTCAGCTGTTGCTCGATTGCTGTTACTCGTTCCTGCCAGGGTCCGCTGAGTAGCAGTTGAATACTGGCATCGGCGACGGCACAAGCCAACGGATTCCCCATAAAAGTGGGGCCGTGCATAAAGACTCCGGCCTCGCCATTGCAAATGCCTTCGGCAATCCGGTCGCTACACAGCGCGGCCGCTAAAGTCATGGTGCCGCCGGTGAGGGCCTTGCCGAGGGTGAGAATGTCCGGGGTGATCGCAGCGTGGTCGCAGGCGAACATTTTGCCACTGCGGCCAAAGCCGGTGGCGATTTCATCGGCAATCAGCAGCAGGTCATATTCGTCACAGAGTGCTCGTACCCGGCGCAGATAATCTGCGGAGTAAAAGCGCATACCGCCGGCACCCTGCACTATGGGTTCGAGAATTACCGCAGCCAATTGCGCGCTGTTTTGCGCAATCAGTTGTTCCAGTTCACGGATATCTTCATCGGGGCAGGTTTCGCCGAAAGGGGTTTGCGGGGCGGGGGCAAATAGGTGTTGGCTCAATTGCCCGGCAAACAGGTGGTGCATGCCGGTAACGGGATCACAGGTGGCCATGGCCCCAAAGGTATCGCCATGGTAGCCATTGCGAAGGGCCAGCAATTTACTTTTACCCGGTTTGCCCTGGGAGTGCCAAAATTGCAGGGCCATTTTGATGGCGACTTCTACAGACACTGAGCCGGAATCGGCCAGGAAAACCCGATTCAATCCCGGTGGGGTGATCTCCACCAGCTTTTTGCACAATTCAATGGCTGGTTCATGGGTGAGGCCGCCAAACATCACATGGGACATCTTCTCCATTTGATCGCGCATGGCCTGATTCAGCTCGGGCACATTGTAGCCATGCAGGGCGCTCCACCAGGAGGACATGCCATCGATCAGGCCGCGGCCATCTTCCAGGAAAATTCGAACCCCTTCAGCCCTGGCCACCGGATAAACCGGCGGCGGGTTGATTAGCGAGGAGTAGGGGTGCCAGATATGTTTGCGGTCGAATTCCAGGTCCATAAAACAGCTACATCTCTTTTTATGTGCGGCCAACATTCAGGCCAATGTATTGCAATCAGGCCAATTCCCGCAGCACTTTCAGTGGAGGCTGGCTCACGGAGCTGTAGCAGGCCAAGGTACCGGCAACGCCAACCAAAAAGGCGCCAACCAATGGGCCCAGTAGCCACAGGGTGGGGTGCAGCACCAGGGGCAGCTCGAACACCCGCTGCGAAAGCACGATTAGGGTGGCTTCGGCGCCGATGGCGGCGAGTAATCCAGCGGCACAGCCGAGTAACCCAAATTCCAGCATCAGGCTTTTGAGCAGTAGGCGTCTGCGTCCGCCAAGTGTGCGGATAATCGCCGCCTCCTGCAAACGCTCGGCGATGCTGGCTCGCACCCCAGCAATCAATACCAGTACTCCGGCGACGAGCATCAGCGCCATAACGGATTCGATAGCGAAAGACACTTGGTCGATGGTGTCGCGAATACGCAGGATGATTTTATCCAGCTCTATCACGCTGACACTGGGGTAGCTGCGTACCAGGTCGTTAACTAACAGCTTGTCCTCTGGGGGAAGATAGAAGCTGGTGATATAGGTGGCGGGAAAGTCCTCCAGGGTGCCTGGGGCAAACAACATATAAAAATTCGGGCGCATGCTGTTCCAATCCAGGGAACGGAAGCTGGCTACAGGGGCTTCCACTTCCAGTCCGCCGATGGAAAAGCGCAGTTTGTCACCAAGAGCCAGGTTGAGCTGGGCGGCCAGCTCCACCTCAACAGAGACCCCTTTACTGGTTTTGTCCCACCACTCGCCTTCGAGGATACGGTTATCCGGTGCCAGGTTTTCGGTCCAACTCAGGTTGAGTTCCCGGCGCACACCGTTGGGGCGATCCTTGAGATCCTTGGTAAGGGTGTCATTGATGGCGATTAGGCGGCCGCGCACCATGGGATAGAACTCGGTACTGCTGACTGCCTCTTTTTCCAGCATCTGCT
The DNA here is from genome assembly GCF_056160005.1 of Microbulbifer sp. ABH2_005. Classification (NCBI taxonomy): domain Bacteria; kingdom Pseudomonadati; phylum Pseudomonadota; class Gammaproteobacteria; order Cellvibrionales; family Microbulbiferaceae; genus Microbulbifer; species Microbulbifer sp. ABH2_005. The sequence goes on along the minus strand of NZ_JBSWWI010000001.1, from coordinate 3,162,553 downwards.
GCATTCCATCCACGTCTGTGGGAGCAATATTCAGCAGGAAGTGGTTGGGTGCTTTTTCAGGCAGCTGCATACGCCACTCGTCGATGAGTGCGGTGCGTGCAAAGACCAGGGACAACATTGCCAGCAGGCCGGTACCAAAGGCGGCAATCAACAGCGTATTGAATGCGGCGCGGCGCTGCAGACTACCCAGAGCGATACGCCAGGCGCCACCTAAAGAGGCCAGCTTTCCGCGCACGAGCAATTGATTGACCAGGGCGCTGCCTCCCACCAACAGGCCCATACCGGCAAGCAACGCTAGCGTCATGGCCAAACTGCCGGACAGCCACCAGATCAACAGCAGCATGGCGCTGGGGCCGAGGATGAGTCCCAGCCATTCGCGCCTGTCGGGATTGCTCCAATCCTTGCGCAGCGTTTGCATGGGATCGGTACGAGCCAGGCGAAACAAGGGGGGCAGGGCAAAACCCAATGCGCAGGCCAAACCGGTAGCGAGGCCCACAAGCAGGGGGCTCCAGTGGCTGGCGGGTGGTGCTACCGGGAAGAAACCGGCCATCAGATTGACCGCCTGGGCCTGAATAAAGCTGCCCAGGGCTAAGCCAAGGCCGGTGGCGATCAGTGTGAGAGCGGCCAGCTGGCCCAGGTAAATGGCGAGCACCTTGTTGCGCCCAGCACCAAGGCTTTTCATCACCGCTACATAGGCGGTATGTCTTAGCCCATAACGGCGTGCGGCAAGCCCTACGGCAACACTGGCGAGTAGAACGGCGAGGCTGGCGGCGAGAAACAAGAAGCGTTCAGCGCGATTCAATGCGGAGGCCACTCGCGGCTGGCCCTCGCGTAGGTCTAGCACCCGCTGGTGTTCAGTCAGCTGCGGTTTTAGCCAGGCAAAATATTCTTTTAGTGCCTGGTCGTCCCCGGCAAAGAGATAGCGGTAGCGCACTCGGCTGCCGGGCTGGATAACGCCGGAGGCCGGTAGGTCCTCGATATTTGCCAGTACCCGAGCGCCCATGTCGAATAGGCTGGTACCCCGGTCCGGCTCCCGCTCCAACAGGCCAGTCACTTTGAGTTGTGTATCGCCCAGGTCGATGGAATCGCCAAATTCAATTTCCAGTAGGGGCAGGAGGCGGGATTCCACCCAGGCTTCTCCAGGGGGAGGCCCCTGTTGTGCGATTTCACTTGAGGCATCCGGCGAGCGCCGGATCTCCAGGTGACCAACCAGGGGATAGCCACCATCTACGGCTTTCACCGAGACGAACTGAAACTGGTCATTGGCGGAGATCATTGAGGCAAATTGGATGATTTGCCCCTGCTCCAGCCCTTGTTCCTTGGCTTTATCGAGCCAAGCCGCGTTGACCGGCTGGCTGCTGCGCAGGACTCTTTCTGCAGCCAGGAAGGTAAGCGACTGCTGCTCCATCGCGCGGGTGAGGCGATCGGTGAAGTGGGCAATCGCGGTTACACAGGTCACGGCCAGTACCAGGGCACTGGCGATGAGAGCCAGCTCGCCACCGCGCCAGTCCCTGAAAAGCAGTCGCAGAGGCAGCATCAGGCGGACACCTCCGAGAAGCTGTCATCCCCGGCGAGGGGCTCGTAGGACTCCACGGCACCTGCCGACATACGCAAGTGAGTGGCGCAGCGTTCAGCCAGGCGCTGCTCGTGGGTCACCAACACCAGAGTGGTGCTGGATTCGGCATTGAGCTTAAAGAGTAAATCGATGATTTTGGCGCCGTTGCCGGCGTCCAGGCTACCGGTGGGTTCGTCGGCGAATAGGATAGCGTCTTCGCCACTGAAGCTGGCGAATGCCCTGGCAATGGCGACCCTTTGCTGCTCTCCGCCGGAGAGTTGGCGCGGGTAATGGCCCAGGCGGTGCTCGAGCCCGACCTTGGCCAGGAATTCCTCCGCGCGTTTGGCGGCGCCGCGTTCACCGCGCAGCTCACTGGGCAGCATGACATTCTCGCGAGCGGTGAGGCCGGGTAGTAGCTGGAAGGTCTGGAAGACAAACCCCACACAGCGGGCGCGTACCGCCGCACGTTGTTCTTCATCCATGGCGGTAATTTCTTCGCCAGCCAGCCAGATTTTTCCCTCACTGGGCTTGTCCAATCCAGCTAATAGACCGAGCAAGGTGGACTTGCCGGAACCTGAGGCACCGGTCACAGCCAGGCTCTCTCCGCGCGCCAGTTGCAGGGAGATATTGTTTAATAGGGTCAATGGCCCTTCGCTGGTGGAGACTCTGTGATACAGGTTTTCTGCCGTAAGAATGGCGGACATACTGTGTTCCCTATACGGATGCGCGACTTTTTGGAGAGTATGACATGACGACAGCCTTTTTTCGGCAGTTGGCGGCTCAATTCAGCTTGGTACTGTTGCTGTTTATCCCCATTGGGGCTGCCCAGGCGAGTGCGGCGGATACCTTGTTGGTCTTGGGAGATAGTATCAGCGCTGCCTACGGCATCAATGAAGAGCAGGGCTGGGTGCAATTACTGCAAGAGCGCTTGCAGGAAAAGGGCAAAAAAGTACGGGTGGTCAATGCCAGTATCAGTGGAGAGACGACTTCTGGTGGATTGACGCGTCTGCCGCGCCTGATGCAGGAGCACAACCCGCGCTGGCTGATTGTAGAGCTGGGCGGCAATGATGGTCTGCGGGGTTACCCTCCTCAGTCATTGCAGCGCAATCTGATGGAGATGGTGAAGCTGGCGAAGAACTCTGGTGTAGAGGTTTTACTGCTCGGCATGCGTATTCCGCCCAACTACGGCCGCGCTTATACCAATGCCTTTGCCGCTGTTTACCCCAAAGTGGCCAAGTCCGAACAGGTTGGATTGGTGCCCTTCTTCCTGGAAACCGTCGCGCTTGAAGACGGCGCCATGCAATCCGATGGTATACACCCAACCGCCAAGGCACAGCCGGCATTACTGGAGCATGTTTGGCCCTGTGTCGAGTTCCTGTTAGCGGAAAAGTCGGATGGGGAGTCGTGTACTCCGTGATCGAAATGCGTACAATCGCGCCCCCTAGCAATATGAAAGCCTCGCTCCACACTGATAGGCGATGGCTGTGACCCCCAGCCCCGGTCACCGGTACCGAAATAGTTAGAGAGACACCATGTCCGAAGTGGAAAATCGCCGCGAGCGACTCGAATTCAACAAACTGCAGAAACGCCTGCGCCGCCATGTGGGTCGCGCTATTGCCGACTTCAACATGATTGAAGAAGGCGACAAAATCATGGTTTGCTTATCCGGCGGTAAGGATTCTTACGCCATGCTGGATATTCTGCTGAATCTACAAAAAACCGCCCCGGTGAACTTTGAGTTGGTGGCGGTGAATATGGACCAGAAGCAGCCAGGTTTCCCTGAACATATCCTGCCGGAATATCTTCGCTCCCTCGGCGTGCCACACCATATCGTAGAGAAAGATACCTATTCGGTGGTGCAGGAAGTGGTGCCTGAAGGCAAGACCACCTGTAGCCTTTGTTCACGATTGCGTCGCGGTACCCTCTATGGTTTTGCCGAGGAGATTGGTGCCACCAAGGTGGCTCTTGGCCATCATAAAGACGATATCGTCGAGACCCTGTTCCTGAATATGTTTTACGGTGGCCGCCTCAAGGCGATGCCGCCCAAGCTGCGTGCAGATGACGGGCGCAATATTGTGATTCGCCCGCTGGCTTACTGCCGAGAAGAGGATATTGCCCGTTACGCGGAGTTCAAGGAATTCCCCATCATTCCCTGTAACTTGTGCGGTAGTCAGGAGAATCTGCAGCGCCAGGCCATCAAGCAGATGTTGCGGGAGTGGGACAATAAATTCCCAGGGCGCAGTGAAAATATCTTTGCCGCATTAACACGTATATCCCCGTCGCAACTGGCGGACAGGGATCTCTACGATTTCGAAAGTCTGGAGTTGGATCGCTCTACGCCGTCGGCTGCCGAGCGCCCTGACCATTTAATTCAGCGCCAGGTGAACTCTTGGGAGCCGGATGATGCGCAGGAGGCTGAGCCCCAGTATATCTCGGCGCTGAATTTGTAGGGTCGGCGCCGCTTACCAGTTGGGCGTAACTGCATTCAAAGTCCTGCGTAGTGGCACTGGGTCCGTGATGGAAGTATTGATGCCACAACCGCGCCATTTTGGTCACATCGCAGGTATCTGATTCGGGGATTTTATGCACCTCGGCTGAGCGATACACCAGCCAGGCTATGGCCGTGGCGTAGCGCAGGTTGGTGGTCAGTTCACTGTGGGGGTGATCGAGAAAATCCCGCTGGCTGGCGAGGCCCCGAATTTTTGAGGCCAGTGCGGGGTGATTAATCAGGTAGTCGTCCCAGATTTCACGGTGAGTGTGGGGCTGAATTTGATAAATCCCAAGCCCGTGGCGCCGCCCTTGTTTAAGGTGGAAGCCCAGCTGAGATTCCTGCGCGGCAGTGCCCAGCAAAAGGTTTTCCATGCCCTGGCTCCAGGCTCTCAAGTGCTTGAGGGTTGGGCGGATAACCTGGAGGCGCAGTTCGTCCAGACAGATTCCCATAGTATTTTCTTTTTTCTGTGGTTGTTCTGAATATTTAGTTTGTGGATTGAGTTGACGCCAGCTGTTAAGTAGATTTACGCGCAATAAACATAATTATTTTTGAAGTGGCTCCGGTTCTGTAGCGCATTTCGCTCAAAAAGCGAGCAGGGCGTCACAGCTATTGCCTTCTTTCGGTGCCACTCCGTTTTGAGCAGAAGGAATTCCTATGTCCGCAGAGTGGCTCGTTGCCCTGACTTTTATTGCCTACCTGGCCCTTATCCTGGTGATTGGCGTTTACGCTTATTTGCGTACCAAAAATGCCAGTGATTATTTTCTCGGTGGGCGTTCATTGCCTCCTGCGGTTGCCGCGCTATCGGCCGGCGCTTCGGATATGAGTGGCTGGTTGTTACTTGGGTTGCCCGGGGCCGCCTATGCTGCGGGTCTCTCTGCCGGTTGGATCGCTATCGGGCTTTTTTCCGGTATCCTGCTGAGCTGGGTAAGCATGGCGCGCCGCCTGCGCATTTATACCTATGAGCTTGATGACTCCCTCACGGTGCCCGCTTACCTGGACCGCCGTTTCAAAATGGGCCATCCCTACCTGCGGACGGTGTGTGCGATCTTTATTTTGTTGTTCTTTCTCTTCTATGTGGCTTCGGGCCTGATTGCCGGCGGCAAGTTATTCGAAACCGTATTCGGTTGGGACTACCACTGGGCGGTGATTGTCGGTGCCATCGCAGTAATTTCCTACACCCTGTTCGGTGGTTTCCTGGCGGTATCCTGGACCGATGTGTTCCAGGGCTTATTAATGAGTGCTGCTCTGATTGCCGTACCACTGGTTGTGATTTCAGACCAGGGCGGTTTCTCCGCCAGTTGGGCCCAATTGCAAGCGCAGCAACTGCAATTAACGCATTGGCTCACGGATGGCAGCGGCCAGACATTGGGCTTAGTGGCCATTCTCAGCTCCCTGGCCTGGGGACTGGGTTACTTTGGGCAGCCCCATATCCTGGCTCGTTTTATGGCGGTGCGCAGCCCAGATGATGTGCCCGCAGCGGCGACAGTTGCGGCAGTGTGGTCTTTGATTGGTTTTCTCGGCGCTATGGCGGTGGGTCTGTTTGCCCATCTGCAGATGCAGCAGGGGTTGCCTGATGGTGAGACTGTCTTTATGGAACTGGTTCAAGTGCTGTTCCACCCGGTTGTTGCCGGCGTACTGCTGGCGGCGATTCTCTCTGCCATTATGAGCACCGCAGATTCTCAGTTATTAGTCTCTTCAGCTGCACTGGCAGAAGATATCTATCATGTCTGGTTTGGTCGCAAGACCAGCCCGGAAGCCATGGTGAAAGTTGGGCGCTGGGCTGTGGTTGGCCTTTCCCTGATTGCTGTATGGATTGCTATGGACCCGAATTCCAAGGTTCTGGATGTGGTGAGCTATGCCTGGGCTGGTCTGGGTGCTGCTTTCGGCCCCGCTCTGCTGATCAGCCTTTATTGGTCACGTATGACAGGTAGCGGAGCCATTGCCGGGGTAATCGTGGGTGGGATCACCGTAGTGGTTTGGGAACAGCTCTCTGGGGGAATCTTTGATATCTATGAGTTGTTGCCTGGTTTCATTTTCTCAGCAACTGCTATCGTCATAGTTAGCGCGTTGACGAAATGTCCGGAAACCGTGGCTTCTCAACATAAAAAGCTGTTGGGATAAGCCTGGGGGCTGCAGGGTTCTGTGTCGATGAGCCCAGCGACTTGTCTGCAGCGCGAAGGGCGCGCCCCATTGTGGGCGCGACTGTTGTGAAGCGAAAAGGATTTCCATCCGCAGCGATTATTCAAATAGCGGTTGGAGATACTGAGTGATCAAAGTTCATCTCGGTGATATCACACGATTGAACGTCGATGTCATCGTCAACGCCGCCAATACCCGCCTGCTTGGCGGCGGTGGTGTGGACGGAGCCATTCACCGCGCTGCGGGCCCTGAGTTACTGGAGGCATGTCGAAGTATCGGCGGATGCCCGGTTGGTGAGGTCCGCGCTACCAGTGCTTTCTCGATCCCCGTCAAACGTATTTATCACACTGTCGGCCCGGTCTGGCGTGGCGGCCGCCTGGGTGAGCCGGAGTTGCTGTCGAGCTGCTATCGTCAGTGCCTGACTCTGGCACGGCGGGAGAGTATGCGCTCTATTGCCTTCCCGGCAATTAGCTGTGGTGTTTACGATTACCCTCCCAGGTTGGCAACGGAAATTGCTGTGGAGCAGGTACAGCACCACCTGGAGAAAGAGGGGGCGCCGCTGAGTATCGTCTTTTGTTGTTTTGACGAGGAAATGGCTGAGCTCTATCACACCCAGCTGGATGCCTATGTGCGGCGTTAACTGGTGACTTTGCGCATTGGCCTGATTCATTCGGCCATTGATTGCGCTGCGAGTGTTAAGCAAGATAAGTAACTGGCAATAAAAAATAAGAAAAGGAGATTGTCATGCGCAGTGCCCAGCAGTGGTTTGCCGAATACGGTGAAAGCCATCAGAACCCCATCAACAAGTCCATTCACTGGATTGCGGTGCCGGTGATTTATGCCACCGTTGCCGGTCTCCTATGGGATATCCCACAACCGCAGTTCATGGCCGCAATTCCCTGGTTGAATTGGGCAGTGGTGATTACGGTACCCGTGATGTTGTTCTATTTTGCCCTGTCTTTCTCCATTGGCCTGGGGATGACGGCGTTGACCGTGGTGTGTTTATGGGCCTGGTCTGTGGTTGAGCGGCTGGGGGTTCCCGTGTGGCAGACGGCGCTAGGGCTGTTTGTGGTGATGTGGGTTTTTCAGTTTATCGGTCATCACATCGAAGGGAAAAAACCTTCGTTCTTTAAAGACGTTCAATTCTTATTGATAGGCCCCGCTTGGGTGATTGGCTTTATCTATCGCAAGCTGGGTATTCAGTACTGACTCCGTTTCTTGATAACAAAAGAGGGGCGGTGGACCAGTCGCCTCTCTTGTGATCTCACTCCTCAAATTGGGCTAGCGGTTGTAATGGACCGGCACCTCTAAAGTTTCTTTCACTTCCTCCATCACTACGTAGCTGGTGCACTCCTGTACCTCCGGTAGAGTCAAAAGCGTTTCGCCATAAAACTTGCGGTAGGCACTCATATCGGCAACTCGGGCCTTGATCAGATAATCGAAATTGCCTGAAACCAGATAGCACTCCTGTACTTCCGGTAGTGCCGCCACGGCATTGCGAAACTCCTCGAAGGCATCCTGGGCGGAACGGTTTAGGCGAATCTGCACAAATACCACCAGGGCAGCGTCGAGGAATTCTGGATTGATCAATGCGGTATAGCCCTGGATAACCCCGTCGTTTTCCAGTCGTTTCACCCGCTCGACACAGGGGGTTGCAGTCAATCCCACCTGACGGGCCAGTTCTGCATAGCTGGTGCGGCCATTTTTCTGCAGGACCCGCAAGATATTGCGGTCCACGGTATTCAGCTCTCCCGCGCGCTTGCGCATACCTTGTCTCCTTTGCGAGCGATCAGCTCAAAAAATGGTCTTGATACGAGTGCGGCTAGTTGATTCCACTAGTTTGATAAAAACTCTTGTAGAAATCCACTTTTAAAATGGCCCTATACTGGGGAAAACGCAGAAATTAGGTGTGGCTCTAATTCGTTGAAGAGACTACGCCAAACGCAGAGATTAAGGAGCAGAAAATGTTGATTGGCGTCCCGAAAGAGATCAAAAACCACGAGTACCGCATTGGCCTGACGCCGTCGAGTGTTCGCGAACTGATCGGCCATGGCCATCAGGTAATCGTACAGAAAGATGGCGGTACCGCTATCGGCTTTACCGACGAAATGTACGAGCAAGCCGGAGCCAAGATCATCGATACTCCGGAAGAAATTTTTGCCACCGCTGACATGATCGTCAAGGTAAAAGAGCCCCAGCCTCACGAGTGCGAAATGCTGCGCCCCGGACAGGTTCTTTACACTTACCTGCACCTGGCTCCAGATCCCAAGCAGACCGAGCTCCTGGTTAAATCCGGTGCTACCTGCATTGCTTATGAAACCGTGACCGACCGTTTCGGCGGCCTGCCACTATTGGCGCCGATGTCTGAAGTTGCCGGCCGTATGTCCGTACAGTGCGGTGCGCACCACCTGGAGAAAGCTCAGGGTGGCCTGGGTGTATTGCTTGGCGGCGTTCCCGGTGTAGCTCCTGCCAAGGTGCTGATTATCGGTGGCGGTGTGGTTGGTACCAATGCGGCCAAGATGGCGCTGGGCATGGGTGCCGATGTCACCATTCTGGATCGCTCCCTGCCGCGCCTGCGTCAACTGGATGATATCTTCGGCGGCGCTGTGCGTACTGAATACTCCACTAACGATGCGATTGAAAAGCACGCTTTGGATGCGGATTTGGTCGTAGGTGCAGTTCTGATTCCTGGCGCTGCAGCTCCGAAGCTGTTGACTCGCGATATCATCAGCCGCATGAAGAAAGGTGCTGTGGTTGTGGACGTGGCTATTGACCAAGGCGGTTGTTTCGAAACCTCCAAAGCGACCACTCACCAGGAGCCCACTTACGTTGTTGACGGTGTGGTGCACTACTGTGTTGCCAATATGCCCGGTGGTGTAGCGCGCACCTCTACCATGGCTCTGAACAACGCTACCCTGCCTTACGCTGTAGCATTGGCCAATAAAGGTGCCAAGCAGGCATTGTTGGATGATGCCAATTTGCTGGAAGGTCTGAATGTCCACGCCGGTATGGTGACTTACAAGGCAGTTGCCGATGTATTGGGTTATGAGTTTGTTGATCCCAAGCTGGCTTTGCAAAAAGTTGCCGAGGCTGAAGGCGCTGTAGCTTAATAATTTGCGGCTGCTATGCAGCTGCTTATTGAACAAGAAAGCGGTAACGCGCTTGTTTTGAAGGGAATTTTCCCCGGAGCGCTCTTTGGCGTTCCTCTCTGTGAGACCTGGTGGCCTCTGTCACCATTGTAGCCGCGTTTGTACGCGGCTTTTTTATGACTGCTGTATTGCTGTCCTTTATCGGGGCCGGTGTTACTGCAAGATAAATAGTCCACTTCCCAACCGTATTTCTCCCCTTAATCAATACAATTATCGGTATCGAAATAAAAAAGGGGAGGTCTCTCTAGCCTCCCCACGGTTGTTTATGCGCCCAGTTTCTATCGTCTCTTCTTCCCTGAGCCTGGCCGGGTTTTAAGGGTTAGAACAGCCAGACTTCAACTCGGCGGTTCTTGATTTTGGCTCTGGAATTATTAGAGGCAATAGGGAGGTAGGCTCCAAAGCCCTGAACGGGAGCGGTATTGATTTTATGATCGCGCAGAGCTGAGCGGACGGTCACTGCGCGAAGTTTGGATAGGATAACCGAACGCTCTGGGCTGACTTTTTCATCGCCAAACCCGATAAGTAATAGTTCTCGTCCCTGGTTTTGCGGTTTTTCCATAAACTTTGCCAGTCTCTCAATATCCTGCTGAGCCTTGTTGTCCAGTGAGGCGCTGCCCTCTGAAAATCGGAAATTAATACTGAGGCGCTCAGCATTTCGAGTCAGTTCCAAATATTCACTTGGTCCTTCCCGAGACTCCTCTGGTTTAAAGCCGATGGGAGTTTGCGCGACGAACCCGGAGGATTTCACCTGCTCTTGCCCCGACTCACTCTGTACAAAACGTAGAAATTCTTCTGCTGTTGAGTTGGAGGAATAGACTGGAGTGTATAAGAAAAGGCGGCGCGACAGGGGGTAGTCTTCCGTAGCGATGGTCAGGTGCTCAGGAGCCTGTGGGAGTGTATTTTGATCGGAAACGGCTACGGATTTTGCCTGACGAATGGATGCTAGCCCAACAAAACCGATTCCGCGCGGGTCTGAAGTAACAAGGTCGGAAAGTTGATCGTTGGACTCATAGCGCTTGGCCCTGCTGGAGAGAGAGTAGCGCTTGCCTAGCACCAGGCTTTTAAAGGTATCCCAGGTCCCGGACTGATCATCTCGCGCATAAATATTAATGCGGCCCTTGCCTTTGCCAAGTTCCGACCAGTCTTTTATTTGGCCGGAAAAAATAGCACTGATTTCCTGTAAGGTCAGTTGGTTAATAGGGTTGCGCGGATGCACGATAATCGCCAGTCCATCAATAGCAATGACATGTTCAGCCTTGCGGCTGCGCATATCACCCATTTGGCTTAGGGCGCTGAACTCGCTGTCTTTGATAGGGCGCGAAGCCATGGCGATATCTGCTTGAGCCAGTTTGAGTCCCTTAAAACCAGTGCTGGAACCGTGAGCAGCTATATCGACAAATACAGTGTTATTGCCAACTTTTGCCTGCACTCGCACTTCGTTGGGAGTTCCGAGTGGCTTGATACTGATATCAGTGGCTCCCTTCGCAGTGAAATAGTCGTGAACCAAGCTGGGCGCCAGCTGAGCACCAATGGTATTAGAGCCGTGTAGGCTGAATAATTTTCCATTGCTGTCTGAAGAAAAAGGCGAGACTGCGGCAGAGACAATTGGGCTTAGAAGGCAAACAAGAAGAAATGTTATTGAGCGGCATAATCGCTGAAAAAATAGGTACATGTGATCCTGGACCCTAGGGAAGTAAAACGAGGCCGCAAAATATGTCTTATTTATGACAAAATGATGAAATCTTGATGAATAAAGCGTGCAAAAGTCTCAAACTTAAGTTCAGCGCAGGTCATGGCGCTGGAGCAATAAACTGGAGCAATCAAGAGGTCATGTTGCCGAGGCTTTTTGAATGCAAAAAGGTTAGCGACATTAAACGTTGGTGAGAAATTTGAGAAATGCGGGTCACAAGCACCATCAAGCGTTATGAAGCTGGCTTGTGACTACTCCGCGAGATTTTTCCTTTGGGTTTGTTATTACTAACTGGAGGGAAAAAGTCGGCTTACCAGAACTGGCAGAGCCGTCTCTACCCGGAGAATCCGTGGGCCCAAGTGTACAGAATGGAATCCGGCTTCTTTGAGCTTTTCAACTTCGTAGGCAATAAATCCCCCTTCGGGGCCAATCGCCAAGGTGCAGTTCTCACTGAGGTCCATTGGACAGGACGTGCCACCGATAGGGTGGGCCACCAATTTGTGTGAACCTTGAGAGAGTTCGGGTAGCTCATCCTCTACGAAGGGTTTAAAGCGTTTGCGCAAGAGAATTTCCGGCATTTGAGTATCGACAGCCTGTTCAAGTCCGAGCAGGCATTGTTCGAACAGTTTCTTCTCGTCCAGCCAGGGGGTTTGCCAATAGGATTTTTCCACCCGGTAGCTATTGATCAAGACCAGCTTCTTAACTCCCAGTGCAGTGATATGCTGAATAATGCGCTTCAGCATTTTGGGGCGTGGCAGTGCCAGGATCAGGGTGATTGGTGGAGGTGGAGGCGGATTCCTTGTTAGTTCCACCCGCAGCTCTACCTGTTGATCGTCGAGACTGGCAATTTGCCCAGAGCCGATATTTCCATTCAGCAGGCCCACGCGCAGTTGCTGGCCGGGCTCGGCCCGGTGAACTTTGATAATATGTTCCAGCCTGCGGCCGGAGAGGCGGACGATATCGGAGCTGATAAAGTCAGCTTCATGTAAAAGAATCAGGTTCAAAACCGGGTCTCTTGAGACTATAGAAAATTACTGTTGCGAATGAGTCTTCACCGCTCACCGCTTAGTACTGGCAATGGCGCCCTTACCGAGGCCCTCATAGGCGCGAACCTTGATTTCAACGCCCGGGTGCTTTTCTGCGAGAGTTGTGGCGATATATTGAGCCAATTGCTCAACGGTGGTATCGCAATCCAAAATTTCACAAGCACTAGCGGGTAACTCTAGCGTGAAATCTCCCTGTTGGGCTCGATAGGCGAAGGTTAGGCTGTGTGTATTTTCGTTATCGTCTTGGCAAAGATCTTCCCGGGTGCCCAAATAAATATCTTTCCAGCGTTGCGCCCACTCTTGCTCTAATTGCTCGTCTCGATTTCCCTCGACAAATATTTGGATTCGGGAGCGGTGGCCGTGGGCAATGCGCTGGCAGTTACCCTGGTGTTTTTTCAGGCCGTGGCTGTAGTGATAAAAAGCATCCTGGATTTGCTCGTCTTCAAACGACAGCTTGAGCTGTTCGACACTGGCGGGGAAGGAGCTGGCCAGTTGTTGCACACTCCAGCGGGCAACATTTTCTGCATTGATAATGTCACTTTCCACCAGGGCGAATGCCTGCCCCGGTCCCGATACTGAGATTTGTTCTCCACTCGCGAGCAGCCACTCAAGAGAGATATTGCCATCTTGATGGGTCAGTGTCAGACCGGGGGCAAGGGTGGGAACCAAGAGGCGATGGTCGAGCTGATCATCTAACCAATGGCGCAATGTCTTTTTAACGATACCAAAATCGCAAACCATACCCTGGTTATCGAGTGCGCCATCCAGGGCGGCATTCGCCAGCCAGGTTTCGCCTACGAGGCCGCGCTGATGGTCCAGGTAGCTGAAATCAACATTGGTCAAATTATCGACAAACAGGTGCATGGGTAACTCTTCAGAAGGGGGTAAAGTAGTAGTCGCCTATTATAACCTGTTAATAGGGCTGGAACTCGCGCCTTTAACCCTCTATAATCGCGCCCTCTTCGGATGCACCGAAGATCGTTGTGGTGGCCCTTCCGGTCCCCTCGCAATGAACAGCTGTGAACCCCGCCAGGCCCGGAAGGGAGCAACGGTAGCAGTGGTATCATGTGCCGAGGGTGTTGCTGGTTGGGCCGCCTCCTTAAATGCCCTCCTTTTTACTGATCCCCCATTTCCTTTATTCCTGTATCTCATCGTCGTTCGCTCTGACTGCTCCCGTCGGCCTGTTGTTTCCGATAGCACCGTATTTTTCCCCAGAAAACGGCAAATATGGGAGATTTTGTGCCGATCTGCATTTAACTTTAGGGCTTACCATCGCTGGTAACGGCAGGCTTATGCTATAAACGGCGACAGTTATAACTAGGCCCAATAATGATTATCTGAGGGGAAGATGAAGAAAGTTGCTCTTGCCATTGCAGCTGCAGTCGCGCTGTCTGCCTGTGACAGCGGCCAGCAGTCACAAAAATCCATGGGGGTGGCGCAGGCCACTGCAGAAAGCCCTGCGGCCAAAAAGAGTCCACTGACAGCTGAGGATGCCAAAGCATTCCTTGATGATGCACAGGCCCGCCTGGAGAAAATGGCCCAGGAAATGAGTCACGCCGCTTGGTTGGCATCTACCTATATCAATCTTGACTCGCAGTATGTGGAGGCTCTCGCTTCTGAGCGCTATACGACCATGGCTGTAGAGCTCGCTTCAGAGGCGGCTAAATTCAATGATCTGAAGCTCGATCCAGATACCCGCCGCAAGCTGACCATGCTGAAGCAGGGACTGGTATTCCCGGCGCCGAAAGATCCCGCCCTGACGGCAGAGCTGGCCCAGATCGGCTCGAAAATGCAGGGAATGTATGGCGCCGGCAAGTACTGCCGGGAAGAACAGGGGGCTGATAAGTGTTACACCCTGACCGAGATGGGCCAGGTAATGGCGACCAATCGCGACCCAGAGCTGCTCAAGGATTTGTGGGTTGGCTGGCGTAAAGTTTCCCCGCCTATGAAGCCGCTATATGAGCGCCAAGTGGAGATCGGTAATGCCGGTACTGAAGAGTTGGGCTACGACAACCTGAGTGTTTTCTGGCGCTCCAAATACGATATGGAGCCCGATGCCTTCGCTGCCGATATGGATGCGCAGTGGAACAAAGTGAAACCTTTGTATGAGGCATTGCACTGTCATGTGCGCGCCAAGCTGAATGAGCACTACGGTGATGAGGTAGTACCTGCTCAGGGTAAGATCCCCGCACACCTTCTTGGCAATATGTGGGCTCAAGAGTGGGGCAATGTCTATGACCTGGTCAAAGACGATGATATGCAGGCACCCTACGACCTGACCCAGCTCGTGGTTGATTCAGGTATGAGCGAACAGGATATGGTTAAGGCAGGTGAGAAGTTCTTTACTTCTCTCGGCTTCAAGCCATTGCCGGAGACTTTCTGGGAGCGCTCTCAGTTCACCCAGCCTCGCGATCGTGATGTTGTTTGTCACGCCAGTGCCTGGAATATGGACGGCCAGGATGATATCCGTATCAAGATGTGCATTAACAAGACTGGCGAAGACCTGGTCACTATCCATCATGAGCTGGGGCACAACTTCTACCAGCGCATTTATAAGGAGCAGCCCTTCCTCTATAAAGAGGGTGCCAACGATGGCTTCCACGAGGCTGTTGGCGATACTATCGCTCTGTCTATCACGCCTAAATATCTGAAGGAAATTGGCTTGATGGATGAGGTGCCGGATGAGAGTAAAGACATCGGTTACCTGATGCAGCAGGCGCTGGATAAAATTGCATTTCTGCCATTTGGTTTGTTGGTAGATAAGTGGCGCTGGCAGGTTTTCAATGGTGAGGTTCAACCGGCTGATTACAATAAGGCCTGGTGGAAGCTGCGCGAGGACTATCAGGGTATTCAGGCTCCGGTAGAGCGCACTGAAGCGAACTTCGATCCGGGTGCCAAGTACCATATCCCCGGTAACACGCCTTACGCTCGCTATTTCCTGGCCCGCATCCAGCAGTTCCAATTCCATCGCGCGCTGTGTGAAGCCGCTGGTGAGACTGGACCATTGCATCGCTGCTCCATTTATCAAAATGATGAAGCGGGTAAGAAATTGCGTACCATGTTGGCGATGGGTGCTAGCAAGCCCTGGCCGGATGCGATGGAAGCTTTGACCGGCCAGCGCGATCTGGATGCTTCTGCCATTATCGATTACTTCCAGCCTTTGATGGCTTACTTGAAAGAGCAGAACAAAGGCCGTCAGTGCGGTTGGTAAGTTAGCGCCTTATAGGTTTGTCTGACGGGAAAGGGGAGTGTAACTCCCCTTTTTTATGGGTGTTGTTCTGCTGATTACTGTACAAGAGTTTCATTGGAATCTAGCAGTTCTGCATATTGAGCGGTAATAACGTTCATATTGCGAAGCATCAAATCTGTAGTGCCTGTGATCACCTGAATCTGGCGCTTTTCAGAGATCTTCATCTCCCCCTCAAATCCACGGCTGGCATAGCTAAGGTGATCTTTAGCTTTCTGTAAGTTGCGGTTGATATCTGGGGTATTGAAAGGGCTTTCAAGAAGCTGGGTTAGGCGGCTAGAGTACTCGACAAGATCTTGGTGCAGTCCACTCTCTGCATCCTCTGGAGAAATCCCCCAAATTTTAGCGGCGTAGTTTTTGCCAATTCGTTGTGAGAGCATGCGCTGTCGACCGGCAATATTGATCAGTTCAGCCGAATTGTGATTAGCCAGTTGCTGTAGTTTTACAACGTAAATATGAGCTTCTGATAAAAGTCTATTGCTGCGTTGGAATAACTCCGTTGCTCCCTCCTTGCTGACTGGCTGCAGGCTGATTTCCTTAAAATCTCGCCATTCATTCCTTACTTTTTCTAATTGGCTTCTAATTTTTACTGCTGCGGGGAATGTGCCGAGTTTCTGGTTGTTTCGCTCAAACTCCTGTACTGATCGCGTTAAGACCTTTTGGTGGCGCTGAGCATCGGACTGTATACCGCAGAGAATATAAGCTTGTGTGATTCGTTGGGACAGCATTCGTTGGCGTCCCGCTATATTAATTGCTTCACCCATGGTTAATGCTGAAACATCCAGGCTTATCATTATTAGGAGAAATGCTGCGGAGAACTTCATGGTTTCACTCTTGAGTTTTGGTCTGCTTCTGTTTTGGTGGTTTTTCAAGTGCTTTCTATTGGCGTTTTGTGTGTTCCAGGTTCTTGAATTTTTAAGGTGAAGACTTAGAGCTTTATTTTAGAAATGCTGCCGTTGCACACCATGATGGATCGCAAAAAATAATTCGGTATTTTTTCTTTTGCGGCTCGGTAGGCTTATTCTTTTTTTGAGAGCGTGCATTTGGTTTATTTGTTTTTAATAATAAATCGATTTCAAGGATTGTTTTGTTTGTGCAGGAAGGTATAACAAATTTTTGTCGGTAGATATCTAACCACTTTTCTTTGGGCTAATTCTTTAGTGGTAGAGATATTCAGGGCGGGGAGAAGGGAGAAGGCGAGAAGAGAGTGAGAATGGAAGATAGTTGAGAGGGAAATTAAAAAAGGCCCTACCGAAGTAGAGCCTTTCTTATACCGAGAGAGAGGGCGATTAGAAGCTGTAGTTTACAGCTGCGCTGAATAGCCAGGCCTCGGTTTTGGTGGTGCCGCCATCGTAGTAGGTTACAAACCCATTCAAGTTGCTGACTTCCTGAATAAGCTCATCATCTCCCCAGAGGTAGGCGAAGCCGGCATCCACACTCAAGCGGTTATTGTGCGTGTAGGTGCCACCTATGGTTAGCCACTGACGGTCAGTATCGGGGATAGAGAGAGTACGCCAAGTGACGGGCAGATCTAAGCCGGTTTCTTCCCTAATAGTTTCTTCTTCGTGGAGGTTGAAGCCGTCGCGAGCTGCGCCCTCGTCGTGGGCATAACCAAAGCGTACCGTTACCTTGTCATTGTAGAAGTACTCAGCGGCAAGACTGTAACGGGAACCGCTTACAAAGTTCTCTTCTTTAATCAGGAGAGGGTTGAAGTCTTCGCCGCCTGATGGGATGAAAGCCTCAAGACGCTCAAAGCGGCTCCAGTTGGTGTACATATAGCCAAAGGCGATGGCCCAATTATTTTCGAAGCGGTGGTACAGTCCAAGCTCCAGAGTATCGGGTAAGTTCAGGGTTAAGTTGCCACTGGCATCGTCAAATGGGGCGTCTGAGGGTGTGACATCTGAATTAACGTCACCCTTTAACTTGGGATCGTATTTGGCGTGGTAAGAAATGCCTGCGCGGGTATTGTCATCAATATTCCACAGGGCGCCAATACTCCAGCTTACATCCCAGCCATCACCTTTCACCTCCAGAATGGTGGCCCCTTCAGGGTTTACGCCCGATACTCTCTCTATGGTGGCGCCTAAGGGGAAATCAGTGGGAAAGGCCGTTTTTAATTCTGCATCAGCGTAGAGAAAGTTAATAGAGGCGCCAATACTAAAGGCATCATTAATACTGTAGGCAACAGACGGCTGAATATTCAGGGTCAGCAGGCTTGTTTTGTTAGCGATGGTGGTGCCGGGGAAGTCGTCGGGGAAATCAGTTTCCAGGCCGAAGTCAGTATACATGGCCAGGCCCCAGGACCAATCGTCATTGATTGGTGCTGCTAGATACCCGTTGGGGATAAAGGCGCTGCTGGCGTAGTCGCTTGCGTCGGCTACAGCGCTAGATTCAGCATAAATGATGCCGTCGGGACCAACATCAACAGGTAGGTAGTAAGTAACATCGCCGGCCACATCGATTTCAGGGTCGACGTAGGTGATACCGCCAGTCAAAGTGTAAGTGTCAAACAGTGCAGAACCCGCCGGGTTGCGGGCTAGGATGGAGGCGTTATCACCGATTGTGTTCTCGGCAGCGAAGGCACGGCCAAGGCCGGATGCGCTGGTTTCCTGTAGATAGAAGCCCGCGGCCATAGCGCCTTGGGAAACGGAGCCGATTGCTGCGGCTAGAACTGCATGTCGCAGGTATTTCTTATTCATGAGAGCCCATCTCTTAGTCTGCTGATTACTGAAAACCAAAATTAGCATTGGAAATGCCAAGATATGGAAGGAAGGCCATTAGATTTATATAGATACCTTCCTTTTTTGTAGCAAATCCCTCGCTTTAAAACAGGGTAGGCAATAAGGAATTGCCCGCGCAAGGGAAAGGAGTCACTTTATAAAGAGAACAGAGGCAAAAATCCATTAAATGTGAATATTTTTTTTGCCTCTGTAAAAAAATGGTAATTTATTGGCCTGCACCGACAGTTTTGCCGTTGATGGAAAGATTTTTCAAGGTGATTTGGTATTTTTTGCCATTTTCTTCCAGTTGCACCAGTTTCACCAGGGCGTAGTTCCACTGGGGGGCAATCCAGACGGTCGTCTCTCTTTCTGAGTCGGCATTTCTTACTCGGCGCACCTTTATGGCTTCTATTTTCCCCATAGGTGTTTTCACCACTTCGGTTCCTTCCTGGGCGAAAGTATATTTGCGAATCTTTTTGCCATCGGCGACTTCGTACTGGAGGTTTTCTTTGCCTGCGGCGACATCTAGCGCCAGTTGCATTTGATAGCTCAATTTATCCAGGATGTTTGGCGGCACATTTTCCATGTCTCGCTCGGGATTGGAGACATTGAGGACCATATTTTTATCGGGCTCAAAACTGAGAACGGTGCCGCGATCGCGGCCAAGACCCTTTCTGCGATATTCGTAGTGGTAGGGAGTGATACTCCCGTCCTGGTTGGTGAAGCGAGAGTACTCTTTAATGCTGGCAAAGAGCGCTGAGGTCTTAAAGTCCAGTCGCCAGTTGCCTTCTTGGCCTGTGAGTTCGCGGGTGGCAGTGACGCTGATGCCGTTGTACCTTGCGGTATAGGTCGCCTTAAAAGGCTCCAGCTGGCTGGCAATTGATTGACTGGAGAGAAGAAGGAAAAACAGAGAGGAGATAAAAATGCGCACGACAGAGCCTCGCAAAATCTGAATCTCCTTGAATACTAGCTGGCGGGAACCGCAAAGTACATTGCAGGGCTAATCCCGCCAGCTTGGCTTGGGCTAGCTGTCTATCCGGGCCCCGCTTGGCGGCAGAAGCTCACCGTCCAGTTGCGAGCGGTCCCCCAGCATCTTTAGGCGCCCTTGAGCAAACCAGGATACAGCCATGGGGTAGATGATGTGTTCCTGTACCTGGACCCGCTTTGCCAGGGAGTCGGGAGTATCCCCCTCCTTTATAGGCACAGCGGCCTGAACAATGGGGGGGCCGCCATCGAGTTCTTCGGTGACAAAGTGGACAGTAACGCCGTGCTCGCTATCTCCAGCTTCCAGGGTACGCTGATGTGTGTTTAGCCCTTGGTATTTCGGCAGTAGGGAGGGGTGGATATTGAGGAGGCGGCCGCTGTAGTGGCGAACAAACTCGGGCGTGAGGATACGCATAAATCCGGCCAGGACAACCAAGTCTGGCTGATGGCTGTCGATTTCTGCGATCAGTGCCTGGTCGAAACTTTCTCTGCCGGAGAAGTTGCGGTGATCAACCACCATTGTGGGAACCCCGGCTTCGGCAGCGCGCTTGAGACCGAAGGCCTCGGGCTTGTTGCTGATTACTGTGCAGACGGAGAAGTCTGCCCCGGCATTCGCCGAGGCATCCAGGAGCGCCTGCAAGTTGCTGCCGCTACCGGAGATCAGTACGGCAACTTTGCATACTCCTTGTGACATTACAGGCCCGCCAGCTCTACGGCTTCTGCGCCTGCAGCGGCATCTTCGATTTTGCCCACTACGAAAGCGTCTTCGCCGGCTTCTTTCAGCGCTTGCAGCGCTTTATCGGCTTGTTCTGCTGGAATGCAGATCACCATGCCGAGACCACAGTTAAAGGTGCGGTACATTTCGCGTGCGTCAATATTGCCCGCCTGCTGGAGCCAGCGGAATACCTCGGGCATCTCCCAACTGGTGACGTCTACGCGAGCGAGGCAACCTTCCGGGAGGACGCGGGGCAGGTTTTCCAGCAGGCCGCCGCCGGTGATATGGCTGAGGGCATTTACCTGGACGCTCTTCATCAGTTGCAGCAGATTTTTAACATAGATGCGCGTGGGGGCCATCAATGCCTTGGCAAGCGTTTCGCCGCCCAGTTCCTGTTGTAAATCGGCGCCACTAACCTCGAGGACTTTTCGGATCAAGGAGTAGCCATTGGAGTGGGGGCCGCTGGAAGCGAGTCCAATGAGCACGTCTCCACTTTTCACCTTTTTGCCATCAATGATCTCTGACTTCTCCACGACACCGGTGCAGAAGCCGGCTAGATCGTAGTCGTCGCCTTCGTACATTCCCGGCATCTCGGCGGTTTCGCCACCGACCAGGGCGCAGCCCGCGAGCTCGCAGCCCTTGCCGATACCGGTGACAACTTCAGCGGCAATATCCACATTCAGCTTGCCGCTGGCGTAGTAGTCGAGGAAGAACAGCGGTTCGGCGCCGGCTACGACCAGGTCGTTCACACACATGGCAACCAGGTCGATGCCAATGGTGTCGTGAATGCCCAGGTCCATGGCCAGGCGCAATTTGGTGCCCACGCCATCGGTACCGGAAACCAGGACTGGCTCTTTGTAGCCGCTGGGAAGTTGGCACAAAGCGCCAAACCCGCCCAGGCCGCCCATGACTTCCGGGCGGGAAGTGCGCTTGGCGACATGCTTGATACGCTCTACCAGGGCGTTACCCGCGTCGATATCGACACCGGCGTCTTTATAAGAGAGAGATGTTTCAGTGGATTGCGGCTTGGAATCGCTCATGATTCTTCCTGCGGTGGGTATTCGAAGGGCGCGTATTCTAGCCGGGTCTTGGTCCGGTAGCCACGCCCAGTGGGCATCTCAATGTAGGAATCTGGTATTTATCCCCAAGTAAACGGCGATAAACCCTCCAATAGTGAGAACTCGGGGCTGAGAGAAGTCGCTGACGCTGATACAATAGCCCCAATTTTTATCCCGACCGTGGATTTTTGCGTCTTGCGCAACAACAACGATTTCGTGCAAGCTCACGGGCTGGAATGAGGTTTGGAGAGAAATCCTATGCACAAGCTGCTCCGGCAGGGATTGGTGTTGCAGTTTTTGGTCCTGTTGTTCGGCGCCCTAATTCTGCCAGTCCAGGCCCGAGTTATCTCGGACCTGTATGAAGTAGTCGAGGCTGTACCGAGCCGTGGGGCTACAGACCGCGCGAGTGCCGGCAGCCGGGGGCTGGAGCGGGTATTTGTGCGTGTCACCGGGGATGCTGCTATCGGCAACAACCCAAACCTAAAGCCTATTTTGCAGAAAGCTCAGCATTTTATACAAGGCTATCGCTACACTAGCGAAGACAACCAACTCTACCTTCATCTCTCTTTCGACCCTCAGGCTATCTCCAGGCAAATACATCAGTTGGGGTTACCCATGTGGCCCAATAACCGCCCCGGCACACTTGTGTGGATGGCGGTGGATACCCTAAAAGAGGGGCGCAGTATCCTCCGTGAAGAAGATGCTCCAGAGCTCTTTTCAGTATTGGATGCCATGGCCGTGGAGCGCGGCGTGCCCCTGGATTTCCCGGTGATGGACCTCAACGATCAACACAATATGCCTTTGGGTGACCTCTGGGCGCAGAGCGAGCAGGCCGCTGAGCGTGCCGGTTTGCGTTACAGGCCGGATGCCACTTTGATGGGGCGTCTACTCCAGGCTTCGGGACGCCGCTGGCAAGCCGATTGGTTGTTACTACATGGTGGCCGCAGTTACGCTTTTGACAGTAATGGCGGCTCCTTGGAAGAGGTTGCGCTGCGAGGCGTCAACCAGATGGCTAATCTTCTCGCCCAGCGCTATGCGGTGCGCCCCGGTGTTGAAGATGCCCAACAGGGTTCAATTTTTGTGGAGCTATCCGGTGTAGATAGCTTTGCCGATTACGCAGAGGCCTCGGCCTATTTGCAGGGGCTGGCACAGGTGAGCAGTGCAGATCTCCTATCAGTGGAGGGGGATCGGATGCGCTTAGCGCTGGCCGCTACTGTGGGACTCCGCAGCTTACGCGATGCTTTGGCGTTAAATCATAAGCTGCGGGCACATGGGGACGGGGATGCCATTGAATTGAATGGATACCGTGCACCCCTGGGCAGCGCTGATAATCCGTTGCGCTATCGCTGGGACTGAAATGAGTATTCCGCAACAGCTGCCGCTGGGGGTATCCCTGCGAGACGATGCCACTTTCGATAACTTTTATCTGTCTGAGTCGGACCCCAACCGCCAGGTTGTAGCCCTACTGCAGTCGTTCGCCAGTGGACAAAATCCCGAAGCGGTGATTTATATCTGGGGGGATGCGGGTAGCGGCGTCAGCCATCTACTGCAGTCCGCCTGCCAGAGTGCCGAGGCCAATGGCCGCAGTTTCCAATACATCCCCATGGCCGAATTAATGACCATGGACCCAGTTGTACTTCTCGATGGCCTTGAGCAGCTCGACCTGGTGTGTATTGATGACCTGCACCTGTTAGAAGGGCAGCCCGAGTGGCAGACGGCGATGTTCCATTTGTATAACCGGGTCAGGGATAGTGGCAGGCAGCTGTTATTAGGGGCGCGTAAATCCCCTCGGGGGATGGATATTTCCCTGGCAGACCTGCTTTCGCGCCTGCAGTGGTCGCTGGTATTCCAGCTGCAGCCAATGAATGATCGGGACAAGGTCGCTGCCCTGCGCAGGCGAAGCCGCCTGCGCGGTTTCGACCTGCCGGAAGATGTTGCCCAATATATTTTGCACCGTGCGCCTAGAGATACCCGCGCACTGTTCCTATTGCTGGAGCAGTTGGATAGAGCCTCCCTGATGGCACAGCGTAAAATCACCATTCCCTTTGTAAAGCAGGTACTGGATATCTAAGGCATATCCAAGCAACCCTGCAATCCAAATAGTTGACCCGGGAGCAAGGGCCTCCCGGGCCGCAGCCCCCTGTAGCTACTAAGCTCCACTTTGCTGGTTGCCCTTTCTTAGTGCTCTTGCTTGTCTCCCTTGTACCGGCGACCAATCTGGCTTGTAAAGTCTCCCTCTGTGAATTGGACCGCTGCCACAGTATTAAATGGTGGTGGCCACAGGGGTCGCATGGAGGTTTCCGCCTGTTTTTACCTCCAATGCCCACAGTTTGAGGAAATTGTTATGCCAAATATTCATAAAGTCCTCTATGTGAGCCATGCCGCTGAAGATGAGTCCAGTGGGCTGCTACAGGCATTTGCTATCGCCCGCAACAACCAGGCGGAAATTAAGGTGTTGTTGGTCTGCCCAGCGGTGCCGGAGGGGTTCGAGGATTTCAGTAACTTTTGTGTTAAGGCAATGCTGGAGCGGGTAAATGGAGGGATTGCAGCGGCTCGGGAGCGGATGAACCTGTCAAAGGACCAGGTGCAGATGGAAATTGAGTCGGACTGTGGTCCTCGCCCCGCGGAGAGGGTTATTCGCCGCGTGCTCACAGAGGGCTACGACCTGGTGATCAAGAATGTGGAGGGGCTGACTCAGCTCAAAGGCTTTAAAGCCATTGATATGGAGCTGTTACGGAAGTGCCCCTGCCCGGTTTGGCTGTGTCGCCCCATAGAGCGCACGCACACAGAGATACGGGTAGCAGTGGCGATTGATCCCGAGTGTGATGAGGGTAGTACCTACGATCTGGCAATTCGCTTATTACGCTGGGCACGGGTGTTGGCAGACAGTTGTAACGGCACTCTGCATGTTGTTTCCTGCTGGGATTACGATGTTGACGAGTATTTGCGCCGTCACTTCCCCATCAGTGCATCCGAAGAGGAGTTGGACCAGGCCACCGAGGCAGCTCGTGCTCAACACCGTTCAAAATTGGATGTACTGATTCGGGCCTCAGGTATCGGAGGTGATATTCAGGTCCATCATGTGATTGCCCACCCGGATAACTATATCCCTTTATTGATTGATGAGGAGGGGTTGGATCTCCTTATCATGGGTACTGTGGGGCGTGCCGGTATCCCTGGCTTTATTATGGGAAACACCGCAGAGAATATCCTGCAAAAGGTGACTTGCTCTCTGCTTGCGTTAAAGCCCAGTGATTTTGTTTCTCCCATCAAGATATAGTGCTTAATATGGGAATGCGGTGTGTCGGCAAGATGGTTTTATGGCCGACCATAGCGCTCTCTGGGCGGGGCCGTCATGGGGCGGGGAGGCGTTAGAACCGCAATATCTAAATTAGGAGAATAAAAAATGATTAAAACCTTAGCCAAATGGCTTGGTGGTATTTTGTTATTGGGGGTTGCGGCGGTTTCTGTTTTTGCGGTCAACGCGATCTATTTTAAGCCTTGGTCGATAGATGTTTATTTTGAACGGGCTTTTTTCAAGCTCGGCAGTACCAGCCCGGAAATCCTCTCTCAATTGCGGTTGCTCGAACAGTTTGGGATCGATGGACACAACGCCCATCTTGATGATGTCTCTGAGGTAGAACAGCAGCGCCAGATGCAGATGATTAAGGATGAGCTTGCCGTATTGCAGGAGTATGATCGTGCAGGTATGGATGGCCAGCAAGCCATCTCTTACGATGTTTTTGCCTATTTCCTTGGCAATATGGTGGAAGGCGAGCGCTGGAAACACCACGATTATCCGCTCAACCAGATGTTTGGTGTGCAAAACAGCCTGCCGGAATTTCTCGCGGAAGTGCACCAGATTCATAATATTAAAGAAGCCGACTATTATCTTTCCCGCCTGAGTGAGGTCGACCGTAAATTTTCACAGGTACTTGATGGCCTAAAAGTTCGCGAAGGAAAAAACATTCTGCCTCCGCGCTTTGTCATCGACAGTGTGTTGGAGGAGATGCAGGATTTTATTGCCGTACCGGCCCATGAGAATATTCTTTATACCTCCCTGGAAGAGCGTCTCAATAAGATCGAAGGCCTGGAGGATGAGGAGCGTGTACGTATCCTCGATCAGGGAGAAGCCCTGATCGATGCAGAGGTATATCCTGCCTATAAGAGTCTGATTGCTTACTACCGTGAGTTACAGCCCGAGGTTACCGAAAATAATGGTGTTTGGGCGCTTCCTGATGGCGATGAGTTCTACGCTTATCAGGTGCGCAGTCATACTACAACGGATTTGTCCCCTGAGGAGCTGCACCAGATTGGTGTTGAGGAAGTAGCAAGAATAGAAGGGGAGATGAATCGTATTTTCTCATCGATTGGGCAGGATAGCGGCAGTATCAGCGCCCGCTTCTCGGCAATTAACAATGATCCCCAGTTTTTATATGAAGATTCGGACGAGGGCCGTGAGCAAATAGTTGCCGACTACCAAGTGATGATCGATGAGATTAATGCTGGGCTGGGAGACTACTTCGATGTGAAACCGGCGATGGGGGTTGAAGTACGGCGTGTACCAGAATTCAAAGAGCAGGGCGCGCCGGGGGCTTACTACAATCCTCCGGCCATGGATGGCTCCCGTCCGGGGGTTTTCTATGCAAACCTGCGCGATGTACATGAAACCAAGAAATTTGGTATGCGCACGCTGGCCTATCACGAAGCGGTTCCCGGCCACCACTTCCAGTTGGCGATTGCCCAGGAGCTAAAAGGTGTACCCACTTTCCGCAAGCTGGGTCTGTTTACGGCTTATGCCGAGGGATGGGCACTTTATGCTGAGCAGGTTGCCAAGGAGGCGGGTTTCCAGGAAAACCCCTACGATGATCTTGGCCGATTGCAGGCCGAGATGTTCCGTGCTGTGCGTTTGGTGGTGGATACCGGTATGCACTACAAGCGTTGGGATCGTGAAGAAGCTATCGAATATATGGTGGAAAAAACCGGTATGACAGAAACCGAAGTGACCACTGAAATTGAACGTTACCTGGTTATGCCTGGACAGGCGCTGGCCTATAAGGCTGGAATGTTAAAAATTCTGCAATTGCGCGATCGAGCTCAGGCAGAGTTGGGCGAGGCCTTTGATGTTCGTCAATTCCACAATGTGGTGCTGACCAACGGCGCCCTGCCATTGGCAGTTTTGGAGCGTCAAGTAGATGGCTGGATTGCCACAAAAAAAGGATAAAGTAATTTTTAATTACTTTTTGTAGCTGTAAAAAAGGCCACTCTGAGAGTGGCCTTTTTCATTGGGCACTATTTACCCGGTGAAGTTAGCTTTTCGCTTTAACACCGGCAACCCAATTATCCACCAACTCTTCGAGAACGTTCAGCGGTACCGCACCGTTAGCCAAGATAGTGTCGTGGAAACCACGCACATCGAATTTGTCACCCAGTTGCGTTTTGGCTTTCTCACGCAGCTCAATAATTTTCAGCATACCGATTTTGTAAGCCGTCGCCTGACCGGGCATTACGATGTAACGCTCGATGGCTTTAACCACATCGCCTTTCGGGTTCGGTGTATTTTCTACCAAGTAATCGATGGCCTGTTCGCGAGTCCACTTCTTGGCGTGAAGGCCGGTGTCTACAACCAGGCGGCCGGCACGCCACAGTTCCATAGCTAGGCGGCCAAAGTCGGAATAGGGATCTTCATAGAAGCCCAATTCCTTAGGTACCAGCTCAGAATAGAGGCCCCAGCCTTCGGTGTAGGCGGTGTAGCCACCGTATTTACGGAACTTGGGGATATCCTGCAGCTCTTGGGCGATAGAGAGTTGCATGTGATGGCCGGGGATGCCTTCATGGTAAGCCAGTGCTTCCATTTGGTAGGTGGGCATATCCTCCATGTTATACAGGTTGGCGTAGTAGATACCTGGGCGTGAGCCATCCGGTGCCGGACGCTGATAGAAAGCCTTACCTGCGGATTTTTCGCGGAAAGGTTCCACAGCTCTCACATCCAGGTCGGCCTTGGGCTTGGTGATAAACAGCTCGTCCAGACGGCCCTTCATCGTATCGATAATAGCGGTAGCCTTCTCCAGGTATTCCGCTTTACCCTCCTCAGAAGTTGGGTAGTAGAACTGCTTGTCGGTACGCATGAACTCGAAGAATTCCTGCAGGTTACCCTCGAACTTCACTTTGCGCATAATCTCGCGCATTTCATCGTGAATTCGCGCCACTTCCTTGAGACCAGTCTGGTGGATCTCGTCGGCAGTCATATCGGTGGTGGTGTATACGCCCAGGCGGAACTTGTAAAAGTCATCACCGTTGGCCAGCTTCCAGGCGCCGTCATCGGTAGTGGCTTTCTTTTCCAGTTCCTGTAAGTAGCTGATCAGTTTTTTGTAAGCCGGGCCAGCGCTCTCTTGCAAAGCCGTGCTGGCTTTATCGATCAGCGCTTTTTTCTGTTCGGCGCTAATCTCGAGTTTCTCTACCTTGCCTTTGAAATCAGCAAAAAGCGGGCTGTCTTTTTCACCTTCAAAAGGTGCGCCGCTGATCAGGTTTTGTGAATCGCTAATCACATAGGGGAAGACAAACTTCGGCACAATGGTGCCGGCCTTGGCATTGGCTTTCAGGTTTTCTTCCAGTTGGGCAAAGTATTGGGGCATGCCGTTCAGACGGGCGATGTAGGCCTCGGCATCACTCACGTCATCGATGCGGTGCTGGCTGATCAGCAGGGAAGCCGCACTGGTGTGGGTGGCATACATCTGGTTGACAGGGTAGTAGTGGTTGCGCCACTTGTAGCCTTCAATATCCTGCTCCAGATTGCGCTTGGCAAGACGCAGACTCAGGCGGGTTGCTTCATCCAGGGTATTGGGGTCAACCTTATTCAGCTCGGCGAGCTGGCGCTTGTTGATTTCCAGCGTCTCTTTGGCGAATTCTGGGGAGAGATTATCCCACTTATCGTAATCTTCTTTCTTGCCCAGGAAGGTTTTGAATTCAGGACTGCGAGACAGGTGCTCCTGGAAGAAGTCCTCGAACATCTGGTTAACTTGCTTGATGGCCTCTTGGCTCACCTTGGCAGTGCTGTCTTGAGTGGACTTGCTTTCCGCAGTGACGGAGGCCGCATTCTGTTGCGCAGCTTCGGGGGCACCGCGGTCACAGCCGCTGATAACCAGCGCGCTTATGGCGGCTGCGATCAGGGTTGGTTTCAACTTCATAAGCATATTCCCAGTGTTCGGATAATAATTGCTACTTTGTACCACTTAGGTGGCATTCTTTAGATTTTCTTGGCTGTCCTAAACTGCGTACAACGCATTATTAACAGCGCTACTCAGTGGGTATTGTGCGCACTCGCGCGGTCTTTGACCAGGGGTAGTATTTTGGCGCCACATCAGCAGTGATTTTCACCCACTGAAAAGAAAAAAAGCGGGCTTAGCCCGCTTTTTAGGTGATCCCGCGATTAGGCGAAGTTCTGGTTTACAAATTCCCAGTTCACCAGCGCCCAGAAAGCTTCCATATACTTAGGACGCAGGTTGCGGTAATCGATGTAGTAAGCGTGTTCCCATACGTCACAGGTCATCAGCGGGGTAACGCCTTCTTCGGTCAGCGGAGTCGCCGCATTGGAGGTGTTTACGATCGCTACTGAGCCATCGGCTTTTTTCACCAGCCAGGTCCAGCCAGAGCCGAAATTGTTTACCGCGCTGGTGGTGAACTCTTCTTTGAACTTGTCAAAGCTGCCGAATGCCGCAGTGATAGCCTCTGCGATAGCACCGGTAGCTTCGCCACCGCCGTTGGGGCTCAGGCAGTTCCAGTAGAAAGTGTGGTTCCATACTTGTGCGGCATTGTTGAATACGCCACCGGAGGAGGATTTGATCACTTCTTCCAGGGATTTGTCGGCGTCCGCAGTGCCTTCCAGCAGGCCGTTCAGCTTGTCAACGTAGGTCTTGTGGTGTTTACCGTAATGGTACTCCAGAGTCTCTTCAGAGATATGGGGGGCCAGGGCATTCATCGCGTAGGGGAGTTCGGGCAATTCGAAAGCCATGGGGTCTTCCTTCCTTTGTTTAGGGTTATTGGTGAGAGCATTCTACACGCGCCGTATGCCAGAATTAAGCCGGCGCAGTTGAATAGGGGATTTTGGGACGTTTTCCTCGAACTCAAGGGGTGGTGTTTGATGTCACCATTGTTTTGCTGTCGTCTATTCTTACTTGTGGCCGCTTACTTTTTCGTCAATTTTTGGTATAACTGCCGCAGAATTCGACGAATCTGTCCCGGCTTGATTGTCCCTAAGTTGTGAATTTAGCGGTGCCGGGCGGGACAATCCCGAACTGACCAGTACCGAACCCACCAGATTAGTTACCGGGTGTATTGATACATGCAACGCAGAGAGCCCACATTGGACGGCAGCGCCGCCATTGAACCCACACTGGAGCCCAGCGCCCCTGAGCGCGCCGAGTCGACCCAGGAGCCACAAGTCATCGTTGAGGAGCGCCGTGGTGGCTTCTCTTTCTTGGGCCTCTGTGCCCTGGTCCTGGCTATGGGCGGCCTAGCTGCTTCTGGCTTCCTTTATCAGCAGTGGCAGGAAAGCCGTACCCAGCTGGTCAATGCGGAGAACCGCATCGCCGATGCCGAGAATCGGATTGCCGAGTTGGAGAAGCGCTTCAGTCTCTCCGATGAGGAGTCCACCGCTTCGGTTGAGGTGTTGAACGCCAAGGCCAAGGAAAATGCCTCTGAGATCCGCAAGCTCTGGGGTGTGGCTTACGATACCAACCGCAAGAATATTGCCGCCAACAAGGCCGCAAACGATGCAAATAAGAAGCAGGTGGCTTCTCTTAGCAGCAAGCTCGGCAGCCTGGATGCCAGCGTGAAAAAGATCGCTTCGGTGGAATCTGCCCTGGCGGAATTGCGCAAAGGCAGTATTGCCAGCAAGCGTGAAATGACCGATAAAATCTCCAGCTTGGAGCGTCAGCTGGCTTCTGTACGCAGTGACTTGACTATGCGTGTCGGCGCCAACGAAGAGGCCGTGGAGTCTATTGATGCCTACCGCCGCTCGGTGAACAAGGATCTGGTACAGCTGCGCGATGCAATTCGCTCCTTACAGTCCAGCGAGCCAACGGCTTCCTCTATGTAACCCTTTTAAAAGGCTAAAAAGGGCGAACCTGGGTTCGCCCTTTTTTATTGCCTTGGGAAAATCTATCTAGGCCCTGAGTAAAATCAGTAGCCATATCAATAACAGGCCAATAACCCTACATTTCGTGTAGAATCGCCGGCCTTGAGACGTTAATCGGAGTTGGCCATGACCACTATCCGCCAGGATGATCTGATCGACAGCGTTGCTGACGCGCTGCAATTTATCTCTTACTACCACCCACAGGACTTCATTCAGGCCCTGAACAAGGCTTATGAGAAAGAGGTCAACCCGGCGGCCAAGGACGCCATGGCCCAGATCCTGATCAATTCACGTATGTGTGCCGAGGGCCATCGCCCCATCTGCCAGGATACCGGCATCGTCACCGTGAAGCTGAAAGTGGGCATGAATGTTCGCTGGGAAGCGGACATGAGCGTTACCGACATGGTGAACGAAGGTGTGCGCCGTGCCTACCAAAATGCCAGCAATGTGCTGCGCGCTTCTATTCTTGCCGACCCGGATGGTGCCCGTAAGAACACCGGTGATAACACCCCGGCAGTGATTCACTATGAAATTGTTCCCGGTGATACGGTGGAAGTTTATGTGGCAGCTAAAGGTGGTGGCAGTGAAGCCAAAACCAAGTTTGCCATGCTCAACCCTTCCGATTCCGTAGTGGATTGGGTTCTGAAGATGGTGCCTCAGATGGGCGCCGGCTGGTGCCCGCCGGGCATGTTGGGTATTGGCATTGGCGGTACCGCCGAGAAAGCCATGTTGTTGGCCAAGGAATCCCTGCTCGATCCTATTGATATCCAGGAACTGCAGGAGCGCGGTGCCTCCAACCGTGCGGAAGAGTTGCGCTTGGAGCTTTACGATTCCGTCAACAAGTTGGGCATCGGTGCCCAGGGCCTCGGCGGCTTGACCACAGTGTTAGACGTGAAAGTGAAGGATTATCCCACTCATGCCGCCAATAAGGCCGTGGCGATTATCCCTAACTGTGCCGCCACCCGTCACACCCACTTTACCCTGGATGGCAGCGGCCCAGCACAACAGACTCCACCAAAGCTGGGAGATTGGCCGGAAATCACCCGCGAAGCCGGCAGTAACACCCGCCGTGTGAACCTGGATACCGTGACTGCTGAAGATGTGCGCAGCTGGCAGCCAGGAGAAACTCTGCTGCTCAATGGCAAAATGCTTACCGGTCGTGATGCCGCGCACAAAAAGATGGTGGATATCCTCGCCAAGGGCGAGAAGCTGCCGGTCGACCTCACTGGCCGCTTTATCTACTACGTGGGCCCGGTAGATCCGGTGCGCGACGAAGTAGTTGGCCCGGCTGGTCCCACCACCGCCACCCGCATGGATAAGTTCACCCGCACTATGCTCGAAGAGACCGGCCTGCTTGGCATGATCGGAAAAGCTGAGCGCGGTCCTATGGCCATTGAAGCGATCCGCGATAACAAGGCGGTTTACCTCATGGCCGTGGGGGGCGCAGCCTACTTGGTCGCCCAGGCGATCAAGGCTTCCAAGGTCATTGCATTCCCGGAACTGGGTATGGAAGCTATCTACGAATTCGACGTAGAAGATATGCCGGTAACGGTTGCAGTGGATAGTGAAGGTGAGTCTGTACACACGACTGGGCCGCTGATCTGGAAAGCCAAGATCGAAGAAGGCGTGGTTTAAGGCGCAGGTTAACGATCTAACCAACCTTTAATGGTTGGCCCGCTGAAAAAGCCGATCCCCTGGTGATCGGCTTTTTTTATAACCGCACTTTTATCATTGCACTTTTATTTACTGGGGCTGCTTAGGTGTTGGGTTAAAGCTCACCCTTTTCTTCTATTTTGGCCAGCATAAGTTCACGAATAATAGGCACTGGTGCATTGCCGAAGCTTAAAAAGCTCTCGTGGAATTCTTTTAAGTCAAATTTATCCCCGAGCCTTTTTTTTACCTCCTTGCGCAGGGCGAGGATATCGGTAAAACCAGCAAAATAGCTGGTGAGTTGTACCTGGCTGAGGGTGGCTCTACGCCACTTTCCCTCGGCTTCCGCCTGTTGCTGGAAAGCCCCACCAATCATTAAATTCATTGCCTCAGTTTCCGTCATCCCCTTAACCTGTACACCGTAATCCAATATGGTGTTGGTGATCACTCGTAAAATCCACTTGTAGTACATCAGCCAAAGCTCAGGCGAGAAATCACCATACCCGGCATCCAGCATCATGCGCTCGGCATAGACAGCCCAGCCCTCAATCATGGCACTGTTACCGAGGATGGTTTTAATAATGCTGGGGGACTGGTTGGCGTAGACCAATTGTGTGTAGTGGCCGGGGATGGCTTCGTGGATATTCAGTATTTGCAATGTGTAATGGTTATATTCCCGCAGCAGGCTATTCGCCTGCTCATCGCTGTATTCCTCAATGGGTAATACATTGTAATAGGTGTTTGCATTTTTATCGTAGGGGCCGGGAGCATTTATGGATGCAACGGCAAAACCGCGTAGGTAGGGTGGGGTGGTGCGTACTATTAGTGGCTTCTCTTTGTCCAGATAGAGCAGATTGTGTTGCGTCACGAAGTTTGCCAATTGTGGTATCTGCTTTTCTATCACATCTTTGAACGTATCTTTGCTGGCATGGTTAAGTGAGAGTTTATTGATTAGTTTGCGGATTTTTTCCATCGGGTCGGTAGGTGCCTCGGTATCGGGAAAATGCTTAGGCCAAAGCTTCCCAGCGAGTTCTGCCATTTT
Organism: Microbulbifer sp. ABH2_005; assembly: GCF_056160005.1. NCBI lineage: Bacteria > Pseudomonadati > Pseudomonadota > Gammaproteobacteria > Cellvibrionales > Microbulbiferaceae > Microbulbifer > Microbulbifer sp. ABH2_005. Next base: position 3,129,931 of record NZ_JBSWWI010000001.1, on the reverse strand, counting down.
ATTGTGAATCTGGTTTTTTTCTTCCAAGGCGCGCAGATACAGCGCGCTGGCACTGGCATCAATCTGAATGTCAAAACGGAATTTTTCCTCGTAAAGCTTTTCTCCAATTCGGAAATCGCGAAATCCAGAAGATTTATCCAGCCTGGTTTGTAAGTCTTTTAGAAAGTTGATGTAATCATTTATCGCTTCGCGGGAGGCTTGCAGGCGTAATCTGAATACTTCTTTTTCATCATCAAACATTTGACTGTCTTTCACCAGCTTCTCAACCTTGTCCCCGAAAACCTCCAGGGCACCAGTATTTTGCTGAATGGCTAGCGCTAATTGTGGCGCGGCGGGCCTGCGTATTGCCTGTTTGGCGGCCTCATAGTAATCGGGTACTAGGCGCATACGTGTGTTGAAAGCGCGTAGTCGATTTTTTAGTGGCGCATATTGAGTATTAAGGATCAGAGAAAAGGGATGGGATACGTTATAAATAGAAGGGTCCCACTGATAGGATTTAAAAGAAGTGTATTCCCACTGCAGGCGTTGCAAGAAGTTTTTAATGAGCGCCATATCCGTGAGGGAATTGATGCTGAGTAAGCTACTATCCAGAGCGGCAAATTTACGCTCATAAGTTTGCGCAAAATCCAGTAGGTAGGCGCGATAGGTTTTATCGGGCACTTGTATATGTATGGCGGCTTCATAATAACCCTCCCGAACTGCCCAGGAAGGAAAGAGTTTCCATAGGCCATTGATGAACTGTTGGCTCAGTTGCTGAAAAGCCAGTTCCGTCTCGGCGCGCATTTCATTCATAGTTTCAGTTTGTGGGGGTACTATGCGCTCTCTGTCTGTACTCTGGGGGCCGCAGGCACAAACAAGAGTGAATGACATTAAAGTCAACATCGTAAATAGGATTTTCATGGCGATCCTTACCCTGGGGGTCCGTAATCACTTATGCGGCTCTTAAGAAGCTATCACATCTGCCAACATTCATTGTTCAGCCTGACACTGGATGTTTCCACAGCGTAGCGAGCCCTAAGCATTTAGCACACTGTTTCATATTGGCAGGTAAAAAACCGTATAAAATGCGTTTTTACCGCCTGCGCTTGTGTCATTGAGGGGGCCCGGTTAGAGTGGCCTTCACGCGAAATAACCGATAATAAACAAGGTTTTGAGGACTTATTCATGACTGAGCTAGCCCAACAACAGTGTGAAGCCTGCCGCGCGGATGCCCCTCTCGTCAGTGACGATGAGCTCCCGGGCCTGTTGCGCCAAATCCCCGATTGGACGCCAATGACTCGCGACGGCATTATGCAGCTGGAGCGGGTATTTAAGTTCCGCAACTTCAAGCAGGCGCTGGCGTTCACTAACCGCGTTGGCGCCATTGCCGAAGAAGTGGGACACCACCCGGCACTGCTCACAGAGTGGGGGAAGGTAACCGTCACCTGGTGGAGCCATGAGGCTAAGGGACTACATAAGAACGACTTCATTATGGCAGCGCGTACTGACCAACAAGTGGATGCCGAATAGGCAGAACCCCCGGGGCGTATCTAGCGCCCCAATTTTTTGCTTGCCAGGTTGGCTCCTAAACTGGTGTTGGTTGAGAGAGAGTCCTTACCGCTCTACTCATAGCCAATACTTTACCCCCATAGGCCTGAGCGGAAAGTTATTCTGGAGCCGTTAAATATCGAAAGTTGAAATTGTGTACCCTGGATAGAAGGAGATGGATATTGTCTGAGTACACCTCCACGGTAGTCTGGCAACGCGACGACCAGATTTTTACCGATAATCAATATAGTCGTGCCCATACTTGGCAATTTGATGGCGGTTTATCTGTCCCTGCCTCTTCCTCCCCCCACATTGTCCCAATCCCTTACTCACACCCGGAAAATCTCGACCCAGAAGAAGCCTTCGTGGCGTCGCTTTCTAGCTGTCATATGCTGTTCTTCCTCGCAATCGCAGCTAAACGCGGCTACGTAATTGACGAATACCGAGATGAAGCGATAGGGGTGATGGCCACGACTGAAAAGGGCAAACTGGCCATGACTAAAGTCACCCTGAGACCCTTGGTACGCTTCTCCGGCGATAAAAAACCCAACCGGGAGCAGTTAGAAAAAATCCATCACCTTTCCCATAAGCAGTGCTTTATTGCTAACTCGGTAAAAACGGTAGTGGTTACTGAGATTCGGGAGGTATAGCTACTCATTGAGGTGAGTAGGTTCCATAATTACTCATATAGACAGCAGTATGTTTAAAGTTATTGAAACGGTGGCTTCAGTTGAGGATTTTCTTCGCCTCAGACAGATTAGTGGGCTCTCCCAAAGAAGTAGGGAGGCAGCAGAGAAGGGGTTACCAAACAGCCTCTATGGGATTCACATTCAAACCCGCTCAACCACTATTGCCATGGGGCGGGTAGTTGGCGATGGAGCCCTAAACTTTGAAATTGTGGATGTCGCGGTCGACCCAACTTATCAAGGTCAGGGGTTGGGAAGGATTGTGAGAGAACACATTATGTCTTACTTGGATCGTGAGGCGCTTCCTTCTGCTTATATTACCCTCATGGCTGATGTCCCTGAATTATATAAAAAATTTGGCTTTGAATTGAGTAGCCCAAATACAGAGGGTATGCACCTGATTAAGTAGCTTTTATAAATATTGCCGGTAGTTACCAAATTGGCTTTCTATTTACTCTGGAGAGTACTGCTGTAGCTAGGAGTTGATTACTTTGATAATAGCTGATGGCTTATGGTGACCCAGGTTGTATAATTACTTGTAGGTTGTTTGGGTTTGATCGTACGATTGACTCGTTTTATTGAGTTACCCTGAATGTTGATATTTTTTCTGATGCAGATGATCAGTTATTAATTGATCTGGTAGCTATTTTTGAGACTTTCAGGATTCATAATAGGAAACTAATATGGATAACTCTCAAGATTGAGTTAACTCGGCTCATACTTGGTTGCTTAGATTCAAAAGCCAAGATGAATATAAGGTGGCCTTTAACTTAAGGCAGGATGGTTTCGCTATTGGGTATGCCTATGAAGGCAATGTATATTGCGCACTATTAGTTAAGTAGAAGGGTTTCCTTTCGCTCTTATTTTGTTGACTTGAATTATCATTGTGCCAGCTAATAGAAGGAAATTGTAATGATAAAAAAAATAGTAAAAACAGCTTTTCTTGGCATTTTGTTGCTAGTCAGTATGTCAATTCAGGCAGAGACGAGAAGTGCACTTGTGGGGGGGCGGCTAATTGATGGTTTTGGTTATCGGCCAATGGCAAACAGTGTGATTTTAATTCGGGGCGACAAAATTGAGGAGGTTGGCACGGTTGAAACGCTCCCTATCCCCGACGGGTATCAAATTATTTCTACTGAGGGGATGGATGTCTTACCCGGGCTTTGGGAAAATCATGCCCACCTAATGCTTAGTGGCCACTCTGATTATGTGCATTGGGATAAGCACTACCTACATCGCCTAACGAATGAAATAATGCCTGCTAGTGCAGTACAATTACTGCTAGCCGGAGTTACTAGTGCTCGTGATCTGGGTGCTCCGCTAGAAGAATCTTTAGAGATAAAGCGCAAAATTATTTCTGGTGAAATTGCTGGGCCAAGGCTATTTGTTTCTGGTCCATTTATTCAGCATGAAGTTTATCCTGGAACTGAAGCTTTTCGCTGGTCAGTCTCTAGTGTCCCCGAAGCAAAAAAGAAAGTAAATTTACTGGCAACAGCTGGTGTCGATATAATTAAGCTGATTGACCATGACAAGATGACTATAGAAGTTGCTCAAACGGTCGTGGATGAGGCCCATAAGCATGGTTTAAAAGTCGTAGCTCATTCGCACCGCCCAGATGAGATCCGCAGAGGGCTGGCCATAGGTGTCGATAACTTTGAACATACAGGGCTGACAACAGCACCAGAGTACCCTGAAGATATCATTCAGTTATTAAAAGAGCGCACTGCTAAGGGCCGCGTTGCAGGAGGCCCGCTTTTCTGGACCCCAACCGTAGAAGGCCTCTGGAACTATAGCAACACTGTGGATAACCCGGAAAGGCTGGATGATACATGCTGGCACAAAGGACTAAAACCCGACACTATTAACGATATTAAACAGTCATTAAGAAACCCCGGGCAATTGCAGTACATGCAGTTAACTCCCTTACGTAAACCGACTTTGAAAAAGAAAATCTCTCAACTTAAAGATGCTGGTGTGGTGTTTCTTGTGGGGACAGATAGTGGTATCCCAACAAAATTTCATTGCCAAAGCACTTGGAACGAATTAGCTGTTTTGGTTGAAGAGATGAATTTTTCCGCTATGGATGCAATTCGAGCAGCTACCTACTGGCCTGCAGTAATGATGGGGGTTTCGGACCAATCAGGGACAATTTCTAAGGGAAAGTTTGCCGATATCATCGCAGTAAGGGGAGATGTATTGAGGCATATCAACCTTCTTTCCGATGTTTCATTAGTTATGAAAGGAGGAGTTCTCTATAAAAAGGGTGGACAGGCAATAGAGTCATACCCAACTTCCCAAAGATAAAACCCAAGGAGTTACCTCAGAAAACATCAGCAAACAGCCCCATATACTCCTGCATGGTGTAAGTTATAGGCTAGGTTCGTAGTTCTAATAATTTTTCATTCTGGGCTATATGGGAACTGTTTACTTAGTGGGTAAAAATTCATGTTCCGAAAGTATAGTTTTTAATCATCCATAAAGAATTTATTTTCTGGGTTGTAGTAGCAGAAATCTCGATCCAGATTTTTGCGGAAGCAATAGGGATCCTTTGCGTCAGAATCCTTCCAAAGCCCTAGATTAGAGTAGTAGGCAATATCCTGCTCAAGTTTAAACTTGTTTCCGCAGTAGTAGGCGTAATTCCAGGCGGCTCCCCGTGCAACCATTTCCTGGTTGATGTTATAGCCGTTGACGAAAAGATAGCCTGTTTCCCTGCCATATTGGTCCCTCCCTGTTGATTGGAAATTTACTGGGCCATATGACAATAAGTCGATCAATGTTTGAGTGGATTCTGGCCCATGGGATTGAGTGCTAGGATAGGTTTCCGGTGCATCAATACATTGTAGGCGTATCTCTGTGTACTCACTTCCAATATAACCGTGAACTGTATCGCCATCTATGATCTGAAAATTGGTGAGTGGCGCGGCTTGTAATGGGGTAGAGAATGCACACAACATAAGTAGTCTTTTCATTAGGTCTTATCCTGGTTGTTATTGGATGTGCGCAGGATAAGGACCGGTTATGACGTGCTTATTGAGCGTTTGTGATAGAAAAAATTCTTTTTTATTAAGAAAAGGATGAAAGCTTTAAATAGATAACTTTTTACTATGTAAGGTGTTTATGTCTCTATTTGTTTCATTGATTATCTGGGCCCTTCTGTTTAAGAGCCCAGCGGTGTGTCCAAATTTAGAGAAAGTAGAGCTAGGTGTAGAACTAGGTGTGGAGCTAGGTGTAGAGCCCGGTAATGAAAACCTGGATTATATGGATTGCTCTCTTGATTTCTCTGTGTTCTCAATGATTGTTTTTCCGGACAGCCCAGAGTAAAAACTCCCGGTTACCGTCCCCACCTTTAATCGGGCTATCAATATATCCTTTCACCTCAAGGCCAAGTTCATCGCATAAAGCTGTAATCTTTTCTCGTACCTGGGGATAGAGCTTTTCGTCACGCACCAACCCTCCTTTACCAATGCCCTCAGGTCCCACTTCAAACTGTGGCTTTACCAGGGTTAACAAATGCCCTTTGGGTTTCAGTAGGGCTGGTAGTTGCGGGAGTATCAGTGTTTGGGAAATAAAGGAGACATCCATAACGATGGCATCAAAGCCATTATCTGCGTAGGGAGAAAGGTGTGATGCTTCTAAATGGCGTGCATTAACTCCCTCAAACAGGTGTATGCGTGGATCGTCCAGTAATTTCTGAGCAAGTTGGTCCCGCCCAACATCCACCCCCACTACGGAAGTAGCGCCTCTCTGTAACAGACAGTCACTAAAGCCACCGGTAGAGCAACCCACATCCAGGGCGTGCCAGCCATGAGGGTTTAGACCCGTTTGGTCGAGAATTGCGGCGAGTTTTAGGCCGGCGCGGGAAACATATTGGTCTTCGGGCAGTGCTGTGACCTCCAGGCTGCAGTCCTCTCTGACAGACTGGCTGGCTTTGCGCGCCGGTTCCATGGGGCCGCCTTCCGATAGCATGACCCGGCCGGCATCGACCAGCTTCTTGGCATGGGTGCGGGAATTGGCGAGTTTTCTCTGTACAAGCAGTTGGTCCAATCGGGTCATGTTTTGCTACTGGGTCCTGTCAATATGGTTAAGAATACAGTGGCCATGCTAACCTCTGGCTCCCATAGGTAGAAGTGTGGCCCCGCATCTAGTAGGGCTAATCTTTAGGAAAGAGGATGTTTGTCGATGGCAAAAAGCGTTCTGAACAAGTTCAAGATTCGCAAAGGAAAGGTTTTTGAGGCGCCTTTAGAAGAGGCATTTGGGCGCCTGGTGACACCTTTCGAAGAGTTTATCCATCGACAAAGCAGCAGTGGCATTTTACTCATGCTCTCCGCACTGGCGGCGTTGATTATCGCAAATTCCCCTCTGGAAGATGCCTATAAGCACCTACTACATATGCCCATTAGCTTAAATGCAGGGGATTGGGAGTTTTCTTTATCTCTGCACCATTGGATTAATGATGGCCTGATGGCGATCTTCTTTTTCCTGGTGGGATTGGAATTAAAACGCGAATTTATGGTGGGGGAGTTGTCCGATTTACGTCAGGCGGTTCTCCCGGTGATGGCGGCTATCGGCGGCATGGTGGTGCCGGCATTGATATATGCGGCTTTTAATGCCGGTGGCGAGGCGGAACGTGGCTGGGGTATTCCCATGGCGACGGATATCGCTTTTGCTGTGGGTTGTATTGCGTTACTGGGCAACCGGGTACCCCGTGCCGTGGTAACTTTTCTGGTTGCGCTGGCGATTGTGGACGACCTGGGCGCCATCCTGGTAATAGCCATCTGGTATACCGAACAGGTCAATGTGGCGGCGCTTATCGCTGCGGGTTGCCTGATCGTGATTATGTGGTTGCTTAAGGCCGCAGGTGTGCGCAACTCCCCCGCTTATGTGTTCGTGGGAATTCTGTTGTGGTATGAGTTTTATCTGGCTGGGGTACATGCCACCATCGCGGGTGTCATTACCGCCATGGCGCTGCCGGCAAAACCTAAATACGATCCGGTGGCCTTTAGTACTTTTGTAAAAGATATCATCCGCAGTTTCGACCGCTGTTTTCGCCCCGGTGACAAAATTATTGCCAACGATGCCCTGCGCGCGCGGGTTATGGCGTTAGGCAATGGTGTAAACCTGGCGCAATCTCCCTTGCAGCGCATGGAAACCCGCCTGCACATTCCCGTGGGCTTCCTGGTAATCCCGATCTTTGCCCTGGCCAATGCGGGAATTCCCTTCGACAGCTTTACCAGCTCCGCTGCAGTGTTCAATCCCGTGACCCTCGGGGTTATCGCTGGCCTGGTGTTCGGTAAACTCATTGGGATTGTGGGCGCCACCTGGATCGGTTGGAAATTGGGCTTGGGCAAGTTGCCCAAGCTGGCCAGCTTCCAGCACATTGTCGGTGTGGCACTGCTCGGCGGTATCGGTTTTACCATGTCGATCTTTATCTCCGAGCTGGCCTTTAGTGGTCAGGGTGACCTGCTGATTCAGGCCAAGGCGGGCATTTTGATTGCCTCCGTAATTGCCGGTATCGCTGGCTTCCTGGTACTGCGCGCTGCACCGATTTCTGAGGAGTTTGATGCCCAGGCAGATGATGAGGATGTCGAGCAAGGGGAGGAAAGCGGGGACCAGCCGGAGAGCACTGAGAAGGGAGGTAACGCCACCCAGGAGAACCCCGGTCGCCAGAGCTGAGGCTCTTACCCGGCAGGCTCCACCATTTTGGGAGGGGCCTGGTTTCCCTAAGTTGTCAGCCCGGTAAATGAAGAAATCAATTCTAAGAGAAACAATAATGAAACGAGTGGTAAAGGCGGCGCGTCTGCTACCTATACTGGCCGCACCATTATTCCTTGCAGCCTGTGAGGGCAAATCATCCCAGGAGGCCAAGTTGCAGAAAGCGACAGGTGTCGAGGCGGTATCGGCCGCAGATAAAGGGAAAGGGGATATGGCGATGGACACTGTGGCCAGGGACTATGTTGCCCTGGTGCTGGAATTGGGTAATCACGACAAGAGTTATGTCGATGCCTATTATGGCCCGGCGCAGTGGCGAGCGCAGGCGGAGCAGAGCCAGGCCAGCCCGGCGGATATTGCCAAACGCGGTAGCGCCCTGATCGCTCAGCTACCCGGGGAGGGCGCGGCGGATGGTTCCCCTGACGGTCTGCGCCTGCACTACCTGCGAACTCAGCTGGCCGCACTAGTGGCACACGCCCGCAGCCTTGCTGGCGAAAGCGAGCGCAACTTTGCCAAAGAAACCCGCGAGCTCTATGACACCGAGCCCCCCAGGCAGGATTTCTCCAGTTTCGACCCGCTGTTGCAGGAGTTGAATGAACTGTTGCCCGGAGAGGAGTCTCTGAGTGCGCGAGTGCAGGCGTTTCGCCAGCAGTATGAAATTCCTGCGGATAAACTCCAGAGGGTTTTTGATGCGGCGATTGCAGAGTGTCGCCTGCGTACCAAGCAGTATATCCCGTTGCCGCAGGATGAAAATTTTGCCCTGGAGTATGTCAGTGACAAACCCTGGAGCGGTTACAACTGGTATCAAGGGGGGGCGCATAGCCTGATACAGGTGAATCGCGGTTTGCCAATCACCATTGATCGCGCTATCGACCTGGGCTGCCATGAGGGCTACCCGGGCCATCACACTTATAACGCTCTGTTGGAGCAGACTTTGGTTAAAGAGCGCGGCTGGGTGGAATACAGCGTATACCCGCTGTTCAGCCCCCAGTCTTTGATCGCTGAGGGCAGTGCCAACTACGGTATTGATTTGGCCTTCCCCGGAGAGGAAAAAACCCGCTTCGAGATGGAAGTGCTTTATCCCCTCGCCGGACTGGATCCGCAAAGTGCGCAGAAATATGACCGGGTGATGGCTCTGGTGGATAAGCTCAGTTTTGCCGGCAATGAAATTGCGCGCCAGTATATCGATGGTGAAATTTCCGCTGATCAAGTGGCGGCACTATTTGAAAAATACACACTGATGAGCCCTGCTAAGGCAAAACAGCGCAAAGATTTTGTCGATGCCTACGGTGCCTATGTGATTAATTACAACTGGGGCAAGAAGTTGGTGGCGGATTATGTGGAGCGGGATACCAACAGCGCAGAAGAGCGCTGGCAGCGCTTCGCTAAGCTGTTATCTTCGCCGCGCTTACCCTCCTCGCTGGATTGGTAGGACCCAATGATGCAAAGAGCGGAACTGAGAAGTTATCTACTCGCCCGGCCCGAAGTGATCGAGGATTTCCCTTTTGGTCCAGAGGTTGCGGTGTACAAGATCAAGGGGCGTATGTTCGCCACTCTCAGCCGCTATCGCGAAGTAGATGCCACCAATTTGAAGTGCGATCCCGATGAGGCCCAGGCCCTGCGGGATATCTTTCCCGGTGTGTTACCGGGTTACCATATGAACAAGAAGCACTGGAATACTGTATTGCTCGATGGCACAGTGCCGGATTATGAAATTGAGCGGATGGCGGATCGCTCCTATGGCCTGGTGGTAAAGGGGCTGCGCAAAGTTGAGCGGGAATCCCTTGAGCTGGCTTACGGCACGGATACCCTCTACCGCTAGAACAACAGCAGAATAGCAAGACATTACTCAGGAGAGTTTGTGAACGATTTTATTGTCGATGTAACGGCAGAAAACGCCCAGCAGGTACTCATCGAAGAATCCATGAATCGTCCGGTCCTGGTGGATTTTTGGGCCGATTGGTGCGAACCGTGCAAACAGTTAATGCCGGTTTTGGAAAAGCTCGCGAATGAATATGCGGGCCAGTTTCTCTTGGCCAAAGTGAATGCCGACACCGAGCAGATGATCGCTGGCCAGTTGGGGGTGCGCAGCCTGCCCACAGTCATGCTGCTTAAAGAGGGACAGCCGGTGGATGGCTTTGCCGGGGCGCAGCCGGAAAGCCAGATCCGCGAAATGCTCGATAAATATCTGCCAAAACCCTGGGATATCAAATTGCAGCAGGCCCAAGCCCTGATCGGCGAGGGTAAAGTGGATGAAGCCCTGCCGTTGTTGCGCCAGGCGTATACCGAGTCCTCCGAGCGGGTGGATATCGCCAAGCAGTTGGCGGCGTTATTACTCGATCAAAACCGCGCACAGGAAGCGGAAACGGTGCTCGGTAAAATCCTTCTGGCGGATCAGGATGCGGAATACCAGCGCTTAATGGCTCAGTTGGAACTGAAGCAAAAGGCGGCGGATACACCGGAAATACAGGCGCTGCAAAAAGCCTTGGAGCAAAACCCGCAAGATTACGATTCTGCCTATAAGCTGGCGGTGCAGTACAGCCAGGCCAACCGTCATCAGGAAGCCTTGGAGCTGTTGCTGGATATCCTGCGCAAGGATATGAATTTTGCCGATGGTGCGGCCAAGCAGGCATTTCTCGATATCGTGAAAAGCTTGGGTGCCGGCGACCCTATCGCCACCCAATATCAGCGCAAATTGATGACGTTGTTGTTCTAAAGCGTTTCAATCGTATTGCACTGCAAAGGGGCCCTGACGGCCCCTTTGCTTTATCCACCTTTAAAAAGTGAATAATCGGAATGCATAAGCTCTGCGTCTATATACCCGCAACGCATCTGGAAGTTGTGAAACAAGCCCTGTTTGACGCCGGAGCCGGCAGAATTGGAGATTACGACAGTTGTTGCTGGCAGGTTTTGGGTGTTGGCCAATTTCGTCCTTTAGAGGGTAGCCAGCCATTTATTGGCGAATCCGGGCAGGTAGAACAAGTGGAGGAATATCGGGTTGAAATGGTGTGTGCCGATGAGTCTGTAGATGCGGCCCTTGAGGCCCTTTACCAGGCGCATCCCTATGAAGAGCCGGCCTTCGATCTCTGGCGCCTGGATAGCCGTTGTGGCGGTAAAAACCTCTAAAAGCAGGATATGAGCGATATCCTGCTATTCGCATGAGAGGGTTTTAGAGGTTATCCAGTGCCTGTTGGCGCTGCTGGCTCTTTTCTTTTAGTGCCTGAATCTCTTTCAGGATCTGAGTGATTCGGTTTTCGCTTCCGCTATTTTCCTGCAGGAGTTGCGCTTGGGGCTCTTGCGGCTGCATATTGCTAACGGTCTGGCTGGCGGGCAGGGTATTGATGGGTTTTACCTGGTGGATACGCACATCGGCATCCATTCCCTTGGGTATCGAATCGGAGAAGTGCCAATTACCTTCATTGTCCTGCCAGGTAAATACTTCCCTGGTCGGCTTGTTTTGCTCTTCCGGCAAAAGGCCACTGGATTCTACTAGGGTTTCCAATTGCTCGGCCGATTTCTGTGTGCTGTCGCTCACCGCCTGAAAGGCGCGTTGGCCCTGCTGGCGGACTGAGTCCAGGGTTTGTTGATCTGGAAGCCAGTCTTGGGGAGACATTATCGGCTTGCCGTCAGGGCCAGGAATAATCATGGGCAAGCCCACCCCCACCAATAGCAGGACAGCAAGCATATAGGCGTATTTCATCGGAACATCCTTTTAATATTTATTGGCGGGCAGGGGGATGCTTCTCTCAACCTGCGCCCCTGCTCAGTGCGCTACTTGCAATGCGGCTTGTGCGGCTAAAGTTTTCGTGAAATAACACCGCGGTGCAGCTGGTATTGCCCCTGTTGGGTGTCGGCGAAATAGTGCTTTAGGGTCTTGTGCATAATCGGGAAGGCGATTTCATCCCAGGGAATTTCCTCCTGCCGAAATAGCGACACTTCTAATGACTCAGGCCCTGGACCAAAATTGGTATCGGTGAGTTCTCCGCGATACATCAGGTAGACCTGATTGATATGGGGAATGTCGTAAATCGAATAGAGTTCATCCACGCGAATACTGGCGCGAGCCTCCTCCCAAGATTCCCGCAGAGCTCCCTCTTCACTGGTTTCCCCGTTTTCCATGAAACCGGCCGGCAGGGTCCACAGCCCAAGGCGTGGCTCAATGGCACGTTTACACAGTAGGACCCGGTCTTCCAAATAGGGCAAAACGCCGACGATCACACGGGGGTTGATGTAGTGAACGGTGCCGCAATTGCCACATAGGTGGCGTGGGCGGTCATCCCCTTTGGGGATGGAAAATGTGACGGCATTGCTGCCGCATTGGCTACAGAATTTCATGACGTCAGTATACCTATGCAAGATTCCAGCGCCAGCTTCCAGCTTTTTGACGCCTATAGTTGTTAAAGGTGTTAAAGATGTTGAAGTTCATAAGGCGGTGCCAGCTTCACTATGGCGCGTATTTTATTTTTTGGGCTTATAGTGATCGTTTTGTCGGCCTGTGGCGGCAAAGACGATGAAGAAAAGGCACCACCACCGCCACCAGTAGAGGTGTTGGTGGTGCGTGAGCAGCCTGTCATTCCGCGCTTTGAATTTGTTGGCCGAGTGGAGGCCACCGATGAGTTTAAGGTGCGCCCCCGTGTGGAAGGTTATATCCAGAGTCGTGATTTTAGGGAAGGGGAAACCGTCAAAGAGGGGCGTCTGTTATTTGAAATAGACCCACGCCCGTTTATCGCCGAGTTGGATAACCAGAGTGCTAACCTGGAGCGCGCCGAGGCCTCTCTACGCATTGCAGAACGCAATTATCGTCGTGGTCGTAAACTGGTGGCTACGGGGGCCATCAGCCAAGTACAGATGGATGAACTGCTGGGCACTTTCGAAGAGGCCAAGTCCCAGGTAGATGCCGATCGTGCCAAAGTGGAAAGTGCTCGGCTGGATCTCTCCTACACAAAGATTTATGCGCCACTTACCGGCCGTATTGGCCGCACACAATATACCGAGGGCTCCCTGGTGGGGCCCAACTCGGACCCACTCACCACCATCGTCAAGATGGACCCGATCTATGTACTGTTTGAGGTTCCCGAGAATCAGCTCTACGCCGTGCAGGTGGATGCCGAGCGCCGCCGTCGGGAGGGGCTGCCCCCTACGAAGCTGGATGTTCGCATAGAGCTGCCGGATGGCAACTATTACCCCTACGAGGGGCGGATTGTATTTATCGACAACCAGATAGACCCAAATACCGGCTCTGTCGCGGTGCGCGCGCTTTTTCCTAACCCGGGCAGCCTGTTGGTACAGGGGCAGTTTGCGCGGGTCTCCATCCGTTTGTATGCCGGCAGCGAGGCACTGAAGCCGTTGGTGCCGCAATCGGCGGTAATGGAGGACATGCAGGGGCGCTATCTCTTCGTGCTGGGCAAGAAAAATATTGCGGAAAAGCGCTATGTCACCCTGGGACAGCGGGAGGGCGAGTTATGGGCGGTCAATCACGGACTGGTTGCCGGTGAGTCGGTAATCGTCAACGGCCTGCAGCGGGTTGTTGCTGGCAAACCGGTCACTCCTCAGAACACCCCGCGCGATCCCTACGATATGACAGCAAAGCCGGCGGAGCCCGCAAGTGGCGGTGGCCAGCCTGTGAATAAGCCGAGTTCTAAACAGCCTATTGGCACTGGGCAGGGGACGCTATTGCCCGACGACCTGAAACTTCCTGAAAGTGCACCTGATGCTGGAAAGGAGGGTGAGCGCCACCGATACGAGGGAGAAGTGGATGATTACAAATAGCCCACCCGGGGCGGGGGGCACTTAGCGCTTTTATGATCAGTGCCTTTTGTATACGGCGGCCCCGCTTCGCCTTTGTCATCTCTATACTGATCTCCCTCGCGGGTATCCTCTCGCTGCCATTGTTACCCGTGGCCCAATTTCCGGAAATTACTCCGGCCACCATTAATGTTGCTGCCAATTACGCTGGAGCCAGTGCTGAAGTCGTGCGCGATAGTGTTGCCGTGCCCATCGAATCTCAGGTAAATGGGGTGGAGGGTATGGAATATATGTCTTCCACTAGTGGCAACGACGGTTCTTACAGCCTTACGGTAACGTTTAAGTCCGGCTATGACGATGATATCGCCCAGGTCAATGTACAAAACCGTGTAGAACAGGCAACGCCGCAGTTGCCAGAAGATGTGAAGCGCGATGGCGTGGTAGTGTCCAAGCAGAGCACTACTTTGCTTCTGGTTGTGAACCTATTTTCCCCGGACCAAAAATTCGATGAGCTTTTCCTGGCTAATTACGCGGAAATTTATTTAAAGGATGAATTGGCGCGCGTATTGGGCGTGAGCAGCGTAGTGATTTTTGGTTCGCGCAATTACGCCATGCGCCTGTGGTTGGACCCGAATCGGATGGCCTCACTGGATGTTACCACCCAGGACGTCATAAGCGCGGTACAGGCGCAAAATGTGCAGGTGGCCGCGGGGCAAATCGGATCGCCTCCTATCCGCAAGGATCAGCAATTTCAATACAACATCCTGGTACAGGGGCGCTTGGTTGATCCCAAGGAGTTTGAGGATATTACCATCCGTGCCAAGCCCGATGGCGCCATGGTTAAGGTGAAAGATGTGGCGCGGGTGGAATTGGGCAGTGAGTCCTATTCCTCCTATGGGCAACTGGATAACCAGGCTTCGGCGGTAATTGGTGTTTACCAGCTGCCAGAAGCCAATGCGATCGATGTGGCCGATCGTATAAAAGCCAAGGTCAAGGAGTTATCCCAACGTTTTCCTGATGGCTTGAAGGCGGAGATTCTCTACGACACCACCCTGTTTGTACAGGCCTCTATCAAGGAGGTTGTGCAAACACTGTTTATCGCCCTGATTCTGGTCATTGCGGTAGTTTTTTTATTTTTACAGGATTGGCGTTCCACCCTGATCCCCGCCATTGCTATTCCAGTCTCTCTGGTAGGCACTTTTGCCCTGATGCTGGCCTTTGGCATGACCATTAATACCATCACCTTATTTGCCCTGATCCTGGCAATTGGCATTGTAGTGGACGATGCAATTATTGTGGTGGAAAACACCCAGCGGTTAATGGGCGAGGGACTGACGCCAAAAGAGGCTGCGCTGCAGTCCATGCGCGAGGTAACCGGCCCGGTAATTGCCACTACTTTAGTGCTATTTGCTGTCTTCGTACCGGTCATGCTGATGCCGGGTATCACCGGGAAAATGTACCAGCAATTTGCCGTTACCATTTCCATGTCGGTAGCGATCTCCTCCCTCAATGCGCTAACCCTGAGCCCGGCACTATGCGCCAGTATTCTCAAAGCGGGAAAGGAAGGTGAAATAGCCGGGGTTACAGAGACCGGCGTTTTTGGTTTTTTCAACCGCGGGCTGCATCGCTCCACCAATTTCTATGTAGGCATGGTAAAAGCCTGCGTAAAAATCCCTTTGATGGGAATTATCTCCATTATTGGTATTTTCCTGCTGGCCTTTTGGCTGTTTAGCAGTATTCCCACAGGGTTTATTCCCGATGAGGACCAGGGCACTTTTATGCTGCATGTGCAGCTGCCGGATGGCTCTTCCCTCGAGCGTACTGGACCGGTTGTTAACCAGGTAACGGATATATTGTTGGAAGAGCCTGCCATGGCTCATGTGGTGGGGGTGCCCGGTTACAATCTGCTTACCAGCAGTGTCTCCTCCAATACCGCCATGATGTTTGCCGTATTAAAACCCTGGGATGATCGCCCCAATAAAGAGGACCATCAGTTTGCCATTATGCAACGGGTGCAGAAAAAACTGGCGCAGATCCCCAATGCGCAAATTATGCCATTTGCCATTCCCCCCCTGCCGGGTATCGGTACTGTGGGAGGTTTTGAATTTGTATTGGAGGACTTGCAGGGGCGCAGTATTACAGAGTTATCCCAGGTTTTGTTTGATTTGCTGGGCGCTGCTAATCAGCGTACGGAAATCTCTCAGGCTTTTACCAGTTTCCAGGCGTCTACACCGCAGCTGGAACTAAAGATCGACAAGGAAAAGGCCCATGTGCTTGGCGTGCCACTGCCGGAGGTTTACTCCACATTGCAGACATTTCTGGGTGGCTATTACATTAATGATTTTAATTTATACGGCAAAGTGTTTCGCGTTATCGCCCAGGCGGATGCGCAGTTTCGCGATGATGAACAAAACCTGGCGGGCTTTTATGTGCGCGCCAATAGTGGTGGCTTGGTACCGATCACTTCCGTTTCCACTATTGAACCTGTTGTGGCTCCGCAAACCATCACCCGCTATAACCTCTATAACAGTGTGACAATCAACGGTGCCCCGGCGCCCGGTTATTCCAGTGGCCAGGCCATGGATACTATGGAGGAGCTGGCTTCCAGGCTGCCTGAGGGTTACGGCTATGAATGGACCGGGATCAGTTTGCAGGAGGTTACCTCGGGCAATCTGGCTCCTATTCTGTTCAGTCTGGCCATTGTCTTTGTGTACCTGTTTCTTGTAGCCCAGTATGAGAGTTGGAGTATCCCCTTCGCCGTGCTTTTGTGTGTGCCTATTGCTATTTGCGGTGCAATGTTGGTGGTGTGGCTGGCCGGCTCCATTAATAATCTCTATACCCAGATCGGTCTGGTATTGTTAATTGGCATGGCAGCGAAGAGCGCCATTCTGATTGTGGAATTTGCATGTGTAGAGCGCGATAAAGGCAAATCCATTGCCGAATCCGCGATCTCCGCCACCCGCTTGCGTTTCCGGGCAGTATTGATGACGGCAATGTCTTTTATTCTTGGGGTGATACCGTTACTGGTGGCCACAGGTGCCGGTGCTGTGAGCCGTATCTCTCTGGGTTTGGTGGTATTTGGCGGTATGCTGGCAGCCAGTTTGTTTGCCACTCTATTGGTGCCGGTGTACTACGCGCTGGTGCAGGCGATTAGAGAGAAGCTCAAAGGGGGTTATACCCCTCAGTCCCAGCAGGACGCAGCTAGGGTTGAGCGGCAGTAGCTGGCAGGGAGTCGTAAATGGAAATTGCGGCATACAACTCGGTGTTATCGCCGGGAATTAGTATGATGAAAGTTAGGGAGCCTTCGCAGTAAGGAGGCAAGGCAAGTGTATATGTTATCGATTATTGAGAAAAAGATTTCCCAGCAGATTGAAGAGTTGGAGGCTGGTGTCCCAACAGGGTCGGAATTGTATGGCCATGCCGCCGTGTTGATTGCACTCACCGAAGAGCCGGACCCCCATGTAGTACTGACCAAGCGCGCCGATACGCTCTCGACCCACTCCGGTGAGGTTTCCCTGCCAGGTGGGCGCTGGGATGCTACCGACCCCTCTTTGCAGTACACGGCCTTGCGCGAGGCGGAAGAGGAAGTGGCTCTTCCCATGAGCCAAGTGCGTATGCTTGGCCCCCTGTGGCCCCGCACCACGCGTTGGCAGGTACATGTAACGCCTTGGGTGGGAGTCATTCCACCGGACACCCATCTCAGCCCAAATCCTGGCGAGCTGGACGTAATTTTTCGTGTGCCCTTGTCGTTTTTTCTCGCCGATCCCCGCATCCGCACAGATCGGGTCACTATTGATGACCAGCCTATTTATTTGCCTGCTTATCAGTTTGGTGACTACGAAATCTGGGGTTTTACCGCCGGAGTGTTAACTGAATTTCTGGTAAAAATACTGGGGGCTCCTATTGGACGCAGGGATGATGTGCCATTGAGGACATTGAATTAGACCTGTTCTGGACTAGCACTTTAAAATTTAGGATGTTTTGGTTCCTGCCACCCTGGTTGTTTTAATCTGATATCAGTTCACCCAGATCCTTCCAAGTATCCTCCAGCAGACTTATATAATCGCGCGTGTCGGGATCCGCAGTGACCATTGGAAAGTCAGGATCTTCCGGTAGCTTAGCCACATCACCACGTCGGCGTTGAAATAACCAACTGCCATCCACCTTGACCAGCTCATCCCTGTACTCTGCGGCTACAGCAACTCGATAACCAGACCGAGTCGCTAAGATAAACACGGTGGTTGCTCTGCCTGAGGCAGATTCTCCATCTTCCGAAATATGATGTAGCGGCGAGCAGGTGATATGTCGGCTTCCCAGTTTGCTGTGGATAACTGCATAGCGCTCTAGTTTTTCCCTGCCTTGGATTACACGATTGCCATGCTCGAAGCGGCCGTCAGGGGTAAATAGTGACGCCCAGCCATGGGCATCACGGTTATCAATGGTTAAGGTGTAACGAGCGAGCAGGTCACTAATTGCAAATCGGTCCTTGCATAACTGAATATCATTCATCCTTCTAACCTGGAGCTTGATATGAGGGGGTGTAAATGAAACTAGCTTTCACTACGGGGTTCAGGGGATATCTATCGCAAGAACCCTCTTCAACCTAAATATAAGTGTATTTGATACAGCTTTAGTCTTTGTTGTCATTTTTTATCACCATACTTCCTTCTCATAGGCGTCGGTCTTATGTTGATGAACAGCCCTTTTTATAAAGGTTAAATCGTTCAGGGGTTGCGTCATCTGGTTTTTGAAGCAGGAATATTATTGGAATTCCAAATTGGAATATTGGTCTCATCAATTGTGGGGATGAAAGTGGCATGTCGGTAAGATTATTTAATTGATTGTTTTGGGCTTGTGAAATTTCTCTGAAACTTGATTTATAGTTAAAGAAATTTAGGTGGAATAGGTTTGGGCGGGCATGTTTTGATGAGAGATATCTAGATAATGGATATGTAGTTAAAAGAAAGCCCACAAAGAACCACTTTTAAGTCTTAGAGTAAATCCAAAAAAATATATTATTCTTGCTTAATGCCCTAAATGGACAGCTTAAGGATAAGCGTGCCATGCAGAATGAGTTTATACAGGAAGGACCCAAGAACCCGTTTTTTGATTGGGTGGCGAAGACTGAGAATTTTCCGCCCAAAGAACGTTGGCGTCGCTGGAAAGAGCTGATGGAAGTCAGTCTGCCCTACCGTTGTGAATTGTTGCTTAAGTCCCATCACAGTCGCGAGTACTTTGGAGAGTTTGCAGTTTCTGCCAATCCTGATACCGGCGATTCTTTTGCCCGTGCCTGTTTCTCTGGAAACTCTTTTCGACGATCAATTAATCATTTAAGTGATGCTTATGCGAATTATACGTTAATTTATTTGTTGTCGGGACGTGGCGCCATTCAGCGTGGTAAGTTTTTTACACCGATGAATTCAGGCGGTCTCTATCTGGTAGATTTGGCACAGACGATTACCCATGATCTGGTGCATGAGAGTCGTTCGATGTTATGCCGTATTCCACGTTATAAGCTTGAAAAATTTCGTTCGGGTCCCGAAGATAACCGTCCCCTGGAAATCGATGGCAGTAGTGGGCCGGGGCTTTTGTTGCGCAATTATCTTCTATTGTTTCCCCAGGCCAAGCAGCAATGCACTTTTGCCTCTCCAGAAATACTATTTAATCCGATTGCGGAGCTGATCATTGCCTGTATTCAGGAAAGTCGCGGTAATTTACAGGCGGAGGCGGAAACTCCGAGTCGCTTAAATGCTATTTTTCATCAAGCCTGCCGGCTCATTCAAAAATACTGCTGTGACGCAGACTTGTCCGCTCACCAATTGGCCACTTCGTTGGACATCTCTCCCTCTTATCTACACCGAGCAATGCGTTATCACAATACCTCATATATCAACGTGCTACGTCGTGCCAGAGTGGAGGCAGCGTCGGCCCAGTTGTTGGCTGCCGGGCGCGATGCCAGTATTTTGCAGGTGGCATTCAACTGCGGATTTAACGGTACCAGCCAGTTCTCACGGGCCTTCAGAGAGGAGCTGGGGGTTAGTGCCTCTGAATTTTTAAAACGCTCTTTTGTGGAGCGGGGAAAAACTTTGGCACTTGAAAATTGATCCTATCGGTAGTTTTTTTCTTCACATTCATAGTGAATCTTTATCGGATCTTAAGTCTAAAATTCTACCAGTGCTCGATAGCCCCTCAGTAGAAGATAACTTGGTAGCTAGTGATAAGATGACATTAATGTTCTCAAAATATTGGTAAAGTATTGAACCTTTGGAGGAGGCCTTTTAGAGAAAAGGTGCATATAGTGAACAGGGGTTGACGCTATTGTGGCTAAATGTCTTAGAGAATCTTCCCTAACCAATTTTGCTGCAACAATGTCTGGCAGTCTCGCAACCCCTAAACCCATCGCTGTCATTTGCAGAATGTCATGTGGTGAGTTACAGCGTATCTTAGGGATAACTCGAATCTCTTTTTTACTACCCAGCTGATATTTCACCGGGGTGCCTTGCCAATCATTGATGATATGTTGCCAGTTGTTTAATTCGGTAAGATCTTCAGGTATTCCTCCCTGTTGCTCTATATATCCCCTACTCGCATAGAGGCTTTCCCGAAGTATGCCTAGCTTTGACACTTTGGCAGATTGCATATCCAAGTTGCCTACCCGAATTGCCAAGTCAACTTGTGAGTCAATCAAATCCATTGGGGCATCATTCGCCAGTAAGCGAACCCCGAGTAGTGGATGCTGCTCGCTAAGCTGCCTAATTGCAGGAACAATAACTGGCTCGCAGAGCGCGTGGGGAGCTGTGATTGTTAGTATGCCCGATAGTTCCTTGTTACTACTTTTTAAATCGGCCAGGGCAGTGTTGTAGATATCCCGGATCTCGCGACAGTGAGCGTAGAATTGGGTTCCTGTCTCAGTCAGTGAAAGCGAGCGGGTGCTCCGATAGAGCAGCCTTGTGCCGAGATCTTCCTCCAATCTAGTTACTGCCTGGCTAATTGCCGACTTGGTACGTACCAGCTTGTCTGCTGCGGCAGTAAAGCTGCGGGCCTCTACTACGGCTAAAAATATCTGCATGTCTTCTAGGCTGGGTTTCATAGTTTAATTTCACTAAACACTAATGTGATTGAGTGTGGGTTTATCACAGGGTTTTCGATAGTGCAATATGCTTATGTAAATTAATAATCAAGCTTTTATTAAGGAGTCGGATATGAACAAACTACTTATTGAGAAAACTATTGTGGCCAGCGAGCAGTGGAAGTCATTTTTTAATCAAGGGAATGCTGAGGGTTGCGCTTCAATGTATGAACAAAATGCTCAAATGAATGCCAGGCCGTTTGGGGTATTTCTAGGTCGGGAGCAGATAAAAGCTTTCTGGCAAAACCTAGTGGCTCAGGGATTCTCTGATGTGGCTTATCAGGATACCGAGATTGAGGTAATTGATGGTTCCTCAACAGTTCTGACCAGTAAGTGGAAGATGAACAATGCGCAAGGAGTTATCACTCGGGAACTCTGGGTCCTGCAAGAGGATGGAACCATGCGTCTGCATGAAGACAACTTTGAAGCTATAGAACCAAGCTGAAAGTAACGGTGTCAATACTTCTGCTTTTTTAGATTTACGTTGTGAACTAGCATTATCGCCAATGCTCACTGGTCAAGAATTTTTGGCCAGTTTTAATGAATAGATACTTTATAGATATTCTGTAGATATTTAAAGTAACAAAAATAGATCTACCCTCGACTAAAAGGTGCTTTTTCAATTTAAGGGTGTGCAGCTTTCTTTGATAGTCAAAAAGATCAGTTTTAAATATTTTA
Source organism: Microbulbifer sp. ABH2_005 (assembly GCF_056160005.1). Classification (NCBI taxonomy): domain Bacteria; kingdom Pseudomonadati; phylum Pseudomonadota; class Gammaproteobacteria; order Cellvibrionales; family Microbulbiferaceae; genus Microbulbifer; species Microbulbifer sp. ABH2_005. Next base: position 3,108,457 of record NZ_JBSWWI010000001.1, on the reverse strand, counting down.
ATTAAATCGGGTTAAAGTAAAGGATATACAAGATGCCAGAATATCATCATAAATTTCAGTGTAATAAGTGTGGTATTTTTGTGGTCGAAAATGGTTCTCCGCTGCCTCCTCCGGTGATGGAGCATGCCTATTACCATGCCCACAATGTTATCAGTCAGTTTGGCCCTATCTACAAGGGGATAGCCCCTAAGCGCAGGCCAATGTTGCACTGCCAAAAATATGTCAAATATATTCAGACAGTACCTAAGGCTGGATCTGCCCAAAATTTGGGGAATCAGGCCGTCAATAAAGTTAGAACACTAGCCAGGGATCGTGGCGGAAATGGTTCGAACACACCGAGTATGGTAGCGGTCATGTACGACAGCGTATTAGAACAGTGGTTTGAAGGATCAACGGGAAATGGAACCAGTCGAGGATATATACCGAATACGATTTGGAACACTATTCCGGCAGAACTGGATGTGGACCGATATATCTTTGGTCGAACCTGTGCTGAGGTAGACTGCCTGAGAAGGGCATTCAGCCAGCGACGTAGATCAGGAGAAAACAGCCAATCTATCAGAAACAGTATCTTTGCGGCTCGCCAGCCCAATAAGCACAAAGGGAAATCAGATAGAAGACCTCCTTGTGGTGCGTGTAAGGCATGGATAGCCAGAGCTGGAGCTAAAGCATATTAATTCTTTTATTTCGACATCGATATATTGCAGCTTTGTGCAGGGAGTGGTGCAGGTCATCAATGTGTTTTACTCGCTGCACTAAGTGTACTGACGAATGCGCAATTGAAGCGCTTTTCTCAGTCTCCGAATGCCTCTGCACTCCTGCGCAGAAACAGCCAGTTACCCCTGATTTTGACCAGCTCATCGTCATATTGCCCAGCCATCACTACGCGGTAGCCTGCTTGGGTGGCTCCTATAACTACTGTTGTTGATCTGCCTACGGCGCTCATTCCATCGGAAGAAATTTCATAGTGGGGGGAGGAGGTGATATGTCGTGTGCCCAGCTGGTTGTGAACAACCAGGTATTGACGTAGCTTCTCCCGCCCTTTGATCATAAGTGTACCGTTTTCAAAGCGACCTTTCTCGGTGAAGAGAGAGACCCATCCCATAGCATCATGGTTGTCGATGCAAAGGGTGAATCGTGCCAGTAAATCCTAGATGGCCATCTTCTCAATGCATTCCTGTAACGGATTCATAGAGCTTCCAAGTTGGTAACCTTAGATGGGAAGGTAGGTTGGAAGCAGAGTAATTACTAGGAAATAGCCATAAACTATTCTATAGCTTGAATCGACGGCCCTAGTACAATAATGGATTAAAAGACGGATAATAGATTTAAGTCAGAGTCAATCGACGATCAACGAAAGTTGATTGAATCTTTTCTTCCTCAACTAAAATCTAACTTGAGGATGGTTTTCATTGGTAGCCAGTTATATTTTGAAGATACCGCTTATTTTTTAGGAATATTTCCACCTATAAGAGGTTGGATCTACTCTTCTCTCACTCCTTTACCATGCACAATTAGAGATCTGGGCAAAGGTAGATGGTTTGTTCAGGACGTGATATTAAAACGATATCTGTTGCTTAACAAAGAGGTGAAGGTTTTACAAGCTGATATTTATTGTAGTAAGTTAATTTTACTGTTTGGTGTGGTTTTACTCGAATTTGAAGTTGGGTATGCTTGGTTGATGGTGTTTTTTTAAAGATTTTGATGCGGGCTTGCTTTGCATTGCGGAGATTTGGAAGTATATAAACAAGGAATAAATATGAAGATTGGCATACTATCTAGAAACCGAAAACTCTATTCAACCCGCCGACTTGTGGAGGCGGCGACATCGCGCGGTCACGAAGTACGCGTGATTGATGCCCTTAAGTGCTTCATGAACATCACCGCAAATGATCCAAATGTTTACTATCAAAGTAAGGAAGGCCATGTTGAAGAGCTTACATTCGATGCAATAATTCCTAGAATTGGAGCAAGTATTACAAGTTATGGTTGCGCGGTTCTAAGGCAGTTTGAGGTAGCCAACACCTACTCGATAAATGAGTCAATCGCAATTACACGCTCTAGAGACAAACTGCGAGCGCATCAATTACTTGCTCGAAAAGGCATCGGTCAACCCGTCACAAGCTATGCTCACTCCGCAAAGGCAACCGCACCATTGATTGAATCTGTCGGTGGTGCGCCCCTAATTGTTAAGTTAACTCAAAGCACGCAGGGCAATGGCGTGTTGCTGGCAGAAACGCAAAAAGCAGCGGAAGCGCTTATCAACGCATTTCGCGGTATCGGCTCTGATTTCCTTGTACAAGAATTTATCAAGGAAGCCGGAGGCTCAGACATTCGGTGCTTTGTCGTTGGTGAAAAGGTTGTGGCTGCAATGCAGCGGAAAGCTGCCAAGGGCGAATATAGGTCAAACCTTCACCGCGGTGGTAGTGCCGAAATGGTCAAGCTCAGCGCGACGGAACGTAGATTAGCCGTTAGTGCATCAAGGGTGATGGGGCTTGATATGGCCGGAGTAGATATTCTGCGCTCCGCACACGGCCCACTAGTCATCGAAGTTAATTCATCTCCTGGGCTGGAGGGCATTGAAAATGCATCAGATATTGATGTTGCTGGTAAAATTATCGAGTACATAGAAATCGATGCGAAGCGAGGTCCAAATAAGCCCAAGGGTAAGGGTTAGCTTGCTGGAAATTGCTGCTGATCACTTTTCTATAGATCTGTAAGAAAATAGTTGATTTAAAATTGCGAGGCCACTTCTAAGATGTAACCTGTGGTGTTCAGGGTGTATCCCGATTTTGAGGTGGGGAAAGTGGGGTGTTGACAGAAATTATCAATACCTTTGCAGGTTCTTTGGAGGATGGGTTAAGCGCTCTATGACCCTGCTGGTTTAACGGTAATTCCTCTATCGGTAAGTCTCCCCCAAAGTGTACATCACCGGGTTGGTATGTTACGGAAACGCCATCTTTTGTTGTTGTGCTCCATTGGCCTGATAAGGTGATTACCCATTGTGGGCTGGGAGTTGGATGAAATTCACTTTCCCAGCCGGGGGGTAAGATGGCAAATTCACTACCTTTTACCACTGGTAAATCTTGGTAGTGATATTCTGGGGTGGGGTTGGAATATTGGATTAGTGCGAAGTCAGTAAAATACTGTTCTGTTGTTCGGGAGATATAATTTTCATCCGTCCAAAGGTGGTAGTACTTTTGCCGAATACTTTTGTTTGTTTTCATGCTTTGTATTAAATTTCAAGATAATGAATGGCGTTATCGGTGGTGGCGTAAAGTCTTTCTTCTCCCATTGCTATATTAACAAAGTTTAAGTCCTCTGAGCCCTCAAAGAGGCACTGCAGGTTTTGTCCCCGCGTTGAGCAGGTCATCAATTTATTCAAACTGGTGAATATAAGCTGTGAATTTTCTCCCATCAGTATTCCATCGATAAAGCCTGTTGGGGGGATTTCAATGATTGTTTCTGGTTGGGCTGTACTGGACTCGCAGCTGAGCTGAAGTGTGAATATTATTTGTTCATGGTTGGGGTTATAAAAGGGTTTTTCTTTTGTAATGCTACAGTTATCCACTAGAAATAAAGTTTCTTGATTTTTGGAGAGTGCAAGCCCGTGAGGAACGATAAACTCGTCCCCCAGGCAATAAAGTTGCGAAGATTGCTCGTCATAGGAATAGAGCCCAGTGGGCAAATCGCTTTGTGGTCTAAAGCCCTGGTAATAGCCATAATCGGGGTCAGTAAAAAAGAAGTGGGAATTCGCCTGAGCCACCTTGTTAGGTGAATTGAATGATAGCCCCTTAAAACTGTCAACAATAATCTCACGATAAAAAGTATTTAAGTTGATGCGGCTAATACAACCAGGATTATTATTGAAACCCTGTTCAGCTACCAGTAGATGGTTCTTATCAGCAGCTAGGCACATACCATTTGCCATATTGCTTCGCTCAATAATGGTATGAACGGACTTATCTTTGAAATCGAAATAACGAATCGCCGATGGTATGGTGTAATCATTTGAAGGCTTGGAGGTAAAATATAATCTCTTTTGCCAGTCGACCCATACGAGGCCTTCATGTGCATCGGTTTCAACTAACAGATGAAGGAGATGTTTCATAGATTAATCCTTTAGCTCACCATCTATTGATCAGTGCTATACAGGCTTATTGCCTGTCAATCGTCTATTTTGCAAGCTGTTTTTTACAGGCTGATAAATTATTGGCTTAAAAATCTTATAATAGCAGAATTGGCTTTTCTTAAATGTGCATCTAAGGACCACTTCCTGCCACCAGTTAGCGCAAACATCAGGCAGATGAAAGACCAAAATAAAGGATATTCCCATGCCCCATAAACGGTTTGCTCTACGCCATTAATGGTAATGCCGCTTTTTAAAATTAAGGGTTCCCTGTAAAATTCTGTGAGCCGCTCTGAAACCAGGGGACTGATTTTGAAGGTTGCAATGGCTCCATTGCAGCGTTTGCAAAGGGCCATATCCATTCGCGGTGAGTAGGGCCTAAACTCTGCCGCTTTCAAGGCCCAAAGTTGTATTATGGAATTGTTCAGAGGTCCCTAAAATATAAATAATCTCGTCATCATTGCAGTAATTATTGGCTTTGGCAGGTCGATTTATGGGAAAACTAAACAATAAAGTCGCCATTGTCGTTGGCGGCAATGAAGGTATCGGTGAGGGAACTGCTCGTCGCTTTGCAGAGGAGGGCGCCAAGGTGGCTATTTTGGCACGGCGTGCCGTAGAGGGGCGTAAGGTTGAACAGTCTATTCTAGCCTCGGGAGGGGAGGCCGCTTATATTTCCTGCGATGTCACTGATAACAATTTAGTGAGCCAGGCTGTGATGGAGGTTATCCACCGTTATGAGGCTATCAACATTTTATTTTACGGTGCAGGTACCGGCGCCCCAAATATGTTCCCCTATGAGAACTTACAAGAGTGGGAGGAAGTGTTTAAAGTCAATATGACAGGCTGCTTCCTGATGTGTAAGGCAGTCTGGCCTTACCTGATAGGTGCTGGTGGTGGGGCCATTATCAATGTGTCCTCACTGGCAGCACAGAGTGCACCCACGGATAATCAATTGGATCAAGTCGGTTTCCTGCCATCAGCTTCCTATTACGCTTCCAAGGCTGGGGTGGAAGCTTTTACCCGCTATATTGCCGGGATTGGAGCCCGCCACAATATTAGAGCGAACTGCTTGCGCCCGGGACAAATACTGACCGAAGCAGTTACCTCTCCAGATGGCAAACATGTTTTTGCTAACTTCCTCGAGACCGCACAAATGTTGAAGGGGCCGGGCTACCCTCACGATGTCGCTAATGCGGCAGTATTCCTGGCCTCTGATGACTCCCGCTTCATTACTGCGGAAACTCTTAATGTCGATGGTGGCTTAGTGGCGAAGGTGTGAACCCCGCTGGTTCGGTAGCAAGCCAAAGACTTGGGCACCAGCCAATTTATACGATTGAACGTCTATATAACTCATTCAGTCTATTTATAATGGGCGGCTATTTTGCCTTCCGGAAACGATTATGCCGAGACCCAAGTCCACTGTTTCTCTGGATGAGGTGCACTGGGGTGCGCTGAAAACCCTGTTTCCCTATTTGTTGGAGTTCCGCCGGGCTGTCGCCCTGGCAATCTTGTGCTTGATTGGGGCGAAAGTGGCCGGAGTTACCCTGCCATTTATCCTCAAGCATATCGTCGACAATCTGGATAATGCCGGCGGTATTGCCCAGGCCATTGCGCTGCCACTAGGGCTTTTATTAGCTTATGGTGCGGTGCGATTTTCCAGCACCTTATTTGGTGAATTGCGGGATACCATTTTTGGTCGGGTAACCGAGCGGGCTCAGCGCCGGGTTGGCCTGGAAGTATTTCAGCACCTGCACAAACTGGATCTGGATTTCCATCTGGACCGACGCACCGGTGGGCTCTCCCGAGATATTGAACGTGGCAATAGCGGCATCGGCTTTTTGATGCGTTTTATGGTGTTCAATATCGTGCCAACCCTGGTGGAAATTGCCATGGTGGCCGGCTTGCTTTGGTGGAATTACAGCGGTGTGTTTGCCCTGGTGGTTGTGGTCGCCGTGTTTGTTTATATCGGTTTCTCTGTATTGGCTACCGAATGGCGCACCCGTTTTGTGCGGGCCCTGAATGAGGCCGAATCCCAGGCAAGCAGCCGTGCCGTGGACAGCCTGCTCAACTATGAAACGGTAAAATATTTTGCCAATGAGCGGCATGAATCGAATCACTACGATCGAGAGCTTGCTGTCTGGGAGCGGGCTAGGCGTAAAAATCGCTTATCCCTGTTTAGCTTAAACACGGGCCAAGCATTCATCATCGCCAGTGCCATGTGTGCGGCGATGATACTGGCGGCGGTAGGTGTGACCAAAGGACAGATGACCATCGGGGATTTTGTTTTGGTTAATGCCTTTATGATGCAAATTTTTATTCCGCTGAATTTCCTCGGTTTTGTTTACCGGGAGATGAAAGGGGCTTTGGCCAATATTGAAAAGATGTTCTCCCTGCTATCGGTTAAGCCAGCGGTGGCAGATAAGCCTGAGGCCCAGGATTTGTTGGTATCGGAAGGTCGTATTGAATTTGATGCCGTGCGCTTTGGCTACAAAGATAACCGTGAAATTTTGCGCCAGGTTAGTTTCTCCGTGCTGCCACGCCAAAAGGTGGCGATCGTGGGGGCTAGCGGGGCTGGTAAATCCACCCTGTTTAAGTTGTTGTTCCGCTTTTATGACGTGAGCGGTGGGGCTATTCGTATTGATGGCCAGGATATTCGCGCCGTGAGCCAGGAATCCCTGCGCCGCGCGATCGGTGTAGTGCCCCAGGATGCTGTGCTATTCAACCAGTCGATCAAAGATAATGTGCGCTATGGGCGGGTTGATGCCACTGATGAGGAAGTGATGGTCGCAATTCATCATGCGCATCTGTCGGACTTTGTCCGCCAGCTTCCCCAGGGAGTGGATACCTTGGTAGGCGAGCGCGGCCTCAAGCTCTCCGGCGGTGAGAAACAGCGGGTTGCTATCGCACGGGCGCTGCTCAAAAAACCACCGATTATGATCTTTGATGAAGCCACTTCCTCTCTGGATAGCCGCTCCGAGCGTGGCATTGTCGCCTCCTTAAAGGAAATAGCCCGCGAGCAGACCACATTGGTGATTGCCCACCGCCTCTCCACAGTGGTGGATGCCGATAAAATTTTGGTTATGGACCAGGGCCAGATTGTGGAGCAGGGCTCCCATAATCAGCTGCTGGAGGAGGGCGGGCACTATGCGACCCTGTGGCGTATGCAACAACAGGAGCGTACGGTTGGAATAGGGGAGGAATCGGCTATGACTTCCCAGGTTGCGGAGCCCTGAAGGCCTATCTTGATAATTGTGCGCAGCCAGACTAATGTGGCGCCGAAACAAAAAAACGATAGGCAGAGCGATATGACCATCCCCTTTCACACCACCAAGATCGCTGCCGCACTGCTGGCCCTGGCGCTGGTGGGCGGCTGTAGCAAAGACAAACAGTCCGAGGAAATCCGTAAAGACGAAGCCGAGGCGCAGATCGTTGAATCTGAGACGGTCACTCCGCCCGCAGGGCAAGCCATAGAAAATGCCGATAAACGCTTTGATATTTATGTACCGGTAGAACTCACCGCTGACATGAGCGATCTCACCGCGAACCAGCGTAAAATGATCGGCCTGCTGATCGATGCCAGTCGGATCATGGATCAACTGTTTTGGCTGCAGTCTTACGGCCCGGCAGAGGTACTGCTGCCCGATATCGAGGACAACCGCGCCCGCAAGTTTGCCGAGATTAATTACGGTCCCTGGGATCGCCTCAATGACAACAAGCCGTTTATTACCGGCTACGGTCCGAAACCCCTGGGTGCCAACTTCTATCCGGCAGATATGACCCGCGAAGAGTTTGAGAACTGGGACCAACCGGGAAAAGATGGCCTTTACTCTCTGGTGCGTCGGAACGATGCCGGCAAGCTGGAGCTGATTCCCTACAGCAAAGCCTACAATGCTGACCTGAAGAAGGCTGCGGATATCCTGCGCCAGGCAGCTTCATTGGCGGAAAGTAAAGAGTTCGCTAATTACTTGATTATGCGCGCGGATGCATTGCTCAATGATAATTTCCGTCCCAGCGACATGGCTTGGATGGACATGAAGGAAAATGATATCGACGTAGTGATCGGGCCCATCGAAAATTACGAAGATCAGATGTTCGCCTATCGCACGGCCTATGAGTCTTATGTACTCCTTAAAGATAAAGAGTGGAGTAAGAAGCTGGCCAAGTTTGCTGCGCTGTTGCCTGAACTACAGGAAGGCCTGCCGGTAGAGGAAAAGTACAAAGCCGAAGAGCCGGGTACCGATTCCGACCTGAATGCCTACGATGTGCTCTTCTACGCGGGTCACAGCAATGCCGGCTCCAAGACTATTGCCATCAACCTGCCTAACGATGAAGAAGTGCAGCTGGCGAAAGGCACTCGTCGGCTGCAGCTGAAAAATGCTATGCGCGCTAAGTTCGATAAGATCCTGGTGCCCATCAGCGATGTGTTGATTGCGCCAGATCAGCGCAAGCACATCACATTCCCTGCTTTCTTTGCCAATACCATGTTCCACGAGGTGGCGCACGGCCTGGGTATTAAGAAGACTGTGACTGGCGGGGCAAATGTGCGTCAGGCACTGAAGGAGACTTCCTCCTCCCTGGAAGAAGGCAAAGCGGATATTCTCGGCCTGTATATGGTGACCCGCCTGCATGAGAAGGGGGAGATCCAAGAAGGTGAACTGATGGATAACTACGTTACCTTCTTGGCCGGTATTTTCCGCAGTGTGCGTTTTGGTGCTGCCAGTGCCCACGGTAAAGCCAATATGATGCGCTTTAACTTTTTCAAAGAGCAGGGCGCCTTTACCCGTGATCCGAAAACCGGGCAGTACAGTGTAGATTTCGAAAAAATGCAGCAGGCTATGACCAATCTATCGCGCCTGATCCTCACTATCCAAGGTGATGGTAACTACGACCAAGCTAAAGCTCTGCTTGCCGAAAAGGGCGTTATTGGCCCCGAGTTGCAGTCCGATTTGGACCGACTGGCTGAAGCGAATATTCCTGTCGATGTTACTTTTATCCAGGGCAAAGAAGTGCTTGGATTAAAATAAGCAAAAAACTGCCTTCAAAAACCCGGCTCCTGCCGGGTTTTTTGTTTTGATATTTCTCTAGGGAGCCGGATGCCTATATAGATATGTGAAGCATGAGAGGTAATCAATAATTTGTTGGTGGCATTTTTATTGTTGTGATTTTTTAGGCTAGCCTCTTTGTGTATCTTTGCTTGGAAAGAAAGCTTCGATAGGTTGGAGTCTCTGATGGGAAAAAGAGTGAACCTGTTGTGATTACCTTGTTATCTGGCTGTAAGATTGATTCTTAAGTTTTTTAAGGCTAAACATGGAACGTATTTTATACATTGGTACAAAGAATGCCTCCAGTTGGGCATTTCGAGCCTGGCTTCCATTAAGGGAGCTGGGTATTGAGTTTAAAGAGCAGGTTGTTGATATTCGCAAGCCACAGCGTTTTGACAATCTTCGTAGAATTGGTGAGATCTCCCCAGCTGCCTCGGTGCCTGTACTGGTGGACAACCAAAGTATCATCTTTGATTCTTTGGCTATTATGGAATATGCCAATGATATTGGCGGTGGAAATTTATTGCCTTCAGTTCCCTTGCTGAGGGCTAGAGCGCGATCCTTCTTAAGCTGGCAGCATGCAGGTCTCTCAGGGCTATGTCCACGGCTATCTTTTGAAAGTGCTTTTTATCCTGACAAACGGCAGATGACCCAGGAAGAGCAAATAGGTGCAGAGCGGTTGTTTCGTTGTTGGGAGCAAGAACTTAGCCTTAGTGGCGGCCCTTACCTGTGTGGTGATCTCTCCCTGGCCGATCTCGCACTGGTACCCACGGTAATCAGAATTTTTTCTCACCGCCCTCAACTGCAAAGTTGGCCCCTGACCCAGCAGTGGATAAAAAGGCTTCTTGCTAGAGAGAGTGTGGAAGAGTGGATGTCGGAAGCCAGGAGCCTGCCTCCGATTATCCTGGATGATTATCGCTAATTAAGAAGAATTCAGTTTTATTGTATTGGGCTGCACAGAGGGCAAACCTTTAGAGGTAATGCCCTGGTCTTTCTATCCGTTTTCTTCCCGCTGTCTTTTAATGGCGTGTATAGCCTGAAAAAAGAAGGAAGCCACGTATTTTCTGTGGGGAATCCCGCAAATGTGAACCTATAGGTTATGCAAGAGAAAAAGGCGACTAAAATAGGGTGTGATATACGTCAGATTCGCCTAATGGAGTTGGGCGGCCAATACCTAAAAATTAAGGATAATCATTGGAACAATGAAAATACCAGCCCTGGTTCTCGCCTTTTTCTTCAGTCAGTATGCACAAGCCTCTTGCCAGTTAGAGGAGTATGAGCGTTTTCTGAACACCCAGAGTTTGGTGATGTTAGAGGCGTCTGTGCAATTGTTTGAAGAGGATAAAGATAAGTTCAAGATAATAAAGCCGTTTGTAAAACTGGAGGTTAGAAATAATAAGCTGAAAGTTTATATCGCCAAGAAGCTTAGCGAGCTTAATCCAGAAGTATTAAATCTAAAGGGACCGATAGCAAACTATGTTCCCAGTGTCTCTGTTCAAATAATGCCGGATGGCTCAATTCGGGATAAGGTTGACCTGGCAATGTCCAAGGATCAATTTTATAGAAGCGAAAAATCGGCGATGAAGCCAGTTGAAAAGCTATACCTCTATCATGAAGGTATGACAGATTCGGAGAAGAAGCGCTTTCTTTCTGCCAGGAACTCATTGAGTGAACATATGGAAACCAATGAGCAGTTTGAATTTATGAAGCGTGCTTTCACAACTTCTCTAGCAAGTGTTTGTCCTTTGGATTAGCTGGCTAAAAAATTTTCTTTGTTTCTTTAAACTACTGCGCATACCTCTTATGAGATTTTTAACCAAGTATTGAGTGCGTATTATTTCATTGTTAGTACATCGTTTCTATTTAAGGGGCATCTGAATGCCCCTTTTTAGTATCTGCTGAGGCTGTGGTTGCATCTTGATGATCGCCCTGTATTGTCAGCGCTATTGATAGTAATCTCTGCTTTTCCCCTTTGGATGGATTGTGCAGAAAAATATGGAGATTAATCTTTATCAGGTGGATGCTTTTGCATCTGAAGTGTTTTCTGGTAACCCGGCAGCGGTTTGTCCTTTAGAAGAGTGGTTGCCAGGTATACAGATGCAAAGAATTGCTGAGGAAAATAACTTATCTGAAACAGCATTTTTTGTACCCGAAGGTGATGTTTACAGGCTGCGTTGGTTTACCCCTGAAGCTGAAGTGGATCTCTGTGGTCATGCCACCCTGGCGGCAGCCCATGTGTTATTTAAGCATTTGTCCTATAAAAGGCCTGTCATCCACTTTGAGACTCGCAGTGGCCTACTAAAAGTGGAAGCTTGTGAAGACGGCTATAAGATGTGTTTTCCCATCAGCGTACCCACTCCGGTTGAATGTCCTTCCAGCTTATCCGATGCTTTGGGTGTAGCACCGCTACAAACTTTGGCTGCATTTGACTATATCGTTGTGCTAAATAGTGAGGCTGAATTAAAAAGCATCAAACCGAATTTTATGCTGCTGGCCGAGTTAGATTTAAGAGGAGTCGTCATTACCGCACCGGGGGATCACTGTGACTTTGTCAGCCGCTGTTTTTACCCCAAGCTGCGGGTAAATGAGGATCCAGTAACCGGTTCCGCACACTGTGAACTTGCCCCCTATTGGAGTCAGGTATTGGGGAAATCGCGTCTCAGTGCCAGGCAGCTGTCAAAGAGAGGTGGTGTATTGACGTGTGAGGTTGTCAATAATGAGGTCATACTTATTGGCCAAACGGTCGATTATATGCGCGGTAAAATAGTGCTTTAATAACGTTTTTAATAAAAAAGCCCCGAAACACCGGGGCTTTTCTGTTTTGATTAGAAAGTCATTACTCCTGGCTTATTGGTACCGCACAGGTGAGATAGACATCCAGCTTGTTGTTACTAAGCTCCAAGCCCCTAAGAGTCAGGCGCACCTGATTAAAGTCTGCCCGGGTATTTGCGAGTAGCAGGCGATGATTCCGCGCACCGTTGACCTTAAAGGGCGCCAGCATATAGCCGCTGATATTTTCACCTGTGGCTGTTCCATCCAGGTAGGTACTGATGGTAATACTATTCAGGTAAATAAGATCCAGCAGGGAGTTGGTATTCTCCACCAGGAAGCTGACCATATAGCGCCCAGTTCTTACATCTTCATGGTTGACCTGGATATAAGTGCTACCTCCAGCGCCCCTCGCTACTTCCATTCTGGCGGCATCAGAGAGTATGCCGTTGCTAACCTTGCCCAAAGAAGTTACTGAACAGCCCTCACAAGGGGCATTGATACCATGCTCCAATTCAGTGCTGACTCCATCCATTATTTCTAGCCCCTCGAAGCTTGTGCAGGAGAGGAGGGTGTTAAAGTCACAGGCATCGCCAATGCCGTCTTTATCAGAGTCTTCGCCATTTGGATTCCAACTTTGTGGGCAGTTGTCCAAGGCATTTTCCACTCCGTCGTTATCTACATCGGGGTCGCAGGCATCACCTAGTCCATCTCCATCGCTATCGCTTTGGGTTGGATTGGAAATAGCTGGACAGTTATCTGCGCTGTCATCCAAGCTGTCGTTATCGACATCACTATCACAGGCGTCCCCATTGCCATCATCATCACCGTCTTCCTGCCCTGGATTTGGCACATGGGGGCAATTGTCTAGGTTGTCCTCGACACCGTCACCGTCGAGATCATTATCACAATGGTCGCCAGAGCCGTCGCTGTCGCTATCGGTTTGATCGTTGGGTACAAAGGGACAGTTATCTTGCCCATTGGCCGTGCCGTCTCCATCCCAGTCAATATCACAACTATCTCCATTGCCGTCCTTATCCTGATCCGCCTGATCCGGGTTTGTTACGGTTGGGCAGTTGTCTACTCCGTCGTCATAGCCGTCATTGTCACTATCGGTGTTTGTATCGCAAACATTGCCTATGCCATCTCCATCCCGGTCCTCTTGTAGGGTGTTGGAGGCGTTGGGACAATTGTCGTTAGCATTCTCGATGCCGTCATTATCCAGATCGGAATCACAGGCATCGCCGAGGGTGTCTCCGTCGCTGTCTTTCTGGTCGGCATTGGAGGCGTAGCGACAGTTATCGACAAAGTCGTTGATGCCATCGTTATCATCATCGCTATCACAGATATCTCCGTACTGGTCATTATCATTATTTTCCTGATTCCGATTGGGAATAGCCGGGCAGTTATCTGCTTCGTTATCACTGCCGTCGCCATCCAGATCACTGTCACAGGCGTCACCAATTCCATCTCCATCTCGGTCGAATTGGTTGGTATTGGCAACACTTACACAGTTGTCGACGCTGTCGGGAATTAGATCCCCGTCAACATCGGCGTTGTTATCACAGGCATCGCCGAAACTGTCACCGTCGCTATCTACCTGATCTGCATTCGGCTCAAGTGGACAGTTGTCCGCATCGTTGTCTACGCCATCGCCATCCCGATCCGAGTCGCAGAGGTCGCCGAGGCCATCGCCATCGGTGTCGGTCTGGTCGGCGTTGGCTTCAAGTGGGCAGTTGTCGCTCTGGTCCTCAATGCCATCTGCATCATCGTCACCGTCGCAAAGGTCGCCCTGCCCATCAGAGTCGGTGTCAGTTTGATCGGCGTTGGAGACGTTGGGACAGTTATCGGCTTCATTCTCAGTGCCGTCGTTATCCCGGTCAGGGTCGCACACATTACCGAGACCATCGTTGTCTTGGTCCTCCTGGGCGGGATTCGGAGTGCTTGGACAGTTGTCGCCACTGTCTTCGATACCATCACCGTCATCGTCGTTATCGCAGGCGTTGCCTACGCCATCGCTATCGGTATCCACTTGATCTTCGTTGGGCACTTGCGGACAGTTGTCTACGCCATCGTCCAGACCATCGTCATCGCTATCGCTATCGGCATCACAAAGATCGCCAATGCCATCACTGTCTTGATCAGCCTGATCTGGGTTGGCGACATTTGGGCAATTGTCGAGGGTGTTGGTGTAGTCATCACCGTCACGATCGTTGTCGCAGCTATCGCCTATACCATCGCTGTCCATATCACCCTGTTCATGGTTCGCATCTGCCGGGCAGTTATCCTCTTCGTTTGCCACTTCATCGCCATCGAGGTCTTCATCACAGGCATTGCCAAGACCGTCACCATCACTATCTGCCTGATCGGTGTTGGCGACTTGTGGGCAGTTATCCTCGGAATCCAGGTGATTATCATTGTCATCGTCGCTGTCACAAGCGTCACCGCTGCCATCACTATCCAGATCCTCTTGGGAGGCGTTACTGATGCTTGGACAATTGTCATCGGAGTTTCGTATGCCGTCTCTATCACTGTCTGTGACATTGGAGCCGGGGAATAAGTCTTCGGCGGCCCTACCTCTCCCTTTGTCGGAACCACAGGCGCTCAATAGCAGTAGAGAGAGAATAAATACAATCAGCGGTATTTTGGGCATGTTGAAAATCTCCGGGGACAAATCCTTTTTTGTTATCTGCTCGGCGAAGAAGTGGCCCATGGCTTGCGCGAAAAGAAGTGAAAATTAAATCATCACTTTTTTATGGGTTCTTCCCGTTAGATAGATTTCGGGGGATAAATATCTGATATTTATTTCTTTTCAGAATAGATAAACCACCGAATTTTCGATGTGGGTAAATATGTGTGTTTTCTCTGAATAAAGGTAATGTTTGAGAAAATAAAGGCGGTTTATTTTGTGGTTTTTATTTTTTTCAATGAAAAAAATAAAGTGGCCGACATTGACGTGGATGAATGAGTGGTAGGGTGTCGCTAAGCCTTTTCTTCTGAACAGCTGGTGAGGTGGAAATTAATGACCCTGATTATTTTTACTGGCGGGAAGAGAATAATCAGATTTACCAATTCATCGGCTAGCAAACAACAGCTGGTGCTGCCAGAAACGCTGTTTACTTGAATTTGTTTATCCAAGGAGGTGGCGGCTGAATTCTTGTTGTGACCAGCCGGTCCGAAAGGTTTTTGGCCAGTTCCGTTTTTGACTAGTTTATTGTGCAGCGTAGAAATAGACTGGAAGTCATATACGGGAGGGGCACATGAAAATTGATGCGGCAATTTGTTCCAGCGCGCGGCTTGCCCGCGATCGGCGCTTCGATGGGCGTTTTTTCACTGCGGTGAAGACGACCGGAATCTTTTGCCGCCCCATCTGTCCTGCGCGACCGCCCCTGGAGCGCAATGTCACCTATTTTGCCACTGCAGCCGAGGCGGCCAATGCCGGTTTTAGGCCCTGTCTGCGCTGCCGACCGGATTCAGCGCCGGGTAGCCCAGCATGGGGTCTGGTATCGACCACGGTGCAGCGGGCCTTGAAGCTAATGCGCAGTGAAAGGGAACCGCAATCGGTGGAGCGATTGGCCGAGCGTCTCGGCGTCAGCAGCCGCTATCTACGTCGTTTATTTGCCGAGCACCTGGGTGTGAGCCCCTTGGCGGTGTGGCAGACTGAGCGGGCGTTGTTTGCTTTTCGCCTGTTACGCGATACAAATTTGCCTATCGCTGAAATTGCTTACGAGTCCGGTTTTAATAGCCTGCGTCGTTTTAATGGCGTTTTTAAGCAGATATACCAGCGCACCCCTTCCGAAGTGCGCAGAGAGGGGAGTGGTGATCAGTTGAAACCGGGAATTGCCACTCAAGTTTGCCTGTATCTTGATTACCGCCCACCGCTGGACTGGCCTCAACTGTTGTCCTTTTTGGGCGCGCGTGCCCTGAAGGGCGTGGAGCAGGTGGATGGAGAAGTCTATTCGCGCAGCATTGCATTGGATGGCTGCCGCGGTTCGATTCGGGTATCTAATGACGCGGAGAGAAATCGCCTGGTGGTGGAGATCTTCGGCCAGGAAGGGGGGATGGGACTCTACCTGCTCAATCAGCGCCTGCGCCGTCTATTTGATCTGGATGCGGATATCGAGGAAATCCAAACGGTATTAAATGCCGACCCACTGCTGGAAAGGCAGCTAACCCTACAGCCTGGGTTGCGCCTGCCCGGTGCCTGGGACCCGTTTGAATATGCACTGCGGGCGATCCTCGGCCAGCAAATCAGTGTGGCGGCGGCAACCACTATCGCCGGGCGCTTGGTGGCTCGCTATGGGGAGTCTTTTATGGATGATGCCGGCGAAGAGCGATTTTTGTTTCCTACGGCGCAACAGCTCGCCGGGGTAGACTTTGCCGACTTGGGATTGACGCGCACTCGAGCCAAAACCCTGCGCGGGTTTGTTGCGGCAACTCTGGATGGCCGAGTGAATTTTGCCGAGCAATCCCTGGAAGCCTGGTGTGAGCAGGTTACTGCGCTGCCAGGTATTGGTGATTGGACCGCCCAATATATCGCCATGCGCGGGTTATCTATGCCGGATGCCTTTCCGTCTTCGGATCTGGGTATTCTGCAAGCGCTTGGCAGTGAGGGTGAAAAGGCAAAACCCAGGCAGGCCTTGGCACGGGCGGAACAGTGGCGGCCCTGGCGGGCTTATGGAGCCATGTTGTTATGGCAATCCCTGAAATCAGGAGATAAGAAATGATTGTTTACGAGTGTTACACCACGGAGTTGGGAGAGGTCGCCATCGCAGCCTGCGAAGAGGGTAGTGAAGGGGATAGTAAAGGGATCGTCGCTTTGCAGTTTTTTGATATGGAGCGGCCGCTTCGTGTGGGTTCTGGTTGGCAGAGGGGAGCTTCCGAGCTGACCGACAGGGCTGCGGACCAACTGCGCGAATTTATCGCCGGGCAGCGTCAAAGCTTCGACCTTCCCTTGGCGCCTAAGGGGACCGAGTTCCAGCGTCGTGTCTGGGAGGCACTATTAAAAATTCCCTTCGGCGAAACCCGAAGCTATAGCGAGCAGGCCAGGTCGCTGGGTCAGCCCCGTGCGATTCGCGCAGTGGCGCGGGCCAACGGCGCCAATCCGATAGCGGTGGTGATTCCCTGTCACCGGGTGATCGGGGCCAATGGCAGTCTTACTGGATATGCCGGCGGCCTGCCACTTAAGGCTCGATTGCTTACCCTGGAGGGGGCTCATTTTGTCGCTCAAGGTGAGTTGCTTTAGGGCACAGTTGTTATGCGCTAGCCACATCCCCTTCGGAGCAGGATAATAAGCGGTTCGTAACCAGATCGAACCGGAGGCCAAATGCTGTACAGATTGGGGGATAAACAGCCACAGCTGGAAGGTGAGGGCCACTATATTGCGCCCGGCGCCCATGTAATTGGTGATGTACGTATGTTCGCCCACAGCTCTGTGTGGTTTAACGCGGTGGTTCGCGGTGACTGTGCGCAGATCACCATCGGCGAAAATACGAATGTGCAGGATGGCGCCGTGCTGCACGCCGATCCCGGGACGCCATTAACAATTGGTACCGGCGTCACCATAGGCCATAAAGTGATGCTGCACGGCTGTGATATTGGCGACTACAGCCTGATAGGTATCAATGCCGTGATCTTAAACCGGGCCAAGATCGGCAAGTGCTGTATCATTGGCGCCAATGCGCTGGTGACCGAGGGCACAGAAATCCCCGATTACTCTATGGTGCTGGGCTCTCCCGGCAAGGTAGTAAAATCTCTCGATCCCGCCACCTACGAGCTGCTCAAAGCCAGCAGCGATCACTACGCGGCCAACGGCAAATATTTTGCCAGTGAGCTGGTCCTGCTCGAGTCTCTTGAGGCTAAATCTTGAGGTTTAAAGAAGTTGTCTGAACAACCGGTAAAAACCGTGCAGCCGAAAGAGCGCCCGGTAAAGTCCCCCTGTATCTCTGTCTGTGCCCTGAATGAGCAGGACTTGTGTGAGGGCTGTTTCCGCAGTGGCAATGAAATCAGCCGCTGGGGTTCTATGAACAATGATGAGCGCCGTGCAGTGTTAAAGCTCTGCATCGAGCGCGCGCGGCAAATGGGCCGACTCTGGTAAACAATCGATAGCGCTTTGTCGGGGCCGGGCCTCGCAGGGCCTGGAACTAAACGCGACTATGACTCAACCCTTTGTCCACCTAAGAATTCACTCGGAATTTTCCTTGATTGATGGCCTGGTACGTATCAAGCCCGCCATTGCCCGTGCCCAGGAGCTGGAAATGCCGGCCCTGGCGATCACTGACCAGTGCAACCTCTATGGCCAGATCAAGTTCTACCGGGCCTGTTTGGGTGCCGGTATCAAGCCGATTACCGCCGCGGATTTTTGGCTTAGCGAGGGCGGCGAGGGCAAGCCCACGCTAATCACGCTTTATGCGATGAATGCCGATGGCTATCGAAATGTCACCGAGCTGATCTCCCGCGCCTGGATGGAGGGCCAGTACCACGGTAACGCCTATATCAAGCGCGAATGGGTGAAAGAGTACAGCGAAGGGGTACTGATGCTGTCCGGTGCCAAGTACGGCGATGTAGGCCGTGCCTTGGTTGCGGGGCGTCGCGCCCAGGCAGAGGAACTAGCAAGGGAGTGGGCAGAACTGTTCCCCGATCGCTATTACCTGGAGCTGCAGCGCACCGGTCGCGCTGGCGATGAGGACTATTTGCATTCGGCGGTGGATCTGGCACAGACACTGAATTTGCCAGTGGTGGCCACTAACGATGTGCGCTTTATGGAAGAGAGCGAGTTCGAGGCCCACGAGGTACGTGTCTGCATTCACGAAGGCCGTGCACTTGATGACCCCCGCCGCGAGCGCCGCTATTCCGCCGAACAGTATTTCCGCACACCGGAAGAGATGTGGGAGTTGTTTGGCGATATCCCCGAAGCCCTGGAAAATACCGTGGAGATCGCCAAACGCTGCTCCGCGCCAATCCAGTTGGGTAAATACTTCCTACCAGAGTACCCCATTCCCGAGGGTATGACCGAAGACCAGTTCTTCGAGAAAGTCTCTTACGAGGGCATGGAGCGGCGCCTGGAAACTATCCTGGACAAGTCCGCCGCTGACTATGCCGAGCGCCGCAAGGTCTATGAAGATCGCCTGCGTTTTGAGCTGGATATCATTATCCAGATGGGATTTCCGGGTTACTTCCTGATCGTAATGGACTTTATCCAGTGGGCCAAAGACCACGATATTCCGGTGGGCCCGGGGCGGGGTTCCGGTGCCGGCTCGCTTGTGGCTTACTCGCTGGATATTACCGATCTGGACCCGCTGCAATACGATCTGCTGTTCGAGCGATTCCTCAACCCGGAGCGGGTATCGATGCCCGACTTCGATATCGACTTCTGTATGGAGAAGCGCGACCGGGTAATTGGCTACGTAGCGGATAACTATGGCCGCCAGGCGGTGAGCCAGATTATTACTTTCGGCACCATGGCCGCGAAGGCGGTGGTGCGGGACGTGGCGCGGGTGCAGGGCAAGTCCTACGGCCTCGCCGACAAGCTGTCCAAAATGATTCCCCCCGATGTGGGCATGACCCTGCAAAAGGCCTTCGACCAGGAAGAGATTCTACGGGAATTCCTTGAGAGCGATGACGAGGGGCAGGAAATCTGGGAGATGGCCCTGCAGCTCGAAGGGGTGTCCCGTAACGTGGGCAAGCACGCTGGTGGTGTCGTTATCGCCCCCACCAAGCTCACCGATTTTGCGCCGCTTTACTGTGACGAGACCGGCGCGGGCCTGGTCACCCAGTTCGATAAAAACGATGTGGAAGATGCGGGTCTGGTGAAGTTCGACTTCCTCGGCCTGCGGACACTGACCATCATCGACTGGGCCAAGCGCATGGTGGATGAGACCCGTGCGCGCGAGGGTGAGGAGCCCCTGGATATTGCCGCGCTGCCGCTGGACGATGAAGAAACCTTCAAAATGCTCAAAAGAGCGGAGACCACCGCGGTATTCCAGCTGGAATCCCGCGGTATGAAGGACCTGATCAAGCGACTGCAGCCGGACAACCTGGAAGATATGATCGCCCTGGTAGCCCTGTTCCGCCCGGGCCCACTGCAGTCGGGCATGGTGGATGACTTTATTAACCGGAAGCACGGCCGCGCCCAGGTGGCCTACCCGGATGCAAAATACCAGCACGAGAAGCTGAAACCGATCCTGGAGCCCACTTACGGGGTGATTGTTTACCAGGAACAGGTGATGCAGATCGCCCAGGAGTTGGCGGGCTATACCCTCGGTGGCGCCGACCTGTTGCGTCGGGCAATGGGTAAAAAGAAACCGGAGGAAATGGCCAAACAGAGGGCCACTTTTGAAAATGGGGCAAAAGAGCAAGGCATCGACCCCGAACTTGCGATTAAGATCTTCGACCTGGTAGAGAAGTTCGCGGGTTATGGCTTTAACAAGTCTCACTCGGCAGCTTACGCACTGGTGTCCTATCAAACTGCCTGGCTGAAAGCCCATTACCCGGCCCAGTTTATGGCGGCGACCATGTCTTCGGATATGGATAAGACCGATAAGGTGGTGACCTTTATCGAAGAATGCCGCGCCATGGAGTTGGTGTTGGTGCCGCCGGATGTCAATCTGGGCAGCTTCCAGTTCTCGGTGGATATCGACAACCGCATTATTTACGGTCTCGGTGCCATCAAGGGCCTGGGTGAGGGGCCGATTGAAAATATTATTGCGGCGCGAAAGGAGGGCGGTCCCTTTACCGACCTGTTTGACTTCTGCTCCCGTGTCGATCCGCGCAAGGTGAATAAGCGTGCACTGGAGGCGCTGGTGCGCTCCGGTGCTTTTGACACTATCGGGCCGGAAACTGACGGCAGCGATGGACTGGATTATTCTCGCGCAGTGCTGTTTAACGCACTGGATGAAGCGGTAAAGGCGGCGGAACAGCAAAAGGCCAATGCCAATGCCGGCATGATGGACCTATTCGGCGAGGTGGTGCCCCAATCTTCCGACGGCGATGTGTACGAGGATTTCCGTCGTACCCGCTGCTGGAGTATTCGCGAGCGCTTGGAGGGTGAGAAAAACACCCTGGGTCTGTACCTCACCGGCCACCCCATCGACGAATATGCCGATGAGCTGCAGCATTTGGTGAAGGCGCGAATCGCCGATTTAAAACCCGGCCGTGAAGCACAAAAAGTGGCAGGTTTGGTGGTTGCCATGCGAGTGATGAAGACCAAGCGCGGTGATTCCATGGCTATTGTTACCCTGGATGATCGCAGCGGTCGTATTGAGGCGGCCATGTTCAGCGAGGCGTTTGGTGAGCACCGCGACAAGCTGGCCAAGGATGCATTGCTGGTACTCGAAGGCCCTGTAGCCAATGACGATTACAGTGGCGGTCTGAAAATGACCGTAAATGGGGTCTCCACTCTGGATGAGCTGCGCCAGAGCCGGGTGACCGGTGTGCGTTTGCAAGTCGATACCGGTGTTGCAGCACCTGGACTGGCCAAGCGTCTGGCCTCGTGTTTGCAGCCTTATACCGGTGGCCAGTGCGGGGTCAGCCTGGAAGTGTTGCGCCACGATGCGCGAGGTCTCTACCGCCTGCCTCCACAGTGGAATGTGGAGCCGAATGACCAGATGGTTCAGTCCCTGCGGGAGCTGCTGGGCCGGGAGCGGGTGGCGCTTCAATACGCTGAACGGCGTTAAAGTCCACTGGGCTCGACTGGTCGGTTCTGTACAGTTAAGCTATGTCGCTGTGATTGCCCAGTGGCATGGAAAAGAGTTAAGGCGCAGATTTCATGAATTTCAACTTTCTCGAGTTTGAGCAGCCGATTGCAGAGCTGGAAAGCAAAATTAAAGAGTTGCAGCTGGTCGGGGACGACAATGAGCTGAATATCGCCGATGAAGTGACCCGGCTGCGGGATAAGAGCAGAACTCTGACCGAGTCCATCTACTCAGACCTGAGCCCCTGGCAGGTAGTCCAGGTGGCCAGACATCCGCAGCGGCCTTACTCCAAGGACTATATCGAGCGACTGTTTACCGATTGGGACGAGTTGCACGGCGATCGCCACTTCGGTGATGACAAGGCAATTATTGCCGGTATCGCCCGTTTAAATGGCAAGCCGGTCGCGGTGATCGGCGAAGAGAAGGGCCGTACTGTTAACGAAAAAGTCGCTCGTAACTTCGGTATGCCTAAGCCTGAGGGGTATCGCAAGGCGCTGCGTATTATGGAAATGGCCGAGCGCTTCAAAATGCCGGTGCTGACTCTGATCGATACTCCAGGGGCTTATCCGGGTATCGACAGTGAAGAGCGCGGTATCAGTGAGGCCATTGCCCAGAATCTGGCAGTGATGTCCCGTTTGCGCACGCCGATTATTTGCACCGTGATCGGTGAGGGTTCCTCCGGTGGCGCCCTGGCGATTGGTGTCGGGGATCAGCTCAATATGCTGCAGTACTCTACCTACTTTGTGATTTCCCCTGAGGGCTGCGCGAATATTATCTGGAAAACCGTAGAGAAGGCCCCGCTGGCGGCTGAGGCTATGGGGGTGACTTCCAGTGTATTGGAAGAGTTGGGTATTGTGGATGAAACCATTCCCGAACCCCTCGGCGGTGCCCACCGCGATCCCGATGCTATGGCCGTGAGCCTGAAAGAGCGCCTCGGTGAGCAACTGGAGCAGCTAAGTGCTATCCCCATCAATGAGCTGCTGGAGAAGCGTTACCAGCGCCTGATGAGCTACGGCAATATCGTTTCTTAATATTCTCCAAGGGATAGCTCCCTATCACGGAGCTGTCCCTTTTTGCGCTCCTGGTTTGTCCTCCTGGGAGCCCTGCCTCTTTTTATTCGATTCAAGCTGTCTGTTTGACGGCATCCCTTTATATTAGACCGGCCATTCGCCTCTTATTATTGATTCGCTTCGCTACTTGAACGCATCAAAGACACTTTGCGTAGTGCCCTATTGCCCCCATTTTTGGCCCCCCTTATCGAAAACCGCTGCAAGGCCTCTGTGCCCCCATGGTAGAAAGTAAAAAGAATAACAAGTGTTTAGGTGCTGGCTTGCCGTTTACGGTACAGCCACAGCAGAAGTTTCTGGAAAATAAATATGGCGATTTTGCAAAGTAATACGGCAACGGATGCTGGACAGTTGCAAGCTGGCGATCATGCGGGGCAAAAATTTGCTCTTGTAGCTTTGACCTCACTGTTTTTTATGTGGGGTTTTATAACCTGTTTGAACGATATCCTGATTCCCTATCTGAAGGGTATTTTTGAGCTGAACTATGCCCAGGCAATGCTGGTGCAGTTCTGCTTTTTTGGGGCTTATTTTTTAGTTTCCCTGCCGGCGGGTAGCCTGGTGAGTAAAATCGGTTACCAAAAAGGTATCGTCACAGGCCTTACTATTGCGGTGCTGGGTTGCCTGCTATTTATTCCCGCGGAGCGTATGGAGGTCTATGGGTTATTCCTTGGGGCCCTGTTTATTCTCGCTTCCGGTATCACTATCTTACAGGTATCGGCCAACCCCTATGTCGCCGCATTGGGAGATGAGCGCACGGCACCCAGCCGCCTGACATTGACCCAGGGCTTTAATGCACTAGGTACCACCGTAGCCCCACAATTCGGTGCATTATTAATTCTCCCGGCTGCAGGAGTTGCCGCCGGCGCAGTCAGTGCCTCGGTGATCGAGGTGCCTTACCTGATTCTGGCGGCTACCCTAGCCGTGTTGGCCCTGGTTTTTGCGTTTTTGAATCTGCCATCTATTGTCAGTAATACTTCACAGACATCATCGCAGATAGGTGAAGCTTCAGCCTGGAGTTATCGCCATCTCGTTTTAGGAGCGGTAGCGATTTTTGTCTATGTCGGCGCGGAAGTTTCAATCGGAAGTTTCCTGGTGAATTTTATTGCCGAAGACTCCATAGCAGGTCTGGAGGAGTCTGAGGCGGCTTTTTATATCTCACTCTATTGGGGTGGGGCCATGGTTGGGCGCTTTGCCGGTGCCTTGATTATGCGTTTTATTTCCGCGGGGAAAGTACTGGCAATTTGTTCCCTGGGCTCCTGTCTACTTCTGCTTATTACCGTGGCGGCTGATGGCTACCTGGCAATGTATGCTGTTTTGGCGGTGGGGCTGTGTAACTCCATTATGTTTCCAACAATTTTCAGTTTAGCTCTTGCGAGACTTGGCAAGGCGGCTAGCCAGGGTTCTGGTATCTTGTGCTTGGCTATAGTCGGCGGCGCTATAGTGCCGTTATTGCAGGGATTGTTGGCGGACCAAGTGGGTATCCAGTTGGCATTTGTGCTGCCTATTTTCTGTTATCTCTACATTCTTTATTACGGTGCCATTGGTCACCGCCCAGACAAACGCGCTTAATTTTTTCTTCTCTTCTGAGCTCGTTTAGCCGGTATTTCCATACCGGCTTTTTTTTGCTTACAAATAAATGATTACCCTGTATTAACTGGAGGGCAGTGTGGTTGAAGTCTTTCTCGTTTGAGAATTTTAGGTATACCGGCAAATCCCTGCCAGTATTGAGTGAATGGAAGTGGACGTCTTATCAGGAAACTTCCGAAGCTACGCGTCGATTGGCTTCGAGAAATTCCTTGATCGGTAGGCGATAGTTACGGCTGACTTTAACTTTGGCGCCGCTAGTTAGGGTGAGAAAGTACTCCCCTTTGGTAAGTACTTTGATGTGTTCGATATAGTTGAGATTCACTAGGGTGGAGCGGTGAATACGCTTGAAATTATCCGGGCACAGCTGTTTTTGCAGGTCTTTGATGGTGCTGCGCATAACATGGGTTTCCCCTTTTACATGCACACACATATAGTCACCGGCAGCATCTATCCACTCGATATCCTGCTGATTGACCATAGTAATACTGCCGCGATCCTTAATCGCTAAGCGATTGTTGATCACTGGGGTGCGAGTCTCAGAGGCTTGTCCCTTGGTTGAACTCATTTCCTCAATAGAGCGCAGCAGCCGGTTTTTTTCTTCCTGGTGGATGTCTTTTTTGCCGGCATGTGCCAATTGCAAGCGTTGGCGTGCGCGATCAAGGGCGGTTTCTAGGCGAGCGCTATCTAAGGGTTTTAAAACATAATCGACAGCGTGAACCTCAAAAGCTTTGAGGGCATATTCGTCGAAAGCAGTGGCGAATATTACCAATGGTATGGTATCGGCCTGTAGACGACTGACCACATCAAAGCCGTTCATGCCTGGCATTTGTACATCCAGAACCAGTAGGTCTGGACTGTATTCAGATACGGCTTGCAACGCCTCACGCCCATTGCGGCAGCAGGCGGCAATTTCTATATCCGGGAATTCCTCAAACATGCTTTGCAGCAGGCGCAGGGCTAGGGGTTCGTCGTCCACCAGCACGACAGTGAGTTTGTTCATTGGACTTCTCCCTGTGTTTCATTGGTGGGGTGCGTGGATTTTTCCAGCGGTATATCGATTCGTATCGACATGCCGCAATCAGGTTTTTCCTGTTGTTCTATACGGTAATTCTGTGGGTATAGGCTGGAGAGCCGCTCCCGTACATTCTTAAGTCCGACACCGGTGGAGCTGGCCTGAAAATTTCTCTCGCCGGCGCAATCTTCTGAGCAGCCTGAATCCTGTACTTCCAGTAATAGGCGTTGGCCACTACTCTTCGCATGGATTCTAATGGTGCCGCCCAGTTCATTGGGAGCGATGGCATATTTAACTGAGTTCTCAACCAGTGGCTGCAGCAACATGCTGGGCACCAGTGCATGCCGGGCCGTTTCATCGATACTGAGGTCAACGGCCAGGCGGTCGGCAAAACGGGTTTTCTCAATATCCAGATAGAGCAGTACCGCTTGCACTTCCCGCTCGAGCTCTACTTTTTGCATGGGGCTCTCCTTAAGGGAGAGGCGTAAAAAATCGCTGAGGCGTACCACCATTTCGCGTGCTTCATCGGCCTGTTGAAAGCGAATCAGGGCGTTGATGGAATTCAGTGTATTAAACAAAAAATGTGGGTTGAGCTGATAACGCAGCATTTTAAGCTGGGCCTCATTGGCGATGGCCTCTGCCTGGAGCCTGCGCAGCTGCTCGCGCTCGTTGACTGCAGCTACCTCAAGCATTTTCTTGTGCTCACCCTGAAGCAGTATGTGGTATTTAACCCCGCAGTAGAGTGCACTCCAGAAGAGAAAGACAAAGAGGGAGGCATAATACCAGCCGCCGAATTCAGACCAGATGGAGTGTTCCCCGCTCAAGCGGATATAGGCCTCCATGCGCACCAGGGTCCAGATGCCGGAAATCACCGCAACGGCGAGTAGATAAATAACTGTGCGAACGGCCAGTTCAGAGTCCCAGGCGATATCAAAAATGGGTCTCAGGAATACCGAGAGAACAAAAGCCACAGCACACTGGAAAATAGTATTTGCCGGCTCGAAGCGCGGCCACTCAGTGGGTGAGTGCCAGAGAGTCAGGGAGAGGAATGTCACCAACAAAATGCCAATCCAGCTGACCAGCTGTAATTTCCAAAACCAGCGGGTCGAAGGAATTTCCGCAGTTGCATTCCAGTATTGACGGGTAGAGTACTGCATGATGTCCCGTATATTTAATTTTGTGAAAATGACGGGATAGACGCTCATCATCGCGTTCATTATTATCCGGAAGATATTACCTTGGCTTACCGGAGCCCGCCAGTGGGCCTGTGCGCCGAGATTCCAGCTTAGCCCTTATTTGGTCCTTTTTGTCGCTTTTCGGGGTGATTAGTCAAGTTACTTTCGGCAATCTGGACCCATAAGACAACTTTCATTGAGTGAAAGTGTTTTTTTATTAAGGGCTTTAAAAATTTGCACTTTTTATCCTTAATTTTCCACTGGCGACTCAAAAGCGTTTAGGAAGAACAGTATAATCGCCGAGAAACGAGTTTGAAATTTGGGGATCGCTTTCCAATGCGCCAGATGTTGCCCGAGTCGAGTCTTCACTCGAACGAAATGGCTGTTTGTGATTCAGATGCCCAGGCCCAAGAGGGGCGCTCTCCAGGGTATTTAAATCTCGCAGCGTTGACTTCTCTTTTCCTTCTGTGGGGTTTTATCACCGGGCTGAATGATGTTCTGGTGCCACATCTTAAAAATGTTTTTGAGCTGAGTTATACCCGCGCTGTCCTGGTACAGTTTTACTTTTTTGCGGCCTATTTTCTGGTTTCTGTGCCAGCTGGGTTGCTATTGCGTAGAGTTGGCTACCAGTTGGGGTTGGTCTTTGGATTATTGGTGGCTTGTGCCGGTTGCCTGGTTTTTATTCCTGCGGCACGCCTGCAAATCTATGAAGTGTTTCTATTGGGGCTTTTTGTACTGGCTTCCGGAATTACAGTATTACAAGTATCGGCAAATCCCTACGTTATCGCTTTGGGGAGTGCCAAAACGGCTCCAAGTCGTTTAAACCTGACCCAGGCATTTAACTCTCTGGGAACTACCTTGGCGCCGGTTGCCGGTGGTGCCGTTTTTTTTGCCGCGATTTCAATGGGCGCCGATCCCGATACGGCAACTAGTGTCGATGAATTTCGCGCCAGGGAGGCAGCCCTGGTGGAAAAGCCCTATTTCTGGTTGGCGGTAGTGCTGTTGATGATGGTGGCTTTTTTCTCCTGGATTCGCCTGCCGGCGATCCCCGAACACCGCCTTTCTCACAGTACAAGCCCATCCCGCAGTGAGACTTTTTCCATCTGGCGCTTTCCCAGGTTGACCCTGGGGGCTATTGGTATTTTTGCCTATGTAGGCGCCGAGGTGGCTATAGGAAGTTTCCTAGTTAGCTTCTTTAGTGAATCCTCTGTTGCTGAAATGCAGTTATTTGAAGCGGCAAAGTATGTTTCCTACTACTGGGGCGGCGCTATGGTAGGCCGTTTTGCCGGGGCTCTGCTGCTGCGCTATGTCTCTGCGGGAAAAACACTGGCGGTGTGTTCGCTGGGTTCCGTAGTGCTTATCGGGGTGGCGATGCTCTCCTCTGGTTATCTGGCTGTATGGTCGATTGTCGCTGTGGGGGTTTGCAACTCCATTATGTTTCCAACCATATTCAGCCTGGCGCTGCGAGGTTTGGGTCAGTACACCAGTCAGGGCAGCGGTGTCTTGTGCATGGCCATTGTTGGCGGTGCGGTTATTCCATTACTTCAGGGGGTGCTCGCGGATGAAGCGGGTATTCAGATTTCTTTTTTAGTACCGCTGCTGTGCTACTGCTATATCGCTTATTACGGTGCTTTTTCTCCGACCCTGCGTGGCGCTGCGGTGGAGTAGTGGGCAAAGGCAGTTGAAACTTTGCACCAGGCTATTTTTAAGTAGTCCAGCTAGAAAAGGTTTTCCGCCTTGTCTGTGATTTGGCCCAATCCATCGGATTTCTATTGGCGCTCCTCGGCAAGTATTGCACTTTGCTCCGTTGATACCGTTGTGTGGAATACCTGAAATCCAATCGAGGCCTTATTGGCTGTGATAGGAATTTGGGGGTTTACACTGAAATAATAATATCTGTGTTACTCATTCTGGTAGCTATGGAATTGGTAGGGCAGAAGGACAAGCGTGGGAAAACTTTGGGAGTTATCCGTGAAATTTAAAAAACGATTTTCACTGAGCTTAATGCTCTGTGTCTCGGCACTTGTTGGCTGTCAGCCGCAGGGGGAAGAAGTTCCGGCAAAAGAGGATAGCTCCCAGATAAGCAGTGGCGGTAGCCTGGAAAACTGGCCGCTACTCGAGCCCGCGTTTCCACACAGCGAAAAGTTGGAAGCGCGTATTTCCGAAATCATGTCACGCATGTCTCTGGAAGAGAAGGTGGGGCAAATGATTCAGGCGGAGATCCGCCAGGTCACCCCTGAAGATGTTAAGAAATATCACCTGGGCTCTGTGCTAAACGGTGGTGGTGCCTTCCCAAACAACGATAAGTTTGCCACGCCTCAAGATTGGCTTGCGCTTTCCAATGCCTTTTTCAAGGCTTCCATGGACACTTCCGATGGTGGTGTTGCTATTCCCTTGATTTGGGGCTCCGATGCGGTGCACGGCCACAATAACGTTATTGGGGCAACCCTTTTTCCCCACAATATTGGCCTCGGGGCAGCGAGGGATGCTGAGCTGATCGAGCGTATTGGTCGCGCGACCGCCCGCGAGGTCGCTGTTACCGGTATCGACTGGACTTTTGCCCCCACTGTGGCGGTAGTGCGGGATGACCGCTGGGGGCGCACTTACGAAAGTTACTCTGAAGATCCGGCTGTGGTGGCTGACTATGCGGAAGCCATGGTGAAAGGCTTGCAGGGGGCCAAGGGTGATGCCGGTTTCCTGCGCGGGGAAAACCTGGTGGCCACGGCTAAGCATTTTGTCGGTGACGGTGGAACTGCACGCGGAATCGACCGCGGGGATAACGCTGTGCCTGAAAAGGAACTGGCAGAAGTGCATGCGGCTGGTTACCTGACCGCTTTGCCCGCTGGTGTGCAAACGGTAATGGCTTCTTTTAATAGTTGGAATGGTGAGAAGCTGCACGGCCATCAATACTTGCTCACAGATGTTTTGAAGGAGCGTTTGGGTTTCGATGGATTTGTAGTCGGGGACTGGAATGGCCACAGTTTCGTGCCGGGTTGCACCCTGGAAAGCTGTGCTGCCGCAATTAACGCCGGTTTGGACATGTTTATGGTGCCTGCGGATTGGAAGGCCCTCTACAACAATACCTTGGCACAGGCGAAGAGCGGTGAAATCCCCACTGAGCGTTTGGATGATGCGGTGCGCCGCATACTGCGAGTGAAGCTTCGCGCGGGTCTGTTCGAGCGCAACATGCCTTTGGCGGGCAAGGCTGGCATTCTCGGTAATGCCGAGCACCGCGCTATTGCCAGAGAGGCGGTGCGCAAGTCTTTGGTGCTAATGAAAAACAATGATCAATTGTTGCCGCTGGCCGCGAAGCAGAATGTTCTAGTCGTCGGCGATGGGGCCGACAACCTCTCCAAACAAAGTGGTGGTTGGACAATATCCTGGCAGGGCACTGGTAATACCCGTGAAGATTTTCCCGGTGCCACTTCCATCTTTGAGGGCATCGCCGCAGCCGTAAAGAGCGTGGGTGGTGAAGCCATACTGAGTGAGGATGGAAGCTTTACCGATGCCAGCTTTGCCAACGGCAAGGCACCCCAGGTGGCTATTGCCATTTATGGTGAAGAACCCTACGCGGAATGGCATGGTGATATCACAAATCTGGAATACCAGCGGGGTAACAAGAAAGATCTGGCACTGTTGAAGAAATTGCGCGATCAGGGCATTCCGGTTGTCAGTGTTTTCCTATCTGGTCGCCCGCTCTGGGTGAATAGTGAACTGAATGTATCGGATGCTTTTGTGGCTGCCTGGCTACCGGGGTCTGAGGGCGCCGGTGTGGCCGATGTGTTATTCCGAGATGCCAAAGGTGAGATTCGCTACGATTTCACTGGTAAGTTGCCTTTTAGTTGGCCGATGTACACCAATCAAACGGTTTTGAACCCATACCACGAGCACTACGATCCCCTGTTTGCCTTGGGTTACGGTTTGAGCGCGGGTGAGGAATCATTGGTCAGCAGCGACTTACCTGAGACTAACGAAAATATGGCTGCAGGAGGACTGGAGGATGCCTGGTTATTGGTCTCCCGTCCGCGCGCTCCCTGGGTATTGAATATTGCCGAGGACGGAGCCGAGGTAGTTCCAGTGAATGGCAACCGTGCAGCCAGTGGTGAAGATAACAATATCGTTGTAACTTCGATTGATATGTCGTCTCAGGAAGATGCGCGTTTATTCGAATGGAAGGGCCTGCGCCCTGGTGCCGTGCAGTTGTCTGCGGAGTATATGCAGAACTTGGGCGTTTATTTGGAGGAGGGTTCAGCCCTGAGTCTGAATATTCGCATTGATCAGGAACTGCGTAAGCCGTTACAAGCTGCAGTGACCTGTGGAGAGGGCTGTATTGCCAGGGTGCCACTGCAGTCCACCCTGAAAAGTATGCCTCTGAATGATTGGACCCGTCTCTCGGTAGACCTGCAATGCTTTGCCAAAGCTGGTGCTGACTTTAGCAAGGTTTTCAGTGCGTTCCGCTTGGAGAGTGAGGGTGCTGCAGCGATAGCCGTAGCCAATGTACGATTGGTGCCCGATGCCGCAGTGTCTGCCGAAATTCGCTGTGACGGCTAGTCACTTTCATTCCTAGCGACTTTTATTCATGAAGTGCCCAGGCCAGCCAGCATTGGGGCCTGGGCCGCATCTCTTAGGGACTCAATCCTAGAGGTTAAAACTCCAGCATCGCAGGTGCCTATCAGATACCTATCTGATAGCTTGCTGGCAAGCCACAGCCCTTCAATATTCTGCTTCCCGCTTAACAGTTCATCAACGCCAGTTCCCAGCACCGGTATACTGTGTCGATCTCAGTTCCAGGGTATAGGCAGTGATCTCCAAATCCGCAGCAAATTCTCTAACGCAACTTATAAAGTCCGCGATGCAGCGTCACCCGGTAAAGGGGCAGTTATGGGTAGGGTTTTCTGGTGGTTTGGATTCCACTGTTTTGATGCACCTTCTCAATCAGAATGGTATCCCCGTTCGGGCAGTGCATGTGCACCATGGCCTCAGTAGTAATGCCGAGCGCTGGCTTCGCCATTGCGAAGTCTTTGCCCGCGAACTCCAGGTGCCTTTCACTGCGGTGCGTATGCAAGTTGATAGAAGCGATGGTGGGGTGGAGCAGGGGGCGCGCAAGGCTCGCTACAAGGCTTTTGATTCGATGATGTCCTCCGGTGATCAAATATTGCTCGGCCACCATGGGGATGACCAAGCGGAAACCTTTTTATATAGGCTAATGCGTGGAGCGGGCGTCCTTGGGCTCTCTGGTATGGCGGAGAGTAGGCCGTTGGGCGAAGGTAAATCCTTACTTCGCCCTTTGTTGTCAGCCGGGCGCAGCGAGTTAGAGGCATGGGCGCTTGAACACGGGCTCAGCTGGATTGAGGATGAGAGTAATGCCGATGAGACTTTTGAGCGCAACTACTTGCGCCGAAAGGTCATGCCTCTGTTATCCGCACGCTGGCCGGCGCGGCAGAGTATTCAGCGGGCTGCGGATAATCTCAGGGAGTCAGCGTTACTACTGGAGGAGTTGGCACTTGGCGACTTGCAGGCCTGTGATATCAGGAAAGAAAGGTTTGGGGAGAGTCTCCTCATATCGGCATTTAGCGATTTGAGTCTTGCGCGACGCAAAAATCTATTGCGGAACTGGATTTTGCGACAAGCTGGTATGGCGCCGGAATCAGTGGCCTTACAGGAAGCTTTGGCGCAGATAGAGAGAGCGAGTGCCGATGCGCAAGTGGAAGTGCGCTTGGGTCGACGCGTTGTACGCCGCTTTCAGCAGCGTTTATACCTGACCCCCATTCTGGAATCCTTTGCCAGCACCGATGAAGAACTCCTTTGGGATGGTGTCTCAGCACTACCACTCCCTAGAGGTGGCGTGTTGGAACCGGCGCCAGACTGGCCCCAGGGAGCATATCAAGTGAGGTACCGTCGGGGTGGTGAACGCACTCAGCCTCGCAATCGGCCACGTTCCCAGATGCTCAAGAAGGTTTTGCAGGAGTGGGCACTGGAACCCTGGCTGCGAGACAGGGTACCCCTGGTCTACCTGAATGGGGAGCTGGTAGCTGTCGCCGGGTTGTTCTGCTGTAAGGTGGGCTCAACTGTGCCAGGAGCGCCTTTGGTGAAACCGCCCAGCTGGCGGTTTTTCGATTGAGCGGGAAGGGGTTTTCTGCTACCCTGGCGCCCCGTCTCAAAGGCACCGGGAGAAGCTGGATTATCCGCCCGGGCCAGCCCTGTAAGCTCGACATTCATCGAGCGCTCAACTGACCAAGGTTTTGCATGACGCGCTATATTTTTGTAACTGGTGGCGTGGTTTCCTCGTTGGGGAAAGGTATCGCCTCCGCCTCTCTGGCCGCCATTCTGGAGGCCCGTGGCCTCAAGGTTACCATCCTCAAACTGGACCCCTACATCAACGTAGACCCGGGTACCATGAGCCCCTTCCAGCACGGTGAGGTGTATGTCACCGAGGATGGTGCCGAGACTGACCTGGACCTGGGTCACTACGAACGCTTTATCCGTACCCGGATGTCCAAGCGTAACAACTTCACCACCGGCCGTGTGTACGAAACCGTACTGCGTAAAGAGCGCCGCGGTGACTACCTGGGTGGCACCGTACAGGTGATCCC
This sequence comes from Microbulbifer sp. ABH2_005, assembly GCF_056160005.1. NCBI lineage: Bacteria > Pseudomonadati > Pseudomonadota > Gammaproteobacteria > Cellvibrionales > Microbulbiferaceae > Microbulbifer > Microbulbifer sp. ABH2_005. The sequence continues at coordinate 3,075,391 of NZ_JBSWWI010000001.1, read as the reverse complement.
CCACATCACCGACGAGATCAAACGTCGTGTGGTAGAAGGTGGCCGCGATGTCGATGTGGCTATTGTTGAAATCGGTGGCACCGTAGGTGATATCGAATCTCAGCCGTTCCTGGAATCTGTGCGTCAGCTGCGTGTGGAAATGGGGACCAACCGTGCCCTGTTGATCCACCTGAGCTATGTACCGTTTATCGCCACTGCCGGTGAAACCAAAACCAAGCCGACCCAGCACTCTGTAAAAGAGTTGCGTTCTATCGGCTTGCAGCCGGATATTCTGCTGTGCCGCTCTGAGCGTGAGATCGATGAGGATTCCCGCCGCAAGATTGCACTCTTCACCAATGTTGAAGAGCGCGCTGTAGTACCGCTGCCTGATGCTAAGACCATTTATGGCGTACCGCGCCTGCTGCATGGCTATGGCCTCGATGATATCGTTGTGGAGAAGCTGCAGCTGGAATGCCAGGCACCGGATCTATCCGAGTGGGACGAAGTGGTCGATGGCAAGCTGAACCCTCAGCACGAAGTGAAAATTGCCATGGTTGGCAAATACATGGAGCTGCTGGACGCTTACAAGTCCCTGATCGAATCCCTGACTCATGCGGGTATCAAACACCGCTGCAAGGTGGATATCGACTTTATCAACGCGGAAGACGTTGAGGGTGAGAACGGCATCGACCTGATCAAAGATGCCGATGCGATCCTGGTTCCCGGTGGATTTGGCGAGCGCGGCTTGGAAGGCAAGCTGGAATCTGTGCGTTACGCTCGTGAAAATAATATCCCTTACCTGGGTATTTGCCTCGGTTTGCAGTCTGTAGTTATCGAGTATGCGCGCAACGTACTCGGCCTGGAAGGCGCCAACAGTACTGAATTCAATACCAAGACCCCGCATCCGGTTATTGGTCTGATCACTGAGTGGATCGATAGCGAAGGTAAAATTGAAAAGCGTGACGAGCAGTCTGACCTCGGCGGTACCATGCGCTTGGGTGGTCAGGAATGTCGCCTGGCTAAAGACTCCAAGGCCCGTGAAATTTACGGTGCCGACGTCATCGTAGAGCGCCACCGTCACCGTTACGAAGTGAACAATAACTACGTTGATCGTCTGCAGCAGGCCGGTTTAAAAATTGGCGGCTGGTCTGCCGATGACACCCTGGTAGAAATGGTTGAGCTGCCGAACCACCCCTGGTTCGTTGCCTGTCAGTTCCACCCGGAGTTTACCTCTACTCCACGCGATGGCCACCCGCTGTTTGAAAGCTTCATTGCAGCTGCAATGAAGCAGCGTGAAAACCAGGGTTAAACAGTAATTCCATCCCTGGCCTCAAGGCCGGGGGTGAAATAACAGGGAGCAGACAATGAAAACCATTGAAGTCGGAAATATCCAGGTTGCCAACGACAAGCCTTTCGTGCTGTTTGGTGGCATGAATGTACTGGAGTCCCGCGACCTGGCGATGCAGGTGGCTGAGCACTATGTAAAAGTCACCGAAAAGCTGGGTATTCCCTATATTTTTAAAGCGTCTTTTGACAAGGCCAACCGTTCCTCCGTGCACTCTTATCGCGGGCCGGGAATGGAAGAGGGCCTTAAGATTTTTCAGGAAATCAAAGACACTTTTAAGGTTCCCCTGATTACCGATGTCCATGAGATCTACCAAGCTGCGCCTGTAGCCGAGGTCGTGGATATTATCCAGCTGCCAGCCTTTCTCGCTCGCCAGACCGACTTGGTTGCTGCTATGGCCGCTACCGGTGCGGTAATCAATGTGAAAAAACCGCAGTTCATGAGCCCACCTCAGGTAAAAAATGTGGTGGAGAAATTTGCGGAATGCGGTAACGAAAACATTATCCTGTGTGAGCGTGGAGCCTGTTTTGGTTACGACAACCTGGTTGTCGATATGCTGGGCTTCAGCACCATGATCAATGCTTCTGGCGGTGCACCACTGATTTTTGATGTGACGCACTCTTTACAGATGCGCGATCCTTCCGGTGCCGCTTCTGGTGGCCGTCGCGCCCAGGTAACCGAACTGGGCCGTGCAGGTCTGGCTATTGGCATTGCTGGCTTGTTCCTGGAAGCACATCCAAACCCAGACAAGGCCCTGTGCGATGGCCCCAGTGCATTGCCCCTGGACAAGCTTGAGCCATTCCTCGCACAGATGAAAGCGGTGGATGATTTGATTAAAGGCTTTACGCCACTGGATACCGAATAAAAGAAAGAATTAGTTTGCGCGCGCCCTTTTAGCGCACTGCAGGTTAGCGCACTGTAGGTCGCTTGGTACTTACTCTGAGGCTGTCTTAATTATAGAGGCGGCCATCAGAAATATTCTCAAAAATAAATTTTGAAATAAGTATCCCAAGAATAAGCGTTCTAAGTTGTGCGCGCAGTCATTTGTAAATTTCTTTCAGTCATTACCTATTTTTAATACGTAAAAAGTTTAGTTAGTACCAATACGGAGCCCATTGTTAATGAGCAAGATTGTCGCTGTTAAAGCCTATGAAGTGCTGGATTCCCGCGGAAACCCTACCGTTGAAGCCGATGTGATTCTGGAGGATGGTTCCATTGGTTCCGCCTGCGCTCCTTCCGGCGCCTCTACCGGTTCTCGCGAAGCTCTGGAATTACGCGATTGCGATAAGAGCCGTTACCTGGGCAAAGGGGTATTGAAAGCGGTTGAGAATATCAATACTACTATCGCCGACCTGCTCAAAGGTATGGATGCAACCGATCAGCGCGCCCTGGATAAAGCGATGATCGATGCCGATGGTACTGAAAACAAAGCCAAGCTGGGTGCCAATGCCATCCTGGCAGTTTCCCTGGCGGCAGCCAAGGCTGCAGCAGCTTCTAAGAAAATCCCGCTGTATCAGCATATTGCCGAAGTGAATGGCACTCCCGGTCAATACACCATGCCGGTACCAATGATGAATATTCTCAACGGTGGTGAGCACGCCGACAACAATGTGGATATTCAGGAATTTATGGTGCAACCGGTTAAGGCTGAGTCTTTTGCCGAAGCTCTGCGTCAGGGTGCTGAGATTTTCCACTCCCTGAAAAAGGTACTGTCTAGCAACGGCCTCAACACCGCTGTTGGCGACGAAGGTGGTTTTGCTCCGAATCTGCCTTCCAACGAAGCTGCCCTGAAAGTCATTGCTGAAGCCGTGGAGAAAGCCGGCTACACCCTGGGTGATGACATTACCCTGGCACTGGACTGTGCTTCCTCTGAGTTCTACAAAGATGGCAAGTACGACCTGGCAGGTGAAGGCAAGCAGTTCGATAGCGAAGGTTTCGCCAGCTACCTGGCCGAGCTTTCCGCAAACTATCCGATCCTGTCTATCGAAGATGGCATGGATGAAAGCGATTGGGATGGTTGGAAAGTGCTCACCGATAAGATTGGTGACAAAGTACAGCTGGTCGGTGACGACCTGTTCGTAACCAACACCAAGATCCTCAAAGAAGGTATCGAGAAAGGTGTGGGTAATTCTATCCTGATCAAGTTCAACCAGATCGGCTCCCTGTCCGAGACTCTGGATGCGATCAAGATGGCTAAAGATGCTGGCTACACCGCTGTGATCTCTCACCGCTCCGGTGAAACCGAAGACACCACTATTGCCGACTTGGCTGTAGCTACCGCTGCCGGTCAGATTAAAACCGGCTCCCTGTGCCGCTCCGATCGCGTTGCCAAGTACAACCGCCTGCTGCGTATCGAAGCTGAACTGAACGGTTCTGCACCATACCGCGGCCGTGCTGAATTCAAATAATCAACTTTTGAATTGCACGCTGGTATTGCAGAGGGCTTCCTCTGCAATACCTCTAATACGAACAAGCGAAATATCGTAATCTCGTATGAAATGGCTGCTGGGAATTCTTACCTTTATTCTGCTTGCCACTCAGTATCGCCTCTGGGTCGGTGATGGCAGTCTCGCCGAAGTTACCCGTCTCAAACGACAACTCGCTCAACAACAGGAAAAAAATGCAGCTTTGGCACGGGAAAACCGCCAGTTGTTGAGAGAAGTGCGAAGCCTGAAAGAGGGCACTGATGGTGTCGAAGCCAAGGCACGCTATGATCTGGGGTTGATTAAGGAAGGGGAAACCCTGTTTATCTTCCTGGATTCGGAAGAGGCTAAAAAGTGATTACAGATTATTGGGTGATTGTACCCGCTGCAGGCGTTGGTAAACGCATGGGGGCAGACCGCCCCAAACAGTATTTACCATTATTGGGGCGCCCCTTGTTGTCCCTTACCCTGCGAAATATTTTAAGCTGGCCGGGGCTCGCTGGTGTTGTTGTGGCCTTATCAAAAGATGATGCATTTTTTCCACACCTGAAAGAAGCTTCGCACCAGCTAATACATACCGTGACTGGTGGTGTTGAGCGGGCAGATTCTGTCCTCTCGGCCTTGGAGTTTCTCGCCCAACGGGAGCAGGCAGATACCCCAGTGCTGGTACACGATGCCGCGAGGCCATGTGTTGCACTGGGAGACATTCATGCACTGTTGCATAGCCAGGTTGCACAGACTGCGCTGTTGGCACGTCCCGCCAGCGATACAGTTAAGCGAAGCCGTGATAAAGGCGGCATTCCATGTGTTGAGCAAACCCTGGATCGCAAACAGGTCTGGCTTGCGCAGACCCCCCAGCGAGCCCCTCTTGAGCTACTGCGCTCCTGTCTTAGCCAGGCCTTACAGCAAGGTCAAGCTGTTACCGACGAAGCCAGTGCCCTGGAAATTTTTGGTCACTCTCCGCAACTTGTTGAAGGGCGGAGCGATAATATCAAAGTGACCCATCCCACCGATATTGTAGTGGCAGAGACCATTTTACGTCTGCGTTACGCTCCCACAGAGGATCATCGATAGTGAGTTTTCGAGTTGGCCAGGGTTTTGACGTTCATGCGTTTGGCCCTGGTGATCATGTTGTACTTGGCGGAATAAAAATTCCCCATAGTTTTGGTTTGAAGGCTCACTCCGATGGGGACGTGTTGCTGCACGCCCTGTGTGACGCACTTCTTGGTGCTTTGGCACTCGGTGATATCGGTCATCATTTTCCTGATACGGATGAGCGCTATAGTGGTGCTGATAGTCGTGCCCTTTTACAGCATGTTATGGCACTGCTTAGGGAGAAGGGATATCGCCTGGTGAACGCGGATACCACACTGGTTGCCCAGGCACCCAAGATGGCTCCTCATATCGAAGCCATGCGTGACAACATTGCCGCAGATTGTGGCGTGGATGTCGCTGATATCAGTGTGAAAGCAACGACTACGGAGAAACTTGGTTTTACCGGCCGGGGCGAAGGAATTGCGGCTCAAGCCGTTGTGTTAATTGAGCGAAGTGATGTCTGAGGTCTGGAATCTGAATTGGCCCCGCGCTTTGGGTGGGGCGGCAATCTCTGCTGACTTCCGTACGGTTGCGGAAGATTTTGTTGTCGATGAGCTGGCATTTCCCGAGCCATCAGAGGATGGCGAGCATGTCTACCTGCATATCAAGAAGCGGGGTGCCAACACTGCCTGGGTGGCAAAGCAGCTGGCTAATCTCGCCGGAGTACGTCCCCTGGATGTGAGCTACTTTGGGCTAAAGGATCGGCATGCAGTAACCACGCAGTGGTTTAGTGTTTGGCTCGGACAGAAACCAGAGGCAGACTGGTCACAGATCAATAGTGATGAGGTTTCACTTCTGCAGTTTTTCAGGGGTGCCCGTAAGCTGCGTCGCGGTGAGCATGCTGGTAATCGGTTTAAAATTCGTCTTCGCAACGTCTGCGGAGATCGAACGACTGCGGAAAAGGTGCTTGAGCAAATTGGCGGTGGATTGCCAAATTATTTTGGTGAGCAGCGCTTCGGTATTAATGGCGGCAACCTGGATTTGGTGCGTAATCTGGCAGAAGAAGAGGGGCGTTGCCGCAAGAGCGAAAAGGCCTTCGCTATGTCGGCTGCGCGCAGCTGGCTGTTTAATCAGATATTGGCTGAGAGAGTTACTATCGATAACTGGCAGCAATGTCTTGAAGGTGAGCCACAAAGTGAGTCAACTGGCCCTCTGTGGGGGCGTGGCAGGAACCTCGCCTCGGGCCCTCAAGGTGAAATAGAGCAGCGAGTATTAGAGAAGTGGCAGGCTTGGTGTAACTGGCTGGAACATTGCGGGCTCAAGCAGGAGCGCAGACCGCTGATTCTCCGTCCAGAGGCCTTTCGTTTTGAGTGGCAGTCCGACGACCTCCTTTTGGAGTTTGCTTTACCGCCCGGCGCATTTGCAACAGCCCTACTCAGGGAGGTGGCACAGCTGGTCAATGTGAACTCGGACACATAAAATTTGTGGCTGAAAGCGAGAGAGTTATACAGGGGATGGAAATAGACAGCTTATGGACCGCTTGAGACACGAAGGCTTGGGGATGACCTCCCAGCGCACCCGTAATCGCTTGATCCAGCGATTGCGGGATGAGGGCATTAGCAATGAAGAAGTCCTCGATGTAATGGCTTCAACTCCAAGGCATTTGTTTCTGGATGAAGCCCTGGCGATCCGCGCCTATGAGGACACCGCTCTGCCAATAGGTTATGGCCAGACGATATCCCAGCCCTATATCGTTGCCCGTATGACGGAATTGCTGCTGAGTAGAGCCAAGTCTCTGCACCGGGTGTTGGAGGTAGGCACTGGTTCCGGTTATCAAACCGCCATACTCTCTCGACTGGTTGAACAACTTTTTTCTGTCGAGCGTGTCGAACCGCTATTGGATAAGGCCCGACAGCGCCTGACCGAGCTGGGTTACCAGAATATTGAATACAATCTCAGCAGTGGTGGTTTTGGTTGGCCAGAAAAAGGGCCCTACGATGCAATCCTGGCAGCAGCGGCTCCTTCGACAATCCCCGATGAGCTGAGGCAACAGTTAGGTCCCAACGGTGTCTTGGTTATTCCGGTGGGTTCGGAGCAGCAGCACCTGATGATGATCTCTCGGCGCCAGGATACTGATCAATTCGATGTGGAGAAGCTAGAAGCAGTGCGTTTTGTACCGCTGCTAAGTGGTGTTGTTCGATGAAATTTAGTGAGCTCTTCAAGAGCCGTTACCCTGGCGTAGTATTGCGTGGAATGGGGATGGGCGCAGCAGATGTGGTTCCGGGGGTTTCCGGGGGTACCATTGCTTTTATTACTGGTATCTACCAAGAGTTACTCGATTCTTTGAGCCGGATAGGCCCTCACTGCATCACAATTCTGCGGGAGGAAGGGCTGTCGGCAACTTGGAAGTATATTAATGGTAGCTTCCTGTTATCCTTGTTTTTAGGGGTATTGATCAGTATCTTCAGTCTGGCAAGGATCATTAGCAGCCTATTGGAGCAATACCCTATTCTGGTCTGGTCTTTCTTCTTCGGCCTGGTGTTGGCTTCCACCTTCCCGATCCTTCGCAATATTCCCAAGTGGACTCTTTCGACGGTTGTCTTTCTTTTGTTGGGGATTGCGTTGGCAGTTGCTGTCAGTGAGCTTCGTCCCGGAGATATCCCGGCCACTCCGCTCACATTATTTTTTTCTGGGGCACTGGCTATTTGTGCGATGGCATTACCCGGAATATCCGGTGCCTTTATCCTGCTCATGATAGGGATCTACCCTAAGGTACTTGCTGCAGTGCATGAGCTGCAAATATCGAATTTATTATATTTTGCTGCTGGAGCAGCTTTGGGACTTATGCTCTTTAGCCGATTACTTTCCTGGTTGATGCATAAATATGCTGCCAGAACATTGGCTTTTCTTGCCGGAATTTTACTGGGTAGTCTAAAAATAATTTGGCCTTGGAAGCTCCCAATGGATGGCGCTGAAGCCGTTTCCAGTAAGCTCACGCCACTGCTCGCTAATACGTCCCCGTCGAACTTTATGGCCCAAACTGGTGAAAATGCGAGTCTGGGGCCGGCGGTTATTGCGGCCCTGGCAGCAGCGATATTGGTTCTTGCGGTGGACTATTTTGGCGGGGGCCAACGAGGAAAATCCTACGCCACGCCGCAATAAGATCTGGAATATCTCGGTATGGCAGCTTTTTATGAAGCTTTTTCAGAGATTTTTAGAGCTTTTCTTTAGACACTTTTTCCATAAATGCCGTGGTCTGATGTAAAAAGAGAATAATGGAATGTCATCTTTTACGACGTGTTAAGGGCCTTTTTTGGCGGAACAATAACCCTAATATTGGTCATTTTTTGACTTTGCCGTTAAAAATATTAGGCGTTGCTATAGTGCTCCTGGCCCTGGTTTCCTGTGCCGGCCACAGGGCACCCAGCAGTTCCCTAAAGCAGCCTCCCAGTATCCGCCTCAACCACCATACTGTGAGCCGCGGGGATACCCTGTATTCTATTGCCTGGCGTTACGGTAAGGACTTCCGGCAGCTGGCGGCAATCAATGGCATTAAACCCCCTTACAGTATTTATCCGGGCCAACGTCTGAAACTGAGTGGCGTTGTACCGCTCCAGACTGCATCAAAATCACCCGTGACCACTAAAAAACCCGTGGTTAAGCCGGCAACTCCAAAGAAAGCTATTCCCGCCAAGAGTAAAAAATCTTTAACGAAAAGTTCTGCGCGCCAAAAGCCTCAAACTAAGCACACAGGGACGATTCACTGGCGCTGGCCAGCCAGTGGGCAAGTCATTAGCAAGTTCCGCCCTGGAGACCCCTTGAGGAAGGGTGTTGATATCGCCGGTGAAAAGGGAGAATCTGTATCGGCAGCAGCTGATGGCACCGTTATCTACGCTGGTAGTGCGTTGAGAGGGTATGGAAAACTGCTGATCGTTAAGCACAGTGAGGTATACCTAAGTGCTTATGCTCACAATCACCGGTTACTGGTGAAAGAGGGTAGTAAGGTCAAAGCTGGACAACGGATAGCGGAACTGGGTTCGAGTGGTACCGACCGCGACAAGCTCCACTTTGAAATACGAAAAAACGGTCAACCAGTGGACCCTCTTGCGTATCTACCGTGAGTCGGGAGGGTGTTCTAAAGCTCTGCAAATAAAAATGGACTTTTAACTAATACCACTTGGGGTAGTCACCGTAATCGTGGCGACCAAAGGGTCAAGCCGATTCAGTGGCTGTCGCACATGTGCACATAGTTGGTCGTATTTTTGACCAATTCTGGGCTCATGCTATGCGGTTGATATTGGCAAAGTACAAGGAGCAGGGGAAATGGAAGCACAACGGCAAGACCAGTCCATGGCGGCTGGCCAGGCAGAAGACTTTCCTCCTGAGTTGGCGGTTGAGAATGATGAGCAGAAACTAAATCCCAAAGAAGGAAAAGGTAGTAGCCGTACGCGGAGAAACACGGCAAAAAATAACTCCGTATCCTCCCCCACCGAGAAGAGTAGGGTTAGCAGGTTGGATGGCGATAGCCATCTGCAGAAGAACCTGGACGCCACCCAACTCTACCTAAATGAAATTGGCTTTTCTCCCCTACTGACCGCTGAAGAAGAGGTCTATTACGCTCGCAAGGCTTTGCGTGGTGATGCTGCGGCAAGAAAGCGTATGATTGAGAGTAATTTACGTCTTGTTGTAAAAATCGCTCGTCGCTATGTAAGTCGTGGCCTTGCCTTGCTGGACCTGATCGAGGAGGGCAACTTGGGGTTAATTCGCGCTGTTGAGAAGTTTGATCCAGAGCGAGGTTTCCGCTTTTCTACTTACGCTACTTGGTGGATACGTCAGACAATAGAACGAGCCATTATGAATCAGACTCGCACTATTCGCCTGCCAATTCACGTAGTAAAAGAGTTAAATGTGTACCTTCGAGCATCTCGTGAGCTTGCGCAGAAGCTGGATCACGAGCCATCCGCAGAAGAGATTGCTAACTTGTTGGAGAAACCTGTAGAGGATGTTGAGCGGATGTTGGGGCTCAACGAACGGGTCACTTCCGTTGATACCCCTATAGGCCCCTCTTCAGAAAAGACATTGGTTGATACCATTCCTGACCAGCAGGAGTCTGATCCCGCAGAGCTTCTTCAGGATAGTGATCTTTTCGACAGCATTAACCGTTGGCTTGGTGAGCTTCCAGACAAGCAATGTGAAGTTGTTTCCAGGCGATTTGGGTTGCGTGGTTTTGAAGCGAGTACTCTGGAAGAAGTTGGGCGTGAAATTGGCCTTACTCGTGAAAGGGTTCGTCAAATCCAGGTTGATGCGCTCAAGCGTCTCAGGGAAGTCATGGAAAAGCAAGGGCTTGATGGGCAGTCCCTGTTTGGAAATCTTTAAAGTTGGCCCCTAGATAAGGAAACCCCATGAACGGCGTGTTTTGTGGGGTTTCCTGGGACAACCTGGGGAGCCTTGTAAATTGTTAGAGTTACAATTTTCCTCTGGTCCGGCTTACTTTCTCACCCAGCGGCCAAGGTTGTCCTGATAGTACTCACCTCGGGACAGGCGAGCCTCTAGTTTCTCTGCAGCGCGTGCCGCGACTTGGGCAATATCCACATTGTGGCTTTTGGCGATTTCGGTATATGCCTGCTTACGCTCGGCATTGACCTTTTTCACCAGCTTCTCCAGATCGGGTGAGCTGGCGTCTACGATGGCGATGTAGCCACTGTTAGCCTCTCCCACCAACCCCTGCTTTTTGGCCTCATCCAGGGAGATCGCCATTGCGGGTAACGCCACCATCAAGCCCAACAATAATAGAGCTCTTTTAAACATACTCATATTGTGTCTCCTTAGAAAATGCCTTCCTTGTCGTCAAACAGGTTTTCGAGATCCTTGTCTACTTTGACTCGGATTTCGTGCTCAATCTTAACATTCAGGTTAACAGTTATAGGCTCACTAGGGGCCTTTACTGCCACAGTGGGCGTACATCCTGCAGCAACCATAACGTACAGCAGTCCTATAGGAATCAGCCGGCTGGCCCTCATCTGATACTCCTTACGGTACCTCTCTGGCACCTTGTATTTGTTGCATAATTAGCAGTTACGTCAATATCAGGCCAGGTTCGCCAACTGTGTCGGGAGTGACCACAGTTGCTTATTGTATAGGTTCTACCTTAACCAGCTCTGAACTAGCCGACCATTCTGCCCCGAATGGGGGAAGCCTACTTTACTACTAACCTATTGGTCCAGTTGCTTTTCCAGGGCTGTGGTCAGGTCGCGGCTGGCCTGCAAAGAGCGCAGCATCGCAGGGATATTATTCTCAAGGTTGAGGTTAATAATCAGGTCTCGCTCTGCGTCCATAGACTCGCTACGCCCTACAAGTTTTAGGTTGAGTTGCAGGTCTCCACTGGGGGGATATTGCAGATTGCCCTCCAGTGTGCGGAAGTCGTAGTCCTCAAGAGCGTTGGAAATCAGTTTAAGCTGCGGGTTACCTGCGAGCATTTGCGGAGAGAATGCCCCGTAATATCTAAGCTCTCCACCAGGCTCTATTGCTTCCAGATGGCCATTTTTTACAGTGACTCCATGGGGGCCGGTAGTGACAGGGATGGTTAAGTTAAGGCGTCCTTTAGCCTTAAAGTTTTCAGACTCGGTGACTTCAGCAAGTTGCTCTAAAGACACGTCCTTTGCGTACAAGATACTACTGCGTTCTTTATTATCCAGGTTCCAATACAGTGCATCAGAGCTTAACTTCCCATCGAGAAATTCTGCAGAAAAACCTTCCAAAACAAGATCTTGATCCCTGTCCATGGTCAGGGAAAAGGACACTTTACTCAAAGGTAAACCTGCGTTGATAGATTGTATTGTCAAGGGTTGTGGTTTGGGTGTAAACCAATGCTCTCCATGGTTTTCTACCAGGATACTCCCGTCAATACCTGTGGCAAAACTACCATCATAGACAGTAGCAACATCGTTAAGGGTTATAGCAATAGTGTCTTTTGGCTGTAGGGGCCAGGATATAGTTCCATTGGCAGAAAGGCTTCCGGAAACAATATCTACAGGTAAACTACGGACAGACTTGCTGAGAGGCGCTTTGGAATCAAAGTTGACTTTTGGTAAAGAAAATCGAATTGCTCCAGCAGCCAGCTCTAGATCATGTTGCCAGCTAGAATTAAATTGTAAAGTGCCGGCCTTTAGCTGGCTTTGCCCTTTTATTTTATTTCCACTTAAAGAGAATGACCCAATAAGTGAAGCCTGCAGGGCATAATTTTCAGGTGATTCTATTTCAAGCCTACTACTGCCAAAGTTGCCACTGAACTCTGTGTTTCCTAGTGAGGATACTAGCTTAAAGTCGCTAACATCGAGATTTCCAGAGAGAGTCGTATACTCGCTAGTGAAAGTATTAAACTGGTTACTCCATTTCTCACTGGTGCAACTTGTAGTATTTTTTGAAAATTTGCAGTTGGCACTAAGGGACTGAGTTTCCCCTTGGCTAATGTGGAAATCTTTAGTCTTTAACTCATTGAATGATGCTTTCAGCTGCTCAAGTTTTATAGTCTGGGTGTTAGCACTTGTCAGGAAATGAACTCTGGAATCTATATTCATTTCACTTAAACTAATATCGGTTCGCTTGTCGATAAACTCAGGTGACTTAGCTTTTAAGTCAAAAATGCATTCGACATTATCTTCCATTCTGCATTGAATTTGTTCAATCTTTGCGTGTATAGAAGTAGAAGAGTTTTTAGCTTTTAGTTGAGCGTTAATTATTCCATCGGTGGCTTTTAATTTAAAGGAATCAGATTTTGAGGGCTCCCCGATGAGTAAAACCTCCTTCATGAGCTCTATTTGAGCCTGACTATGGTCTAATCCGGTCGAAAGTAAGGGAGACTCTTCCTTTAGTCCAGTTACTTCTGTGTCAAGCTGTAATGTACTGTTGGGTAATAAGGTTAAGTGAATTTTTTCAAGCCAGCCTTGCTCGGTGAACGAAGTGCCAGTGAGATTCAAAAAAGCTTCACTTTGGAAGTTAAGCTCACCCTTGAGATTAGTAAATATTAGTGAGGGAAAGTATTCCTTCACTAGCTGTGATTCTAATAGTGGTTTTGCGGCAAGCAGATCAACAGAGCCGTTTACCTGCAGTTTAGGATCGGCCACGAGGTTGGCAGAGTTAAATTTTAAGCTTGCCAAATGGCTTTTAGTTGCTGCGTCTTTAACCGTTGAGAGATCAATAAAGCCGGAGCCAGTAGCAGATTCAAGTTTTACTGGGTTGAGAGTTTTTAGTTTGAGCTCTATAGGTGATTGAGTCGATAAGTGAGCCTTTACCTTGGTATTAAAAGATTCGCTGAGAAAGGTTAAGTCTAGTCCATTGCTTTCAACTTTAACTAGGGTGTCCTGATAGTCTGCTATGGATAAAAAGTTGTTTGGTATAATAGATTTGGTATCAATGGAAATCTTTCCGTTTGCGCTCATTTCATCCGAAGAGAATACAGCCAACGCCTCAGAAAAGCTAAGAATAGGATCGATAGAATTTAAGTTCGAATTCGCAGTCGAGTGAAATTCCCACTGATCAAGATTAACTCTTGAGATGTTTAGCTTTAATTGAGAAGCATCTTCAGAAAAATCAGAAAATACTTGTGCTCTAGCAGTTATATTATTTGCAGTTAAATCAGCTTTTAGAGTGATGTTGAGGTGCCCTGTTTCTATGGAGTGATATGGTAGATCTGCAAAGAGTTCTGTGTTATTTCGAGTAACCCTTAGTGGGCCGGCCTTAAATTTCTGGCCAAGCGTGATTTTTTCTACGGATACCATCCCAGGTATATATCTGGTTATATTCTGAATAATCTCATCTAGAGTTAAAGCACTTTCCTCATTCGGATCAATTATCGACGGTTTATTTATGAAAGAGGTTGTCTCTTTGACTTTTTGATAGGTCAGTTCGGCAATAGATAGTTCAACCTCTTGAATATTATCCCGATCAAAAATTATATGAAAAGGATTGAGGATCTGAACCTTATTAAGGACAAGATTGCTATCATGACTGGATTGAAGGCGGACTTGTTCGATAGAAGCTTGACTAAAATTCAATTTCAATCCGGATAGTTGCTGAATAACAACTTCGCCTGCAAGCAGATTGACTAGTTGTGAGACAACAATATCTTTTTTCCACCAGTTAGCAATTAGTAGGGTGATTAAGCAGACTGCAGACGCAGTGACAAGAATGCGGGGCTTTCGCACACTAAACCTCTAAACTCCTGGGCGGAGATATCTTTGTATTACCGCTAGTAAGCCGCAGTAGTCTGTAATAAGTCAGTGACGTCTTCTGCGTACTTGAGAAAAGAACATCTTATCAAACTGGCAGGATAATACCGTGTGGGAATTGGATTATTAATGATCGAGATGGTTCATTAAACTGCCAATCTGCCTGTGCCGAAATGAAGATACGGTCATGGGGCGTCAGTCATGGTTTCCTGTAATAGTTTCAGGCGCCATACGCCCTGCTCCTTAACCCAGATACTGGCAGTGAATAACCAGGCGGAGACAGGGTCATCTTCAAAGCTGCCTTCAAAAGAGGTATACATAGTCATCAAGGCGGTTTTAGGTCCCAATGGCACTACAGAGATCTTGTAAGAGGGGTGCTTTTTGATCTTCAGGGCCTTGAATCTCGCAGCAATTTGCCCTGATGTTAAGGGGCTCTTGTAATAGGGTGTAACTATCAGTCCATCCTTTGTCATTATTTCTTTGATGGTTTCCCCGTTATGCTCCATGAATGCTGCTTTAAGGCTGTCCATTCGCGACTTTAGTTCCATATCCAAGTTGGAGCCCAGGCTTGAGGCGCTGGCGAGCAACAAGCCTCCTGCTATCAGGAGGTAGGAAATCAGTTTGTAGCCCATTGAGTCACCCTCTAAATCTGAAGCCCACAGAAGCCAATGAAAGTCGCGTTGCTTTTATTCGGCGGCCAGTGGGTAGATTCTGTAACTAATGAAGAAATCGAGCCAATCCTAGTGTCCGCTAGAAGTTGAAACAAGTGATGTACTTTGGATGGGATAGGTTGTCTCGGCTGATCACTTGGGGAGGAGTACCGATTCTTAAGTCTCGCGGAGATTAATAGAAGAGAGGGGGCCGCTGAACAGAAATTCTGAAGAGGTAAAATATACGCAGAGGTTTCTTAACTTGTATTGACATATTTCACCCCAACTTATAGTTCCCTACTGTTCCTTAGAGAACGCACTTATCGAGGATTTTTTAAAATGCAAGACGCCCAGCCGAAGACTATTTACCTCAAGGATTATCAAGTACCAGATTACCTGGTGGATAACACCGATCTGCACTTCGAACTGGAGCCCAAAGCAACCCTGGTGAAATCACAGCTTAAAATTCGTAGAAACCCTGAAGCTGGCAAAGACCTGCCACCTTTATTATTAGATGGCATTGATTTAGAGTTGTTGTCTGTTGCCATTGATGGCTCCATTCTCTCCCAACCCACTTATCAAGTAACACCCCAGGGGTTATCTATTTCAGTAGAAAAACCTGAATTTCTACTTGAGATCCACAACCGAATTAACCCAGAGGATAATACTTCCTTGGAAGGTCTGTATCTATCCAACGGCATGTATTGCACACAGTGTGAGGCGGAAGGGTTTCGAAAGATCACTTTTTATCCGGATCGGCCGGATGTGATGTCAAAATTCACCACTACCATAGTGTCACCAAAAGACCATCCCGTATTACTTTCTAATGGTAATCAGATTGATAGTGGCTATTGCGAAGATGGGCGTCACTTCGCTACCTGGGAGGATCCTTTCGTTAAACCGGCTTACCTATTTGCTTTGGTAGCTGGCGATCTGGAGCATGTTGAAGATACCTTTACTACAGGCAGTGGTCGTGAAGTCAAGCTACAGATTTTTACTGAGCCAAAAAATATTGGTAAATGCGATCATGCTATGCGATCCCTGAAAAAAGCCATGCGTTGGGATGAAGAGATGTATGGCAGAGAGTATGACCTGGATATTTTTATGGTAGTGGCGGTAGACCATTTCAATATGGGAGCCATGGAAAATAAAGGGTTAAATATATTCAACTCAGCTTGCGTGCTAGCGAGCCCGGAGACTGCAACTGATTCAGCTTTCCAAAGAATAGAATCTATCGTCGGGCATGAATATTTTCACAACTGGTCTGGAAATAGGGTTACATGCCGAGATTGGTTTCAACTCAGTTTAAAAGAAGGTTTTACCGTATTTCGTGATGCTGAGTTTTCTGCTGATATGAATTCCCGGGCAGTAAAGCGTATTGAGGATGTTTCTCTACTGCGCACCAATCAGTTTGCAGAAGACGCTGGCCCTATGGCCCATCCGGTAAGGCCAGATTCTTATATGGAAATATCAAACTTCTATACTTTGACGGTATATGAAAAAGGCGCTGAAGTCGTTCGTATGTTACATACGCTGCTGGGGCCGGAGGGATTTCGCAAGGGAAGCGACCTTTATTTTGAGCGCCATGATGGATGTGCAGTAACCTGTGATGATTTTATAGTGGCGATGGAAGATGCCAATCAGATAAACCTTACACAGTTTCGTCATTGGTACAGTCAGGCTGGAACACCAGTCTTAGATGTCACAGATGACTTTGATCAGGCCAAGGGTGTTTATAGTCTTAAAATCTCCCAATCTTGCCCATCAACAACTGACCAGAAGGATAAGCTACCTCTTCATATACCAGTAAAAATTGGATTATTGGACCAAAGTGGTAATGACTGTGTCCTGAATTCCAAAGGAAATACTGAAGAAGTACTTGAAATCACTAAATCAGATCAAGTATTTGAGTTTAGTGGCTTTCAAGAAAAACCACTGCCTTCACTATTACGTGATTTTTCAGCACCGGTCAGGGTTCGTTATCCTTACACCGAAAAGCAATTGATTTTCCTAATGCGCCACGATTCCGATACTTTTAATCGCTGGGATGCTTCGCAGCGGCTAGCTTTCTTAGCACTATCTAAGCTCCAGAAAGACTACCGGAATGGAAGGGCATTGCAGTTACAGCCAGAACTGGTTGAGGCTTATCGAGATGTGCTAAGTAACACCGCACTTGATCCTGCTTTGGTGGCTGAAATATTAAGATTGCCAAGTGAGCAGTCCATAGCCGAGATGAGTGACTTAATTGATGCTGAAGCTATAGTGGTGGCTCGAGAGTTTGCGTATAAATCACTGGCTGAAGCATTATTTCCTGAGCTTTGGGCGAAATACTCTGAATTGAATGCTCAGAAGCCTTACGATCCTAATGCAAAGGATATCGCTGAACGTAGTTTGAAAAATACTTGTTTAACTTATCTTTCGGCTACTGAAAAATTTGAGGCCTTAGAACTTGTGCAAAAGCAGTTTGAGGCTGCTGAAAATATGACGGATAGTGCCGCTTCACTCAGCGCATTGATCAACTACGGAGATATACAGAAATCTGATTCTGCTATCCAAGATTTTTATCAACGCTGGAAAGGTGATACACAGGTTGTGGAGCTTTGGTTAGGTTTACAGAGTAGTAGTGCTCGTAATGGCACTTTGAATAAAATCAAAGATCTTATGAGCCATCCTGCCTTTGAGGTTAGAAATCCGAATAAAGTTCGGGCGGTAATCGGTGGTTTTGCTAATAGAAACTTCAAACAGTTCCATAAGGAAGATGGCAGTGGGTTTCGCTTTGTTGCCGAGCAGGTAATTTTACTCGATAAGTTAAATCCTCAAATAGCTGCCCGACTTGTTGTGCCGATTACCCGATGGAAAAAGTATAGTAAAAACCTCTCTGAAAAAATGAAAACTGCACTTCAATATGTGCTTGATGCAGGAGAGTTGTCACCAGATGTTTTTGAGGTGGTGAGTAAAAGTCTTAAATAAGTTTATTTGTTGGAATTTTTGTATGTGGGGCGCTAAAGCGCCCCAATTTTGCTTAGATTTAGAGTGGATGCAAGATTTTCTTTGATGGTTATGAGATCTTAGTGGTGCGCTCGCTGCCAAGTTGAACTAGATCAAGGCTTCCTTTGGTGAGCCTTAGCTCGGTGATGGATGTGTAATCAGGCCGAAATTGCTGGACTTTCGAATCTTCTAATATGTGTGCTACTACAGAATTGATCACCATGAAATGACAAAAGACCATGGTATCTTCGTGAACTCCTAGAAGGTAATCTATGATACCCTCACGCCATTCTTTTTGCTGTTTATTGCTTGGATCCCAATTCTGAGTTAATAAGGAGCGTAGCCAAGGCAGTCGTTGCTGTAATGAGATCCCTTTGGGAGTAGGGATTTCACTAACTCTGCTTTCTAGGGTAATAACTTGCCCCCATCTTTCAGCTACTGGCTGTGCAGTTTGTTGTGCGCGCAATTTTGGACTGCTAACCAACTTCAGGCATGTATCGCCAGGTAAGTTTTGAGCTAGAAGGGAGGCCTGTCTCTGCCCCAAAGTAGTGAGGGTCGGGTCTGCGATGGAGGGGCCTTTTGCTGCTTCTCCATGACGGACAAGTAGAATTTTTATCATATTGTTACTAGGTTACAGATACTTGTTTAAAACTTCATCAGGAATATCTTGCCACAGGCGAAGGAGTTCAGTGGTGTTAAATTTTCTGTTATCAGGGTTGTGTCCAAATCTTTTGCTATTTATACCAGAATAAACGGGCCAATCCACACCTGGATTACCCTTCTCGGCAAAGCTTAACCATGCCTCCTGAATAGAAGCGCTAAGTATGTGTGCCTTGGTTTCACCTCCATAAAGTGTTTGAAGTGAATCCTCACCATGAGTTCCAAAAACATAGCCGAGCTCCACTGCATGGCAAGCTCCCAGTAAAGGTTGAGCGATAAGCGGTTGGGTAAAGTGATAGTGGTAACAGTCTCCTTGATGTACACCTAGATGCCTCATTCCTGGAAGAGTAAATACCATATCTGTAAGCATGAGATTCCAGGTCTTACTCCACTTAGGCCAGAGGTTATCTTTTGTAGTTGATGCCTGATGGTAATAGTAATCTATGATTGGTTTTAAGCTGCTCTCGGGTATTAACCACTCTAAGTGGTTACAAATTTTCTGGTAGGTTAGGGAGTATATTTCTGGGTTGGGGGCACTAAATAAATTCCATTCATCTAAATTACTCCCTAAAAGAAGGGGGATGTTTTTTGAGGTGGCTAACTCGTTAGCCTCATTATCCTTTATGAGTATGTGGTCAATGACCGGTTTAAAGGGAAGTTGACCCCATTGTTTAGTCATTTGAGGATCATGTAGTATTTCATTCTGAGCTTGTAGAAGATCTTTTACAAGGTAGTTTCGAAGTGATTTTTTGCCGCAGTTTTTTCTTAGGTGGGAGATAAAAGCTTCGGCCATATGATTGGCTCGATCAATAGAGTGGAGGGCTTTAGGGTGGCCACTTTGTACAATCGCTCGAGAGTAAAGGCCTTGACATTCACGTATATTTAAAAGGGAGGCAATGCTCATGGCGCCAGCAGATTCACCAAAAATTGTAATGTTTTCGGGATCGCCACCAAATGCCGAGATGTTTTTCTTTACCCATTTGAGGGCAGCAATTTGATCCTGAAGCCCCTCGTTGCCTGTAGATGAAATATTGCTGATATCTGTCAGCCTTAAAAAACCAAAAGAGCCAAGCCGATAGTTGATGGTAACCACAATCGCCCTACCGCTGGAGGCGAGGTAGCTGCCATTGTAAACAGGTTGGCAACCAGATCCCATATAGAAAGAGCCTCCATGAATCCAGAACATGACAGGAAGCTTTTGGTTGTTCTCAATAGGCGGGGAAAATATATTGAGATATAAGCACTCCTCACTTTCTGGGAGAGCTCCATCTTGTCCACGCACTTCTATCAAGGCGGAAGGGTTTTGTGCGGCTGGCGTACCAAACTCTTCCGCATGATATGGGGCTGTCCAGGGGGGTAGTTCTTCTGGAGCGCTCCAGCGCAGCTCTCCCACTGGAGGTCTTGCATAAGGTATCCCGAGAAATCTATAGACGCCTGATTTTGTATCTCTGGTGCCGATAATTGGACCGGCATTTGTTTCAACAACTGGCGTTAGATTTTTATTTAAGTGCTTTCCAATGCCTGGGTCCGTTGTCATGACTGCCGTCCATTATATCAAAAAATCAATTAACTCTTTACGCTTGCGATTAAACCCTAGAGGTCTTTTGTAAGGTTGTGTCTGGGATTTTTAATCCAAAGAAATATATATGAAATAATTGGCACGCTTATACCTTTACTGAGTATGTAAGGTAATAATAAATTTAGTCGTGGGTAGATCCTTGATGCGGTAATAACTGTCTTTTAGTCAAATCATTGTGGGTTTAATGAGGTTTTTGTATTTCCTGAAGTTTTATTGTGTGATTAAAGTTTGAAGCAGTATTGTCGTTAGCAGTGCTAATTGTCATGCTTCATTTGTGGGTGGTGACAGGCTGATCTTCTATTCATGTAACGGTAACAATGCAAAATTTGAATTGTGTTCTTATTGGCTGGATGCAGTGGTCTTTATGATCTGCTATCGGTTGGAGTGATGTTAATCTCTATTTTAAGCTCGAAGCTCTCAATGTTTGATCTATCTTTGGAGAGAATGGGCGGATCAAATTTACTGTAAATATTTAAGGTTGTTGAGTCTAGAGGTGATAAGTTAATCTGCCCTTATATCATTCATTATCAGTTGGGGTAGGTTAATACTCGCTATTATAGGGTTGTATGATGAATTTGAATGTTATTCATTGGTGTTGCAGCTGATTGGAAATTGTTGGTATATCTAACTCTCAGTAAACTATAGGTACTTTGATACCGATGAGCCTAATTGTTAACGAAGGAGTTCCTGGGTTTTAAGATGTGGAGAACATTATGTTGTCAATATGGTTGGCTTTCTCAGTTTGAGGTGGATTATCTATACAGGCTGGTTTTTGGAGTGTCTGATCTAATATAAAATCACGATAGGCGATAAGCCCTGAAAGATATTGTTCAACCTCATCCGCTCGAAGTCTAAAGGCCTTGTGACGAATAAAAAAGCTGCCTGTTATTTTCTCCGGGTTTTTGAAGAACATTGCAGATTCTGGCCAAAAGTATCCGTTTAGTAAGTGGTCGGCTCTTTTGGCTAGTACGTGATAGAAATGTTCTAGGTCGACCTGGTCGAGAAGCTCTTGGAATAATCCTTGGGAATGCAGGTGGGAAATCATCTTCTCTGCAGACATCATTAGTTCAAGTAGGGCGGGAAAAGTAGTCTTGCAGTTTTCAACAAAACCCAGATGGTTAGCAAAGTTGCGGATGCCAAGCTGATAATATTTTTCCTTGGGGCGGTATTTGGTGAGTTCATTCAGGCAATAGCTCAGCCTGTGATCATGAGTGCGCCATTGCTCAGTAGCTATAAAGTATTCAAGGGCTTTTTCTACCATTGTGAGCCAGCGGGGGTTTTTGTCCCAGCTATATAAACGTATCAATCCGAGGGCTGCCTCACTGTCGTATTGGATGGATAAACGTTGTTTTTTGATATTAAGTGAAGGGTAGTCGAGGACATGACAAAACTGACCACTGGCTTGGTTTTGCATAAATTCGATGCCTTTAGCCAGCTGTTCCATTAGGTCTGCATAGGCTCTTACTCCCATAGCCTCGGAATATTTAACGAGAGCCAACAGACTTAGTGCATTGCCTCCTAACTTGATTTCACTATTGGATTCCACCAAGAAGGCAGCGGTCTCTCCTGTTTTTAACGGTATCGTTTGGATTAAATCACTAGTGAGAACGTTTAATGCTCGTTCTATTACCGCTTGTAAGGCGGGATCCTTACTGACTTCCCAGGCCTCTATCATGGCATGGGCACAGCTGGCGTGGCGTAGGTTGTTGTGGCCTTCTATCTCAAGATCAAAACATGGGTACCAACCAGAATGAAAATGTCCACTGGACGTAAGCTGGCGCCCTAGGTAGCTGCTGGCATTTTCGATTAATTGGGTGATCAGTTTTGCATTGAGGTTATTGATAATCCTTCGTCCAGTATTCGGACCGGCCCCAGATAGATATACTGGCTCTTTGTGGCTTTCGCAGAAAAGCCCTTCTGTAGATAAAAGAACCACATTTCTTTCGTCGGCAAAATCTAGTTCGACTTGATCTCCAAATCTACGCTGGCAATAGGATCTGAAGTTTCTTTTGTTGAGGGCCGCATGATCTATACAGTTGCCCTCATAGAGCATGGCATTACCATTTAGTTCCTGCTCCAGAAAAGCGATCTTACAGTCTTGATCCAACGCTAAGCCGTAGCGGAAATAACCGGGTTTGGTGTCAGAAAGAATTTCATGGAGGTTGGCAAGGGTGGTAGAGCTTCTTCTGGTAACCCAGTCGATCCTCAGCCAGCAGGGGTTCATCTTAGCTTGCCAAACAGCCTGGTGGATGTCGGCGGTGAGGGTTTGCCAGGCGCTGGAAAAGTCTGCGGCGTTAGTATGCCTCACTTCGGCGCGTTGTTTACTGTCGCTAATGGAAAAAAAAAGAGTGTAAGGTGGGGCTACCTTACTCAAGGCCCGCTCCACCAGTGGGCGTGCCCGCATAAGCATGCTGGATAGGGACATATGCTATTGCTCTCTGTGGATCACGATGTGGGCAGGTTTTCCATTTTGCTTATTTTGATAATCATCGGAGGACTTTTCTGCTGGAGTATAGACTTGTGTACAGATCCTGCAGGAGAGAAAGTGATGCTCCCATGGGAAATTGCTTTCAATAAAATTTATTATGAATATTGGGTTTCAAAATGAATCCACTTGGATAGTATTGGGATACCGCGCTAGAGAATGAAAGGCACGCAAAGTGTCGAAGGTTTTCACGATTAACCCTTAGGCAATTTCGAGGGTTAATATCCAGGTTGAATGATTTTGCAGGTTATACGCTTGCCAATCCCTAAAACCCGAAAGGCTATCCTTTCGGGTTTTTTTGTCAAAACTATTGGCCGCCTAATTGATTGTCGGTTCTCGCGGTTGATTACCCTGTCGACCTTTGATGTGGCACATGGGCGTTAAGTCTATGTGACGGGCTGTCCTCCCTGGCATTTAACGGGAACTTGCCTCTTTGGCGCGGGGTTCAAAAAGTCTCTATGGACTATTTGAGAACAAGGAAGAAATTGATGTGGAGTATTAGGCAATGCGTTGGAATTGGTGGCAGAACCTTAGGGGTTTTCCTCCTCTGGTCTGGATAATATTAATAGGCAGTTTTTTTAGCCGTGGCACTTACTTTATGGTTTGGCCCTTCCTGGCCATTCTTCTTTTCAATAAATTTGCGTTGGGTGCAGCGGAAATAGGCTTGATTCTCAGTGCTTCAGCAATTGGTGCGGCGCTATTGGGGTTTTATGTAGGGGCCTTGTCGGACCGCTATGGACGTCGGAATATCCTGCTATTAGGTTCGCTAATCAATCTATGTTCTTTTGCCCTATTGGCAGTGACTGAAACATTACCGGGATTTATTCTGGCAATGACGCTGTGTTCAATTGGTCGCGCTGTTTGGAAGCCGCCCGCTAGTGCATTGATTGGCGACTTAATTGATAACCAGGCGAGTCGTGAGCTAGCTCTGCAGCTGCGTTACTTCCTTATCAATGCGGGAGCGGCATTAGGGCCCATTGTTGGTGTCTGGGCGGGGCTGAGTGCGCAGCAGTCCACCTTTGGCTTAACTTCTCTCAGTTATTTGCTTTTGGCGCTGGCGTTTATTTGGGGATTTGCAAAAACAGAGAAGGGACAGCTCGTAAAGAGCAATGGTGATGGTTCTGTCGATTTAGGCAGTACCCTGGCGATATTGCGCAGGGACCAGGTGTTTATGGTGGTGATTGTTGCCAATATCCTCACGATGTTTATCTATGCCCATATGGATTCCAGCCTGGTGCAGTATCTGACACGGGCAGAGGCACCGAGATTGGTTGAGCTGATCTCCAGCATGATTTTTGTGAACGCAATGACCATCGTATTGTTGCAGTTTCCGCTCATGCAGTTGATGCGCAAACTGGATATTAATGGTCGAATAATGATTGGACTGGTGATTTTGGCTGTGGCTCAAATGTGGTTTGCCTTAAATCCGGTGCATTGGTTTTGGGGCTGGATGGGGGCGACCTTTGTCCTCAGTTTGGCTGAAGCGATTCTCTTTCCAACCATGAGTGTACAGATAGACCGTCTGGCACCTGAGCATTTGCGCGGTACCTATTTTGGGGCTTCCTCCTTTTATGCCCTTGGTTGGGCCCTGGCTCCTTTGGCTGGAGGGGTGGTTTTAGAATGGTGGGGTGGACCGACACTTTATTGGATGTTGCTGATGCTCTGTGGTGTAGTATTCGCGCTTTATCGCACAACAGCTTACCTTTCCCGCCCACAGTGGCCGGAGCAGAAAGAGCCGATAATCTCTTCAGGTGAAAGTGCCAAAATCACTGGATAGTTAAAAAGAGGTTTTTCAGATATAGAAATAGATGGTGTCTGTGAGGCATAAAAAACGGGAAATCCAGCAGTAAGCATGGAGTTTCCCGTTCTGATTTGCCTGAGAAAATCCCCGACAAGAATATTGCCGGGGAATTTTTTAGATCTCTGCGGCGAGGCGTGAGCCTTGGTCAATGGCGCGCTTGGCGTCGAGTTCTGCGGCTTCGTCGGCACCACCGATTAGGTGGGTCTTTACTCCGCGCTCCTGCAGCGCTTCATACAGTTTGCGAGCAGGTTCCTGACCGGCGCAAACAATAATGTTATCCACTTCCAACAGCCGCTCTTCTTCGCCAACGCGAACATGCAGACCCTTATCGTCAATTTTGTCGTAAAGGGCACCGGAAATCATCTCAACCTTGCGGTGTTGCAGGCTACCACGGTGAATCCAGCCAGTGGTTTTACCCAGGCCTGCACCCACTTTGGTGGTTTTACGTTGTAGCAGGTAAACCTGGCGAGGGGTGCTTACTGCTTCGCGGGGTTTCAGGCCAGAGCGCTGTTCCAGCTCGATATCCACACCCCATTCACTAAAGAACTCTTCTTTATCGCTGGCAACCACTTCCTCTTCGGTAGAGTGGGGGCCGTCGTGAGTCAGGTATTCCGCCACGTCGAAACCGATGCCACCCGCGCCGATAATGGCCACTTTTTCGCCGACTGGTTTCTTGTGTTTCAATACGTCCAGATAACCCAACACCTTGTCGCTCTCAATACCAGGGATCGGTGGAGTGCGCGGCTCGATACCGGTGGCGATTATCACTTCGTCAAAAGACTGCAGGTCTTCTGCGGTAGCGATAGTGTTGAGTTTGACTTCAACGCCAGTCACTTCAAGGCGGCGTTTGAAGTAGCGCAGGGTTTCCTGGAATTCTGCCTTGCCGGGAATCTGCTTGGCGATATTAAACTGGCCACCGACTTTGTCGCCGCCTTCAAACAGGGTTACTTGGTGTCCGCGCTCGGCGGCAACCGTGGAGGCAGCCAAACCAGCGGGACCGGCACCGATAACAGCCACTTTTTTCACGTTTTCGGTAGGCAGGTAGTTCAGCTCAGTCTCATAACAAGCGCGTGGGTTGACCAGGCAGGAGGTGAGCTTCAGCTGGAAGGTGTGATCCAGGCAGGCCTGGTTACAGCCAATACAGGTATTGATTTCATCGGCGCGGCCCTCTGCGGCCTTGTTGACGAAATCGGAATCTGCCAGGAATGGGCGTGCCATGGAGATCATATCGGCCTGTCCGGAGGCCAGCACTTCTTCGGCCACTTCCGGCACATTGATGCGGTTACTGGCAACTACCGGGATAGACAGGTGCTGTTTCACCTTGGCGGTAATATCGGTAAATGCGGCGCGTGGTACATTGGTGGCGATAGTGGGAACGCGCGCTTCGTGCCAGCCGATACCGGTATTGATAATTGTGGCGCCAGCTTTTTCGATAGCCTGGCCCAGGGCAACCACTTCGTCGAAGTCACTGCCGTCTTCCACCAGGTCCAGCATGGACAGGCGGTAGATAATAATAAAGTCTTCGCCAACAGCCTCGCGCACACGGCGAACGACTTCGATCGGCAGGCGGATACGATTCTCGAAGCTGCCGCCCCACTCATCGGTACGTTTGTTGGTGCGCTTTACGATGAACTGGTTAATAAAGTAACCCTCGGAGCCCATGATCTCTACGCCGTCGTAGCCGGCTTCGCGGGCCAGGGTGGCGCAGCGTACGTAATCATCGATCTGGCCTTCGATTTCCTCACTGGTCAGCTCGCGCGGAGTGAAAGGGTTGATCGGAGCCTGGATGGGGGAGGGAGCAATCAGGTTTTCGTTGTAAGCGTAGCGGCCGGTGTGCAGGATCTGCATACAGATTTTGCCGCCTTCGGCATGAACGGCCTCGGTCACTTCCCGATGCTGTTGTGCCTCTTCTGGGGTGTTCATTTTAGAGGCACCCTTAAATACGCCACTCTCTTCGTTGGGCGCGATACCCCCCGTTACAATCAGGCCAACGCCACCGCGGGCGCGCTCAGCGTAGAATGCCGCCAAACGGGTAAAGCCACCGGGGTGTTCTTCCAGGTTGGTGTGCATGGAGCCCATCAGCACCCGGTTTTTCAGGGTGGTGAAGCCCAGGTCCAGGGGGGCAAGCATATTAGGGTAGGCTTGGGACATGGCAAAATTCTCTTCTTGTAACCTTTGGGGTTCATTTATATATGCAAAAAAGTGCATATCGTTGCCCAGCAGGATAACAAGAGCCTTTGACGCGAAACAGTGACCTTTCCGGTCGAATTCAGTGATCAATTCCTGACGTTTTATTAAGCTATTTGCGTCCCATTCTCATTTGGCGGAAATGCCTGTTTTTAAAGGGGTTTTCGTCTGTTCATTTACACAGCCAAAACCGCCAGAAGCTGCTCTCGCAGCCATCGATTGGCGGGATCTTCTTGTAGATTTTTATGCCATAACAGGTGCCAGTCCATCAGGGGTATTTGGAACGGCAGTTCAAATAGACGTGCCGAATACTGACTGGCCAGACTCGCCGGTACGGTTAGAGCCAAATCTGTGCGTAATACGATTAAAGGTGCCACTCGGTAGTGTTGTACACGCAGTTTGATGGTGCGTCGACGCCCCAGTTTATTCAGTGCTATATCCGCCAACCCAGGACCCGTTCGCCTACTGGAAACATGGATATGTTCCAGTTGTAGATACTGTTCCAGTGTCAGGCTCGACTCCCCAGCCAAGGGATGCTCATTGCGCAACATACAGAGATATCGGTCCTGGTGAAGGCGTTGTCGTTGTAGCTGGGGTGCTGTCGCCAGAGGGATATCCAGGGCGAAATCCAATGTATTGGCTGCCAGCTCCTTGGCAAGTTGATCCCTGGGTACATGGAATGACTCTACTGTCACACCCGGCGCTTCTTTTTCCAGGCGCTCTAAGAGAGGCGGCAGCAGTAGGGTTTCTGCCATGTCGTTCATAGATAGTCGTAATGTTTTGCGTGCCAGGGCGGGATTGAACTGGCGGTGTTCATTCAGGCTGGTACCCAGTAGGGAAAGGGCCTGCTGCACCCTGGGCATAATGGACTCCGTAAGAGGGGTGGGAGTCATGCCGGATGGGCCGCGAATAAATAATGGATCGTCCAGGGTGCGGCGCAGACGTGCCAGGGCATTACTCACCGCCGGCTGGGTAATATGCAACTGCTCAGCCGCACGGGTGAGGTTACCCGAGTTATAAATGGCCTCTAGAACCAAGAACAGGTTCATATCCATTTTTTGCAGCTGCATCTGTGCCTCAATCATAACCAGTGTGAATGATCATATATTCGCATAATAAACTTTGATGATTCAAACGAGAGGACTAGGGTTGGAGTTCCATTAAAAGAGGAACTCGCTGTGGCCGAATCAATTGTGGTGCGCCATGGACAGGCGTCCTTCGGCGCCGATGATTACGACAATCTCTCCGATATCGGCTGGCAGCAATCCCGCTGGCTGGGGGAATACTGGCGGGGCACTGGCCAGAAGTTTGACCGGATTTTCTGCGGCAGCCTGCGCCGTCATCGGCAAACCACCGAGGGTATCTGTGCAGGCCTTGGCATCGACTTAGAAGGCCACTTGACGGTGGTTCCCCAATTGAATGAGTTCGACTTCCTTGAAGTAGCTCGCCTCTACAGTGAGAAAAAACCCACAGCTACCCCGGGCCCCAATGCACCCCGTGCCGACTTTTACCGTTTTTTGATGCAGGGCATGCTCGCCTGGTCTGCAGGGGAAATTGCACCGGCAGAGAGTTGGCAGGCATTCGAAAATCGCATTCGTGAAGTTTTGGATTTAATCAGCGATAGCCCCAAAGGCAGTAAAACTCTGGTGGTCAGTTCCGGTGGGGCTATTGCCATGATGGTGCGGCAGGTATTGGGCGGTCCCCCCGAGTCGGTGATCAAACTCAATATGCAGATACAGAATACCGGCACTACCCGTTTTTTCTCTAGCGCAGGGCAGGGGCTCAGCTTGAACAGTTTTAATCACGTGCCTCATTTGGAGAGAGATGAGCGCCACACTTCCGTGACTTACAGCTGAATTAAAACCTACAACACAATTAAAGGTGAAAAGACATGGAGTTTGAATATTCAGAAAAGGTACAGGGCCTGTTGGAGCGGCTCAAAAACTTTATGCAGGAATATGTGTATCCCGCTGAGAGTACCTATATACAGCAGTTGCAGGATGACCCCTGGGGCGAGCCCACTATTATGGAGGCTTTAAAAGAAAAAGCCCGTGAGGCTGAGCTGTGGAATTTATTCTTACCCGATTCCCGCTATGGTGCCGGCCTTACCAACTTGGAATATGCGCCTTTGGCGGAGGAGATGGGGAAGGTTTTATTTGCCTCAGAAATTTTTAATTGCAGCGCCCCGGATACCGGCAATATGGAAGTGCTGGCCCAGTATGGATCGGAAGCACAGCGGGAAACCTGGCTGAGGCCATTGCTGGAGGGCAATATTCGCTCGGCATTCGCCATGACCGAACCCAAGGTGGCCTCCTCCGATGCTACGAATATTGAAACTTCCATCGTGCGCGATGGCGATGAATATGTGATTAATGGTCATAAATTTTATATCAGTGGCCTGATGAATAAGCGCTGTAAGGTCATGATTGTGATGGGCAAGACCGATCCCACTAATCCGGATCGGCATCGTCAGCAATCGCAAATCCTGGTTCCCACAGATACCCCTGGGGTAAAAATAATTCGGCCCATGCAGGTATTTGGCTACGACGATGCTCCGGAAGGTCATGCGGAAGTGATTTTTGAGAATGTTCGGGTGCCTGCGTCTAATCTGATTTTCGGAGAAGGGCG
The DNA here is from genome assembly GCF_056160005.1 of Microbulbifer sp. ABH2_005. Taxonomy (NCBI): domain Bacteria; kingdom Pseudomonadati; phylum Pseudomonadota; class Gammaproteobacteria; order Cellvibrionales; family Microbulbiferaceae; genus Microbulbifer; species Microbulbifer sp. ABH2_005. The sequence continues at coordinate 3,046,404 of NZ_JBSWWI010000001.1, read as the reverse complement.
TGGTTTTGAAATTGCCCAGGGGCGTTTGGGGCCGGGCAGAATTCACCATTGTATGCGTTTAATTGGCCAGGCCCAGCGCGCCCTGGAAATGATGGCAGGTCGAGCGGAAAATCGCATTGTGTTTGGTCGCCCAATGAGCAAACAGGGCTCTGTACGGGAGGATATTGCCAAGTCTGCCTGTGAAATTGAGCAGGCGCGCCTACTAACTTTAAAAGCGGCGGCGCAAATGGATCGACTTGGCAATAAAGCGGCCAAAGACCTGATTGCCATGATTAAAATTGTTGCACCGCATATGGCCTGCAAGGTGATTGACCGCGCTATCCAGATTCACGGTGCGGCAGGGTTGAGCCAGGACTATAGCTTGGCCCATCACTATGCTTACGCGCGGACTATCCGTTTAGCCGATGGACCAGACCAAGTACATATGATGCAGCTGGGGCGCAACCTGGCTGCCCGTTATGCCGCAGAGACTGCACAGGGAGAGGAGCATGTCTGAAACCGTAAAGGAGTCACGTAACTCAGTGGAAGCTTTGCCGCTGGAAAAGTTGCAGGAATACCTCAGCGCAAATGTTGAAGGTTTTTCCGGGCCACTGAAAATCAGTAAATTTTCCGGCGGTCAATCCAATCCCACCTTTAAGCTGGAAACGCCTTCAAATACCTATGTATTGCGCCGGCAACCCCCAGGAAAACTATTGAAATCTGCTCACGCAGTGGATCGTGAGTACCGTGTAATGTCTGCACTGGCAGATACCGATGTACCGGTGCCCAAAGTTTTTCATTTATGTGAAGACCGGGATCTGATCGGCTCCATGTTTTACCTGATGGAATACTGTGAGGGGAGGATTTTCTGGAATGCGGCAATTCCCGAGGTGGATGCTCCTGCGCGCAGTGCTATGTACGATGAAATGAATCGGGTGCTCGCCGCATTACATAGTCTCAACATCGACGCCATGGGGTTATCCGATTACGGCCGCCCGGGAAACTATTTTCAGCGGCAGCTGGAACGCTGGACGGGGCAATACCGGGCTTCCGAGACACAGCCTATTTCGGCGATGGAAGAGTTGATTGAATGGCTTGGCAGTGCGCTCCCGGAAGATGATGGTCGGGTAGCTCTGGTACACGGTGATTACCGCCTCGACAATATGATTTTCCACCCTAAGGAACCCAAAGTGATCGCCCTGCTGGATTGGGAGCTTTCTACTTTGGGTCACCCGTTTGCGGATCTTGCTTACCAGTGCATGCAAATGCGTATGCCTGCTGGGGGTGACAAGATGTCCGGACTGTTGGGGCTGGATATTGCCTCGCTGGGTATCCCCTCTGAACAGGCCTATGTGGCCAAGTATTGTGAGCGTATGGATATTGAGGGCATTGATCACTGGCCTTTTTATTTAGCGTTTAGTTTTTTCCGTTTAGCGGCGATAGTCCAGGGCGTGGCCAAACGCGCACAGGATGGTAATGCCTCGAATCGCAATGCGGCGAGCCTCGGCGCCCTGGTAGCGCCACTGGCACAAACGGCAATGAGCATTGCCAGTGAGGCGAGTTAGTTAGAAGGTCATCTCGATACAATTTATTGTGCTTTGGAAAAATGATAAGGATAAAAAAATGGCAAAGAATCTTTTTGATCTCACCGGAAAAATTGCTCTGGTAACCGGTGCTAGCCGTGGTATTGGTGAGGCAATTGCAAAACTTTTGGCAGAGCAGGGCGCCCATGTGCTGGTATCCAGCCGAAAAATTGAAGGCTGTCAGGCTGTTGCCGATGCGATTGTCGATGCCGGCGGTAAAGCGGAAGCGGTGCCTTGCCATATCGGCAATATGGAAGATATCCAGAAAATGTTTTCCGATGTCCGTGAACGCTTTGGGCGGCTGGATATCCTAATTAACAATGCGGCTACCAACCCCTATTTTGGTCATATCCTTGATACCGACCTCGCGGCTTTTGAAAAAACGGTTGAAGTGAATATTCGTGGCTATTTCTTTATGTCTGTGGAAGCGGGCAAGTTGATGCGCGAGCAGGGTGGTGGTGTGATTGTGAATACTGCCTCGGTTAATGCCCTGCAGCCTGGTGTGGGCCAGGGAATCTATTCCATCACCAAGGCGGCAGTAGTCAATATGACCAAAGCCTTTGCCAAGGAGTGTGCCCAGTTCAATATCCGTGTAAACGCCCTATTGCCTGGGTTGACCAAAACCAAGTTTGCCGGGGCACTCTTCACCCACGAGGATATTTATAAAACCGCAATTGGCCATATCCCTATGCACCGTCACGCCGAGCCTGAGGAGATGGCGGGTACAGTACTCTACTTAGTTTCCGATGCTTCCAGTTACACCACGGGCGAATGCGTAGTGGTGGATGGCGGAATGACTTCCTGTGGGGGAATTTAATATGCAAGATCCAATATTGGATTTCGGCAACCAGGTTGCCCTAATTACTGGCGCCGCCAGTGGTTTTGGCAAGCTGCTGGCTAAAGAGTTGGGATCTCGCGGAGCGCACTTGGTGCTTGGTGATATTAACGAAGAGGGCCTGATGCAGCTCGCCGATGACCTGGGTCGTGATGGTATACAGGTGCGTGCTCAACGTTGCGATGTTTCCTCTGAAGCGGATTGCGTTGCTCTGGTGCGACTGGCCGAGTCTGAGTTCGGTGGCCTGAATATGGCGGTTAATAATGCCGGTATCGCTCCGCCGATGATGTCCCTGAAGCAGACTGACGAAGCGATGATGGACCATCAATACAATGTAAACCTGAAGGGCGTATTTTTCGGTCTCAAGCACCAGCTGCCATTGATGAAAGATCGAGGCGGTGTGGTTCTCAATGTTTCCTCTATGGCAGGGCTGGGGGGTGCACCCAAAATTGCCTCCTATGCTGCCGCCAAGCATGGGGTTATTGGACTGACCAAAACTGCAGCAATGGAAAACGCCAAGTACGGTATTCGGGTGAATGCCATTTGCCCATTCTATTGCCTGACGCCTATGGTGACCTCTGTGGAGGCCCCAGGGGCCAGCCCGGAAGAGGTACAGGCTTTTCTCGCCGAAGGTTGTCCGATGAAGCGTCTTGGTGAGCCGGAAGAAGTAGTAGCGGCTATGTTAATGCTCCTCTCTCCGAAGATGACTTATGTTACCGGCCAGGCACTGGCGGTGGATGGTGGATTATCGGCATATTGAGGATAGGAGTGATTTAAAGCTAAAGAGTTGGTAAATGGCTAAATTTGCAGACTCCCGCTCCTTTAGTGGACTTTAGTTCGCTTTTGAAAGTTAGCTTACAATCTCTACTTCTATTTTGTGGGGCAGACATCGGCCGCTGGTGTCACCCCGTACTTTCTCAAGAGTTCTCTATAAGCGCCACTGTTACAAAGTTTACTGAGGCCAAGATCAAAGGTGTTCCTGTCCTCTTCCTTTTTGAATGCCATTTTGAATTTTGTGGTAGGCATTTTGAAGTTGTGTAGGGATACCGCTTCCAATGAATGTCCACTTTGTTTTGAGAGGTAGGAAAATATGCTGATATCTATGACAATGATTGCACCTTCTTCCTGCCAGAACTTTTTCACCTGCTCCTGTGAGCTTTGTAGCTCAATATAGTTATGACTATTTGGTGAACCAGGTGAGAACAGCGCCTGGAACTCGGGGCCGAGATCCCGGTGGGCACCGTGCCAGGTAATGATTGGATGTCCGGCTAAATCACTGACACTGTTTATGGTGATATTGTCTTTTTTCTTGCTAATGGCGTAATTTATAAAGGCAATATAGTCTTTTGAGTAGAATAAATTTTTGCTGGCTTCATGAACATTGGCTTCAGCATCGGCGATACCACGATCAATTGCACCTTGTATTTCTCCCCAACCCATTTGAGCAAACTCTATAGAATACTCTGAGAGTGATTGTGAGATGACCTCAATTTCCAAGCCGCTTTTTGCGTGATCCATAACATAGGGGGGAGCATCCTCAGATATGGCAACTTTCAACTCTTTAGCGGTAGTGCAGGGTACTGAAAATAATAAAATAACCCATAGAATCAAGGTGTTTAAATGCCTACTTTCCATATTTGACTCCTTGAACAAACATTGCTTTTCCAGGGATCATTGATGTTGAATCATTGAGCGCTCATTGGTCACTTTAGATCGATAAAGATTGCGCTAGGTGTTCTTGGTTCGATGCCGAAGGTAAAGCAGCTAGTGACTGACGGACAATGTTGAGGTGGGAAACCAAAATACCTGTTTTGAAATAATCCCCGGTAAAATCTATTTGCTGTACTTCTATGTAATTCGATTGTAAGGGGCATCCCCAGTAAGGGTTTATTCCCCACCAGCCGTATTGGCCAGCACTTCTCGGATTTCTCTGGAAGAAGTTATGTGCTTGGCCGATATTGTTGTATCTCAGTTTAAAGGTTTTGTTATCGAAAACGCTGTGTGCATCAAAAATAACCAGGTGACTCAGGCTAATTCCCAGGCGTCCGAGAACATTTGCTAATTTAATAGCAGCGGTTCCCCCCCGACTGTAACCTACTAATACCAGAAACTTTCCCTGTGAAGCCTCCTGGATAAGATATTGTCTTGCCTGTCTTTTGGCTAAGGGGCTGAACATGGCTCCCCCCATGTGTGAGACCCAGGCGTTGAGCGATTGGTTGTCCCCGGCGTTTGGACCACCGGCACCGTAAAAGCCGGCCACCGCCAACGTATTTTTTGATACCAAGTTTTGTGCTCTGGGGACACTGTTAATAGTCAGGGGCATTGCTGTACCACTGCACTACTCAGAAGGGGCGTAACTCTCTAGGATATATAGTTTACTTAGCCGTCCAGTGTTGCTTGTGCACTTTCCGAATACTGCTGCGACTGAAACTGAGCACAACAAAAGTTTCAACTCCTCTCGCTAGGGCAGAATACGACAGCGCTTCTGGGCAGCTTTTCGCAGTTCGCGGGGCAAGTCTTGCTCCGCAATATTATTTTGTTGTTGTCGCCATTCCTGGCAGAGAGCAACATAGTTCTCGGCATTGACCTGGCTGCGCAGTGTTTGCCAGGGATCGTCTTGTATTTCGGGTTCTGGGGGAGGGGGTTGCCACTGGGCTATTTCCTGGGTGGCAAGTTGAAACTCACTATTTTGAGTCATTGCGGGAGTCCTGGCACCGAGGTGCTGTGCCGGGTGTGCCAACATCAATAAAGCGGTCACTAGAGCGCAACTCAGGGAGGTACCGGATAGCATCCGGCCTATATCCTTTTTCGGCTGGTAGCCCTTTGCCTGTAGTAAGACTTCAGAATCTAACTGTTGCGGTGAGGTAAAAGCTGACGCCTCTTCGCGGTATTGGTGCTCCCAGTTACTCATGCTTCTACCTCTATCACTCTTTAATGGCCTCCACTTGCCAGGGTTGTGCTTGAGATCCGTAAATCAGGGTTTCAATTTGCTGCCGAGCTAATTGGTAATACTCTCTACAATTTTTCAGTGATATACGTTCTATATCTGCTACTGCAGCCAGGGAGAGCTTGCACTCCATGTGTAGCAACAGCACGTTGCGTTGAAGTGTGGGGAGTTTCTGAATGGCTGCGATAACCTTATTTTCCCCGGCTAATGTCTCAGGTTGGGTGCTGCTGATTGTTTGCTCCTGCAGGGATTTATTGATTTGAATAAACAACCAGTTTCTAAATAGCCGGCCGTGGAGTTGCGGAGGATTCTCCAGAATGCTTTGCCACAGAGCCTGCAATAATTGTGTGGTGGAATTTGGTGCCATCTGGATGCAGTAACGGTAGAGGGCATCCTTGTGTCGGTTATACAGTGGCTCAAATGCAGCAAGCCGACGAGTCTCCCGGTAGTGATCGAGCAGCTTCTCATCGGAATAATGTTGGAATGTTTTGCGAGACAAAATGTCGTGCCTCCGTACGCAGGTAACCCGCAAGCCAGAGATGGCTTAGGCCTGGGTTTATGCGTCATTGATCATAAAAATTGTAGTCGGTATAAACGTTAAACTTGGCACCTTTGAGAACGAGCGGGATTTCTATTGGTTTTTGAGTAAGCCGAGTTCTCTTGGCCTGCGAAGTATAGATGGCCCAGCTCTTCAGGGGCTTACAGAGGGTAACGGGTAACGCCATATCTTGATAAACGGTCGCTTGGCGCGTTAAGCCTTTCATCTTTATTAAAATGGCGGATAATTTTTTATTATGGCAATTTATTCTTTATTAATAAGGACGTTTTTGAACAACGGTAGGTGTGTGGATTGTTGGAAAGCGCGACTGATCTGGAAAGTTCAGGATGAATAATTTGTGAAAAGTATCCTGCCTAAGGAAAGGCCAAGTTAGTGATGTATTGGCAAATCTGGTAGGGGGAGAGGAAGTTGTAATGGGCCGCGTCCGGCGCGTAGGTCCGTGAGCCTTAGCCCTACGCCTAGTAGGCGAATAGGAGTGGAGCGTTTATCCCAGCACTCCTGCAGCAATTGGCGAAACTCAGAAATACGCCCTGCACGACTGTTGCGCTCATGGGTACTCTGGGAAAAATCGGCATATTTTACCTTTACGGTGGCGCCATTTACTTCATAACGATCGCCGAGTTTTTCCAGCCGTTCAAGTAGGCGCACATATAAGCTCGTCATCTCTTCCAGCCAGTCATCATATTCACAGAGATCCTTGTTAAAGGTGCGCTCTACACTGACACTCTTGCGGGAGCCATCCCCGCTCACCGGGCGATCGTCGATACCGCGGCTCAGTTCGTAGAGGCGGCGCCCAAACTTGCCAAAGGTTTTACTTAACTCTACCTGGGAATAACGTCGCAGGTCGGCGCAGGTATGGATACCCTGGCGGTGCATTTTCTCTGCCGTGACGCGGCCTACGCCATGAATCTTGTTTACCGGCAAACGCAATATAAATTGATCAACCTCTTCAGGGGTGATCACCGTAAGCCCGTCGGGTTTACACCAGTCACTAGCGATCTTGGCCAGGAATTTATTGGGGGCAACTCCGGCGGAGATAGTAATACCAAGGGTCTCTCTAACCCTCTGGCGGATCTCCTCCGCCATCAAAGTAGCGCTACCGTGGCAGCGACCACTATTACTGACATCGAGAAATGCTTCATCCAAGGAAAGTGGCTCAATATCGTCACAGTAATCGAGGAAAATCTCGCGAATCTGGTGGCTGACTTCCCGGTATTTGGCCATGTTACCGGGTACTACAATCAAATCAGGACAGAGTTTCTTGGCCTGGGCGGTGGGCATGGCGGAGCGGACACCGTAGCTGCGGGCCTCATAGTTGCAGGTGGAGATGACTCCGCGGCGATCACTGCTACCGCCAACAGCGAGCGGGCGCCCACGGAGATTTGGATCGTCTCGCATTTCGACCGAAGCGTAAAAACAATCGCAGTCGCAGTGGATGATCTTTCTCATGCTGTGATTATATACAGTATTTTGTGGCGCCAGGAAGTTATTTCTGCCAGTAGGCAATAGACAGCTGGATAGCAGGAAGGTGAATGATGAGCAGCATCCCTTTAGTGGAGACCCCTGATTCGGAAGAGGCTTCCAGGGTATTTGCGGAAATCCAGGATGAACTGGGTGGGATTCCCAGTCTGTTTAGGATTTATGCCCACCACGAGGGACTGTTGTTGGCCAATTGGCAGAAGTTCAAAGCGGTGATGCTGCACGGCTGCCTGTCGGCTCAGTTGAAAGAGGCCATTGGTTTGGCGGTTTCTGCGGATAACCATTGTGACTATGGCATTTATCATCACAGTACCTCTCTGCAAATGCTTGGGGTTACCCCCGATGAGGTGATGCGTATTCGTACCGATCCAAAGCATGTGCACTTTTCTGAGAAGGAGCACGCGTTGTTTGATCTGGCCCGCAACGCCAATAAGGCACCAGATGATCACCGGCAACACCTTATTGCGGAGGCACGGAAGCTGGGGGCGGGAGACGACGAGCTACTGGAGGCTTTGGGGGTGATGGAGTTGGTGTTGGGTTTTAACCATTTGGCAGAAGCGTTGAGTCTTGTGCCTACCAGGACTCCGCACCAGAAATAACCCCGGCAAGATGCCGGGGTTTGGCCAGTAGAATACTTCAGAAACTCTATTTAGGTGGCCGACCCCTGCCGAAGATCAATGCCAGGACAAAAAGTACAATAAAGATAAAGAACAGGATTTTGGCGATCTCTGTTGCCGTGGATGCAACACCGCTAAAGCCAAAAAAGGCGGCAATCAGCGCAATCACCAGGAAGATAATGGCCCAACGTATCATGGTGGTCTCCATATAAGATAAGGGAACCGGAGGTAGTACTTTGGGGGCCGACTCCCAACGACTTAATTGGTAGTGTATTGAGACGGTAATTACAAATTTCCGACACTGCCAGTATCAGTGATCTGCGCCAGGCTGACAAAGTAAAACCCCTGTTCTGTGACCTGTGTATAGATCAGCGGCAGCGCCTCCGCCACTTCTTTGCCGTGTTCATACATTGGGTGCAGCATAACCACACTGCCATCTTTGGCATTCTGGACGATATAGTCGGCGATGGCGTGGGGGCTATTCATATTGACATGAAGATGCGGCTCCAAGTCCCACTGGGCCACCTGAAAATTCTGCGCGGCCAATAGACTACCCAGCTCTTCCGAGAGGCTACCAAAAGGGGGCAGGATCGTTGGTCTTTCCTGATATCCGTGGTGCTGCAATAACTTACAGGTTTTTTTAATTTCGGCTTTGGCGCTGCTTAGTGGCAGGCTTGCCAGGTCGATATAGGAATAACCGTGATTTCCCAGCTGATGGCCGGCATTGATAATGGAGCGAGTCTGTTTGGGGAAGCGCTCCATTTCTTTGCCCACCAGAAAGAATGTCGCAGGTATTTGCAGGGTTTCTAGCTGTTTGAGTAGAGACTCAGTCGCACCTGGTACTGGCCCCCCGCTAAAAGCGAGGGCGATGCGTTTCCCCTCGTTGGATTTGGCAGATACCGTGATAGATAGACATAAGAATATACTCGAAATCGCAGTTATTATTATTCTCATTTACTAATCCAGCTTTCTCTGACCCAGAAAAGAAAAAAGCCGTCTGAGACGGCTTTTTTGTGTTTTGTTATCGCTCGAGAAGTTCGAGCTTGCCCTTCTTGCCATCCCATTCCTCGGCGTCTGGCAACGGGTCTTTTTTCTCGGTGATATTGGGCCAAACCTCAGCGAGCTCAGCGTTTAGCTCGATATACTCCTGTTGATCGTCGGGCACTTCGTCCTCGGAGAAAATCGCATTGGCGGGGCACTCCGGCTCGCACAGGGCGCAGTCGATACACTCGTCAGGATGGATCACCAGGAAGTTGGGGCCTTCGTAAAAACAGTCTACCGGGCAAACTTCTACACAGTCGGTGTATTTGCACTTAATGCAATTTTCCCCAATTACGAATGTCATGATTGTCCCTCAATAGTGCACTGATTCTTTCGTGCACGGATTTTATCAATTACTGGCGCGAATTGTAGTGGCTTTTCAGTCGATTTAGTTCACTGTTTATAACAAGTTGCTCTGGGCGACATAAGTCGCCCAGCCTTTTACTTCAATAACTTGCGTAACGCATAAAGCGCTTCGAGCGCTTGGCGTGGCGTCATATCATCCGGCTCCAGCTCTTCGAGGGCATCCACAGCCGGGTGGCTGGGGCTGCCGAACAGGTCGACCTGTTGGGGAGAGCCGGGCTGAACTGGTGCTGAAACCACCGGAGTCACAACCGCTTCAGGTTCCTGTTTAGGCGTTGCATCAGGTTTAGAAACAGCTGCGGGTACATCTACCGATTGGGCGCCGGCTTCCAGCGCTGCCAAGCGAGCGCGGGCCTCGGTCAGTACATCCGCTGGAATACCCGCCAGTTTGGCCACCTGCAAGCCGTAACTCTTGGACGCGGGTCCTTCCTGGATGCGGTGCAGGAAGACGATACCCTCGCCGTGTTCGGTGGCATCCAAGTGGATATTGGCCGCTTCCGCACACTGGTTAGGCAAATCGGTTAGTTCGAAGTAGTGAGTGGCGAACAGGGTGAATGCGCGCACTTCTCCGGCCAGGTAGTGGGCGCAGGCCCAGGCCAGGGAAAGGCCATCGTAGGTGCTGGTACCGCGGCCGATTTCATCCATCAGCACCAGACTGTGCTCGCTGGCATTGCGCAGGATATTAGCGGTTTCGGTCATCTCTACCATAAAGGTGGAACGACCCCCGGCCAAATCATCGGCGCTGCCGATGCGGGTGAAGATACGGTCGAGTAGGCCGATCTGGGCACTGTCGGCAGGGACATAACTGCCGCAATGTGCCAGCAGGGCAATCAGCGCAGTCTGGCGCATATAGGTAGATTTACCACCCATGTTCGGGCCGGTAATCACCAGCATACGGCGATCGTCGCGCAGTTCGATATCGTTGGCCACAAAAGGCTCATCCAATACCTGTTCTACCACCGGGTGACGACCGCCACTGATATGCAGGCCCGGTTCAGTACCCAGTTCGGGGCGGCAGAGGCGCAGGTCATCGGCACGTTCGGCCAAACAAGCCAGAACATCCAGCTCAGAAACGCCGGCCGCCGCGGCTTGCAGCTCTGCCAGGGATTCATTCAGCTGATTGATCAGTTCCTCATAGAGGGCCTTCTCCCGCGCCAGGGCACGGCTCTTGGCGGAGAGTGCTTTGTCCTCGAACTCTTTCAGTTCGGGCGTAATAAAACGCTCGGCATTCTTCAGGGTCTGGCGGCGAATATATTCCGCAGGTGCCTTGTCGCTCTGGCCGCGGCTAATTTCAATAAAGTAGCCATGCACTCGGTTGTAACCCACCTTCAATGTGGGGATACCAGTGCGCTCCTTTTCCTGAAGCTCCAGTTGAACCAAGTAATCGCCCGCGTTCTCGCTAATAGCGCGCAACTCATCCAGCTCTTCATCGTAGCCGGTAGCGATAACACCACCATCGCGTATTACCACAGGCGGGTTTTCGATAATGGCCTTTTGCAGCAGTTCTACGGTTTCCGGCCATTCACCGATCTGGCCACAAAGCTCTTTGAGTAGGACGGCACTGGAATTCGCTAGCTGTTCTTGGATTTCGGGGAACTGCGCCAGAGACTGACCCAGTCTTGCCAGGTCACGGGGGCGTGCGGAACGCAGTGCCAAGCGACCCAGAATGCGCTCCATATCTCCCACGGGTTTCAGGGCATCACGCAGGGATTCGAAACCATACTCTTCAATTAGTGCAGCAATGGCATCCTGGCGGTTGCGCAGCGTAGTGAGCTGGCGTAGAGGGTTGTTCAGCCAGCGGCGCAAAAGGCGGCTACCCATGGCGGTTTTGCAGCTGTCGAAAACAGACAGCAGGGTATTGTCATCGCCGCCATTCAGGTTCAGGTCGATTTCCAGGTTGCGGCGACTGGCGCCATCGAGAGCAACGGTTTCGTCGCCGCTCTCGGTGTGTAGGCCGCGAATATGGGGTAGCTCGGTGCGTTGGGTATCCCGTGCATATTGCAGCAAGCAGCCAGCGGCCACTATGGCACCGTGCATATGGCTGCAACCAAAGGCTTCCAGATTCATAGTGCCAAACTGCTGATTGAGTAGGCGCAGGGCGGTTTCCAGCTCAAACTCCCAGGGCGCACGTCGGCGCACACCGGCGCGGCGCTGGATTTCTACCGGCAAAGTGAGGTCTTCTGGCGCGAGCAACTCAGCTGGGTTGTGACGCTGAACCTGTTCGACCAGGGATTCCAGGGTATCAGTCTCCTGAACCACAAAGCGACCGGTCGCCAAGTCCAATAGCGCGAGACCGAATACATCTCCTAAGTGAGAAATAGCTGCCAGAAGGTTATCGCGGCGGTCGTTTAACAGCGCCTCATCAGTGACGGTACCGGGCGTGACAATACGTACCACCTGCCGCTCAACTGGTCCCTTACTCGTCGCCGGATCGCCTATCTGTTCGCAAATGGCAACAGACACCCCCGCCTTGATCAAGCGCGCCAAATAGCCCTCGGCCGCATGGTAGGGAATGCCCGCCATGGGAATTGGCTCACCACCAGATTTGCCCCGCGCGGTCAGGGTGACATCTAACAGCTCCGCGGCCTTCTTGGCATCGTCATAGAACAGCTCGTAGAAATCCCCCATGCGATAGAACACCAGCTCCTGGGGGTGCTGGGCTTTGATGCGTAAATACTGCTGCATCATAGGAGTGTGTTCGGGTTTCGCGGCCTTGGTCTTGGTTGCGGTTTTTGGCATTTTTCTAAGAAAATCAATAAGTTACAAAAGTGTTCGCAAACCTCGTAAGCCCCGCAGGAAGTGCGGTCAGCTTAGGTCGAGGTTGAGGGCAGGCATGTTTAGGGCTTATTAATGGAAAAGTCCGCTTAAAAATCGAACAGTAAGCCCAAGCCTGATGTTCCTGAAGCACACAATCGAGGCTGAACTGAACCGAGAGGCCCAGCCCAAAGTTCGAAGGGCTTCTTTAAGGGGGCGCAGAATAGCAGAGTGGGGGGCAAACCACTACGGATGGCTGATCACCATCAACAGGGATGAATTGCAGCATACCAATTTTTGGGGAGGAGTTTTCATTGGGGAGTAAGGCTCTTAACTTATGGGATAGCTTCCTATAGCCATACATCCTCCTTTGGGAGGATGTTACTTACGAAGGTAATAGCATTTAATTCCGGCTAACTTTTATTATTTTCTCATCGTAAGTGTTAGCAAAGAAACCCATCAAAGCGGCTGCTTGCGCTTTCAATTTAGACACATATACATCATCAAATGGGAAAATATAGTATTGAACGCTATGTCCTGCTGCATATATCAGAATTAAGGAGAAGCTTCTCCTATTTCTTTGAGAAGCTGCTATATATCTACCTGTTTGAATTCATGCCGACTGGTGTAGCCCTTTGATTTTGTGGGATATTTAAGATGATTTTGGTTGAAGGTTTTAGAATTATATAGAAGGGTGATATAGAGACGCTTCTTTTGAATTAACTGTTAAGCAAAAGGAGAGCGATATTGGCTGAGAGAAATAGATTTGGTCTGAGTCGTACTATACCTAGACCAATAAGAAGAGAAATCAGGCAACGTTGTGGCTTCGGATGTGTCGTCTGTGGATTAAGTCTTTACGATTATGAGCACTTTGATCCTGACTTCAAGGATGCGGATGAACATAACCCAAAAGGGATGACCTTACTGTGTATGCAATGTAATCAAAAAAGGAAGCGTTCTGTTCTATCTGTTGAGTCCGTCAAAAAAGCCAATGAGAATCCGAAATGTTTGCAGCAAGGATTCGCGAATGAAGCTTTTGATTTTGGAAGTGATCCAATTGAAGTTGCATTTGCAGGTGTCACGTTCAAGAACTGTGATCATCTCATTGTTGTCTGCGGCATACCAATTCTATCAATTAATAACCCTGAGCATGAACATGAACCTTTCCTTTTATCAGGTAGGTTCTGTGATGATACCGGCGCGGCAACACTGAAAATTGAAGATAATATTTGGTCGGTGGGTGCAGATAATTGGGACGTTGAGTGTGAGGGACCAAAAATCACTATACGAAAGGGGCCTGGTGACATAGTGTTAGTTCTTAAGTCTGAGCCTCCAAAGCGACTAGTTGTAGAACGGTTGAACATGGAGTTCGAAGGGATGTTTTTTCGTGGTTCGCAAGACGTTCTTGAAACATCAAATGATGGTGAAAATTGGGGAAGTTGGCGAGGGTGCGGAATGGAAAATTGTCATATAGGTATGAGTTTCAGTTGATGCATAACAAGGCAATGGTTCGGACTGCCATTCCGCTGGAAACCTTCCCCCATAGAGTAGACACCCTGTATAGTTAGGTTTAGGCCTAACACGGAGGTGTATCATGGGTAAGAAAAGAACTCAGGCGTATACGGAGGAGTTCCGTAGAGAAGCAGTTAAGAGAGCGGAAAAGCCTGGACTAATAGTTCACTCTGACAGGGGTGTGCAATATAGATCGCAGAAATACCAGGATCTCTTGTCCGAAAGCAAGTGCAAGTCGAGTATGAGTCGCCAGGCTAACTGTTGGGATAATGCGGCAATGGAATCATTCTTTAGCAGGCTAAAAGTCGAGCTGGTCTATGCCGGAACATTCGAAAGCGAAGAGCAAGCAAAGTCTGAGGTGTTTGAATACATTGAGATTTTCTACAATAGGGTTCGTAGGCACTCTGCATTGGGCTATGTAAGTCCAGCAGAGCATGAACGAAAATACGCATAGTTAGAGTGTCTACTTTTTATGGGTAAGACCAGTGTAAATCAATATGAGTATTTTGTATTGGCTGGGCTTAGGTGGCTTGGCTGTTATGGCCTTCCTCTTATTTAGGAAGTGGAACATGCGTTCGGTCGAGTGGAAGCCTGAGGAGATTGCAAATCTCCTTGAGTCTTGGATCAAGGATGATGTTGACTATAAACGTTGGGATTACTTTGAGGCCTGTGAAATTGCTAACCCAAAATTAGAAGCGATTCGGCAGCGAGCTATTAAAGCAACCTACATAAATTCACCTTATATTGAAGTCTATGGCCGGCATAAAGGTAAACTAAATGAAAAAGGCAAAGAGCTTTTTAAAGAGCTAAGAAAGCAATGCTTCTGATTTGTTGCTGGCCATCAACAGCGCATAACAAGTAAAGGTGCTTGATGTCAAAACCATCTCTTTGGTTTTACAGCAAGCGCATTAAGTGTTATGTGCAAATTTAAATTGATGAAAGGGCAAATGTATGTTTGGTAAGGGTTACATTTATGGTCTCGGTGTCGCTTTCATTTTGTGCCTTATTATCTGGCAGGTAGATAAGCGTTATTATAAAAGGAAGCATGAGTTACTGAGAAAGCAGCTTCAAAAAAAGGAAGAGCGATCGGGTGAATCTGAAGAAGATTCTTCCAAAGCTGAAGATTCAAGCAAATGAGCATGACTACATATAACGAGGTTGGATAGTCGACGCACAAAAGTGCGCGCCTTCTAAATTTAGTGGCCAACTAATTCCGGACAGTAAGCTAAGTTTTTCTTCCACTTTTGCAGACGGTATTCTGTCATTGTATTGGAGAATACGCTCCCAGTATCAGGCAATGATTGATATCTTGCCTTGCTTCTGTGATAGATGTGTAGTCGAGAGATGGTACCATTCAATTTTCAGGCTCAAAACAGTCTTTCCGTTGGCGCATTATCTCAGTAATTTCCACGCCGACTCATGCTCTGGGTCTTGCGGTAAGACTAAAGCCTTTGGTGAAACTGATGACTGGTAAACTGGCTGCTCTAACCCAAGTGGAGCATGGCTCTAGCAGGCTTCCTCGCTGCTCCCAGGACATTTCCAGTGCTTTTTTAGTTGATATTGTATCTGGTTGCCCTAAAAGGGCTCACCCAACGATACGGCGAGCATGTAAATCTATAAACGGTATAGGTTTCCTACCTTACCCCTGGGATCTAAAATTGTTGGGGTGGAGTCAGTCCAATAAGATCATTAAAGGTGGTTGAGAGTTTAAGATGGTTTTTTTCATGTCCACTTAAATATTTGTTCTTATTATTGCAAATGGAGTTTCAATAGAATCATTGTTGAGTATCCGGCCTGCGTGTATTGATGTGGTCACATTTGTATGTGGGCCAGCAGAGAAAGAATGATCTGCTTTTCCAGAATCTGGTTAGCTATTTAAATAGGAAGATTGAATGTCACATTGGGTTTATCTCTCCATGGCGATTGTTGCTGAAGTCGTGGGTACGTCATTTCTAAAAAACTCAGATGGGTTCTCTAAGGTTATTCCATCGATAATAGTGGTCATATCTTATGGTATTGCATTCTATTTGCTCTCTATTTCATTGAAGACCATTCCGGTTGGTGTCGCGTATGCAGTGTGGTCTGGTGTAGGTGTTGCGCTAATTACTCTGGTCGGCTTTGTTTTCTTTGGGCAAAGGCTTGATTGGGGAGCGGCTTTAGGTATAGCTCTTATCGTCTTGGGGGTTATAGTAATAAATCTATTTTCCCGGAGTGTGAGCGGTGGTTAAATACAAAATGGGGTTGGCAATTTTGGCCGTCGTGGAGTATAGGTTGGACAAGCTCTTCTATGAAAAAAATTGAGAACACTTGTGAGTGATTCAAGAAACTATTGGATAGCTATGGTTTATCAGCTGAGCTAATTTCAGGCTGGCTCGACAGTGTAACTTCTCTGTTGTAAAGCAATCATCTTGTCGAATGGCTCCAGTAATCTTAAAAAAATATCACTTTGTTCAAGCAGTTGCATTGCAGTGGCGATACTCTCAATGGTTGATAGGCCATCAGCAATAGAGGTCTTGCGGATTTTGTAATTTGATTCCAGACCACCAGTAAGGTTGATTCGTGGAAGTTTTTGCAACAAAGGGTTTAGGTGGAGAATTCTTTTTGATTTCTTCCAGGTAGCATCGATCACGATTAGCTGTTTGATGGTTGCTTGCCTGTTGCTGGATTTTTCCCCTAAATGACGATTCTCATCGAGTTCGGTACTGTCAGCTAGCCATTCCAGTGAAGGGTAAAGTAGTGCTGAAGAGTCACTGAGCAGGGTATCTAACTGATACTTAGATAACGTTTCAGCAACCATCAGCTCGCTGTTACTCAGGCATAGGTGTGCCATGCGTCCGGTATTGAATGGGTGCTTCTCCTCTTGCGGGTGCTGTATGATCACCACTCTTATGGTACTGGCAAGGCTCACCAGGGCACTGCAATAGCAAACTTTGGGTGGGCGCAAACAGGTATTACAGGTTTCTCTGGGCATTTTTGACTACTGGGTACAGGCAGATTTATGGGGATCACACAGCCTTCTTATAAGGTTCAGTGGCTGGCAGATATTGAGATTCCACTGGCAAACAAATTCTATCGCATGCATGGATTTCGTGGCAAAGCCAAACGTCATGAGGATTGTGCCGTAGTGCGTAGCGAGCGTGGTGAGGTAGTTGGCTGTGGATACTTGCGCAGATATAAAACCTTTAAACTGCTGGCGGGAGTTGCGGTGGCTCCCGAGCATCGGGGGCAGGGCGTTGCTCGACTATTGTTAACACTGCTAGGTGAGCGCTTTGGTGGGGATACCTTTACATTTCCCTATGTCCACTTAGAGTCTTTTTATTTGTCATTGGGCTTTGAGCGGGTTGATGTAGAAGCGCTGGCTACACCCGTTGCCGAACTGTACCAAAGTTACTTGAATCAGGGGCGTTCAATTTTGGCAATGGTCTATCGATAATTGGATCAATAGATATTTGTTTTCATTCTATTGGGTAGCCCTAGGATTATTGGGTGGCAGTATGCCGTCTGAATGAAACTAAAATTTTTACGGCCAGGTAATAAACGGGGCATCATCGCCAAGGCGATACTCCATTCATTTAGTTAATATTGATCTCCCAGATGGAATATCAGTACATTGCGCTGCGTACAGTCAATTTTTAAGTAGCGGTAGTCGCCGTCTACACTGATTGATTCTCGACGTTCGCCAGCACTTAATCCAGAAAAGGATTGGGTTGTGCTCCAGTTATTGCCATCGGTACTGCCAAGTAAGGTTTAGGCGGTGGCCTTGGCGGTCTCCCTGTCGATAGTTACTGAGCTGATAGCCTGCTGTGTGCCAAGGTCATAGGTTAAGTTGACTCTATCCAGGCCGTGAGCACTCTCCCAGCGGTTATTTGTACTGCCGTCATTGGCATTGGCATTGGCATTGGCGATGGGCTGGGGGTGGGGTTGGAGAAGATAAGTCTAGAAAATATACACTTATTGTTTTAGGCAGTTCTAGCTTGTTACAGTGCTAAGGCTTAACAAGTTCTCGTTAAGGCTTAACAAGTTCTCGTTAATGATGGGCGACAATGAAATAGATGAATATTCATCTATTTCATTGTTTAGTGAATCATTATTTGGGCGGTAGACACTCAAAAACAGAGCTTGGCTTTCTTACCCTTCAATTACCGTGCGCCTGGGGCCATTTTTCGGTGGGCGGGGGCCGCAGGGTTTGCATTTTCCTTTAGGGTGCTTATGTCGCCCATGATGTGGGCGGCATTTTCGGGGTGGGCGCTGGCAGTTGGATTCTGTTGTTCCACTGGAAAAATAGATGTTATCGATCTCAATAGCGTCGATATTTCCCTCAACTCCTAGTAGCTCGAAGAGTTGAATCACGTTAGACATATCAACTTCATCGCTGAAATCGTTGATGGGGATGGATACCTGATGCCATTGACCATCACGGATGAAGTCGTAGGGATCAGAGCTGCTGTTAAATTCGATCCATTTTTGTTCAACATCATTGATGCTGCCACTTTTCATACCAATCTTGAAGGGGGTATCGCTGCTGGTTTTGAGGGCAAAATTTAGTGTGGCGGTATCGTTGTCGAAAGCGGACAGGTCGTAGTAACTATCGGCGGTAAATGCCATGCCAAACCAACCAGCTCCAGAGGACTGGTAGGAAAGGGACTTTTCTCCCTCGAATGGGGATTGAGGAGCTTCCACCAGTGTGCTTTCCCACACATATAGATTGCCGTCGGTACCCAGCTTAAAAGTGGAATCGTTCTCGACAGTTTCGCTGTATAGGGAAAAGGTGCCAGCGGGGATGGTCTTTGTTTCTCCCTCACTGAAGTAAATGTCATCAATGGCCAGGGTGAAGTCCTCTGCAGGTGCGCCACCACGAATCATTAGGGTCTGACTGATGGTGTGAAAATCCACCGCATATTTGCTGAGCGGAATGCTGACTTGGTGCCATTCACCATCGCGCTTTAACCCATAAGCTTCACCGCCATCGACCAAATCAACCCAGGTATCGCTACCGCTGCCAGTACTGGCAATGCCAATACCGATGGTTTCGGTGCTGGTGGTCTTGATACGTAGGTTTAGGTGGCCATTCTGGTAGTGCATCATGTTCAGGTCATAGTGCATCCAAAAGCCCATGCCAAACCAATCGCCGGCACCAATATTGAATTCCAGTGCTTCACTGTCTTCCAGGCTTGCAATGGACTCCATATTGTTCCAAACATAGAGCTCGGTATCGGTCCCGAGTTCTAGAGATTCGGTGATATTCTCATTGTCACCGTATATACCGAGGTTGCCGGTTTTTGCGCTGTCTTTGGCTAGGGTGATTTCAGTGCTGTAATTGCTGTCGTCATTATCATAAATACGGACATAATCCACATACATTTTGGCGGGCATCGGCGCAGTGATTTCTTCATTGGTGAAGATCTGAGGAAAAATGCCTCCCACAGCGAGATTGAGGATCAGGAAGTGTTCTTGGCGAAATTCATCAAACGCAGGGTCTTCACTCCCAATGCTGATTATCTCATTGGCTTCATCGTCTACCCACATCGTAATACTGTCGGGAGTCCAGGTCATGCCGAAGATATGATAGTCCTCGGTTAAGTCGCTGCTGGAACCAAAATCTTCAATAAGGTTTTTGCTTTGACCGTAGTCTGCCTGCCCGGTGTAGTCATCGGATTCGTGATGCCAATGGAAAGCGCCAGAGATAGCTGAATTTACACTGCCGCTATTAAGTGCTTCCGCCATACCGGCTTCGAGGATGTCCAGTTCACCACAGGCGGGCCAACCGGCCTGACCATAGTTATTACCGAGCTGCCAAAAAGCCGGCCAGAGTCCGGCATTGAGGTCGGGTAGTTTGATTCGGGCTTCTATTGAGCCGTATTTATAAGAGAGTCGGCCCAATGTTTTTAGGCGAGCAGATGTAAAACTGCCGTCACTGTTACGCAGGGCTTGAATCACCAGATTACCATCCTCTATATAGGCGTTATCACTATTATCAGTGTAATTTTGCAGTTCATTATTGCCCCAACCCCAGCTACCTACATCGTAGGTCCAGATAGACTTATCAATGCTGTCATTATCGAAATTATCCTCCCAGATTAAGGTTTTTGCGGTGGTTAATGGAGATGCACAGATACCGAGAATGGCCAGTGCCATCGCTGACTGTTTAACTAGCATAATTTGTTTTCTTTGTTGGTTTTTATAAGGAATGCCGTTTTAATAATATTGTTATTTGGCGTTTTATGATCGCAGTGAGTGCCGTTGATTTAATGAAAAGTATTTTTGGGTTGAGTTTTATTGGCACCGATCAAAGCCTAACAAATAACCGATTGTGCTGGGGTGACAGTTCTACCCCTTTATCGTGAGGTCGGTCCTACTTGCCGCATACGAGTGATGTGAAAATTTTTAGTCAGCTGCGGGGTTGTTTCTATTGAAGTTTTCAGAAAGAGTCTTAGAGATAGACTTTAATGCCATAAAAGCTAAATTGCGGTGAGAATTAAATATCTATATAGGAGACTTTTTCCTTTGGTTTGATTGAGTGGCTTGTGCTTTAAACTAGTTTTTTAAATCCATTTCTATTCTGACTATCATTGCTGTAACTACACTGTCGCTTCTGGAATCTTATTATCTTTATTCCGTCCATGAAAAAGTTGATATTCTATGTGCTATGGCCTGGCGCTGGAAAATTATAAGCTGGATAGTAGGGCCGCCTTCTACCGCATATCATCCGGTGATATTTACGTCGCCCTGGCGGATGGTTGCCGAGAGAGATAAATAACGGGAAGAAAAATGGTTGATCATGGCGAGATAACGATGTTGGCACAGCAGCTTGGCGAGGAGCTGGGAAAGCGCCACTGGTTTGCGACTTCTGCGGAGTCCTGCACCGGTGGTGCGATTGCAGCGGCGATAACCTCCATTTCCGGCGCGTCCAATTGGTTTGACGGCTCTATCGTCAGCTATGCCGACCGTATCAAGCACAGTGTATTGGGGGTGGACGTTAAGGACTTGAAGCAGTTTGGTGCGGTCAGCGAGCCTGTTGCCCGGCAGATGGCCTGCGGGGTGCTGGCTATGATGGATGCCAACCTTTCTGTGGCAGTAAGCGGTATTGCGGGGCCCAATGGAGGCACTGAGGAAAAGCCGGTGGGGACCGTGTGGATTGCCTGGGCCCATGCGGAAGGGCAAGAGCCAGTTCAGATTGATGCCCGCTGTTTCCACTTTCAAGGGGATCGCGCCACCGTGCAGGCTCAAACGGTGGTGGAGGCTATCAAGGGTATGCTGGCAATTCTGGATGACCACCCCGTTTAGGGCGTGCTATCTAGGAGGGCATTCTTGAAGGGCATGGGGCCTGTTTCTCTTTGCTGCAGCGGGACTGTGCCGGTTAGGGGGCTGTGATTCCATGCTGGCAAGAGTGGTACTGGTTGTGCCGGAATTACTGGTTGCCTATACAGTAATCCTTCGATAAGCTTGCCTCCACTCAACACAGCTCAGAAATACGGGAATGGTCATGGATTCCAATAAAGACAAGGCATTGAAGGCGGCACTGTCGCAGATCGAACGCCAGTTTGGCAAGGGCACAGTGATGCGCATGGGGGATAAAGAGCGCGAGCGCATCCCCGCAATCTCTACTGGCTCCCTCGGCCTGGATGTGGCGCTCGGTATAGGCGGCCTGCCACGCGGTCGTATCGTCGAGATCTATGGCCCGGAGTCCTCTGGTAAAACCACCCTGACCCTGCAGGTGATTGCCGAGGCTCAGCGCAAAGGCGGCACCTGTGCTTTCGTGGATGCGGAGCATGCCCTGGACCCGATTTATGCCGAGAAGCTGGGTGTAAATGTGGATGAGCTGATCGTCTCTCAGCCCGATACCGGTGAGCAGGCCCTGGAAGTGGCAGATATGCTGGTGCGCTCCGGTGCTGTAGATGTATTGGTAGTGGACTCTGTAGCGGCCTTGACCCCGCGCGCTGAGATTGAGGGTGAGATGGGTGATTCCCATGTTGGCCTGCAGGCCCGCCTGATGTCCCAGGCGCTGCGCAAGCTGACGGGCAATATTAAAAACACCAACACCCTGGCGATCTTTATCAACCAGATTCGTATGAAGATCGGTGTGATGTTTGGTTCTCCGGAGACCACCACTGGCGGTAATGCCCTCAAGTTCTACTCTTCCGTGCGCCTGGACATCCGCCGTATCGGCTCGGTGAAGGATGGCGATGAAGTGGTGGGTAACGAGACCCGTGTGAAGGTGGTGAAGAACAAGGTGGCTCCACCCTTCAAGCAGACCGAATTCCAGATTATGTACGGCGAAGGCATCAATATGATTGGTGAAGTCGTCGATTATGGTGTGAAGTTGGGCTTGGTTGACAAGGCTGGCGCCTGGTATAGCTATAAGGGCGACAAGATTGGTCAGGGCAAGGCTAATGCCACCAAGTTCCTGCGTGAAAACCCGGATATCCGTAACGAGATTGAAGGCCAGCTGCGCGCTCAACTGTTAGGTGACCTAGTGCCGGCCAGCCCCGCAGAAGCTGTGGAACTGCCGGAAGAGTAAGTGTCTTTTTCCTCAAAAGCGGCTTTCACCGCTGACCCGGCTCAAGCGCTTTTCGGCGCGGCGCTTGAGCTGCTTACCCGCCGCGAGCACTCCCGTCTCGAGCTGAGGCAGAAGCTGGTGGGTAAGTTCCCCGATGCCGATTTCGATGCGCTATTCGAGCGCCTGCAAGAACTCAACTATCAGTCTGATCAGCGATTCGCCGAAGTTTTTGCCCGCTCTCGTGTTCAGCGTGGCCAGGGGCCCCTGCGTATTCGCCAGGAATTGCAGCAGCGCGGTATTTCCGCTGGGCTGTTATCCCAGGCGCTGGAGCAGTTGGAGGTGGATTGGTTTGCCTTGGCGCTTGAGCAGCTGCAGCGTAAATACCGATCGCCGATTGATTTGGCGTTGCCGCGTGAGCAGCAGATGAAAGAGCGCGCACGCCGCCAGCGCTACTTGGCTTACCGCGGTTTCCCCTCGGACGCCATTTGCTGGGCGCTGGACGAAGAGTAATCACGCTTATACTCTCATGCTTGCTTGGAGTACGGAAGCTATGCTTCCCAGCCGGGCTACAGGGTAGTGAGAGAAAAAATAATAAGCGTGAGAGACTTTATGATCCTGTCCATTGATCAGGGCACTACGGGCACCACAGCCTTTGTTTTTGATAGTGGTGGAGCCCTGGTGGGCCGCAGCTATTCAGAGATTCCCAATTACTATCCAGAACCCGGATGGGTCGAGCAGGATGCCGAGGAAATCTGGCAGGTCACCCAGCGTGTTTGTGCCGCGGCTCTGCAGCGTGCCGGGATTCGCGCGTCCGATATAAAGGCGGTGGGTATCACCAACCAGAGGGAGACCACGATCCTGTGGGACCGGCACACAGGTGAGCCGGTACATCGGGCGATTGTCTGGCAGTGTCGGCGCTCGGCAGGCATTTGCGCAGAGTTTGCCGCCGAAGGGAAATCCGAATGGCTGCGCCAGCGCAGCGGACTGCTGCTGGATGCTTACTTTTCTGCCAGCAAACTATTGTGGCTGTTTCGCGAGCAGCCGGAATTGCAGGCGCGTGCCCGCAGGGGGGATCTGTGTTTTGGCACGGTAGACAGCTGGTTAATCTGGAAAATGAGCGGTGCCCGCGCGCACTTGACCGATCACACGAACGCAAGTCGCACCTTGCTATACAACTTGGAGCAAAAGCGTTGGGACCCGGAATTACTGGCGCTGTTCGAATGCCCCGAATCCATTCTGCCTGAGATCAGGCCATCCGCAGGGCACTTTGCCGATACAGACCCCGCGGCCTTTGCCGGAATTAGTGCGCCCATTTGTGGGGTGGCCGGTGACCAGCAGGCGGCCCTGTTTGGCCAGGGGTGCACCAATCCTGGAGATATCAAAAATACCTATGGCACAGGCTGTTTTATGCTGGCCTATGCCGGTGATAAGCGGCCCGATCCGCCCCGTGGTCTGCTTGCCACCATCGCCTGTGATATCCATGGCTCACCGGCCTATGCGGTCGAGGGGTCGGTTTTCACCGCGGGCTCTGCAATACAGTGGCTGCGGGATGAAATGGGGCTGATTCAACAGGCTGTCGATACTGAAGTTATCGCGCAGAGCATCCCCAATACCCGTGGTGTGTATTTAGTGCCGGCGTTTAGTGGTTTGGGTGCCCCGCACTGGGACTCATCGGCGCGGGGTACCCTATGTGGGTTGAGCCGGGGGGCGGGACGCGCAGAAGTGGTCCGTGCCACCCTCGAGTCTATCGCCTACCAGAGTGATGAGCTGGCGCGGCTTATGGAGGAGGCCCTGGGGGTCGATATCACTCATATGCGTGTCGATGGCGGGGCCAGTGCAAACAATTTCCTGATGCAGTTTCAGTCTGATATTTCCGACCTGCGTGTAGAGCGCCCTAGACAGATAGAGTCCACGGCGATTGGGGCGGCGCTATTGGCGGGAATTGGCAGTGATCTCTGGCATTTTCACCGGTTACCCGAGTGTTTGCAGGAGATTGAACGGGATTTTCTGCCGGGGATGCCCGCAACAAAAAGAACGTCTTTGCTGGCGGGTTGGCAGCGAGCGGTCGCGGCCTGTAAAGCTTTTTGATCGAAGCGGCTATCCTTGACTGGGTTTTGGCACATGGAGGTGCTCTATGACGATTCGAGATGAGTTGCAGGCAACGATAGATTCCCTGGTCGATGGCCGGCGCGGGATTCTGGCCGCAGATGAGAGCAGCGGAACTATCGCCAAGCGCTTTTCTGCGGTAGGGGTGGAGTCGACTGAAACAAACCGCCGAGATTACCGTGCGGCCCTGCTGGCAAGTGAGGGTCTTGGAGACTTTGTTTGTGGAGTGATTCTGTTTGAAGAAACACTCGGCCAAAGTGATCGGGGTGGCACTCCTCTGCCGAAGGTGGCGGCCGCACAGGGTATTTTGCCGGGAATCAAAGTCGATAAAGGCAAGGGGCCGTTACCGGGCGCAGTAGGAGATATGATCACCTATGGGCTCGATGGGCTTATTGAGCGTTTGCGGGAGTACAAGGCGCAGGGGGCGCGGTTTGCCAAGTGGCGGGAAGTCTATCCGGTGACACCCCATAACCCCACAGAATTGGGGCTCACAGCCAATGCGGAAATGCTGGCTCGCTACGCGGCTGCCTGTCAGTCCGAGGGCCTGGTACCGATTGTTGAGCCGGAAGTACTTATGGATGGCAATCACAATCTCGAGCGTTCCGCTGCTGTCAATGAGCAGGTTTGGCACAACGTTTTCCATGCCCTGTATCGCCATGGTGTCATCTTGGAGTTAATGCTGCTAAAGCCGAGCATGGTTACTCCCGGGTCGGAACTGCCTAAAGTTGAGCCGCAGGAGGTCGCTGAGCATACCTTGCGCAGCCTGCGGCGCTGTGTGCCCGCCGCAGTGCCTAGTATCAATTTTCTCTCAGGTGGTCAGGGGCCAGAAGAGGCTACAGAAAACCTTAACGCACTCAATCAGCTTAACAATGCCCCTTGGCAGTTGAGCTTCTCCTATGGGCGGGCGCTCCAGCAGCCAGCGCTAACGGCCTGGAGTGGTCAGGCGGAAAACATCGAAGTGGCGCAAAGGGCGTTGGTCAAGCGGGCGTGTATGAATCACCTGGCTATGTTGGGCAAGTACCGCGATAGCCTTGAAGGTGAGGGCTAGGGACAAGTTAACCGAGATAAAACAATAAAAAGTTGGGGGTGGCCATGGAATTTGTAACAAGGAATGTCATTCTGCATTACCGTCGTTGGTGGGTTGAAGGTGCGCAGGGGGTTGTAGTGATTTCCCATGGGCTGGGAGAGCACAGTGGTCGCTACAGTGCCTTGGCGGCGCACCTCAATCGGGCCGGCTTCAGCGTTTATGTGCCGGATCATTACGGTCACGGTTTGTCGGAAGGGAAGCGGGGCCACATAGAGGATTTTTCCCTCTATTGTGAGGATCTCTATGAGTTCATCTGCCTGGTCAAAAGTGGTAATCCCGGTACAAAGTTGCACCTGCTGGGGCATAGTATGGGGGCTGTGGTCGCCTGTGGTAGTGCCATTCGCTATGGTGCGGTGGATAGTATCATCCTGTCTGCGCCGGGATTCCGGGGAGCTAAAGAGCCATCGGGTTTGGAATTGAAGCTGGTGTTAATACTGGCAAAACTGTTCCCGGGGTTGGTACTTTCCAGCAGGCTTGATAGCCAGTGGTTGAGTCGGGATACGTCGGTGGTTGAAGCCTACCGCGAGGATGAGTTGGTGCATCGCGGAGTTTCCCTGCGTTGGTTTGAGACCTTTTTGCGTGAGCGGGAATTTATTTCCGCCAATCTGGAGCGATTGTTGGTGCCCTGTCTAATGCTGCTGCCAGAATCCGATCGGCTCGTGGATGTGGCGGTCAGCCGTGAGTGGTTTGAGCGGATGGGGTCGATTCGTAAAATGTTGCACTGCTTTCCAGAGGCCTATCACGAGCTTTTTAACGAAGCGGAAGACGGGCGCCTGGCGCGGGACTTGCTGTGTGGGCACCTGAAATCCTACGCCCCACAGGTGGGCCCTGTCACCTCAGGATAAAAATAAGCGGGTGCCAACCCCGGAGACTCGAAGCCGTGGCGAATGCCGTGAAAAACCCTATGAAGCATTGTATGATACGCGGTCATTTTTGCCCCCTGCTTGTCATGTCAGGGGGAAATCGTGGGGTGGAACATGGATAAGAAGTTACTGAGCCTGTTAGTGTGTCCGGTGAGCAAGGCGCCGCTTGAGTACCGTGAGGAAACCCAGGAGCTGGTGTGTAAAGCCAGTGGTCTGGCCTATCCAATAAAGGATGGCATTCCGGTAATGCTGGAATCCGAGGCGCGTCAGCTGACTGCTGAGGAAAAGCTGGAAAAATAAACCAATGGGTGAACCCAGCGTTTTCAGTCGAATAATCTCGGGCGAAATAGCAAACGAGAAAATCTACGAGGACGATCTTTGTGTCGTTATTGAGGACCGGGCGCCACAAGCCCCGACCCATCTCCTCATTATTCCGCGTAAACCCCTGGTTAACTTGTCCGACGCCAAAAGCGATGACAAGGCCCTGCTCGGCCACCTGATGTGGGTAGCTGCTGAACTCGGGCGAAAGCTGGCGCTAGAGGGATTTCGACTTGTGGTCAACAATGGTCGAAGCGCGGGACAGACCGTATTTCACCTGCATGTTCATCTGCTGGCTCAACAATTAATGCCCGAACAGGGGCTCGCACAGTAGCGGAACAGACGAGACACCGCGTCATCGGTGTCATTCAATAACTCTCAACTAACGAAGTGGAATTACGCCGGATGAAAAGCGCACAGATTCGCGACGCCTTTCTGAATTACTTTGCCGAACAGGGCCATACCCTGGTGCCGTCTAGCTCTCTGGTGCCGGGCAATGATCCAACCCTGTTGTTCACCAACGCCGGCATGGTGCAATTCAAGGATACCTTTCTCGGTCAAGAGTCGCGCCCCTATAAGCGCGCGGCGAGTTCTCAGCGCTGTGTACGCGCGGGTGGTAAACATAATGACCTGGAAAACGTAGGTTATACCGCGCGTCACCACACTTTCTTCGAGATGTTGGGTAATTTCAGCTTTGGCGATTATTTCAAACGCGACGCCATCCGTTTTGCCTGGGACTTCCTCACCAAAGTGTTGAATCTGCCCGAAGAGCGCCTATGGGTAACCGTGCATATTAGCGATGATGAGGCCGCCGATATCTGGCAAAAGGAAGTGGGAGTCAGCCCGGAGCGTTTCTCCCGCCTCGACGAGGATAATTTCTGGCAAATGGGGGATACCGGCCCCTGTGGTCCAAGCTCAGAAATTTTCTATGACCACGGTGAAGATGTTCCCGGTGGTCCTCCCGGCTCCGACAACGATGATCTCGATCGCTATATCGAGATTTGGAACCTGGTATTTATGCAGTACGAGCGCACTGCGGACGGCGAGCTGCATCCACTGCCCAAGCCCTCCGTCGATACCGGCATGGGTCTGGAGCGTATTGCCGCTGTTATGCAGGGCGTGCACTCAAATTATGAAATCGATCTATTCCAGGCGCTGTTGCGAGCGGCCAGTGAAATTGTTGGCTGCGACAATCTGGAAGAAAAATCCCTGCGGGTAATTGCCGATCATATCCGCTCTTGTTCCTTCCTGATCGCCGATGGCGTTATGCCTTCCAATGAAGGCCGTGGTTTTGTGTTGCGCCGCATTATTCGCCGGGCAGTACGTCACGGGCACAAGTTGGGCCACCAGGAAGTATTCTTCTACAAACTGGTAAGCGCCCTGGTAGATCAGATGGGGGAGGCCTATCCAGAACTGCGCGAGAAGCAGTCGTTGATAGAGCAGGCTCTGCGTAAGGAGGAAGAGCAATTCGCCAAGACCTTAGACAAGGGCATGGCCTTGCTGGAAAGCGCATTGAGCTCTCTCGAAGGCAGTGAAGTACCCGGCGAGCTGGTATTTACTTTGCACGATACCTACGGCTTTCCTACAGACCTGACCCAGGATATAGCTCGCGAGCGCGGTCTATCCCTGGATATGGCGGGTTATGAAGCTGCTATGGAAGCCCAGCGTGAGCGGGCACGTGCCGCCGGTAAATTTAAGCAGGATTACACCGAAGCTCTGGATCTGCAGGGCAGTACGGAATTTCTCGGTTACGAAACGACTGAAGCCGAAGGTACCGTGGTTGCCATCGTTAAAGGTGGTGAGCAGGTTCAGCATCTGGAAGAAGGTGAAGACGGTGTGGTAATTCTTGATCGCACACCGTTTTATGCCGAGTCAGGTGGTCAGGTTGGCGATAGTGGCTATTTAAAGGCCGCATCGGGCCGTTTTGAGGTGCGCGACTGCAACAAGCAGGGCGACCATCATTTGCATACCGGTAAATTGCTACAGGGAACCATTGCTGTCGGTGAGCAGCTCACTGCGGAGGTGTCTGCAGATGTGCGTCAGGCAACGGCTTTAAATCACTCCGCGACTCATTTGTTACACGCCGCTCTTCGCAAAGTGCTCGGCGAACATGTGACTCAGAAAGGCTCACTGGTTGACTCAGAGCGCTTGCGTTTTGACTTCTCCCACCCGGAAGCGGTCACCGCCAAGCAGTTGCACGCGATTGAATCCCTGGTAAATGCACAGATTCGCGCCAATACACCGGTCGATACCTGTGAGACAGATATTGAGTCGGCCAAAGAAATGGGCGCCATGGCACTGTTTGGTGAAAAGTATGGCGATACAGTGCGCGTCCTTTCCATGGGGGCTGCAGAAGGTGTCGCTTTCTCCGTAGAGCTGTGTGGCGGTACCCACGTGAAACGCACCGGCGATATTGGCCTTTTGCGTATTATCAGTGAGAGCGGGATCGCCTCTGGGCAGCGTCGTATTGAGGCCGTTACTGGTGCTCATGCATTGGCTCAGTTTGATCGTGCCGAGCAGCGGATCGAACATGTCGCGGCACTTCTCAAGGCGCGTCCAGACACACTTGCGGATAAGGTGGAGCAGTTACTGCTCAATAATCGCAAATTGGAAAAGGAAATTGCGCAGCTAAAAACCAAGCTGGCCAGTGGTGCCGGAGGTGATCTCAGTGCCCAGGCGATAGAAATTGCGGGCTTTAAACTGTTAGCTGCTTCAATCGATGGAGCCGACCCCAAATCTTTGCGTGATCTGGCCGACCAGATGAAAAATAAGCTGGGCAGTGGCGTCGTATTGTTGGCGGCACCGGGCGAAGAGAAGGTTGCCCTTGTTGCAGCGGTTACTAAAGACCTCACCGACCGCCTGTCAGCGGGTGATTTGATGCGCTTTGCCGCGGGCAAGATTGGTGGTAAAGGCGGCGGCCGCAGCGATATGGCGCAGGGGGGGGGGACCGACGCATCCGCTCTGCCAGGCATGTTGCAGGAAGTGCCTGAATGGGTGGAGAGCTCTCTCAAAAGCTGATTTCGGTCAAATTGGCGCCATAAATAGCGTGTGAAGTTGATTTCGCCGAAGTTTGGTGATTAAGTGCGCGCCTGCATGATTTCGAGCGGTGCGCGGACTTGGCCTGGAGCTAAGGAAACACAGAAAGTTATGAGTTTGTTCGTGCAGAAATATGGCGGCACTTCCGTGGGCTCTATCGAGCGTATCGAAGCTGTCGCCGACAAGGTAGCCGCCTTTCGTGCGAAGGGGCACGGTATGGTTGTAGTGCTTTCCGCAATGAGCGGAGAGACCAACCGCCTGATTGATCTAGCCTACCAGATTCAGGAAAAACCCGACCCTCGCGAACTCGATGTACTGGTATCCACTGGTGAGCAGGTCACTATTGCGCTGTTGAGCATGGCCCTGAAAAAACGCGGCTACGATGCCTGCTCCTATACTGGCGGGCAAGTCAAAATCCTCACGGATAATGCCCATACCAAAGCTCGTATTCAGCGTATTGATGTCGAGCGTATGCGCACGGACCTGGATAGCGGCAAAGTGGTTGTGGTCGCCGGTTTCCAGGGAGTGGATGACAACGGAAACATCACCACTCTCGGGCGCGGCGGTTCAGATACCACGGGTGTAGCGCTTGCTGCTGCGCTTGATGCCACGGAATGCCAAATTTATACGGATGTTGATGGGGTCTATACCACCGACCCGCGTGTGGTGGATAGTGCGCGCCGTATGGATCGGATTACTTTTGAGGAAATGCTGGAAATGGCCAGTCTTGGCTCTAAGGTCCTGCAAATCCGTGCCGTGGAGTTCGCTGGCAAGTACAAGGTTCCTTTGCGCGTGCTCTCGACTTTTGAAGAGGGTGAAGGAACCCTGATAAGCCTGGATGAGGAAGATAACGAGATGGAGCAACCTGTCGTATCCGGCATCGCATTCAACCGTGATGAGGCCAAGTTAACGATCCGTGGTGTCCCGGACAATCCCGGTGTTGCCTGCCGTATTTTGGCACCTGTTGGCAAAGAAAACATCGAAGTAGATGTAATCGTACAGAACATCAGTGCGGTTGATGGAACCACCGATTTTACTTTCACAGTGCATCGCAACGATTTAGGCAAGGCTCGCGAAGTATTAGAGCGTGTCTCAGCGGAACTTGGTGCGCGTGAGGTGATCACAGACGACAAGATTGCCAAGGTTTCTATTGTCGGCGTGGGAATGCGCTCCCATGCAAATGTGGCCAGTCGTATGTTTAGTGCGCTTGGTGAAGACAATATCAACATTCAGATGATCACCACTTCCGAAATCAAGATTTCGGTGATTATTGATGAGCGCTATCTCGAGCTGGCAGTGCGCGCTTTGCACAGTGAGTTTGAACTCTCCAAGTGAGAGAGATGAAAGAACGCTATAACCGGAGTTAAGGCAAAGAGAGCCTTCCCATTTCGATTCAGTTGTTTGGCATTGCATCCAACCTGTTGAGATTTCGTTCGACTGGTCAATACTGAAGAGTGTGATGGGTAGTTTTTGACCTTGCGTGTACCGCCACCCGGTTATGATGACCAAATAAGAGCAGCTTTGGGAAAGTGCAGGCTGCTCTTTATCACAGGATGATCAAGGAGAAGTAGGTAATGTTGATTTTAACCCGCCGAATTGGCGAGACGCTGATGGTTGGCGACAATGTCACGGTTACCGTGCTGGGGGTGAAAGGCAATCAGGTGCGTATTGGCGTAAATGCGCCAAAAGAAGTAGCCGTACACCGCGAAGAAATTTACCAGCGCATCCAGCGTGAAAAGCAATCCTCTGAGGAGGGTGGCAACGAGTAAGCGAACTTTTTTCTAAAAGGCCGGGATCCCGGCCTTTTTTTATTTTTGCTGTTTATTGT